>DUCN01000062.1:408-169362 GCA_012959805.1 Myxococcales bacterium | reverse complement strand
TCTGGTATTCCAGAAATGAGCGGGGTCCGATCAAGCGCTAGCCCTGCCTTTCGTAGATCTCGTCGACATATTCATCCGGATCGATTCGAACAATTGCACCGGTGGGACAGGACGCGACACAGGCTGCCCGCGCAGCGCCACTTTTCTTCTCGGGAAGCTCGCGACACAAATCGCATTTAACGGCTTTCTTGACCGTCGCAGCACCATCCGCGTTCTCGGCTTCCACCTTGACGGCCTTCTTCGGGAAGAGAAGTCTCATGAAGAGCCCTGGGCCTGGATCGTCATCGATCTTCGCCATCTTGATGACGCCATACGGGCAGTAGGTCTCACAGTTTCCGCAGCCAATGCATGTTTCCGTGTTGATCCAGACTTCGCCGTTCGGATCGCGGTTGAGCGCGTCTGGCGGACAGTCGGTCATGCACTTCGGATTCTCGCAGTGCTGACACGCCGTCGGCAGATGCAAAGCACTACCGCCTGTCGTCATGTAGGTCGCGCCCGCCTCGCGATTCAGTCGCGATACGCCTCCATGGGTCTCGCCACACGCTTTTTCGCAGTTATCACAGCGAATGCACAGCGTCTCGTCGATCATCAAAAGGTCTGTCGCTTCTTTGCCGCCGGACTTCTGGATCCACATCATCGTCCCGCGACCGTGTTGTCTCCGAACATCCGTAATGATGAATGCCTGCTCACGCCTTTCGAGATACTCACGAATTTCGCGCTCTGACTCGACGTAGGAAAGGATGATGTCTGCGGGGAAACAGACCGTCTCACAGTCAACGCTGGCCCGCGCAGTCGCCGAACGTCGGCGACCGGGTTGAATCACCGCAATCTCGCCGATCGTCGCACCCGCTCGAATCGAGTCGACCTGCTCCTCGACACCCTCGTGTTTTTTGTAGATGTCGACGGTTCCACGGCGAACAAGATGAAGGCCGTCGGGCTCGTCGCCTTCCGCGAAAATCACGTCACCCGCACGATGCAAAAGCGTTTGCGCACGATAGGCCAGACGCTTCCGCTTTCCGGATGACAGCGACGGGAAGAACGCCGACAACGCCGAATTCACATACGCCCCATCGATGACCTTCCGTACGTCCTCGACCGACCGTGTTAGTTTCGTCATGGCGTTGCGTGGTGTCTCGACGAGCACGCATCGACTCCTCGCCGTCACGGTTTCACCGCGGCGCCGCCCCGAGACAAGTCCATCTTCACCAAAGAACTGCCCTAGGCCGCGAAGGCTCCTGCGCTCCTTGCGTTGAGCCTCGGGGATCGTCGGATTCGAGTTATCGAGAGCCGCCAACTCGACCTCACCTTCGATGATTGAAAAGAAGGTGTTGTCGAAATCCGCTCTGCGATAGATGACTTCACCGGGTGTCGCGATTCGAATCTTCGATTCAAAAATCAAACTGCGAAGCTGGACAGAAGTCAAAGGGCCGAAGGTCGGAACGGCCTGCTGGATCTTGGCGAGCACTTCGCTCACAGTCCCATCGATATCGCTGAACTTGGCAGCGAGAACTGGCTCGTCCGCGGGCTTGACCGACTTGCCAAGGATATGTTCAACGACTTCGAATCCCTGATTCAGACAATTCTTGATCAGCGGATAGCCAACGAGCGCGCCGACCATATGCAAGCCAGCCACATTCGATTCGTAGCTCTCAGAGACATCGGGAATCGATTCTCGGTCGGCACTCGGGAACTCGACGCCAATCCCCTCGAGAAAGGTTCGAGGCGGGGTCGCGCCCAGACGGCCGATCACAAGGTCACATTCCACTCGGGTTTCGGATCCATCCTTCGTCCGAAACACTGCACAGTCGGATTCGAAGCGATCGGCGCTGGCATTCGGGAGGTAGTTGATCTCGCCAGATTTGATCTTGGCCTCGATCGCGGCCTTGTTCATGGGCTTGGCGCGATCGATCTCATCACGTCGGTTGACGATCGTGACCTCGTTGCCGTTCTCGGCGAGCGCTAGCGCATTCTCGATGCCAGCATCTCCGACACCGACCACGATCACACGCTTGTCCTCGTAGGCTCGTGGATCGTCCAGTTGATAAGTCACCCAGGGTTGGTCATCGCCCTGCACGCCGAATTTACGAAGGTCGCCCTGCACACCAATCGCCAGCACGATATGCGTGGCTTCGATGGTCCGAGCACCACCAGCATCGCGTGCCGAAATCTTGAAGGCGCCCTTTTCTCCCTCGATCCCGAGAATCTCGCAACGTTCGACCAGCTCCGCTCCGACACCGGCTATCGCGTCGGACCACCACTCGAGAATCTGCTCGCGCACACCCTCGGCAAAATTGACCTTGAGATCCTCCTGCAGTGGAAGCCCCGCCGGCTCGGCCATCACCAATTTGCCCTTCTGGTATTTCACGATCGTGTTCGCCAGGACCGATCGGTCGAAGAGCGTATGCTTGATGCCGTGTTCGGCCGCGCGAACGGCCGCTGCAATGCCCGAGGGTCCGCCTCCAATGATCGCAAGTCGGACGGAGGCGGGATCTGGCGCCGGACCACCCGGGGAAACGGGTCGGGCAGCGGGTCGGGAAGCCTTCTTGACAGAGGCCTCTTCGTCGCTCGGAGCGGTCGAAGGCGCTGGGTCGGGTTCGCTCTTGGGGGCTCGGACTGCTTGTGGCGCCGCCTCTGGACGAGCCTTGGACGGCGCGGCACGAGGCGTATCTTTTGATGCCGCGGGACGAGCGACTTCGGGAAGGGCTTCTTCCGAATCGTCTGCCGCTTGCGCTGAATCTTGTGCCGGGTCCGATTCTATTTTGATTCGAAGCACAACGCGATCGGCAAATTGAATTTCCTCGCCGCCTTCGAGCACCCGACGATCCGCGACCTCCGTGCCATCAACGCTGGTTCGATTGACGCCGCTCTTATGAACCAACACAAGAACGTCGTCTTCCCAGTTGAGCTCAGCGTGAAGTCGGGAAATGTTCTGGTCCGGTAGCTGAATGTCACAACTCAGACCACGCCCGATCATCGTCCGACCCGGGCCGACCACGAAAACTTGTCCCGCTTGGTGGGGGAGACCACCCATCACAGTCAACGTCGCAGTCATCGACACCGGAAGTCACTCCTCATCTAAATCTCAGAACGCTCTCATCGATCGGGTCGATTCTACGGTAGTGGCCATACGTGCGGCTAGACGTCCGGCCGAATGCCGAAAAACGAAGAGGGGCATCAGAAAGCTCAAGAGAGTCGGTCGAATCACCGATTTCCCCTTAGAATCCAAAACGTTGCCACCTCCGGCACGAACGGACTGATCCAATTCGATGTCTGCCTATCTGAAGTTTTTTGAGCTCGAGCAGTCGCCGTTTGAAGGCAAGGCCCAGTCCAAGGTCGTGCTCGGCACCCGTGCATTGCGAGACGCCTTCAAAGCCATTCGTGGCGGCCTCGAAGAAGGCTCGGCCCGCATCTGTCTCAGCGGCGGCCCGGGGTTCGGCAAGACGAGCCTCGCACGATCGCTCCCGAAGCTCCTGGGCGACACCGCCAGGGTCGCGCTCGTCCGCGATCCGAGTGTTCCCTGGGAGTCACTGCGCGAGCAAATCTCAAAGCAATGGGGATTGGAAGCCCATGGACTCGCGCGAACGCAGCTTCTCGAAGCGTCCCGCGAACGGCGCCTGGTGTTAGTCGTCGATCGGGCCGAATACGCCTCGGAAGAATTTCTCGACCATCTCGACATCATGCTGAGCATTCGAAGCGAAACCGACGAGCCCGCGGTGCAGAGCATCCTGCTCGCCTGCCTCAGTGGAACGAGTCAGGGGGAGCCGGCGCCCATCGTCTGGTGGCTCGACCGCATCCAGACACTGGATCTCGAGTTTGCCCCAATACCCCGCGACGACGTCGAATCCTATATCCACAAGCATCTAAAGCGGGCTGGGTGGCGTGGTGAACGGCTCTTCAGCTCCGAGGCTGCGCTCGCCATCGCCGGTGTAACCGGCGGCGTGCCCGGAGAAATTTCTCGTTTCTGCGAAGAACTGCTGGCCGAAGCAGCTGAACGCGGCCATCAGGTAATCGATGCAGAATTCGTGCAAGACATGATCGATGCATCGGACGACGGCAACGATTCCGGAATCGCACTCGAATCTTCGGACGCGGTCTGTGACGCCATTGGCACGGTCGACTCAGTCTGCGCTGTAGGCTCAGTCGACCACGTTCACGACGTCGACACAGCCGCCGGTGCCGAGACCGATGACAAACTGGAATTGGTCCAGCTTGCCGGCGATGGCGTCGGCGGGGATACACCGCCCGATGACAGCAATCTCGCCGATGATGAGTTGAACGCGAGTCACACCGCCATTTCTCTCGCCCACACCCTTGAACGCTTCGAGAGAACAGAAGCGGACGTCTCGGCGGTCTCAATGGACTCCTGCGACGAACAAGAAGCTGAAAGCGATTGCAGTGACGCACACGTATACGTCGAGCACCTCACCGAAGAAGATTCCCCGGCGGCGCTTGAGGACTATCTTGACGCACCCGTCTCACCTGAGGAACTACGCGCAATCCGCAGCGGGGGGCTGCGTCAGCAACTCCGCGCCATTGTGGCCATTCTGGTTGCCGCACTCATCGGCGCGGTCGCGTTCGCGTGGCTGGGCCACAACCCCGAGCAGGCGGCGGTCCCCGAATCCCGAAAGTCTGATCGGCCGCGCCTGTCTATGCTGGAATCGACGAAGCCATCGACCCACGATGTGGCCACCCGAACGCTTGCCCGAGTAGGCGGCCAGGTCGCCTCGATTGAAACCCCGGCCGGCTCCCCCTTCCCGAAGGAGCCTCGGCCGATCACGCGCCCGGATTGGGGCGGGGCTCCAACTTCGTCGGCTCTCACCGAAGCTGCCCCAGTCATCATGCCTCCGAACTCACAGATCCTGCCGAGAACCGCCCAGCAAGAATCCGCCCATCAGGGCGAGTTCCCGGAATCTCCCTGGGACGAGGGCGAAATCGAGGAGGGGAAAGAGGGCAAACTCTCGCCCGATGATTTCGAGGACATGCGGCCCGCCTCCATGCGACCCGATGCGGCCGCGGATTTCGAAGACGAGCCGCAATTCTGATCCGCAGGGCTCGCGTCCTCAAGCAGGCCCCGGATCGAGTGCCTGACTTGGAGTCGTCTCCGCTCGCCCTAGTCTATGCCTCCCCTGATGACACTTCCGCCCGGGTGCCCACGCGATGCCTCTCACGGCTCCATGTCCCCGGATCAACCAATTCCCGCTGACTCCAAAGGAGCATTTCATGAGTGCATATCTAGGCGACGCCGTTCTTCTCTATCTCCAGGAGCTGATTGATTGGGAGTCGTATTTTTCCTGGCGGAAGGGCGAGGCCAGCGATGTTGAAGTCGAACGCGCCGCGCTGCGTGATGTTCTCGAAACCGGCGCGCAAATCTGCGAAGAGATGGAACCGGCTCTGCGCGCGGGTTGGGACGAATGTGCGACGCTGGTCGATGACGAAGTCATCTATCCCCCGCATATCAAGGAAACCCTGGACAAACTTCGTGAAGCAGGGCTTGTTAGTTATGGCGTGGAGGAGGAGTACGGCGGATTCGGCTTGCCCTCCTTCGTTGCAAATGTCATGCTTCAAATGGTCTCGCGCGCAGACGCGGGCCTGATGACCATCCTTGGATTGCAGGCGGGCGTCGCTGAAGACATCCAGCAATATGGGTCGGAGGAACTGAAGCGCACTTATTTGCCGCGCTTTGCCTCGGGCGAAGTGATGGGCGCCATGGACCTCACCGAACCCCAGGCCGGGTCGGATCTCGGCGGAATCGTCACACGCGCGACTGAAGAGGACGGACGCTATTTAGTAGATGGCGACAAGATCTTCATCACGAACGGCGGCTGCGAAATCCATCTTGTTCTCGCGCGTGACGCCGCGAGCTTCGAACAGTCCAAGGGAACGACCAAGGGCCTCTCGCTCTACCTCGTTCCGCGAACCCTGCCGGACGGAACAAAGAACGGCGTATCCGTCACGCGACTCGAAGAGAAGCTCGGCATCCACGGCTCCCCAACGGCTGCGATTCACTACGAGCATGCCGAGGGCTATCTGGTCGGCGGGTTGGGCGAAGGCTTCAAGGCGATGCTTTCACTCATGAATAATGCGAGGCTCGGCGTCGCCGCCCAGGGCATTGGCATCGCGGAAGCATCCTTGAACGTTGCGCTGCAATACGCTCGGGAGCGCGTTCAATTCGGCCAGCCCATCGCCGACCAACCCCTGATGAAGGATCGGTTGGCGCGAATGACCCTCGAACTCGAAGGCAGCCGCGCCCTGCTCTACCGCGCCTGCTCCCTGGTCGATCAAAATCGTGCCATCGAAATCGCGTTGGCGCGCACAGCCGATGGCGGTGGCGAACTATCTGCGTCCGAGCGACTCGAGCTCGAAGCCCTGCATGAAAGGAACGACACGCGGATTCGGCTCCTCACCCCTCTGGCCAAGTACATGGGAACGGAAGCCGCAGATTCGATCAGCCGCGACGCGATCCAAATTCATGGGGGCCTCGGTTTTATGGCGGAATCCGAAGTCGGCAAATTGCACAACGACGCAATCATCACAACGATCTACGAAGGCACCTCCGAGATCCAGGTTTCCTTCGCGCTCAAGGAAATCGGCAAGGGCGCCCTCGCGACGGTTTTCGAAGCTCTAGAAACGGAACTCAAAACCTTCGAAGACCCAAAGCTCAAGGCCGAAGCCGAAAAGGTCCTCGACGGAATGAATCTGATTCTTGGCGCGGCAGGCGCTCTGCTAGCGGACTTCAGCTACGCGCTGATGTCGGCGCAGTCGCTGGCCGAGGTCGTTGCCAGCGTGATCGCGGGGGCCGAACTCCTCAAGCAGGCCAAGGCAGATCCCAGACGGTTCGATCTCGCGGCCTCATGGATCAACCGACGGATGGTTGATCTTGAGGGTCGCTGCAAACGGATCCAGGAAGGCTCCGTCGATCGACTCGATCGCTGCGCCAACATCATTGCCTTGAACGATTAGGCGACGACACAACCCGGGAATCTGCGGGGTTCGCCTCAGGACCATATTGGCCCTCCTGACGTAGCCACTCGCCCAACACCATCGCGACGGCGGCCTGTACATTGTAGGACGGGATGAATCCACGCGTCGGGATGCGAAACGCTTCGTCGGCGGACTGAATAATTGTGTCGTCGATTCCGTACGCTTCGCCGCCGACAATGATCAGGTTCGGCCTGCGCAAATCAGCATCCCAAAGCGGGCGCGCGCCTGTTGTTTCCAAGGCAACGATGCGTCTGCCAGCCGCGCGAGCCTCCCGAATCGCCTCCTCGGCTTGGCTTTCGATCACCGGAAAGAATCGATCTGCACGCATCCCCACGCGTAAGGCTTCGGACTTTTCCGTTCCCTTCCACTGTGTCGCCAGGACAACGCCGGCCGCGCCGGCCACTTCGGCAGATCGAATGATGAACCCGACATTGCCCGGATAGCGTAGGCCGACGAGGAGGAATACGGGTCCCTCCGCCGACATCAGTCCAGCGAGACTTGCGGAAAGCGGTGGCCCCTCGAGCGCGATCAGTTCCGAAGCGGTCTCCCCCTCCGACATCCTTCGCATCTCGCGCGCCGACTCGACGAGTATCGCAACCCCCTTCCCCTCAGCGAGCTCAAGAACCTTGGCTGCGCGGGGCGACAACTCACCCTCCCGACATAACACGAGGGCCAGACTCGAGCCGCCTTCTCTCTCGAGGGCCGCGACGATCGAGTCCAATTCACAATGTCGTTTTCGTGTCGCGTTCAGTCGGCCTGTACCCTCTATCAAATGCGACACCGCCGGGCGCTCCGCCAAGTTCAGGGTGCACCCGGAAGACGCCGGGGAATCAGAGCCAGGACGGCTTTAACGCTTGTCCGACGCTGTTCCGTCGCGCGGGACGACTTGTCGAAATACGAGAGCAGAAGCCCTCCATCGAGCATCGTGAGAATCCCCATCGCGATCGCATGCGGGTCGTGCTGCGGGGGAGCGATCTCGGCGATCGACTCGGTGAGCGCACCACCGAATCGTTGATGCAGGTCGAGCAGCGTCCGGGTCAACCAAGCGCGAAATTGGGTGTGCTCCATCGCCCAGAGAAGGAACCCGTCGACGTTGGCGCGATGCTCGGCGACGAAGGTCTGGTAGAGCTCCACCTGTTGCTCAAGCCGCTTCTCAGGAGGGAGGGCAGAAAAGTCGCGGGCAAGCGAAACGCGAAAAGGCTCGCAGATGCGATTGAAGCACTCTCGGAAGAGAGACTCCTTGTCACTGAAATGCCAGAAGACGGTCGCTCGAGATACTTCAGCACGCTCTGCAACCTGGGCGATCGTCGTATTCTCGTAGCCACGCGCGAGAAAGAGCTCCGTCGCCGCAACCAGAATTCTCTCCTGGGTGGCCGCCTTGCCCGTAAGCTGCGGAGCCGGTGGCACATCCTCTGCCCCGATAGAACCTTGGGCCTCTGCAATGCGACCCGCGGCATAGACGCCCTCTTGAGTTGGCTGCGGAGAACCGGCTTTCGCATTTTCTCCCGAGCTGTCCCCCACTCTGTTAAATCGATCCCGCTGCACGATCGCGCTTCTCCCTCGGCTCTATCGACGGCGATTGCCTGTCACCCGAATTCTAGTCCACCCGCGAAGTGTCGCGAGTCGGGTCGAGGTTCCGCAGCTGCGCGGTGTTTGCGCGTCCAGCGCCCTCGCTTGCGGTCAATTTCGTCCGATTGGACTTAGTGTCAGACCCGATCGATGCGGCCACGTCCGCGCACCAGTCGGGACTACGCCGGCAGGCCAATCGGGCAACTCACACCCGTTCCACCAAGACCACAATAGCCCATGGGGTTCTTGGCCAGATATTGCTGATGCTCGTCCTCAGCAAAGTAGTACGCGGGAGCGTCCCGGATCTCGGTCGTAATCGCATCATATCCGGACGCCGCAAGCTTCTTTTGGAAGACCTCGCATGATTCGAATGCAAGCGCCTTCTGTGCGTCGTCGTAGTAGTAGAGGCCAGAACGGTACTGTGTGCCTTGATCGTTTCCCTGGCGCATCCCCTGGGTGGGATCATGGTTCTCCCAAAAAATCCGCAGCATCGCTTCGTAACTCGTCTTGCTCGGATCGAAGATGACCCGGACCGCCTCGGTATGACCGGTCCGCCCGGAACACACTTCCGCGTAGGTCGGATTCGGCGTATGCCCGCCGACATACCCGACGGAGGTACTCACGACCCCCGGCGCTTCCCAATATTTTCGTTCCGCACCCCAGAAGCATCCCATCCCAACTAGGATTCTCCCGCAACCCTCGAATTCCGCATCCATTGGTTCGCCGCTGACGAAATGCGCGGGCGCGACTGGCATCTGCTCGGAACGACCCGGCAATGACGCTTCCGCTGTCAGAATTTTCATCGTCTTCTCAAAAACCCCCATCTCACTCCCTCGCACATCTTTTGTCGAATTGACTTTGTCCACGGCGAAACATAGCCGTAATGATCCTCTCGGCCCATTCGCAGGCACCCGTGATAGGCTCTCACAAATCCCCTCGGACCCATCCGTCCCAACAGAAGCACGAGAAGAGTATTGAAGATCGCGACCTGGAACGTGAACGGCCTGAGAGCACGCATCGATTATATTCGACTCTGGCTGGAAGACCGCCAGCCCGATGTCGTCGGCCTCCAGGAACTGAAAGTCACCGACGAACTCTTTCCCCACGACGTCTTCGAAGAACTCGGGTACAAGGCCGTGACCCATGGCCAGAAGAGTTGGAACGGAGTGGCCGTCCTTTCCCGAGTTCCCGTCGAATGGATCGAATCCGGCCTACCTGGCCAATCCGAATACGGCGCCCGGCTGATACGTGCGCGAGTCGGAACCGATGGCGATTCGGTCGACTTCACGACGCTCTACTGCCCGAATGGCAAGAATACCGACCACGATGATTTTCCACGCAAACTCGAATGGTTCGATGCACTCCGAGAGTGGGCCGCGGGATTCATTCGCGCCGAAGAGAGCGTGTTGCTCTGCGGCGACTTCAATATCGTCCCGACCGGCCTCGACTCCTGGAACGAAGAAGAATTCCATGGATCGATCTTTCATACCGAGGACGAGCGAAGTCGCATGAGGTCGATCATTGAGCTTGGACTGAGCGATCTCTACCGCGAGCTCCAACCCCGCGAACAGGCATTCAGCTGGTGGGACTATCGCGGCGGAGCCTTCCATCGAAAGCGCGGCTTGCGAATCGACTTCCTGCTCGGGTCCAAGCGAATCGTCGAGCGATTGAAATCGGTCGAGATCGACCGCGACTTCAGGAAGAAAAAGGATGGCCTAACAGCATCCGATCATGCTCCTGTCATCGCCGTACTCGACGAAGCCTGACAAGCGGCCCCCGACAACGGATTGGTCGTTCAGGGCGCCAGTCACGCCCTATCCCTTTTTTCGCTCGATCAACACTTCACGAAGGTCACGCTTCATAATCTTACCCGCTGCATTTCGCGGAAGCGCCTCAGAAGCCACTTCGATCACCGACGGAACCTTAAAGGACGCCAACTTCGCCGAGAGATGGACCCGAAGAGCATCGACGTCGATCGTGCGCCCCTTCTTGGGCAGAATCGCACATGCTACCTCCTCACCCAATCGGTCGTGTGGCATCCCAAAGACGGCGGCCTCGTGCACATCTTCGTATTCGTAGATGATCGCTTCGACTTCGGCGCAGTAGATATTTTCGCCGCCTCGCAAAACCATATCCTTCACTCGGTCTTCGATAAAGACGAATCCTTCGTCATCCACTCGACCCAGATCACCACTGCGCAGCCAACCATTAACGATCGTGTCCGCGGTCGCATCGGGATTGTTCCAGTAACCGCGAATCAAATTCGGGCCGCGGAAACAGAGCTCGCCGAGTTCATTGGCGCCAAGCGGATTCATCTCGCTGTCGAAGGCCCGGACCTCGAGGGTCGGAATGCTTCGACCGGTACTCCGTGGACGTTTAACGTGGTCGTCGCCATTGATCTGGGGCCCGTACGCATTCGTCTCGGTCATGCCGTAGCCAAGACCCGGTCGCGCGCGTTTAAAGCTCTTGTCGACTCTTCCGACCAGGTCCGGGGGCATTGGAGCACCTCCGCCACCCACGGCAGCCAGACTCGAGGTGTCTCGGGAATCAAAATCCGGCGACTCGAGCAGATCGATCGTCATCGTCGGCACACCGACGAACTGTGTCACCCGCTCGCGTTCGATCAACTTGAGCGCTCGCTCGGGGCTCCACTTGTACATCATGACGAGTTTGATTCCATTCACGAAGCAAGACAACATCACGGGAACGAGTCCCGTCACATGAAAGAGCGGCACGGCCAAAATGAAACAGGTATCGAAGGGACTCGGATCCTTGGGCGGCTGACTCAGCGCACCCGCCAAAGCGCGGCAGGCAAAGGATTGCAGAGAAGATAAGACGGCGAAGTTCGTCGAAACGGCGCCCTTCGGAAAGCCTGTCGTTCCCGACGTGTATAGGATCGTCACGTCGTCGTCCGGGCCGATCGAAACTTCGGGCATAGCCGCTCCCGTTTGCAGAACGTCTTGCATCCGATCAGCGCCCGCCGGCAACTCGCCATCATGGCGCACGATCATCGATCGAGTCTCGAGTCGTGAAAGCGTCGGTTCCGCGGTCCGGAAGCGCTCGATGTCTGCGATCAACAGTTTCGCACCACAGTCTTCAAGGCCGAAGGCCATCTCGTCCGTCTTCCACCATGAATTCATGCAGACGGCGACGCCGCCCACCGAAACGATGGCCGCAAAAGACAGGATCCACTCCGGATAATTGCGCATGGCGATCGCGACACGATCACCCTTCTCGATTCCATAGCGATTCACGAGGGCATCGGCGATTTCATCAACCCGCGCCATCGTGTCCGCAAAACTCCAGGTCTCGTCTTCGTAGACGAGGAAGGTCTTCTCGCCATTGAGCCTCGTCTCATTAAATCGCTCGCGCAGCGAACTCGGCGTATTCGCGAAAACCTTCAGATTTTGTCCGCCGACTTCTTTCTCGACGATCTCAAAGGGAGCGCCGGGACCCGTCAGGGTGGCGATCGACTGGTCCCAACTCGGCACCTCAGACATCAGAACTCCTCGTTTCGTCCTCGCGCTACGACCAACGACAGGGCCAGAACGAAGACGATCAACACAGCAATTTTCAGAATCGTCGAAGCATAACGGAATCCACGACTCCGTCTCCCGCCCTCGAGACAATCCTGGCCGAACGCCAATCCGATTTCTCCCGAGAGTTTCGCGACGCAATCTTGATGCCGAGCGGAATCCGAGCGTTCCAAGATGCCGGATTCTGTCTCGATCAGGTCGCCACCAGCCTCCCGGATTCCCTAGAGGGCTTCCTCAACGGCAAGAGATTTCTCTCGCTCGAGGCACACGACCTCAGCGGAACACTTCCGACCGCCGTCTCGCAACCGGAGCTACTCGAAGGCCTCGTGTCTCTCGCAGAGAAAACCGGTCGCCTCGAGCTTTGACGCGGACATCCCGTTCGTGGACTCGAGCGAAACCAAAGCGGCGGAGTCCACCTGCGATTGTCGAGTGCGGGCAGCGCTGCGAAACATCCATGCGGGCTTCCTATCTGATCGGCGCAGACGGACGAAGTTCCATCGTCCGGAAGAGGCTCAATCCCGTCGTGCACAGGAGAGCCGACCCCCTCGACGTCGTCTGGTTCAAAGTTTCGTACCCAGAAGGCTGGCCGGACTCCTACAAGTTGCTTGGGTCATTTTCGAAAAAACTTAGGGAGAACTGAAGTCGCACGGCATCGGTGAGTGGGTTACCAGAATGAGTGACCACGCCGATCCGGAACTGGCTGTGCACCTGCTTCAAAGTCGTGAGGTTTTGAGTCGACCTTTTCTCCTCGATGCCGTCACGGATCGAGTCGTTGGGTGGTCGTCGCAGGGCTCGAATCGCCTCAATATTCTTGGATGGCGTTACGAGGGTCGAGCTCACGGTCTAAGACAGATGGTCTCCGAGGGGTCGGCCTACTCGTCTTCTTCGAATTCGGCTTCGACCTGTTCTTCAGAGAGAGGTGTCTCAAAAATTTCCCGACGGCGCGCGTCACTCGGCGGCGCAGCTTCTTCGGAGAAGCCATTAAGCCGATCGATCAGACCTCGCAGCCGACCCACCGCCTTCCTATTGAAATGCAGACGAAGCCTCGGCAAATGGGGAATCTCGCCCGCCTCGCCCGAAAGAATCTCTGTGCGCTCGATCTTCCCCGATTCGAGCAGATCCGAAAACTCATCGTTCAAGGCCTCGAGCTGAACATCAGTCGGCGCAACATGAAGTCGAAGAACGAGCTTCCCTCCGACATAGCGACTCGAATGATAGTTTCGATAGAAGCCCTCAATTTCGTTCACCGCCTCATCGACTGAATCCGCCACGCGGAAGAGCAACAAATCTTCGCGCGCAATCAAACCACGATCCGCGAGATGCGTCTCAACGTATTCGAGCCAGTCACGCCAATAACGCCCGCCCGGCGCATCGACGAACACGATCGGCACCATTTCGCTCTTGCCGGTCTGGATCAGCGTCAACGCCTCGAAGCCTTCGTCATGGGTTCCGAATCCGCCTGGGAAAAGCGCGATTGCATGAGCCTCTTTGACGAACACGACTTTTCGTGTGAAGAAATATCGAAAGTTGATCAGCTTCGAGTCGCCGGCGATCACCTTGTTCGCTCCCTGCTCGAAGGGCAATCGGATATTGACTCCGAAGGAAGATTCTCGCCCGGCCCCGCCTTGCGCCGCACCCATAATGCCTTCGCCGGCACCCGTGATGACCATCCAGCCCGCACGGACGATTCGCTCCGCGAACTCATGCGCGTGAATCCAGTCCGGATGCTCGGTCACTGTCCTCGCGCTCCCGAAGATCGCGACCTTGCGAAGCTGCGAATACGGCTTGAAGACGCGGAAGGCGTGTCGCAGCTCTTTGAGAGCGCTGTTGACCAGCTTCAGTTCGGCTCGGGAAGTTTCGTCTCGAAGCAGATGAACACCGGTCACGAGGATCTGGCGAACGAGATCGATGTCCTCGTCCGCGGCGCCTTCACGGCACGCGTCCTCGAGAAGATCTTCGATCTGCTTGTTGAGCGCGTTCCCGCGAAGCTGGTACCGGCGACGTGGTGAGGATGGACCTGACGGTGACGAATCGGATGAGCGTGGCGACATCGCTGGGATCATAGCGGGCGGATTTGATCTATCCGCTCTTCTTCATGTTTTCGAGCATCGCGGCCATCTGTTCATGAAGCTTCTGAATCGCCTTCAGGGGTCGAACCATCACCTTGAAGTCGTCGATCTTGCCGTCGTCATTGAAATGAATCATGTCGATGCCATTGATCGAGATCCCATCGATCTCGGTTCTGAACTCGAGAACGACATCATTGTCTCCGACGACCTCACGAACGTATCCAAAAATCCCCTTGCTCTTCTTCGATTCGTCAGCCGATTGCCCAATCGTATCCTGAGCCGAACTCTCGGAATCAAGCGAGCCCGGCAATACGTTGAATGCAGCCATCAGGTAGAGTTTTGTAAGTGCGCGCCCTTCCTGGGGCGTATGCACCACTGGCGAATGGAAGACGACATCCTCGGCGAGGATTTCGTCCAGGGAAGCATCGTTCATTTCACGAACAACCCGATGCCACGCTTCGAGTCCTGCTGCTGCAATCGCACCCATTCAACTTCTCCCCGTTCGTCTTTCGCTAGACCGCGTTAGTTCACATCAAGCCAGGTTGCCCGCATATCCTCTATAGAAATTTCTGGGGAACAGCGCAGAGCGCAGCGTAGAGCCCGAAGGCCAATCCGCCGGCGGCAGCGGCAGCGGGTGGTGCTTGTGGAAACAAGAATGGGGCGAGAACAGGCCCGGCCAGTAGAAAAATTGCGAGTACCGAGTAGCCGAAAGGGCGGGTTCGAACTTCTCGAATGACGGACTCTTTCCAGGAACGCGCATGGCCCTCCACTTGATTCTCATTCTCCACGTGGACTTCCTTCTCATGTGCACTTCAAGTAGGCGACACGACGAAAGTCGCGTCATTGACTCTGCTCGGCGGTACAGCACCCGGTGTACGGCGAGCAAGACCATAGGCGCTGATGGCTTGAATCGGCATGCATCCGGATTCAGCGCGCCGGGTGATCCTTCCCGATCTCATCGGAAATGCGATGAACCAGAGAGAGCAGCGCCGCATCATGCGCGCGGACGAGATCGGCCGGAGAAGACCCGCTCGCAGCAAATCGCTCGTCCATCACGAAGAAGCGGGGCTCCGATTGGTCCGAACGCGGAAGCAACGCCCATCGAATGCGAACGGCCAACAACTCCCCGTCCTGCAGGATCATATCGTCTACATGAATGCGAATCTGATAGTCGAATGGGAAGGGCGCTTTCGAAGGAGCCGACACGATGCGATCAGAACCGAGTTCCCGCGCGAGACCAAGCGTGATGGCGCGCACTAAATTTTCCTCGAACCCGCCGAGCCATCGGCCAAATTCGTCCAGCACGATTTCGCCATCATCTTCGAGTCTCGCCATCTGGGAGCGCTCGAGATAAGCGGGCAAGCGAACCGGGCCCACAAGCACCGCCACATCCATAGCCCGAGCGCTCGTCTCGGAAGAGTTCGATACGCCTAACACGAAATGTCGAACATCAGGGCTCCGGCCAAGACAACCGGCGACCATCAGCAGCGACAACGTCGCGGAGATGGCCCTAAAAGATTCATGCCTTGTCAAAAATCGCCGCGAAAAAGTCATCATTCGCTCTTTCCCCTCAACAACTCTTCAGGATATTCTTCGAGCCGTTCCGTCAGCATCCGAATTGAACGCGCCGCCTCGGAAAGATCCGAAACCAGGCTTTCAAAATCCTGGGCAACCGGCGATTCGGGTGCGATCAGCGCCTCCGCCGAGGAAAGTATCTCTTCAAGCTTTTCGAGTGAGGTCGAAAGACCAGGCAGTAGGTCTTCATTGGCAGAACCCGCTAGCTGCTTGACCTCGTCTAGCATCTCTGAAAAGCCGGCAAGCGCCTCTTCGAGATTGGTACCGATGGCTTCTATCGGAACCTGGTCGATCTTCTCGACGATTCGGGAGACTCGATCTGCGATCTGGCCGAATCCGCTCGACGCCGTCGGCAGAGCCGGATAGATCTCTCCCATTCGAATCTGGGCAGGTGCTTCGAATTCAAAGAAGTCGAAGTTGACTGTTTTTTGCCCGGTCAAGAGACTGTTCGTCGTCAATTCAGCCCGAAATCCATCCGCCACCATGTCTTCAAGCCGCTTGAGTGCAACGCGTTCATCCCCAGGTCCCTCGATTCCAAATCTTTCCGGTTCAATCTCGATGACTACCGGTGTTCGAATTTCATTCGTGACGGCATTGAAAGCGAGATCGACGTCGAGCACTTCGCCGAGTTTGATGCCGCGGAATTCCACGTCCGACCCGGCCTCGAGTCCGGCGACGGACTCATCAAAATAGAGCAAGAAGCGGGTCTTCTGTAGATAGCGTGGCTGACGCATCGCCTGTTTGTTCGGGTAGAGCTCAAAAATCATATTCTCGGGGACATCCCGGGCGACCGTTACGGTCGCGGGTGTTTCGAAGGCCACACCTCCGATCAACATCGAGATCAGAGAGGGCGAGTCGATTTGAACTCCCTTCGCCGTGAGGGCCACGTCAAGGCCGGATGCATTCCAGAACCGGGTGGTTGATCGCACTCGTCGATCATGCGGCGCCTCGATGAAGACCTGCACACTGACATGGTCATCGACGTCCGCCAGTTCGTAGCCAGCCACCTGCCCGACCCGCAGCCAGCGATAGTAAACGGGCGCACCGATCTGTAGCGAACCAAGATCCTGAGCACGAAGGTCGAAGAGCGTCCCGGGCTTGTCCGACGTCACGATCGGCGCCTTTTCGAGGGCCACGAATTCGCGGCTGCGATCCCCTTCACTCGACGGATCAACGGCGACGTACACACCGGAAAGTACGGTATCGAGCCCAGTGATTTCCCCGGCCGAAACCTGCGCGCGCACAACCCAAAATTTCGTTTCCGTCGTCAGATGTTGTGAGAACCGGCTCGACATCGTCGCCATAACTTCGACACGGGAGAGATCCTCGGTCAGCTCGACGGATTCAACGAGACCGACCTCGACCTGCTTGTATTTGAGCTTCGTCCGCCCAGCCTCGAGTCCCTCGGCGCTCTCGAAGGTAATCGTGATCGTGGGCCCCTTTTCGACCCATGCGGTGTAGGCGAGATAGAGTCCGACAACGGCCGCCAACAGAGGCAAGAACCAGACGATCGATAGTCGCGCTCGATCATGCACAACGACCGTCGGAACCCCATCATCTTCACGCACCGGAGCCCCGGTCGGCTCATCACTCATCGCCATCCTCAATTGGATCCCATATCAAGCGGGGATCGAAACTCTGTGCCGCCAGTAGAGTCAAGACAACCACCACACTAAAGAAGATTGCGCCCTGCTCGACTTCCACGGAAGCGATCGACCCGAGATGGAGAAGCGCGACAAGAATCGTCACGACATAAACATCAACCATTGACCACCGCCCGACCACTTCCACAATTCGATAGATTCGCGCACGATCTCGTGGGCGCCACTGACTTCGACATTGGACGGAAATCAGCAACATTGAGAGTAAGATGATCTTGAGAATCGGGACCACCACGCTCGCGACAAAAACGATGACGCCCAAAGCTAGATTGCCGTGCAGGAGAAGATAGATCACTCCGGAGATGATCGTGTCGGATTGCTGGTAGCCAAAGGACGTAATCTCAACGATCGGATAGACGTTGGCTGGGATATAACAGATCGCCGCCGCCAGCAGAAACGCAGCCGTCCTCGGTAGACTGTTGGGTTTGCGGCGTTGAATCATCGCCCCGCACCGAGAACAGCCGAGCTGCTCGGCAGCGACATCTTCGGGAACAGCCATCACCAGGTTGCAGATCGAGCATTGGGTGTGTCGTCCCCCCAACGCATTCGTCGACGACTTCATTTGGTTTCCTCGATGCGTCGCCAGACGATCTCGGGATCGAGCAGAGCCAGGGCACCTGCCAACGTCGGAATCAACAGCAGGAACGCCCAGAGAGCCAACCCAGGCCGGATATCGGCCATCTCAGAAAGCTTGACCAGCGCCACCATGATCCCGATCAGGAAAACTTCCATCATGCTCCAGGGGCGAACCCGCTCAACCCATCGAAACGCAATGACCCCGCCTGGATTACGCCACCTGAAATGAAGAGGGGCGAGCACGAAGAGCAGCAGCAGGACCTCACAGGCGGGTGCGAGCATGGTCGTCAGAAAGACGATCGCAGACACGGCATATTCTCCCTGTCTCCAGAGTGCTGATACGCCAGAGGCCAACGTCGACTCCGAAGCCTGGCCCTGTATTTCAAAAATGAGTAGCGGGTAGGCATTGGCCAGAATGAGAAGGATCCATGCCGCGACAGCAAGGGCCAGCGTGACCTCTACCGTTTTGCGATGACGCCGAAAGAGGGTGGCTCCACATCGCCGACAGATGGCCGAGCCCCCGTCGGGAACCCATGGCTCCTTGGCGACTGCGTCGCAATGATGGCAGCCGATCAGCGTCAATCACTCCCTCGAATCTCGAAGCGCTTTATCCAAGCGTCCGCCAAAAACCAAGCGATGAGCCCAAAGGGGGGCGGAGGGCCACGTCGGCGTCGCGTCTTGACTCGTCTTTCTCAGGATAGTCGACAGAGTCGCGGAGTGGGAGCCGTATCCCTAGGCGAGTGGCGTACGTCGGTGGTTATGGTCTTTATCGGCGTGGCCATTTAGCCTCATTTAAAAGACAGCCAGGCACGATCGACACCACTCAATCAAGGCGCGGGACAGGTCTCCCAGCACCTTGGTCGACCTCGCCCCACTTCGCAGCGCCCGGAACGTGTTGCCGACCAATTGCGGAGAAGCCAATTCGCGACGCCCGCGACGCAGACCGGCTGCCCGATAAGCGTACAGCTCGGGTTCCGGGCGGCAGAGCTAGACGACGCCCTTCCTTTCGATGATGCGCGCCGCCTCATGCAATTCCCCCGCGAGGCTGGGATGCGCAATGTCCGCGAGAGCATGGGCTCTCTCTCCGACCGTGCGCCCCGCCAGTTCGGCGGCTCCAAACTCCGACACGACGACGTCGACCTGATGTCGAGGGCTCGTGACCAATGATCCCGCTGGGAGTTCGGCGACGATTCGCGATTGCGTATGGCCGCTGCGTTCGAACGTCGAAGGAATGCAGATCACGGATCGCCCCGTTACTGTGCGGCCGGTGCCCGCAAGAAAATCTTCGTGCCCACCAATGCCCGAATGCTGCACTCCTGAAATCGAGTCCGCGACGATCTGGCCGAATAGATCGATCGAGAGTGCACCATTGATCGAGACCATGTCGCGGTTCGAGGCGATCACGGCCGGATCGTTGACGACGTCGACCGGAAGGAAACGCACGGCCTCACAACCGTCGAGCCAGTCGTAGAGAGCCCGCGACCCCATGGCGAATGTGGTGATCGATACACCATCAAAAATACCCTTCTGGTTCGTGATTTTTCCGGCCTCATGGAGCCGCATGAGGCCCGTCGTGAACATCTCGCTATGTATGCCGTAGTCACCGCCGGATCCACTCGCAAGCAGCTCGACCACCGCATTCGGCACCCCACCAATACCGGTTTGAAGGGTTGCCCCGGATCGAACAAAGTGAGCGAGTTCTTTCGCAATCGATGTCTCGACTTCTCCGGCGACCTGGTCCGGAAGAATGATCGGGCTGGCATCACTTTCGATCCAGACATCGACATCCTCGAGCGAGATCTGGTGCGGGTGATCTGGCGAGATGCCGAGTGTTCGGGGATAGGCTGGACTCGTCTCGACGATCAACAACTTATCCGGATGTTGGGCCGCCTCCTGGATCAGGGAAACGGTGGCTCCCGCATGAAGCGAAAGCGATATGCGGCCCTCGGCGTCGGGCGGTGATGCCGCCGTTGCGATGACCCGCGCCTCGAAGCGGCTGGCGATCTCCTCGAAGCGCCGAAAGTCGGCAGGCACAAAAGAGACGTTGTGACCTGCTTTTCGAAGCCCCCGCTCAGCTGGCCCGAAGAACCCCGATCGAAGATGAACAGCGGGATGAGCGAAAACCGAAAAGAGTTCGACTAGCAACGCACCAAAGACATCAAGTCGCTGCCAATCGTCGCGCTGACCCAGCGCACGCAATAGTGCCACTGGCTGACCCGGTCCAAGCGGAATACCGAGCCGGTCCGTTCTCTCAAACATCGCGGCGGCACTTTCGGCAGAGATGGCATTGGGGATCGGCATGGTCGCGCAGATAATGAGCCAACCTGAGAGTCACGCCAACCGGTCGGAGCAGAGCGCGGCCATCAACCGGGGTGCCTAGCGCCCGAAGGCCAGAAGATTCACCGCGCATTGTCTTGGATTCCGGGTAGAATCATGACATGGCAGCGGAATCGCCTCCGAAGTCGGTCGCTCGACCAGACTGGCCAAGCACTCATCCGAACGACCGGATCGTGTTTCTCATCGACACGTCGAGTCGACTCGAGCTCCGATTGATCAAAGAGTGGATTGCCGGGCATCGACCCCAATCCACAACCGGCACTGCCCATGCGAGCAAGCTCGAAGGCAATCAAGAACTCTCCGGCGGCGAGTCCGCGTCCGCTCGAAGCGGGCACGCCCACGCGACGTTCGAAACCATTGCGCTCCCCCCTTCACGAAGGGGTCGCGAACGACGTCGAACCAAGCTCGACCCCGGACTCGAAGAGGCGCTCGCCATCCACGGTGACCCTCTGATGGTGCCTCTGCGCGTCATCTGGCGTGCCCCACTCCGCAACGGCGAACGCACCGTCAATCTCCGCGGGCTTCTGACAGGCGGGGATCCGCGCGATCCGAATTGGTTTCGACAAGCCTGGGTGTTACGAAGCGATCCGGATCGGTGCATGATCGTGGCAGGTGAGCCAGCACTCGCATCGAATCTACGCGAAAGATGGGTCGCGGCTTGTGGACCCAACTCCGCTGAAACCATCGGTTTCGCCGAGTTCGTTTCTCAGAAAGCAACGCTCGCATTGGAGCGCGCCGAGCGACATGTACGCGGCGCTCGATACAAGGTTCCACGAATCGTTCGCGAAGAAATCCTCGGTCGTCCCTCATTCCGCGGTGGACTCGCGCTGATAGTCGAAGAGCTGCGAAGCGAGGGGCCTGGCGGTGTTTCGGTCGCCCGACTTGCATCGGAGGCGGCGGGCTATCTCAAGGAGATCGCGGCGACGCATAGTCCGCTGATCATCGATCTCGTCACCCAACTCATTCGCTGGATGTATACCCGTGGATATGACGAAAAACTGATCTACGACGAGACGGCCATGAAAAGCATCGCCGAACTAGAAGAAAGACATCCCGTCGTCTTCCTACCCACACATAAATCGAACCTCGATCATCTCGTCCTGCAATACGCACTACACGCGCACGGACTTCCGCCTAATCACACCGCCGGCGGAATCAACATGAACTTTTTCCCACTGGGTCCTCTGGTTCGGCGTAGTGGTGTCTTCTTCATCCGGCGGACCTTTCGCGACAATCGCGTCTACAAACATGTCCTCGCCCACTACATCGACTACTTGATTGAAAAGCGATTCCCACTCGAATGGTATATCGAGGGCGGGCGCTCTCGATCGGGGAAACTGCTGCCGCCACGATTCGGATTGCTTGCGAATGTGGTCGACTCCTATCGTCGGGGCAAGAGCGAAGACGTCTACCTGGTACCCGTTTCGATCGCCTACGACCAGATCCAGGATCTCGGAAGTTATGTCGCGGAACAACGCGGCGGCGTCAAAGAGAAGGAAGGGCTCTCCTGGTTGGTTGGCTTCATCCGTGGATTGAAGAGACGCTACGGGCAGATCCATATCGCCTTCGGCGAACCGCTCTCGCTGCGACAACAACTGGGTGACCCTTCACAGCCGGACAACGCGCAATCTCCGACTCAATTCGATCTTGAAAAAGTCGCATTCGAGGTTTCCGTTCGCATCAACCGGGTCACCCCGATTACCCCAACATCGCTCGTCACCCTCGCCCTACTCGGAACATCCGGACAGGCGCTCACGGTGGGCGAAACGCGACTCAGCCTCGCAAACCTCCTCGAAGTCGTTCGACTGCGTGGCCTGCCGACGACCGACGACTTCGATCATCTAGAGACGGACCAGGGCATTGAGTTCACCTTAAACGCCCTCGTGGAAAACGGCGTACTCACACGATTCGATGAGGGGTTGGCGACGGTCTACGGCATCGGAAACGGCCAACAGCTCGCGGCTGCCTACTACCGGAATACGATCGTGCATTTCTTCGTTGGCAGCGCGATCACCGAACTCGCCACCCTACATGCGATCGATGGACCTCGCGATCAGTTCTTGCCTCGCTTCTGGACCGAAGTCATGAGCCTTCGTGATCTATTGAAATTCGAATTTTTCTTCCCGGAAAAGGAAATCTTCCGCAGCGAGATCCGCGCAGAGATGGAACTCGTCTACCGGAACTGGGAAAAGCGAATCGAATCATTCGAACTCGATCCCGAAGAAATGATTCGCCGCGCCAAGCCCTATTTCTCGCATCGAATTCTTCGGCCTTTCCTCGAGAGCTACCGCGTAGCCGGCGACCAGCTCACGACCATCGATGCCGACGCCACATTCGACGAAAAGCGCTTCCTATCGGACTGCCTCGGACTCGGTCGGCAATACGAACTCCAGAAACGCATTCACGGCGCAGACTCGATCTCGAAAATCCTTTTCCAATCCGCCTTGAAGCTGGCCGCCAATCGCGGACTCCTTGAATCGGGGGGGGCCGAAATCGCGAACGCTCGACACGCATTCGCCGAAGAACTCCGGGATGCCGTCCGACGCGTAGACATCATCGTTGCATTGGCCGCCGGACGACGCGCAGGTTTCAAGTCCTAGCAGGCTGCGGAAGAACTCCTCCCATCGCCTGCTAGTTCGAAGCGGGGCCCAGAAGTTCGAGCGCCAAGCGAGCCATGGACCGCAATCCGGTCCGAAGAGTCTCCTCCGGCTGAGGGGCAAATAGACTCGAATGAATCGAGGGGAGCGGCCGACCACCGCTCCGGCTCTTGTCCCAATCCGCCCGGGAGACCGAACCGAGGCGATACAGGAAGCTTGGAAAATCTCCCGCCCGCGTATACCGACCAAAGTCCTCACCGGTCATCGTCGCCGAAATTTCCTGCACGCTTTCTTCGCCTAGCATCGATTGAAACACCTCTACGCCCCGGACAACGAGGTCTGGATCGTTCCACATGGCGGGGGTGTAGTCGGGCTTGATCCACACATCTGGTGGTTTCGGGCAGCCAAAGAGGTTGCAACTTTCCTGAGCCATCCTCTCGATCGAACGAAGCAGCTTTTCCCGCACCTCATCCGAATAAGAGCGAACCGTCAATTCGAGCTTGACTTGATCGGGAATCACATTGCTCTTGGCACCGCCATGAATTGAGCCCACGGTCACGACTGCGGGTCTGGACGGATCAATCTGACGACTCACGATCGATTGAAGTGCGGTGATGAGATGGGCAGACATAACAATTGGATCGACGGCCTCATGCGGCCGCGCACCGTGCCCCCCACGCCCGTGCATCGTAATCCTTACCCAGTCCACGTTGGCGGCCGCCCAACCCGAGACGAATCCGATCGAACCTGCCGGCAGCTCCGCCGCGACATGAAGGGCAATGGCATGATCGGGTCGTGGGATGCGATCAAAGAGTCCGTCATCAATCATGTGAAGTGCGCCGAGTCCCAGCTCTTCCGCCGGCTGCGCCAGGATGACGAGAGTACCTCGCCAGGCGTCCACCAACTCCGCCAGAAGCCGCGCCGTGCCCAATAAATTCGTCACGTGAACATCATGCCCACACGCGTGCATCACTCCGACTTCCGCACCCTCCGCGTTCTTCGTTCGAACCACGCTTGCGTAGGGGAGACCGGTCGCCTCGACGACGGGCAAACCATCCATGTCCCCGCGGATGAGCAGCGTTGGGCCACGACCATTGCGCAGGATTCCGATGACCCCAAAGCCACCGATCTTGGTCTCAACGGAATAGCCAGCCTCGGAAAGCGCCTTCGCTATGAGATCTGAAGTCTTTTCTTCTTCGAGAGACAGCTCGGGATTTTCATGAAGATGGCGGTAGACCTTCAGAAGCTTCGGCAATTCTTGTTCGACCCAACCATCGACCCGACGATCGAGTGACGCAGCCCGACGCGAAGCACTGTGTTCTCCCGCGCCCGCCGGCGAGAATGTAAGCACTAAATACAGGACGCATACGAGAAAGCATGCCTTCGGTTCAGCCTTCATCGATCACACTGCCTATGCCTCATCTTTGCCGCCCATCGACTGACGAGGCTCGATATAGCGAGTGCGATAGCTAGCAAACGCGTCCTTGATGCCGGGCTCTGTGAGACCATAGTCTTCGAGCGAATACTGATGGGCTGGCCGTTGGCCTCGGGGATGCGCAGCTTGCCAGGCCTCCATCGCCGTCCTCGCCAAGGTTGTCATTTCGATTCCAAAGTCCTCATAGACTCGCGCGAGCTCGCCGATCGGATCGCGCATCGCATCCTGAAACCAAATGTCAGCGAACCGATCTTCTCCAGCGACTTCCCGTGAGGCCATGCAGCGGCGTGTCGCCCAAGCCAAGCGTTCTTGCCACTGTGCCCCCGCAATATTCGCACCCGGTAAATCGCTATAGAGGGCCCAGAGCGAGTGATTCATGGAGGCGGCGGAGGGGACTGTTTCGACGGGATCCCGATGGGTTTGAATAATTTTCGCGGCAGGAAAAACCTTGAAGAGGGTATCCAGATAGCCAAGATGTCCCGGCGTCTTGAGAACCCATCTTTCGCGGACCACGCCGCGCTGCCGCTTCTGCCACTGCAACGATTGAAGAAGCGTCTTCAGATATTCGTAAGCCGGCGTCCAGTCCTGATCGTCGATCCAGCTGCGATAACTTGGAATGTTCACGAACGCCTCGGGAACATGACTGAGAAACGAATGCTCGAGCAGCAGGATCTCTTCGTCCGCAGCGTTCGCATCCCAGGGATGGATCGAAGCCTGACGTGGGTCCGCCGCCAAGATGGCGGCGACTTCGGCCTCCGCTGGCCCGATGCGTGGGTCGGGCTGATCCCAGTCGATCTCGCGAGGCGGTGCTGGGAAGCGAGTTTCCCACCACATCGCCGCATGATTTCTCGGATCGCTGGCCAGGACTCGATGCAGCATCGTCGTGCCCGTTCGCATCAGCCCCACAACGACCAGCGGTGCATCGATCCGCTCTTCGAGGATCTCGGGGTGTCGATCGATCAAGTCCTGGGTTTTGAGCCGCGTCTCGAGGCTCTCGACAATTCTCGTATGCATCGCCAGGCGCCCGAGCTCGTTGAGCGGCGCCTCTTCGCGAAGGGATTTCAGCAACATGGAAAGGGGTTCACGGAACGCCCCGTCACCATAGTTTGTCAGCCCAGCACGCGTTTGCGCGTCGCGGAGAATTGAATCGGATTTGAATGTGACTGTCATGCCGCCCGCCTCATTGCACCATCGTAGTCCAATGGATCGATTGTCGGACACCTCACGAGCATGATACTTTTCGGCCGCCGAAAAGCGCAAGAGGAAATTCCGAACCGAAGGAGAAGACCATGAATCTTCCCACCACCAAGAACGCGAAATCCCGACCGGCCGATCCACTCGTGCGCTTGTTGGACTCCATTCATCAGATTCAACTTCGATTCAACGATGACGCGGCGGGGAGCCATGCCTTTGAAGGACTCCTCGCCACCCTGCTGAGCCTAACAGGTTCGGAATATGGCTTCGTCGCAGAAGTCCTGTACCAGAATGATCAACCCTATTTGAAAGCGCGCGCAATCACGAATATTGCGTGAAACAAAGAGACCCGTGCTCTACGGGAGCGGGGAGCCGGCGAGGGGCTGGAGTTCCACAACCTCTCGACACTCTATGGCGCCGTCCTTCGAACCGACGGGTCGATCCTATCCGACGATCCGGCGACGGATCCACACCGCGGCGGCCTCGCCACGGATCATCTGCCTCTCACGGAATTCCTGGGCCTCCCCATCCATCATGGAGGAGAACTCATTGGAATGATTGGCCTTGCCAATCGTAAGCCTGGATGCGATCAAGAACTCGTCGAGTCTGAACGAGTGGCCTACTTGCGCACGCTCACTGCGGGCATCGCCCACCAAATCAACAATCTCACGGCCGCGATTC
The DNA here is from genome assembly GCA_012959805.1 of Myxococcales bacterium. Lineage (GTDB taxonomy): Bacteria > Myxococcota_A > UBA9160 > UBA9160 > UBA4427 > UBA4427. Next base: position 143,151 of record DUCN01000062.1, on the reverse strand, counting down.
TCACAGCCGCGCAGTTCGCACTCTCGGCAACCAACGAATCGGAGGGGGAACGGGTCTTCGGAAGAGAATCCCGACCAGATCTTTCAACCCTTTTCCACCACTCGCAGCAAACAGGGCGGAACAGGACTCGGCCTGCGTCTGGCCGAGAAACTGATTCCCGGACATCACGGAACGATCTCCGCCAGCAACCGCACTTCGGGTGGCGCACGGTTCGCAATTCGGTTGCCTCAGCCCAGCGAGGACAGTGGCTAACGGCGAGGCGACCTCGAACATCGCCCCATTCGCATCCTTTACTCCCGCACACCCGCTGACTCGCAGAAACCCGAATCCACTCGAGAGCGTTGCTACACTGTCCAGGCAAACTGAATCATGCGCCCGCCACCCTGCCCCACACAAGGACTCAATCAACATGTCTAATTACGGAAAAGTGATCGTTTCGAGGGAAGAGTCGATTGCGATCGTCACGCTCAACTGTCCCGAGAAGCTCAACGCAATGGATGACGCGCTCTTGCGGGAATTGCTCGACGCAGCAACCAAGGTAAACGGCGATGACTCGATTCGGATCGTCATCCTGACTGGCGCGGGACGTAGCTTTTGCGCGGGCGCCGATTTGAAAATGAAATCTCCCGCGGGTCGGACCGTCGAAGATCATCTCAATAAGGATCATCGGCCCGTCCTGTCTGCGATTCGAAGCGCAACCAAACCCTGGATCAGCGCGGTCAACGGAGCGGCCGCGGGCATCGGAAGCGCATATGCGATGAATTGCGATCTCACCGTCATGGCCGACGACGCCTACCTATTCCAGGCCTTCTCGGCGATTGGACTCGTTCCGGATGGCGGCGCGACCTGGCACCTGGCGAATACGATCGGTCGAAAGCGAACCTATGAACTCATCGCGACCGGCGAGAAACTCTCTGCAGCACGATGTCTGGACCTGGGATTGTGCAATCGCGTCGTTTCTGCCGAACGCCTACTCGAAGAGACACTCTCCTGGGCAAGAAAGCTCGCCCAACGCGCGCCGCTTTCGCTTCGCTACGCAAAGGCAGCCGTGCAAACCGCCATCGAGCACGACCTCGATACGACCTTCGATCACGAGGCGAAACTTCAGATGCTCTGCTCGGCAAGCGAGGACCATGTCGAAGGCGTCGCTGCGTTCATGCAAAAGCGCACACCTAAATTCAAGGGTCGATAACTTCTGGAGACACGAACCATTTGCCGCAATTCTGCGGCGGACTGGATGGGTGCCGGCGCAGGCGCCTCATCTCACGTCTCGATTTGATCTTTCCGATGAGACCGGGATAGTCCCACCAGATGATCTTCATCGCACTATTCCTCGCTTTCCTTCTTCTCGTCACACCGGGCATTCGGCTCTTGTGTCTCACTGTAAATACACGCGAGCGGCCCGAGTTCTGGGGCGGGCTGTATTTTATTGGCGCCGCCGTCGGCCTCTCTTATGCGCGTACTCGGTAGTTCCCTCTTCCTCGACAACCCCGAGCTAGCGGAGACCTTCGGCACGATTGCGATGACCGTCGTTACCTTTCCCGTGTTTAATCCAAAGACTCTCGGCACCGGAGTCCTTGCAGGGCTGGCGATCACCACCCTCGTCTCGACTTCTGCTCATACCCTATTAGGCGGATACGCAAGTATCTAAAACTCCTACTCGATGCTCACTACGAACACGGCGAGAATCGTCCCAACCGCCTGGGCTTGCTACGAGTCACTTCGCTACTACCGATCCATGCATCGTCGTCAGACTCTCGGCCTGGCCGATCCAATCGTCGCCAATCGATTCTTGCTCTGGTCCATTTGGACGGGAGCGGTCACTTTCCTACCTTTGGTTGCACTCACGATTCGAGGACTGTCGATAGCGGCTAGCCTAGTCTCATAAGCAAACGGATGATGGGGGCAGCATGACGGTGCGCGATGGCGTGGGATATCAGGTTCTTCTCGACGAAGCGAAGTCGGTGATCGAGTCCATTGCTCCGGAAAGGCTTGCCAGCGAGCTGGGCGATCCCGGTCTCGTCGTCATCGATCTCCGAGACATTCGCGAACTCGAGCGGGAGGGAGTCATCGAGGGCGCATTGCACGCGCCCCGCGGCATGCTCGAATTCTGGATCGATCCGGATAGCCCCTACGCACGGCCGATTTTCCAGGAGGACAAGCGCTTTGTCTTCTATTGCCGATCAGACTGGCGGTCAGCTCTCGCCACCGCAGTCGCTATGCGATTGGGACTTCAACGTGCAAGCCATTTGGAGGGTGGATTCAGCGCCTGGCTGGAAGCCGGCCTCGCCGTGGCTCCCTATAAGCGAAAGAAGAAGCAGGGCTAGCACCCGAGCCCTGACGACTCAACCTCCGAAACCGCATGATGTTCAACCCGATTCGTTCGGGATCCGGCGCAGTGATCTTCTGCTAGCCTCCGCGCCGACATAGATATGACGATGCCCAATGAACAGCAAGACCGCGAAGAGCAACGACTCCGCCTACAGCGCATGGAGGTTCGCCTCGTCGATGCATTGATCGAGCATCCTGATGTAATCAGCCGAACTCGCGAGCACCAAATCCGTTATGCGCTCGCACTCGCATCCCTCGACACGTTTCAGCCCGGAGCCGCACGACGCGGCGGTCGCAGCAAACATCAGGACGTCCGAGTCCGAGCGCCCAAACTCACACGCCTCCGAAAACAGATCCTCGACATTCTCGGCCGAATTCTCCTGCAGACCGAAGACACCAAGAATCGTGTCAAAGCCGCGAGCATCATGATCGAGCGCTCCCTCGAAGCCATCGATAAAGCGCGCGCCGAAGTCATAGAAAAATACGCCAGCGAATTCTCTGCGCGGCATCTGGATCAGGAATTGGGGATCAAGACCCTGGTCACGATCGCGGGAGGCGGTGGCGGCTCGGCCTATGGCTACATCGGAGCATGGGACGTGCTGCAAGAGGCCGGATTGGTGCCTGGTTATGTGATCGGCTCATCAATGGGCGCGGTCCTCGGCCTCTTTCGCGCCCGGGACAAAGACGGCGACTTCAAAGCCTACATGCGAATCGCGACCAGCATGAAACCCGACGTCGTGTTCCGTTACGTGAGTCTGCGAACGCGCTTCGGCCTTCCCGGCATCGTGCGCCTCTTTCTGCGAGCAGGAATCGGAGATGCGTTCACTCGGGAAGACGGTAAAGACATGCGGCTTACGGATCTCGAGATCCCCTACGATGCGGTCGTTGCCGGAATTCGCCGAGGGGCCATGGAGGAGACTCCGGAACTCTACGCGCAATTGCATCATCTTCACGAAGACAAGCGCCCCCGCCCGCTTCAACTCCGTGCCCAGATCGCCGTCCAACTCGTCCGAATGATCGGCTTCATCAATCCAAGGGTCGTCGAAGAGATCGTGATTGGGCGCGACGAACTCACCCGAGAGTTCAACGCCATCGATGCCGCCGGATTCTCGGCGGCGATTCCCGGCCTACTCCACTACGACATGACCCGTGACGATCCCCATATGGAGTCGACGCTCACACAACTCATGGAGCGCGACGATGTCGTCGCGCTCGTCGATGGCGGCGTGGCCAATAATGTTCCGACCGCACCGGCGTGGCGACAGGTGCAACAAGGTCGAATCGGCACGAGAAACGCCTACTATCTCGCCTTTGATTGCTTTCACCCACAAGTCAGCCCCGGCCATATCTGGCTGCAGCCTGTGACTCGGGTGGTTGGTTTGCAGGTTGCGCTGAACGAACGCTATGCCCATCAGCGAATCGAGTTCCATCCGACGCTCTCCCCGATCAATCTCCTCCCGAATGCGAAATCGATCACTCGAGCAGTCGGCTGGGGTCGTGAACAGGTCTCGGCTGAAATCCCGCGCCTCAAGAAGTTCTTCGAGCGTGTGCGCTGGTCGCCTCCCGTCGATACAGCGTCGGCCTAATAGACCTCGCGACCGACGAAGCCGACCACCTCCCAGGCTGTTTTTCGTTATCCTCGACACTACGACCGAAACCCTCCAATGCCTGACCTGTAGAAACGAGCGCCATTTATGGCTGGGAACAAGAACAAGCGCGTCATATATGCCGCACTCGCAGGAAACTCCGCGATCGCAGTCACCAAGATCGCCGCTGCCATCTATACCGGCAGTTCAGCCATGCTCAGCGAGTCGATCCACTCGCTCGTCGACACCGGAAACCAATCGCTCCTGCTCTATGGAATGAAACGAGCTCGCCGACCAGCAGACGAGAGACATCCTTTCGGTTACGGACGAGAGATCTATTTCTGGGCTTTCGTGGTCGCCATCCTGATCTTTGCCGTCGGCGCCGGAATCTCGATCTACGAAGGAATCAAACAGGTCCAGCACCCAACCCCCATCCAGCACGTCGGGGTGAATTACATCGTCCTGAGCTTCGCCATGATCTTCGAAGGCGGGGCCTGGTGGGTCGCCTTTCACGCCTTCGATTCTACGAGGGGAGGGCGGAGTCTGCTTGCAGCCGTTCGAGACAGCAAGGATCCATCCATCTTCACGGTGCTACTTGAAGATACGGCAGCCATGCTAGGTCTCATGGTCGCCTTTATCGGAATCTACCTCGGTGATGCACTGCAAATTCCCGAGCTGGATGGGCTGGCGTCCATTGCGATCGGCTGCATACTCGCCGGAGCCGCAATGCTATTGGCCAAAGAAACGAAGGGACTTCTCATCGGAGAAGGAGCAGATCCCGAGATCATCGAGGAGATTCGCCGAGTCCTCGGGACGCAATCCGCGATCGAACGAGTCAGTGAAATTCTCTCGGTCCACCAAGGACCCGATGACATCCTCGTCAATGTCAGCGTCGAGTTCCGAGACGGCCTCGAAGTCGGTGACATCGAACGCCATACAACTGCGATCGAAAGAGAGATCAAAGCGCGGATCCCAGGCGCGCGACGCATCTTCATCGAAGCACAAAAGACTTCAGATCATCTACGTGACCGAGACGCACAGCCCGAACGCAGCGAAACGAACGATAAGGGGAAGAAGAGCTAGTCGACTCTGTCCTCACTCATAGTCCGAGTACTTTGCGTGTCGAGGCATGGATTCGCCGAGCCATTTCGACGGGCCCCTCCTTCAGCAGTGATACGCTGAAGACTTCGGGCGCCCAGATCGGATCCGCTCCAATCTCCTCGAGAATCGAAAGCAGAGCCGCCCAATCGACATCGCCCTCGCCTGGCAATCGGCGGTCGGTCATCGACTCCATCATCATGTCCTCTCCCGATGCTTCCAGCGTCGTATCATTGAGCTGCACGCAATGAATGCGCTCTCCGGGAATCGAGCGCAGCGTCGCCTCATCGGGTCCACCCGGCTGTCGCAGCCAATGCCATGAGTCGACAACCAAGCCTATATTCTCCGCCGACGCATCTTGCACGAGCTTCCACGCACTCTTCAGATCCGGAAGGCCCGACCAGGGTAGCCACTCAATACAAACGCCGAGCCCGCGCTCTCCGGCCATCTCCGCCAACTTCGCCAAGCCCGTTATAGCGGCATCGAAGTCGATCTCGGAATTCATCACGACTCCGGCCACCGTCTTCGCGCCGTAGTAACTGGCGACTTCGAAAGTCGGACCACACTGCTCTTCGATGGCGGCCAGGTCTCCGGTTTCCCATCCGATCAAGGACTCAACGATGGGAGTCGAGAGCCCACGATCGAGGTGCCAGGACCGTATGGTCTCGGAGTTCCCTCCCGCGCCAACCACCGCGAGATGATGAAAGGCCCAGAGTGACACGCCCGAAAATCCCGCGCCCGCACTCGCATCGACGATTGTCTTCAACTGCTCGCCGCTGATTTCGATCGCTCCACCAACCAGGGGCGCGTTGCAGAGCACCAGATTCTCTTCGCGTACGAGATCCATTCAAAACTCCTTCTTCCGCTCGTTTATGACTCTGTCCGAACTCTAGACTGAAAATGACGGAGCCGCCCTGGCCGAGCCACGCCCAATTCATGATTCCGGCAACTCCCAGACCGGCTAAGATTTCGCGTTATGGCGAAGGGGCTCAGACGACGTGCATTCCTCTCCCAACTCGGTGTCTTGACCGGAGGGACAAGCGTAGGTCTACCCTTCATGGGCTGCAGTCCCCTCGCAGGGGATCGGTATACAGAAGCCGATGTCGCCCTACTCGCAGAACAGATCAGAGCCGAGCGTCAGCAGTCGGGTCAGGGTCCCTACGGTGTCCATCGGTACAAGGGCTATCGCGGCCTCGCCGAGTTGCCCTGGTTTGAGATCGATCCGACAGGATCGCTTCGATGCGTCGATGAAAGCGTCCCCATAGCGATCGACATGCATTGTCATTTCGGCATGTCCGTCCTCTTCAAGCCTGAACTTGCACTCGATGCACGCACCGATCGAGTTCGACACCTCCTCGATTGCGATGGAACCAATCCTGGTTGCGATCTCGATCTCGACATCTACGTCAACGGAAATTTCACAGACGCCGCTCTCGCAGAGCTTCGGCGAGGCACCGTCGAACAGGGTCTCTGGGGAAGCGCTTCTGCGCGAACCCAGACCATCCCCAATCTTCTGGGTGAAATGGACGCAATGCGGGTCGGAAAGGCGGTCATCCTGCCAATCGCATTCAACTTCCCCTTTGGCGACGACCTGACCGAGTCCTGGCATCAGGCCATCGAAGTCACGCAAACCAGAAGCCGCTTCATCGCCGGAGCATCGGTTCATCCCAACGACGACCAAGCGGTCGAACGACTGGAAAGTTTCGCCAAAGCGGGCGCCCGGGTCCTCAAACTCCATCCGACCGTGCAGGCCTTCTATCCGGATGAAGATCGGGTCATGCGAATCTACGAAGCGGCGGAACGGCTCGGAATCATCATCTTCTTTCATGGCGGCCGTGCGGGCATCGAGCCCGAATCACGCCATGCGTACGCGATGCCGCGCCATTACGAGGGGGCCTTCGCCAATTTCCCAAACCTACCCTTCGTCGTTGGTCATGCGGGGGCGCGGGACGCCGATGCGATGCTGGAGATTGCTATGCGCCATGAAAATGTCTGGCTCGGAATCCATGGTCAGGGTGTGACCCAGTTGGACCGGATGATCCGCCGTACGGGCGGCGAGCGAATGCTCTTTGGAACCGACTGGCCCTTCTATCACCTTGGCGCGACCTTGGCCAAGGTCCTGATCGTCACGTCCGGCGTTGGCGGCGAACGCAACGCAATCCGCCAGGCAATCCTACGCGGGAACGCCGAGCGACTGCTCGCCTGAGCCATTGCACGCTATGCAGATCCACTTCGAAGACAATCAGGAGAAATGAAATGGCAGTTCCCATCTCTGGGCATTGTGATCCGAAATTTGAGTCCGTACGTCAGGTCTTTACTGAGCGATTCGAAGCTGGCAAGGAAGTGGGTGCCGCGATTTCGTTCACGCTGAACGGCGAACCGGTCGTTGATCTATGGGGTGGCCATTACGCCATGAAGAAGCCCAGCGGCGAGGCCGACCCCAGCGGCGGTGACCCACCGGATCGGGAATGGGAACGAGACACACTCGTAAACACATACTCGACAACGAAGGGCATGACGGCGATCTGTGCGCATCTTCTCGTGGAGCGTGGGCTTCTCAACCTCGATGCACCCGTCGCTTCTTATTGGCCCGAGTTCGCGGCCGCCGGGAAAAGCGAGATCCCGGTGCGTTGGCTTCTTTCGCATCAGAGTGGCCTGCCCGCAATTCGAAAGACACTTCCACCCGAAGCGCTCTTCGACTGGTCGGTGTTATGCACGGCACTCGCAGAGCAAGAACCCTGGTGGACGCCGGGCACCAAGCATGGTTACCACCCCGTGACTTTTGGCTTCTTAGTTGGCGAAGTCATTCGCCGCGTCGATGGTCGGAGCGTTGGAGAGATGTTCCAAGAGGAAATCGCAGGCCCGCTGGCCGCGGATTTCCATATTGGACTTGATGCATCCGAAGACGGACGCGTCTCGGATCTGATTGGCTCGATCGCGGGCCCACCCCCCAAACCCGTGGACGGTCAGCCGGCCGCGCGGATCAAGGGACCCATGGGCGACTTTCTTCGCGACATGCAAGATCCCACGACGATGGTCGGCGCAGCCTTCAACAATCCAAGGATGTCTGCGCAAACGGTGAATTCCCGAGCCTGGCGCGGCGCCGAAATTCCGGCGGCCAATGGACATGGAACGGCAACGGCGCTGGCCCGAATCTATGGCGCGCTGGCCTGCGGCGGTGAGATCGATGGCGTTCGCATCCTCGAAAAAGAAACGATCGATCGCGCGCGAACCGAGCAGGTTTCCGGACCGGACGCGACTCTGGGACAGCTCCCCATGCGCTATGGGCTTGGATTTATGTTGCGCAGCGACTTCATGCCGCTGTCTCCGAATCCCGGTGCCTTCGGACATCCAGGCGCGGGCGGATCAATCGGTATGGCCGACCCCGATACCGCTGTCGGCTTCGGTTATGTCATGAATAAGATGCAGATGGGACTCGTCGGGGGCCCCACAGCATTTGCGGTTCTCAGGGCTTTCTTCGAGGCCCTCTAGCAAGAGAAGTGGAGATGATTGAATGCTTGACCTTTCCGAGTGGAGCGCGAACCCGAGTCCGCTGATGAAGACCATGGGATTCGTTCGCGCGATCAGCGTCGATGCCGAAGAAGGTCGAGCCGTCGTCGAGTTTGAAGCGAAAATCGATCAATGCCATTCCGGCAATGTCGTTCAAGGCGGCTACGTCGCCGGCTGGATCGACAACGCCATGGCGACCGCCGTGCTTTTCAAGACTGACTTCCAGAATCTGGTCATGTCCCTCGAGATCAAGGTCTCCTACTACCGGGCCGCTAACCCCGGCACTGTCATCGCCGAAGGCTGGATCGAACGAATCGGCAAGAAGACGGCATTCGCCGAAGGCCTCCTCCGAACCCGTGATGGCGAGATCATTGCCAAGGCCTCCTCCACGATCGCGCTCTTGCCACAGAGGAAGCAGGGCTAACCGCCAGGAGATCGTGAATCGGGCAGCGGGTGCTCTAGGCCACCCCTGGGCAAACGTGAATGAGCGTTGCCCGACTAGCGCGAAGCCGTTCGGCGTGCGTTTTTCCGCTTGAGGTGCGGGGGACCTCCGGTGTGTTTCGCATGCGGTCGTCGACTCGCGCTCGTCGGCCCGGAAGTCGAACGGGCGCTAGAATTGGCTTTTCCGTTTGAATGGTCGCGTCGCACCGTAATCGCGGGATCGCGCTTGTCGGGGCGGCGCGAGCGTGTTTCGAATGCGTCGGCAAATTCTCGCGAGATGTCCACTGTGCTGGATTTCGTTGAAATCTGGATTGCACCAACCTGACCGCTTTCAACACCCCCGCGACGACAAACATGGGAGAGAATTCGACTGGGCGTGGCGCCCGTTTGATCGCCCCAACTCACAACGAAGCGCGTGTACTCGGCATCATTCTTAGAGCCTCGACGGCCAGTTGGGCGTCCGCCTGCCCCAGCCGGCCCTTGGGAATCGCGTCTGGACTCTGGCTTCCCGCCACGTCGCTTCGATCGATCGTCGGCAAAGGGATCGAGCCCAACCACCTTCATGGGCTCGCGCGGCGGCTTGGTCTTGGCCATCTCGAGGAGTGTCGCGATGACATGGGTCGCGTCGCGCTCTTCGATGAGTTCCTTCGCGTACATGAGCTGCGTTTCGGTCGGCGCCTCTTCCGCGAGCAGTTGATGCATTTCGCGTCGGGCCTGCTTGAGCAATGCCTTTTGAACTTTTTCAGGCTGTGGAACCGGCTGCCAGGAAACTTCGATCTTCGCGACCTGCAACATTCTCGCGACTCGGCGGGATTCGGGACCGGCGACCAACAAGACGCTGCGGCCCGCTTGGCCCGCTCGCCCGGTTCGCCCACTGCGATGGATATAGGCTTCCGAAGTTCGAGGCGGATCGATATGGATGACGGTCGAGATTCCGGGAACGTCGATGCCGCGAGCGGCAACGTCCGTGGACACGAGGATATTGAAGGTGCCGTTCTTAAAGGCGGCAAGCGTTCGGGTTCGCTGAGTCTGAGCGAGCTCCCCACTGAAGGGCGCAGCACCAAAGCCGTCACTCGCGAGTTTCTCTGCCAACTCCGACGCATCGATACGTCGATTCACGAAGAGCAGACATCGAGAGTCCCCGGCCAGAAGCAAGGTGTTGACCAGCGCCGGGTAGGATTCGTGTCGCCGGATCGAATAGGCAATGTGCTGGATGTCGGCATTCGCGACCCCTAGCCGAGTTCCCTCGAGCGTCAGGACATTTCGCTGATAGCGATCCGCGAGACTCGTGACGGCACGTGGGAACGTCGCTGACATCAGATGACTGGCGCGAGTCTCGGGGAGCTGTTCGAGTATTCCCTCGAGCTCTTCGCGAAATCCCATGTCGAGCATCTGATCTGCTTCATCGAGAATCACATGGTCAATTCCGTCACAACGAATGGCACGGTTTCGCATGTGATCGAGTAGTCGACCCGGCGTCCCAACGATCAGGCCTGGGCCGCGCGTGAGAGCGCGCCGTTCCATGACGATCGACGTTCCCCCCGTGACGACCTGCACATTCAGGCCGGGCAACTTCGCGTAGAGCCATTCGAGTTCATTCTGAACCTGAGCAGCGAGTTCACGCGTGGGAACGATGACGAGCGCGCTGGGTCGCGCGACTGAACCCCGAGACTTGCCGGGTGCACCGGTCTTCTTTTTTGCATTGGAGCCGTCAATGAAATGCGAAGCCAGAGCGATGCCGATGGCCACTGTCTTTCCAGATCCCGTCTGCGACGAAATCCGCAAATCCCGCCCGCGCGACTCAGCCGAAACCACGGCCTTTTGAACCGCGGTCAGATCTGAAAATCCTCGCGCAATCAGAGTTGCGCGAATCGGCGCCGGAAGATCAGCAAACGGATCGATCTCGGTTGGCTGCGCAGAATTTTCCGGAGTGGTCGTTGTCGCGGTCGTCGTCGTCGTCATTGATTGGTCGCTTCGTGCCTTCATGATCTTCGCCGCGGGCGGGCTTGCTCGTGATCGAGACAAGCCGCAGGAGGATACGCTGACCGAGTTGCATCGATCGGCCAGCGGTCACTGCTTATGGGCTCAGAGGTTACGGGGTAGAAAGCCGCCGGGTACCGGGGCTGTTGCCACAGCACTTTAGCACACTGTTTGACAATGGCCCCACCGGACGGCCGATCTCTTCCGCTGCTGCAGTCGAAGACTCGCGTTCAGAGCGGCAGACCACCGGTCGCCGCATTCATACTGCCGGTGCGCACCCAGGAATCAATCGTTCGCTGGGCGATGCGCCATTGATGCACTTCATCTGCGCCGTCGGCGAAACGCGCCCAACGAGCCTGGGTCGCCATCTTTGCCAGAGGTGTGTCGCTCGAATACCCGAGTGCGCCATGCACCTGGATTGACCGATCGATGATTCGGCCTAGTGAGTTGGCAACGAAATGCTTGGCCATCGACACCTCACTCTTGAAGTCTTCTCCGCGATCGATCTTGTAGGCGGCATGCAAGACCATCAGCTTCGACTGATAGAGCTCCATCGTGCTATCCGCGATCATCCACTGAATGCCCTGCTTCTCGGCAAGCAGCGAGCCATGCGCAAAGCGATTGAGCGAACGTTCGACCATCAACTCGAGCGCTGTTTCCGCCTGCCCTATCCAGCGCATGCAATGCGCAAGACGCGCCGGGCCGAGCCGAGCTTGTCCGAGAAGATGTCCCTGTCCAGGGCCGCCTAGCATCTGATCATTCGAGAGTCGCAGATTCGTAATCTGAATCTCGCAATGATTATGACTGCCGCTCATGGTTGAAATATCGCGCACGATCTCCCACCCCTCCGACGGAAGGTCGACGAGAAATGCACTGTTGGCCGCCTGTGGACGATCGGGGTTTTCTTCAGTCCGCGCGATCAAGATGGCGAACTGGGCGCCCCTCGCTCCCGAGATGAACCACTTGTGACCATTGATCACCCAATCATCACCATCCCGAACGGCCGTCGTTTGGATCAGCGTCGGATCGGAACCAGCGACTTCGGGCTCGGTCATGGCGAAACAGGATCGACTTCGCCCGTCACAAAGTGGTTTCAAATATTTTTCGATCTGCGCCGGAGTCGCCCAGTGCAAGAGCGTATGCATGTTGCCTTCATCGGGGGCCTGGGCATTCATGGCAAAGGGCCCAAAGCTGGTGAGCCGCGAGGCTTCAGCCGAAACCGCGGCCATCGCAACATGTCCAAGTCCCATGCCACCATATTCTTCGGGCATATGCGGAAGCCACAAACCCCATTCCCGAGCCGCTTTTCGCATCTTGATGATCTCGCGGACCAAGATCTTTCGATCGCCTTCGTTCGCTTCGATTTCCTTCTGTCCCGGCGACACGACCTGTTCGCAGAAGTCGTGAACCTTTGAGACGATGTGGGTGATCTCTTCGGGGAAGCTGAAATCGATGGCCATTGGGAAATCTCCAGGTATTGGATGAGGCAAATCAGGACGTTGCGGCGTAGGCCGGCGCAGCTCCCGACGTTAGCGCCGACGCGTGACACCGGCGATGTCCGAAATCGTTCTCGATACAGCCGCGATCGGTTAATCTCGACGACGTGGCCGATCTCCGGTCGATGTAAGGTCTACATGGAGTCTTAGCCGGACCGGGAGGCGGGGAAGCACGCGATGGCGCTCAAGATCATTGAAGTGCACGTAGCCAGCGAGCTGGCGGATGATGCTCGTGAATGTCTGGCCGGTCTCACGGATCAAGTCTGGACTGAGGAAGGCGGACGCTTCGGCAAAATCGTGCGCGCCGTCGTCGGGAGTGAACGATCTGGCAGCGCGCTGGATTCTCTCTACGACGACATCGCCAAGCGCGGCCCGCTCTTCGTCCTCGTGGAATCTCTGGATGCGGTCTTGCCACGGCCCCACGCAAATACCCCTGGCCAAGTGAACGGCCGTCAAGGAACCGTACATACGGCGGCCGCCGTCAGTCGAGAGGAGGTCTACGCGAGCATTGCGGATGGTGCGAAGCTTCATCGCCACTACCTCTTTCTCGTGATCCTGGCGGCGACGGTCGCTGCCATTGGACTCTCCCACGACAACACCGCCGCCGTCATAGGCGCGATGGTCGTCGCCCCCCTGCTCGGCCCCAACATGGCGATTGCGCTGGGGCTCGTCCTGGGCGACCTCGTCCTGGTTCGAAGAGCTCTCGTCACGGCGGGAATCGGATTCGCTCTGACGCTGGCTTTTGCCACTCTTCTGGGATTCATGCTAGGCGTCGATCCATCGACCCCCGAACTCGCATCGCGAACGCAAGTCGGAATCTGGGATCTCGTTCTGGCACTCGCTGCTGGATGCGCCGGCGCTCTCGCATTTACGACCGGCGCCCCAACCTACTTGACCGGTGTCATGGTGGCGGTGGCCCTGCTTCCGCCGACCGTCGCAAGTGGAATGCTCGTTTCAGCTGGTGAACTTCGAGGGGCAGGCTCAGCCTTGCTGCTCGCCTTCGGGAATATCACAGCGGTAACCCTTGCCGCAATCCTGACCTTCGGCTTGCGCGGCATGAGTCCGCGCAATTGGTGGCTCGCCGACCGCGCTCGCGCATCCACGCATCGCGGCATAGGCATTTTCGTCGGACTGCTGGCCATCCTCGCCGGAATCATCGTCCTTTCAAACTAGACTCCCACCGCGTTCTCCAAGCTTCATGGACGAACTAACTCGAAGTGCCTGACGCGGCCTTTCGTTCTTCGAGTTCTTCCCATCGAGCCGTGAGCTGCAAGGCTTCTGCCTCGGCCATCTCCAGATCGTCTCTTAGACTCTCCGCGCGTTCACCTGCCTCCCGGTAGAGCTCGGGATCAGCGAGCAAGGACTGGATCTCGAGAACCCGCGCTTCCGCTCCTTCGATGGATTCGAAGAGGCCGTCAAGTTCGCGCATCTCCGAAGCGTTTAACCGACGGGAACTCGCATCCGCGGGCGCACGCTTCGCGGAAGACGACGAGGACGGAATCGCCGTGCCATTAGACCGCACCTTGGGCGCTCCTCGGGAGGCCTCGCGATTACGACGAGCGCGATAATCCGAATAGCCTCCCCTATGCAGCTCGAGCTGCCCGCCTTCTTCGAAGGCCAGGATCTGGGTGGCAACGCGATCGAGCATCCATCGATCGTGGCTTACGAGGATCACACTGCCCCCGAAATCGATCATCATCGACTCAAGCGCACTCAGCGTGGCGACGTCGAGATCATTCGTGGGCTCGTCGAGCAGCAGGAGATTGCATCTTTGAGCCAGAAGTTTCGCGAGACAAACTCGCGCCCGCTCGCCTCCCGACAACTCACTCACGCGCAGTCGCTGTTGCGGTCGACGAAAGAGGAAGCGCTCGAGATAGTTACCCACTGAGAGTAGCTCGGACCCGATCAAGACTTCGTTCGCATCGCCCATCGCGGCTTCGCGAAGCGTCATCCCATCCTCGAGACCTGAACGAGACTGATCGAGGTATCCGATTTTCGTGTTGGAACCGATAGTCATCGAACCGCTGGTGATCGAAAGTTTGCCCAATAAAGCGAGCAGTAGACTCGTCTTCCCCGATCCATTGGGTCCAACGACGCCGATCCGATCGCCCGGACACAGCCCAAACGTCAGGCCATTGATCAACCGCCGGCCATCGCGTTCAACAACGAGATCTGATGTCTCCAGAATCGTCTTTCCGAGTCGCTCCGACTGAAGGCCGAAGTCGGCTTGACGCTCTTGTTGCGGGGTCTTGATTCCAATCGCAGCCTCGGCGCGTGCAGTTCGGGCCTTTTGTTTCGTCCCACGCGCCTTGGGAGCACGCCGTAACCACTCGACTTCGCGCCGCAAAAAGTTCTGACGATTTCGTTCCGTCCGCTCACTCATCGCCTCTCGTTCAGCCTTGGCAAGTAGATAGCGGGCATAACCCCCATCGTATCCATCAACACTGCCGTCGTGAATCTCGAAAGTTCGGGTCGTCACCGCGTCGAGAACGCGACGATCATGACTGATGACAAGAAGCGCTCCCTTCCATCGATCGCGCAGAAATTCTTCGAGCCATTCGATCGTTTCGATGTCCAGATGATTCGTCGGCTCATCTAGAATGGCGAGATCAGGTTCGCCCACCAACAGTCTGGCTAAGGCGACGCGACGGGCTTCGCCACCCGAAAGCGTATCGACCAATCTGCTCGGATCCTCGATTCCGAGATGGCTCACCGTCGCCTCTGCCTCATGGCCACGGTCCCATCCACCTTGATGTTCGAGGGACTCCCCAACAAGCGCCTGCTCTTCCGCCAAACGCGTTTGTTCTTTCGCATCGGTCGAAACGCCGAGCGCCTCGGTCAACTCATCAAATCGCCGTTTCGTTTCATTCCAATCCGTTAGGCGTTCGAGAACGACCTCTCTAATCGTCCAACCTTTTGGAAAGTGCGGCTCTTGGGGCAGATAGTCGACGGTCGAATTTCGCCGACGCGAAATCGTACCGCCATCGGAGTCGTCGAGGCCGGCGAGAACACGACCGAGCGTACTTTTGCCCGCACCATTATGACCGACCAAACCCACTTTTTCGCCGCGACGAATCGTCAAGGTGACGTCTTCGAAGAGCGTTCGGTCGGCGACGATCTTTCGCAGCGCTATGGCATCAAGAATGGGCATTGGCGGAGACTGTCGCGCAATTCAGGCAGGCGGGCTCATCGAATTCAATGATTCGTTGATCCTGTCTAGCGTCGATCAGATCATGACGCGGCGCAGGTCGATCCGGACGCTCGGGGCGAGGATGATCGGATCGGAAATCTCGCTTCCCGATCAGAATCGGCTGTGACGGGGATCCGGCCTTCCCCGAGAGAACGGGAATATGACCAATCCGTCGCTGACCTTCCTGATCAACAAGAACCGTGCCACGCACAAGATTCCGGTCACCGGGTGCTGCGAAATCGATTCGCGAGCCATCAAAGACTCGCCGTTTTATTTCGCCTGACGTGTCAACTCCCGGGCTCGAACTGAAGTCGAGGCCGGTGGACAGTTTGACGTAGATCGGGGGTCCCGATTCCTTTAGCCGGTCGTCGGCCATCGCGTTCGGGACGAAAGGATGCGCGCAAACTTCGTCGCTGCTCCGAAGGCCGCAAGGCGACGATGTACTCGGTGCATTGTGGCGTGTAGCGTGTGTTGTGGAGGTACGATGACAGACTAACGGCCACTATGCTGGCGTAGACGATCGACGACTTCTGGTCGTTGTAGCGGGCGATCGATTTGCTCGGGGCCAACAATCATCTCAGGTTGCACTAAATCACCGCGCAAGGGTTCGCGGGAAGGTCCATTCGGGCATGCTCATCCCGACGAACGTCGTCGTGATGACCGATCACGCGATCGACCGGATGATCATGGGGTTCAGGAGCCTGGTGCTCATGGCGGCGATGCTCGAGACGGTTGTGTCGACGATCCGCGCGATAGATTCCGCCCTGCTCTCGCCGAGCGTCCGGGTCCGGTCGGACCGGATCGACTTCCTGCAGGCTATCCGCGATGACCGTGCTGGAGTGATGAATCCCTTAATTCATGGGCTGTTCTCATTGACCCATCGGATCTTGTTAAATGAAATTTAATCCCATTTCTATAATTTCGGTAATCACAGATGTCCAAATCTGGTCCCGATGGCTTCGCAGAAGCAGTCCGTTCGCAATGCACGCTCAACCGTGAAAAAACAAGAACGGGGCATGAACAGCAGATGGGGAAATGGAAGGAGCGACGCGCGGCAGCTACAGTTCAAAGCCACACCCCACGCGCTCGGAGACTCGACTAATAATGGCCCTCAAGACTCGACAAGAGCGAACTTCTCCGGCGTTTTCGGTGCGTCCGCGTGACGCGAACACGATCGACGCCTGGTCCCTAGAAACCGACGTGATCATCGTGGGACTCGGCGTGGCCGGAGGAGCTGCCGCAATCGAGGCGGCGCGAGCCGGCGCAAAGACCATTGTGCTCGAACGAGCGACACGGGGGGGTGGTGCGACGGCCCTGTCCGAGGGGACGATTTATTTCGGCGGTGGCACGCGGGTTCAGCGCGCAACGGGCTGGGAGGACACTCGGGAACTCATGCAGACGCATGTGCGAGCGGCCGCCGGCCCGACGAGTGATCCCGAGAAGGTGCGGCTCTACTGCGAAAATAGCCTCGATCATTTCGATTTCTTCTGCAGTCTCGGCGTCGAATTCAAAGACACCTACTACGACCAGAAAGTGATCTTCCCACCCACCGACGATTGCTTGATCTTTTCTGGCAACGAACAGGCCTATCCCTTTTCAGAACAGAGCCGCCCTATTCCACGCGGACACAAACCCCAAAAAGAAGGCAGCGCCGGCGGATATATCATCGAAAGAATGATCACGACACTCTCGGAGCTCGGAGTCGAGATTCGAAATGAAAGCCGGGTGACAGCGCTCATCCGCAACGAGGAGGAGAGAATCATCGGTGTCGTCGCCGTCTCGGACGGAAAGGAAATTACGATCCGCGCAACGCGTGGAATCATCCTCACCACCGGCGGCTTCATCATGAACAAAGAGATGGTGAAGCACTATGCCGGGGATCTCGCGAAATGCAGCTATCCAATCGGCAGCGAAGGCTGCGACGGAAGCGGCATCCAAATGGGAATGGGCGTAGGCGGCGCGGCCATCAACATGCACGAAGGCTTGATGACGACACCCTACTTCCCACCGGTCAGCCACATCGAAGGGCTCATCGTCGGGACGAGCGGCCAGCGCGTCATCAATGAGGATTGCTATCACGGTCGCGTGGCCGATGCGATCATGCACCAAGCCGACGGGCGCGCCTATTTGATCGTCGACGATTCGATCTACGGGAAGACGATGGTTCCCTACCCGCTTGCGGCAGTCGAAGAAACCATCGAGGAATTGGAATCCAGTCTCGCGATGCCAAGAGGCAACCTGGTCGAAACGTTCTCCGCGTACAACGAGGCCGCGGCCACCAAGAGTGATCCGATCTTTCACAAAGCGTCCAAATACGTGAAGCCACTACTCGACCCGCCCTACGCGGCACTCGATCTCTCCGTTTCGTCGAGTCTATGGGCAGCATTCACACTCGGCGGTCTTGATACCCAGACCACGGGTGAGGTTCGAACCGAGAAGGGCGGAATCATCGAGGGTCTCTATGCGGCGGGTCGCGCCTCCGCCGGCCTCACTCGCTCGGGTCGCTACTACGCGAGCGGTATGTCCATCGGCGGAAGCAGTTTCTTTGGTCGTTTGGCGGGCCGGAGAGCCGCTTCGGCATCACCCAGACGAGACAGCTGATAAACAAGGCAAGTCGGGCCGCGCCGTCGACCCGCGAGCCCAAGACCATCGAAAGCTTGAGGCCAATGCCGTGTAGAGTCTCGGCCTACCCCGTACCAGGAGTTTCAATATGATCGAGTGGAGTGAATCGCAACTCATGATCCGCGACGCGGTTCGTCGCTTCGTCGAAGCCGAAATCGCGCCTCATGTCGAAGAACTCGAACATGGCGACCTCCCTCCATACGACATCTTGAGAAAGATGTACGCCGCCTTCGGCATGGACGAGATGGCACGCGCACGTTTCGCAAAACAGATCGAAGCCGAGAAATCGGGGGCGATGCGAAAGCTGCGGTCGGACTCGGAAGGCGATGCCGAGGCACGAGCCGATCAGGCTGCCGCCAGCCTGATCCCGATCATCGAGTTATGTCGATACTGCCCGGGAATGGTCACGGCGTTAGGTGTAAGCGTCGGCCTCACCGCCTCCGCAATCCTATCCAAGGGGACGATTGAGCAGAAGGAGCGTTGGGGTCTCGACATCCTGACGCTCGAGAAAATCGGTGCATGGGCGATCACAGAACCGGGATCGGGATCCGATGCCTTCGGCGGAATGCGAGCCTCTGCCCGACGCGAAGGCGACGAGTTCGTATTGAACGGGTCGAAGACCTTCATTACGAACGGACCTTTTGCCGACACCACGGTCTTCATCTGCAAGCTCGAAGAGAACGATGTCGATCTACGCGATCGAAGGATCCTCAACTTCGTACTTGATCGTGGCATGCCGGGCTTCGAACAGTCGGCGCCCCTACGCAAGATGGGGATGCATTCCTCACCGACGGGCGAACTATTCGTGACCGATGTGCGGGTCGGCATGGACCGGCTGCTCGGGGGCGAAAAGGCGCTGGGCAAGACGGGTGGTGGACGCGAAGGTGCGAAGGGCACCTTCCAGACCGAGCGATCGGGCGTCGCTGCCATGGCACTCGGCATCGTGGACCGATGCCTCGAACTGTCGCTGAAATACGCTCGGGAACGCGTTCAGTTCGGGCGTCCAATCGGCGAGTACCAGCTCATCCAGGACAAGCTAGCGAGAATGGAGGTCGCCAGAATGAATCTCCAGAACCTCGTCTTCCGCACGATCGAACTCTCCGCCCGGGGCAAGACAATGACCTTCGCCGAAGCGTCCGCGATGAAACTCTACGCGGCACGAGCGGCAGTCGAAGTGGCAATGGAGGCTGTCCAGGTCTACGGCGGCAACGGCTACATGTCTGAATATGTCGTCGAGCAGTTTGCCCGGGATGCCAAGGTTCTGCAGATCTACGCAGGGACGGATGAGATCCAAATTCGCGCGATCGCGAAGGATCTACTTCGAGGATAAAAGCGGAAACGAAACTCGGTGTTAGTCTGGCCGCAGGGAGCCGGGCGACGTGACCGTGCCCTTCAGTCCGTTGGACGACAATGCGGTTTGCAGTTCATCGAGGCATCCCCGACAGAGCGCATGGCTCGTCGGGATCGCGGTTCCAAAAATGGCTCGAAGTACCGTGCCACACCACGCGCAGGTCTTGCCCATCAGTCTCCCCAATCGAGATTCAAGATTGTCGAAATGTGTCGGGAAGCGTCAAAAACATTCGTGATCAATCGAGTGTGTCTGGCTCCCTCACAAGAGCTACTTTTCCAATCCAAGGCCAATCTGTCTATCCGGTTTTCCCCCGATCCTTCCATGCATTTTGCCCGGTGTGTCCCGGCCAACCCAGAAATTTTCGAGGGCGACGGTCACAGCGAATCAAGGCCAGCCCATAGAGGCAGGAGCAATCTTTTTGCAGAAATTGAAGTTCACGAAGGATCATCCTCTAGTTGTCTGCCTTGGTTTTCCGCCTTTTGCCGACGAGCGATTCCTTGCTCGCTTGCGTGAAGTCCCGTTCGTCGAGCCCGTTGTCCTGCCCATCGACCCCGACGCGAGCTGGGCAGACGTGGCGGCCCATGTCGCGTACCCCGAACCTCCTCCTTGGGCGACAAGTGTGGCGGCTGAGCGGGAGGCAGCCTTGGCGCGCTCACACGTGTTGATAACGCTCCACACGCCAGACCAGCTCGACCGCCGCGCACCCAATCTGGCTTGGATCCAGGGCTCCGGTGCTGGTGTCGAGCAATTCGCAGAAGCCGGCATCGACCCGCACAAGGTCGTTCTGACGAACTCCGCCGGGGTTGCAGCAACCTCGATGTCCGAATGGGTGATTGGTCGGCTTCTCCAGGTCTTCAAGCGATTTCGCGCGGCCGATGAATTTCAGCAGGCCCATCTCTTCAAGCGAAGCTACGGGAGGACCTTTTCGGGCTCGACCATTGGCATCGTGGGCCTTGGGCACATTGGACGTGCGGTCGCGGTCCGCGCTCGGGCCATGGGTTGCCGCACACTCGGCCTACGACGGAGCGCAAGAAGCGGTGAGCAGTCCCCCTACGTCGACCAACTCTTTGCGGCCGACGAGCTGCACACGATGCTGGGTGGATGCGACGCGGTCGTCATTGCGGCCCCGGCAACCCCTGAAACCCATCATCTGATGGACGCGAAAGCATTGGCTGCGCTTCCGCGGCATGCCGTGCTCGTCAACGTCGCTCGCGGAAGTCTGCTGGATGAAAGTGAACTAGCTCGCGTGATGCTCGAGGAGCCACTCGCGGCCGCCATTCTCGACGTCTTCGAACCCGAACCACTGGATCCAGCCAGTCCGCTATGGGACATCCCGAACGTGTACATCTCGGCGCATTCGTCCGTCTCGCTGGACCACTACGTCGATGATGTCTTCGATCTATTCCTGGACAACGTCCAGCGATTCGTCTCTGGCGAGGAATTGCAGAACCGCGTAGACATGAAGATGTTGGGTTTCAAGTCGATCTAGGGAGACGCGGCCTCTACTCATGAGCGATGACCGGTCGTCATCTGGCGCCTAACTTTCGACGGTCGTCGCCATCGTCAGCACGACCGTCGGTTGCAGCGACTGGCCGGATTCAAATTCCTTCGCGATGGCTCCGTCGACGACTTTCTTGACGTTCGAACGACAATCGCCGCAGCTCATTCCCGCACCGGTCGCCCGGGCAACGTCACGCGTCGAACAAGCGCCTTCGCGCACGATTCGGCGAATCTGGCGTTCGGTGACTCCGCTGCATTCACATACGATCATCGAATCTCTCTTTGGCTCTCTTAGACATCGGCATCATATTCATAAAGAAAATGAAAATCAATGTCGTTTTCAATATTGCCTGTAAGGCGCACGACCGTACGCAAGTACAATGCCGTCCCTTCGGGGGGAATTAAAGATCCGTGGTCAACCGGCACCAGTCTTTCGGAAATCGCATCCCGAGGGGCAAGCTCCCCTCCCGGCTGAAAAATGATGTCCCCCACGACACGAGATCCGCCATGCTCTCGAGACGCCCGGACCCATCCGACGACGCCGGCCTACCCATCGCATTCTGCCGTCCCGTTCACCCGCTGGAGAAATGATGTCCGAAAACGAACTGGCCCCTATCGACTTCCTGATAAACCGCGACGATTTCCGGGATTGTCGATTCGTACCGGGCAGCGCGACTCACCCGCTCGAACCGGGACAGGTCCTTTTCAGGGTCGATCGCTTCGCACTCACATCTAATAACATCACCTACGCGGCGGCCGGAGATCTACTCAACTATTGGGGCTTCTTTCCCGGGCCGGATCGCTGGGGACGAATCCCCGCCATGGGCTTTGGTGACGTCATCGATTCGCGAAACGAGGAGGTCCAAGTCGGCACTCGCTGTTTCGGATTCTTCCCCATGAGTCGCCATCTGATCGTCGACGCCAAACCCAATGGCAGCGGAATCGTCGACACCGTCGCCCACCGCGCGAGCCAGGCACCCGTCTATCGGACCTACAACTACACCACTGCAGACGCGCTCTACAGTCAAGATCGTGAAGATCAGATCATGCTCTTGCGGGGACTCTTCATGACTTCGTTCCTGGTCGATGATCTCTTCGACGATGAAGACTTCTACGGGGCCGAAAGCTCAATCATCACCAGCGCTTCGAGCAAGACATCGATCGCTCTTGGTTTTCTGTTGAAGCGACGCGCGCGCGGCCCCGTCATCGGGCTGACCTCCGAAAGAAATCGGGATTTTGTCACCGGCCTCGGCTGCTACGACGAGGTCATCACTTATGACCAGTTGTCTTCATTGCCGAGTGAGCGTCCGGCCGTGATGATCGACATGGCAGGCAATGGCGAGGTCGTGGCGGCAATTCATGAGCGACTTCGCGATCAGCTGAAATACTCGTGTGCCGTTGGTGGAACACATTGGGAATCGAAGCCGAAGCCCGATGATCTTCCCGGCCCGCAGCCCGAGTTCTTCTTTGCACCGGCACGAATCGTCAAGCGGAGCGAAGATTGGGGTGGCGCGGGTCTGCAAGAACGACTCGGCAGTGCATGGTCCGACTTCCTCGAGTTCAGTGACCAATGGCTCAGTGTCAGCCGCCATCATGGCCCCGAAGCCCTGGAACGCGTCTACCTCGATGTCCTCACCGGCCGTATCGATCCCAGCGACGGACACGTCATTTCGCTCTAGTCCGGCAAGCAGCCATTCCTGAGGCATCCCCCCTAAAACCCCGGGGCATGCTGGACCTTCGGTCACACCCTACGGCGCGTGACAATTCCCAGAGCAGTCCGTTCTGTATGCGCCGCCTCGTGTGAAATCCAGATTCACCTCCTTCTTCTTTTGCCGCAACATTTTGTAAGGCGTCCGCTCTTTGCGGATCGCCAAGGTGGGCTCCAGGCCCTCGCGAGCAAGGGTTGCTACTGCATTACTGGTTCCTGGCGAGAATTTTCCAATCGGTACGGAAGAACGTCTCAAGCAAGCCATCGGACATCCGATACGAGCCACCCAAGGAGCCACCACCCCACTATGCGATTCATCTCACGTTTGATTTTCACGGCGCTGATTATGCTGTGCTGGAGCGGCCTCGCGGTCGCCAACATCACCGAAAGCACGCCACCACTCGATGCATCTGTTTTCCGAGCAGTAACGAACATGCAACTCGATAGCGCTTTCGAAAAATTCATTTCTCTAGGACGTGGCCAGTCGATTCAAGAACTGGCTGGACCTTCCTCGATGGATTGTTCCGGAGCGGTCATGCTGGGCGAAATCGAAACCTGTCTGGTGACGATCCAAAGTCCCATATTGACGTACCCGGCTGCCCTCGCTCAGCACTAGTCGATGCACCATCGACCGACAAGGCGAGTAGGTCGCAATAATGCTAGTTACTGGGTTTCGATGTAGTTGATGAGGTCTTAGTGGCACGACGTGTCGCCAAGGCCTCGATCACTTCAGCATGACGCTTCCTGTCGAGCCGATATCCGCTCAGAATCACGACGGAAATCACGCCGAGAATGGCCGTGCCAGGCCCGTAGAGCATTCCCAGGGATCGCACGGTCTCCGGGGAAACCGCCACTGGCGCGCTTCCCGGCGCGAGTCCGATGAGATCCAGACTCACCCCGGCCACGAACTGACCAATCCCCACCGTCGCTTTGACGGCAAAGGCCAATGCCGCAAAGAAGATTCCTTCCTGCCGATGTCCCGTACGGAGTTCGTGCTCATCCGTGACATCCGCAATCATGGATCCCGCGTTGACCGATCCCGCCGTGGCGCCAAAAACTGCGATCACGTTGCATACAATCAAAATCCCGAGGTAGGCGGGGCTATCTGGTGACGCATACCAGCCAAGAATCTGAAGCACCGGACAAAGCATGCTGAAGAACACCAGCAGCGCGATCCCGAAGGTAAATGCAGTGCCCTTGTCGACGTACCGCGTCATGGCGACCCAGAAGGGCAGCCCCAATATGAACGCCGGCACTCCAGAGAATTGTCGAAGCTGTATCTGGGAGGATTCCAGAATCCAGAAATAGGTGCCCATATGAACTTCGAGTGCATCCTGCACGCCACGCGTCGCAAAGAAGACGATAAGACCGAGTACCAGCGCGCGAAATGATGGATTCTCGAGGGCCTCGCGGAACTCTCCTATGAGTCGCTGTGGACGAAAGGGCGGCGCACCCGGTCGCGGTCCGGGCAAGCTCGGAATCACCGATCGAGTGCCCCATGCCGAGAGAAGAATCGACGCCATCATAACGATGCCGAACGTCCATCCAAATTCTCGATAGGCCGCAGGATTGAAGCGTCCCATGTCGCCATTCGAATCCGGGAAATAAACGGACCAACCAATGCCGAGGACCAGCGCGATCCCAAGGGCGCCGAAGCCCGAGCGGTACGCCACGACGACAGTCCGTTCTTGGTAGTCGCTCGTGAGTTCCGCTCCGAGTGCCATATGGGGAACGTGATAGAGCGTCATCGAGGCACGAACCAGAATTGAAAACACCGTCAGCCAGACGAATAACCCCGTCTGGCCAAGACCCTCCGGCGGACTGAAGATCAAACCAAACGTCACTGCGAGCGGAAGTGCAGACGCGTACATGAACGGATGACGGCGGCCCAGTCGATGTTTAAACGTATCTGAGATCGAGCCAACGAGCGGATCGGTCACTGCATCAAAGACCAGAGCGATCAGTAGCGCGGTCCCCGCGTAGGTCCCAGAGAGACCCAGCACGGAGTTGTAATAGAAGAGAAGAAAAGTGGTGAAGCCGGTATTCTTGACGCCCTC
The DNA here is from genome assembly GCA_012959805.1 of Myxococcales bacterium. Taxonomy (GTDB): domain Bacteria; phylum Myxococcota_A; class UBA9160; order UBA9160; family UBA4427; genus UBA4427. The sequence continues at coordinate 118,281 of DUCN01000062.1, read as the reverse complement.
TGCGATCTGCCCAATGCCAAAATACGTCTTGAGGGAGACTGGTAGTTTTGAATTCGCGCTGGTCACCAACTGCGTACGCTACCTCGCACGACTCCTTATCGGTAGACTGGAGCCGGCGGTGTTTGCCTTCGAGCTAGGCGAGGCGGCATGCTGAATCGCGCCAACAAGCAATGAACCCAACTGAGTCATGGAGCAGCGGATGCCATTTGTCCCGGTCGCAGATCTAGCCGACATCCCAGAGGGTCGTGGCCTGCGCATCTGCGTCGAAGAGGTCTACATAGGCCTCTATCACGTGAATGGACAAGTCTTCGCGATGGAAGACACGTGTCCTCATGCCGGCTTCCCGCTCTCTAAAGGTCAACTCGATGGATGCGTCATCATCTGCGAGGCACACGGCTGGCCCTTTGATGTGCGGACGGGCTTCGACCCCGAGAACGCCGACGGCTTCCCCATCCCCTGCTTTGCAGTGGACGTTCGCGGAAACACGATTCACATCGACACCGGAAGTCGAACGAACGATCCCCGACACCATTCAAGGAAAGACTAGAAAAAGTCCGTATCGATCAACTCTGGCGGGATCCGATACTTGATCTCTTCGTGGAGCTTCGGCAGCTGAGACCAATGTACGCCAGGCCGTTTGTGATGCGCCGTGTGGTACCCGAGATTACAGCTCAAATAGTTGAACAGCGGGTTCACGCAGTTCATGCTGGCTTCATAGTGATTCGCCGTACGGAGTCCCGCATGATGCCCGTAGGTCACCCAGGAAGTATGAGCGAGCGTAATGAAACCGGGCAAGAGGATGACGAGGATCGCGTTTACGGGGTTCCAGTAGAGCGCAAGGCCGAGAACCGTCCAGAGCGGCAGCTTCATCCAGAGAAAGGCACGCAAATATTTCGGGTAGCGAAGGCCAACCCGAATGATGTCGAGTTGATGATGCAGCAGTAGGTCGATCGTGTACTCGACACGACCCATCTGCGATCCGTCTCGCTTCGTCCACCTCGACTCGTCAGACTCCACGTTTGGGCGCTGATTGAGATAGTTGCGGTGATGCCCAAGATTGTGATGAAGGACCCAGGCATAGGGCGCAATCCCTGTCTGGAGGGATAGCGCGATGTCGTAGACCCGATTGCTCAACGAAGAGTGAAACGTGTTGAAATGTTGGTGGTGATGATTGATGGCAGAAACAAACATGCTGCCCACCGCGAGTGGAATCACGAAGAGCGCCGCGAGCCATGTCGGGACAAGAAAGAAGACCGCAGCATGCGCCGCGAACATCACACTTACCATCGTCACGGAGCGTCGATCAGCCTTGTACCGAAGCAGGTGGCCAGTCGTGGTTCCGGCGTGCGGGGTCGCGTCGCGTGCCTCATTACGAAGGGAGGCGGAGGGTTGCGAATCGCCAAGGAGATCAGGAGAGATGGGATTCGGTGAAAATTCGCGACCATCCAACAGTGTCGCGCTGTTCATGGTGGACGTTGTCATGGTAGGCGTGAGACCTTCATAGGCTACGAGGGGTACGCTCGTGAAGTGATGCAAGTCCTGATCAGTTCAGGTTTGAGCGCGAAATCCGATCCAATTCAATTTAAATGCGACCAGACGTCGCCGCAGGTGTAGCCAATATGCAGAGCTCCGAAAACGCGCCAAGCCCGTCGTTCCGTAAAAGCGTTGTAAAAGTTGAATCGCGCCATCAAGACTCGCCAACGTTCATCCAGACCGCACGACAGCTTGCAGTCTGATGAGCAGTCATCTTGCGACAACGGCGCGGATTGGTTGAATTCACAAGATCAGAAACGTTTGTATGGCGAACGATTCAACCCAACCAATCAGGGCATGAATTTCCGCCACGTCCGCGCCGTGCTAAAAAAAGGCCGTGAAGAGCCCGCCGCAAATCGTTGGAATCGTCAACATCACCCTGGATTCGTTCTCGGACGGTGGCCAGTTCCTACGCCCCGAAGACGCCATCGCGCATGCGCGCCAGCTGGCACTCGATGGGGCGGATTACCTCGAACTTGGACCCGCTTCGAGTAACCCCGATGCCCAGCACGTACCCGCGGCAGAGCAAATCAAGCGACTCGCGCAGGTTCTGGGTGACGTCAAAGGCTGCGAACGGCCCATCTCCATCGACGCGACAGACTCCGCCGTCCTCGAGTTTGCGATGGAATCAAACGTTGCGATGTTAAATGACATTCGAGGATTTCCAGATCCGGCTCTCCACTCACGACTCGCCGATAGCAAGGCCCATCTCGTCGTCGTGCATTCGCTGCTCGAAAGCGAACGAGCAGAGCGGACGGAAGCTACCACGGCGGATGTCCTCACCTCGATCGATCAGTTTTTCGACCGCCGACTAACAGAACTCGTCCGTTCTGGCGTTGCAGAGGACCGACTCATCGTCGATCCGGGAATGGGATTCTTCCTCGGCCGAAATCCCGAAGCCTCGATCGCCGTCCTTCAGCGAATCCCAGAGCTGAAAGCACGATTCGGTCGACCGGTGTTCATTTCGGTGTCGAGGAAGTCGTTTCTGCGCGCCATCACTGGCCGGGAGGTTGACCGCATCAGCGCGGCCACGCTCGCGGCAGAACTTCATGCCGCCGTCGAGGGTGCAGCGTTTCTGCGTACCCATGACGTGGCCGCTCTGGACGACGCATTGAAAGTCACGAGGGCCCTCCGGCCTGATTGAAGGCCCCGTCCCGCGCGCGGCGCTGAGAGCGTCGTGGCAAAAAAAACCAAGCAGCCACGACGAAACCAATCAGAGAACCCAGATGGCTCCAACTGCCAGTTGGCCGAATCGCACAAGCGACGATCTCGGTCGGATCAAATCCTGGAGTCATCGAATCACCCCCGTCCCATCCTCATGGCACATCATTCGCGCGCGGCGCATCCGCCATGTCGACGCGCAAGGAAAACGCATTCATCGCGTCCACCACCAGAACACGCACTTCGATCCAGCACGGGTCCTCGATTCGCGCTTGCACAGTCCACAGGGCGGCGTCCTCCGCCCGGACCATCGCGGACAACTTCGTATCGACTGCCTGCAGCGCAATCATTTGAGATTCGCTCGGAAGTTCCTCCAGCCCGTCCACGAAAACCGTGTATGCCTCGTCAAATTCAACGACGAGGCCGGGCGAGGACGGAGGGGAAGGGGAAGATGCAGACTTCTGCCCGAGACGATCGGGCACCTCCGTGACCGACGCGAGAGACGACAGGGCGCGCAGAAGCCTCGCCAATCGAGAATCGATTGGAGCGGAAGAAGAATGATCCGCCGAAACCAGCCTCAGATCTGCCTTCACGTTTTCTCTGCCGATCGAGCGCCATCGACGCTCCAGATTCCCGCCCCCTGTGCAGCAATAAACAGGAAAACAAAGCAATAGAGCACAGAAAGCTCACCGCCATTCTCAATGGGCAGCAACGCCTTCGCGCCATGAGCCATCCAATAGGCGGCAGCCATCAACCCGCTACATAGAAAAGCGGACCAGCGCGTCATCAATCCGATCATGACGAGCAGACCACCGATCAATTCGATCGGTCCCGCGACATAGAGGACAAAATCGGGAATGCCCCCGGGACCGCCAGCGGGAAAGCCAAGCAATTTCTGAGATCCGTGCCACAGAAAGGTGAAGCCAAACACAATGCGCATTACGGCGTAGAACTGCGCATGATAGGGAGCCATAAATGTGGCCATTCGTCCAAATTCCTCTCATAGAAACTCATCGTGTCGAGCGCCTGATCAAGCATAACACTTAAGACGATCTAGGCGATACTCCATGAGGCGCCTGGAATCCACGCGTCACCCCAGAGAGGCAGCCGAACGGAAGCGCGAGTCCCCTGCCCTTCCACGGATTCGAGGCTGAGCTCGCCGCCGCACTCCTCGATCAAGCGATGACATTCTGCCAATCCAAGTCCGGTCGGACGTTGCGCGTTCCGAGTGGAGAAATACGGACGAAATGCGCACTCACGGACCTGATCCGACATGCCCCCCCCAGCGTCGACGACATCTACGACCAGGCAGGCCCCCGCGACTCGCGCGTAGAGTTGAATCGGCTGCCACGCCTCGCATGCAATCATGGCGTTATCGACCAGGTTCACCAGGATCGAGAAGAGCCTGTTCGAGCCCTCCATTCGAACAAGCGGAATCGGCTCGTACACTCTCAGCACATGATCCGGATGAAGACCCCGAACGACGACCTCGGCTCGCGTCACCACTTCGCGGAGTCCCTGCGAAGGAAGATCGTGGGGCGTATCGGATCGTCCGCATTCCATCAAACGATCGACGACGCGAAGTGCCCCCTCGGAGAGTTCTTCGATCTCGCGCGCCAACATCAACACCTCGCCGCTCAGATTATCGTCGTCGACCAGCCTCCGCGCATAGTGCCCAATGACCTGAAGTGGCTTGCTCAGATCGTGCGCCCAGCCGGCCAGCGCTACTTTGGATTCGCGATTCTGACCCATACCATCCTCCCGATGACTACCATTCGGGTTAGCAGCATGCGCATTCCTTCGGCGACACGAAATCGATGGCAGTTCTTCTGATGAGACTCCGCTGACGAAAGTCTGACGCGCATCGCTCGAGAGCGAAGGTTCTGCGGCCATCGACGCAATGGTCGGAACGCAGAGCGGGCTTATAGCCTAGTCGACCGACTCAGATTCTAGCGACCCAGGCAGCCGTCATAAGGCGTTAGGTGACGTCATTCGGGAGGCGGTGGCGCAATCTCGAGAACACCGTCCGAGATCAAGCCTTCAACTTCCTCTTCAGAAAGTCCGAGGATATCTGCCGCTATGATGCGGGTATGCTCGCCCAGGCGGGGAGCTTGCGTGAGGGGAGCTCGGGCCGATCCACTCGCACAAAACGCGGGCCCCTCGAAGGCCATCCAGCCGAGCCCTTGTTGCTCCGACCAATGGCCGTAGCCGCGCGATTGAAAGTGCGGATCATGAAGCTGTTCCCGTGCCGCGTACATGGGCGCCGCTGGCACCCCAAACATCTGAAGGGTTGCCGTGACCGCCTGCGCCGATTGCAAGATTGTCCATTCGCAAAGTCGATCATCAATCTCATCGTGCGCGGTCGCACGACCTTCCGGCAAAGCATAGGACTCGCTCGCTGCCCAGGCCGGCTCTCCCATCGCAACCACAAGACGTCGCCAATCCCGGTCATCGCGAATTGTGATCGCGACCCATTCGTCATGACCCGAGCATGGATAGGAGCCCCATGGCGCGCCCCGATCACTGCGATTCCCACGCGGTCGAACGTTTCCTGAATCGACAGCTTCTTTCAGAAATTGATCGGACAAAATATTCACGACGACTTCAGCCTGGGCCACCGAGGCATGCCCCCCCACTCCAGATCGACCGCGTCGAATCAGCCCGGCCAACGCGACGATCGCAAGCACCCGTCCCGCGAGATGATCTGGAAAGATCGAGGAAGAACCGGCCGGGGCATCGAGGGCGGCAGCTTCTCCAGCGCCGTCTCCCACAGCGCGGCTCGCGCGCGCATAATCCCATAGATGGACCAAACCCCCGATTGGCTGAGTACTCGGCCCGTATCCGATCCAATCAGCCCATACGCCGTGATCACCCAGGAGCTGACTGCTCGCCATTACGACTCTTGAATTCAGCTTCTTCAGTTCCGCATACCCCAGACCCATCGACTCCATCATGCCTGTGGAGCCATTCTCGGTCACAAGGTCGGCGTGCCTAACAAGTTCGCGTATCAGATCGCGTCCCTTGGACGTCTTCACGTTGATCCCCAGACCACGCTTCATCCGATTCGACGAGGCGAAAGACGCACTCATCTCCGTCGACATCACGACTCGAATGAAATCCGGATAGCTCCGGCTCTCGACCTTGATGACGTCTGCACCAAATTCCGCAAATAGCCTCGCCGCCTCGACGCCCACTCCGCCGATTCCAAAGTCGAGGACTCGCAACCCCTCGAAGGGTCGCCCTGCGGCGGGCCGAGAACCCGCAGGCGTCGGCCGGTTCAGCGGCCAGAAATCATTCGAAATCTCCTTTGCGTGTTCGTCGATTTCGGGAGCGCGATTCCGGTAGCCCATGCGTTCGCGATCGAGCTCGAAAAAGCCGGAGGCGAATGGCGCCTCTTTATCCGGTGCGAATTCCCCCGAGACAAATGTCTTTCTCGATTGATAGTGCTCATTCTCGAGAATTTCGTTCGGGGTCAGCACGGGTGTGCAGACAATTCCGCGACGTTGGGCCTCGACGGCAACCTCGACATGACCGAGGGAAGAGAAGAGATCTCCCACCGCAACCGAAAGGGCTTCGGCAATCTGGATGCGACCCAGAAAGCTGTCGTAACTCGGGTCTTGTAAGTAGTCGGGATCACCTAGCCATTCGCGCATTGCGTGCCACTGCCGCGCAGACATGATGACCAGTCGAACGAAGCCCTCTCTGCACGCGATGATCGGATAGATGGGACCCGATCCACTACGGACCATCTGACTATTCTGCCCCTTGGCTTCGATCATCGAGCCATTCGAGTAGGCCCAATCCGTCTGTTCAGCGACGGCTTCGAGAACCGACAAATCAAGCGTCTGCCCAAAGCCGGTGTTTTCTCGTTGATAGATCGCGACGAGCGCTGCCCAGGCACCCATGATGCCTGCGATGTCATAGGCCATGGCACTGGGCGGAAAGAGCGGTTCGCGGTCGGCGACGCCCGCCTTGCATTGCATCCCGCCGATCGCACTCATCGTCGCGTCTGTGGCCACCCAATCGCGGTAAGGTCCTGTCTGACCGAAATCTGAAATCGAAAGAACGATGAGATGTGGAAATCGCTCACTGAGTGCCCGCGGACCTAGACCGATCAGAGCGAGTCGACCTGGCGCTTCCGTTTCGATAAAGACGTCCGCTTTTGCGAGCAAGGCCAGCAATCGTTCCTGACCGGAAGCGTCATCGAGATCCAGAACCAATCCAAGCTTATTAGAATTTCTCGCTGCAAAGTAGAGACTCCGTCCATCCTTGAACGGTGGCATCCCACGCGAGCGCGCTCCAGATGGCGGCTCGACGCGAATGACCTCAGCACCGAGATCCGCCAAGAGCCGACCGGCCAATTCGCCCTTCTCATCCGCGAGATCCAGTACACGGAGCCCAGCGAGTGGGCGCTCATCGTGTTCGCCCTGTGCTTCTGCCATGAACATCACCAGTCTCCGAGTACGCCACAAATCCGCGTCTACCCAGCAGGCTAGAACTACGCAATTCATTGCGAATGGATCCCAACGTTAGAGGTCGTGGACGACTTGATCGACCATTCTCGGGGATTTGCATTCGATGGACTCAAGACGGGGTGCCTGCAATCCGACTAAAAGCCTATTGGTCTGCCTTGGAGTTCGCCTGGAGCCCCAGGGGATGAGCTGGGGACACCCTACTGGAGTGAATTCATGGGAAGTGCGGTCTGGATTGAAAAAGCGAATTTTCGAATGAGCGCGGGCGGCGAGCACGCCGCCGTCGCCGCCCTGAAGGCAGCCTTTCCAACGGAAGAGGCCTTTCTCGCGCGCGGCATTCATGAGAAGCCCTCGGCGTATCGCGAACTCATCTCCGCGACGAAGCTTGGCACGGCGATCCGCTGCGTCATCGGACTGGGTCAACACATCATCATCCGAGAGCACCCGGAGGGTGGCATCACATCGATTGGTCGCGAGGGCATGATGGACGAATTGCCGGCCCGCGCAATCGCTCGTTTCTTCCAGCCAATTGCTCGTTTCATCGAATCCGGAAGTTTCATCGAGTTCGAATCCGATCACGGTGGGAGCTGGACTCGCCTGGACTTCCGAAATGGTGAGGTTCGCATGGTGGATCAGGAACTCGGCGCCGACGAATTGGGCGACTGGGGTGTGATCGAACACGATCGAACCGAAGTCCTGCTCGACCCCACGCTGTAGACCCTCAAGAGCTTCAGCTTCCAGCGCCCCTTACAGCGACACCTACAGCGACACCTGCGTCATGCGTGAGTTCTCTGCTCTTAGGCGCCATCTCGTTCGAGGAGAAGACTCCCCTCCCTAGTTAATCGGGGAGTGCCGCTCTCGGGATGCTCCACATGTCCAAACGCAAAAGCTGAGGACGAACGCCAGGCCGTGCAAACGAAGCGCGCAGCGCGCCCTGCAGATGATGCGGACTGACGAAACTCGTCCGTGTTATGCGTAAAGTTACCCTCTTGTGCGCCAATATTGAGAACCTTGATTGCGCTTGTAGACAGCGATCCGAAACTCATGGCGGAGATGTTGAGAATCGAAGCGTGTAGGGTTTATCGCAGCGCACCGCCCCGATTATCACGCGAGGACTCGCCGCATCAGCGCACACCGGGACCATGGAATGATTGATCCACTCTTAACCGGTCTGGTAGATCTCACGCTGGGTGCCAAATGGAAGCGTAGACAGTGCACCTTATCGCTCGCTGATAGACCACCGAACGACCTTCTCGATTGAAGGGTCGTCCACCGATGTCGGACTCGACGAAATATTGTTGAATCTCCGGCCTGAGCATCTCGAGCAGATATCGAAAATACCCGATCACTGGGAAGTTCCGGAGTACAGCACGCTTCGTCTGCAGCATGTCTAAAACGCCGAGGAGAATGATCGGACCGACGAGCACGGCTCCGAACCACGAAGCCGGCCAGGAAACGCCGCCCAGTGCGATTTCTGAAACCGCAATGACCGCAGTCGTCACGAAGATTGATCGAGCGGAGATCCTTCCGCTCGAAGTACTCCAGATGCTCAGAATGGAAATCGGCCCAACGACAAGAAAACGAAGAGTGCCGTGGCCACTGGCTGCCCGTCAGGCCAATGATCGATAGCAATATGACATTGGCGATAATCAGAATCCCTTTGATCGCTGGATCCGTCCCTCGCGAAACTTAAAATCGGCTCTCACTCTAAGAAGTCGGCTTGCCACCAACAAAGTCGGCCCCACTCTGCCGTTATCCGCACAGCAACCCCATAGACGAAGAGCAATCCCGACACTATGGATCAACTCCGGACCACCCTATCCATTGTTCTCCCAATTCCGATTTTTGAAACGCACCTGTTCGTCCAGTATCGACGGGCTCTCAATCCATCACGATTTCGGCGATCTCCTGAAGCTTCGTTGGATCCGCCGCGTGAACAAGCATGGTCGTCACGCGGCTATCCTTCCACGCCTGCAAGCGATCCTTGATTCGCTCCTTCGAACCGATCAGCGCAATCTCATCGATGAACTCATCGGGCACTGCGGCGATCGCCTCAGCACGACGTCCGGCCAGAAACTCGTCTTGAATCGTCTGGGCCTGTTCGGGAAATCCCATTCGTGCCATCAACTCCTTGTGAAAATTCCGATCCTTGGAGCCCATTCCTCCGACATAGAAGCCCAACATCGGACGCAAGGCATCGTAAGCACTCTCGAGATCATCGGTCACGGCAACCGTCACGCCTTGAACAATGTCGAAATGATCCGGAGCGTTCGTCAACGAATCCGCGTACACGTCTTCGCGATACGGCGAGTACCAAAGCGGAATCCAGCCATCGCAAATTTCCGCGGCCAGGGCGACGTTCTTCGGACCTTCTGCGCCGAGGTAGATTGGCAAATCACTTCGAAGCGGATGCGTGATCGCCTTGAGCGGCTTGCCCATGCCCCAGGCGCCTTCGCCGTAATAGGGAAGCGGGTAATGGGGACCCTCATTCTTCACCGGACGTTCCCTACGCATCACCTGACGAATGATGTCGACGTATTCCCGCGTCCTCGACAGCGGCTTACTAAATGGTTGGCCATACCAGTCCTCGACCACCTGCGGACCGGATACACCCAATCCCAAGAGCATCCGTCCCTTTGTTAGGTGGTCAAGGGTCAGCGCATGCATCGCAGTCGAAGTCGGCGTGCGTGCGGACAACTGAACGATCGACGTTCCGAGTTTCAAACGAGTGGTATGCGCGCCAATCCATGCCAAGGGCGTGAACGCGTCGGAACCCCAGGCCTCCGCCGACCAGGCCGAATGAAATCCCAGCCTTTCGGCCTCTTGGGCGGTCTCGATAAAGTTTTCCGGTGGAGCGGCCTGCCAGTAGCCGAACATCACACCGAAACGCATTGAGGAATTCGTCGCCATGGAACCGTCTCCAACTCTGTCATCGCCGGACCGTGGCCTAGTCAGACGCACAGACCCGAACCCGGCTGTTCAGAGGACAGCATAGCCGGTGCGACGGACTTGGTCGGTTGCATTTGGGATAGATTATGGGAGTCGGGCGCTGAGGATCGAATCGACGCAAGCGATCAATAAGTGGTTCGGGGGGCGCCCTCCCGTAGACGACCAAGCCGCGCCGATGCGATGACAAGACATGACATGTCATTGATCCTCTCAATGAACGATGGACACTTCAACGGTTTGTCCCATCTGATAGTCCTCAGATGCGACAACGGCAAAGCCAGTCGAGCTCCGGTCATGAACAGACAGATTCTCTTCCCTGCCGACTCGTGCTACGAGATCGGCGAAGACCGCGTCGCCAATCGGCTGGATGACGAATACCGGTCCCTCTTCGGAGTTCTCCTCGGCTTCGACAATCTCCTTGACGGTCCCGGCCTCTTGCATAAACGTAGATTTTACACTGAAGTACATCAGGACTTCCGGGTCCAGTTCGATTAAAAAGAGGTCTGCGACAAAGCGAATCGAGAAGTTTTCCGTCGACGATTCGATGACGACGGATCGATGACGACGGATCGGCGCAATCGCCGTGTCGTACAGGTGGGTTCTTGAAACAGAATGTCGATACCGGTATTCATCGCAGCACGCTTCTTGAAAGATCTCAGTGCCTATCCACGTCGACCACCCCAGACGCGAGTGGGACAATCCACCCTTGGCCATGATTACTTGAGATTGGTGTTTTCCGGGAGAATCACGCCTCGTGGTAAGGACTCAGTCCATTTCTGATAGGGTGAGAGACCTCGAAAATCGAAGCCTCGGCATTTCGCGAACAACGACCCTATCCTGATCAATCCCCAACCCCGCCCCCCTCAACCCGCACCCAACGGAGAGCCAATCCATGACCACCCCATTCGGCGAAGAAACCAGCGCGGAAGAAGCAGCGCGCAATATCGACCTCTCCGGAAAGACCATCGTAGTGACGGGCGGCTCCGCCGGCCTCGGGATCGAAACGATCCGCGTCCTGGCCGCTTGCGGCGCGCGCATGGTCAGCGTCGTTCGCGATGAAGCCAAAGGCCAGGCCGCCGCCGAGGAGATCCGGAAGAGCGTGCCCGGAGCCGACATCGAGATCGCCATCCTTGACCTCTTTGATCTCGATTCCGTGCGCCGAGGCGGCGACGACATCGCGAAACGCTTTCCGCGCATCGACCGGCTCGTGAACAACGCGGGCGTCATGGCTTGCCCGTTAGGCCGAACCGCCCAGGGCCTCGACACTCAGCTCGGCACAAACCATCTCGGTCATTTCGTGTTGACCGCCCGACTCATCCCCCAACTCCTCTCAGGGAATCCAGCCCGGATCGTCAATCTGTCGAGTGCCGGTCATCGCCTCTCCCCGTTCCGATTCGAAGACCCCTTCTTCGAAAAGGAGTCTTATGACAAATGGACAGCGTATGGCCAGGCCAAGACGGCCAACGTCCTATTCAGTCTCGCCCTCGACAGACGCTTCAAGGACCGAGGCATCCGCGCCTACGCCGTTCACCCCGGTGCAATCCAGACGGAGCTCAGCCGCCACATGAACCAGGACGACATCAAGGATCTCATGGCGCGACGCAGCCCCGACAACCCGATGAAGTTCAAGCAGATCCCACAAGGCGCCGCGACAACCGTCTGGGCGGCCACCGCCCCGGAACTCGATGACCAAGGCGGCGTGTATTGCGAAGACTGCGGAATTGCGGAGAAAACCGAGGACGAAAACTCCGGCAAGGGTGTCCTGCCTTGGGCGCTGGATGAAAAGGCGGCCGAACGGCTTTGGTCTCTCAGTGAGGAATGGTCTGGGGAGACATTCCCGGCCTAACACGATCCGGACATTCCGTGCGCCGAGGTCGGTTTGGTAGAGGTTCAATGAGATTAATTTCGATTGCAGAGTACCGGTCTCTGTGGAAAGAAGAGTTCGAGCTTCTCGCTGCCGAGATCCGCGGCGTCGTAGGGAAGCGGGTCATCCGCATCGATCATATCGGCTCAACGGCCATCCCAGGATTGGCCGCCAAGGACGTGATCGACATCCAATTGACCGTGGCCGAACTCGATAGCGAGTCGGCAACACCCGCCTTGACCTCAGCGGGGTATCGACTGAACCCAGAGAATAGGCACGACCTGCTAACAGGCCTCGATCCCGAATCACCTGAACTCCAAAAGAAATTTGTACGCGAGCCGACGGGAATCCGACACGCACATATTCATATCCGTCAGGAGGGAAGGATCAACCAGGCCTATCCTTTGCTCTTTCGGGACTACCTGCGTGCCGACCCGGTCGCCAGCGAGGCGTACTGCTCAGTCAAGAAGGAACTCGCTTCTCGATTCGGTGAGGATCCGAACGCCTACTACGCGATCAAAGATCCTTATATGGACACGATCTATCAGGCCGCAAAGCTTTGGGCACAGGTCAACCAATGGAAAGTAGACAACGAGTTCATGTGAGCATCGATTCGCGGCGACCTCGGGAAACCACAAGCCCGCCTTTCCCTCTGATAGACTGACCACTTCGCCACACAAACCCCGCTCGATCCCACGACTGGAGTGCTGATGAAGTCGAAGACGTTCCCCGAACGAATTCGCAGTCTCCCAAAATTCGAAGGTCCGTTCGAGGCCATGCGGCTCGCCGCGGATAGATGCGAGATTCTCTTCGCCTCGTACCCGCCCGGAACTTCGATCGCGAGTCATCAGCACGACACCGACAACCACGGTGTGATTACGAAGGGCGAGCTCTACCTCACCCTTGATGGTGTCGAATCGCGATTCGGGACCGGCGATTGGTACCATGTCTTCGCTGGCCAGAAACATTCTGCTCGATTCGAAACCGAGACGGCAGAGATCGAATTCTGGTTTGCCCCAAAACCATGACGGCATGACGGCGGCCCCGAACGGGATGTCGCCGCAGATCCCGGCATGAAACCCGAGAAGGAATCATTTATCCAATGTTCGATTTTCCCGACTCAATACCGAAACGATTCGCGCTGATTGCATTGGCTTTCGTATTCGTGGCCGCTGGCGTCAACCATTTCGTCAATCCGGAATTCTACGTCGCCATCATGCCGCCCTATCTCCCAGCCCATGATGCGCTCGTCGTGCTGAGTGGCGTTTTTGAAATCCTCGGCGGAATCGGAGTCCTGGTGCCCAGAGCGAGAAGCCTTTCGGGCTGGGGCCTGATCGCTCTGCTCATCGCGGTCTTCCCGGCGAACCTTCACATGGCGCTCAATTCCGACCTCTTCGCAGATGTGTCGCCCGGTTCGCTCTATTTCCGACTTCCTATTCAATTCCTCTTCATCGCCTGGACCTATTGGGCAACGCGCCCCAGCTCGTGAAGGAGTTGCCACTCAACATGGTCACCTACCAGCGAGCGAAGGAGTTCACGAACAAAACCGGTCCCGGTCGAACTACTGCGCAGTCATACAACCAAACGCGGGGTCTGGGGTCGCATCCACGTCCTCGAAGGGTCCCTCCGATATCGAATCCTCGAGCCGACGATCGAAGAGATCATATTGAGGCCGGAAAGAAATGCCGATGAGGCCGCTGGACTCACTTCTGAACAGATCCACGAGATGCTGTTGAAGCCAAGCCCGATCCGTTAGGCCGATCTCACCGCCGTCAATCTCACTGTTCTTCCGATCGGCCGCAATCTCGCACAAACAACGCTCGTAGCGGGATTCGACCGCTCCCGTCATCGACCTCGCCGCCCGCGGACCCGAGAAGCGCATCCTCACCGAAGGCCTGGTCGTCCAAGCGCTGAACCCGCAGCTCGTGGGGCCCAACGAGCCAACAATCCTCCTCCTCCAGCGACTCCACAGGCGGCCCGCCCGCTTCATTCAGCGAACAAATATCCCGCTGCTCCTCGATCTCCTGCAGTTCATTCTCGAAAAGAATCCGCAGCGGCAAGCCCTGGGATCGACAGATCACCGGTCGACTTTCGTAGATTCGGCAAGCGCCCTCCGCGTCGAGAAACGCACAGGCACCTGTCGCGTGAGGCGCCGAGGACTCGAGCAAGACGGAATGGTTGCGCCGAATATGTTCCGCTTCAAGGCGTGTCGCGGAGAGGTCGTCCAGACAACATGCCGAACAACCCCGTCGACACTGAAGACGTGAGACGTGTTTCGTTTCGAGGGTCTCGACCGCGCGATCGATTTCGTGATGGAGCTCGACGAGCTCCGACAAGACCTGCACAAGCGCCTCAGCCAAAGACGCCTTCTTCCTTCAGCCCTTCTATACGAGCGTCGTCATAGCCAAGAAGGTCTCGCAGGACCTGCGTACTCTGTTCCCCGACCTCGGGCGCCTTCGATGGTGGGACCAGCGCTTCGTCTCGAAAGCGAACCGGAAAGGGCAGCATATCCGCGCCATGTTCCGCATGGGGATAGAGCGGAAACCGAGCCTTGAACTGCGGATCGTCGATAATGTTCTCCGGCGTATTGACGGGCGCCATTGGAAAGTTTTTTTCGTTCCCGAGATCCAGCCATTGATTGCAGGTCTTCGTCTTGAAAATCTCTCGGAGAATGGCCTGGAGCTCACGGTTATTCCGCGCATGGTCAGCAAATTTCGAACCCGGCCATCTCTCAAAGAGGTCCAACCGATCGACGGCTTCACAAAAGTTCTTCCAGAACACTCGTTCCGAACACATGATCAAGACCGCGCCATCCTTTGCGTCGTACATCTGATAGCGAACACCTTCCTTCATGCCCTTGGTACCAACGGCACGGCGCTCGAAATCGTCCGCCGCGTTTCCAGTCACGACATCTTCGGGCCGGCGATAGGCAAGATGGGATTCAGAACGATACCAGTCCATATACGCGGCGGCATCGCCTTGGCCAAGCTCGAGAAAAGATCCCTCCCCCGTTTCGCGTGCGCGAATGATCGCGGCCAAAATTCCAAAAGCACCAAAGATGGGGCCCGCATGAATTCCGATCGACGCATGCTCCGGGATATAACAGAAGCCCTCGTCATCGTATGCGGGATTGACCACACCGGCCCATGTATCGAACGCGATCCCGTGCGCCGGAAGCTTCTGATACGGACCGGTCATGCCGTATCCCGAAAGATTGCAGAAGACGATCTTCCGATTGAGCGACTTCAAATCGTCATAGCCAAGCCCACGCTTGGCAAGCGAACCTGGACGCATCGCCTCCACGACACAATCCGCCGTCTTGACCAATTCTTTGTAGACGCCGACGGCCCCGGCATTCTTGAGATCGAGAACCAGACTTTTTTTCCCTCGATTCAGATGCAGATGCATCAGCGAAACGCCTTCGACGATCGGCCAGGTCATCTGGCGAATATAGTCACCGGCCGGCGGTTCAACCTTGATGACCTCGGCTCCAAGGTCGGCCAGATGTGTCGTAATGCCGGCCGGGCCTAACATCGAGCTTTCGATCACTCGTACGCCGGCGAGGGGCTGTGGTCGCAAATTTGACATCAGGATCTTCCATAATTTATTCGGCGCGACGTTTTGCCGCGCACGTAGAATGACATCACTCAAAACCTCCGTCCGAGTCCAGATGGATCCACGATTCGGCTTCGCGCTGCGGTTTCTCAGCGACGATCAGATCATACAGACCCTAGGCCACGTCTGAATCGAACCCAATCGAAGACTCCCCAACTTCCTGCGCGGCCTCAAATCGATCGAATATGAATCGTTTCCAGACGATGGCCGCGTAGCGCTCTAGTCGTAGCGCGTGTCCGCCCATTCGTTCGCCATCCTTCGCACGCAGATAAAGTGCCCGTCCATCAACACCACGAAATTGATGACAGCCGAGACATCCCGGATGTAGAAACCAATGCGTGTCGCAGCCCCCAGCCAAGTCGCCTCCCAATCTCTCACGCGGTCTCTTTTTCACAACATTGTGTCGCTCCGCTCCGACCCTTCTCGCCGAAGCCAGCCCCTCCCCCGCCCCGACTCAACCATTGCGCACGCCGTGTCCAGACAGCCCAGCCAGGGGCCGCGAGCAGGATCTCATCGCATTACTCACGGCCTCCGGCTCCACCAGCGTCCAGACTCTCGTCGCAGATCTCGGTCTCCCGCGAAGCACAATGGCGGCAATCGTCGATCGGCTCGAAGCTCGAAGCGCGAAGTCTCGTGAAACGCCTCCCTAATCTCGAAGATCGCCGCTCAGTCATCCTCGAAGCCACGCCGATTGCCTTTGAAGCGCTGGTCGAATACCGCAATGGAATGAGAGGCTTCGTCGGGCATCTCAAGGGCGTTCTCGACGGGGAGGAAGAACGCCAGCTGATCCGATTGATCGAAAAATCGCAGGCTCGTTCGAGTACCGACGCGCAACCCATCACCCGGAGATTCGCTCCAGGCCGGAGACTGAATCTAGGAAACGTCGATCAATCCGTCTTCGTAATCCTCTGGCGATTCGAGTCCCATGAGTTGAAGAATCGTACTCGCCAGATTCGCAAGCCCGACCTTTCGGTTTCGCTCGTGCAGCTTGAAGTCGACACCCGGCGCATAGATATGCAGGGGCACCGGGTTCAGCGTATGACTCGTCTTCGGCTTGATCCGCCCACGCGCATCCACGATCGGTGCATCGGTTTTCTTGTCGATCTCAACCATGCAATCCGCGTTGCCATGATCGGCTGTGACGATGAGCGCACCGCCGAGCCCTTGGATGATCGGGAGCAGACGCGCAATTTGCAAGTCGACGGCTTCAACCGCTTGAATCGCAGCACCGTGATGCCCGGTATGTCCAACCATATCGCCATTCGCGTAGTTGACCCGAGCATGTCGATATTGGCCGCCTTGCAACTCATCGATCAGCCGATCCGTAATCTCCGCAGCCTTCATCCAGGGACGTTCTTCAAACGGCCTCGTGTCCGAGGGAATCTCAACATAATTTTCGACATCTTCATCGAACGCACCGCTTCGATTGCCATTCCAAAAATAGGTGACATGACCGAATTTCTGGGTCTCACTGATCGCAAGCTGCCGAAGCCCCGCTCGTGCCAGGTACTCACCTAACGTTCGATCGATTGCCGGTGGCGTCACCAGATAGTTCGAAGGCAGCCGAAGGTCTCCGTCGTATTCCATCATCCCCGCATAGAACACGTCGGGACAAGCACCGCGATCGAATTTCGAGAACACCTCTTCCTCGAAGGCGACACTCATCTCGATTGCGCGATCCCCGCGAAAGTTGAAGAAGACGACCGCATCGCCATCAAGGATTCGGCCCACCGGCTCGGTATCACCACTCACGATGACGAATTCGGGCAGTACCTGATCTCCGATTCCCGGGGATTCCTCGCGAAAAGTCTCAATGGCAAGCCGACACGACGTGAAGTTCCGCGCTTCGCCACGGACATGTGTGCGCCAGCCCCGCTCGACGATCGACCAATCCGCTTCGTAGCGATCCATCGTGGTCGTCATGCGACCGCCACCCGACGCGATCCGGTAATCCCGATTCGGTCGACTCGAAATCGTCTCGAGAAGCTCTTCGAGAGCGTCGACATAGTCGAGCGCGCTGGTCTCCGAAACATCTCGGCCATCGAGCAGACAATGGATCCGGACACGCTCGATCGATTCTTGATCACAGCGCCGAAGCATCGCGAATAGATGATCGATGTGGCTATGAACATTTCCGTCAGACAGCAGCCCTAGAAAATGAAGCGTCGAATGGCGAGAGCGAACATGCTCGGTCATCGCCTGCCAGGTTCCCGCTTGCTTCCCCTCAAAAAGCGACCCATCCGCGATCGCGTGGGCGACCAGTTTTGCGCCCTGGTCGAAGATGCGACCGGCACCAATTGCGTTATGCCCGACTTCGCTGTTGCCCATATCGTCATCGCTCGGCATCCCGACGGCCCGGCCATGGGCAATCAACTCACGAGAGGGAGCGGACAGTGCGAGGCGATCGAGCGTGGGTGTTCGCGCGAGCCAAACCGCATCTGATTCGTCCT
This sequence comes from Myxococcales bacterium, assembly GCA_012959805.1. Taxonomy (GTDB): domain Bacteria; phylum Myxococcota_A; class UBA9160; order UBA9160; family UBA4427; genus UBA4427. The sequence goes on along the minus strand of DUCN01000062.1, from coordinate 100,237 downwards.
GCCGACCACGACCAACGCCATCCATGACACAAACGACGACTGGCCCGGGAACGCCCGGAAACCGTGCATTCTTTTGAAGTGTCCATTCACTCATCTGCGATCGATCGATCCTTCCATTCACCAACCGAATGTCTCTGCCAGGGCGCTCTCGCTTTCCCCGACTGCGGCCATGCACCGTGGCGGATGATAGACTCGACAATCGATCCGCCCAAGGAAGAGCGCAAACCGTGATCGAAAAACTTTCAAAAACAGCCTTGCTCGTCCTCCTTCTCGGGGCCTGCGCTGCGGATTCGCCGCAGAGGACGCTTCCCCGGGCCGACGGAGTCGATCAGGTCGAAACGGCCGCCCCCTCCAAGGTCGGATCCAGCGAGGTTGAAGAGGATTCGAGCGAAGCGTCCACGCCCGCAGCAGATGCGGGTGAGAATGAATCGGATGATTCCACGTTGAGAGACGAAGCCCAGGAACCCACGAGCCAAGCTGAAAACGGCGAGCCCAGCGATCAGGCCGAAAACGACGACGAAGCCGAAGACAAACCCAAGCAGCGTCGGGTCATTCTCGAGACCGTTTACGATGACCAGCGCGTCGGAGACGACCAGAGCCAGATGATCGAAGCCGAACTCGGCCTCATCAAAGATGCCGAGCTTCTGGAGTATGTTCGAAACATTGGCGTTCGGTTGCTCCGCCATGCACCCGCGCGACCCTTCGACTATGAGTTTCAGGTCGTTGACCAGAGCGTGCCTAATGCGTTCGCGCTTCCGGGCGGCAAGATCTATGTCTCTCGAGGGCTGCTTGCCCTCGTCGAGTCCGAAGACGAATTGGCCGGCGTACTCGGCCACGAAATTACGCATGCCGCCGAACGCCATTCGGCGGCGCGCATCGACTATTCCCGACGCTTGAATCCGTTTTCGATCGGCTACCTCCGAGCGGGCGCAATCGCCGCGTACAGTCGCGACCAGGAAAGCGACGCCGATCGGGGCGGACAGATCATGGCCGCAAGGGCTGGCTACGATCCGGCCGGCATCGCGCGATTCCTCCGAAAGCTCGATGCGACCGAACGCTACGAAGTGGGCTGGTCGCGGCTGCCCTATTTCCTGGCGACACATCCCACGAGTCCCAAGCGTGCCGCGCTTGCGAGCGATCGCGCAGCGAGTATTTCCTGGGAGCGTCAGAGTGGCGTCGCCGACCATCTACCCCTCGCCTACTACAGCAAGATCGATGGACTCGTCCTCGGCGACAATCCCGCCGGCGGCCTCTTTCAAGATGGCCGTTTCATTCATCCGGACCTTGGATTTTCAATTCGCTTCCCCAAGGATTGGACCACGATGAATTCCCAAGAGGCGGTCGCGGCGATTTCTCCGGAACGAGATGCCCAGGCCATACTCAGCGTCGAAGGCCAGGGAGAAACGACCGATGAAATCAACAAGGTCGTCGACGAGTTCATCAAGAAAGAAGTCGATGGCGTTCGCGTTCGCATCCGAGAACGTCGACAGATCGTGCTCGGGAACCTTCCGGCAATTCGAATCGAGGGAACCGCCTCAGCAGGAATTGGTAGATTGGCCCATCAGATGACTTTCGTGGCCCACGATGGACTTATCTACCGACTCTCGGTACTGAGCCTCTCAAGCTCCGCGACAAAATATCGGGGCCGAGGGCGGGCCTTCGCGCATAGTTTCCGGCCACTCAATCAAGAGGGGCTCTACTCACTGGCTGTGACGCGACTGCGAATTGCTCGCGCGCTGCAGAGCGAGACGCTTCAGGCCTTGTCAATCCGGACGCATAACGAATTAGAACTCGTGTTTACCGGCGTGATGAATAATCTTTACGCCTCGACAAACTTGCAAAAAGGGACGCCGGTCAAGATCGGTCTCGCTGAACCCTATTTGCCTAAGCCAAAGGAAGAGCCCGAACTGGATGAAGTCGAGGCCAAGCCGGAAGACTCCGAGAAGCCGGCTCAATCACCCTGACCGAGTGGGGTCTATGAGATGGCTTCTAAAGTTCGGCGTCTCCGAGAAGATCCTCTCCGCTCGTCGATTCTTTCGCAAGCCGTCGAATGATTCTGCCAAGCCGTGGATTCGCTTCAAGAATTCTCCTGAAGCGCCCCTCCCCGAGTACGACGAGCCAACATTTTCCCGTGGCGCGAACATCGGCTGTCGCGACCTGACCTTCGAGAAGCGACAGCCCACCAAACACATCTCCGAGCTTGTACTGGCCAAGCTCTTTATCCTCTTTAGAATCGAACCGAATGAGCGAGCCGGTGAGAACCACGAAGAGCCCCTCGGCGACCTTGCCCTGCTCGACGACTCGTACGCCGTCCTGAACCTCGAGAATCCTGAATTGTCGCACGACGGCTTTTCGTTCCGCGTGCGCAAAGGCCGCGAACAAAAGATTGGTCCGAATTTGGCGATCGACGAGTCGAGCGCGAAGGAATCGCAGAAGACTCTTCGCGACCGATGGTTCGTCCGCGATCAAGTCCCACAACACACGACGGTCGATTGCGAGAAGCTTCGTGTCCACCAGCGCCTCGATGGTCGCACCGCGAGGCTGTTTGGTCATGAGACCGATCTCACCAAAGAACTCACCGCGTTCGAGAACCGCAAGCTTCTTCCGTGGCTCTCCTTCCGCAATCGGCACAATCGCACCATCGACGATCACATACAGACTGTTGGCGGCGTCTCCCTGACGGAATAGAACCTGGCCAGCGTCGAGCGTGACGATCCGAACGCGCCGGATCAACGAATGCAGACTCGCCGGTTCAAGTTCGCCAAAGAGGGGCGTATTCGCCAACTCGCTTCGCAATGAGGCACCGCGCTCCCGCCCGCCTTCAGTGAAAATTTCCTTCACGTCGGCGGGCGTTGGCAGGGACATCGCCTGAGCCGCTCGAAGATCTTCGGACGTCTTGCTTGGGCTCCACTGATCGAGACGGAGATCCGGAATTTCACCCTCGTCAGCCGACATCACTGATTCAATCGGAATCTCCGACACGTTCCCGGGCTCTGCATCCCCGAGTTGAACAGAGCGCGCACCCGGCACGACATCGGTCAACAAGAGCGCTTCGAGCGGTGCGTCGTTCGACCGTTCCTGCTGGAGTCGCGGAGTGCGGGCATCATGACCCGGCCCACGGAGCGCTGACCCGAGATCGGTCGAGGCTTCATTCATATAAAGAAGTTCGAGGGTCTCGAGTGCCGGACGATCATCGGCGGACAGAGCAAGGATCGCCTTGCAGCTCGTGATTGCATCGAGCACCGACCCTTGATCGACCTGTAGTTCGAGTGCTCGTCGAAGCGACACGATCTCAGACTCGAAATCAGAAGTAGCGTGAAAGAGTCGGGCCGCTCGACGAGGCCACGCGGCGATCTTCGGCTCCTTGCGTGCAAGAATCTTAAGCGCGCCTAGCGCGGATTTAAAATTCTTCGCCCGGAGCGTCTCGGCCAGTCTGCGCTTGAGAGTTTCGATGGTCGGCATCGATGTCCTTGTCGCCCCACCGTACCCTTGCCTCAAACGCAGAAGTGCCCTTCGCGTGGCCCGGCACACGAATCAGGGGGTTCTCTCTGGATCGGAAAATCGGGGAAATACCCGGGTGACGAGTATCACGGCCTGCCCGACTCGATCCCTTCCCTGGACAACGAGGGGCCACGGCAGCAGCCAGCACAGGTTTCTCGCGAAGGTCAGACCGTGAGAATTCGGGCTCTACCCTTCTAACCTGAAGCTCTCCATCATGGGCGGAAATTTTGTCCCGGGTCCGGAATAACTCGTCCCACACCGGCATGAGTGGTCTACTAAACCTGTGATTGCCTATGGTAAATAGGCAGTTTCATTGAGGCTCTTCACACTTCGAATGGCATCGCGAGAAATCATGAATCTGTGGGCACTCGCATACCCAACATCAATAAAGGCAAGCTCCGTCAGGCCGAGCACGCGCGCCGCATACACGTTCACAACGGAGCCATGACAGAAAACGGCAACCCGCAGCCCGGGGTGGTTCGTCGTCCATTCATCAAGGGCCGCATTCACTCGCATGGATGCCTCAGCCAGTTGGGTACTGTCACGATAGGCGTCCAGCCGACGCCGATATGCCTCCGGATTCTGTGCGCGATCCTCCTCGAGCGCGACATAACGTTCGCGCGATGAGTTTGCATCTCTCAGCCGATCGTCGATCTCCACCTCCATCGACAAAGCCACGGCTGTCGCCTGCGCCGTGTCCCTCGCGCGACGCGCAGGACTCGAGACCAATCGATCCGGGGGGCGATTGGCCAGCCAACGAGCGACTGCCTGAGCTTGTCGGGTCCCGATCGAGCTGAGTCGCGGATCGGCGGGCGAGTGATGCATCGCTGCTCCCAGCTTCTCTTCCCTCTGCTCATGAGACCCGTCACCGGAACGAGGGTGGGCGTGGCGAATCAAGATCAGCTCCATCGCTGAAATTTAGCGTCCGACGCGTATCTCGGTGAAGTTCGGCATAGAATTCGCTTATGCTCTACGGGCGCCGCTTTCGGGCTCCCATCAGCAAAAATCGCTATGATTGCATCACGCAAGCGTCGAACGATGGACGCGCTGTGATCGACGAAAGGACCGACGGTATATGACTTTCTTCAAAGGAGTCCGAACGGCAATTCCCTGGCTTCTCGTTGCATTCGTGGTCCAGGGCGCCGGCGCTGGAATTCTCCATGCACAGGAGACGCTCCCGGAATCCGATTCTCTGGGCAGCTTGGCCAATTCGGACGGCGTCGATTCAGCGATTCCATCTGATGCACCGACCGTTCTCGCCCAGTTCACCACGGGCGTCGAGAACCGGGAACCGATTGATCAGGTCACATTCGTCGAGAACAGTACCGAGAAAATCTTCTTGTTCACCGACCTTCGCGGCCTGAACGGGCAGACCGTCCAACATCGCTGGATCTATAGTGGCGAAACCAAGGCAGAGGTCAGTTTCGAGGTCCGCGGTGCACGCTGGCGCGTCTGGTCCAGCAAGGACCTGATGTCCGACTGGATCGGCAACTGGACCGTCGAAATCGTGATTGAGGGCGGCGAGGTGATCGCCGCCGAGACCTTTACCTACTCCGCACCGGACGCGTAGCCCAGCCCACAACAGTCTCTTTATTGGCCGCGGGCGCTTTATTGGCCGCGGGCGCTTTATTGGCCACGGGCGATTTATCGGCCACGGGCGCTTTATCGGCCGCGGGCGCCTGGTTGGCTGCGGGCGTTCGACTCGCCAACGGCGCGGCGACGCGTTCATTTCGCTTTCGCGCGCCGTCGAGGATGAGATCGACTCGGGTTCGGAGAACCTGGGCGAGTGCTGGGGCGTCCAGCGCCTGCCTCAACCCATCGATCAGCCCGCCCTCCACCGATTCCATCAAGATCATGGCGATCGCGGCCGCATCAATGTCTCGGCGAACGCGTTCGCTTTTCTGCCAGCGGGCCAATGCTTTCACAAGGGGGTGATCGCTGCGGAGTGGTTGGATTCTGGCCCGACCGGACTCCCGCCAGGCTTCGAGCCGAACGGGCGTATCTTCATGGCCGCATGCAACCGCGGCGAGTTCACGACAGAATGACCTCATCGCCCGGCGCAGGCCCCGTGCCTCGAGTTCAGCGGACATAGCGCGTAGCGCCTGATCGATTTCGCCTCGGACCCAGGCCTCAGCCAGCGCGCTCTTATTGGGAAAGTAATTGTAGAGCGTCGCCTGGGAGACACCGCTGACTCGCGCGATTTCCCCGAGATGTGCACCCCGAATCCCAAGCTTGCGGAATGAGGCAATGGCTCGAGTGAGAATCTGCTCTTTGGTATCCCGCCTCTTTCGCTCTCTCAGACCTGGTGAACTGCTGTCGAGGCGTTGAGTCATCGTGCTGTCTCCGATTTCAATATTTTATATAGTATCCTCAATTATAAGAAAGTGAAATTGCATGACGTAACATATAGTTACTATATATTTGTATTTACATCTATTTAACGTACCCAAAGTGCCGTGAACGCAGTTTGCGGCTGACTTGCTAAGGTGCCCCGCCGCGCTCTACACCGGCTCACCAAGGCTTGAGGATTCTCAATGACCACGGATTCAATCGGAACCCGACCCTCTCCAATCGATGAACTGGTCCAGCTTCTCGCCCTCGAAACCCTCGACCGCGACCTTTTTCTCGGCGATCCAGGCCCCGGGAAGGGCCGCCTCTTCGGCGGGCTCGTCGCTGCGCAATCTGTGATGGCCGCCTTCGCGACGATCGATGAAAACGGCGAGGACTCCGATCGGCCAGCCAGCCTGCTGCATTCGATCCATGCCTATTTTCTTCGCCCCGGACGCTACGACCAGCCAATTCGCTTCGTCGTCGACCGGATTCGCGACGGACGAACCTTTACGACCCGCCGAGTTGTCGCGCACCAGGGCGGCGAAGCAATCTTCAACATGGCGGCGAGTTTCGCCGCACCCGAAGACGGCATCACTCATCAGCGGCCGATGCCCGAGGTGGACCCACCAGGGGGGCTCGAAGAGTGGACGACGCTTCGCGCGCGAAGAATGGGAATCCAGGAACCGACGACCTTCGATAACCCGATCGAGATTCGCGTCCTCGACGCCCGCTCATTCGTCAACGACCGGCCTCAAGACCCCGTGCGCAAAATGTGGATCCGTCCGCGCGGAGTGCTCCCCGACGACCCTGCCCTGCATACCGCGGCCCTGGTTTACGCATCGGACCGAACGCTCATCTCGACTGCCGTGGTCGCGACGGGACTCGTGATGGGAAAGGATGTGATGGGCGCAAGCCTGGATCACGCTGTCTGGTTCCATCATCCGATTCGCTTCGATGATTGGTTGCTCTATTCGTCCGTCAGCCCGATCTCTCATGCAGCGCGAGGCTTGATCTTCGGATCTCTCTACGAACAGGACGGAACGCAACTCGCGTCGGTCGCGCAAGAGGCGCTGATCCGGGTTCGTCGTAAGAAGGAAAAATAGACCCGTGGCCTAACGAGAAGACTCGGTTCCCCGTTCTTCACGATCTTTGAACTCGATCTGTCGGACCGCACAGAGCCCGTCGCCGAGTTCCGGATCCACATCGAAGGCATGATCTTCTACGCGCGCGGCGGACATGATGTCCGCGCAAACACCTTCGAGTACATCAATCGTCGAAGCAGAGGCAGCCAACCGCAGCAGAGACACTCCGCGGCCCATGGACATCTCAGCATCGGCCTTCGCCTTGTTGATGGCCGCCAATGCTGAAACAGCGACATCGAAACTCCCCGCGTGCTCCGGTGCTTCAATGCCCGAAAAATCCGACTCACTCGGCCAAGCTGCTCGATGAATGCTAGGCGAAGCGGCACCGGCGCCATTCGATCCCTGATTCTCCCCCGCAAAAGACCAACTCCAGACTTCCTCGGTGATATAGGGCAGCACCGGCGCGAAGAGTCGAATCAGAACCGATAGTCCCAAGCGTAGTGTCGCGACGGCCGAGCCGCTGGCGAGCACGTCGGCTTCGCTGATCGCATTCGCCGCGTCCGCCCCATCGGCATAAGCGCGCGCTCGAACTTTCGCAAGCTCAAGATAGGTATCCGTAAAATTCGTCCAGAAAAAGGTTTCAGTTTCCGCCAGCGCATTCGCATAACGAAATTCATCGAAGTTCCGCGTCGAATCCGCGGCCAGCGCCTGCAATTTCCGAACGAACGCGCGATCGAGCTCCTGACTGATCGGTGCAACCTCACCGGTTTGCGAGAGTACGAACTTCGCCGCATTGAAGAGCTTTGTGACGAGCCGCTTACCCACCTTCCAAACGTTTTCATCGATGGCCGTATCGGCGCCGAGGCGCGCACTTGCCGCCCAATAGCGCGCGGCGTCGGCGCTGTACTTCTCGATCAGAGGCAACGGCGTCATGACGTTGCCCTTGCTCTTGGACATCTTCTTCCGGTCCGGGTCGAGAATCCATCCCGAAATCAGCGTGTGATGCCAGGGGACGACATCTTCATGCAGCATCGCCTTCGCAATCGTGTAGAAGGCCCATGTCCGAATGATGTCATGGCCCTGCGGTCTGATATCCGCGGGAAAGAGTCGTGCGTGCCGATCCGGGTCATCAACCCAATGCGAGCTGATCTGCGGCGTGAGCGAACTCGTGAACCAGGTATCGAAGATGTCGGGATCCGGCGTGAATCCGCCGGGCTGATTGCGCTGGGATTCATCGAAGCCCTTCGGCACATCGGTCGTTGGATCGACGGGAATGGCCTCCGGCTCCGCAACGATGGCCGCGTCGTAGTCCGGCTGTCCTTCGCGATCGAGGGGGTACCAGACCGGAATGGGAACACCGAAGTAGCGCTGCCGCGACAAACACCAATCGAGGGACAGATTCTCCGTCCAGTCTCGAAACCGGGCCTCCATGTATTCGGGATGCCACGAAACCTCGGCGCCCTTGGCGAGTAGATCCGCCTTTCGATCCAGGAGTCGACAGAACCATTGGCGTGTCGGAAGAAACTCGAGCGGCCGATCGCCCTTCTCGAAAAACTTCACGGGATGCTCGATCGGCTCGGGTTCCCCTTGAAGCGGTGCGCCGTTGCCCGTCGCGCTGGCATCCGGGTCACGAAGCATCGCAACAATATCCGTCTGCGCGCGCTTGATAGGCTTGCCAGCAAGTTCGCTGTAAGCCGCATTCGCTTTGTCGACTTCGAGGCTTTCGTAGGGAGCCTCACCGAAATCGATGGAACAGAGACGACCGTTGGGGCCGACGACCTGCCGAAGCGCGAGTCCTTCCTCGCGCCACCACTGCACATCGGTCTGATCGCCAAAAGTACAGACCATCAACACGCCGGTTCCCTTTTCGGGATCCGCCATTTCGCTCGAAAAGATCGGGACCGGTGCATGAAAGAGCGGCGTGATCGCGCGCTTCCCGAAGAAGGGTTTATACCGCTCATCATCCGGATGAGCGGTCACGCCGACACAAGCGGGCAGGAGTTCGGGTCGCGTGGTCGCGATCACGAAGGATGAGGCGCCACCTTCTTCTGCACCCTCGACCGCAAATTCGATTTTGTGATAGGCGCCGGGCTGATTCCGGTCTTCGACTTCTGCTTGAGCCACAGCACATTGGAAATCGACATCCCACATTGTCGGCGCATCGGAGGTGTAGACCAGCTGTTTGGCGTGAAGATCCAGAAACGAATGCTGGGCGGTACGTCGACAATGTTCGTCGATCGTTTGATATTCCTGCCGCCAATCTACGGACAATCCAACACGATGCCAGAGCTCGCTGAAGGCGGCCTCGTCTTCCTCGATCAAACCAAAACAAGCTTCGATGAAATTGGGGCGGGAAACCATGCGCGCGGGCTTCTTGCGAACCTTCGCCGACGCCGCCTCGAGTACCAACCCTTCCTCGTAAGGCGTATTCGGATCACATCGAACATGAAAATAGTTCTGGACCCGGCGTTCGGTTGGAAGCCCGTTGTCGTCCCAACCCAGCGGATAGAAGATATTCATACCCGTCATGCGCTTATAACGAACAACGACATCGGCTTGTGTATAAGAGAAAACGTGACCCACATGCAGAGAGCCCGAAGCCGTTGGTGGAGGCGTGTCAACGACGAATGTCTCGCCGCGCGGCCGGGTGGGGTCGTAGTGGTAGACACCCTCGTTTTGCCAGCGCGTATCGAGACGCGTCTCGACATCCGCCGCGTCGAAATGTTTCGAGATCTTCGCCGGGTCGATCGACGCAATAAGCGATTGTGATCTGGGCACGTTCGACGATTCGACCGACTCCATCGAAGTCGCCGAGGCTACCGAGGTCGCAGACTTTGCCGATTTAGCCGACTCCGATGCTGCCGTTCCGTCCGAGCTCTTGGCCTCGCTCATCTCACTCTCTCGTTCTCGGGTTTGCACTTCGCCTTTGGCTCGACATGCAGCCACGACCATAATGGCGCGCGAGCATAGCGTCGGCCCGCCCCTACGTCGCTCACCGGTTTTCACACGAGCGCATCTCAACCCTTCACCCTGAATCGACGGCCCAAGTCGAAGCGGCGGCCGGCGATCCTTCCGTGGGCATCGCGTTCAACCGACAAGCTGGCCATGTTGTTCGGTAAACGTGGCAAGGCAGAGAAGTCCAAAACAGGCCGGGAGCAGTCAGCTTCGGACTCCGGAAAATCGGAAACCACCTCTGAACCGATTGCCGCAGATCGCGCCCTCGATTTCATGGCCGAGAGGTTGCGAACCCTGGGCGAGCGAGCATTCGACGTAGGCCCTAGGACGGCCGCGAGAAGAATGCGAACGAAGACGATGAACCCAATGCCTCGAAGCGCGACCTCCCAGGCTTGCGACGTGCGCTCCGAGATCATCGCGACTCGGGGAAGGACTATGTGACGTCCTCGCTTGCAGACTTTCGCGACGCCACCTGGTCCTTCATCAGTGGCCTGCGGCGTTCCCTGTCGGCGGAGCAGAGTTCAGATCGCCGCATTCGACGAGCAGATCGAGCGCGAGGTCGACCTGGCAACGCTTTTTGGAAAGCGTGGATGCCTCCTGATGGTGGATATTGATCACTTCAAATGGGTCAACGACATCCACGGCCATCGCTGCGGCGACGAAGTGCTCAAACACTTCGCTGCCACGCTCTCCCGATGCTTCATGCGCCGGGACGATTTTGTCGCACGCTACGCTGGGGGGCATTCGTCGTCGTTCTCCGGGAGCTGGAATGGCCGGTGGCGACCGATGTCGCAGAGCGAGGGATGAACGCGATTCGTAATCTCGAGGTCCTTTTCACCGAAATGGAGCAGCCGATCAGAATGACCGCCTCGATGGGAATTGCACGGCTGCGGATGGGCGAAACCGCTTCTTCCTGGGTCGAGAGGGCAGACAGAGCACTGTATCAGGCCAAGAACGGCGGGCGTGATCGGATCGAAGTGGATTCGTTCGACCTGGGTGATGCCTAACTGGCGGTCTTTGTGGGCTGGGAGTTGTACGAAGGGGGCTATTCGGTCTATTTACGACCCGGGGCTGGGTTGGCACCGCTACTCGAAGGCTTCGCCTTCCCCCCTCTTACGGCTCGATCACCCGCGGGTACCAGCCAATTCTATTGATCTAACTACTCGGAACGATTCGCCAAACGCTTGCCAGAGCGCGGCCAGGCCCGTATTCTCCGGCGCCTCAATCAGGACTGCAGAAAGCCTAGGGATTCGCGGCGGCTACGTGCATTGGCACGCAACCCAAAAATCCAGGACGTCCAGGAAGTAGCTCTATTCAATGGCGAAGAAATCGCAAATCAACCGAGACAACCGTCGCCTCAAGCTGATCGCAAAACATGCTGAACGGCGAGCCGAACTTCGTAAGATCCTGAAGGATTCGAACGCGACGATCGACGAGAAGCTAGAGGCGCAGGCGGGTTTCGCAAAGCTCCCGCGCAATTCTTGCTCGACCCGCAAGAATAATCGTTGCGCCATCTCGGGCCGCTCGAAGGCCTACTACAGCAAATTCGGTATTTCCAGAATCGCCCTGCGCGAGCTTGCCCTTCGTGGCCAACTCCCCGGCGTTCGCAAGTCCAGCTGGTAGCTGAGAAGAGGAAGCACAGCTTCCAAATAGCGAAGCCAATCCAGCTCCCAAACCATCGAAGAGGAAGCACATTCGTGAAGCCCGAAATTCATCCCGCCTACCACAAGGTCATCTTCATCGATTCCGCCACCGGAAGCGAATGGGAAACGCGTTCGACCGTTACCTCGAAAGAGACGCGCGACATCGATGGTGAAGAGGTTCCCGTCGTTCGCCTCGAAATCTCCTCCGTGAGCCACCCTTTCTGGACCGGCAAGATGCGCGAGCTCGATGCCGACGGAAAGATCGATCGCTACCGCAAGCGCTATGGCGGCAAGGCGAAAGAGTCTTAGACCGCGAATCAAATCATTTGAACGGACGGGCTGGCATGATTGCCGGCCCGTTCTGTTTTGGACGCTTTGATTTGAGTGCTCTGTTAGGTCAACGGTGGGGTCGTGGCGGCGATCACGCCGATCCAAGCGCACCGACCCCGTCGCATTTCACGTACAGCGTGCATCCAGCCGTCGTCTTTGGCCGATGATGAGCACCCTCCGGCATCGGGATCGCGCCCACGCTCTCCGGAATGCGATGGACCCCGTGAATCGTCGCGACAGAGCCAAGCGTGTACCGGACACTTCCGTGTGAGGACTTCATGCAGATCCGCGAAGATCGCTTTCCGCTCTTTCTTCAGACTGCGCGAACTCTGAGCCTCCAGTCCGGCGAAACTTCCCGAGACCCTCGACCTCGTCGCTCGTATCGTGGCCGCTCGGCGAACCCCGCTCTTCGCAGAGGCCAATCTCACCGTGCTGATCGAACTCCTCGGATCGATCGGCGGAGGAAATCCAACTCAATTCGGGACAACGGTTCTGGGCCTCCGAGGCCGAGGATCGCGGGCTCATTATTCCCATCGAAGGGACAGTCATCGTTCATGATCGGGAATACCCGGCCAGAGCGGCGCCCGCGACGTGATCGGTCTGTCCGAGTTGTTCTCTTCGAGTTCATCGATGCTCGCGCTTGAAGCCGAGTCGAGCGTCCGGCGCCTTCAAGTCTCGAAGGCGACGACCATCAATGTCATCGAAGACCATTTGGAAGTGGCACAGCGGATCCGGCGCCTTCTTTCGATGCGCTTCATGGATGGCTGGTAACACACGGCATCGCTTGATTGAGCGGGTGAACCGTGGTGCGGATGCGGTTGCAGTTGCTAAGAGGCGGGTCGAGGACCCGGCGACTAGCGACCGCTCAGCTTGCGACGAACCTTGTTCTTCAGGCGAAGGGCCTTGGGCGGGAGCTTTGCGTCGTCCGTGCCAAGGAGGAAGCCATCGAGGCCACCCTTCTTCTGTACAGTGCGAAGGGTTCGGGTCGCGATATTGAGCGGGATCTGCTCGCCAAGTGCTTCAGAGGCCAGTCGGACCCTCTGGATATTCGGCTCGAAGCGTCGGTTCGTCGCACGCTTGGAATGGGACACGTTGTGTCCGTACTGAACCTTCTTACCGGTGAGTGCACACACGCGCGCCATCGCCTTGCTCCAACTCTTGATTCGTCTCGTGCTTCGCCTCGGTCGAATTCGCGTTTCGCAATTCCGGACCGAGACCGACTCTTGACTGGTTTGACTGATTTGACTGTTCTCGAACAACTCTCGAACAGTTCTCGAACGGTTCTAACGACTGCTTTCTCGACCAACGTGACCGGTTCGACCGGCGACTGATCGAGCATCCGGCGGCCCGAGGACCGCGCTCCCAGCGAGCCAGCGAGGCCCACGAGGAGCGCAGTTATTAGCGATCTGCCGCCACGGGGTCAACCGGAGACACTCCGATGAACTCTTTCGATGGACTCGTCCGGTGCAAAATCCTCGACGCCCCGAGGGGCGATCGTTAGCCGGTGGCCGGCATCGGTTGCATTGAATTCGTAGCGCGGGCCGTGATCGTGTTCGAATCCAGCTCCCGTCGGAGACTTTCGAGTTCGATTCGTGCGGATTATTGACGAGCTTCGTTCGAAAGGCGTCACCGTCATCTCCGAGTTCCTTGTTGACTTCACCTTGGAGAACGACCCGTGAAATATGCTCGCGAACGTTTTCAAGAGCATCCATTTCGGCATCGATGGAGAGTCCCTCGATGGCTGACTACAGCCTTACCCAGGCATAGAGCAAACACCGTGCCCGTCTCGAATCGAACTCTCGATTGCCCGAGCTCCTCGGCAGGCGACTTCGAGCCGAATCTAATGCAGCGAGAACACTGCACTGTCCGGAGATTCGGACAAATCATCCAAGCGGCGAGAGAACCCCAGATTCCCCGAGGGCCCGGCACGAGTTTCGCCGCGACACCGCCCAGACCGAGAACCCACGGCTATGATCGCGGCCCACTCAAAACGAGAGGAGCACAGCGTGGTCACCATCGGCATGAACTATTTTGTCATCCCCGGCAAGGAACAGATCTTCGAGGATGCCTGCACAAAAGTCATCGAGACCATGAGGGACATCGGCGGTCATGAGACCTCCTCGCTCTACCGCCAGATTGGGGACGCGGAACCCATCTACCTGATCGTGTCTCGATGGACGGAAGAAAGCGCGTTCAAAGAATTCATCGGCTCCGACGCATTCAAGAAGGTCACCAACTGGGGAGCGCTCAACATTCTGAGCGGCCGCCCTCAGCACACGACCTACCAGCACGACTAGCATCGCACCCATGCCGAATGTCCAGGGTCGCCCCCTTCACACTCGATCACTCACGATTATCATCTCGCGCATGTCCGAGTCGCTCTGGCACGCGCGGGGTGATGTCATCGATCTTCGTAAGCACAGCTTCGTTCCACTGATCGACGACATCCAGCCTGCGGGCGTGATTCACATGATGAGCATCGACTTGGATTTCGATCCCGAGTCGCTTCGAATCAGAGAGATCGCGGTCGACCAACCGTTCGTCGCCATTGAGAGTGCGCCTGCGACGGGGGGCGATTGCTGTCGGGATCCAGCTTCACGTTTGCTCGATCTTCGCGGCGAATCGCTGGACAGCACTTTCACCAAGCGACTCGGGGCCCTCTTTGGTGGCCCGCTCGGCTGTTCGCATCTTCTGACCCTCTTCCAATTGATGGCGTCGACGATTCCGCGAGCCGTTCGCGCCGAGACGAATCGGGTTCTTCGCGAGGGCACGACCCAGCCCATCGGAAAGCATTTCTTTCGCCGAAGTCTCTTCGTCGATGGCCACGAGCAGATGACGAATGACGACCAGCCAGACCGACTCGTCGAGATCGCCCTTCAGCTCACAGATACCCATGCGCGTCCGATTGGCCCGAAGGACCGCTCGACTCGGCGTCTAGAGCGTTCATCTGAAATCAAGGCCGCGCTCGGCATCGACCGCAAACGCTTCAAGATCGAGTCCCTTCGCGCACGCGAACGTCATCGCAGTCACGCAACACTCGGTTCCGCGACGTGGACTTCCCATGACGAACTCGTCAAGCCGCTGATCGGCGCACCCCTCATTCCGGGCATGGCGCGCCGTGTCTTCGCGCTACTGGGCGATGACCCGCAGCTCGATCGCTTGCGCGACGCCCTGCTCCAACTGGCGCCGGGCTTCGTCCAGATCGCGGCTGCACTCATGGACGAGCATTTCGCAAAGCAAAGCCCAGACACGCCGACGGGCAGAGACGATGAATCAATCAAATCATCGTCTCAGCGACCCGCCGACAAACCCGCCGTGGCCGCGATCGGGGGCAACCTGGACAGTTGCTATATGTGGCGCAAAGAAGGACACGTCGCAAAGACCTGGGGCTCGCGCGAGAATACCGACAAGACCTGACAACAAGCATCCCGTTTCTTTGCGTTTGTGTTAGTCGTCGGAGCTATTGAGAGCAGGCCCCCAATAGCCATCGCCCTCCATCCAATCACTCATGATTGGCATTCGCCGAGTGTTCTCCCAAGTGTCACCCATTTCGGACAGGCCGATCTCGCCGTCTAAACAGGAAAGAAATGGATATTTGATTTGAACCAGCCGGGAACATCCCTCGCCCTGTGCCAGTTCTCCGGAATGACTGAGATCGATGCCATCCAGTGCGAAAGCGGTGCCCGAGGGGAAGAGAAAGAAAACCAGAGCGACAGCAAGAACAGCAGCAGCATTGAGCTTCATGACGAGCTCCTTCTACATCAGCGTCCAGCCTCCACTCCCCAACCCGATTCTCGCACAGCGCGTGCATTTCCCAACATAAAGAACCCGTATTCAACGCCAAAAAGGCGACTCGCCGACGGACGGGCGGACACATTGCCAAGATGAGGCGTCGCAAGCCCTTCTTGATCGGTCTGACTCGTAAAAGAGGCCCGGATCGCACTGTCGTGACCCGTGTCATCGCCCGCCATCTTCCGGCGATGTGGGGGGGCCGCCGTGCCTACGCGGCGCCTTCTTCGGCGACAACCAGGGGTTCGAATCGGCCTTTGTCGTTCGCCTTCATGTAGGCGTCCTGAGCGGAGATCTTGCCCTCCTTCACGAAGGCAAAGAGAGCATCGTCCATCGATTGCATTCCCTGGGACTGTCCCGCCTGGATGATGGCGGACAGCATCGGCGTGTTTCCATCGCGGATGATATTCGGAAGCCCTGCAGTTCGAAGCAAGATTTCGTTCACTGCGATTCGCCCGCCATGATCGGATCGCTTGAGCAGCAGCTGAGAAACGATTCCCGCCAAGGACTCGGCCAGTGATAGGCGCACCATATTCTGTTCTTCCGCGGGAAAGGCGTCGATGATTCGATCGATCGTCTTCGCGGCGTTATTCGTGTGCAGGGTTCCGAAGACCAACATGCCCATTTCTGCCGCCGTGATCGCGAGGCTGATCGTCTCCTGCTCTCGCATTTCGCCGACAAGAATCACGTCGGCGTCCTGTCGAATCGCGGATTTGAGAGCGGGACCGAAGCCCTTCGAGTGAAGGCCGACTTCACGATGTGAGAAAAGCGAATTCTGGTTCTGATGAATGAACTCGACGGGGTCCTCGATCGTCACGATATGCCGCGAGTAGGTCTTGTTGACCTTGTCGATGATTGCGGCCAAGGTCGTGGACTTACCGGAGCCCGTCGGCCCGGTCACGAGCACGAGACCTTCCTTGAGGTCTGCGAGGTCGCAGACGGCCTTGGGCAGATTCAAGGCTTCCAGCGAGATGATCTCTTCGGGAATGATTCGGAATACGCAAGCGGCACCGGAAGCCTGGATGAAGAAGTTTGCGCGAAAACGGGCTACGCCATCGAGACTAAAGGCAAAGTCGAGATCTCCGGTCGCCTCGTACTCAGCCCAGGCTCGCTCGGACGCAACTTCCTTCATCATGGATCGAAGGACTTCGTTCGAAATAACACTCTGGCCCTCGATGACCTGAATCGAACCCTTCGCACGAAAGCGCGGTGGCTGCTCTGCCACAAGATGCAGATCAGAACCGTCATTTTCTTTGATGTGAATGAGTAGAGGGTCGATTTGAGCCACGACTGAATTTCCTCTTCCAGGTCTCTATGGGGATTAGGCGCCCGCGGTGATGAGCTTTTTCTCTTCTGCCAACTCGAGTGCGACTTCACGCGTGATCGTTCCGGCCGTGACGAGGTCGTTGAGCGATTGCTCCAGCAGATACATGCCGTGGGAGCGACCGGTCTGCATCGATGATCGGATCTGAACGGTCTTCTCGTCGCGAATCAGATTTCCGATCGCGCGGTTGATGACGAGAAGCTCGAGCGCAGGCACACGAGATTGACCGTCCGCCGTCGGAACGAGCCTTTGAGAGATGACGGTACGCAGTGATTCCGAAAGCATTGCGCGAACTTGATCCTGTTCATTCGACGGGAAGGCACCGATCATTCGGTTGACGGTCCGAACCGCATTTGCAGTATGCAGTGTCGCCAGAACAAAATGGCCCGTCTCAGCCGCGGTCATGGCGAGACTGATTGTCTCGAGATCACGCAGTTCGCCGATCACGATGATGTCCGGATCCTCACGCAGTGCGCCACGAAGTGCACGAGCGAAACTCGATGTGTGATGACCGGCATGCCTTTGGTTCACCAGACAATTCTTGGACGGGTGAAGGATCTCGATGGGATCTTCGACCGTCAGGATGTGATCGTTTCGCTGTTCATTGATGTGATTGACCAGGGCGGCCAAGGTCGCGGATTTCCCGCAGCCCGCCGGGCCGGTGATCAACACCATCCCTTGATGAAAGTCGGTGTATTTCTTCAGATCCTCGGGAAGTCCAAGCTCCTCGATCGTTGGCGGCTTATCGGGAATCGTGCGGAAGACGGCGTCCAAGCCTCGCTGCTGCCGATAGGCATTAGCTCGAAAGCGACCGACACCCGGAAGTTCGAGGCAGAAATCGAGTTCGCCATCACGCCCCAGGATTTCCCGCTGCTCTGGCGTCAGCGCCGCCGCAACCATGCGTTCAATCGCATCGGTGTCGACGGACTCGTCGGTGACGACAAATTCGCCGTTGATCCGCTGCTTGAGTGCACCGCCGGCATGCAGATGAACATCCGAGGCATGATTGCTCACTCCGGACGCCAGGATCTCTTCGAGCTTCGCGCGATCAGAAGACTCGGGATGTGGAACGGTGAGCCGGAGTGAGTATCCGTCTTCGTCGGGCTCGCTGTTCGGTACGGTCGACGTTTGATTCTCTGGAGTCGGCGTCGGTTGCACGGGAGTCACAGACGGCGATGTCGGAGTCGCGGGAACAGAACCGGCCGAGGCGGCAACATCCGGCTGGGAAGTCGGTTCGGAGACCGGGATTTCGGACGCTGCGGATGGAGTCGAAAGCGGCCTTTCAGGCGGGGCCTCGCGAAGCGCATCGACCTCATAACTGGTCATGGGCGAAGCGACCGAGGCCGCGTGTTCTGCGGCGGCCTGGATATCGACGTCCTGCGTGGCGGATGCTTCTACGGCGCGGGGACGGGACGGGACGGGCGTGGCGGATTCAGCCGGCGGGGCCGACTTCGCTGGCCTTGCTGGCGGACTGCCGGCGGCGACCGCTTCTTTCTTCGCGCGGTGCTTCTCGACGAGATCCTTCTGGACCTGCTGAAGCTTCGTGACTTGCGCTCGGTCGAGCAGCCCCATCTCCAGAAAGACCTGGGCGAGTCTCGGATTTCCAGAAGAGACACTCTTGGCCAGCGCATCGTCGACCTGGGCAGAGGTCAACATCTTGAGCTGAATCGCCAAGCGTCCCACCAACGGTATCGACTTTTCCTGCGCCATAACCGGCGCTATCGGCATCACAGGGCGGCGTCCTGAGTCCTTGCCATCGAGATTCCCGATCCCAATACATTTCGGGGCCCGGGAGAGGGATTTCGAGACCAATCGGCGACGAGCCAGGCTCTAGGCTACGGTCGCGGCCCCGAAATACCCCCAACGGAGAAATTCCTGTGTCCACGGCACCCGAAGAGACCGATCCAACCGAGGCAGAAGAGACACCGCCAGGCACCCCCGCCTCGGCGCCGCCCGAGCTTCCGCCCGCGCCCAAACTAGACAGCTCCCAGCGCCGTTATCTACGCAGTCTTGCGCACCCCCTCAAACCGATCGTTTTTGTCGGCGAGGCTGGAATCAGCCCAGCCCTCGCGAAGGCGCTGAATGATGCCCTGGTGAGTCACGAACTGGTCAAGATCCGACTCCGCCAACCGGGAGACAAAAAGACTGCCGCTGCCGAACTGGCCACTGTGTCAGCTTCCGCGTTATGCGGCGTGGTCGGCCACACGGTCGTGCTCTACAGACCTCATCCCAAGGATCCACAGATCGAATTGCCTAAGCGCGGATAGCGGTTCGCTCAGGTACGACTCGCGCGGGCGACACGGCCAACCGCATTAGCCGTGGATGCGCTTCTCGCGACCGACCCATTCTTTCTCGCGCAGTTTGAATTTCTGGATCTTACCCGTCGCTGTCTTGGGTAGTTCTCCGAACTCGACATGCTTCGGACATTTGAAATGCGCGAGTCGATCTCGTGCAAATGCAATGACGGCGTCCTCGCGAAGACTCGATCCGGGCACCGGCACGACGAAAGCCTTAGGCACCTCGCCCCACTTTTCATGCGGCACCCCAACCACAGCGACTTCAAAAATGCCTGGATGCTCGTAGAGAACGTTCTCGACTTCGATCGTCGAAATGTTCTCACCGCCCGAAATGATGACGTCCTTGCTCCGATCTCGAAGTTCGATGTAGCCATCGGGATGCATGACGCCGACATCGCCTGAATGAAACCAACCTCCGCGAAAGGCTTCATCGGTCGCCGCCGCGTCCTCGAAATAGCCACGCATGACATTATTTCCGCGCATCACGACCTCGCCCATGGCCTGGGCATCCGCTGCGACGTCCTTCATTTCATCGTCCACCACACGAAGATGAAGCGCGTGCAAGAAGGGCACGCCCTGACGCGCCATCTTGGCAGCGCGCTCCGCCGCCGAAAGGTCCTGCCAATCATCCTGAATCTGACAATAGACGTGAGGACCATAGGTTTCCGTCAGCCCATAGAGATGTGTGATGTCAAAGCCGAGCTTCTCCATCTGCTCGAGCAGATTCGGTGAAGGCGGCGCACCACCGGTACAAACCTTGATCGGCGGATCGAAGTGACGGCCAGCCGCCGAGGGATCCGATGCGAGCATCAAGAGAACCGTCGGCGCGCCATTGAAATGCGTCACCCGTTCTTCATCGATCAAGCGGATGACTTCGGGTGGATTGATACCGCGCAGACAGATATGCCGAGCGGCCGCGCCCGTGATCGCCCAGGGCATGCACCATCCGTTGCAATGAAACATCGGAAGCGTCCAGAGAAAGGTGGACTTCCTGGTGAGCGAATGCGTCGCGATCTGCCCCATCGCGTTCATCATGGCGCCGCGATGCGTATACAGAACACCCTTCGGCCGACCGGTCGTTCCGGAGGTGTAGTTGATCGAGAGCACGGCATCTTCGTCTTCGACACGCGGCTCGAGATCCAGGATCGGCACACCCTCGGTGAATGACGCGTAGCTCGAAGTAAAATCGGATCGATCGGATTGAGTTTCGAGAGCGCCATCCTCGACTTCGATCACGCATTCGAGATCGGGACAGGTCTCGAGGAGGTTGCCGAGCGGAAGGGCCAGCTCCGGATCGACCAATAGGATCTTCGAGCCACTATGTTGGAGAATGTATTCGATCTCCGGCGGAGCGAGACGCGTGTTGATCGAGACAAGGGGTGCGAGCAGGAGAGGCGCCGAGAAATGCGCGGCCAGATGAATCGGTGAGTTGTGAAGGAGAACGGCAACGCGGTCTCCCGCTCCAATCCCTGCGCGCCCGAGTGCACCCGCTAGTCGTCCGACCTCCTCACCAAAACGAGTCCAGGTCCATCGCTCCGCCCCATGAATGACTGCTTCTCGATCGGGAAAAACTCGAATCGTCCGCTGCAAAAGCGCCGTCGGAGTCAGCGGCTCACGCCAGACCAACTCACGCGTCCCGCTCATCGCCGCATCACTCACTTCCGTCGTCTCCCGGGCCCTGCGCAGTCAAATCCCCGAGCGACTCTATCACTAAAGACGACAGCATTGCAGATGGCCGCACACGCGATCTCCCCGTGATACCGTTGCGCTATGGAACCGACATCTCACCGCATTCAGGGCGCTAACGGTCTCGAATTGAACCTGCTTGAATGGAGTACCGGGGGCGTCCCGCTCGTGCTGCTTCATGGTCTGGGTAATGAAGCGCATCTCTGGGACGACTTCATTCCCTGCGTCGCGCCCCATTACAGAGTCCTGGCACTGGATCAGCGCGGACACGGGGATTCCGACTGGGATCCCGAAGTCCGCTACGACGCGGAATCAATGGCCGACGATCTCGAAGCCGTGCTCGATGCGACCAATATCGACCGATTAGTGTTAGTTGGATTCTCGATGGGTGGGCGAGTCGCCATGACTTTTGCTGGCCGGCATCCCGAACGGCTGGCGGGTCTCGTGATCATCGATATCGGGCCGGAGGTTGATGCGCGGGGTGTGCTCCGGATTTCCGGCGAGATGAGCGAGAACCGCGCCCCTGTCTTTTCGAGCATTCAGGAATATGTGGCCATGCTTTCGATGAACTACCCGGCCGGTCAGCCCGATGCACTCAAGCGGATGGCCGAATTCGGCCTACGTCGCCGGGACGACGGCCTACTTGAACTGAAGATGGATCCCAAATTACGTGGCGCCCGCCCCAGCGATGAAGCCGTGCAGGCCAAGGAGGAAGCCTTCATCCAGCAACAATGGGACGCGCTGGCCAAGGTTGCCTGCGCGACCCTGGTTGTCCGCGGCGCGGCCTCGGACATCCTCTCCCCGGAAACCGCGGACAAGATGGTCGACGAGGTGCTCCAGAACGGAAAGCTCGCGATCGTGGCCCAAGCCGCGCATTCCGTGATGACGGATAATCCGAAGGGTTTCGAAGAGGCGGTCTGCGAGTTCGTGCTGGGCTAGACAACACCACGGAACCACGGAGTTCGCGAAATCCCTCCCGTCCCACGGCCTTCCGCGAACCCTTAGATGCCTCGTACACCCAGCTCTGCCTGCAGTCGGCTTGCCTCGCGTCAGGAGGTCGTCGAAGAGGTCGCCAACATCGTCAGGCACGCTGTCGACCATCGTAAAGACCTCTTCCAGCACATTTCGAACTAGGTTCGATGCGGGAACTCGGAGGTCCTCCACAAATTTCCGGATGTCATCGGAGAGCTGCTCGGAGACACGGGTGTGGGTCACTCGTTCCCTCCGACCCCGGTGGCCATGATGGCGGCTGGATCGGTTGGAGCGACGGCCGCTGCATGCTTCTGATCTGGAGTTGCGTTCTGTCATGAATCACATCGTGATCGATTGTCATCCGTTGTCAGGTGCGACTTAGAATTTCTCTCAGGGTCATCGAGTGATCGGCGAGCCGGGAGCCGGATTCCTTGACTTGAATCCCCCGAAAATACCCGAGAGGATCCTCCGGCCATGGCCCCATTCTTCGCCGACGCCGTCAAGCCACACCACATCAGTTCCGATGCAGCCAGAGCAAGCAAGCAAGCAGCCGGTCATCACGGCCGCGAGGGGAGGAATTCGAATGCGCTTCTACGACCTTGTCGTGATCGGCACTGGACCGGCTGGATGGTCCGCAGCACTGCAGGGCGCCAAGCTGGGAATGGCGGTCGCCGTAATCGAAAAGGGGCTGATGCTCGGAGGCGCCTGCGTCCGAACCGGCACCCTGCCAAGCAAGGCCCTCCGCCATCGCGTCCTCGAGTTGCTCAATAGCCGCAAGAACGTGAGCCACGGGATTCACACGACGGAACTCGCTCCGCTAACGATGCAGGATCTACGTGGCCCCCGCGACGAAGTCATCTCGCATCATCAACAGACAATTCGCGCGTTCTTCGAACGCAATAAAGTTGTCGTCCTGGCGGGATCCGCCTCGTTTGTCGGGCCCGGGCGAATTCGAGTCTCAAATCGGCAGGGCGAAGACATCATCGAGGCGAAGAAGGTCCTCATCGCGACCGGTAGCCGTCCGCGACGCCCCGATTCAATTCCCATCGATGACCACATCATCGTCGATAGCGATTCCCTTCTTGATCTCGACATAATTCCCCGAAGCCTCTCCGTCATTGGTAGCGGCGTCATCGGCTGTGAATACGCGACCATTTTCGCCACTCTCGGTTCGAAGGTCACGATCATCGACCGACGCGAAAAACTTCTGCGCTTCCTCGATAGCGACATCCTCGACACCCTCTGCCACTCCATGCGCAGCAAGGGCATCCGAGTCATGCAGGAAGAACAGGTCAGGGACGTTCGAATCGAAGACAAGAAAAATTTTCGAGAGGGCGTCGTCTGCCTCGAAAGTGGTCGAACCGTCCGCTCGGAACGAGTCCTAGTGGCCGCCGGGCGAGTTTCCAATGTCGAATCCCTCAACCTCGAACGCATAGGGCTAACGACGGACGAGACGGGCCTGATCAAGGTCGATGAGAACTACCGCACCGATATCGAGAACGTCTACGCAGCTGGGGACGTCATCGGATTCCCGGCATTGGCCTCGACGAGTATGCATCAAGGCCGACTCGCCGTACTTCACGCGGCGGGCAAAGAACGTCCCGCGACCTCGGTTCTCCCGATGGCGATCTTCACCATTCCAGAGATTTCGGCTGTTGGCCTAACAGAAGAACAATGTCGAGAGCAAGGGATACCCTACGAGGTGGGCACTGCCCGATCGGGGGAGACCCCACGTGGCCAGATCGCAGGCGATGACGGGTTGGTGAAATTGATCTTCAAGCGGGACACCAAGGAAATTCTGGGTGTTCACATGATCGGCGCCTCCGCGAGCGAGCTCATCCATGTCGGCATGATTCTGCTTCACATGGGCGGAACCCTGGATGACATACTCAGCGCCGTCTTCAATTACCCGACGATGTCCGAGGTCTATCGCATCGCCGCGCTGGACGGGATGAACCGACTCTAGCCTGGGAATCTGGACCCCAATCGGCCGACACGGTGATTCCCTAACACACAGGGCATCTCGCATCCCAAGTCATTAACACGCCGAACGTGTTACAGGAACGTGCGCCAGCGATCGTAGTTCGCGTTCTTGCCGGAGACGATGTCGAAGAAGGCGGTTTGGAGATTCTCCGTAATCGGGCCACGCTTGCCGTTCCCGATCGTTCGATGATCGACCTCGCGAATCGGCGTGACCTCCGCTGCCGTACCGGTCAAGAAGATCTCGTCCGCCAGATAGAGGTCATCTCGCGTAAGCTGCGTTTCTTCGACGCCAAATCCGAGATCTCGAGCAACCTCGATCATCGAAGCACGGGTTATTCCATCTAGCACGCTGTACAGCGATGGCGTTCGGATCTTGCCATCTCGCACGACAAAAATATTCTCGCCCGTACACTCCGAGACCAGCCCTTGTGTATCGAGCATGACCGCCTCGTCGTATCCGTCGAGTAGGGCTTCACGCTTCGCCAAAATCGAATTGACATAATCGCCACAGGTCTTGCCATTGGTCATCTTCGCATTGACGTGATGCCTCGCAAAGGTTGAAATCTTCGCGCGTATTCCATTGATAACGCCCTCATCGCCGAGATATTTCCCCCATTCCCATGCAATCACGGAAACGCGAATCGCGTTGTCTCCTGGATGAAGTCCCATCGCCCCGTCGCCAATGAACACCAATGGGCGGATATAGCCTTCGGACAGATGATTTCGGCGCAATGACTCAAGGATCGCCGCTTCGATCTCATCGGGCGTAAATGGAATCTCCATCAGATTGATCTTGGCCGAATCGAAGAGGCGACGGACATGCTCTGGCAATCGGAAGACCGATGACCGGCCATCCTCGCCCGCATAACAACGAATGCCTTCGAACACGCCCAGTCCATAATGAAGCGTGTGGGTCAGGATATGAATATTCGCGTCCGACCATTTGACGAATTTCCCGTCGAGCCAGATCTCCTCGCCGTTCACACCCTGCGCTGTGTTCTGCGCCATTTCTCTTCCCGTCTTTTTCGTTTTCCGTAGCCGCCATCGTCAGCGCCGAAAGATTCGCTTGAGCACGCCTTTGTCTCTTTCGCGGCGCATATCCATGATCCGCAGCTCGCGCATCGCTTCGACGCATTGCGGCCGGATTTCGACGGCTCGCGTGAACATCTTCTTGGCTGCGTTGACTCGACCCATCGCCCTGTAGAGTCGGCCCAGCAAGAGGTAGGGCTTCTCCCTATCCTTCGCCAGCTTGACGCCCTTTCGGCAGTGTTCGAGGGCTTCGCCCAGCATGGCCTCATTATCAGGATGGCAGAGGTAGAGGCACCAGCCGTAATGCGAATAGTATTCGCCTTCGCTAGGGAAATTTTCGATCGCGCGACCAAAACAGAGCAGGGCTCCCTTGTAGTCGCGAGTGGCGATCAGTTTCTCGCCCTTCTGAAATTCGGTCTCGGCATCGAGCGCCCGGCGTCCTTCTGCCTCGGCGGCCCTGGACTTCCGACCTTGCGTGAGCTCCCCCGCGTAGGCTTTGCGGTCGCTCGCCGTAGCGATCGCCTTGTGCGCTCGGGTAATCCGATCGAAGACCTGTGCGGCCAGCAGCCGAACGGAACTACTGGCCCCGTGAAAGCGATCGGGATGGGTGTCCTTCGCAAGTCTGCCGTAGGCGATCCTGATCTCAGCGTCGGATGCGGAAAATTCGACGCCCAGCGTATCGTAGTGATTCTCATCGCGAATTCGGTTGGCCAGATTCGCGAGCTCCGCACGCTGCTCGTCCTCGGTTTCGCGATTCGTTGGGAGAACATTCGGAGCCGAATGCCCGGCGATCGATGATTCTTCGAACGTGGCACGAGTGAGCGACGGCTCGGCCGCTACCGGTTGAACCCCAAGCACCTGAATCGAGATGAGACCGAAAGCGGTTCGGCGAATGACATCCGGATATTGGAGCAACGAACCGAGCTTGTCGGTTCCATCCAACTGACACAGCCAATTGGCCTCTTCTTCGCCGAGTTCCAACACCGAGAGCTGCTCGCGCTCATTAGGAAGAGGAACCAAATAGTCGCTCTGATGCAATTCGAGATAGCGATCGATCTGTTTCAAGGGGAAATGGCGGCGGACCCCTTCAACGATCAGCTTCGAGGGATGACCGTCGTTGGAGACGGTTGATCCGCGCTCGACATGGGCACCGGGACAGATTTTGAATTGCCCATGGCGCCACGAAAAAATCTCTAGAAACTTTTCGAGGGCGTGTTCGCGAAGGGTCGATGAAACCTCTTCATCCGACAGAGCATCCATCGCGACGAGAATCTCACCCTGCAACCCTTCGCCAATTTTCATTCGCTTGATCGATTTATCGAGATCACTCTGCGTGCATCGGCCCTGCGCGACAAGATAGTTGCCAAAACATTCTGAGATCAGATTCGACTTAACAGATACGGGCCAACCCGCGCGAAATTCGATCGCCTTCTTTTTGCGTCCATGATCGAGTAGGAGCACTCCGTCCAGCCCCTCTACATGAATTCTGCGCATGAGTTCGGGGGGCGGAAGATCTCGAAACAGCCCTTCCCGGGGTGTCTGCTCTGCGATGGACTCCTTGCCGCCGGGCGGTCCGGCCAACTCGACCACCTTCGCAAGAAGCCGGTCGAGCACCAGCGGGGTGGACTCGATTCCGGCAGCGCTAAACGAAGAAGCTCTGGCCAGAACTTCTTGCGTTGTGTCGCCTTCACACAGAAGAAGAACGGGGATCTCGCGGAGTTCGGGAGTCGCACGGATCTCAGCCAGAATTTCAAAACCGTCCTGACGAGGGAGATAGATATCGAGCAGCACGAGACTCACTGGTTGCTGTCGCAGGACCTCGAATGCACCTCGTCCATCTTGAGCGCACAGGACATCGTATCCCTCCCCCACCAGCGCATCCGAATAGGCGTGGGCGACTTCACGATCTTCCTGAACACAGAGAATTAAGCTGGGCATCGAGCGGTCTCCTAGATCTCACGTATCGGCATTCATCTAATTGAGACTGAGGCCGAAGGGGCTCCGATCCAGACCACCGGGATCCCGGGCTCTAACCGCTTGAAGCGCAAACGTAAGCCCGTGCACTTCAATTTCGTGTCATGCCGCCTTCGCTACAAGAAGATGCCTACTGGCTGCCATCCCCAGTTCCGCTGTTGCTGTTGCGCCACCTGTTGGGCTTGCCATCACCCAGAAGGCGGCCGAGGGCGCGACCCACGTCGAGTGTCAGCGCGTCGAAGCCAGCTGCCTTGATCAGCAGCTTCGAAATCGCTGCCAGCGTTTTCGAACTCATGACTATTTTTGGCTCCGAAAGCGTATTCGTGACCCGCGCGAGTGGAATGCGAACGGGATCTCGGCTGCCCTCCGATCCACCCAAGACACCGCCTAACGCGGAGACCATTTTCGACTTGAGTAAAACGTCGCCGGTCAGCTCGATTTCGAGACTCGGGAGCTGGATCGGGCCCTTTAATTTGACCTCGTATCCTTCATAGACAAGTCGAAGACTTCGGGCATTGATCTGCCCCTGGCCGACGTTGAAATCACCTTCGATCAACTCGAAATTTTCCGAAAGATATCGATCGATTTTCTTTCGCGCGGTCAAACGCGCAACATTTGCGAGAAGTGGAACCTCATCGAGAATCACTTGAAGAAACGTCACACCTCGCAATCGCCCTCCACCGTCCTTGCCGATGGAGACCTGAAGTTCACCTCCGAGCCGGTCATAGAAATCGCCATCCTCGCCTGCGCTTCCACGCAGCCGGCCGGCCAGGACGAGCTTTCCGAACACCGTGTCTCGCGAAGACGTCAAAGCCGAAACGAGCTCGTTAGCATCGACTTCGCCAAGAGATTTGATCTCGAAATCAAAAAGTCTCGAGCCCAAGGGATCATCGACACCACCTTCGACTCCAAGCGTCATTCCGCCAACAGTCGCGCGAAGGTCTTCAGCTCGAAAGCCCGTCCCGACTCCAAGGAATGCCCCGGCCAACTGGACCTTCTCCGTCTCAGAAATGACAAGACCCAGCGATTCGAAGCGCATCCGGCCGCTGCATTGGCTGAGCGCTCCGGGAACGAGTTCGATCGCCAGACGATCAAGCGATATCCGGCCGCTTGGCTGAAGACCCTCAAGCGCAGGAAAGACCTCGGCCCAGCCCTCGAGATCAAAACTGGGTATTGAGATGGCGACCGCCGACGTTTCTCCGATCGCGCCTTGCATAAAAATCTCATTCAGATTTCGTAGTTTGATTCGGCTTTCGAATTCAATTTCCCCGGAACGCTTTCGCGCAAACTCTGTCGTGAGTTCGGCCACCATCCCTTCGCGTTTCGAGAACTGACCTTGAACGTCGACCCGTGCCGCCGTGAGATCAAGCTCCATCCGTCCCTTCATCGATTCGGACAATGGGTCGTTCACTTTCATTTTCAGATCGAATGGGCCCTCGACGACATATTCGGGAATTCGAAGTACCCCCGACTCGACATGAATCTCGCTCTCGATCAGCTCTGGAGAAGTCGCAGGACCAACGAGGCTCGCTGTTCCAGTTGCGAACCCCCCGAGTTCGATCGACGGACCCTCTTGGTCTGATACGAACGAATGGGCCGCCCGCAGGTCAAACGCTTCAAGGCGGGCTTTTAGATCGAGTCGGCCCTCGAGAGTCGCGGTTCCCTCTACGCGAACGTGTCCACCCTCGTCGAGATCGAGATTCGCGCTGAGAGCGACGGGGGCATCCAAAACCCAACTTCCTTGCAGCCGAAGCTGGCCTTCATGATCTCCGCCTGGATTCTCCAGACTCAGTTCCTCGACTAATAGATCCAGTTCGACGCTCGCCACGCGAGAAGAATCGCCACCAATCAAGACATCACCGCCGAGTACGCCTTCAACCTCTACGGCACCCAGATAGGGTGCCAGCGCTTCAATCAACACTTCTTCGAGCCGAAGGTCGAGGTCGTAGACGCCTCCCAGGTCAATGGATCCCGAGAGTTCCAGTCCGCCGATCGCCTCGCCGCCCGATTGAATTTGCGAGGCGAGATTGATCGTCATCAACGCCGATGAGAGGTCGATGCCCGTCCGCATCTCCAGATCTTCGAAGCTCCACTCGACTGCCGGGGAAAGCGTCGAATCGCGAATAACGAAACGACTATTCGAAACCGCAACGTGGCGGATCGCCAGCTTAAAAGAACTCGATGGCTCGTCTGGAGCGTCAGCGTCGGATGCCGAAGGCCTACTCCCGGAGTCAGCGACCTTCGGCGAAGTCTTCTCGGCTGACGACCCGAAGAGCGGATTGCTAAAGCCCTCGGCCGTCCGGATCAGTACGACTTCCGCATCGCGCACAACGAGCGATGCCACCTCAATCCGGGATTGAAGAATCGGCAGCAGCTCAAGACGCAGGTCGATCGAGGCGGCGCTGAGCGCCGAACCCTCTGATGGATCGATCGACGACGTGACGACGGGCGCCTCGATCATCAGCCGAGGCGGTAGCAAGCCTGCTTCGAGACTCCGCCACTCGACCGACGCCCCGAATTCCTTCGCCGCTGCTTCGCGCAGCGTGGACTGAAAATCGTCACGAGCGACCAGCCGCGGAAGCGCAACCGCAATCAGACCAATCACAATCAGCGCGCCCCCAAGCAGACCGAGCACGATCTTGAAAACGATCTTTCCCATTAGCCCCCTCGCCGGAGTCTTCGAACCTGCGAACAACCTCAGCCTCGAATTTTGTCGATCAGTTTTTGTCGGACCTGACCGGGGTCGGCCTTGCCCTGGCTTGCCTTCATGACCTGGCCCATCAGGAAGTTGAGCGGCTTGTCATCGCCACCTCGTATCTGCTCGACGACATCCGAATGGCCAGCGATCACAGCGTCAACGAATCCATCGATCGTGCCTGAATCCGAGACGGCCTCGAGTCCGCGCGCGATCATGAGCGCCTCGGGATCGCCGCCTTCGGAAACGAGAATCGGAAAGAGCTGCGCCGCATTTCGAGAGGTCAGTCTTCCTTCTTCTATTAGCCTGATCATCGAAGCCAGGATATGCGGCGTGATCGCCATTTCCGACAACTCGACATCGCGCTCCTTGAGTTCGCGAAGCAAATCCCGCGTCATCCAATTCGCCGCCGCCTTGGGCGCGCTGCACGCTTTCGCCGTCTGCTCAAAGAAATCCGCCAACCCCCGATTCGCGGTCAATACCCCTGCGTCGTAGCCAGAGAGTCCCAACTCCGACTCGAAGCGGGCACGCTTGTCACCGGGCAGCTCGGGCAACTCGGCGCGAACGGCCTCGATCTGCGCTGGGTCGATGCGCAGGGGGATTAGATCCGGATCTGGGAAATAGCGATAGTCGTCGGAGTTTTCTTTTAATCTCTGCACACTCGTGCGTCGACGAACGGGATCGAATCCCATCGTCGCCTGGACAACTTCGCCACCGTCCGCGATCAGCTCCCGCTGACGCAAGGCCTCCGCCTCGATCGCGTCTTCGACGTTCGAAAAGGAATTCAGGTTCTTGACTTCCGTTCGCGTCCCCAACTCTTGACTGCCGTGCGGACGAATCGAAACGTTGGCATCACAGCGAAACTGCCCCTTCTCCATATCCGCATCGGAGACGCCGATATACCGAAGAATCGCGCGTAGCTCCCGGAGATAGGCCGTCGCTTCCTGGGCCGAACGCAAGTCGGGCTCGGAAACGATCTCGAGCAGGGGAACGCCCGCGCGGTTGAGATCGATACAGGAATCATCCCGACCCGCGATGGCGACGTCATGAATCGACTTGCCCGCGTCTTCTTCGAGATGCGCGCGTGTGATTCCAATCCGGCGCATGGATGTTTTCGCGTTACCCACGCTCGCCGACTTCCCTTCGCCCTTTCCGTTTACCTCGATTTCGAGCCAACCCCCGGATACGACTGGGTCCTCGAACTGCGAGATCTGATAACCCTTTGGCAGATCCGGGTAGAAATAATTCTTGCGGGCGAAGACCGAACGTGGATTCACCGTTCCGTGAATCGCCAACCCTAAACGAATCGCCAACTCGACCACGCGTTCATTCAACACGGGCAACACGCCGGGCAAGGCAAGATCGATCGCATGCACCGAATGATTCGGCTCTTCACCGTAGAGAACGGGCGCCGGACTGAAGAGCTTCGATGCGGTCTTGAGGTGCGTATGCACCTCGAGACCAATCACGATCTCGTATCGATCGAGCTCACTCGCCATCAAGATTTCTCCGGAGGCAAACCAACCGACTGATCACAGCGACGCTCATAGGCGTCACCGATTCGCAGTATCGCCGCTTCCCCAAGTGGCGGACCCAGGAGCTGCATTCCAACCGGCATTCCCTCACTCATTCCACAGGGCATCGAAAGTGCTGGCAGCCCCGCGAGATTCGCTGACACGGTGTATACGTCGGAGAGATACATGGAGAGCGGATCGTCACTCTTGGATCCGAGTCGAAAGGCCACTTCGGGTGTTGTCGGTGTCAGGATTGCGTCACAGGATTCGAAAGCAGCTTCGAAGTCGCGTCGAATCAGCGTGCGAACGCGCTGTGCCTTGACGTAGTAGGCGTCGTAGTACCCGGCTGAAAGAACATAGGTGCCAAGCAGGATCCGACGCTTCACTTCAGCGCTGAATCCCTCGGATCGCGATCGCTCGTAGAGATCGTTCAAATCCTTCGGCTGCTCTGCTCGACGCCCATAACGAACGCCATCGAAGCGGGCGAGATTGCTCGACGCTTCGGCCGTGGCAATGAGGTAGTAGGTCGCGATCGTATAAGCGGTATGGGGAAGTGAGATTTCCTCGAACGAAGCGCCCGCTTCTTCGAGTGTCGTAATCGCTTCTCGGACGCGAGCGAGAATGCCTGGCTCGACGCCCTCCTCCACAAAATATTCTCGGGGAAGACCGATGGCAAGACCATCGAGACTGCCCGCGGCTCGCGCCTTCTCGAGATCCCCACTCCAATTCGGGATGTCTTCGGGGATCGACGTCGAATCCTTCGCGTCATGCCCGGCGATCAGGTCGAGGGCGAGCGCACAATCCGAAACGCTCCGGGCGAGCGGCCCGATCTGATCGAGGGAGGAAGCGAAGGCGACGAGTCCCCAACGCGAGACGCGGCCATAGCTCGGCTTGAGTCCGACGACACCGCAGTAACTCGCCGGCTGACGAATTGAGCCGCCTGTATCACTGCCGAACGCGAGCGGGACCATGCCTGCAGCCACCGCCGCCGCACTCCCGCCCGAGCTCCCTCCGCAGGTCCGAGTCTCGTCCCACGGATTATGACTCGGTCCGTAGATCGAATTTTCCGTGGAGGACCCCATCGCAAACTCATCCATGTTCGTTCGACCGACGATGATGGCTCCCGCCGCCGCCAGTCTCTCCGTCACAAAGGCGTCGTAGGGCGAAACGAAGTTGCCGAGAATGCGAGACGCACACGTCGCGGGTTCCCCCGCTTGCACGATGTTGTCTTTCAAGAGAATGGGAATGCCGTCGAGTTTCGAAAGCGGCTCGCCCCGCATGATACGGGCATCGGAAGCCTCAGCGGACGCGAGCGCTGCTTCATCACGACGAGAAACGACCGCTGTAAGACTCTCGCGGGCGGTGATTCGCGAAAAGCTGGCGGCAACCAGTTCTCGAGCGCTGATGTCTCGACGATCCAGACCCTCTCGCTGTTCTCCGAGAGTGCCCGCAAGCAGCTTTTCGACCAGGCTCATCGGTTCAGCCCTCCTCCTCGAGCACTTTCGGAACGAGGAAGGCGGTACCTTGGCGCGCCGGCGCATTGGCCACGGCGAGCTCGGGATCGATCGGGGTCTCGGGAACGTCCGCGCGAAGAGGAGTCGCCAACTCGAAGCCCTGAGCCGTCGGCGGGACGCCCTCGGTATCCAGGCCTTCCAGAGTCGCGACGTAGCCGAGAATCTGCTCGAGGTCGCGTGTCATCGACGAGATTTCGTCTTCTCCAAGGGCCAGCCGAGCCAAAACGGCCATGCGAGTCAGGTCTTTGCTCTCGATGCGGGACATTCGCTCGACCTTAGCACGGCCTCCTAGGCGGCATTGCGTGCGCCCCACGTATCTGACCTGCCCACGCCCTCTCCGGCTGAAGATTGCGCCCGCCGCGGGTGAGGGGTAGCCTGCGCGCCCAAGATGACTGAACTCACTGAATTATCTGAACTCTTCGCCGACATCGCTCCCGACATCCAGAAATCGATCCGAGAACTCGGCTGGAACACACCGACCCCGGTCCAGGCCGCCGCCATTCCGAAAATGCGCGCCGGCGGTGATCTGATCGTCCAAGCTGAGACGGGCAGCGGCAAGACCGGCGCCTTCGGCATTCCGCTCGTTGAAGCCATCGATACCGATTCGAAGATAACCCAGGCGATCGTGCTTTTACCAACCCGCGAACTCGCCAACCAGGTCGCCAAGGAACTCGACCAACTCGGCCAACATCGCGGCGTTCGAACGCTGCCGATCTATGGCGGTATCGCCTACGGACCACAACTCGAGGGACTCGAACGAGGCGCTCATATCGTTGTCGGAACGCCGGGCCGAATTCTCGACCACCTCAAGAACAACCGGATGGATCTCAGCCAGACCAAGATCCTGGTGCTGGACGAAGCGGACGAAATGCTTTCTCTCGGCTTCTGGCCGGACATGAAAGACATCGCAAGCTTTCTGCCCAAAAAACGCCAATCCCACTTGTTTTCCGCGACGATGCCGGAACGAGTCCGTTCACTCTCTCGTTATTTCCTGAACGAACCCGAAGACGTCACGATCGATGGCAACAACGGCCGACCTCAGTTGATCGAGCACTACTATTATGTTTGCGCGGCTTCCGAGAAGGAGGCCGTCCTCTCGCGCATTCTCCAATATGAAGATCCTGACAGCGCCATCATCTTCTGTAATACCAAAGCCGACGTTCGCTTCATCACGGCCTATCTCGCCAAGCGAGATTTCAACATCGATCAAATCTCCGGTGACCTGGCGCAGTCCGCTCGAGAAAAGGCCATTGCCAAGATCAAGTCCGGGAACCTTCGCTTCCTAGTTGCGACTGACGTGGCCGCTCGCGGGATCGACATTTCGGATCTCGCCTACGTCATCAACTACACCACTTCCGATTCACCAGAAGTCTATGTCCATCGCACCGGCCGAACCGGCCGAGCCGGCAAATCCGGAGTCGCAGTCTCGCTGGTATCCGGACTCGACATCGGCAACTTCAAACACATGCAGATCGTGAACGGAATCAAGATCGCAGAAAAGAAGGTGCCTACGGAGCGCGGGATCGCGCGGCGAAAGAAGAAGCGGGAAGAGGGGAACGTCGACGAGGAGATCCAGACTCTCAATACCCGGGCCGAATCGGAATTGGCCGATCTGCCGGGCGAAAAGTCCAAGGACACCATCGAACGAATCCTTCCCGTCATTACGAAATTGGCCGGCGAAGAAGAGGGAGTGCAGCAGCTCGCCTCCATCTGTGCAGCCTATATTCTGAGCGACGCGGGACCCAAGATCGAAGCCACCTCGAAGCCGAACACGATGGCGGCGGGGACGGGGTCCGACGAACCAAGTGAATCGAGGAACTCCGACACCTCGAACACCTCAGACCCTGACGAGATCGCAGACAACGCTCGAGCGGACGAACGTCCTGATGACAGTCGAAGGCGGCGCAGCGGCCGCAGCGGAGGCGGCGCACGGTCGTCTAGCGGCGATGGCGCTCGAGGACGACGTGGCGGAAGCGGATCTCGACGGTCGTAAGCACGGCCTGCAACACGACGATTGCCGCGGCATACTCTTTCGAAAGCCTCGTCTCCGATCCGCAATTCAATCAAGTGTTGATGCGTTAGGCGATCGGCGATCTCGGCGTCGATCGATCCGGCAGTTCAACCTTCTCTTCGGATGAGGTTCCCGTTGAACGCGAGGAAATTGAGAGACGGACCAATCCGTCGTCGAGATTTCGCGCAATCGATTGGAATGCTCTCGATGCCGCGCAATCGGCGTCGGCTTCGACCACAGGCAAAAAGCTCTTGATGGAGTCGGCTACTTCCTGACTTCCCGGAATTTCCCCCAACAGTTTGAGATCGTGCCCGAGGAAGCGTCGCGTAACGAGCTGGAGTCGTTCGAAGGATCGACGATCTGGATTGCGTGTCGACACGTTCGTGACCGACTCGCGAACCGTCGCCAGGTTGATGAAGCGATAGGCGTCCACGGAGGCCGTCGGTTCCGGAACGGTCACGACGATTCGGATATCGCCTGAGTTGAAGAAATCGAGCGCATGAAGACCCGCACCCGCTCCGACATCGACAATGACGACGTCAGCATCAAGGGTCGCAAGGTGACGCAGGAGCCGCTGCTTCATCCCCCAATACGGCCCGCCGGAAATCTCACGCTTGGCTAAGCAAGACGGACTCGGTGCCAATCTCGTGGGTCGGGGCCATGGATCGCGTAGACCCGACCCCCCTCATAAGAGCCATAGAGGACTGGGAACGCGATATTTCCTAAGCGAACGATTTCGCTCCTGTGAAAACCACAGCGGATCGATCACATCAATACTTCAATCGCCCGCCGTTCGTCCCCCCGGAGGAGACCCAAAGCATGAAAATTCTGGTCGTCGACGACAGCGGCATTATGAGAAAGATCGTCATTCGAACTCTTCGCCAGGCCGGCTTTGGTGGTCATGACGTCGAAGAGGCGGAAAATGGCGTCGAGGCGCTCGAGAAGATCGCGCAGGACGCGCCGGATGTCGTTCTCTTCGATTGGAATATGCCCGAGATGACTGGTATCGAACTGGCGCGTGCGATGAACGAAAAGGATCTGAACATTCCCTTTGCGTTCATCACCTCGGAATGCACTGCCGAGATGCGCGAGCAAGCAAACGAAGCCGGCGCCATCGCTTTCTTGACCAAGCCTTTCACGGCTGAAACGATGAACGCCACACTCGGCAAGATTCTGGACTAGACCCGAATCCAGCCAAGCTTTCAAATGAGCAACGGCGATGTTCCAGCTGCCCCAGATTGCCGAATTCGGAACGCAGCACACGCGCTCGACTAGCCGCCGATGACCACCCGAATGCAATTAGTCCATTAGGCCAAGGTCGATCGAAATTCCCGCCGCATCGATCTGCAATCGCCTAGCCTCAGGATCCAGCCACACCCGATCGGGCTGACCCTTCGAAACGGGAGCAGCCTCCGCAGGTTCCGCGGCATCGACTCGCGGGTCGCCCTCCGAACGAACGTCTCCAGGCAGTTCACCGCCTTCTAGATAGAGCTCGCCTTCACCCTCTTGAATGCGCCGCTCTCGGCCGCTCACAACAACCGTCGCCGTCATCCCGGATGCATCGGCCAACACAAAAGATTGTTCTCCCTCGACCGGCCTTTTCGCACACCAATCAAGAGCCCCCGACACATCTCCGAAGCGCTGGAGACATTCCTGCACCAGAAGCAGCGAAGGCGATCCACCGTCGCGCCCGGGTGCGCCCCAGAGCAAAGGCCCGGCGACGACCGCCAGGCCGCCTTCGTTCACACCGGCCACGGCAGAAACCATCCATGGCAATGTCACTTCGACTGAACGAAACCCGACCGCTGGTCGACTCTCACGAAGGATCCAGCCGGCTTCTCCCGCAGTAGGTTGGGGCAGTGTCCTCTCGAGCAAGGCTCGCTTCTCCGCGCCGTCATGCCCGACCGTCCGCGCGCGAACCGACGCGCGCTGCGATAGAAGTCCACCCACCGATCCGCCCGCACGAACACGCAAGTGCAGATTCAAGATCGAATCGACGGGCACGTCGGCCGTCGTCGCCAGGCCTTCTAGTCGTTCCGCCTGATGGGCGAAATGTCGATAGAACTCGCGACCGGCACCGCTCCCCCGAAATGGCCCCGACGCCAAGCCACGCAGCGACGGCATGCTCGATCGTTTTACGCGAAGGTCCGTCCGTTCGAGCTCCGCACGGA
The DNA here is from genome assembly GCA_012959805.1 of Myxococcales bacterium. Lineage (GTDB taxonomy): Bacteria > Myxococcota_A > UBA9160 > UBA9160 > UBA4427 > UBA4427. The sequence goes on along the minus strand of DUCN01000062.1, from coordinate 63,436 downwards.
TCGCGGTTCTCGCCGCCGCGCCCTGAGCAAGACCCATGTCTCGCGGGTGTCCCGCACACTCGACCGTCGTCCACATTATTTTCATTCTCGCATGACGCGGGCGACGCGCCGGTAGGGGATTGGGGGGTAGGCTTTCGAAAGATTCGGCCGCTCAGCGAATCGGATCGCGATGGATCTGTAGGACCTCGTTGAGCGAACCCATCCGATAACCCTCGAGATCGAGCGTGACATAACGAAAGCCGAGACTCTTGATCGCTCGCACGATCTTCTCGGTCATCTCGATGTCGAGTGCTCTGGGAAGTTCCATGGGGTCGATTTCGACGCGTGCGAGTTCCCCGTGATGGCGAAGCCGCAATTGGCGAAAACCGAGGCCCCGCAGCATCTCTTCGCCCTCTTCGACCTGACCAAGCCTTTCGATCGTCACCTCCGTCCCGTACGGAAGTCGCGAGGAAAGACAAGCGGAAGCGGGAAGGTCGGCAGTCGGCAATCCGATCGCCCGCGAAAGATCCCGAATCTCCTGCTTGGTGAGATTGGCTTCTTGGAGCGGCGACATAACGTGATGTTCGTCTGCGGCCCGATGCCCCGGGCGATAGTCACTAAGGTCATCGAGATTCACACCGTAGGCGATTCGATCGAAGCCCAGTTCGGTCACCAATCGATCCATGGTTTCGAAAAGTTCGCTCTTGCAGTGGTAACAGCGGTCCGGAGCATTGGCGCGATAGGCGCTGCTTTCCATTTCATGGGTTTCGACGAAGCGATGAGGAAGATCGAAATCGTGCACGATCTTCTCCGCCATCGTACGATGACTCTCTGGATAGGAAGAGGATACCGCTGTCACCAGCAGGCAATCATTTCCCAACGCGCGATGGGCCGCCCAGGCGAGATAGCTCGAGTCGACACCACCGGAGAAGGCCACCATCACGCGACCGACATTGGCCATGCTCGCAAGCAGAGCGGCTTCTTTTGCGAGAAGTTCCGGAGGCAGGTTCACTCGCGCGGGTGTACTCGCGCGAACCGGCCGCGAAGCGTCTACCAATGTCTCTGTCGTCGCAGTCGTACGCATCAAAGTCACGCCGCGAGGTTACGGAGGTCCGCAAATGGGGTCAACCGCGGCAGCGCTTCAACAATCGTCCAAGATCCGGAATCTGCGATGGGCGAGGCGGCCTCTGAATGCGCAAATCTGGTCCGGGACCTATCATGGGCGCGGGGCGAACCCGAGCCGCGGACTCGGTGCCAGATTTCGCTGAATTTGCGCGTGGACTCAGCTCAGACACATGGGACGACCACGACACCGGATCTGCCGGACATTTGGACGGGATTCGAGGGGGGCTGATGGAGAAGTTACGGGTTGGGCTGCTCTTTGGCGGGCGCTCGGTCGAGCATCATGTCTCGATCGTTTCCGCGACCTCGATTCTCGGAGCCCTCGACCAGGAGCGCTACGACGTCTCACTCATCGCTGTCGACCAAGAAGGCCATTGGCATCTCGCCGACGCCAAAACCGCGCTCCCTGACGTGACCCAAGAGCCGAGCGTCTTCCTCCCAGCCTCGCCGGGGTCGACGATTCTCCGACCAGCGGATGCGCCAGCGGCCGCCGGTGCCGCCGCAACTTCGGCGGATCGCAAACTCGGGCCGCATCGAGGCGCGGCGCGACTCGATGTCATCATCCCGATCATTCATGGACGTGGCGGCGAGGACGGCGCGCTGCAAGGGCTCTTCGATCTGGCCGAGGTTCCCTATGTCGGATCGGGGGTCCTGAGCTCGGCCGTGCAGATGGACAAGGACTTTGCCAAAAGACTGCTCGCCGCGGCTGGTCTGCCCGTCACGCCCTGGGTCAGCTTCAGCGATTTCGAACTCGAGCAGAAGGGATTGCCCGCTGCCGCAGAACACGCTGAATCCGAAATCGGGCTCCCCGTCTATGTGAAACCCGCAAATTCGGGGTCCTCGATTGGTATCTCCTATGCCGAAAACATACCCGAACTCATCCAGGCCATCGCACTGGCCCGACGATACGATCGCAAGATCCTGGTCGAGATGGCGATCGACGGGCGGGAAATCGAAGTCGCTGTGCTCGGAAATGACGAGCCGGAAGCGAGTATCCCCGGCGAGATTCGCGCCTCACAAGCCTTCTACGACTACGACGCAAAATACCGAGACGAAGACACGCGGCTCATCATCCCCGCCGATCTCGAAGAAGAACAGAGCGAGGCGATCCAGGCCATAGCGATCCAGGCGTACCGGACCCTTGAAGCGGAAGGGATGGCCCGAGTCGATTTCCTCGTCGATCGAAAGAGTGATCAGATCTACATCAACGAATTGAATAGTCTGCCCGGGTTCACGGCAGTTTCCATGTACCCTAAACTCTGGGAGGCAACCGGCCTACCCTACGCACGGCTACTCGATCGACTAATCGAACTCGCCCTCGAACGACATGATCGACGCAGTAAGCTCGAGACCCATCCGCCGCCTACGGTTTCTCCTGATTCGTCCTAGCCGACCGGCCAATTGGCCAACCAAGCAGCGCAGCGGAGACGTCGCAGAGCCCTTTTTCTCACCCGCGAAAGGAGAAGCTGGAGTCGCGGTGTCTCAGGGCGAACTGAAAGAGCTCTTGCCGGGAGCCCTGACCCGCGGGAACGAAATCGCGTCACGCAGCGATTCGACGGACTGAGGCGATGAATTCCCGCGTTACAAGGCAGTCCCGTTGGGCCACTCATTAATGAGGGTCCGAGCCTGCTTTGCTGCTGTGCTGTATGGATGCCGCCTTTTTCTTCTTCGTGCTGACTCCGACGCCGATGCTGTATTGATCAAATCCCACCGACCTCTATTCTTCGGAGCCCTCCTCTCTTTATTCTTGGACCCCCGTTCCGGAAAGCCATCGCCCCCATGACCCACTCCCCCTGCGCAACCAAACACAAATCACGCCGAGTCGTGGCGAAGCTCGGACCAATCCTTGGCGTCGTCACAATACTCGCGCTTGGCTGTAGCGACGGCATCGATGCGCGTCTCGACGAAGCCTATGCGCTCCAGGAGGCGGGACAGCTCGAGCAATCCATCCTGGCCATGCAGGGAATCCTGCGCGATGACCCGGAAAACGCGCAGGCCCATTTTCTGATCGGGACGGCACTGGTTCAGTCCGATCGCCGCAAACGAGCGATTCCACATCTGACCGAGGCCACTCGTTCGGATCTCTACGCGGTGCCCGCCGGACTCCTGCTTGCATCGACGCAATATCGAATCCAGGCTTATGCCGATGCAATCGAATCCTCGCGAGAAGTACTGGCCAACGACTCGGACAACCTCACTGCGATCTTCACCCTCGGTCGCAGCGCACTCGCAGCGGGGCAGCCGGACATCGCGCTGCGCCAGGCTATTCGAATCCTGGAAGTCAAGCCCGACGCACAAAACGCCGTCATCATGCATGGCAAAGCGCTCGTCGCCCTCGGCCGCACCGAGGAGGCAGAAAAGCTCTGGCTCGACTTTCGCAAACACACCGCCGTCGCCGGCAATCCGAGTGAGGCAGCGCGGGCCTGTGCCGAACTTGGCCTTTTCTACCAATCGCAAATAATGCCAGCCCTAGCGGATACCACTTACACGGAATGCCTCGATGACTATCCGACCTATTCCTATCTGCAGAACTCCGCCAGCGATTTCTACGTGCAGCGGTCCGAACCGGAAAAAGCCATCGCCATCCACCGCCGGGCCGCGGAGTCCACACCCGAAAATTTCCAGGTGTGGAGTCGCTTCGCCGCCATCATGTACCTCCACGCAGATCCGACTGAAACCCACCAGCTCTATCTCCAGATCGTCGAGCGGTTCGACTCCCCGGAAGCCTGGCGCCTGATCGCGGACTTCTACCAAAAGACCCGTTATACGGCTGCGGCCCGAAAGGCGATCGAAGAAGCGCTGATCCGATCCGATCAGCCCTCAGAAGATTTTCTCTTTTTCCTCGCTGAACTTCTGGTCGAAGAGGGGAATAGCCAACGTGCACAAAAAATCGGCGAACGCCTAACAACGCCCAGCTATCGACAGATCCTGGCCGGCACGCTCAGTCTCCATGCCGGAAATCCGAAGCAGGCACTCATTCATCTCGATGCGGGCCTTCGGCTGTGGCCGAATAATCCCCACGCCCGGTATCGGGTGGGCCGAGCGACTCTCGCTCTGCGCAATCACGATCGGGCGATCGCGGCCTTTGGCGCGGCCATCCTAGTGGGCGATGGAACAACAGATGCGGCCTTGCGCCTGGCTGAAATCCATTTCGCGGACGGAAATTGGAAGCCCGCACGCGGTTTTGCGAAACACCAGATCGAACATCGTCCCTATCTCGACCCCACCCCTTATCACATCGCCATTCGATCAGCGCTCCAACTTGGGCGACTCGATGACGCAAAGGCGATCCTGGATTCCCTTCGCATTCTCGATCATGGGCTTTCTGTCATCTCGGAAACGATCGCGATCAAACGATTTGAAGGCGGTGCGAGCGCGTCGAGCGAATTCGTTCGCGCAAACGGCATCGATCTCGCTGATCCGGCGAATGAAACGATTCTGCGCGCGTACTGTGACGATCTGAACTCGATGGGCCGGACCGAAGAGGCCATTCACCTGGTCGATGCGGCTGTGCGTCGAATCCAGACACCGGGGGGGCCGTCGAGCAACGCCGCTGCTCTTTATGACCTTCGTGCACGCGTCCTATCCCAACTTGGACGCATCGAAGAAGCCACGACTTCGATCAAACATGCGCTCGTCATGGATCCCGGCTACGCCCCAGCACTCGAAACCCGCGCATTCCTCGCACTGAACGCCGGAGATTCCCAGACAGCCCTCACGGCCCTCGACGCGGCTTCCGCAGCAGAGCCCATGGAAGCCAAATATCCATACTCGGCCGCAGGCATCGCCGATGACATCGGTGACATTCCGGGCTTCGTGCAGCGACTCGAAGAAACACTTGCGCGCCGCCCGACCCATGGCATGGCCGCGAACGATCTCGCCTGGGCATTGGCCACGGATCGTCGGGATCTCGATCGCGCCCTCGAGTTGGCCAAGATCGCTGTGCTTCGCTCGCGTTCCGCCAAGACGCTCACGACCCTCGGCTGGACTCATCATCGCCGCAACGACTACGCAGAGGCGATCGCAAACTATCGGTTCGCGCTTGAATCCGGCGCTACTCTCCCGGCCGTCCGCTATCGATTGGGTCTCGCGTTGGGCGAGTCCGGCGAGATCGACGAAGCAAAGAAGGTTCTGGATGAACTCATACGCGGTCCCGAATTCCCAGAACTCGAAGCAGCGCGCATCGAACTTGCCCGCCTCCAGGATTCCTGATCCAAGCGGGCTTCGTCTCCAACCCGAAACGTCTACTCGCTCGACCCGGGAGATGTCTCATGCCGTCAAGTGATGCGATTGTGCCGATCGGCCTCGATCATGTCGTTCTTCGAGTCACCGACGTCGAACGCGCGATTGTCTTCTATCGCGATGTTCTGGGCTGCGCAGTCGAACGACGGCTTGACCAGCTTGGACTGACCCAGCTTCGCGCCGGCCACAGCTTGATCGACCTTCTCGGAATCGATTCGCCCCTGGGTCTTGCGAATCCAAAAGCCGATGACGATCACGCGGCCGGCGGCGTCCATGAAGCCGAGGGAATCACGAGCGATCCCGAAGCCAAATTCGCAGCCCGAAACATGGACCACTTCGCAATCGCGTTATCGGAGTTCGACGAGACAGCGATCCGGGGGCAGCTGGATCGCTTCGGGGTCGCCGCGGACGAAACCCGTCGAGTCTACGGCGCAAAGGGCTTCGGACCCTCGATCTATCTCCGTGACCCTGATGGCAACACCGTTGAGTTAAAGGGCCCTTCGGAACCCAACTCACGTCTTGATCCGAATGAGAGCCCGAAAGAGTGAGCGGGGGTCCGTACGAAGAATCGATGGAGCTCGAAGCCGCCCGGCGCAGTGTTCTCGAGGTCGTTCAAGAAATGGATCGCGTCGGATTGACCGAAGGCTCCGCGGGCAACGTGTCGATGCGAACGCGCGCGGGCGAAATCGTTCTAACGCCTACCGCCATGGCCTACGGCGAAATGACGACGAAGGATCTCGTCGTGACGGACGAGGCGGGCCGGGTCGCGCCGGGCCAACAAACCCCGACGACTGAAATCGGGCTGCACCTGGCCTGCTTGAATAGACATCACGACATCGCCGGCGTCGTTCACACGCATCCTATTCACGCCAGCATGTTTGCCATCAACCACCAGCCGATCCCCTGCGTGCTCGAAGAATTCGAATTCAGTATTGGCGGTGACGTTCGGGTCGCGCCTTATTTCCCAACCGGAAGCCAAGAACTCGGCCATGCAGTCGCCGAGTTACTCGGTGACCGCGCCGCTGCACTCATGTCAAACCATGGACTCGTCGTCGTCGGTTCGAGCGCAACCGATGCCCTTCATCTCACCAAGCTCGTCGAGCGGGCCGCGGCAATCGTCTGGGGAGCAATCACGATGGGCGAACCAAGGCCGCTACCCGAAGAGAATCGAAGAATTTTCCGTAGCCAATATCTCGAACGGAGATCACAATGCTCGTGAAGGATAAGACCATCGTGGTTTGCGGAGTGGGCCCGGGACTTGGACGCGAGGTCGCCAAAGCGGCACTCCGCGATGGCGCCAATGTCGTCATTGCCGCACGCCGTTCCGAAGCGCTCGCCGAACATGCGAGCAGCCTCGATCCGACCGGCGACCATGTTCTTCCGATCGCGACGGATGTTTCAGACCCGAGCCAATGCGAGGCGCTCATGGGGGCGGCTTCGAAACGCTTCGGTTCTGTCGACGCTGTGGTTCAGGTTGCCGCACTCGACGCCCTCTTTGGCAACCTCGAATCGACCAGCGCTGAAGATTTCGCGAACGCCGTCGCCGTCAATATCACAGGGGCGATGCAGATCGCCCAGGCCGCTGTCCCGCATATGAAGGAGACAAACGGCGGGTCCATCGTGCTGATCGGAACCCAGGCCATGTGGCATCCGCCAGCCTTCCCACAGCTCGCCTATGCGGCGTCCAAGGGTGGTCTTCTTTCCGCCATGTATCACCTTGTTCGCGAACTCGGCCCAGACCGGATTCGCGTCAACATGGTCATCCCAACCTGGATGTGGGGACCTCCGGTTGAAGGATTCGTGAAGGGCGAAGCCAAACGTCTCGGCCTATCCGACGACGAAGTCATTCAGTCGATCACGAAGAACATGCCGCTGGGCGAGATCCCCAAAGACGACGATGTCGCGAATGCATGCATCTTCTTTTGTTCGGATCATTCGAGAATGATCACAGGAGAAACCCTGTTGGTGAACGCCGGGGAAATTCTCCGTTAGTCGAAACTTCCGTGACGGCCAGCGCCGGCGGCGAAAAGGGCAGCACCCTTTTGTGTCTCACCGGACCGAATCACTTCGAGTCCGAGGCGCGTCTCTTCCCGGAGCGCTTCGCTTTCGCTGAGACTCCACTGCGTGAGCGCGGACAGTCGATCCGACCGCATGCATCGCTCCGGAAATTTCGCGATCGATCGCGCCAACTCGAGCGCAGCTTCGAGAGCCTCCCCCGGCTCGACCAAGCGATTGACCAATCCCATTGCGAGTGCCTCTTCGCCCGAAACACCCCGCCCGGTCAGGATCATGTCCATCGCGCGACTCTGCCCGATCAATCGCGGTAGCCTAATCGTTCCTCCGTCGATCAGGGGGACTCCCCAGCGCCGACAATAGACCCCGAAGACGGCATCTCGTGCGGCAACGCGAAGGTCACACCAGACCGCCAATTCCAACCCCCCGGCAACAGCATGACCCTCGACCGCAGCAATCACGGGCTTGCTCAGCTGCATTCGCGTCGGCCCCATTGGACCCTCTCCGGCATCGGTCACTCGATTTGCATCACCCGAGTTCCCCTGCCCGACGGCCTTCAAGTCAGCGCCCGCACAGAAGGCGTTTCCCTCACCTTGCAAAATCGCCACACGCAAATTTCCGTCCGCATCGAAAGTCCGAAACGCGTCAGCAAGCGCTACCGCCGCCTCCCGATCCACGCAATTCTTGACGCGGGGTCGAGTAATCGTCACGATCCAGATGTCTTCGCGAGCCTCTGTTCGAACTTTCATCCTGACCTCACTAGTGCGCATGCAATCTTGCCTGTCGTCAAACTTCATTCACGTTAGGCCATCTCGAGATTTGCGAACCGAACCAGAATCGTCTTCACGCCGGCTCGCTCAAACTTGATGCGGAGCTTCTGATTCAGATCGACGCCCACCACGGCCAGCACCTCACCGCGACCGAAGACGGGATGACGAACACGCGTTCCGACCTGAACACCCTCGCCTTCCGCGGCCTCTTCCTGAGCGTAGGAGTAATCGAATCGCGAACTCGACGTTGAAGAACTGCTCGAAGACGAGGATGGCCGGGACCCCCTCGACGCTGTCCCCAACGTCTGGATCAGCTCATCGGGAATCTCCTGCAGGAATCGACTGGGGGATTGGTAGGTCCGGTCGCCGAAGCGGAATCGCTCCGCGGCACAGGTCAAGAAGAGATGTTCCATCGCCCGAGTCATTGCGACATAACAAAGACGTCTTTCCTCTTCGAGGCCAGCCTCATCGCGGCTCGAAGAAGCATGCGGAAAGATCCGCTCTTCCATCCCCACAAGAAAGACGATCGGGAACTCAAGACCCTTTGCGGAATGGACGGTCATGAGCGAAACACGATCTTGTCGACCCTCCCAACTATCGAGATCGGAGATGAGTGCCACCTGATCGAGATAGAGTTCGAGTTCGCTTCGCTCCTCGTCCTCGAGTTCGTCTTCATTCGCTGCATGAAAATCGCGGGCACTCGAAACGAGTTCCTTTAAGTTGTCGACACGCGCCTCGGACTCCGGCGTGTCTTCCTTCTCGAGAGAGCGAAGATATCCGGTGTCGGCCAGGACTCTCGCTATCAGATCATCAAGAGAGAAGGCCGAACGCAAGTTCGCAAGCACGTCGATCAGATCAAGAAACGCCGCCATCTTGCCCGCAGCCCGACCAGCCACCCCGGTTTCCACGGCGACTCGCATGCCTTCGAGCAGCGGCAGACCTTCCGAAGCAGCCATGCTCTCCACCCGCTCGAAGCTCGTCTTGCCAATTCCCCGCGTCGGCTTGTTGACGATTCGACGCAAAGCCTGGTCGTCTCGCGGATTCACGAGGAGACGCATATAGGCCATCACATCTTTGATCTCCGCACGATCATAGAAGCGCTGGCCACCAACGATGGTGTAGGGGACATCGTATTTCAGGAGTTCTTCTTCAAAGAGTCGGGACTGCGCGTTCGTGCGGTAGAGGATCGCCTGATTTCCGAAGGGAATACTCTCGTTTCGATTGGCGATGAGGATGTTCCGAATCACGAACTGCGCTTCTTCGCGATCGGTCTCGGCCTCGAGAAAACGAATCGGCGAACCGCCCTCGCGATCCGTGAACAGGCTCTTGTCCTTGCGCTCGAGGTTATTTGAAATAACAGCCGAGGCACCGGCGAGAATGGGCTGGGTCGATCGGTAATTGCGTTCGAGCTTGATGACCTTCGCGTCTCTGTAATCTTCTTCGAAATCGAGAATGTTGCGCAGGTCTGCACCACGCCAGGCGTAAATGGATTGATCTGGATCGCCGACGACGCAGAGATTGCGATGCTCCGCCGCCAGCTGACTGACGATGCCGTACTGAACACCATTCGTATCCTGGTATTCGTCGACGAGGACATAGGAATATTTCTGCTGGTAATAATGCAGCACTCGCGGATGCTTTCGAAAAAGCTCGGCGGTCAGCAGGAGTAGATCTCCGAAGTCGAGCGCCTCGGCATCGGCGAGCTTCTGCTGGTACTTCGCGTAGAGCTTCGATACCAGCTCTTCATCGAGATCTCTCGCCCGCTCCGCGGTGGCAGGAGGCAGCAGGCCCGCATTCTTCCACTGGTCGATCTGCCAGCGAATCCGACGCGGCTCATGAACCTTGGGATCGAGGCCCTCACGCTTCAGCACTTCCTTGATCACGCCGATCGAATCCGAATCATCGTAGATCACGAAGCCGCGATTGCGTGCGAGATGGCCGATGTCTCGGCGAAGGATTCGAACGCCGATCGAATGAAAAGTCCCGATCGCAACATCGCCGGCCTGCGGACCGAGCAGCTTCTCGACCCGCTCCTTCATTTCCCCAGCTGCTTTATTGGTAAAGGTCACCGCGAGGATTTGTTCCGCCGGAATTCCACAAACGCCGATCAGATAGGCGATCCGCGAGGTCAGTACCCGAGTCTTTCCACTCCCCGCACCTGCCAAAACGAGTAGCGGCCCTTCGGTCACCTCAACCGCCTGGCGCTGTTCCGGATTCAGTCCGTCAAAAATGGAGTCGGCGAGCGTGTTCTCTGTTTGGCTGTTCAAGAGTCATTCCAAAGGCTGCCCGCTCGAAGAAGAGGGGTATGTCTATTCGCCCGGTTTTGGGTCCGTTTCTGGGGGAGCGGTCTTTGGAATTTACTCGACGGTCACGCTCTTTGCGAGGTTCCTGGGTTGATCGACATCCGTCCCCTTGAGTGTCGCGATGTGATACGCGAGCAGCTGAAGCGGCACGACGGCGAGAATGGAGGTCAGATATTCCCCGAGGTCATCGACCTTGAGGACATCATTCGCCTTCTCGCCGATTTCGTCATCCCCCTTCGACGCAATCGCAATGACCTGTCCATCGCGAGCTCGAACCTGTTCGAGGTTCGAGATGAGCTTCGCATACAGTTCGCCCTTCGTCGCGATCACCACGACGGGCATTTTCTCGTCGATCAATGCGATGGGACCATGCTTCATCTCCCCCGCCGCATATCCCTCTGCGTGAATATAGGAGATCTCCTTCAGTTTCAGTGCCCCTTCGAGCGCGATCGGAAACATGATGCCCCGACCGAGGAAGAGGAAATCTTGCGCCTTGAAATATTTCCGCGCGACACCAAGGATTTCGACGTTCAGGCCGAGCGCATCCTCAACCAGCCGCGGAAGTCGCATCAAGTCATGGAGGCGGGAGCGGATCTCATCCTTCGAAAGCAGCCCACGTACGATTCCCAGCTTCAAGGCGATGAGGTAGAGGGCAACGGCCTGAGTGACGAAGGCCTTTGTCGAGGCGACGCCGATTTCGGGCCCGGCCTGGGTATAGAGAACGTCGTCGGCCTGTCGCGCGATGGTCGATTCGCGCACATTGCAAATCGCGAGCACTCGCGCGCCCTGGGATTTCGATTCATTGATCGCAGCGATCGTGTCGGCGGTTTCCCCGGACTGAGAAACCGGAATGACGATTCGTTTCGGACCGACGATTGGTTTGCGGTAACGAAATTCGCTGGCGAGATCGACCTCGACGGGTATCCCCGCCAATTGCTCGATCATATATTTGCCGAGCTGGCAGGCATAGTACGAGGTGCCGCAGGCAACGAGGGTGATGCCAGTCAACCCGTCTACTTCCTCGCGCGTCAATTCAATGCCATCGAGATCCACGTCGAGCGCGGCTTCGTTGACTCGGGTTCCAATCGTGTCAGTGATCGCACGCGGTTGTTCGAAGATCTCCTTCTGCATGAAGTGGTCATAACCGCCCTTTTCGGCGGAGACCGGATCCCAACCAATGGTCTGCATCTCTCGCTCGATCGGACGGCCTTCGATGTCAACGACCTGGATGCCTTCCTCGCTCAGTAAAGCGAAGTCGCCATCATACAAGGAGATCATGTCGCGGGTATGGGGGATCACGGCGGGAATATCGCTGGCGAGAAAGGAGGCCTTGTCGCCTTGTCCGAGAATGATCGGACTGCCCCCGTTCTTCGCGGTGACGAGTATATCCGCATCATTTTCGCAGACGGCCGCCAAGGCGTAGGACCCGACCAGGCTCTTGCAGGTCTCTCTAACTGCGGAGAGTAGATCCCGACCCTCGGTCACCAGATTGTCGATCAGATGCGCGATCAATTCCGTATCTGTATCCGAATTGATAGTCGCGCCCGAGACTTCAAGTTCTGAGCGGAGCTCACGGTAATTCTCGATGATGCCGTTATGGACGATCACGATCGAACCCGCGCGATGGGGATGCGCGTTTCGTTCCGAAGGCTTTCCGTGGGTGGCCCAACGCGTATGACCAATTCCCAATCGGCCCTCCACCGGTCGATCCCGAAGATTCTCCTCGAGATTAATCAGCTTCCCCTTGGCCCTGCGAACTTCGAGCTTCCCATTTTCCAGAATCGCAACGCCGGCAGAATCGTATCCACGATATTCCAAACGCCTGAGCCCATCGATCAGCACATCTGCCGCTCGGGGCTCCCGCCCGACATAACCTACGATTCCACACATACCGTCACTCCCAAGCTTCGCATCTTCGATTCTGTCCGAGAGCCTCGAATCCATTCGAGGCGAAATTCATTTGAGTTTTGCCCGATGTCTTCGAGGGCATTTCTTTCGACCTAATCCGACTAGTCCGACTTCCCCTGCGTAGAATGGGTCGACTCTACATCAGACTCACCGGTTCCCGACCCCCCGACCTGCCTGCCCTCCCGGCGGGCGACCCAGCCTTCAATGTTCTTCTGGCGGCCCCGAGCGACGGCTAGGGCGTCTTCGGCGACGTCCTTCGTAATCGTCGAACCCGCCGCGACAAAGGCATGGGGCGCGATTTCGACGGGTGAGACCAGATTCGAGTTGCAGCCAATGAAGGCGCCGTCACCGATCGTCGATCGGGTCTTCTTGTAGCCGTCGTAGTTCACGACGATCGCACCGCAACTGAAATTCACATCGGCACCCACGTCGGCGTCGCCGATATACCCGAGATGCGCCGCCTTCGTGCCCGGCCCGAGCGTCGAATTCTTCAGTTCGACAAAATTTCCGATCTTGACCCCCCTGCCCACGACGTTGCCCGGTCGCAGATGCGCCGAGGGTCCAATCGTCACGTCGTCGCCGACCTCGCTGTCTTCGATAACCGAGCCGGCCTTGACGTGAACGCCTTCACCGAGGATGGATCTTCCTGAGATGACGACGCCGGGTTCGATCAGGGAGTCTTGCCCGATGCGCACATCCGCGTCGACATAGACGGAGTCCGGATCTATAAAACTAACACCCTCGTCCATCAAGGACTGAACGATGCGGCCGCGCAAGACACGAGCCGCATCAGCCAACTCCTTGCGAGTATTGATGCCGAGGCATTCATCGGCATCCGTAATTTCGAGGCCCTCAACGCGAAGACCCTTCTCCACGGCGTACCCGACCACATCAGTCAGATACAGCTCGCCCTGCTCATTATCGGGCTCGAGAGACGCCAGGCCATCGCGTAATAGCTGCGCTCCAAAAAGATAGACGCCGGTATTTCGCTCTTCGATTTCCAGCTCGGCTGGGGTCGCATCCGACGCTTCGATGACTCGAACGATGCGGCCATCGTCGGCGCGCAGAACGCGCCCAGGAATATTCTCTGCACGAGCCGTCAGCATCACGAGATCTGCGCCCGACTCATCCTTCACTTCGCTCATTCGCTCGATCGTTTCCGGACGCAGGAGCGGCGTATCCCCGTAGAGAACCAATACGTCTCCGATGACGGGACCCAGCGTCGGCTCCGCTACCAGGACGGCATGCCCGGTTCCCCGCTGCTCTGCCTGCAAAACGAATTCAACATCTTCATCGAATCGGGCGCGTACCTCTTCGGCGTCCTTGCCGATAACGACGATCAAGCGCGAGGGTGCGAGCGCCTTCGCGTTGCGCAGCACGTGGCCTAACATCGGAACGCCACATAATTCGTGCAGCACCTTGGCCCGGCGGGATTTCATCCGGGTCCCTTTGCCAGCCGCCAATACGATAACCGCGGTATCGCTCAACTTGGATTTCCTCTCTTCATTGACTGCAGGTCTTGCGCACGACCGAGCTCGATAAACGTCTTCTTCGTGAGTGACCCAGAACAGATGAAAGGAAGCGGTGAAACCGTCCTCCTCCTCCGCAAGATGCTCTCGTCTGTCTTGTCGGCCAACAGGTGCCTCATCTTGCCTACCCCGGACTCGAAGCTGGCGTGCATCTCACGCGCGCCGCGAGCCCTCACCCCAGTCATCCCGAAGCCGGGAAGGCCTTACGAAGACACCAGGATGATTCCCAGAAGACACAAGCGACGGAGAGTATTGCGGATCAGGGATTCAGGCCTCCGCTGCCGGCTCCCCACACTGCCAATTCAGAAATTCTCCGTGCGTTTCGATTCCTCCGGGGCACACTGAAACGTCGATTCGAGCGGGTTGGCTATCCGCACCCAGCTCCCTCGCCTACCTTTGTCGGCGGTTCTAATTCGCCTCGCATGATTGTGCGAAATGTCGACGCGACACCATGCAGGGCGAATTCGGCTAACCACCTCGTACGCGTCTATTGACCCCCCTTGTTGGGGCGGGAGCATTCAATTCCAGTTCACGGCAATACCAACGGCCTCAAAGCAAGCCAGACCAAAGCTCTCGAACGCCTGGGGCGCCGGCGGATCAAAGAAGATCGCCTGATCACCAATGATCTGGCGAGGCCCATGACCGAGCTTTCGGCGGAAATCCGTCGCCAGGTCGGCGTCCTCCTTGACCGCGCGGGCAACGTCGAACACATCATGATCGGCGGACCCTCGAGCATCGAACTGCCCGATTGGGGCCGCCTGCGAGCCGGCCGTGGCCGCCTGCGCGGACTGCGACTCATCCATACCCATCTCGCCTCGGAGGGCCTGACCCGAGACGATCTGACGGACCTGGCTTTGCTGCGACTCGATTCCGTCGTCTCGATCGCGGTCGCGGAAGACGGCCTCCCTGGACTCGCCTACGCCGCCTCCCTGTGTCCGGCCAACGACGATGGTCGAGCGACGGAAGAACTACCGCCCCGTCATCCCGCCGAGTTCGACTTTGATTTCAGTCTGTGGATCCGCGATCTCGAAAACGATCTCGCCCGAGTGCAGGCTACTCAGGACGTCGGCGCCGGCGAGCGAGCCATCCTGATTTCGGTCACCGCAGGCCGGGATCGCGAAACCGTCGAACTGCACGTCGAGGAACTCCGGGAGCTCGCACGATCCGCTGGGGTCGAAGTCGTCGAGGTCGTCACCCAGTCAAGACCGAAGGTCGACCCGAGGACCGTACTCGGCGCCGGAAAGCTCGCAGACGTAGTCATTCGATGTTTCCAGAGTGATATCGACCTCGTCATCTTCGATCAGGACGTCTCGCCCGCTCAGGCGCGCACACTCTCGGAGCGCATGGAGCTTCGGGTCATCGACCGAACCCAACTGATCCTCGACATTTTTGCCCAGCGTGCATCCACGGGTGACGGCAAACTCCAGGTGGAACTCGCTCAGCTTCGCTACCGGATGCCGCGCCTCGCGCAGCGTGCAGATCTTTCGCTGTCGCGCTTGGCCGGCGGAATCGGAGGTCGCGGGCCGGGTGAAACCAAACTCGAGAGTGATCGCCGTCGCGTGCGCGATCGGATCACCCGACTCGAACGCGACGCCAAGCGCCTTGCGAAGCAGCGAGAAGGCCGGCGGCGCCGAAGAAGTCGCCGCTCCGTCCCCGTGCTTTCGATCGTCGGCTACACCAATGCGGGAAAGAGCACGCTGCTTCGCGCCTTGACCCAAAGCGACGTGCACGTCGAGGACAAGATGTTTGCGACCCTCGACCCGGTCTCGCGGCGACTTCGCTTTCCTCGCGAACGCGAAGTCATCATCACCGACACGGTGGGCTTCATTCGCGACCTCCCTCCCGATCTCATCGCGGCATTTCATGCGACGCTCGAGGAATTACGCGATGCCAATCTGCTCGTACATGTCGTCGATGCCGCCAGTCCGGACATCGACCGCCGACTCCGAGCCGTGCGAAGTGTGTTAGGCGATCTCGGGTTTTCCGACAAACCCGAACTGCTCATCTTCAATCAAGCCGACCGACTCCCTGATGGCGAAATCAGTGCCCTGGCTCGCCGCTACGATGCCATCCCGATTTCAGCCTTGAAGGGAACGGGCCTGCATGAGTTACTTGCCAAAGCCGAAGATATTCTCTGGGAGGACGAAGATCGTCGCCCAGGCGAAGAAGATCGTTTTGTCGACCTCGCGACCCAGGGCGGGTAGTCGTCCGACAATCACAGATTATCCAATTCAAATCAGGAGGATGTCATAGTGCTGCGTGCACGCATCGCGGGGACTGGAATGTGTGTCCCGGATCGAGTGGTCACCAATGCTGATATGACGCAGTGGATGGACACCACCGATGAGTGGATCCAACAGCGAACCGGCATCCGTGAACGCCGATGGGTCGAACCTGGCCAAGGCCCACGAGACCTCGCACAGGGAGCAACACTCGCAGCACTCGAAGACGCCGGGCTCGATGTTTCCAATGTGGATTGCATCTTGCTCGCCACACTCTCCGCCCAACACGATTTCCCTGGGACATCCTTCTTCTTGCATGAAGCCATCGACGCGGGCGACATTCCTTGTATCGATCTGCGCGCCCAATGCAGCGGGTTTCTCTACGCACTTCAAATGGCCGATGCCTTGATCGTCGCCCGGCGCTATCACCGCGTATTGGTTGTCGGCTGTGAAGTGCATTCGACGGGCCTCGACATCAGCACCGAAGGCCGCGATATCTCGGTCATTTTTGGCGATGGCGCAGGCGCGGTCCTGCTCGAAGGTTCCGAGGCCGAAGACGGACCGGGGCTACTCGAAGTCCGTGTTCACGCCGAGGGAAAACATGCCCGGAAACTCTGGACGGAGTCGCCCAGCTCGGCGGAACCGAGCCGTCTCACCCATGAGATGATCGATGATCGCCGAATCTTCCCGGTCATGGACGGGCGTTTCGTGTTCAAACATGCCGTCACCCGCATGCCCGAAGTCCTGCTCGAAACCCTGAGCGCCGCCAGTGTCAAACTCGAGGACATCGACCTCTTCCTCTTTCACCAGGCCAACCTCCGCATCAACGAGTTCGTCGCCAGCAAGCTCAATATTCCGGAATCCAAGATCATGAACAACATTCAGCGCCTCGGGAATTGCTCCGCGGGTGCCCTGCCGATCCTACTGGCCGAAGCGTCACGCGGGGGCCGACTCGAACCCGGGCAGCTGGTCTCGCTGACGGCATTCGGGTCGGGCTTTACCTGGGGCTCTGCGGTCATCCGCTGGGGCTGATCCCGATTCGCGACCCGACGAACCCGTTAGACGCGGTGCATTATACGTCGATTTTGTCTCGATCGATCTCTTAATGCCGCACTGCATCCAATATAAGTACCTGAAATATTAAATTTTTAGAGGTTTATTGCCGATCAAACTTGACGAATGACGCATCGTGTCTAAGATCCTTTTCAATGCAGAAACGTGTCAACTCGCGGCCAGGCCGACATCGTTCGCCGCGACGCGTCAAGCAAGAATTTGGACCGACAATCAACCCGGGACGCCGCATCTGATCGCCTTTAATCAGCCCATGAATGAATGACGAACAGCCCCGCGGACGACGCCATAGAGCGCCAATCCCCGTACCTCAAACCGGAGAAAAAAAATGGCAACGACCAAGACGAAGAAGGCAGCGAGCAATAAGAAGACCGCGAGCAAGAACCCCGAATGGGATTGGGAAGACTTCCGACCCGAGTGGGCGAACGAAGGCATCGAGCGCATCACGACAGAGCTCGAGAAATGGAACGACAAGCTTCAGATCCGAAGTGGCCAGTTCCGCAAGGAGAGCCAGAATCGCATCGAGAAGGGTGTCCAGCAGATTCAGGATGAACTCCGCAAGGTTCCGGCCATCCGTCGTGCCGAGGAGCTGCGAACCGAGATCGAGAAGAACATCGACGCGGGCGTCGACCGCGTCTACGCCCGCCTGAAGCTTGCCCGTCTCGACGAGGTCAAGAAGCTCGAGCGCAAGATCACACAGCTCAACAAGAAGCTGAGCGCCCTCGAAAAGCAGTGGGCCGCCTGAGCAACCGTTCGAAGTTCATGAAGTCAGAAGGCCCGAGCAATCAGTTGCTCGGGCCTTCTTGCATCTAAGGACCGCTTTGACCAACCCAACACGGCGGGCCGAAATCTTCAGGTTGATTCGTCGCGCCCCGCAAGCGCTGCGGCCAGATCGTCCAGTACGCGCTTTTCTTCGACCGTGATCCCCGCCCGCTCGTCAGCGGCAGCACCCTCCTCGAAATTCAGACCATCGCTTTTTGCGATCTTGGTCGCTTCGTGGAGAAGTCGCTTGCGGGCCTTCAGAGCAGGCCGGCTACCACTCTCGGAAAGCATCGGTCCCAAGAGTCGACGCCAGCGCTCGAGCGCTTCCGTCGGCGGGGGTTCATGCAGCCAGCGGAGCAGGGTCGAACGACAAAATTCGGCTCGCTGCCCCAGGCCCAGAGCCTTGGTCGCCTTGAGAACGCCATCTCGTTCGGCGGGGGTGACGACGCCATCCGCCCAGGCCACCTCGACGAGCGGCGCCAATGCAAGGGCAGCGAGTTTTTCGATCTCTTCCTGGTCGATGGGCATCCGGGTTCTCCGCGTGGGCGATAGGATAATATCCGAAATCGCATACGCGGGCCCAGTTTTTCCGAAGGAGTCACCTGATCCTGGTACGCGTGGGCTGACTCAGGTCAATTCGATGCGGCCTTCCGACTCGAGAAGTTCGAGAGCCAGTTCAACCGAGCCTTCCGTCGAGCGCAGCACGTCGCGCGCGCGTGTGCGATCGACTTTGGCGAGTTCCATCACAATGCGCACAGCGCGACCGCGCAGCTTGCTCGACGCCGCAGAGATATGCGTCATGTGATTGCCGCGCACGCGTCCCATTCGAACCATGACCGAAGTCGAGAGCGCAGAGAGAATCATCTTCTGCGCGAGTCCACCCTTCATCCGCGTCGAACCGGTCACCACCTCGGCCCCGACGAGCGGCGCGATCGAAATCTCGACCGACTCGGCGAGAGGCGAAGTCGGGTCACAGGTAATCGCGATCGTTCGTGCCCCCACCTCCGTGGCAGCCTCGATCGCCCCGAGAACAAAAGGTGTCGTTCCACTGGCTGAAATGCCCACGACGACATCGCCGAGCGTCAGCCCCCGCTCTTGAAGCTCGAGCGAGCCGGCTTGCGCATCATCCTCCGCGTTCTCGACTGCGTTTCGAAGCGCACGGTCTCCGCCTGCAATCACGCCCTGTACGATGCGCGGCGACAGACCATAAGTGGGTGGAATCTCAGAGGCATCGAGTACTCCGAGTCGGCCACTCGTCCCTGCCCCGACGTTGAACCAGCGTCCGCCACCGGAAAGCGCGCAGGTCAGAATCTCAACGGCCTCCGCCATACGCGGAAGCACCTCGCCCACGGCTACGTGCGCTACCTGATCCTCACTGTGGATCAGCCGCAGTATTTCGAGAGAATCCATGTCGTCGAGCGCATCAGATCGCTCAAGCGCTGCTTCGGTCGGACGTCCATCGGCCATGGCTCTTCGTTTCGGCGACCCCCGCCCGAACTGAAGACGCTCAGCGCGCAGCAAAACCGCAAGCATCCGCCTAGAATGATGAAATGCCCTTTCGCGTCGAAGATTCGACTCTCGAGAGCCTTGATTGGGCTCGGCTCATCGACGACTTGCGCGCCTGTTGCCGCACGCCACTCGGCCGCCGCCGTCTCGAAGAGGCCTTCGATCGGCGAATCTTCCAACCCGACGAGGCCAGCGTCCGAACGCGTCTTCGAGAAACGACCGAGGCGCGATGGCTGCTCGATCGCGAGGCCATCGTGCCACTAGGCGGATGCGCAGACCTGGAGACGAGTCTTACACATGCCGAAAGGGGCGGCGTCCTCGAGCCATCCCAACTCATCGATGTGCGAACGACCCTCGAAGCCATGCATGCAACGCAGCGCTACTTCGAACACCAACGAGACGATGTTCCCACCCTCGGCGCGCTTTCGAACGAAATCGCTGAGGCACATGCACTTGAGGCCGAGATCCAGCGATGCCTCGACTTGAACGGCGAGGTCTCGGACGCGGCGTCCCCTGCCCTCGCGCAGGCCCGACGCGATGCCCACCGTCTCGCCGGCACCCTGCAAAGCCGAATCCAGCGTGCCCTGCATAACAACGACATCAAGCCGCATCTCTCCGACCAATTTTATACGGTTCGAGCCGGTCGCTTCGTCCTTCCGGTCAAGGCCGATTCCAAGAGCCGTGTTCGCGGCATAGTGCATGACGCCTCACGTTCGGGAACCACGCTCTTCATCGAGCCCGACGGCATGGTCGAACTGAATAATCAGCATCGCCAGGCCGAGCTCACGGTCGAACGCGAGATCCTCCGCGTCCTACGTGAACTCTCCATCGCAGTCGGCCGCGACGCAGCCCGTATGCGCTCGAACCTCGAATGGGTCGGAATCCTCGATCTCGCGATTGCCCGAGGTGCACTCTCTCGCAAAATGGACGGCATCGAGCCGGAAGTCGGTCGTGAAGGAATCTTCGAACTCGGCGGAATTCGTCATCCCCTGATCGCAGCGGAGGAATGTGTCGCCAACGATCTGCGGGTCGGACAAGATTTCTCTGTACTGCTTCTCTCGGGTCCCAATGCCGGTGGAAAGACCGTCGCTCTCAAATGCATCGCACTCGCCGCTCTCATGGTTCGAACAGGCATGCACGTACCGGCCAACCCGGGGGCTCGAGTCGATCTCGTCGATCGTGTTCTGGCAGACATCGGCGATCACCAGGACATCCAGGAAAGTCTATCGACGTTTTCGGCCGCCATGGCCAACCTCGCAGAGATCCTCCGCAGCGCCGGCCCGGATACCCTGGTCTGCCTGGACGAGATCGGTGTCGGAACCGACCCATCCGAAGGCGCAGCGATTGCCCAGTCGACGCTCGAAACCCTGGCGGACGCTGGCGCCCGCGTTGTCACCACAACGCACTACAACTTGCTGAAAGAAATGGCAGAGGTGGACGCGCGCTTTGCCAATGCGAGTGTTGAAATCGATCCGACGACCTTCGCCCCAACCTATCGCGTTCGAATCGGATCACCGGGTGCCTCTTCGGCAACGACGGTAGCCGCGCGAATGGGACTGCCTCAGGTCGTACTCGATCGCGCGGCGGGATTGCTCGATCGAGAGGACCGCCGACTGGATCGGATGCTGTCCGAACTCGCAGCGAGTCGAGCACTCCTCGAATCCGAGAAGCTCGCGGCCGAGGCGCTCCGCGCGGAAAGCGAGCAGACCAGAGACGAGTACCGAACGAAGTTGGCGCGACTCCAGGAACGACGGGACAAGTTATTTGGTGAGCTGCGACGGGAGCTCGACGATTCGTTTCGAGATGCGCATTCCGAAGTCGCGCGAATCATTGCCGAGTTACAGCGGCAGCCCTCATCGCGGCGAGCCGCCTCGGCTCGAGACAATCTCGAACGTCTCAAACAGGATACGGCAACGAGCCAGACGAAGATCCTGCCCCCGAAAAAAGCCAGCGATGGGGAAGACCGAGCGATGTCGATTAATTGGCCGCGCGCGCGAATCGGCGATCCCGTGCAGGCTCCGGGCGGAGGGGCCGCAACGCTCCTCTCCCTCCCCGATCGAAAAGGTCGCGTCATGGTTCAGGTGGCTGGCGCAAAGGTCACCATCCATCGTGACCAACTGCGCGTCCGACTGGCTTTGGGCGGCCCGGCAAGGCCGAGACATAGCGAAGTCGTCGCGGTCCCAACCGCACGACTCGGCGGCATCGCAGAATCTGATCTGCGCGGGATGCGCGTCGATGAAGCGCTCTCGCGACTCGACGAGGCCATCGATCAGGCGGCCGCCGAAGGGCGCGATGAAATCCGCGTCATCCATGGCATCGGAACCGGAGCGTTGCGCAGCGCGGTGCGTGAACATCTGCCCCATTCGATTCATGTCGTCGAATGGGTCGAAGCCACACGCGATGAAGGGGGTGCTGGGGCAACACGCGGCATTCTCGGGAAGGACTAACAGCGGTGAACAAGGACGAGGAACCGAGTGGCCAAGACGGGGGGCGCAGCGACGTCGATGATGTCGCCGGCAACGCCGCGAGAGTCGCTGAAAGCACTGAGCCCGAGGATGGCTTCCCGAGTCCGGATGAACTCATCGGGAGCTTTATGAGCGAGACATCCCTCTGGCCCGTCTTGATCGTCGCCATTGGAAGCGGCGGCGCCCTGGGCGCGGCCATGTTGATTCTCGCTGGCGTCGACCGAAACCCATTCGCCGCCGCCGCCCTACTCGGCGTGATCGGCATGAGTATCGATGTCTTCATCCAGGCGAAACGGAAGGCCGTCTACCGCAACATCGCAAAGCTGCTCGGACTGCTTTGGTGCGCGGCGTTCGGATTGGCGGGTGTCGG
Source organism: Myxococcales bacterium (assembly GCA_012959805.1). GTDB lineage: Bacteria > Myxococcota_A > UBA9160 > UBA9160 > UBA4427 > UBA4427. The sequence goes on along the minus strand of DUCN01000062.1, from coordinate 41,174 downwards.
CGTCTGGACCGGCATCGCGCTCTAGCGGTCTTGCCTATGGCCTATCGCCTTCGGCGAACCAGCAGAGCACAGAGATCTCCAGCCGCGGGCTCTCGCCGCCTAACGACTGCTTCGGGTCTGAAAGGCGACCCGTCTATTCGAAATCGCGAGCCAGCGCGTTCGCCGCGCGCAAGCCCGACAGGCTCGCGCTCTCGAAGCCCGAACCCGAGAGATAATCCCCGGCCCAGTAGAGGCGGCGCCCGAGTGCGCGCCGATCGCGCTGGACCTTTTGAAACACGGCGAGACGTCGGTAACTGCCGACTGCGAAGAACGGAACTCGACCGCGACCGAGGCGAGACGTCAGAACACGACCGCGAATGCCGGGCATCACCAATTCGAGGGAATGCATCAGATTCTTCGCCACCACGTCGTCCGACATATCCGACCAGCGTTGCGCGAATGCGTCGCGAGCGAGCGCGACGAGCTGGCTACGGCCTTCGGGAACGCGACCCCCGGGCTGACCAGGTTCGATGACGAGAGAAGAAATCGCCGATCCCGAACTCTGAGGGAACCGAAGTTCGCTCGGAAGACCGCTGTCGACACCCTCGAGTGCCACGGAAAGAGTCACGGCCGGCCGCTCTTGCATGGCTTGAAAGAAATCTCGCTCCGCCGGCGCAAGCAGCCGCGCGCATATCGACCCGGCTTGTTCCGCCCCCACGGCCACGACGACCGCGTCAAACGAAGAGTCATTGTGCTCCCCCGCTCCATCGATCGCCTCGATACGAAACCCGCCTGCCGGCTCTTCATCGACCCGCGTGACTACCGTCTCACGCAAGATGTTGAGTCGCTCTGCAGCTGCCTGGGCCAGCTCAAGCAGGGGCCGACGCGGCAGCCCCGGCGAGGCAGGACGGCGTTCGCCGATTCCAAGCGCTTGCATCTTCAGAAGCATCGCGACGCGGGACAATTCTTCAACCGAGTCGCCGTAGGTCGCCTGAATCTCCGGGGCGAGCCAGAATTCGAGATTGCCTCGACCGAAATAGAGCGCGACATGATCTCGCATGCTTCGGTAGTCGAGATCCGCGGCACGCTCGGGGAACATTGGATCGAGCCATTTCGCGTAACGCTGCATCAAACGACCGGATCGGAGCAGTTTGGGACGCTCCCAGAATCGGGGTCCCGGAATTTGGGAGGCACCGCGAAGACTCAATCCATCAACGGGAACCGCTACGCCATTTGACCGGAGAGTCGTCTGCAGAGGACGCAGGGGCAGGAGTGCATCCCCGATCCCCAGATCCCGTGCCCAGCGCGCGAGTGAGCGATCCCGGCTTCCGAGCACGGGCCATGCGCCGTCCATCCAATGACCGGCGCACCATTGCCCTCGGGCTCGACCGCCGACTTCCGACCGTGCTTCGAAGACCGTTGCAACAAAGCCGCGCCTTTCGAGATCAAAGGCCGCTCGCAAACCCGATAGGCCTGCACCCAGTACTGCCACTCTACGATCGAGACCTGTCACTGAATTCATGAAGTAACACCTTGCGAGCCCGTAAAAACCTCGCGACTAGACAACACAGCAATCACGTCATGAAGCGTTTCGAAGGGCACATACGTATGCCCGGCTTCGTCCATGGCCGGGGCGAGAGAATCCTTTGCGAAAGCAAGATCAGCCTCGATCGCACCGCAGAGGTCCGAAACCCGGCCGTTTCCAATATGAACGCAATAGGCATCGGGATGCGAGCGACGATACGAAGCAATGATTTCCCGCTTGCAGCTGCCCGTGCCGCATCCACATGTTTCGCTCGGCCGACTCGCGTCAACGCGCCAGCGGTCACCCTCGTACTCGAGATGATTGGCGTGATAGTCGAAGTCAATATGATTCATGGCCTGCAAACGTTCGAGATTCCAATCAAAGCCATCGGACAAGATCCAGAAGGGCACATCTTCGTCACGACACCAATCGAGCAGTGCTTGCGCCCCCGGGTCGAGATCAATCGTCTCTAGAAAGCGCTCCAGATCCTTTTCGGGAAAGGACAGTCCATGAAAGAGCGCCTTGACATAGGACCAGGCCGTGAATTCCCCTGTTTCGAATCGCTTCCAGAGCCGCTTGCGCTTCTCGGGCAAGAGTCGATGGGCCAGCGTCGAACCGACATCCTGGACGGAAAAGGTGCCGTCAAAATCACAGAAGACGAGAAGTGGTCGATCACTCGGGATCGTCGGCATGTTCATCTCGCTCACAGCATTCTCCGGGCGCTCAGGTCGGCCCGTGGTTAGCGCATCCTCGAGGTCGCCGGGAATGTGCCCCGCTGACGCGAGAATTTCTACGACCCCTGGGGCAGAATCGGGACAAGAGCCGGACAGAACGGGGCCCTTCGAACGACAATTTGTGTCACCGGCGGCTTAAGGCTGCCTGAGCGCTGCAGAGCCGCTGCCAGTGATTTTCACTATCTGGAAGCGCCTACAACTTTTCGACAGCTCTAACGGTAAACGAATGCCACTTCGGGCGAAATCCCTCAATGCGGCACGGCGCTTGCTTTTAAAGAGCCTCGAGACACAGATTTGGGGCGCTTCTGAGGAGCGGGCTCCCCTTCCCGCGCCCGGGCTGGCTACCCCTCCCTTCGCACATTTTGTGCGAGGAGCCGGTCCGGGCGCTCTTTGTTCTCCCCCCGCGCGAAACGCAGATCGGATGACGCAGACCTGCGAGCCCCATGTCGCATGTCGCAAGGCCTTCGAGGATCCCGCATCATCGCGATTCAATGGGGTCCCCAAAAAACACTCGTCACCGGCCGGCCAAAACGGGCGCACCGCCCATTCTTCCGATGCCCAAGCGCCTAACAAGACGTTCGGGCGAGTTTCGGTTGGACTCGTCCACACCGATTATTGTTCCCACAATCGATTCCGCCGACCGGCATGAGCAAGATCGAAAGCTCTTTATCGCGGCATCGCAGGCCAAGCGGGAAATTCTTGACCGGACTGGAATCGACGTCTGTATCGAGGCCGCACGTCATCCAGACCCCAAGGCCGGATCGATCATCTGTCGTATCGACCGAAGTGCTGCTCCTTCACCTCGCCAAACCACCGCTCGCGATGCCTATCGTCTCGAAGTACGCGCAAAGCGCGTACTCATTTCGGCACCCACCGCCGATGGGATCCGTCACGGACTCCAGACCTTTTGCCAACTGATCACCCGCAGCGCGCGAGTCCCCTCGATCGATATCGTCGATCAGCCTGACTTTCTCGATCGTGGCATCATGCTCGACGTGTCTCGCGGCAAGGTCCCAACGCAAGAAACCCTCGAAGACCTAGTCGAACTCTGTTGCCGACTTCGACTCAACGTCTTGATGCTCTACATCGAACACACCTTCAACTTCCGACGTCATCCTGAAATCGGGCGAGACTCGAGCCCACTCAACGCCGAGAGACTTCTGGAACTCGATCTTCATGCTGCAGAGCGTGGTGTCGAACTCATTCCATGCCTTCAATCCCTCGGCCATATGGAACGCGTACTCGGGATTGATCGTTATGCGCATCTTGCAGAGAGCGATCGACTCTGGTCGCTTTCACCGAGCCGGCCGGAGACCTACGCGTTTCTCGAAGAGCTCTACGACGAATTCCTCCCACTCTTTTCCTCGCCGCGCTTCAATGCCAACTGCGATGAGCCCTTCGACCTGGGCCGTGGACAGTCGGCAAATCTCGCACCCGAGAAGGACGCCGGCCGACTCTTTTCGGACCACATCCACCAGCTGAAGAAACTATCGCGGCGCCACGGCAAGCAGCTGATGGTGTGGGCTGATTTCGCACACGCCTATCCCTCCGAGCTCAAGCGCATAGATCGTGACGTTGTCCTACTTGATTGGTGGTACGAGGAAAAATTCGATGCCGATCGGGTGGGGAAGCTTCGCCGGATGAAGTTTGAAGCCTGGGTCTGTCCGGGGACCTCTTCGTGGAATTGCCTTTTTCCGCGCGTCGCCAATAGCATGGGCAACATCGAGCGGTGGAGTCGTGCGGGGCGGGAACATGGCGCCACCGGATTACTCAACACGGACTGGGGCGATTTCGGGCATTACAACGCGCTGGGCGTATCGTTTCAGAGTTATGCCTGGGGCGCTCAGCAGGCCTGGTCCGGCAGTATCGAGGCCAGTACGTTCGACCAGAGCTTCAGTCGTCACATCTTCAGCGACACCAACGCCCAGATCGGACGGCTCTACCGAAAGCTTGGCGACATCCATGAGGCTGGATTCCGAATCGCCAATGGGTCAGCGCTGCAATCGCTCTACTTCGACCACCTCGGTGCCAGCTTCTTCCTACAGCATGGCAGGAAAGGCAAACTCGAAGGCAGCGCGCGCAAGCTCGAACCGATTCTCAAGATGATTCGGGAGCAAGAGTTCACACAAGCCGATGATGATTTCATCGGGCTGGCGCGCCAAGAACTGGCCTGGGCAGCGCAAGCGACTCTGCTGTCTGTGAACAAGGGACTCGCCGCCATCGAATTCAACGATTGGCGAATCGAGCCCAGTCGATTGAAGGCGACCGGGCGTCGCACCCTGTCCCGGCGAATCGAAGAACTGGCCACCGAGCAGACCGAGCAGCTAAGCAGACTCGAAAGGCTATGGCTCGCCAGAAGTGGGATCTCGGACTTCAAGACCACGCAGAAACGAATTCGCCGATCAATTGCCGCCTTGCGCACCGGGGCACGCCAACTTCGCAAAAACACTCCGCCGCCCCGAGCCAAGGTCAGCCAGCTCGGCCTGCTGACCGTCTACGATCATGTCCGAAAGGAGATGGGGATGCGGCCGCGTTAGGCGACGGGATCCGGCACGAAGAGCTTGCGCCTCATCATCACCCGCTTGGTCGGATCAAGCCCCGTGCGCTTCTCATTTTCACGAAGCTGCTCGAGACCCGGGCTCAGATCCGATTCTTGAATCGCTTGAAAGCCCACACCCGAGTAGAAGGGCGCATTCCAAGGAACGTCGCGAAATGTCGAGAGGGTAATGTCATGGCATCCCTGACTGCGTGCCCAGGCACAAGCCGCCAAGACGAGTCGGCGCCCGATGCCCAGGCGACCAAAATCGGGTTCGACATCGACTTCTTCCAGATGCGCCCATCCATCGAGCCAGATGAGATGCGCGAAACCAACGACGCGATCGGACGGATCCCGGGCAGCGAATATCCGCCCATCGCGCTGCGCGTCCCGATAGACGCTCGCCTGCGTCGGATCACCCGCTAACTCAGGAGAGACATCGGACGGCGAAAAAAGCGCGGCCGCTCGGCGTTCGATATCCGGCAGAAGCAGAGCTTCTTCAGCCGTCGCCAGACCGATCGGGAAAGAGCTGTCCGGCGACTCCCGGCGACCCAACACCCGGCGAACCGCACCTGCCAGATAGATGGACCCCGCGACACAAAGCTTGAGATCAGCCCCCAACGCCGCCCTCGCATGCTTCGGTGCCATTTCGGGATCCTCAACAATTTCGATCGGCATCTCCGAAGTGTGCTCTCTAATCGACTCGGCCAGAACGTCGACATCGATTGAACGTGACCGATCTGCTCGTGTCACCCAGACCCGTCGCGTTCGAGGCAAGAGTCGATCGAGTAACGCGGGCAGATTCTTGTCACTGGAAACCGAGAAAAGCAGCTCTATTCCGTTCGGAGCGAGCGTATCGAGTGCCTCCACGAGAACACTTGCCGATTCAGCCGTATGTGCGGCATCGATGATGACTCGCTCGTCGTTCTGCAGCACTTCGATTCTTGCGGGCAACACGCATCGTGCGAGTCCGTTATGTGATGCCTTGCACAACGCCGCTTCCGAATGCGCACCCAACGCGCGAACACATGCGATGGCAAGCGCCGCATTATCCGTCGCGGCCCTACCGAGCATGCGGAGCGTGGCGGACACCTCGAACGTGCTACCCGACGGATGAGTCGCACTGAATACAAAAGCATTCCCGCCCTTATCCGCTCGTTTAGCCTGGACCGTGAAATGTTCACCACAGGCGATAACAGGTGCCCCAACCGCCTCAGCACGATGCCACACCGCCTCGGCTGCTTCCTTTCGAAGCTTGCCGAGAACGACTGGCACGTTCGACTTGAGGATCCCGGCCTTCTCGAAGGCAATTTCCGCCTCGGTGTCTCCGAGCTGATCCGTGTGTTCGAGTTCGATACTCGTTACACAGGTCACTGCTGGATGAATTGCGTTCGTTGAATCGAGACGACCACCGAGTCCAACTTCGACTAACGCGCGGTCGACACCGGCCTCTGCGAAAAGCAAGAATGCCACAGCGGTCGTTGCATCAAAGAAACTCGGCAGCGTCTCGATTGGCCCCTGCTTCAGATCTTCGACGATCGGCCGAACACGGCGAACGGCAGAGACGAGGGCGCTCGACGAAACGGGTTGGCCGTCGATCCGAAAACGCTCAACCCAACTCTCGAGATGGGGGGAGGTAAACGTCCCGACGCGCTCGCCAAGTTCGAGAAGAATCGCTTCCGCAAAAAAACAGGTCGACCCTTTCCCCTTCGAACCAGCGACATGAATCATCGAGAGATTGTCTTCGGGACGGCCCAGACGATCGAGCAGCGCCCGAATCGGCTGCAAGTCCAGCCGCGCATACGTAAATCCAGGACGGCGCTCGTGATTGATCAGTCCCTCGAGATATCGAGAGGCGTCATTGAGGGTTTCCATCGCTTGATGATTCGATGTCGACATCGAACTCCCGAGTCATGTGCCAGCCAGAAATGGCCGGCGACGCACCACATCCGGATAGGACGCCCCGAGTCTATCTCGGGGTTCCCCCTCCCGAACCACCCGGCATGCGGGTCCGCACCCCTCAGTTCGAGGGATTGAGCTTACGCGACAAGATTGGGTCGGCCCATCCCATCGAAGAGCAAGTTTGGTAGTCAGATCTGGATGGGGCGAGCTGCGTTACACCACCATCGTCGAGCATCGGCGGCTAGCCGCGCCGCCGCGTCCGGACCCCGGTGTGGTCCACAAGGGGTCTCGGAAAACGCTCGAGCCCACGCACGAGCTACCTCCCGCTCGTGCAAGTCCCGGAGGTTTTGCTCCAGATCCTGTGCGTATTGCTCCTGCGTGACTCCATCCACGCCCACGTCTACTCGGAAGCATGCTTCCTCCCCATTCGCATGCGGTGGTAGGCCCGCCCCAAAGCCGGCACATCGATGAGATGTGCCAATGAGTGGAACCGTCCTTCGGGTTCGTGTTGCGCTCGTTCCACTACCCTCAACAGTTCCGGTGACATGTTCTCTAACGTCGGTGCGTTAGTCATGGTTCCCTCATGAAGTTGGCATCAACACGGGCCGCCTTTGCTCGACCGAGTCCGAGCTGCCAACGACCTACCTCCTGGGGCAGGCGCTTGTTCTGCCGACTTCATCGACGACTAACACGTGCGTCTGCAAACGCGTTAGATCCGGGGATCGATCACCGGCTCTCCGTAAGACCGGAATTTCCCGAGGAAAGACAGGGGGAGCAAGCGGAGCTTGCGAGTAGGTTACTGGGCCATCCTCTTCGTGCGTGCCATAGTCGAACATCCCGCCGGATACGTTCCTTCCTCGCCCCTACTTCTCTTCGAGAGGATCGACGGATGAACCGTCATCACCATCAGGGGAAACGGAACCCTCGGCATCCGGAATGAAATAGTTTTCGAGACCGAAATCCCACGGTCCACACGCTCGTGTGCCTACGCTTCGCCCATCTCCGCATATCTCGACTCGAATCTTTCGCGTCCGTCACGACCTTAGTCCGCGCGGTAGGCGCATCCATCGCTTCGGCGCCCTTCATGAATTCGCCGAGGCTTGCACGGCCTCGAGTCTGTCCCGCAGCGTACGCGCCTCCGCGACCCAACTCGGGTTGATTTCGGTCGTCGCCTTGCCCGCCGCCAAACTAGCAAAGCGCCGGGCCGTCAAATCCTTAAGGGAGTGCTCGACGGACTCGAGCGCCCGAGCCGATTCGCCTTCTGCGTCCAAGGCCATCGCTAGATGGAAACGGATCATGGCGATCGAGCCGCCCTTCGGGTCGCTCTTCGCCGCGGCCTCCTCCAAATATGCAATCGCCGCACCCGATAGTCCGCGCTTATAGAGCACCCATCCGAGCGTATCCGAAATGCTCGGATTATCCGGCAAAAGCCGCTTAGCATCGTGGGCCAGATCGAGGGCTCGGCTGAGCTGCTCGCCACGGTCTGCGTAGAGATAGGCCAGATTATTCTTGGTCTCGATATTCTCCGAGCCATGCTCAATGGCCGACTCATAATGTTCGATGGCACGCTCGGGCTGGCTTCTGCGTTCGTATAATTCGCCCAGGGAATGGTGGATCGGTGCAGCGGCCGGATCGATCTCGATCGCGGCCTGATAGGCCTGCACGGCTTTCTCGAGCTGACCGATACGCACATAGAAACGCGCCAGGCGCTCATTGCCTTCCATGTCGCGCGGCGCGAGTTCGATGGCGCGATTGAAATCGGCCTCGGCTTCTTCGATTTGTGCATCGTTGAAAAAAAGCACACCGCGCAGCCGATAGAATTCTGGATTTTCCGGCAGCGCTTCGTTCGCCGCTTCGAGGGATTCGCGCGCGCCGGCCATATCGCCTTGGCTCTGCCGGACTCGACCGATCGCGAAGAGCAATTCGGCTCCCCGCGCCTCTTCGGGAACCCGTTCAAGCTCCCGAGAGGCCGCATCGGGTAGGCCCATCCGCACAAGGGCCTGGGCCATTTGTAGGCGCACGCCATTATCCGCGGGAGCTGCCTTCAAATAGGCGCTGGCCAGCTCTTCGCCTTTGTCTCCAGCGTGGCGGGGGAGGCTTATATCGAGTCGGGATTCCTCTCGACCCTTGCCCGCCTGGACGGCCTGGCTGGGGGACTGCTACCTCAACTCCGCGGACGCGGGCGTCTTCTTCGGAATGCTGTCCTACGGTTTTCTGCCGGGGCTATTCCAGAGCATCGCCCTGGGGCCGGGTGCGGGGGACCGGGGCCGGTCAGGGCCGGTCGAGGATCTCGCAGAGGTCTCGCGCGGCGAGCTCCGCGACGAGCGCGTGGCCGTCCACGTTCCAGTGCCCAATGCCCATGACTGTATTCTGGAAACCGTGGAGGTAGACCTGCTCTCGCTCGGCGTGCTCGAGCATGCGGGGCGCCAGCGTGATAACCGGGAAGCCAAAGCGATCCCCGGCCGCCCGCAGCCGGTGATCGGCATAGAAGGGATCATCGATACCCGCCGTGGCATAGACCTTCTCGCGGCTCGACCGATCCGGATAGACCTGGAGCCCGCTGCTGAGCGTGGTGACCACCAGCATCGCGTCGCGCTCCCGGACCTCCCGGTTCATTTGCTGGAGAATCGCCTCCGTCACCGCCCAGGCATCCTGCCAGACGGCGGTATCCGGTTCGCGATAGAGGCGGTGGTCGTAGTCCAGGAACACGCCCTCGGCCGTCGGCCGGACTCCCTGGCGTAGCATGGCCTGGCTGCCCACCCAGGCCTGCTTGACGACCTGCGCCAACCAGGAATAGTGCAACGCGTTATAGGCCCACTTCTTGTTCCGGAACTCGCGAGAGTCCCGGAAGCGGTCGTCCAGGACCAGCTCACCATTCTCAAGGAGCATGTAGGGCGCCAGGGGATCCTGGGCCAGGGCACGGGAGTTGTTCTTGAAATCGTTTCCCGGGAGGAAGGCCAACAGCACCAGGTCAGGCTCATACTCCCATACGTGGTGGCGCAGGGTGAGGAGTTCCTGGGCGGTGCCGTAGCCGGTGACGCCGAAATTGATGACCTCGGGCGTCCGACCTGCGAGCCCGGAGCATTCCTCCAGGAGACTCTCCAGGATCGACCAATAGGTCTGCTCGACCGCCACGTGGGACGCCAGGGTGAAGGAATCCCCAAGCACCGCGATCCGGAAGGTGCCGGGCGGCTTCTGCCTGGCGTGGAGCCGGTCGCGCTGCCCGTCGGCGTTGATTTCAACGTCCGACTCGCCCTCGGTGCTCTTGTGCGCCGAAGCGCCGGGCCGCAGCGCCCAGCCGCGCACCGGGTCGACGGTTCCAATGCTGGCATGGGAGATGCCGAGAACGCGCAGACCCAGCTCGGCAATCAGCATGGAGAACAAGAGCGCGGAAGCGAGGAGGAGCAATCTTGCGGTCATGTGGCTAGGCCGGAGAGGCTCCTCGGGTGGGCGTAGGCGCTGGCAGCACTCTAGCTTCTCCCCCGAGTGGCATCCAGCGCCGGCTGCGACTCCACGGGCCGCGGCAAGCCCTCAGCGATCCAGCTCGAGCCCCGCGTCGATGGGCTCCCGGAAGTACGCGACCTCCTCGTGCACCGGGACGAAGCGGAAGAAGTCGCGCCCCGCGACCCAGGTCGCCGCGGCGCCGCTGTCTGGCAACTCCCGATTGATCTCGGCTTTTATTTCCCTCGCGATCACGACGCCGAGAAGCGAGACGGTATCCTCGGGAAGCATTCCGGCTAGCCGGCTGGAGTGATCGGAGGATTGATTGATCTGACGATTTCGCGGGGATACGAACTCCGAAATAAAGAAGGCGACCAATGAATTGGCCGCCTTCTCGTCTAACCTATTTCGCCCTTCACGGGCGATCACGCTACTGGAGCATGTACTTCTGTCGCTCTCGATAGGCCTTGAGCGCGGGGCTCGTCGATTCAATCGAGGGATAGAAATACTTGACCGCGTGGCCACAATCCTGACAAACTCGATAGCAGAACTTGAAACCCTCGACTTCCCGAATCGATCCGACGTTCAGTCGGCTGTCGTCGGTACAGCAGATCGAAGCACGCGTCGGAGACACGATGCGGCGGGGATATTGGTTCTTGGGAGACTCCGTGTCTGAATATTCAATGATGTTCTTGGTCAGCCGATGTGACCGTTCTTCGGAATTCTTCTTGCGGATGTTGCTACCAATTCTTCTCAACGGTTCTTCCTCACGTCGTTGCTGTCTCTGTCCGGTCGCTTTGCCTCACGCGAAGCTCCCGAAGCAGGGACGATCTGTTTTCATAAGGCCACTCACATGGCGACCCTTCCGTCGTCCAGAGGCGATTCGCGTTTGGGTCCGCAGCCAGCTCCAAAAGGAGCGAGCTTCGCGTTCCATAACGATTCGCCACGTGAACGCATGTCGATTCAAACGGACTGATCCCCGGGCCTTCCATCTCCAGTGCGTCCTGCCACGCGCGGTCACTCCCTCCCGGGTGTGAATGCCCATCTACATGCCCTGCAAGATCCAAATGTTCACGACAAATTGCGGCCAGGCCTTCGAATAGATCCGGGCCAGAATCTGTCATTAACTTTTCGACGCGCTCTCGGATGCGCGTCAACTTCCTCGCTCTCGACTCCGAATGCTCCGAAGCGTTTGCCGCGAATGCGTTCGTACTTTGGTTCGTTCCCCACTCAGTCGTGGCCGCACCGAGCGCCGCCTCGACTCTTCCGTCGACAACATTTCCAACAACATGCGGTCCCGGTTCGAGCGAAATTGCTCGGGCCTCACCGCGGTACACCAACAACCATGCTTCCTGCCCATCCGCAACCAGGAGTTGAAACGGGTTAAATCTTCCCGGCTCCAAACGGAGGAGCCTTTGAATCGCCTTCGCGGCACTTTCTGCTTCGAGCGCCTTCATCACGACGTCGCCGCGTGATCTAAGCTTCGCGCCCTCTAGCGCAGATGGATCCGTCGTCGAACCAGAGTCCGCGGGTCTCAGATTCGTCAGTCCAACAAAAACATTCCGTGCGTTCAGGCCAGCCCAGGTCCCGCCGGCTTCGAGATCCCGCGGCGCCACAATCCAATTCTCGTCCCGACTCTCGCCGGAAGGTCCACCTGATGACCGAAGCGCCATTCCCTCCGCTGGCCGATTGAGAAACTCATCGCGATTCGCGGCGACCACCAAGGGCCGACCGGATACGCAGCGATGGAGGACGATCAACGTACACATGGCCGCCCCGTTTCTGACTAAACCCGACTAAACCCGACTAAACCCGACCAAACTGGACCAGGCTCAATCAGCGACTCAATGTCGTCCGGTCCAAGACCAAGACGGCCAATCGCTTCGCCGCTCACGGACTGTGGTTCTTAAACTACGGACTCGACCGGACCTGATATCCCAAAGAGCCTGCGATCCTGTTCAGATTCGATGAGCTCCTATGATCGATGTTTAAAAGACAAAACCGAACCAGAGACGCTTCGGTCCGGTTTTCTAAGGCGATAACGTAGCGCGGACGTTCGTTCACCGCAAGGAAAACCCCTAGGAAAACCGGATAGATGCGGAGATTTTGACGAGTTGAATCGAGCTTTGTGCGCGGGCTGCCCGATGCTCACCGCGAAAAGGCGTCGACTCTCTCGAAGCGGTGCATCAGCTGAGTGAGCCCGTCTGCCATGATCCGCCCAAAGGAAGTCACCTCCTCTGTAGACGGCCCAGCGGCTCGCCCGGCGTTTATTGCGTCGCTGTGCGCCGAGGTGCGATCGCTGACGAGAGCCAGGACCCGGTCCACCCCCGCCTCACGGAAGACAAGTTGAAGGCGCCCACTCGCCGTCCAGTTTGCATCGCGTGGAAACATCGACTCCTGGCCATAGCGCGCGGCACTATCCCAGAACAGCTCTCGGAACCCAGGGTGAGAACGCAGATCTCGGCTGAAGCGAAGCGGTGCATCTGCAGAAAGGTCGAGCACGATGACCGCGCGGATATGACTAGTCTCGCGCTCGTCTCGTATTGTCGCGGCCAGTGACCGTCCTCCATCAATGACGAGCTTTCGTGCCGCATCGTCGGTCTCAACCCTGTCCCAGGCACCAATATCCACTGCCTCCTGGGCATCCCCGGCTTGAACTCTCGCGGCAGGCCGGACCTCGGCCAACGCGAAACGCAGGCCGTAGGCGGGCGTCGTCGTCTCGAAGGCTCGCGCCAACTCAAGGAGGACCGCGGCGCCCGTGTCGTCGATCCTGTTCGAAGAGCCAAGAACCGGATACGCAGCGACCACGAGCAGAACATCATCCGAGTTGCCGGGAATCTCGGCAATGACATGCTCACGGCCCGCATGAGTCGCCTTCGCGAGCGCGGCAGATCCCTCGGATGGCCCTGAGACTCTCCTGGTCTTCGCGCCGTGACTCCTGAACCCGCGGACCAGGTACGCGCGAGCGATCTCGTCCGCCTGTGTCCCCGGCCATCGCGGCCCCAGTCCCCGGAGAGCATTTCGATGCGCTTCTACGATTTCGCCGGAGAATTCCGATCCGACGCCTGCGAAATCACCCTGTCGCGCGTACCGAGGCACCGAGGTGCAGGAGATCGCAAAGGCCAGCATGGCCGCGATTGAGGCCCCGACGGCCAGCCGTTTATGCTGGCCTAAGACACTCCTGGAGCCCGATTGGGCATTATTTCCCATTTTTTTAATAAAAATTTTTCTAACCAAATCAGGTGTCTAACTCCGGCTCTGCGCTTTGCATTCAGCAGAATAATTGACACATCTAGGCGCCCGGCGACACTTCCCTTCATAGGCCCGCTCCTCGTGGGGCTTTTTCGAAAGTCGGAGGCAGAGTCCTACCCTGTGGGCTCTGCCTCCATTGCCTCGGCGAGAGGAACAAGGGCGCAAGCTCAGTCCGTCGATCAAACGGCCCGCCCGCCCGCTTTCGGAGCACACATACCCGGTCCCGCCGGTACCCGGATGCCCCCATCAATCTCATCGATTTCCCCGACCGTTCAATCGGACGGTTCGACGGTCGACGCCACTTCCAGCCCGTCAACGAGTCCGACTAAAGACTTCACAAGTCCTAGGCCCTCGCCCAATGCAAGCGGAGACGTCGCTTGTATCTGGAGCGCGACGCTCGTCGGGGTCACAGGAACACCGATCGAGGTCGAGGTCCGAACCTCCTCCCAACTACCCCGGGTCGACGTCGTCGGCCTCCCCGAAGCAGCGGTCCGTGAGAGCATTTCGAGAATTCGAGGCGCCATCGCCTCCGCCGGTCTGCGTTTCCCGGATCGCCGGGTCACCGTCAATCTCGCACCCGCGGAACTGCGCAAGAACGGCGCGGGCCTCGATCTACCCATTGCCATCGGCATTCTCGCGGCAACCGGCTTGTTTGAGCGCCATCAACTCACCGGTCGCGGCCTGATCGGCGAACTCGCCCTCGACGGCCGACTGCGCGGAACCCGCGGGACCCTGGCTGCGGTGCTTGCTCTGCGAGATCGAGGAGCGAAGGAAGTCATCGTGCCGACGGCCAGCGCTGCTCGAGCGTGTCATGCACCGGGCATTCACGTACTCGGCGCGCGTGACCTCGGCGAGGTCGTCGGACATCTCATGGACACGGAACGACTCAGCGCGGCACAAGAAACACCAACAGCCGAGATTGAATCGAAAGGACCCCGACTCTGTCTGTCTGACATTCGTGGGCAGGACCTCGCCAAACGAGCTCTGGAAATCGCGGCAGCCGGAGGACACGGACTCATCATGACCGGACCGCCGGGGACCGGGAAGACACTGCTTGCACGACGGCTTCCCGGCCTATTGCCACCGCTTCTCGGCAACCAAAGGCTCGAAGCCTTCTGTGTCCTCGATGCATCGGGCGCCATCTCGCCGGACGAATACATCTCCGACGCCCCGCCCTTTCGCTCCCCTCACCACAGCGCGAGCGCCGCCGGACTACTGGGCGGGGGCAATCCGATTCGCCCTGGAGAGGTCTCGCTCGCCCATCATGGAGTGCTCTTCCTCGACGAACTCCCGGAATTCGACCGGCGCTGCCTCGAGTCCCTACGTGAGGTGATGGAACAGGGGGTCGTCCGAATCGCCCGCGCGAATATCTCCTGCGAGCTCCCTGCGCGCTTCCAACTCATCGCAGCTTCCAATCCCTGCCCCTGCGGCTTCTACGGGTCCACGGGCCACGATTGCCGCTGTGACGACGCGACCCTGGCCCGCTACCGACGCAAGCTCTCAGGACCGCTGCTCGACCGGGTCGACCTCGGCGTCTGGGTCGGAGAGGTGCCCTGGGAGACGCTGAACCAACCCAGCCGCGGGCCAACGAGCGCAAGTGTTCGAGACCTTGTCGCACGGGCGCGAGAGATTCAGAGGCGCCGGGGCGTTGGTACGAACGCCGCCATTCCCGACGCCCAACTCGATGAGTTGGTTCGAGCGGATGTCGAGGCGCTGGGACTTCTCGGACGAGCGGTCACCGGGCTTCGATTGTCCGCACGCGCTGCCCGGCGAATTCTGCGTGTCGCACGAACTATCGCCGATCTCGGGCAGCGAGAGACAACGGACCGCGACGCGATCGCCGAGGCACTGCAGCTGCGTTTAGAAGGCTAGGACCGCGAATCCGTGGCCCGCCGCCAATTGTCGAAGGTGACGAATTTCGAACGCCTGGTGTCTGAAAATCGTCACTTGGCCGGGGGGCCACGCGGGCGGCCGCAGACTCGATCCAGCCTGAAACGCACCCAGCGTGACCTAAACCACAGATTCCGACGCAACTCGAATCAGCTGCCAGCGACCCGCACGCTTTTCGAATTGGGCACGGAGAATGCAGTACTTGACTCTCGTGTCGTCTGAAAACCGGAGAGACCCATTCCTCGGAACTTCGAAATGAAGTCTGATGAAGCATCGCTGGCGACCGATGAGTAAAGAGATGCCAATCGATCCGTGATCCACGCTAGATCGTGGGACATCAGATGAGCGCGAAGGAATTCGAAAATGGGCCAGCCGAGCATCGCAGTTTCCCTTGAACACCGACCAGCGGTTCACGAAATCCCGATGGGCTCAGGCGAGGAACCTCCACCGGTGACTCTGCTCGAATTGGTCGAGGCGGTCAGCGAGTTCAGCGAATCCGAACAAGAGGTGCTGGCGACGGTCGTGTACATGGTGAACTCCGGACGCGTCCAACTCTCTGCCAACTTTAGTGATACGCCGGTCGAGCAGCTCTGTAGCTAAGACCAGCAAGTCTGCGCGGGCAAAGTCCCCGGTACGCCTTCGCCCCGACGCTCCAACGCAGCTTCACCCGATCAGCAGATAGCGATCCCGTTCAACCATGGCATGCTCCCATGAGGAGATTCTTGCCTTGAAGATCACTCAAACCGCACTTCCTGAAGTTTTGCTCATCGAACCCGACGTCCATAGTGACGACCGCGGCTTCTTCCTTGAAACCTGGCACGCTAAGAAATACGCGGCAGCAGGTCTCGATGCGCAATTCGTGCAGGACAATCACAGTCGCTCACGACGTGGGACGCTGCGCGGACTCCATGCTCAGCTGCATAAGCCCCAGGGCAAGCTGGTTCGGGTGACGCTTGGCGAGATCTTCGATGTAGCCGTCGACATTCGGCAGGGCTCGCCCACCTTTGGCCAACATGCCGGTGTCCACTTGTCCGCGGACAACTTTCGCCAGCTCTGGATCCCGGAAGGCTATGCCCACGGATTCTTCGTCGTCAGCGAGACCGTCGAATTCCTATACAAGTGTACGGACGTCTACGATCCAACCGGTGACATCATGATTCGATGGGACGATCCAGCGATTGGCATCGCCTGGCCAACGAAGGATCCACTGCTCTCGGAACGAGACCGCGATGCGCGGCTCCTCGCGGAACACGACGCCTCAGAGCTTCCCGTCTATTCTAAGTAGTGCGCGACGAGTCGTGGGGCCGGCGCCTAATCCTCGCGGCATTCCAGGCAATGGCCATAGAGCTCATGGCGATGACGCAGCACCTGAAAATTGTGGCGCTTGGCGATTTCGTTTTGGGTGTCCTCGATCAACTCACATTCGAATTCCTGAATACCCCCGCATTTCAGGCAAACGAGATGATCGTGATGTTCCTGTTCTATTTCGTAACGCGTGATGCCGTCATCGAAATGTCGTTCCGTCGCGAGCCCCGCCTCGACCAGCAGCTTCATGGTTCGGTAGACCGTCGTGTATCCGATGTTGGGATGTTCTTCCCGGACGGCCTGATAAAGATCTTCACTGGTGATATGACGTTTGGCTTCGAGAAATGCGGCAAGAATCAATTCTCGCTGCTTCGTATGTTTGAGCTGGTTCTGCTCCAGGTAAGCGCCCAGCGCCTTGGTCTCGACTTCATGCGACATGGTGCAACGTTATCACTCCCGGAATCCAGATTCTCCCTCGGAGTTCGAATCCCACCCGCTCTATTCGAGGATCTCTTCTGCCCGGGAGGCGAGATCGTCATCGAAGTCCTCCGAGAGGATGCGAATCTGCGGCTTGAGCCCACCCTCGAGTTCCAGATCACCGGCGTTCTTCCGGCGCAGGAGCGCATCGAGGCCACAGACCGTGAGATCTTTCTCGCCCGCGTCGAGAAAGATCGAAATCAATTCGAGTTCAGACGGGGGGCCGATCTGTTCGAGATAGGCTCGACACTCCCCGGCCAGCTCCGCTGTTCCATGCGCGGCGAGAACGGCATTCGCCAATGTCTTGCCCGCCTGTCCACCCTTCGCATCCGTAAACAGGGAGTCAGCGACCTGCAGCGCATCATGCGACCGCTTCTCATCTTCGACCCGCGCCCGATGGCTCTTCGGCCTCTGCCCAGATCCACCGCCCTCGCGTCCGCCCTCCCGACGTAGTCGATCCCGCTCGCTATAGCTGAGCTTTCGATCATCGCCCGCCATCGTTGTCTCCTTCTCTGGCCACAGCCGCCTCGACTACGACCCCAGAGCCAGCCAGGCCGGGGGATCCGTCCGAGGTCACAACGACCGCGGGCTTATTGGACCTATCATCGCCGGATCGCAACAAGCTTACAAGATTGGCCTCGGCTGCTTGGTTCTCACAATCCAGCTCGAGCGCTCTTTTGAAAGCCACCCGGGCAGGCTCTCGGCGCCCCCCGGACCAATACGCTAGGCCAAGATGATTCTGGATCTCGGATGCATGGGGAATGAGCGCGGCCGCTCGTTCCAGCTCCAGGATCGCCCGATCCGACTGATTCCGCTCAAGCGCATCACTTCCCGCTGCATAATGTCGAGCACCACGAAGAGCCCGCATAGGCGTCGACTCACATCCCACTTGCAAAACGCTCACACACAACATCACGCAGAGCATCGACGAAAGTCCTGCCCCTCGGATCCGTGTCATCACAGACTTGTGTCGATCCACGTGCCGTTCCTTGTTCGATCGTTTCATCTTAGAGGATTGCTCTTCCAGAGAACTCATGGTACCAAGCTCCGCGAGGAGCCGAAAAGATGGTGGATCATATTTCCGCATCCCCAAGACCCTGAAACGGGTAACGGGTAACGGCACTACGCCTGAAGCGGCTAGCACCGCAAGTGCCGATTGGGAATATAGAATGAATCCGCGTCTGCCCATGATTCCGAAACAAGTTTCTCTCAGCCTCGACGATTCAAGCGACTAGAACCACCCGTACCAACCAAGAACACCAGTCGCGGACAATCGAAGGAAATGTTGAGACCGAGGGCCACAGACGCGAAAGCGACTGTGGCCCTCGGTCTTTCAAGCTCTCCTTGTTCTCTCATCCACGAGAACCGAGCGAGCATCGTCCCGCACGAGCGGGCGACACGAGGTTAACGATGACGATCGAACAAAATAACGGGACCACGCCGACGAGTCCCGGCGCAATGACCACCGACTCCCGGGATCCACGGGGCGGCATACGCGAAGTTGCGTCCCTCGCCGGACCGCTCGTCCTCACACAGGTATTCATGACGGCGATGGGGGTCGTCGACTCCGCGATTGTTGGGCGACTCGGAGCGGCCGAGCTCGGCGCCGTCGGCCTTGGCGGAATGTGGGTCTGGACACTCACATGCTTCTTTATAGGCACGTCAACGGGGGTCCAAACCTTCGTCGCTCAGCATCACGGCGCAGGCCGGCCGGAAGCCTGCGGGACTTGGACCTGGCAGGGATTAGCCTCGGTGGTTCCACTTGCCGCCCTAACGGGCTGTGGCGTCTTCTTTTTTGCCGGAACCATGATCGAATTTATTGGTCCGACGGAATCGATCGCCCCCCTCGCGACGGACTACATGCGCAGCCGTGCCTTCGGCATGGCCGGCATCACGGCGGCGTCCTCGCTCTCTGGATTCTTTCGCGGAATCGGCGATACCCGCACGCCCCTACTCGCGACCCTCGTGGCCAACGTCGCGAATCTCTTTCTGGATTTCGGATTGGTCTACGGCTGGTTCGGCATGCCAAAGATGGGCGTTGCCGGAGCCGGGCTCGCCACCTCAATCTCCGAGTGGATCTACTTCGGCGTGGTCGCCTACGTGTTCCTACGGCCATCGATCAAGGCGAGGTTCAACACAAAATACCGCGCCCCCAATCTTCAAGAGATCAAGCGGCTCTGGCATACGGGCGTTCCAATCGGAGGGCAGTGGACGATTGAGATGCTCTCCTTCGCCGTCTTCACGAGTCTGGTGGCGCGAATGGGTGAGGCGCCGATGGCGGCCAGCCATGCCTTCGTCCAGCTGCTCAGCCTTTCCTTCATGCAGGCCGTCGGCATTTCGATCGCGACCACGACCCTCGTCGGTCGTTATATCGGAGCAAATCGGCTGGAATTCGTCGCGAAGAGCTTGCGTTCATCGATGATCCTGGGTGGCATTCTCGCGGCTCTTATCGCCGCGCTCTTCATCCTCATTCCCGAAACACTATTAGGCATCTTCTCGAGTGACCCGAATGTTCTCAGGTACGGGGCGCCGCTGCTCATCGTGGGCGCGTTCTATCAATTCTTTGATGCGATCGCGATCGTTTCGGACGGTGCCCTTCGTGGCGCCGGCGATACGCGCTGGCCCTTCGTCGTGCGTTGCCTGATTTCGTGGTTCGTCTTTCTGCCCCTGGCCTATCTCTTCGCCGTCCCAGTGGGATGGGGACTCACGGGGGCCTGGATCGGCGGGCTTCTCTCTATTCTGGTGCTCGCCGGCTTCCTCGCCTACCGCTTCCAATCGGGGGCATGGCGGACGATTCGGATCTAAGCGGCTATTGGCGGTTCGCGTTTGCTCGGACCCGCTCATCGAAAGAGGAGATCGTCCTGGCCAGGCCGTCACGCAGGACCACCGTCGGCGTCCAATCGAGATGTTTCTGGGCGCGACCGATATCGGGACAGCGCCTGACTGGATCGTCCGCAGGAAGTTCCTGATGGATGATCTCGGACTTCGAACCCGTCAACTCCAGAATCAGAGTGGCCAGCTCCTTCATCGTAAACTCACCTGGATTGCCCAGGTTGATCGGACCCGTGATCTCAGCATCACTGTCCATCAGAGCCATAAGCCCTCGGACCAGATCGTCGACATAACAGAAAGAGCGGGTCTGGCTTCCGTCGCCATAGATGGTCAGCGGTGATCCTTCGAGTGCCTGCACGATGAAATTCGAGACGACACGCCCGTCGCCGGGATCCATCCTGGGACCGTAGGTATTGAAAATTCTTGCAACCTTGATTTCGAGACCAACCTCGCGGTGGTAGTCAAAGAAAAGGGTCTCCGCGCAGCGCTTCCCCTCGTCGTAACAGGAGCGCAATCCGATCGGATTGACATGCCCCCAATAATCTTCTGTCTGGGGATGGACCTCCGGATCACCGTAGACCTCACTCGTCGAGGCCTGAAGGATTCGAGCATTCAAGCGCTTCGCCAATCCCAGCATGTTGATGGCGCCATGCACGCTGGTCTTGGTGGTTTGAATCGGATTTCGTTGATAGTGCGGCGGTGAGGCAGGACAGGCCAGGTTGAAGATCCGGTCCACTTCGAGAAAGAGCGGGAAGGTCACGTCATGGCGCACCAGCTCGAACATCGGGTTATCCATCATGTGCGCGATATTTCGCTTCGACCCGGTGTAGAAATTGTCGACACAGAGAACCTCGTGGCCCGCTTCGAGCAGGCGGTCGCAGAGATGAGATCCGAGAAAGCCGGCGCCCCCTGTGACTGCGACTCGCCGAAGTCGATAACCGTCTGGGCCGGCCGGATTAGTGCTTGCCATGTTCGTCCGCTGCGCTCCACTCGAATTCTCAGGCGCAGAAATGTCGTCTATCAAACCTGTTCCCGCAACTCGCACTCTGTAATGTGCACGCGGCCCTCACTTCGCCTTCACTAGGCATTCGACCGTCATTGCCGTGGCGCAGCCCCACGATCTGCCGGAGAATGCAGGACGCACCCGGTTGCGGAGGGATTCCGGACCCGCAAAGTGCATTGCGACGGGAGTAATAGTGAAGATTCTTGTCACCGGGACCGCCGGCTTCATCGGCTCCGCCGTCGCAGAAGCACTGACCCATCGCGGCGACGAGGTCATCGGCGTCGACAGCATGAGCGACTACTACGACGTGTCACTCAAGCAGGCGCGGCTGGAGCGATTTTCCGAATCCTCTGGCTACCGACACTTCGAGTTCGACCTCGGAGACTCGAATCGAACATCGGAGTTCTTCGCGACAGAGCGACCGGAAAGGGTCATCCATCTCGCCGCCCAGGCCGGAGTTCGCTACTCGATCGAAAATCCACAGGCCTACGGCCACGCCAACCTCTCAGCCTTTCTCAACATCCTCGAGGGGTCGCGACTTCATGGCGTCGAACATCTGACCTACGCGTCGAGTAGCTCGGTGTACGGCGGCAATACGAAGACACCGTTCTCAGAGCGGGATGCCGTCGATCACCCCGTCAGTTTCTACGCCGCGACAAAAAAGTCCAACGAGCTGATGGCACATTCCTATTCCCATCTCTACGCCCTGCCGACGACGGCACTCCGGTTCTTTACTGTGTACGGGCCATGGGGTCGCCCGGATATGTCGCCCTTCATTTTCGTGAAGAAGATTCTCGCGGGCGAAACGATCGACGTCTTCAATCACGGCGATCACCAACGCGATTTCACCTACATCGACGACATCGTCGAAGGGGTCATTCGGACAAGCGATCGTCCCGCCGAAGCCGATCCCGCTTATGACCCCGCCACGCCTGATGCCTCGCGTAGCAATGCCCCCTGGCGAGTCTTCAACATCGGTTGTGAACAACCCGTCGAATTGCTGCGTTATATCGAAGTCATCGAGGAATGCACGGGCAAGAAGGCCGTTAAGAACATGCTTCCCCTACAACCGGGAGACGTGAAAGCGACTTATGCAAATGTGTCGGCGCTGGTCGCAGCGACCGGATATCGACCGAAGGTCTCGCTCGAAGACGGAATGGCCAAATTCGTCGATTGGTACCGGTCCTTCTACGCGTGTTAAGGATGCGCTCGATGAAGATCAGGCTTCCGCGAGCCCCTCGCCCGGTGCCTGCATGACGAGCGCCTTCATGACCATGTGTCCAAAAATGAAATGCACGTCTTCACAGATCTGCATGTCATCAACGGGTACCCAGACTGAATGCTGCGCGACCTTCTTCAGTCGGCCGCCGTCAAAACCACAAACCGCAAGGGTGATGGCCTCCGCCTCATTCGCGAACTCGATGGCACGAACGACATTCTCGGAATTCCCACTCCCACTGAGTGCGATCACCAGGTCGCCGGGATCGAGCATGTTCTTCAGCTGTTCGCTGTAGACATCGGCGTAGGACATATCGTTGCTGTAAGCCGTGATGAGCCCAATGCTGTCCGAAAGACAGTGGCCACGAAAAGGTTTCCCCGTCGACAGATACGCCATCTTGTTCCACTCGTGAATGTGATGAGACGCTGTCAGGGCGCTGCCGCCATTGCCGAAAGCAAAGATCTTCTTCCCGTCCATCCAACTCTGCATGATCAGCGAAATCGCATCATCAAAACTGGAGAGATCGAGGTCGTCGATCACGCCGCTCAGCTGATCAAAATACGACGAGACCGAAAACTTCATGCGTCAACCTTTCGTGGGATCCAACCACCGGTGGGATCAAGAGCTTATCACGAACTCGACGGCCTCATAAAGATCCGAAAATTCATGGTCCGGCTGCACTGTCCATCGGCGGTCGGTCCCGGCATAGCCCGTGTGTACCAGAATCGACCGTATTCCGGCATTCTGGGCGGTTTTGAGATCGACGGTCGTATCTCCGATCATCCAGGCGTCGGACGAGACAAGCGAAAAATCCGCGAGTGCACGTTTGATCATGCCCGTTCCGGGCTTCCGGCAATCACATTGAATCTTGAACCGGGCGATCGCGGCGTCCGACTCGGGATCGGGATCGGGATCGGGATCGGGATGATGGGGGCAGTAGTAGATCGCATCAAGACTTGCGCCCTCCTCCGCGAGCAGTTTCTTCAACCGATCGTGGATTTCCTCGAGCCTGGCCTCGCTGCATTCCCCCCTCGCAATGATGGACTGGTTCGTGACGAGGACTGCGAGAAAACCTGCATGATTGAGTCGTCGAACGGCTTCACCCGCCCTTGGAATCAGTTCGAGTCGGTCGGGTGAACACAGACGATTCACCTCCACGTTGAGGGTGCCATCGCGATCCAGAAAGACGATGCCTCTGTTCGACTCAGTCATCAGACATTTGAATCTTCGGGGCGTGGGTGAAGGCGGCGCTGAGAAGGGTTTCGGATCGAGTGCTGATGGGTCTGCTTAAATCGCAACTTGGTTAGACTCTCGCGATCGGCGCCACAAAGTCCATATTCGGTCAGCAGCCCCGTCACATAGCGTGCGGGCGTGACATCAAAGGCTGGATTCGCCGCCCCACTCGCCTCGGGAAAGAGAGACACGCGCGCCACCTGACCCGCGTCATCCAATCCCGTGAGTTCTCGAACCTCACTCGGCGAACGCTCTTCGATCGGAATATCCTCGAGTCCATTCTCGATCGACCAATCGATGGACGAGAGCGGAAGAGCGACATAGAAAGGCACATCGTTCGCATCCGCGGAGAGCGCTTTCAAGTAGGTTCCGATCTTGTTACAGACATCGCCGGACGCGGTCGTTCGATCGCTGCCGACGAAGACTGCATCGACGAGGCCTCGCTGCATCAGATGACCACCGGCGTTATCGACGATCACCGTATGCGGAATGCCCTGCTCACGCAATTCAAAGGCCGTGAGCCTCGATCCCTGGTTTCGTGGACGTGTCTCATCGACCCATATATGCAGGCCGAGTCCCGCCGCGTGGGCCTTGTAGATGGGGGCGAGTGCGGTTCCCCAATCAACGGTCGCAAGCCAGCCCGCGTTGCAATGGGTCAGAATCTGAATCGGCCCTCCGGCCTTCGACTCGGCAAGGCCCTCGAGAATCGCGAGTCCGTGGTTCCCGATCGCCTCGCAGCATGCAACGTCTTCATCGCAGATCTCGATCGCTTCGTTTCGCGCGGCCTCGGCGCGTTCGCCGACCGGAATACCCGAAACCACTTCCGTGACGCGGTCGATGGCCCAACGAAGATTGATCGCGGTGGGGCGCGTTGCGATCAACTCCTCCCGTACACAAGAGAGAGATTCGTCGCTTGCGTCTCGTGCCAGTGCTAGCGCCATGCCATGAGCGGCGGTCGCGCCGATCAGGGGCGCCCCGCGGACGCGCATCGTTCGGATGGCTTCCGCTGCCGAAGACACGTCTGCGAGCGTTCGGATTTCGAAACGATGAGGCAATTCCGTCTGGTCGATGATCCGGAGATCGCCGGTCGCGTCGTCAATCCAGATCGATCTGTAATCCTGGCCCGCGATTCTCATCGGCCACTCAATCGCCTGCGAACTCGCAGAGGCTATGCACCTTGCAGTCAAGCTGCTCGAGACGCTTCACCCCGCCGAGATCCGGCAAGGCGATCACGAATGCGCACTCCACAATTTCAGCCTGCGCCTCTCTCAGTAGGAGAACCGCCGCCTCGGCGGTTCCCCCGGTCGCGATCAGATCGTCGACCAAAAGGACCTTCTGCCCTGGCGCGATCGCCCCGACATGCAGTTCGATTCGGTCACTTCCATACTCGAGATCGAAGTCTCGCCCAATCGTTTCCCCCGGCAATTTTCCGGGCTTGCGGAGCGGGACGAAGCCCAGCCCCAGCTGATACGCGATCGCAGTCCCGAAGATGAATCCCCGTGCTTCGATCCCGACGACGAGGCCAAGGCCACCGGATCGGTCGTGTCGATCGTGTCGATCGTGTCGATGTCGGTCCGCGATGCCATCGACGGCGAGACGCAGCCCTTCCGGATCGAGAAGAAGTGTCGTGATATCGCGAAACTGGATGCCGGGCTTTGGATGGTCGGGAATCGTGCGAATGAACGAATCGAGCGACATGCTTCTTCTTCTCCGTATCCCAGGGTTTCGCCGCTTCATCTGCGATGGCCCGACCAGACCCTGCTTCGGCGGATGGATCGCCAGGAAGATGAACGGAGCGACGAGACGCTACCGAAATGGATTTGAACTCGCCGGTATCGTTCGGACGTTGTTCCGGTGTAGCTCAGGCACAGTTAAAGCGTCGTCAAGCCGTATTTCGGATCGCCCCAGCCAGAAATTCCCGTCTACCCATCGTGTTTGGTCCGCGCAGTAAACCCCAGGCCCCTTGTTCGCGGCTTTCGTTTTTTTGATAGCCTGCGTCTGCAGGGTGGTCATCCGGGGGAAATAGTCCACTGCGAAGAACACGACTTCTCGCAGTGGTGAAACAAATCTCCACGGACGGTCATTGACGGATGCGTAGGTCTGGCGACCTATCAAAGCCAGGATCGCTGGCTGTTGAAATCAACTTTGACGGTCTACGCGTCAACTCATTCCGACCGCAAGAAAGGATGCCAAGTGCCTAGCGATCGCCCGGAGCTGTCAATCCTCTACGTCGCCGCGAATTCGGGAACTGCTCTGCAACGCAGACAGGCATTGGAGCAGCTCGGACACGAAATCTCTCCGATCCAATCCGGGGTTCCGAGCGGCTGGCGCTTCCAGCTCTACCGAATAGGTTCTCGCCTGCATCGGCCGCCAGACCTTCTCGGTACGAACAAGGCCATCCTGGCCGCGTTGAGATCGCGCCATTGGGACATTCTGTGGATCGACAAAAGCCTCTCAATTCTCCCGGAGACGCTGGCGACCTTCCGCAGAGAATCCCCCGACACGACGCTGATTGCGTATAGCCCCGACGACTGCCGCATCCTCTACAACGAGGCGGTCCGATATGCGCAGTCGATCCCCGAGTACGATCTACACATTACGACGAAGTCCTACAACGTCGAAGAACTCAGGAACTGGGGTGCTCGCGACGTACTCTTCATCGACAATGCCTACTGTCCAGAAATACATCGCCCCCTCGAACTCTCCACCGTGGACCGTGACCACTTCGCCTGCGAGGTCGGCTTCGTGGGGTATTTTGAAGAAGATCGAGCCGAGAGGATGCTTGAGTTGGCCCGTGCCGGAGTACCCGTAGTCGTCCGGGGCCCAGCGTGGAATCGCCTTCGAAATAGCCACCACGATCTCACGGTTTTCGATGAATACCTGGAAGACGAAGACTATCCCAAGGCCGTCAATGCGACCGGCATCAACTTGGGCTTTCTACGCAAACAAGCGCGCGATCTCCAGACGACACGGAGCATCGAGATTCCAGCTTGCGGTGGCTTCCTTCTGGCCGAACGGACCCCTGAGCATCAGGCGCTCTTCGAAGAAGGCCAGGAGGCTGAGTTCTTCGAGGGATTCGATGAGCTCCTGGAAAAATGCCAATTCTATATGGCTCATCCAGATGAACGTGAGCGGATCGCCATGGGCGGCCTTGAGCGCTGCCATCGCGACGGCTACGGCAACAAGGATCGTCTCGCCCGCGTCCTCGAGTACGTGCGTACCAAGAGACGGGTTAGCGCGAGGGTGGCCTAGCGGCGTACCCGATTCAAACGTTCGACGAACTCGAGCACGGCGGGAGCGATCGCCGACTCAGAGTAGAGCCGGTGTGCTTCGTCCGTGAAGCGCTCTCCGTTCAAGGGGAAATCGCTCGAAACCACCCGCTCGACGAGGTCGACGAAGGCCGTGTCTGTGTTGGTGCTGGCAACCAAACGCGGGTCGCGCACGAGTTCGGGCGGGCCTCCATCGGGCACGATCAGGGGAACACAGCCGCATGCCATGGCTTCGATCACCGGGAGGCCAAAGCATTCGAGCGCCCGCGTCGGGAGCAGAAAGACATCGGCGGCCTGGTACCAAGCGGGCAGGGTCTCCTCGCTGACGAAGCCGACGAGGCGCACCATGTCACCGACACCGAGACGGTCGATCTCTGCCTGGATGCGATCCTTTTCAGGGCCCGTTCCGCCAATCTGAAACAGAATGGTTTCATTTCGGTCGCGCAACCGCCGCGCACACTCTGCTATGCGGTCGACACCGTTACGCGGCACCAAGCGGCGCACCGTCCATAGAATCTTTGCTTCAATCGGAAGTCCCAGGTCTCGACGAACCTGACCCCTATCCTGCGCGGGCACAAAGCGCCGGTCGTCAAAGGTGCCGGGAATCCGGTCCCGGGGCGTGTCTCTACAAAGGCGCGAGTGACGCATACCCAGACGCTGCCAGGTGTATTCGCTCAAAGTATGCGCCCGGTCGAGGGCACGCAGCCCTTGACTCTCCAAGCTCCAGGACATGGCCAGAGTCGCCGGGTATAGGGCCCGATGGCGCATGCTTGGCGCATACTGCCAGTTATTGAGATGATTCTCGTCCACCAAGGGAGAGTGGATGGTCTGGGCCAGCCGGGCGTTTGGCAGAGCGCGGCGCACGCAGGTTGTCGGAAGCCAATCGTGGGACAGATAAACGTCGAAGGGCGCTTCCGATTCGAGGGCGAGGATCGATCGGGTCAGCGCCTCTCGACGGCCCTTCCATCGGTCCAGTCGGTTCTTGGTTTCCGCAACGCGATAGGTGGCCACACGGCAGCCAGGAAGTTCCGGATCCGCGCCCCGTTCTTCGCAAACCAGAGTCACATCATGTTCGGCGTCTGTCAGAATGCGCGCCCAGGATTCGACGACGCGACAAACGCCGTTCGTCTGCCACGGCTCGGAGAGGAGCATTGCGATTCTCATTTACAGACGGGTCTCCCTAATAGAATCAGATTGAGATCGCGATCAAAGATCGCTGCCGGAAGGGATAGCCCAAGCCGATGACTGCGCGAGACCTTTCACACACCACTAGTCGGCTGCTGTTCGGGACCCGAAACGCTGCATCGATCACTTCGGCAACCACACCCAACTGCACCCAACTAGACGTCCGAGACTCTCATTCGCCGACGTGAGCCCAAAGACACAACAGCGGTCAGGGGCGTCGGAAACTTCACGGCTGACGAGGGTTGCCCTCCACCCGTCTCCCTCGGTCGGGCGACGATTCATGATCGTTCCCTGGTCGATCCATCGCCCGGATCCTCCCGGGGAGCTTGAAGATCGGACTAGACATCGAATTGAATCGCCTCGAGCCCTGCGGGGGGGACCTGTTTGCCGCCCCTGTCTGGCCGGACAGGGCGCCTCGAGGGCGCGAAATGAGCCGTGCCTGCATCAGGCCTGCCCTCCCTACGGCGGGATTCTACGAAAAATCGCTCTGAGCTGCGAAAGGGGTCCAGAAAAATCTCGTTTTTTCTGCCACGAAGAACCCCATCGCACCCACTCCCTAGTCAAGGAGAACGGATGCGTCAGGCCACTGGAAGTCGATACTTCATAGACGCCTCAATGATACGAGGTGGTGGCGGGTTCACCCATCTCGTCAATGTGATTCCAGAAATGGCACGAATGGCTCCGCGAGACACGTTCCGAGTCCTCTGCGGTGACAAACGCGTGGCGGCAGCAATGCCGGAGATGGCAAATCTCGAGATCGAGTATCTGGGAGAAATGGGGTTGCTCGACCGCCTCCGATTCACCTACTTAGAGGCCGCGAAGCGTGCCGCGGAATGGAGCGCTGACCTCTATTTCTCTGCCAGTGAAATGACCCCGCTCTTCGCCCCCTGCCCGGTGGTGGCCGCATTCCAGAATCCCAACGTCTTCGACCTGGGCGCAAGCTATCGACTTCCCTGGAAACAACACGTCAGGCTGCGTGCTCTGAACGTGATTGCCCGCATCAGCGCGCGTCTCTCCAAACGTGTGGTCTTCGTGAGCGAGGATTCGGCGAGCTGGATGGGGAAGGCAGTTGGCTTGGCGGAAGACAAGCGCGTACCGATCGTTCACGGCATCGACGTTGCTCGCTGGAACCAGCCAAAGAGCGAACCCAGCGCCGGCCACCAACGGCCCTATATCCTCTCGGTCAGTTCAATCTACTCATACAAGAACTACGTTCGGTTGATCAAAGCCTATGCATTGATGGCGGCGAACCATCCAGCCGTACCGGACCTCGTGATCGTCGGTGACAATCAAGACGACGACTATCTCGCGCGCATGAAAGAGGCGCGCAAGGCGACCGGTAAACTCGCAGACCAGATTCACATCATCGGTGAAGTTCCGTACGATGAGATCCAGGGTTGGTATAAAGGTGCGTCGCTCTTTGTGTTTCCGTCGCATCTAGAAACCTTTGGCATCCCGATGCTCGAGGGAATGGCGGCAGAGTTGCCGATCGTGGCCGCGGATATCCCGGTCTTCCGCGAAGTCGCCGGTGACGCGGCCCTCTATGCCGACCCCTTCCATCCCCCTTCTCTTGCAGCCGCCATGGAAGCCGTCTTGTTCAAGTTTGATGTCGCCGAAATGCTCGTCAAGCGGGGGCGCGAACGCATCAAGAAGTTCACTTGGGATCGCACCGCCCAAAAGACCCTCAATCTCTTCAGATCTGTAGTGGTCGAGGAGCGGGTCATGGCAGAGAAGAGTGCGCGCAAGATGGGACGCTCAAGACGAGTGGTAGCAGCCTCGAGCTTCCAATCTCATCTTCACTAGCGAGCGCGAGGCAGGATTACTCTCGTTTCGCGATCGCCGTATTCTAAGAGACGAGTTCGATGGGTCGATGAGTTCGACCGGACTAACAAAATCCACTTCTACGTTATACGTAAATAGAGCGTCGCAATTCGGCCTAAATCACCCCGGCACTGGATGGCCGCAATGAAAATCACTCAACGGGACGATCTGCGGAAAAGGTTGTATTTGAGAATACAGACGATTGCCCTCACACCGTCTTTCCAGCCGATTTTCTTGCCTTCTTCGTAGGTGCGGCCCGAGTAGGAGATTCCGACCTCGTGGATCCGACAGCCCAATCTTGCGACCTTGGCTGTAATCTCCGGCTCGACGCCGAAACGATCTTCTTCGATTTCGATCTGCTCCAGCACCTCACGTTTGAAGAGCTTGTAACAAGTCTCCATGTCGGTGAGATTGATGTTCGTAAGCATATTCGAGAGCATCGTCAGGAATCGATTTCCGACAGAATGCCAATAATAGAGGACGCGTGTCGACGATCCCCCTCTGAAGCGAGATCCGTAGACGACATCAGCTCTCCCGTTGGCGATCGGCTCGATCAAACGCAGAATTTCCCTCGGATCGTATTCGAGGTCGGCGTCTTGAACGATGACCATGTCTCCTGTCGCAGCCGCGAACCCCGTTCGCAGCGCAGCGCCCTTGCCACGGTTTTTCTCGTGATAAAGGACGCGGCTGACCAATGGCTCGATTTCCTGCTGGAGAATCTCACGGGTGCCATCGCTGGAGCAGTCGTCTATGACGATGATTTCGAGACCATCGATTCCAGCTTTCATCACTGCATCGATGCACTCCCTGATGGTTTCGTGCTCGTTATAACAGGGAATCACAACTGAGATCTCGGGCACACGAATCCTTCTGCGATACAGTTTTCATGTCGATCGCAACGGCGACTGAGATTATTGTCTACACTCGTAGCCGCTGCAAGTCACGCGCACGATGTGACCCGATCATGGGGTGCCATGCCGTTTTTCATTGCATTGATTCATCTGCTTCTGGCAATTGGATTGGGAGGATTCTTTCTCCGCACCCGGAGTAGCCACCGCGGCTACGCACTTCTCAGCGCCGGGGTACTCGGCGTCACGATCATCGCCTTTTTGTTTCTCGGGCTCTCTCGTTTCGCGCTGCTCACCACGCAGGGCGTAGTCTCAGCCCTCGTGGCCTTGGCCATTCCGGGAGCCCTCGGGTGGCGTTCGCTCATATCGGCAAGCTGCGACAGCACAATCCGCCAGACCGTTTCGAGCTGGTGGCGTTCTCTCGATCATTGGGATCGGCTCACCCTTGCCCTCTGTGCCGTGTGTCTGGTTTTCTACCTTGCGAATGCATGGGCTCCCCCTCGAGGCGCCGATGCTATGCGCTACCACTTGGCGCAGCTGAAAGATCTGGCACGCAGCGGTTCCTTCGTCTATCGCCCTTATTACCACTACAACTTCCCGCTGCTCTTCTCCTACTTTGCCTTTCCCGTCTACTTCCTGGCAGGTGGAATCGGCGTCAAGATGCTCAATTTTTTTCTCTTCTGCGCATTGCTTCCGGTGGTGTATGCATTAGGTCGGCTTGCCGGACTGGCACGACCCTTGTTAGTCGTTCTCGCCCTCGTCCTCACTCCAAGCATGCTCGTCGCGTCGACGCGGGTTCTCAATGACGTGACCGTAACGTTGAGCCTTTTCGCGGGCCTGCTATTCCTTCATCGCTTTCAGCGCGAACCTCGACTGAGCTTCCTCGTACTCGCCTACCTCGCTCTTGGCTTCTCCCTCGGCGTCAAATACCAGAGCGTGATCTTCGGAGTCTGGTATCTCTGGCTGACCTGGGTCGCACTCGGGCGCAAAATCAGCCTGAGGACGATCTCTACAGTCGCCTGCCTCGGTCTCCTCGCCGTACTGATGTCGTCCCCCTTTTTGGTGCGCAACGCGCTCAACACCGGCGTACCGACGTGGCCGCTCTATCAGGATCTCTTCGGGGCTGAAAAAGACTATCTCTACGAAGTGAGCACCGCCTACAGCAGTGCATTGGCTGGCAAGCACGATCTCGCGACGACACTGAACGGCATAAAGGGCGTCGTATTAAGTCCGCAGGGGCTTCCGGGCCTGTGGCTGCTGATGCCGCTAGGACTCTGGATCGCCGGGCGCCGAGCCCGTGTCGGCCAGGACGGTCTTTATCTGGCCTACGGAGTCGGCTCGATTTTTGTTCTTTGGTGGGTCGCTCAACCTGCACTCTATCCGCGCTTCGTCAATTTTTTCCTACCCGCCCTGCTGGTGCTGGCCGCAATGGGAGTCGAATCGCTGCAGGGGCGCTGGCCACGCCGGGGGGCCGCACTCATCATTGCCGTCTGCGCTCTCTATGGCGCCGGAATCACGGTCGCCTACTCGGCGGACGCCCTCCGATACCAGGTGGACGGGAACGAGGAAGCCTATCACCGCTTCACCTGGTTCTGGAGTGAGTATCGCTGGGTCAACGAAAATCTTCCCGCGGATGCCGAGCTCCTCGTAATCGTGATGAGCGGGCACACCTATTACCTCGATCGCGACTACATCCGGGCAGATCCCTTCCTTGCCGGCTCGATCGACTGGAGAAGTATGGATCCGGCTACTTTGCGCGAGGAACTCAGAGACCGCGGCATCCGCTACATCTTCTACGAGAATCGGGACTGGGGCCCCTTCCCGGGCGGTGATCGCATGGAAGAGGTTGTGCAGGAACTCGCGCGTGAGCCCGATGTCAGAATGCTCTGGAAAAGGAACGTGCAGCTCGGAACGTCACGAATCCGGAGACGCTTCGAGGACAGCGAGGTATGGCTGCTCGAGATCGGCCCCTAATAATCCCATGGGACGACCACAAGAGAGTTCATCCGAGGGGCAGGCGCTGATCCAAACTTTCTCGCTGCACGTCATTCCCCGGTCTTCGTACAGCGGCAGATCATGTTCTCGGTCCAGATGCTTTGAGTCTTCCCGGACTCGATCTTCCGAACCAGATTCGCGCACCGCGTAATCAGATTCCACGCGAGCACACGGAGCTTGCCCTTCCAGTTCGCGGGGGCGGGACCGGTCTCGACGAAGTGGAACGCGTCGAAGCCCCAGAGACGAAAAAGCTGCTTCAGTGATTCTGGCGTAAAAATCGTCAGATGTGTCAAATCGCCATAGACGACCTGGTTCGAAAACAAGCCTTCACCATTGGGCGTCTGCACGATCAAGGTCCCACCGGGCTCGAGTGCGGTGCGAATCGCCGGGACGAGTCTCATCAACTCATCCTTGGAGAAATGTTCCACGAAATCGACGGCCAAAATCACCCTATAGCGCTGGGGCACGGACTCCAGACATTCGAACACGTCGGCCACACGCGCGTTCAGCCCGCGGTCCTTGGCGATCTGAACCTGTTCTTCGGAGAGGTCGATTCCCTCGGCCGCACTGAACCCGCATTGTCGAAGGTATTCGAGCATATCCCCGGGACCGCAACCCAGCTCGAGAATTGGCGTGTCCTTGGGTAGACCGTCGAAGAGTGGCAGGTACTTGTACTGGCACCAATTAAAATAGGAAGCCAAATCCGCAGACGAAGGTTCTGCGTCGGATCCCTTGAATGCCGATACATAACGTTCATAGAGTTCGGCACGGAAATCAGACAACGATGTCAGGTCCTCGTTCAAAAAAAACCGGCAAGGTCGCTGCCAAACCAACGAGCATCCGGCATGCGCTACGCATTCGAAGCATAAGTGTTGTCCGCGCGGAACTGCCCTCTTCGGACATCGAAAACCTCGAGCAGGTCATTCCGCACCAGCACGTAGTTGGTCTCAAAAAATGTTTCCAGTTCGATATGCCAAGCGTCGTAAGCGTCGATACCGCTCGGTACCACTTTACAGACGAGATAGGGGAGCCCTTCTACGAGTTCGAAAACGTCCTTTAGAAAAGAACGGGTCGATATCCAGCAATGGTTGTACTCGAACTGAAAGAGACCGATTCGTCCCTGCGCCAACAGAGGAGCAGCGCCACGCAAAGCCGAAAGGTCGAAACCCTCGACATCGGATTTGACGAAGTCTGCCGACTCGATCTTTTCAGCTTCGAAGACATGTGTCAGAGTCGTCACCGCAACATCGACGCTTGGCGTATCACCATCTAATTGCGCGGCAGTCGTTAGTAGATGCTTGATCCCGCTGATGCCGGGCGTCGCATCGAATGCGGCCTGGCCGATCTCGTCCGAGACAGCCTCCGATCGGATTGAAACTGCATAACCGGCCGGTAGAGACTGCAATCGACTCGTGAGTTCCACTCGGATTTCATCGGATGGCTCAAAGGCCCAGACATTTATGTCTTTGACGCCCGCCCGCTGGCACTCGTCGAGCAGGTGCGACGACCAGTAACCGATATTGGCTCCGATATCGATCACATTGAACGGCTCGTTCCGGCGACCCGCCCACTCGGAGACCTTCCTATGCAACGCGTACTCACCGTTGATCTCGGGATCGTTGTGCCCGTCGCGACGAGCATGCCGATAGATCAGACGGCCCAACCGCCAAAGCTCACGACGGCCAATTAGCGTCTCCATGATGTCAATCACGCGCGTGGACAAGCCCAACGACGTCCCCTCTCGTTTCCGGATCCTGGCCCGGTTGCGTTTCGGTCGTCGCGTATTCTGTGAAACTAACACAGGATAAGAACAACGAGCGTTTATAAAGCTAGCGCACATGGCGGGTGCACCCATGATGAACCCGTCGTATTCCGAACAGAAAACGGACCCACCTCCCTGGGCGGAGGCCGAATCCGAGTCGCGAAGATTGGCGGCACCGCGTGCCCTCCTTTGCGAACGCTCGAGCCAACGACCTTCGAAGAAAACTCGAAATTCCGCCCTGCCGACCGACCGCTCTCCGCGATACTCACTGCCGCCTCTATCCACTGACCGATGGCGGCTAGCCCCAAGGGGGTCGGCGCCGGCAAGGTTCTAGAAGCCGCATCGAACCGGCCGACGCCAAATAGGGCGGTGTCTACACTCAATGCCAAGCGTGCCAGCACTGGGTTCGTCACGTCGCCAACGCTGCGGCAAACAGCGTCGGCATTGCTCCAGGCGCCTCCTCATTTAAACGAACGTTACGCGTCGCGCGGAAGGGCGGCCCCGCGAGTTTTCTGTAGTAAGGTCCGACCCCGAAACCCTATGGCTACCGATCCACGACTCACTGTCATCGTCCTATGCGATTATTTTTTGCCAGGCTATCAGGCCGGGGGTGTTCTGCGAACCGTCGCCAACATGCTGGCACTACTGGGCGCGGAGTTCCGATTTCGGGTCATCACTCGGGGCCGCGACTTCGGATCGGAACCGTATCCTGACATCGAAACCCGAAAATGGTTGCGACGCAGCGAATCGGAGGTTTTATATCTCTCCGATGATCAGCTCCGGCCGTGGATCATCCGACGCCTTCTCAATGACACGCCTCATGACACACTTTTCCTAAATAGTGTCGTCTCGCTCCATTTCGGAATGACGCCGACTCTTCTCCGTTGGTTGAACTTGATTCCACGAAACGCTTTCATCGTCGCTCCCAACGGGGAACTCGCGGAGAGCGCGCTACAGATCAAGCGCAAGAGAAAGTCCCTTCTGCTGGTGATTGCGAGACTGCTAGGCTTCTACCGAGACGCCACGTGGCGCGCATCAGACTCACGTGAGGCCGCGGACATCCGGCGCGAGTTCGGAAGCGGCGCACGAATCATGATCGCGGAGAACCTGCCGACACCGGTGTCTCCGGCGACAAGCAGCGAACGCAGACAAAAACAGGCAGGCCACCTCGAACTCATCTATCTCGCCCGGTTGGCACGAATCAAGAATCTGACTCATGCCCTCGAAGCCCTTCGGAAGGTCCGCGGAGAGGTTCGGTTTGACCTCTACGGCCCGAAGGATGATCCGGACTACTGGATCGAGTGCGAAGCCGTCGTCGAAACTCTGCCCGACAACATTCGTGTGGAATGGAAGGGTTCGCTTCCATCCGAAGAAGTCTTCGGCGTCCTCGGCCGCTACGACGTTTTCGTGATGCCTTCGATGAACGAGAGCTTTGGATATTCGATCGCCGAAGCGCTCGGCGCGGGTTGTCCGGTCTTGATTAGCGATTGCACGCCCTGGCGAGACCTTGAAACGCGCGGTGTCGGCTGGGATGTGCCGCTGAATGACGTCGCTGACTTCACGCAGGTTTTTCAGAACTGCATCGACATGGACGAAGGCGCTCATTCCACTCTTCGCGAGGCCGCCCGTGCCTATGGGCTCGAATTGTCCCGTCCAGCCGAAGTCCTGGGCCACTACCACGATTTGATTCGCGGCGAGGAATCCCTCCAGTCATGAGCGAGCCCCCGGATCCCCTCGACCGACCGGTGAGCCGACGCTCTGCAGTGTTGGCGGGCACGAGCATCGCCTATACATCCATTGCCCTGGTCATCGTGCGCAATCTAGGCCTGGTACCGCTCTTTGTGAGCGTCATCGGCCCACTCGAATACGGCGCTTGGCTGGCAACCGGAGCCGTTCTCGTACAGATCACCAACGTCGACTTCGGCCTACTCGGCGTACTGGGGCAGCGCGTTTCTCGAGCCTACGGCGCCCGCGACCGGGCAGAGCTCGAGAGCCTGATCGGGTCGGGACTTTGGGTCGTGGTCGGGATCGCAGTCGTGGTGGGCGCCATCGCCGCAGCCATCTCGCCCCTGGCAGCGCAGCTCATGGACATCGACGGTGAACAAGGTCGACGACTCACCGAATGCATCCTGATCGCGTGTGGCGCCAACATCCTACACCTGGCGGCCTTCGGGCTCGCCGAGGTGCTCAAGAATCTTCAGCGTCCCGTTCTACCTGGGATGCAAACCGTCATGGGCGAAGCGCTATCCCTGCTACTGACGGTTGGGCTCATCCACTATGGATTCGGTCTCTATGCCATTTCGCTGGGTCTCGTCTTGCGGGGCACCTGGATGTTGGTTGGAAACGGTCTCTCAGTCTTGTGGGTCGTCATCCACCAGCTCGAAATCCGCCCAAACTGGAACGCGCAACTGGTGCGATCGCTCTTCCGAGATTCCACGTACGTCTTTGCGAGCCAGCTCGCCTTCCGGCTCCGCGCCTACGTCGATCCCCTACTGGTCGGCGTGATTCTCGGCCCCATTCCTGCCGGGATCTTCGCCATTACGCTCCGGACCCACGAGATGGTCAAACTCGTCGACGTGCAGTTCGGTACTGCGATACTGCCGGGCCTGGCTCACCTGTTTGGACAGCGGGACGAACAACGTCTGCGTGAAATCATGGCCGCGCGTTACAAGACGACGGCACTGGTGGGCGCCATCGGACTGGGCGGGTGCATCGCCCTCAACGAAGGCTTCATTCGGCTTTGGGTCGGAAGCGATCTCTATGCAGGCAACACGGTCAACACTCTCTTTGCCGTGTCGAGTCTCATCTTCATGATCAGTGGCTGCGCCTATGACGGTCTCTTCATTCGCGGCGAATTCCGCGTGATCACGCGCATCGTCTGGCTCGATGCCCTCGGCCGACTTCCTGTCGTGATTTTTGCGATGACCGTCTGGGGCCTGCCCGGCGCGGCCGCGGCCACCCTACTGTCGACAATCGTCCTCTTCGCCATACCCATATCTGTGTCATTGAAACGACGGCATCCAGTACCCCCTGGCGTGCTGCAACGCCTGGGCCGTCAACTCGCAGTCGTCAGCGTAACTCTGACCTGCTTCTCACTGGCGGTTCTAACCTGGTCCCCAGCAGTCGAAGACTGGCTGAGCTTTGTAATGAAGGCAGCGATCTTCGTGGTGGTAGCGGTTCTCGGCACTGCCGCCCTCGACCCTCCATTCGTTCGCTTTTTGCGCCGCCGCGGAACAGGAAGCCCACTAACAGGGTGAACCGGACACTCCCATTCTATGTGCGGCAGCTCTTTGTGTAGGGCGATCGTGATGACCATTACTGATGCCGCCAACAACGCCATCGATCTCGGACAACCCCAACCCTGCGCACTATACTTGCCAAATCCAGTCTAAAATTATCCAGGACAACGTGACGTCCAAAGCGGGGGAGGTGATCGGAGTGGCCCGATTCTCGAAATGCATCCAAATTCTGATTCTGATCGGCGTGTCGTGCATCGGGAGCGCGGCCGCGCACGCCGAGCAACGGTCGGCCATCGATGACGCCTCGAATCGAGTTTCACTGACCGATTTCGGTGTGTGTAACACCTCGAAAGCTGCGAGCCTGGCCTATCGCAAGGCGATCAAGCAGCTGATGTCTCAGGGAGGTGGCGTATTGGTGATCCCAACAGGTGTTGCCAAAGATTTCAAAGTCGTCAACGACGCTCAGCGCGACTATCGGAGCACCGCCGTCACAGTCTTCGACTACCGCGGCGGTGCCGAGCGAATCTATGTGCCGGCCATGGGCACCGCACCATCCTTGGCCGGGATTGGCACTGCCGGCCAGATCATCGAACGTGAGCTCGACCGCAATCTGCCCGCGACGGCGGTCGTATCGACCCAGCAGATCACCTCTTTCAACCGCGGTGGCTCCTCGTCGTACTCTCAAAAGCTGACCCGCGCGTCCATGCCGGGCAACAACGCCCGTATTGATGTGCCTACTCTGCGTGGGCTCTATGTTGGCCAGATGCTTCGCATTTCGGGAATACCCGGAGCCTATGGCGGAAAGGTCGAGCGTGTCGTCGTGAAGTCGCTGGGTCAGGATACGCTTGGTCCCTATTTCACCGCGGACGTGAGTCAGCCGCGCCCGAAAGACGCGATCGTGTATGCCAAGACGATCGTGAATGCACTCACCCTCAACGACCTCAGCAACGCCGACAACCAGTCGATGTCGCTCGTCATCAAGCGTGCCACCTACGGAACCGGGGATACTTTCGGCAACTGGACTCAGCTCGATTATCAGGGCGATCTGATGTCGGGTGGCGGTGACGAAGGAGGTGTGGCCTACACCGCCGAGATCATCCAAGATCTCATCGGATTCCGGGCGCTCGTAGAAAGCTGGGACCCGAGTTCCGGCACGCTGGTCTACGCGGCGGCGGGAGCGACCGACCCACACAAGCTCGGAACATCACGCCCCATCATCAATCTGAATCCGAAAAAGTGGCAGACGTCAGGAACGGTCCAGGTCGTTGCCGCAGGCTACAACTATCTGCGCGGCGAGGCCGCATCAACGAGTCTCATCGTCGGTAGCCGCGATGCCAACTGGGATCGATCTCTCGTGGGCCGATTCATTGCCATCGACGAGCCGAGCGAGCGATACGAGAAAGGCGAGCAGTGGTCTTCCGCATTGGCCGGTCCTCCTCACCCCGTGCATCGCTGGTACTCGATCACATCCGTCGAACGTCTCGCCAACGGTCAAATGGCACTCTACGTTGAATCTCAGTGGTGGGGCACGAACCGTCGCGGCGGGCCGCGCCTGATGGATGCCGGGAACTACACGACCTCTTCCAAGGATTCGCACAAGCTGCGCTACATCATCGCGCCGGGCGCCTGGGCCAGCGACGTGCGTGAGGGTGTCGCTGGCTATCGCCCCGGCAACGTTTGGAGGGCGACTAACGACGACGCCCGCAAGATCATTCTCGCGCCCGCGCCCTTCTTTCAATCCAGCATCGACTTCGCTAGCGGTGACCCGATCACCCAACCCCCAGCGGCCGAAGCATGGCTTCCAACGGGATACCGGGTGCGCCACTTCAATGGCTTCAAGGGATTGATGAGCGGCGCATCGTTTCACACGCGAAACGCGGGTCGCGTGCAAATCGGAAGCGGATTGCTGATCGACTCCTCGCAGTCAGGGACTCTCGACGCGGTCTTGAAGCAGCAAAAGGATCGCCGGACGCATTTCGAGTATGGCGTCGACGTACGCGCAGTGACCTCCTCCGCTCTCCGCATACGCGGCGCCGTGAAAGATGCGGCTCTGGATCTCTGGTCTGTCGACGGAAACGAGAAGAAATTGCGATGGCGGCTCTCGCCGAAAGTGGGACGCAGGATCACTTCGATCCATGCCGACCCCGGTTCAGGACGGTTGGTACTCGACTCGGCGGGTCTCGATCTCAGCCACTCGGCCACGCTTCGTCAGACAGGGATCTCTGGGACCGACACAGCCGCCAAAAATCTTCGGGGCATCGACGTTGCGGTCGGTCAGGGCCTACGCGAGCTGACGGTCTCGTTTCCAGCAAGCCGGCAGGAGCTGGACGGACGCTATTCGGTCACCGTCCAGCCAAGCTGGATGACACGGGACGCGGTTGTTGAGAAAACTGCCAAGGGATTCCGGGTGGCATTTTCTGAACCCGCTCCCGGGAATGCAAAAATCGATTGGCAGTTGATCCGCTAGGCTGCCTGGCAAGCCCAAGAAAACGGCACCAGCCGTTGTGTTAGGGATTTCGCTTGAAGGTCAAGCGGCTTCCCTTTGCTGTTAGTGTTGTTCCCCTTGTTTAAAGAACATTTCGGGCGAACGCCCGCTGAGCGACTCATGGGGTCGCTCAAAGTTGTATTCGTAAAGCCAATGCTCCGTTGCTTCGCGAGATTCTCGGACCGACTCGAAGAGCCAGCGATTCAAACATCCGTCTCGAAAGATGCCGTTGAATGATTCGTTATGCCCGGTTCTGCCACGGACTGCCGGGATCGATGAAGCGTGCGTTGATGTGTCGATCTTTGATCCACTCCTGCACCTTCTTCGCTGCGAACTCGGGACCGTTGTCGCTTTTGATCGTGGCCGGTTTTCCGTGCAGCTCAACGAGCTGATCGAGCACGCGAACCACATCGAACGACGTGAGATGACGTGCGCACTCGATCCAAAGTGCTCGTCGGGTGAACTCATCGATCACGGTTAAGAAACGAAGCGTCTTCCCATCGCTCGTTTGATCCGCGACAAAGTCGTAGCTCCAAACGTGGTTCGGATACTCGGCCTTGTGCATCGGCATTCTTCCCCGCGCCGACCTCCTCGTCCCGCAACCGGGTAAGGCGTCAGGCTCTTATGAATGGGGAAGCCACGGCTTTCTCGACATCGATCTTCCACACGACAATCATGAGGAGTAATGCCAAGAGCGGAATCCGCCTAACCACGAGATCCGGTGCCGCTCTCTGCCAGCATGCCATGGGTCCGGGCGAAAATCTAAGAGAGTTCCCGTTGTCTGTGCCGCGAGACCAGCGCCCAGCATCCAGCCAGGCTGAATGCCAAAACCAG
>DUCN01000062.1:0-377 GCA_012959805.1 Myxococcales bacterium | reverse complement strand
ACGTCGGAGAGTCCGACGTCGGAGATGGTCAGGGAATCGACGATGCCGTCGGTGAAAAGGCTATCGCTGATGTCGGCGGCCGAGAGCCCGAGACCTTGCAGAGTCGGATCGGCATTCACAGCGATCGCGAGATCGGCTAGGACCTGTGCGGCCGTCTCACCAAAATTCGTCGTCACCATGATGACGACGCCACTGATCGTGACACTTACGCTGCCACCCTCAGCGACACCGTAAACCGCTACGGAGTCTTCGATTTGACAACTCGAATAACATCCATCGCCGGCGAGAACATTACTGTCGTCACAGGTCTCGGGTGCCTCGGTAATACCGTCACCACAGACGGGCAGTGGGACGTCGGAGAGTCCAACGTCGGCGAT
>DUCN01000061.1:2632-3533 GCA_012959805.1 Myxococcales bacterium | reverse complement strand
TTGTATATGTTTGAACATAATATAATGGACATCAAACATAATTCAACCATTCTTGATTATGGTGTTTTACAACACTTTTATATTGACGATTTAGAGAATAAACCTTATATTTTTCACGCAGCTGGTAAAAATAACGACCTTAGAATACAAATATCTCAATTTTATTTTAAAAAAATTAAACAAAAATACACAACACCATATAAAATGATTTTGTTTTAATACATTATCCTCCATATAATATCCTTTAACAATTGTTGGGGGTTTTCATAATAATGTATCACTATATTCGACACTCCACTCTTCTCGTAATCTATTTCAAACGGCGACATTTTTTTTAATACTATTAAAGTTATATATTTATTTCAATTTTGTCCAAGATATGCACATTATTTTTCCTTTTTTTTGGATGTATCTTTCGTTTATTTATTTTTCTTTTTCTTCGTATACGGCGTATACGGTCTATTGTGTTACTAATTATATTTACTGTGCCTCCTAATATCAACCATACTGGACACATTATAATCGCCGTCCACATGCATATGGGTGAATGCATTACCCTTGCTATCTTATCCCTGCGCTTCTTTCTATCACATTCATTTGTAAGGTTCATTAATCTCTACCTTTTATTATATTTATTTACATCTTCCATTCCATTTTTATAACAGTCTTACTTCAATTTTGTCCAAGATTGTCCACATTTTTCACCATATCTCCTCATTTTTCGATACCAATCACCCCCACCATTTATACCATCATTCTGTCGATACCCGACATACTCCGCACCCCACACCCCCCAACGGAACTATTCACCGTAACTCCCAACCCTAGCCCCTAACCCAAGCCTATCGTCAAAACCTCTATTTATACTTATCCAGAAATGAGTGGGATATTGATTTACCGG
>DUCN01000061.1:0-2591 GCA_012959805.1 Myxococcales bacterium | reverse complement strand
AAAATTGAAGGGTTTTTTTGCTTATACTGTAGTGTAACCCTCCAAACAAACTAATATGCAAATCTTCATTAAAACACTCACCGGTAAAACCATCACTCTCGAAACAGAGCCCGCTGATAG
The DNA here is from genome assembly GCA_012959805.1 of Myxococcales bacterium. Lineage (GTDB taxonomy): Bacteria > Myxococcota_A > UBA9160 > UBA9160 > UBA4427 > UBA4427. The sequence continues at coordinate 2,471 of DUCN01000061.1, read as the reverse complement.
CATCGACAGCGTCAAGCAGAAAATCCACGACAAGGAGGGCATTCCCCCAGATCAACAGCGCCTCATCTTCGCTGGAAAGCAACTTGATGACGGTCGCTCTCTTGCTGATTACAATGTCCAAAAAGAGTCAACTATTCACTTAGTGCTTCGTCTACGCGGAGGCACACAGGACGATAAGACACTTGTCGAAACCACTTGCGATGACCTCGACGATCAAGTGTTATGCAATCTCGAGGACGCATGGACTGCACTACTCGACCAGATTCTACCTGAATACGGAAACCCTAATGCCGCACGTATTGCCGATATCTTGCACGCACAGATGAACGGAGAAGACACGACTGGGCGCAAACTCCAGATGCTTGCAGACATGGCCAATTCGCGCATCGGACAATAAATAGTAGCTTATATTCCATTATCTTGTAACCCCTAACTAAACACCTTTTTTTACGGGGGCGAATCCCCCTTATATATAAAATTGAAAGGCTTTTCTTTTTATATCTACATTAACAACCTAAAACACACACTATTATGCAAATTTTCATTAAGACTATAAGACACAAGACTATCGTTCTTGATTCGGAACCATCTGATCTCATCGGCGATATCAAGCAAAAGATGCTTGATAAGGAAGGTATTCCTACTAACCTATGGTATTTTGTATTTGAATGCAAGCCACTTACCGATGAACGTTCACTTCTTGATTACAATATACAGAGAGAGAACACCCTTCACGTTGTGGTTCGGGTCAAACACAATAACCCTACTCAATAAAAATCAATAAAAACTCAATTATATTATAAATTAAATAAATAAATACATGCTTTTTTTAAGGGGGCGAAGCCCCCTTATGATCCCCCATATAGGAGGGATCTTAAGGGAACCTGGGTTCCATTAATAAAATTGAATGGCTTTTTTATTTGTTATATATTGTATCATACAATATTTAACTAAAATACAATACAATGGATGCGTCACAAGCGTATACGAAATTTTATATATTACCAAGAAAAAAGAATAGAATGAAACCGAAATTAAAACGTAAACCTGTGCCTGAACTTATACCGGCACCTAAGGTGAATATATCACAATTAGAATATGATTGGTTCGTTCGACTTTGTCCAAATTTTAATCCAAATACATTTAATATTATAATAAAAACTTAATAAAAACGGTCATTTTGTCCCCCCATAACTGCTACAAAATTGAATGGTTTTTTTTATTAAAAGAGAAGGTAACCTACAACATCAACTAGTAAGAAATAATGGTGAAATGTTCTATATGCAAAAACGAAGGGCACAGTGCTACGACTTGTGACGGTCAGTTCGTAACGGAATGGACTGAAAAACTAACGGCTTTCTGGATCCACGGATACAATAATTCCGCTGAGAACGATGAAGCTGTGAAACACTGGATTCAGAATCAAAGGTTTAAGTTGCCTTTGGTTAACCGGTTATGGAATAATTTGATAAGGTCGCCAGTATTTCGTCAAAAACAATGGTGGAAGATACAACGCTCGCAGGTTATCCGAGAACGTTTCGCTGAGACAAGATTTATATTCCAGAAACCCAATTCCGTTGCGGAATTTAAACAGCGTATCTTTCACTATGTTCGTCCCGCTGAACCTGAGATCGATATGGCCCGTGTCGAGATCGAACTCGAAGAGGAACATGCAGCAAGGGCTCGACAGCAACAGCAAGCAGATCAAGAACGTCGAGATGCAGTAATGGCTCGACAGTTACAGCAAAGAGAAAGAGATGCGGCTGATCCAAATGCTGTTGTGCGACGAAACCTTCGGAGAGAGTTTGATCGAGCAAATGAAGCTCAGGATCGTGCCCAAGCCCAAGCGATACAAGCTTTGAAATCAACAGCGAAATCTGATTCTATACAAGCCCAAATGGACCCACTTGAAACAGACTACTTCATCAATGCCGATTGCCCCATTTGTATGGAACCCCAGACCCCTGGTAATACTATTGCCCTTGACTGTCGTCATACTTGTTGCGTGATCTGCTTGAAACGTACATTGAAACCTACTATTAAGAACTGCTGTCCAAGTTGTAGAGACCCTATAACCAAAGTACGCTTTAAACCTGATATTACCCCAGAAAATTTTAACATCATCTCAACACACATCCATAGTCTAGCATAGAAATCGTATATTATACCCTCTGTAAATTAACTAAATAGCCTACTTTTTTATCAATCTATATACTATAAATGTCTTTTTTTGTATATCTTCTTGAATCGAGTGATAATGCTACCTATATAGGTGCAACTGTAGACTTGGACCGTCGCCTTAGACAACATAATAAAGAAATAAAAGGGGGTGCACATGCTACAAGTATTAAAGTAGGTAAGGGTGAAACTTGGACACGTCGTTGTTATGTAAAGAATTTTCCAGATTGGAAGGCTGCATTACAGTTTGAATGGGCTTGGAAGTTCTATAGTAGGAAATTGAGTAAATCTTT
>DUCN01000060.1 GCA_012959805.1 Myxococcales bacterium | reverse complement strand
GGGCGAGATTCCGACCTTCGCAACCGGCGACTCCTCGCGCAGCCGCGCGAGGGTCGGGTACGGGTCCTGGAGGAAATCACCTTCGAAGGGTCTGAATCTCAATCTTCTGTTTTCCTGGCTCTAACGTCCTGGCCCTGGCGGCGCGGAGCGGTGGAGAATAGGACATTCAAGCTGGGTTCTGGCACAGCGGAAGGCCTTCGTGCGCCCACGGCCCGTTCAGCGAAGAGCTAGCGAGGCCAATCGAGACTGCAGCGGCCCCCGTGCGCCGGGCGCAGCTTGAAATCGCCCCGTCACGCGGCCCCCGAGAGGAACGTGACATAACGCCGATACCCGGACGTTGTGCCGGAAGGCAGCTTGAATGTCCTATCCTCCGGGGGTCCGCTCGTCGGCTCCACTTTCCCTCTTTGGTTCCGGGCGTTTGCAACGCGCCTACGGGAAGAGCGCCGACGCGGCCGAGTGTCGCGCGATATAGTGGGCTTCAGCAAGTCGACCAGTGGGCGATCTTTCGTGGGTGAAAAATAATGGATGTATACGCGGAGGCCATTGCTGCGCTGAACGCGACTCTGGCGCGTGCTGAGGACAGCGGCAGGCGCAACACGAATGCGATGACGCTCGCGACGGTCAATCGGGCTGGCCGACCCTCCACACGCACGGTGCTGTTGAAAGGCTTGGATGATGAGGGACTGACCTTCTTCACCGATAGGCGTAGCGGCAAAGGCCAGGACCTCGAAGCAGTGCCTTATGCTTCCGTGTGTTTTTACTGGGAGCCTATAGAGGTCCAGGCACGCGTAGATGGTCGGATGGTGGTGCTTGCGCGGGAACACGCGGAACGCGATTTCTCATCGCGGCCGCGCGCAGGACAGGTGATGATCCGGGCCTCTGCCCAGTCGCAACCGCTGGCGAGCAAAGCTGCGCTCGCCAGCGCAGTTGCATCCATTGAACAAGATTATCCGCATGAGGTGCCAGTCCCTGCGTTCTGGGTCGGGTATTGTCTTGTACCGGACTTCATTGAGTTGTGGTTCGGTAGCCGGGACCGCATGCATGAGCGTGTTGCTTATGCCAAGTCGCCGGAAGGCTGGCACAAGACCTTGCTGCAACCGTGAGGCCAGAAGCTCGCGAGCCTGGGCGGAGGAGCGCCGGCGACTGGCCGCTGCCAGCAAGTAGACCCCCGAAGAACACGCAGGGAGGATCCCCATGGGTCTCGACCGTCGAAGCTTTCTCCAAGGCCTGGGCGCAAGCGCCCTCGCGGCCGCCACCTGGGGCTTGCCCCGTACGAGCCTCGCCGCGCGGACCGACTCGGCCGAAGCGCTCGCCATCGAGTTGCTGCGCGGGCTGAGCGATGCCCAGCGCGCCGAAGTCGCCTTTCCCTGGGACCACGTCGACGGGGATCGCGGGCTGCTGCGCGCGCGGGTCTCTGCCAACTGGAACGTGACCAAGCCGACCGTCGACTCGGACTTCTTCACGGCCGACCAGCGTGCGCTGATCCGCGCCATCTACGAGCAGCTGATCGATCCGTCCTGGCACGAGCGCTACGACCGCAAGTTGACAGACGACGCCGGTGGCTGGGGACGGCACCAGTCGATCGCGTTCTTCGGAAACCCGGCGACGGGACCCTTCCAGTTCCTGATGACCGGCCGCCACATGACCCTGCGGGCCGGAGGCCACGCCGACCCGCGCATCGCCTTCGGCGGCCCCATCTTCTATGGGCACGCGACGGGCACCTGGTGGTCGGGCGGCTTCGTCGAGCGCAGCCACCACCCGGGCAACGTGTTCTTCGGGCAAGCTGTTGCCGCCACGGGTCTCTACGACCTGCTCGACGGTACCCAGCGTGAGCGCGCGCGGATCACCAAAGTCCCCAAGGAGTCGGACATCACCTTCTCGGCGCCCGGCGCCCGGCGCGGACTCCCGCTCTCCGAACTCTCACCCGACCAGCTCGCCGAAGCAGGCCGCCTGGCCGAGATCCTGGTCGAGCCCTTTCGCGAGCACGACCGCGCCCAGGTGAGTGCGGCCCTCGCCGCCCAGGGCGGGCTCGCCGCCTCTTCGCTTTCGTTCTTCGAGCCCTGGTATCGCGGTGGCGACGACCTCTGGGACGGCTTCCGCCTCGAAGGCCCGAGCCTCGCCTGGCACTTCCGCGGCCACCCGCACGTGCACGTCTGGGCCCACGTCGCCCGAACGCCGGATGTCCCCTTCAACTCGATTGCGATCGAGCGCTAGGGGGGGGGCGCGGCAATCGACGTCCACCGCCGCATGGCGGCTATGATCCCCGCGCGGCACGTCTGAGGAGTTCGATCTCATGAAGCGCTTTCTCGGCGTTCTCATCGCCCTGCTGGCGGCCGTCCTTTACGGGAAGCGCGCCGACGCCGCCAAACCGTTGGTGCTTCGGGGGTGCCGTTTGGTGTCGTGATCTACCACGACCCATGCATGATCGAGAAGTGCCGGATGACTTTCCTGATTCCTGAGCCCAGAGGCCCGCTCCTTTCATCATCCTCCAGGAAACGAAAACGTCTTCCGGGTGTCGATAGCCAGGTGCCCCGGGCGTTATGTTAAATTCCTAGGGGATCCCGTGACGGGGCATGGCGAGGAGAGAGCATGAAGCAGCAAAAATGGGATAGTGAAAACATCCCGGATCAAGAAGGAAAAGTCGTAATCGTCACAGGTTCCAGCAGTGGTTTGGGATTTGAGACAGCGAACGTGCTTGCTAGCAAAAAGGCAACAGTCGTCATCGCCGTACGCAATGAAGTGAAGGGTGATGCCGCGGTAAAGAAGATCCAAGTCAAAAATCCGAATGCGGATGTTCAAATGATGTTAGTGGATCTAGCCGATTTGGAGTCGATTCATAGGTTCGCCGAGAACTTCAAGAAAGAATTTCAAAAATTAGATCTACTCATTAACAATGCCGGGGTCATGAATCCTCCCTACACCAAAACCAAAGACGGGTTTGAACTGCAGTTTGGAACCAATCATCTAGGGCACTTCGCATTGACGGGACTCTTGATTGATTTGATCAAGACTACACAGACCAGTCGTATTGTGAATGTCAGCAGTACCGCTCACAAAGTTGGAAATTTGAACTTCAACGATCTCAATTGGGAAACGAGGCGTTATAACAAATTCCGGTCCTATGGTGATAGCAAACTGGCGAACCTCTACTTCACAAAGGAACTTCAAAAACGATTAGGCAAACAATCTTCCGGCATTATCGTGGCTTCAGCTCATCCAGGTGCGAGCGCTACAGAGCTGTCGAGGCATAGCATTTTCTTTAGAGTACTGAGCCTATTCGTTCAAAACAGCAGCATGGGTGCGCTGCCTACCCTCTATGCGGCGGTTGCCCCTGATGTGCAGGGCAATGACTATTATGGCCCTGGTGGATTTCAAGAATTAGGTGGTTATCCCAGGAAAGTAGAATCCAGTAAGCGTGCCAAACGAGATGACGTTGCCGCAAACTTGTGGGACGTTTCTGAAGAGATGACAGGGGTTCGTTATTTGGGTTGATAAGGGGGCAACCGAAAGGCGGATGCGGACAGCGGATAGGAAGCGGCGGAAGTAGATCAACATCCGAATCGCTAGCTCTTGAACGATCACACATGTCCCGTCACGGGATCCCCTAGGGCTTTAACATAACGCCCAGGCTCGGACGCCCGGCCAGAAGCCAGCTTGACTGTCCTATCCCC
>DUCN01000059.1:508-22464 GCA_012959805.1 Myxococcales bacterium | reverse complement strand
CCGAAAGAGCTGCCACCCTCCATCCGGTGTTGTTCTGCTGGGGTGGGCGCGCGTCTGTCTTGCGGACGGTTCACGAGTAGCCACAATCGACGTTCGCAATGAAGTCCCGCGATGAATCGTGACTTTGAGAGTTGGTGGATTCTCATGCTCATCGAGATTCTCCGCATCTGGGGTCTGGCATCGGGATTGAAGGTGCGTGATCGGACGATAGTACCGATACTAGGATAGTAGGCGTGAACGAACAGCGATGAGCTGTATCCGAACGCAGGCTGGGAGCTCTCGGACGCGATGTCGACAGCCCAGAGTTCTCGAGAAGGGTCAAGTAATTCCCAGCAGTTTCTTCTGCTCTTGCCAGTCCAAAGGGATCGTGACTCTTGTCGTCAGCGACACTGCCGTGAGGTCGATCGGCTGAGTTCCACGAAGTATCCGCCCAACTATCTCTGGAGAGAGAAAAGCCAAGGGCATCAGGGCGCCCACGTAGCGATCGCTGACTCCCTCTCGCTGCCCGAGTTCCCGCGAGATTGGATCGAAAGCTTGAATCTCTCTTGTTTCGCTATTCAATCTGCGGCTGCAGAGATATTTGCTGTACTTTTAGCGATCACCCAAGGAAATCGTTCGAATCAGCTAGGAGCGTAGGGGTCTCTGAAAAACCAGCTTGCGAGTTCGCTTTGGGCCTATGACGCCGAGAGCGCAGCACGTCTCTTCGTAATGTTGGAGAAGCTGACGGACGTGCGTTTCGAATAGCCCCAACGACGGACGGGTCGCTCGAGTCGACGTCGACATCCCGAAAGAGGTCTTCCATGCGCAAGCGTCTTGCATCGCTCATTTCTCTCCTGACCGTCGCCGCCGGCTGCAACGGTCCGCTCCCCTTCCTCGCCGGCGGAACACTCGCAGGAGAGGTCGTCGAACCGCCGTCCGAGTGGACCGAATGGACAGAGAAGGTGAGCGTGATCCAGCTCGAGACGAACCCGAGCGAGCCCTATTCGATCAACATTGCCTACACGATCGTCCGTGGTCAGCTCTACGTCTATGCGGGCGACACGAAGACCGAGTGGGTCCAGCACATGGAGGTGGATCCGCAGGTGCGTTTTCGTCGCCAAGGACTCATCTACGAGTTGCGCGCTGAACGAGTGACCGACGACGCGGAACGCGCCGTGTTCGCCAAGGCCTGGGCTGCGCGCGGATTTTTATCACGCGACCCGCAGACACTCGACGAGGTCTGGCTCTATCGGCTCCGGCCACGGCAGTAGCGAAACGAAGATCGACCTATCCGCAGTAAGAATCTGGGGCCGCTCTTCGCAAAATCCGCTCAACGTATCGCCAGAAGCGGGGGAGTTCCGATTTTCTGCACTCTCACCCGGCCTTCGTGGGTCATGTCTGGCCTCGTTCTTGGCGATCATTTCGAGGGCACCGCGACACGCTCGGCTGCAGCAAACTACACTCCGGCCCCAGGTCGGCGGATTCTGTCCGATTCGTCGGGCTCACGGCGGCGTGCTGCAGACCCGACGACAAGACCTCTCAGTCCGGTGACTCGATCGCGCCGGGCTGGGCGGGCGCTCCTCCAGCCGATCCGATCGATCCTTAGCTCGAACATCGGAGACCACCGCAATGCCTGACAGTCCCTTCGACCCCGAATACCAGTCCGTTGCCCGCTTCCTGCCGCGCGGCATTGCGCGGTCGTGGAACCTTCCGCTCGTTCGATTCCTGGGCGCTCTAGCGGGGTTCGGTTCGGACCCGGAGAGCGTTGAGCTGGACGACACGGGAGCGGGCCCGGTTCGGGTTCATCGACCGACGTCGGCGGGCAAAGAACCGCTGCCGGCGGTGTTGTGGCTACATGGCGGCGGCTTTGTGCTCGGATCACCGAAGCAGGACGATGCGCTCTGTCGTCAGATCGCTGACGAGCTTGGCGCGATCGTCGTCGCGCCGGTGTATCGCCTCGCGCCCAAACACGCCTTCCCGGCAGCGCTCGACGATGCCCACGCGGCGCTCGCCTGGCTCGCGACGCGCGACGACGTCGATGCGACTCGGATCGCCGTCGCGGGGGCGAGCGCGGGCGGCGGTCTCGCGGCGCAAATCGCGTTGCACGCGCGCGATCGGGGCGAGATTCGTCTCGCGGCGCAGATCCTCGTCTACCCGATGCTCGACGATCGGACCGTTCTCCGGGCGGATCTGGATGAGAGCGGATTCCGGCTCTGGGACAATCGCGCGAATCGCGTCGGCTGGTCGGCCTATCTCGGCCACGCGGCCGGCGCGGTCGACGCCAGTCCGATCGCTGTCCCGTCGCGCAACAAGGATCTCCGCGGCCTCCCGCCCACATGGATCGGCGTCGGATCACTCGATCTCTTCTGCGACGAAGACATGGCCTACGCGGAGCGACTACGCGCGGCGGATGTCCCGTGCGAGACGATGGTGGTCGATGGCGTCTTCCATGGCTTCGACGGGATCGTGCAAAACTCAGCAGCGACCCTGCGTTTTCGCGAGTCCATGTTCACTGTTATGCGGGAGGCGTTGGCGGCGCCGTCATGAGTCGGGGAGAGGAGTTCGCCCCAGACTCCCGTCACCTCCACCGAGTCAACAAGTGTAGAGACTTCCCGTTCGGATCCGAGTTCGAACCTAGCGCATTGACGAAGATCATCGAAGCGACCCAGGGCTACCCCTACTTCTTGCAGGAATGGGGAAAGCACTGCTGGGCTGCTGCCCACGGCTCCCCAATCACTGCGGAAGATGTCGCAACCGCCTCCGCGACCGCGGCGTTCAGTCCGTTGCACCGACTCGCAGCAAGTTGATTTCGAAAGGAATGGTATGGAGTCCAAGCCACGGAGATACCGCTTTCACCGTCCCCCTATTCGATGAATTCATGCGTCGCATCATGCCCGGCGACGACTGGCGGGAGTAGTCATCCGCTCCGGAGGCGGATTGGGTCTTCGATTCAGCCGGTGATGCGACCTATCCCCTAGACCTGCGGCCAATCGATTTGGTGGACGGCCGAATCCAGTTTCGGAAGGTGAGTGAGCTCACGATTCCGCCGGAAGTGGCCCGGCCGAGGGCCGGGCGTCACCATTTTCTGCTGAACACACATGGCGAGAAGATGGTCGAGCTGATTCTGGATGGGAAACACTGAGCGCGGTCGTGGCCGCGCTGTTCGTAAGAGACGACGGAAACCACTCAAAGAAGTGATACGCGGAGGCCCGTCGCTCTGGAGATCTTCTCACATCACGCGAGGAGCGCGCGCATCGATTCCCCAACACGAATCGCGATTTCACGAGGGGAGCCTGAGTCGACCAGCGCGTCGGAGAAGATCTCTGCGGTTCGCGGCGCCGGACTTCCGACTTCGCGAAGGTACGCTACGAGGGGCCGCAGCTCGATTGCTCCATCTCCTGGCAATAAGCGATGATGCAACGTTTCTTCGAGAACATCGTCCATTGGCTCCGCGAGTGCGTCACTCAGCTGAATGCCAAGAATGCGGTCACCGGGTATTGCTCGTAGGTCGTCAAGCGTGGTTCCGGTCCGCTGAAAGTGCCAGCTGTCGATCATGACTCCGGAACGAGGCCGACCCGATTGCTCGACGATCGCCCAGGCGGTTTTCGCGTCGCGCACGGACATGAACGGAAGAAACTCCAGATGCGCGACCAGTCCATGTTTTGCTGCGCGATCAGAGACGCCGGCGAATACTTCTGCGCCTTGTTCGACGCTGACGGGGGCTGCAGAGCGAATCACGACGTTGATGTAGTTGGCACCAAGAGCTTCGCCCGCCTCGAACAGTGCCCGTTCACCGTCCGCCGCCATCCCTCCCTGGTTCTCGTCACGCGGATCGCCGGTGCAGATGAGGGCATCGACGTCATGGACCTCGACATCGTTGTCTGCCAGGATCGACCGCATAGCGTCGGGGCTCAGGCCAGCCTCCAGCGCCGCCTGATAGACGGGACGCGGATAGATCGAAAGCCCCGCGAACCCTCCGGCTGCGGCGCTTTCGACGAGGTCTCGAAACGGCGGGTGCCCGAGCGTCGATCCGGTGATCACAAGGTCCTGCGGTCCCAGCATCCGTACTTTCCGATCTCGCCCGAGGCGTTCAGGCTTCGAAGCGCTGAACGCGTGCTTCCAGCACTCTCCGATTGGGGAAACTGCTTCGGCGAGATTCGCGGCATTTCTGGTTCAATGCAAGCATCCTGATGAATTGCGAAACGCCGGAGCTGCGACGTCGGTCAGATTTCGGCGAAATGAGATCGCAGCGCGTTTGAGGTCTGATTGTCAGGAAATCGTTGCGCAAAGGGATCGGTAGGCGATCGACCTGCGCGCTGCCGGGTTGTTCGCAGCGGCGGGTAGGTATCCACGAACATTTCGGTGAGTTGTGCCTGAATAGAATGAAGGCGGCAGGATCAGATTGAACGGAGGACTGCTCGGCTAGCTCGCGATCGGATTCTCCCATCGCAGCTTCGGAAACCTTCCAGAATCCGCATCGGTCGACGCAACGCTACAACCATGATCCATCGCGAGCGCCGCGAACTGTGTATCGGGAATGAGCTTCCCGGTCGCGGAGACTTCCTCGATCAGCTCCGCCAGGATCTCGCGGCATCGCTCCGACGAATCGGGCACCCAGACCGACTCACAGTCGAGCCGTTCTTCGATCAGTTGCCCATCGCCCGATCGAAGTCCGCTCGCGTTTTCTCTAGAACCTGCATCGTCTGATCTCGATGCTCCGTGATCCGAAGTCGCGGCTTACCACGCGGGTAGTTGTCGCGCATCATGTCGCCATAACGCGTGCGAGCCTCTTGCGCATTCGTCTGGGCACGCTCCAGATGGCGCTTCGCGACGAGCTGCGGCGCAGACAGGTTTACATCGTCGATTCCCTTCAGACGGCCGTCGTCGATCGCCTCGAATCCATCTTCCGGCGCCTCGGTCTTCAGATCCTGCAGATCGGTGCTCGAGCCCCTATGGTCCGCGAGATCTTCCGTCTCCACGACATCCATCTCGTCGGAATCCACGACGAGATCTTCCGGGTCCTCGGAGTAGCCGGGCTGCATCTCCCCACTCTCGGCCTCGTGGTCGGAGGGATCAGACGATTTCGCCTCATGATCCTCGAGATTTTCTGCGCTCGCTTTCCTCGCCTTGGAATATTCGTCGCCATCGGCGCTCAGTGTCCCGGGCCACAAGGCGACGGAAGCCAACAGAAGGAATAAGCCCGACGAAGAGCCCAGTCGTCGAAAAGCAGATTGCGGGCCGGGATTACTCATGACATTTTCCTTGGGGCTGGACGCCCAATTACTCCGCCTTCTCAATCGGCCGGTCTCGACTCGCCGTTGAGCGGAAACCCGCCCTGAACGGGGCGAATATGCCTGATCCGAAGCGTAGTTGTCAGAACACTACTTACCCAGCGGTGCCGAAAACGCAGCTTGAAATGACTATCCGCATCATCGATGATCAACCCTGGCGCCGTGTTTATGTTGTGTTGGCGCCAGATGCATCTGTACCGTTCAAACCCCTGCATTAACTATCCAAGTGCTATTGAACCAGCACGGCATGACACCATAAGGAAAGTTCAAGGAAGAAGGCAATGGCTGAAGAAGAACTTGATGTGGCATTAGTGGGCGCAGGCATCATGAGTGCGACGCTTGGCGTGTTTCTAAAGGAGTTACAGCCCCACCTAAAGCTCGAGATTCTTGAACGATTGCCCGGGGAAGCGCAAGAGAGTTCCGGAGCGTGGAATAATGCAGGGACCGGTCACGCCGCTAACTGCGAGTTGAACTACACACCGATGAGCCCTGATGGCAGCATCGACATATCGAGGGCACTAGAGGTTAACGTCGAGTTCGATATGTCGCTGCAGTTCTGGTCATATCTGGTCAAGAAGGGGGTAATTTCATCACCCAGTGAATTCATCCACCCCGTGCCTCATATGAGTTTTGTTATCGGTGAAGATAACCAGAAATTTCTCAAAAAGCGGCACGCAGCAATGAGCAGTCATCATTGTTATCACGGCCAGGAATACACCGAGGATCACACTAAGATCGCCGAATGGACGCCACTTGTTATGGAGGGACGTGACCCAAGCCAGCGGGTGGCGGCAACCCGCACCATAACCGGAGCCGACGTTAACTATGGGGCGCTCACTTCCAGCCTGTTGACCCATCTCAAAAATCAGGAGGATTTTTCTGTTTGCTTCTCTCAGTCAGTGGTCGACCTAGAGCGTCGAGCAGAGGGGGGGTGGCGACTTTTTGTCAAGGACGAGATAACTGGCTCACGACGGATCGTGAACGCGAAATACGTGTTTCTCGGCGCCGGTGGAGGCGCACTCCCACTGCTGCAGAAATCTGGCATCCCCGAATCAAAAGGTTATGCCGGCTTTCCGGTAAGCGGACTTTGGCTGCGCTGCGGTAACCCGGAGGTGGCTGATAGGCACAGCGCGAAGGTCTATGGCCTGGCTGCCGCGGGATCGCCTCCGATGTCGGTGCCCCATCTCGATACCCGAATCATAGACGACAAGCGCTGGCTGCTATTTGGACCCTACGCTGGATTCTCAACCCGATTCCTCAAAAATGGCTCGCTTTTCGATCTGCCAAAGTCGGTGAGGTGGAATAATATCCTGCCCCTTCTCGCGGTAGCGCGCGATAATTTTCCGCTCGAGGAGTATCTGGTCGGACAGGTCTTGCAAAGCTCCTCTCACCGCTACAACTCTCTGCGTGAATTCTATCCTCAGACCAATGTTGCGGACTGGGAAGTTGTTGTAGCAGGGCAGCGTGTGCAGATCATTCGGAAGGATCAGGCACATACTGGAAAACTCGAGTTTGGCACAGAAATCGTGCATTCAGCTGATTCTTCAATCGTTGCAGTATTAGGTGCCTCGCCAGGAGCCTCGACCTCGGTCTCGATCATGGTCCACATGCTCGAAAACTGCTTTCACGAACAACTCGTCGGACATTGGGCGCCCAAGCTTAAAGAAATGATCCCCTCCTATGGCCAGGATTTAAAAACAGATGCTGCCCTATCCGCGCGAGTTCGCGCAGATACCGCTGAAACCCTTAATCTGCGCAAGTACTAGCGATAACCGGATTTGCAATCCAATGATATATCGGAGCCCCGCGACGGGAAGGTGTATCCCGTCAGCAGAACTCGGACACTTCCGGTAGAGGCTAAATAGAGACACGGGGGTTCTCGAGAGAGGGCGGGGGTCCGTCGTCGGCCTTAGTTCGCTGGCCTCCAGTGGTACTCCGTCGGCAAGTAGTCATATGTCAATCGAGCCCCGAACCAGACATCCTCACCCCGTTCCGGGACTCGAGTCGGCGACTAACGTCGGATTCCCAGGCAGGTGCTCCGCGACCCGTTGAATCCAGGCCTTTATCGCTGGATGCTTCGCCGCGCTTAAATTCTCCTCCAACCCGAACACGTAGCCAAATGCGAGTTGTGGAAAGACAGCAAGGTCAAGCATGATCGGCTGATCCAGCCCGCCCATATAGGGGCCATCACCCATGTGTCCAATGAGTTCTGGAAAAATGCGAACTTGCATGTCCTCATAGCTCTCGGTGAGATCCATATGTTTGGCCATGTGCCGTATGAAAGGCGCCATCCGAAGCATCAAACTCCAGTCCCGCCTCACCACCGTCACCCTCGATCAGTTCATGCTGCCGGCCGACCGAAACGGGACGGCGATCGTGGACACCACGATCCATCGCAGCCGACCCGGGGCCAAGAATGCGGTCCATCACCATCTCGGGCCTAGCGTCGAGCTCGTCGTCGTCGTCTCGAAAAGCGCGCGACCGATCCGAACGACCGTCTTCTTCCACGGATCTTATTTGTGGCTGCTGAGTGACCCCGTCGAAGAGTTCGCCGACTCCGGCGGTGTGGCGACGTTCAGGGTGCGGCGAGAGAGTTCGACGTTCCGCGGCGGGATTGGGGTGCGCTTCAGCTGGCTGGGATTCGGGGTCGATTCCCAATCGCCGTAAACAAAACAGCCCCGCTAAGCGAAAACACTTGGCGGGGCTGCAATGTGCATAGCGAGAGATCGCTTACACCTCATTCCGGAGACATGGTTTACACAATTGGTATTTGGGGAGAGCATTGGCTCATCCAACTTGCAGATCTAGAGAGCTCGGTCGCTGCGGTGATTAGGGCCTTCAATCGCCGCAAGTATTGCAGCGAATACTTGCAAATACATCGATCGACCCCTATAAACACCGCAAGAGGTGCGGTGATTTGACATTCATTCACGAGCTAGCGGATTGGCCCCATTTCTCTTGGGATGACGGGGCCTTGGCCGGGGTTCTCGCCGCTGTCCGGCACAAGCAGGGAAGACATCTGGGCAAGATGGAGAGCCTGGGTTTCGAGCTTCGCGCAGAGGCCAGCCTCACTACGCTCACGGATGAAGTCGTAAAATCCTCCGCAATCGAAGGCGAGCACCTCGACCCCGCGGAGGTCCGCTCGTCCATCGCTCGAAAACTCGGACTTGATGTCGCTGGCCTCCCCGCGCCCGGACGAGAGGTCGAAGGCATCGTCGAAATGATGCTCGATGCGACGCGAAACTTCGAAGTGCCGCTCACAACGGAACGTCTATCCAGTTGGCACGCCGCACTCTTTCCCACCGGCCGAAGTGGCATGAGCCGAATCACTGTCGGTGCATGGCGCACTGCGGAGTCCGGCCCGATGCAGGTCGTCTCGGGACCCATCGGTCGCGAGAAAATCCACTACGAAGCACCGGCGGCCGAGCGCCTTGAAGCCGAGATGGAATCCTATCTACAGTGGTTCAACGCGCCGCCAAAGATCGACCCCGTTCTAAGAGCGGCCATCGCGCACATCTGGTTTGTGACGGTCCACCCGTTCGAGGACGGGAACGGACGAGTTGCGCGTGCGATCGCTGACATGGCGTTGGCTCGATCCGACAAGACGAAAGAACGCTTCTACAGCATGTCTTCGGGAATCGAGGCAGGGCGAAGGGAGTACTACATCCAGTTGGAATCGGCGCAGCGCGGCAACCTCGACATCACCGAATGGCTCGTGTGGTTCCTGGACTGTCTCGATCGCACCATTGACGGTGCGAATGGAAAGCTCACCTCCGTCCTTCACAAAGCAAGGGTGTGGGAGCGAATCAATCTGAACCCCGTCAATGATCGACAACGAAATGTCATCAACCGTATGCTCGACGACTTTAAGGGTCACCTGACCACATCGAAATACGCCAAGCTCGCGAAATGCTCGAATGACACCGCGCTCCGGGACATCCGTGAGTTGCTAGCGCGAGGCATCGTCGCGCAGAACTCGGGCGGAGGGCGAAGTACCAGCTATCGAATCGCTGATCCCGACGAGGTCTCGGCCTGAGAACTCCACCGGATCTGGGACATGGTGAGGGACGAGAACGCGTGGGATACGGGTATGCAAATCGATTCGAACTGGCGACTCACACTTTCCTATTCTCCGAGATGGTTCAGCCTCCGCACAATTTGTAGTGGCGCACAAACCGGCCATCGATCTTTTTAACCGACTGCTCATGACGCTCGATATACCTCAGCGAAGTCTCAGGCCCTCGTATAGGTGCGTCTCGGAGTTTGATCCCCTGCCTCCCGAGTGGACTCGAATCTAAGTAGTATGGGACGTCCGGAATTCATTCCGACTTGGAGTTGTTGATCATGAAGCCTGTGTTTGTCTCGTCATTGGTGCGGGTGCTGGGATTGGGGGCCATGTGGGGCCCGCTTTGCGCGGGCGGGTGATCACGCCGTGCTCTGTCGTCGAAGTGATCAAGAAGGTTTGACTAAACTGGTCACGCAGATTGAAGACGAAGGGGGGACGGCCACCGGTTACCTCTTCAATGCGGTGGAAGACGGCACACTCGAAGACTGTGTTGCCGGAGTGGAAGCAGAGATCGGGTCCATCGAAGTCGTGGTCTTCAATCTGGGCGCAAATCGGCGATCGCTCGCTCAGGGAGACGACGACCCAAGCTTTTGAGGTCGGATGGCGCCTCGCGACTCTCGGCCTGTTTCGGATTGCCTCAGCGGTCTGTCCACTGATGCAAGCGCGAGGTAAAGGCACCATCCTTGTGACGTCTGCGACCGCCGCTGTCCGGGGCAACGCCGGACAACATTCTCACGCTGCGGCGGTGGGAGGTCGACGCATGCTCTGCCAGACGCTCAATGCAGAGTTCTCGCCGAAGGGCCTTCACGTTGCCCACATTCTCGTCGACGGCGCCGTCGACGCGCCAGATACACTCGGAAAGATGCTAGGTGCCCAGGCTTTCCAGAAATTGCGAGAGGCCCGAGGGCTCGAAAGCGACGGACTGCTGCTCCCTGCAGAAATGGCGGAGACCTATTTCCACGTGGCCCACCAGCATCGCTCCGCCTGGACCCCCACAAAACCCGGAAGAGCCGGCAAAAGAAGTGGGTATCGGAATCCCAAGGCAACTAGCAGAAGTAGCCGGGCATCTGAGTTCAGCAGTGTTTGGCCCGATCCGGGAAGCTTCGGCAATAGCGCTAACAGCTTCCCAGTTCATTTTTTGCCCGTGTAGAGTTGTCTGCTCAGTTAGTATAGAAGCTAATTCCCCCAGTACACGACCTCGTCGTCGGCGGTGACCGGCTGCGCCAGGTGTTTGTCGACGGTTATCGGTGCGGCAATAAATTGTGGCCAGCCGGGTTCGCTCCAGTCTTTCTGTGCGTCAGCCATAACCGTTTGCATGCGCGCCAATTGCTCCGGTTCGCTGTCGGCCAGATTGTGTTGCTCGGTGGGGTCGTCGTTGAGGTTGAACAACCAGACCTTGCCCGGCGGGTTACTGACCTGCAGTTTCCAGCCATGGGAGAGCGAGCTGCTATAGCCGCCAGAGCGCCAGTGCAAATCATCGTGTGGGGAGCCTGTTTCATCACCCGTTAGGTAGGGCATCAGGTCGACACCATCGTAGACCCGGTCGCTAGGCAGCTCTATACCGGCAGCGGCGGCGGCGGTGGCAAAGATATCTATATGAGAAGCGGGTTGCTCATACTCGCCACCTGCTGCCAGCTTGGCGGGCCATTTGACGAAGTAGGGGGTGTGAATGCCGCCTTCGAAGAAGGTCATTTTCCAGCCTCGGTAGGGCGCGTTCACATCGGGTAGACCGACATAATGCGCACCACCATTATCACTGGTAAAGATCACCAGGGTGTTTTCTTCCAGGCCATTTTCCCGCAGAGCATCCATAACCTGACCGACACCGCGATCCACCGCCAGCATCATGGCGCCGTAGACTCGCTCGGTATGGTTTTCGATCATCGGCAGGGCGTCGTAGTCGGCCTTGGTGGCATGCAATGGGGTATGGGGCGCGTTGTAGGCCAGATACACAAAGAAGGGTCGATTGCGATTGGCCTCGATCACATTCACAGCGTGTTCGGTTAAATAATCGGTCATGTATTTGTCGGGCGTGAAGCGCTGCTGCTGGTTGTAACGCACAGCGAAACGCAGATTGGGCCAGAGGAAGGTATCGATGGGGTCAAATTTCTGGATCGATTTTATGTGCTCGGGATCATCAAACTCTGCGTAGGCCGCGCCACCGCTCAGGAAGCCGAGGAATTCGTCGAAGCCACGCTCTGTCGGCGTTTGTCCTTCAGTTTCTCCCAAATGCCACTTACCCAGGGCGACGCTGTGGTAGTCGTTTTCAGCCAGTAGTTTCGGCAGCATGATTTCAGATTGCGCGACACCCTTGGCGGCGTATTCGGGATGTTGATCAGCTCTGTTTTCATAGACTTCGGCGTGTAACGGACGATCGCTGTCATTCATGGAGGCGGTAAGCCGCATAAAACTAAGCGGCGCTGGGGTGAACTCGAACCCAAATCGAGTGGGGTAACGGCCCGTTAAGAGCGCTGCCCGTGAGGGTGCACAGGTGGCATTGCCGGTATAGCCGTTGGTCAGGTGCACACCCTGATTTGCAATGGCATCAATGTTGGGAGTTTGCACGGCGCCATTGCCGAGGCCGCCGCCATAGAAGGAGATGTCGTTCCAGCCCAGGTCATCCACCAGTATCACCACGATGTTCGGTGGTCGCTCGCTGGCAGGAATGTCTGTGCTCGCTGGGCCTTGCTGCCAGGCTACGACCTGATTGGCTAAGATGGGTTCGCGTAGTTCTGACAACATGCCAAGCATGCCTTTAGAGGCAGCCCAGGTCGCTACGTCATTGAAGTTCAGGTAGACGATCAGAAACAGGCCTGTAACGATGCCTGCTAACCAGGTAGTCAGTGTTTTCATAGATAACCCATACGCAATTATGCGATTTAGCCGTTTCACTATTGGCATTCATTGTGCCAATATTCTCCGTCATTCAACTCAGGAGCGCAACGATGTCTGAACCGGTCAGCACGCAAACTATGGAAGTGCGTAAAGATAAGTGGAGTGAGACCCGGCTAGTCGAGGGTCGGATTGACGCAGTACTGGCAGAGAACGAAGTGCTGCTGAAGATCGACCGCTTTGCGCTCACCGCCAATAATATTTCTTACGCCGGCGCCGGCGATATGCTCGGTTACTAGGTTTTTTCCCCGGCCGAGGAGGGGTGGTCCGAGACAGCGATGCGGCGAACATGGGGCAGCGCCGCAAAGAAGGCTGGCGTCGCCGGGGTCTCACTCTATGAGGGCACCAAGCATTCCCCACGGCGACTCGCCTAAAGGCCGGCGGGATGGACGACCGAGTGTTGGCGCTGCTCATGGGGCACCGCGATCAGAGATCGGTAGACAAGTATGCGAAGCTGGATAGCAGCGTTGTGCGCCTTGAGATTGAGCGAGCCAACAAGCGGACGCATGAATCTGAGTAGGGGGTGCGACTCATGGATTTGGCTACTCGAACCTCCGCATTCCGTATACTTAGCCCCGAATGGACGCGGGTTCGATTCCCGCCGCCTCCACCAACTCGCGCCGACGTCTACCGAAACTCCAACCCCTTGAACTTGCCTGATCGGCGCCACTTCTCCAGGTACTTGAAGAACGCCATCGGGCCCTTGGGGTGGCCCACCATGAGTTCTGAGCCCTCAACGAGGGGCTGGCCCTCGTTGTTGTAATAGCCGGGGGTGCAATCGGCCAGGGCGCCGATGATGGGTCCCCTTCCTTTCCGCAGTAGCTTGATCCAGGCGTCCTGCGCAGGCTTCGTGACCTCGATTTCCTTGGCCCCACGGTTCATCGCGTGGCGGATCATCAGGGCGATCGTCGCGCCGGACTCCGTGAAATTGTGGGGAATGTTCGAGATCAGGGCGGCGCCCTGCCACGGGCCCAGAATGAACAGGTTGGGAAAGCCGTGGACGTGAACGCCGTGCAGAGTCTTCATGCCGTCGGCCCACGCCTCCGACAGTTTCAGTCCGTCTCGGCCCGTCACATCGAAGCCGTTGCGGCTCGTGGTGTCGGTGCCGACTTCGAACCCGGAGGCATAGATGATGCAGTCGAGTTCGTACTCCCTGTCGTTGGCGATGATCCCATTCTTCGTGATCCGTTCCGCTCCTTTGCCGTTGGTATCGACGAGGGTCGTGCCGGGTTCGTTGTAGGCCAAGAGGTACTCGTCGTGGAAACACGGGCGTTTGCAGAGCTGGCGATACCAGGCCTTGAGGTTCTCCGCCGTCTCGGGATCGTCCACGATCTCGTCCGCCCGGGCGCGAATCTCTTCCATCTTCTCGTGGTCGGAGTCCTCGAACGCTGCGAGCATGTTCTTCGGCGTCATCTTATACAGGGGCAGTGCGCCGATTCGAAAGCGAATCCGGCGGGCGAGGTCGGTCCAGCCATCCTGGACCAGGTCCTCCTTCGGGATACGGAACCCCATGCTCTGATTCGCAGTGAAGTTCTCGAGCCACTTCTGTTGCCAGCCGGGCTCGAGCACCTCGCGCTCGAACCACTCCATATCGGTGGGGCGGTTGTCGCGCACGTCGACGGAGGATGGAGTGCGCTGGAAGACGTAGAGCTCATGGCAGGCCTTGGCTAGGTGCGGAATGCACTGCACTGCCGTGGCGCCCGTGCCGATGATGCCGACGCGTTTGTCCGCGAGCTTCGTCATGGGCCCGCCGCTCTCGTCGCCGCCGGTGTACGCGTAGTCCCATCGGCTCGTATGGAAAGAGTGGCCTTCGAAATCGTCGATCCCCGAAAGGCCCGGCAGCTTCGGCACGTGTAGCGGGCCCGTGCCCATCGCCAGGTACTGCGCGGTGAACTCGTCACCTCGATTCGTGCGCACGATCCACACCGAGCGCGCGGCATCCCACTCGAGATCCGTGACTTCTGTGTGGAAGAGCGCATTGTCGTACAGCTGGAACTGCTCGCCGATGCGCCGGCTGTGCTCGAGGATTTCGGGCGCGTGCGCGTACTTCTCGGTCGGCACGTGGCCGGTCTCTTCGAGCAGCGGCATGTAGACGAACGAGGCCGTGTCGCATTGGGCGCCTGGATAGCGGTTCCAGTACCAGGTGCCCCCAAAGTCGCCGGCCTTTTCGACGATGCGTAGGTTGTCGATGCCGGATTCCTTTAGCCGCGCACCGGCGATCATGCCTGCGAACCCTCCGCCGATGAGAGCCACGGTCACGTGGTCGGTGACCGGTTCCCGCTGGGCCACTGGCATGTAGGGATCGTCCAGGTAGTGGCCGAGTGAGGTGCCCGCGAGCCGCAGGTACTGGTCGTTACCTTCCGGCCTCAGCCGCTTATCGCGTTCGGCGAGGTACTTGGCGCGCAGCGCCTCTTTGTCGATATTGTCGATCGGCATGGTCTGGGTCACGAAGACTCCTAGTTGCGTAGTGGCGTAGTGGCGTAGTTGTGCGGTCGCGTTGGCATCGTCGAGTCTCGTCCATCACCCACCTGTTGTGCAATCCGGTCCATGACGACCGGCAGAAGGCGCTACCCTCGGTGATCCCCACAGGAGGTCACACCATGAGGCTTCACGAAGCCGAATCCCCCAACGCCCGCCGCGTCTGGGTCTTCATGAAGGAAAAGGGCATCGACATCGAGCGTGTGCCCGTCGACATCCGCGCCGGGGAGAACCTCACTCCCGAGTATCGGGCCAAGAACCCGATGGGGCGCGTTCCGGTGCTGGAGCTCGACGATGGGCGATTCCTCGCCGAGAGCGTCGCGATCTGCCGCTACCTCGAATCCCTCCACCCAGCCCCAACGCTATTCGGCGAGGATGAATGGGAGATGGCGTCGATCGAAATGTGGAATAGGCGCGCAGAAATCAATTTCGCGATGAACGCCGCCAGCGCGTTCCGCAACATCACGGGCTTCTTCAAGGACCGCGAGACCTGCGTCCCCGAGTGGGGCCAGGTCTGTGCCGAGGAGGCGAAGAGCCAGCTCGGCGTCTTCGAAGAGCAGCTCGCCAAGAGCGACTATCTGGCGGGGGATCGCTTCTCCATCGCGGACATCTCGATGGGCGTCTTCTACGGCTTCGCCGGCATGATCGAGAAGATGGCGCAGGTTGACTTCGAGCTGGACCGCCCGAACCTGAAGCGCTGGTACGAGCTCGTATCGAAGCGCTCGAGCTTCTCCTAATCGCCGAGCGTTTTCCCGTAGGCGAGGAGGATTGGGCGGTGTGGGTGCATGACCATGCGACTGCTTCCGACTAATAGCGTCCACCACGCCGAGGTTGGTCGTATTCGCGCGGCCATAGGGAGCACGGAGTTTCGATTGCCTACCAAAGACTGCCCGTTTCAGTAGCGATTTAGGTCGACTAGCTCGTTTGTCTCTGTGGGCCATTTTGGTGGTTCGGTTTGGGGTTGGGCCTACGACGACATGCGGTAGGCACGACCGGATCCCTACGCCGATCTAACTGAAGGCGGCGAATGCCCATCATGTCCTTGCTCAGCGAACAAGGCTGGCGCGGCGGACGCGGGTTCGATTCCCGCCGCTTCCTCGTCAAAGCGGTGAAACTCGTTCTCGTCCTGGGGCCCCCTCAATCCTCCTGTTAGTCCGGGTCGCACAGGCTGGCAATCGCGATGCCTTCAGACCGCGCCCGCCCGGATCTGGTTGGGCGGCTGATAGGCGCGACCAATGCGGCCTCCCAGGGCCTTGCATGTCACCCGACATGTCGTAGCATGTCAAGCGACATGTCAACGACCCGAGCAAATATCTCGATGACCGACCGCAAGCGACAGATCCTCGAGCAAGCGATCGAAATCATCTCGTCCGAGGGCTACGCCAATCTGAGCATGCGCGCCCTGGCGCGCGCCAGCGGCATGAAGCTGGGCGCGCTGCAGTATCACTTCCGCACCAGGGAAGACTTGCTGCGAGATCTGGCCGCCTTCGTCGGCGACGAATACGGGCGTTCGTTCGACGCACTGGCCGAGGGCAGGGATTCGCCGGACCTGCGGCAAACCATGCAGTTTCTCCTCGAAGACTCGCCGGCCGACGCCACGTTGCAGGCCGACCGGCTCTTGCCCCAGCTGTGGGCGATGGCCCAGGTAGAGCCCGTGATGGAATCACTCTTGGACGACATCTACCGCCGGTACCTGGACACTCTGGAAGAACGACTGGTCGCCGAAGGAAGCCGCGCGCCGCGTGCCGAAGCGCTTGCGCTCATGTCGATGGTGGAGGGCGCAACGCTATTCCTGGGCCACGGCCGACGCTGGGCGCGTGATGCCAAGTCCGTACGCGATGCCGTCCTCGGGTTCATTGACGCCAACTATCCCAACGACGGCAACGACGGTGGCGGAGGCTCGGCTTCCGCCTCTGCCACGAAGCGCAAGCCGAATCGTCGACGGCGCGTTCCCGGTTCGAAGTAATGCGGACCCGTCGGGATCTGCGCCGCCGGGCGCGAGCAAACTCATCCGCATAGAGGATTCTGTCTTGAGCGTTTCGAGCACACTGGATTATCAGATCAATCAAGCGGCCTTCTGGTCGACCGCGATCGCCCTCGTCACCGGCGTCATCCAATTCTTCATTCCCCTGGACGTGCCAGGTGGCTACGAAGCGACGACCTCCGAGCGTGTCGCCTGGTTGGCGACGAACTCCGGTCCCTTCATCATCGGCTGGGTCAACCAGGTCGTCCTCATGATGTCGCTGTCCGGAGTCTTCGCGGGGATCGCCTGGCAGATTGCGGGAACGCACCCACTGCGTTCGATCCTCGCGGCCACCTTGGTCGCCCTCTCCATGGTGATATTCTTCATCCCCAAGTTCATCGCGGTGTGGACGATCCCAATGCTCGCGGAAGCCATCGCCACGGGCTCAGCGGCCGGCGACATGGCCGAGACGCTGCTCCCGATCCTGAACGTCACCGTCCCTTTTTCGCTCTACACCTCGTTCGATTACCTGGGCTTCTGGCTCTACAGCTTGTTCGCCCTGCTGGTCGCGCGTCCTCTGCTTAAGGGCTCTCTAGCAGCGAAGATCGCCGGAATCGCTCTGGGTGGTTTCGGTCTCTCGTACAACGGAGTCGTAGTCGCCGTTCTGGCCCGGGCGATCGCAGGACCGCAGATCGAGATCTACATCCTGGGCATCTCAGTGTTCCTCATCATCGTGACGATCTCGGGGCTCTTCCTATTCAGAGGCGCGTCAATCGAAGGGAAAGTATGAAGTCATCCATCACGCGCCGCGACTTTCTCAATGGCGCCGCGCTCGCTCTCGGGGCCGGGGCGATGCTCTCCTCCCGAGATCTATTGGCCTTGGAGTCTGCCACCGCGGACGCCGGCCGGATCGGCCAGGACTACTACCCCCCGACACTCACCGGAATGCGCGGCAATCACGCCGGTTCGTTCGAGGTGGCACACGCCATGGCCTGGCGCGGCGAGAAGCCGACGGAGTACGCGGCCCTGGATGAAACGTACGACCTCGTGATCGTGGGCGGAGGCCTCAGC
Organism: Myxococcales bacterium; assembly: GCA_012959805.1. Taxonomy (GTDB): domain Bacteria; phylum Myxococcota_A; class UBA9160; order UBA9160; family UBA4427; genus UBA4427. The sequence continues at coordinate 4,724 of DUCN01000059.1, read as the reverse complement.
GGTCTGGCGTCGGCGTACCTCTATCGCAAACAGGCAGGCGCGGACAAGAAGATCCTCATCCTGGAGAACCACGACGACTTCGGCGGCCACGCCAAGCGCAACGAGTTCCACTCGGACGGTCGCATGCTGCTCGGGATCGGCGGAAGCGTCAATCTGGAACAAGACAACTTCAGCGACGACGTACACACCGTGCTGAAAGAGATCGGCGTGGACCTTGAAAGGTTGGATGCCGCCCGGGAGCCCGGGCATTTGTTGGCGCAGCTCGGCGACGCCCAGATGGGTTACTACCTGAACAAGCAGACGTACGGCAAGGACCGCGTTGCGCACGGGCAGTGGATCCAAACCTGGCTTGGCCAAGGGGATGTTCGCGCTTCCATCGGAGCCTTCGGGCTGCCGTCCGATCAAGAGAAGCGACTCGTCGCGCTGGCCGAAGGGGAGCGGGATCTGCTTCCCGAGTTGTCTCTTTGGGAGACGAAGCGCTACATCGAGACGACCTCCTACCGTGACTTTCTGAGCCAGAAAGCGGGGCTCAAGCCTGAGACCATCGCTCTCTTTGATCCGTTGGTGCGGATCTTCTACGGCGTCGGCGTGGAGTCCTGCTCAGTGGCCGAAGCGTTCTTGACCGGTGCCCCAGGCATGAAAAGCCTGGGCCTGGCCGGAAGCCTGGTCAGCAAGCTCTTTGCCTACATGGCCCCGAGCGTCCGCTTCCCCCTGTTCCCAGATGGGAACGCCTCGATTGCCCGAATGCTGGTGCGAAGGCTCATCCCGGAAGTCGCCCCGGGCTCGACCATGGACGACGTCGTCTCGGCGCGCTTCGACTACTCCAAGCTCGATCGCGAGGAATCACCCATCCGCTTGCGACTGAACAGCACGGTCGTCCATGCGGTCAATCACGACGGCGGCGTCGAGGTCTCCTATGTGCAAGGCGGCAAGGCCTATTCACTTCGCGCGCGGCACTGCATCATGGCTTGCTACAACGGGATCATTCCCCACATCTGCCCCGAGCTTCCGGAGGCGCAGAAGGAGCACCTCAAATACGGCGTCAAGGTGCCGCTCGTCATGACCAACGTGCTGCTGCGCAACAGCGATGCCGTCAAAGCGGCGGGACCCGTCCAGTACGTTTGCCCGGGCAGCTTCTATGAGATCGTCTCCGAGGCACCGCCTGTGAGTCTGGGCGAGTACCGGGGCGCTCGGCAGAGCGGGCCGATTGTCCTATGGATGGCCCACAACCCCTCGCCGCAGAACAATGGCCAGCAGACCGCTCGCGATCTCTATCGACTGGGCAGGCACCGTCTCTACTCGACACCTTTCTCGACCTTCGAGTCGGCCGTCGAGCAACAGCTCACGGGCATGTTCGGTCGCCATGGATTCGACGCCGGGCGAGACATCGAGGCGATCACCGTGAATCGTTGGGCCCACGGATACTCGTACGAATACACGGACTTGTACGACCCAGACTGGGAGGACGGTCAGGCGCCTCACGAGCTGGGCCGAAAGCCGCTGGGTTGCATCAGCATTGCGAACGCCGATTCGGAGGGATCGGCCTATCTGCATGCTGCGATCGATGCTGCGTGGAGAGCGGTTGGAGAGCGCCTGTCGGATTAGGTCCGCCGCGGCGTAGAGGCTGGTTCGGTCTGCCAGGGTTTCCCTGCTCGTCGAAACGAATTCCCAGTTCCCGCTCACAGGGAATTGGTCGTCAGGAGCTTGGAAAGGCTCGTGAATCTTGGTTTCAGCTCAACGGCCGAGCTTCGACTCGATGGATTTCCCTGTATTTTCCCTGCTTAACAGGGATCAGTCAGCAGAGACGAGTTCGCCTTGGACTCCGTCCGCCTGCTGGGAGTCCGCTTGGGGTTGGTGGGCAGTAATCGGTTGGTGATCGCCTTGCCACGGCATGCATCGCTGTGGCTCTAGAGACCGGCTGCCCCCCGACTCCGTCCGCCGCCATTGAGTCTGTGGTTGCAGAGACCTCCCCTGAACATCCACCTATCAACCGAGGAATTCCCGTGATTCCGCGCGGTCTTGGGCATAGGGCTTTCGGGAATCCGAACCGGAGACGGTGGATTCGGGCTCGATGGGGTCGCCGCATCGAAGGTCGGCGCTCTCGATCTGCAATCCCCAACCTCTTCATCGGCCTGGTCTCCCAACATCAAAAACGACCTTGATGGTGCCGGCAGCGCGATCGGCGGCGGCCGCGAATGCTTCATCGACCGCATCGAGCGGGAAACGGTGAGTCACCAGCGCCTCGGCAATGGCAGGACTGGCATGCAGCATACGACCCGCCTCTTCAAAGTTACGCTGCGGCGCTTTGCAGTTGTAGCCGCTGGCTGAGACCAATTCCGCTTCCTTCAAGCAGAAACTGGAATCCAGCTCAACCGGATCCCAGAACGATCCAACCATGCCGATTCTGCCCATGGGTTTGACCATGCTGACCGCCTGGGACAGAGAATCAGGCGTGCCCACCGCATCTACGACAACGTCATAGACGCCGTCGGGATCCGATCCTGCACCCAGCTTTTGCGCGGCCTCCTTCTGCTGCGGATGGCGAGCCCCGATATCGCAAGCAATGCCCCTTCCCTGCAAGCCCGCGACTGCCGCCAGGCCGATGGGACCAGCGCCAATCACCAACACCTTGTCTGCGGCAGAAACCCGAGCGCGGTCAAGTCCACGCAGCGCCACCGCCAGTGGTTCGACCAACGAGGCGATGGAGAGGTCCAGTCCGGTGGGTAGTTCCACGAGGTTTTCCGCTGGCGCAAGGACATGTTCCGCCATGCCGCCTGCTTCGAACAGGCCCATCAGCCGAATCCCTTGCACACAGTGACTGCGATTGCCCTCCTCGCAGGCCCAGCAACGGCCGCAACCCAGGAGCGGCTCAACAGCAACCGCGGTGCCGTCGGGAGTGGTGCCCGCGAATTCGTGACCAATAAGCTGGCCCTCTAGAAGGCCCGATCTCATCATGTGCAGGTCAGACCCGCAGATCGAGGAGGCATGTACTTTGATCTTTACCCCTTCACCGGTGGGCGCCGGCACCTCCACAAGGTGGGCTCTTTTCTCTTCTACCCGAATGGCTTTCATATCCCGCCCCTATCGCTTCAGCGCGGCAAGGATTTCGCTGCGTACGCGCGCCGTGGACCCAGCACTTTACCGAACGCCATGACACCGGCAGCAACCGCGTAGTGTGCAAAAAGTCAGCCGAACAAAAACATGCGCGATTCCAGTTGCTTAGGCGAGTACCAGATCTGCGATTTCCACCCATCTCTCCGGGCATCGCTGACCTGAGCTCGGGCTGATGAATGCTCTGCCACTGCAATTTCTGATGCTGATCTTTGCCGGCTGGGTCAATCGACACCAGCAAGACGTGATCGAATATCTCCAAGAAGAAAACCGAGCGCTCCGTGAGCAGCTGGGCGGAAAGCGACTGAGATTCACCGATCGACAACGCCGCAGACTCGCTGACAAAGCCAAAGCGATCAGTCGAAAACTGCTATTCGAGATCAGGACTCTGGTGACACCGGACACTCTGCTTCGTTGGCACCGAGAGCTGATCGCCAAAAAATATGACGGCAGCAAGAACCGAAAGCCAGGTCGTCCGAGAACCGAAGCCGACATCGAGGAGCTGGTCCTCTTAATGGCCCGGGACAACCCTCGCTGGGGATACACCCGAATTCGCGGAGCGCTCCACAATCTCGGACATGAGATCGCACGAAATACAATCAAACGGATCCTTCTCGAGAATGGATTCGACCCGATCGAGAAAAAGGGGATGTCGTGGAAGACGTTTCTGAAGGCCCATTGGGGAGCGATTGCGGCGACTGACTTCTTTAGCGTCGAAGTGATCACGCGGTCCGGATTGATTCGGTATTTCGTGCTCTTTGTCATCGACCTAAAGAGCCGAAGAGTCGAGATCTCCGGGATTATTCCTCTACCCAATGGCGAGTGGATGAGCCAGATCGCTCGTAATCTCACCGATTGCGACGACGGATTTCTGAACGGATCCCGCCATCTCATTCACGACCGAGATCCGCTCTTCACGAGGTCGTTTCGCGAAATTCTGAAATCCTCGGGTGTCAAGACCGTGAAGCTTCCTGCCCGAAGTCCCAATCTGAATGCCTACGCGATGCGCTCAAACCAGGATCAAGGCGCAGACACCATTGATGGTCACGAAGACGACGGGGAAGATCCAGCGACACATGACATCGACGCGGTCGCCGCTTTCCTT
>DUCN01000059.1:0-291 GCA_012959805.1 Myxococcales bacterium | reverse complement strand
AGACGGACCAAGTCAACATGACCAGCAGGCTCAACGGGATGACGACGAGCGCCACTAGGTGGAAGGGCTCGCGCTCCAAGTGCAGACGCGTCACGAGCTGATTGAGCCGGTAGCCGTGCAAGATATCGGACTCTTCGATTTCAGTCGAGATTCCTTTCAGGTCCCAGCCCGCGATGTTGAGCAGTTGACCCACGACCCCGGTCGCGTCGGGCAACTTGCGCAGCACGATCTGGTCCGCCCGGTGGCCCAGGACCTGCATGCGCACCACCAAATGCTGCTCGTCGAAGGGAA
>DUCN01000058.1:3011-3722 GCA_012959805.1 Myxococcales bacterium | reverse complement strand
TGGTGCCGCGCGCGAAACGCTGCTTGAGTTCATGCGCCTCGATGCGACGCCGAACGTTCCGCACCCCTACCTCGATCGCATCTTTGAGCCGATCGTCGCCTTGATCGCTGAGGGTCAAGCGGCCGGTGAAATTCGCTCCGACCGAGACGCCGTGTTTCTAACACAGATGACGGTTGGCATGATCAATTCCGCCGTAACCAACTGGCTGGCGCACCCCGACTACGCAGTCGAGGAGGGGCTATTGGAAGCCATGGAATTTGCAATTGCAACTTTGCGTCCGACAGATTAGACGCATTCAAAGAACCAACGGAAAACCTGGCGTGCGCGCCGGATTCACAACCATCACGCAATGGATCGAAAGGATATTCTCGCTGTGACTCACCAGTTCAACGATGACAATATCGATACCGACTACGGACATGCCGCTGCCTGGACGGATGAAATGCCGGAACGAACACGCTGGCTACGTGACAATGCACCGGTCTATTGGAGCGAACAGACCGGCGCATACATCATCACCCGCTTCGACGACGTCGTTCACGTGTCGAAGCACAACGACATCTTCTGCTCCGCTGAGGGTGTGCTTCCGGGCAAGCTGAGTCCAAAGATCGGTATGATCGACGAGGATGAGCCTCGTCACGGCGAGATGCGGGGGCTCATCAACCGAGGCTTCACGCCGCGCATGGTTACCAAATGGGAAGAGGTCTTCCA
>DUCN01000058.1:0-2939 GCA_012959805.1 Myxococcales bacterium | reverse complement strand
ACATCGCTGTTCCACTGCCTCTGATTCTGATCGCGGAAATGATCGGGATTCGCAAGGAAGATCGCGACCGTTTCCACCAGTGGTCCGACGCGATGATCAGCGCGCAGGGCAACATGGACAACCCCGAGATCATCGCGGCATCTGGCGCCGCTGCGATGGAATACATGACCTACGTAACGAAGGTGATCGAAGATCGGCGCAAGGAACCCAAGGACGACCTGATCAGCATCTTGGTGCAGGCCAAAGATGATGGTGTTCTTGTCGAACATACCCACCAGCAAAGTGAAGCGATTGACGCTTCGCTCAGCCGGTCCGATGAGCACGCCTCGATGAACAACGACGAACTCATCAAGATGAGCATCCTGCTGATGGTGGCGGGCAATGAGACGACCAGGAATGGACTCTCCGGCGGGATGCAGCTCTTGATTGAAAACCCCAAAGCGAGGCAGCGACTGATCGACGACCCGTCGCTGGTACCAATCGCGATCGAAGAAATGCTTCGTCTCGTCTCACCGGTTCTTTCCTTTTTGCGAACCGCGACCCAGGACACCAATCTTCGTGGCGTCCCGATCAAAAAGGGCGAGAAGGTTCTGATGATGTACGGCTCCGCCAACCGAGATGCAGATGCCTTCGAAAACCCGGAAGTTTTCGACATCGAGCGCAATCCCCATCATGTCGCCTTCGGCATCGGCAACCATTTCTGTCTTGGTGCAAACCTGGCACGAATGGAGCTGCGGGTGGCACTGCACGAGTTGCTCCGCCGCATCCCCGACATCGAGTACGCGGCGAATGGACCCGAGATGGGGTCCTCGGCACTGGTCCGAAGCGTGCAGCACATGCACGTGAAGTTCACGCCGGAAAGCGCGGCCTAGGAGGCGAAGGCCTTGCCCGTCGCCGGGCTTTCCACTCCGCGGATCTCGGCTTGGTATGGCTTCCATTGTCAGCACGTCAAACAAAAAATTCCCGGTTTGTCTTACCCCCATGGCAAGCCCCCCTCTCCCATAATTTGACACCCGCCCGTGAGTTCCTACCATCGATGCCATCGTTCCATACAGGTCCATACAGGTCCGTATGGCTTCGTTTGGGTACTTCATGAGGAGCGCTCATGCCGATCCGGTTCAATCCGTTCACCGATCTCTCGCGCGATGACCCGGCAGCGCTCTACCGCGAACTGCGCGATGAGGCGCCGGTGCACTGGTCGCCAGAGGGGCAGGTCTACTGCATCTCCCGGTACGACGACGTCCTGGCGGCGCTCAAGGATGTCCGAACCTTCTCGTCTTCTGCGATGCAGACCGTGTTGCTGCGCGGGATCGAAGTGCCGATCACGCCGCGATATGCGCTGATGCTCTTCCGATTTCTGCTGAAGACGCGAATGAATCCGCTGCGAATCCAGAAAGCGGGCAACCTCATCAGTCTGGATCCCCCGCGCCACGACACGATGCGGAAGATCGTGGGGCGCGGGTTCACGCCGCGCAGTATCGCGGCGTGGGAAGAGCGGACGCGGACGATTGTCGCGGACGCGATCTCGGCGATCGAAGCGAAGACACGATTCGATGTCGTCCAGGATCTCGCGATTCCTCTGCCGACGACCATCATTGCGGAGATGCTCGGGATCGAACCCAGCCTTCGCAACGACTTCAAGCGCTGGAGCGACGCGATCATTACCGTCGCCTCGGGTTCGGTGGTGGCTGACCTGCCCGACTCGGGCGCGGTCGAGAGCCTGGGCGAGCTCTACGCCTATCTGCGAGAGAGAGTGAGGGAGCGTCGGCGTTCACCCGAGGACGATCTCATCAGCTTGCTCGTTGACCCGAAACAGGACGGAGTGCTCGATGAGTTCGAAGTCGTCCAGTTCGTCGTCCTGCTGCTGGTTGCGGGCAACGAGACTACGACGAACCTGATTGGCAACGCCGTGCACGCGCTGCTCGATCGGCCCGATCAGGTCGAGATCGTTCGGGGTGAGCCCGCATACATTCAGGCGCTCGTCGAGGAAGCCGTACGTTTCGATTCGCCTCTGCCGATGGTGTTTCGAACGGCGACACGAGACGTCGCCATCGCGGGCACCACGATTCCGCGGGGTGCGGAGGTCGCCTGCCTGCTCGCGTCGGCCAATCGCGACGAGCGGCGCTTCGAGGATCCGGACAGGTTCGATGTGATGCGCGAGACCACAGGGCACCTGGGGTTCGGCTTCGGGGCCCACTTCTGTCTCGGCGCGTCCCTCGCGCGGCTCGAGGCGAGCGTTGCGCTGGAGGCGATCTTGCCTCTCTTGTCGTCCTTCGAGCGGTCGACGAGCGAACCCGAGTTGATCCCGTCGTTCTTCGTGCGCGGCCGCGTGAGCCTCGAGCTGATCTCGAGCAAGAGCGAGGCAGACCCGCGCGCCTAGGCCTTGCGGCGTGCGCGCTTCGCTCCAAGCTTCTTCGCGGCGCCCTTCCCGCCCTGCCGAAGAATTCGGTCGGTGCCTCTGAAGCTGCCTGGCCCGGTCGATGAAAGATCAGGAAGTGCTGTTACTGGACGAAGCCGATCTCCGGGATCAGCGGATAGGAATTTCAAAAAGAGTGAACTCCTTGGCGTCAGGACGGAGACTAACAATGTAAGGAAGTCGGCATGCTGCCGGCTCGTCACTCTAAGAGGACTGAGTATGGAATGGACGAGTCCCACTCTCCACGCTTCTGAAAGCTTCAAGCCGGCTTGCCCTCCGCAGTCGAGGACACCGTCGGGCACGCGCACGAACGCCGACATACTCTAAAATGCACTGCCGTTGTGTAGAGTCAAATCGGGGAGTGCCTTCGCTCGTCGAAATGGGCCACCATCCCGGAGTTCACGTCGCAGAAACAGCTCGTCCACATCCTGTGGGGCGTGAGCGGAGACGCTCCGATCAGGTGCCCTTCTCGCTGCGCCACTCGGGTCGACGGAACTGAAACACGAGGAGCGGAATCGACACA
>DUCN01000057.1 GCA_012959805.1 Myxococcales bacterium | reverse complement strand
GTGGGGCCTGGAAACCGACATTTCTAATGGTGAGAAACCCGACATTTCTACATTGCGTCTACATCTACACCACCGATAAGATATATTATGTTAAGTACGAACATGGGGGCGATTCCCGAGAACCCCAGTCTCGACCGCTCGGCCGTTGCATCCTGACTGACTTGTAGGTAGTCTCATTCCCATGACTCCCGAAACCAGAGCGACCCCACAAGGCGAAGAGCGGCGACAGGACATCCTGAGCCATGCCATCAACGTCTTTGGCGAGGCTGGCTACGCAGGAGCACGAATCGACGAAGTGGCTCGACGTGTCGGGATTCGTAGGCCGTCCGTCCTGTACCATTTTCCCGAGAAGCGCTCGCTCTATGCGGCGGCGATCCGGAATGTCGTCGAGGACATCGTCGGTCGAGTCGTTGCGACAGAATCTGAGCCTCGTGATCGCCTCGAGGCCATCGCCGACACGTGGATCGATTTCGTGATCGCCCGACCGAATGCGGCACGGGTCCTACTTCGCCAAATGATCGATGCGGATCCGATCGCTACGGAAAGCGTTGTGAAATCCGTCCAGACGCTGCTCTCATCCATTCAGGTTGCGATCGAGGAACGTCTGGGAAGCGACGGCCCGAAAACCATCGATGCCACAGAGTTTGCCCTCGTCCTGTCGAGCACGTCCCTGGTCTGGGTCGCGAGCCAGACAGCCATCGAAGGTGCCTTTGGACTCGATACGTTGTCGGGTCCGTCGATCCAGCGGCATCGTCGGACGCTTCATGCGCTGATCAAGCAGCTGCTCGATGCGACATCGGAGGCCGTTCAATGATCCTCCTCCGGTGGCTCGAAACTCGCCGTAACTTCTTTTTCGAGCGGCTCCCGCTCGGAGGCATCGCGGCCGTCCTAGCGATGAGCCTCTGGATCGGATGTTTGATGCCGATGTCAGCCCTCGGCGCAAACGAGTCCTTGGTCATCGACCTTTCGGATTACGACGGACATTGGGAGCGAATCGAGAACGACGAAGCCAACGAGGCGCGCCTCTCAGCCATCGGCAAGGCGCTCGGAGGCCTTTCCTGGATTAAGCGACGCTTTGCGAGTCCAATTCTCCGCAAGACGACCGCGCCACCGAAAGAGGTGAACTTCGTCTGGGATGGAAGTCAGCTGCACCAGCGCCTGATCAGCCCAGACGGGAATTCCTCGCGACTCGTGAATCCCGGTGGTGAGACTCATTTCGGCAAGGACGACCGTGGCGTCGACTTTTCCTCGGTCTGGGCATTGAGCGAATCTGGCCTACAGCTGCGATGGGAACAGGGTCAAGCCACCGGATACAACATCTACCGAGTGGATTCGCTCGACCACACCCTGGTGGTCGAACATACGATCAAGGTCACGGCAATCTCGAATATCGAACCGATCGTATTTCTCTCCCGATTCAGTCGAATCGATGCGATCGATCCCGCGCCTCTGGGCGCGGATCACATAGACCAGCCGGAGCCACCTGCGTTGCGAGAGTGATTCGGGACAACCACCACTGCACGACCCACATCCCCCACACACGGCCAAGCGTGCCGAAGCGAAAAAGATCGGATATCCCCTGCCCTTGAACGAAAAATGTGGGCTTTTTTCGGCCCATATGAAACATTGCGAGCATGACAGTGGTCCCACCACTGGCTGAGTCCCCGATGAACGGCTAAAAGCACGGTCGCTCGCTGCGCGAAATCGACCAGTTTTCTAGACGCCTTCGCGCTTTGAGTCGGCCAAATGGCGCCCCCCCACGCCCGGCTGTTTAAATTCACCGATCGCCCCGCTTGTGCGGCGGCCTAGGCGCATAGGCTGCAGAGTCGTGGAGAAGAGACGAGATGAGTCCGAGTAAGAAGAAAGCCGCCAAGACCCCGGCCAAAAAGGCCGCTGCCAAGGCAAAGGCAGCCGCGAAGAAAAAGGCAGCCGCGAAGGCAAAGGCCAGCGTGGGTGTGGCAAAGAAGAAGCCGGCCAAAAAGGCTGCTGCAAAGCCCGCCAAGAAGGCGACTGCCAAGAAATCCGCGAAGACCACTGCGAAGAAATCTTCCAGAGCTCCGGCCAAATCAGCAGGCAAGGCAAAGACCACAGCCAAGAAGGCGGCTAAGTCCGCGTCGAAGACAACGGTCTCTACCGCTAAGAAGGCGGTGGCCAAATCCTCCTCCAAGTCAGCGGCTGGATCAGCGGGTAAGAAAGCTGCGGCGAAGCCCGACAAAAAGGCTGCCGCCAAGAAGTCTGAAGCCACCGGCGCCAAGTCCAAATCCAAAGCCAAGACAAAACCCACTGACGCCGCGGCGACCAAATCCGGCAAGCGCGCCAAAGCGAAGAAACCCGTAACGCCGACTGGGCCACGACATCCAAAGCTCGGATTCAAGTGGATCTGCTTTGACTGCGCGCAGAGATTCTATGACCTGGGCAAAGAGGATCCGATCTGCCCGAAATGCGACGCGAACCAGAACGACCGGCCCGCCGTGGAATCGAAGCCCTCGCCACAGGCACCGAAGCCGAAGGTTGTTCGTCCGATGGCCCAACTCCTCGACGACGAAGAACCCGCTGCGCGGCGAGAGGAAGGCGAAGAAGGAGCCGCAGCGGCTACGGGGGAAAAGATGTTTGATGAGGCGGAGACCGATGACGCCGGATTGGATATCGACGATGCCGACAACGCGGATGGCGCTCAGGAGCCGCCGGAGATCGACGCGCTCTAGTCAGCCGATGGCTGGAAGCTGCCTAGATCGCGGTGAGTCGCTTCAAGTGTCGGCCCAGGCCTTCGCCGAACCGGGCGCGCGCCTCGATCTCACGTTCGAGTGCGCTGATCTGTTCTTCACGCTCGGTGACCCCGGCCGCGGCGATTCGAATTGCCGTGCTCACGCGCGTCGTCTCTTTAAATTGCTCGATGTTGCCCGCGATCGATCCTACATCGCGCACTGAACGAGTTCGATTCCGCTTGGCGGAATCGAACTCGGCTCGCACGCCATGGAGTTCGCTGGCATACGCCTCGCGTAATGCCTTGAGGTCATCCACCGCATAACTCTGATATGGCCTGGCTCCTTCGGTGGCCTCCTCGAGCTGCCAATTACGATGGTAGTTCCAGCCAGCTGCGACACCGAGCATGAGCAGCAGGAGGATCAGCGACCCCGTCGCACGACCTGCCTGATTGCGGTTTGGCATTTAAACTCTCCCGATTCGATCGACGCATATTGGGACTGGGCAAGCGAGGCCCATCCTGGTTTCTCATCGGCCAGAATGAAGCAGCGCTCAATACTTCCCCGGGTCTTTTCAGGAGATTCGCCCTCTCGCGCTCACGACGGCTTCGGAATCGCACGTAGGGCAGCAAATCGGCGGAAAGCGACGGGCACTCTGTGCCAATGCATCCCCCGATCAAGACGATCGACATGTACATGTCGAAGAAAATCCGTCAGTAAAGCAGTTGGTAGGCCTGCAGACTTCGCATCACCCGCTTCACATAACTGCGCGTCTGGGAGTATGGAATCGATTCGACCCATTCGTCGTCCGGTCGAGGATCGCCTTCTACCCAATTCGCCACGACATTGGGCCCAGCGTTATAACTGGCGATCGAGGCCGAGATTCGCATCGGAAACTGACGCGAGAGTTCACCGAGATAGAAGGATCCGAGTTCGATATTCATCGCGGGATCAAAGAGGTCGTCGGCGTCAAAGTCGACGCGCCCAACACGCCCCGCCAGCTGCGCTCCAGTTTCGCGCATGATCTGAAGCAGTCCGCGCGCTCCGACCGGCGAAACAATTTTCGGGCGATAACCGCTCTCTTCCCGCATGATCGAATAGACAAGTTCGGGATCGACGCTTCCGTCGGTCACGGTTGCCGCGTCGACGTGTCCAGAAAATGCCGACGGCCAGGCATACCACCAGAGTTCTTCGAGTCCGGCGACAGGACCACGGGCAAGTGACGTCGTATAGGCGTCGACGATAACGCGTTGTGCACGATTGAAGTCTCCGGCCGACGTCAAGAGTCGAGCGAGTGCCACGCGATCATCGAGCCCCCCTACTCCACGCATGAGTCGCGCGCTTTCAGAAGCGCTCGCATCAACGAGCCCCGCCGCCATAAGGATTCGAACTCGAGCCAGCTCGCTTGGACGCAATCCCGAACGACCCGGAGAAATTTCATGATGGGGACTCTTCAGGTCCATCGACGGCATTCGGTCTCGTGCGCGAAAACCGTAATAGGAAAGTGGGAAATTGCGTGCGAGGTCCACGAAAAGCGACTGTGCCCCCTCGCGATCTCCCGATGCTTCGAGCGCCCTGGCCTGCCAATAAAGCGGCCGCAGGCGATCGATTTCATTCGTTGTGATCTCAGAAAGCGACTTGAATTGCTGAGAGGCCTGCGCAAAACGCCCCTCCCGAAACTCGGTCCATCCCAAGTACCAGAGTGCGGCGCGGGAAAGCTCGTCCTGGTCTTTGTTGTTGGCAAGGAATTCGAAATGCACACTCGCCTCTTCATTGCGATTGCGTCCGTCGAGCAGCAAGGCGGCGAGGTAATGGGCGCGAGCGCGGTGGGGCCCCGATCGCTTGGCGAGCTTCTCAAACGCGGCGATCGATTCCGGCACGCGATCGGATCTGGCCATGGAGCGTGCGACCCAAATCGGTGTGTCGCCGACTTGATCCAAAGATTGAAAGGCCTTCAGCGCGGCGGGGTAACGTCGCAAGCGAAAGAATGTCTGCGCTCGCTGCTTCTGGGTACGGTGCATTTCGCTCTTCGAGAGGCCCATCTCGAGCGCACGGTCGTACGCCTCGAGCGCTTCTTCGTTCATTCGAAGGCGGAATAATCGGTCGCCACGGCGGCGCCAGTCGCTCGCGCGACGAAGCGTCTCTCCTAGATGCGCTTCGATGAGATCGAGTCGATGGCTTGCTTGTTCAGCATCGCGACTGGCGGGATGCGCATACCAGACGAGTCGCCATGTTATGCCGGCGGCACGATCTTCACCCGATCGTTCTTCGCTGCGGGCAACCCGACGCAGTAAGGTCGCACGTCGATCATCGTCGGTAGTTTCGGCCAGAGCGGCAGCCCAGGCTTCACGCGCACCGATCTCGTCGCGCTCTGCGATCAGAGCCTCGCCGATCAGCTCGAAGAGATCCACACGAAGCGGTGAGTTCGGGTAGTCGGCCACCGCCTTCGAGGCGATCTGCCTGGCTTCGAGCACGCGGCCCATCGAAAACTGGAGTCGTGCTCGCCGCAATCCGGCATGGTCGCCTACGATCGGGTGTCTTTCGGCGAGCTGCGCGTAGAGCCAATCCGCATGGGCGTCATCGTTCTGCTCGATTCCGATTGCCGCGGCGCGCAGCAGCGCCGCTGGATCGTCGAAAATCGCTTCGCTGCGCGCGCGAAGAATCCGATCGGCTGGCGGCGTCGGCATGCTGCCCAGAATCAGCGCAGTTTCCTCGCCCTTGACCGGGTCGGCTTCAGTCGAAGCACTGGCCATATTGGGTGACGTCTGCGCGAGCAGAAGAGTCAGCCCAATCAGCCCCAGCACGATGCGATTCAAAACCTTCAAAAATGAACTCCCAATCCCGTCGATCACCAATCGGCCGATCCAGCCCGTGAATGGTGATCAATCCTAACCCGAGCTACCCGAGTCGGGTTCAATACATGCCCCCGACGCCCTCATGAAGGCATGACCCGGCTCGCGACTCGTGACCCGGGCCTGATCCCCCCTGAAGTAGTGCCATCCATTGAGCCGAAGGGCTCACGAAGTTAATGTGTGCCCGTTTTGCGACTGCCCCCGAACTCTCTTTTCCGCGCGCTCACCTGCTTGCCTGAATCGCTAACCCGTCTGGGCTTAGCGATGGTGGTTGCCGCACCCCTGCTCGCTTGCTCAGTCGATGACTTCCCCGAAGGAAATTCGTTCGATCACCCTCCAGTCCCCACCCCCCGCGGCGCGGTCGAAACCGACCCACAGTCGGAAAGTCTAGAGCAGCCCTCTTCGATCCACGAGGCAGATGCATCCGAGCCGCGCGCCCGCGGTCTATGGGTGCTGGCGGAGGGAAGTGTCCGCGTCCTTGATGACCCCTCGCGCATCGAAGATCTGTTGATCCGTGCCGAGAAGCTGCAGGCAACGGATCTTTTCGTGCAGGCCTACCGGGGCGGGCGGGCATTTTACGAGAGCGCGGACTTCGTCGAAGAAAAATCCCGGCCTGCGGCTCAGGATGTCGATGTCCTGGGCTCACTGCTTGCGGCCGCCCACGAACGCGGCTTGCGCGTCCACGCGTGGGTGAACGTATTGAGTCTGTCGACGCGTCGCGACGCCCAACTCATCCGCGATCTTGGCCGGGATGCGATCATGGTCGACCGGATGGGTCGTTCGGTTCTCGATTATCCCAACTTCGATCTGCCAGAACCCGACCGCCGCTTCTATCGCATGGGAACGCCCGGGCTGTATCTCGATCCAGCGATCCCGGCGGTTCGTCGTGCACTCGTCACCACGTTCCGGGACCTTCTGACTCGATACCCCGAACTCGATGGTCTGCATCTCGACTACATCCGTCATCCTGGTGTGCTCCCCTTCAGCCCTGGCTCACGATTCGGTGTCGGCCTGGATTTCGGTTACGGCGAAAAGAGCCGAGCGCGCTATCGCCTCGAAACAGGCCTTCCCGATCCAATTGACGGCGCCAAGCCCGGCATGGTTCGCGGTGCGACGCAGTGGGACGATTGGCGACGTGTGCAGGTGACGAGATTGGTCGAAGAGATCGGCCGCGAAACCCGGGCCATTCGGCCGGGCTTGCTGATCTCGGCGGCCGTGATTCCGTATGCCGACCGGGCCTACCTGTCGCTGGCGCAGGATTGGCGCGGCTGGCTCGAATCCGGGGCCATCGATCTGGCCATGCCCATGGTCTACACCCTCGACGATCGCCTTTTGCGCTACCAGCTGGAGACCTTTGCAGGCTGGCCCGAAGCAGATCGCATCTGGCCCGGTTTGGGGACCTGGCTCTTCACTGACAGACCGGGACGCGCCACTTCTCAGCTCGACGTTTTGCAGCGTGCGGGTTTCCCCGGCGAAATGTTCTTTTCGGACGACGCCATTTCAGAATCGGATGGTCTGCTCGAAGCGTTGTCCGGCGTCCCTGTGAATCCATGACGTCCGCTGATCGGCGAGGCTCGGACCCCCTCTCGATTCTGGACGACTACGACTTCGAATTACCCGAGTCGAGTATCGCGCAGGCCCCATCAGCCGAGCGCGATTCCGCTCGGCTGATGGTACTCGACAGAGAGACCGGAAAAGTCCTCAAATCTGACCCAGATCATCGCGTCCGGGATCTGACCCGATGGCTTCACGAAGGCGATCTCCTGGTGATGAATTCGACCCGTGTTCGGTCGGCACGCCTGGTCGGACGCAAAACCAGCGGAGGCGCAGCGGAGGCGCTTCTACTCGGACCCGACCCGAAAAGCGAATCGAGGCATCGCGCCCTCATCAAATGCACCGGTCGCATTCGAGAAGGCCTGGGCTTTCGCTTCGGCCCCAATTCTGAACTCGATGCCACCATTACCGCCATCCACGAACGCGGCGAGGTCACGCTGCACTTCGATTCCCAAGTCGATCCCTACGCGTATGGTGAGGCACCGCTGCCCCCCTATATCCGCCGCTCGAGTCCTCGGTCATCGGAGGATCTAGAGCGATACCAGACGATCTACGCAAAGGAACCCGGTGCCATCGCGGCTCCTACCGCGGGGCTTCATTTTAGTGCCGGCCTCTTCCATGGTCTCGAGGAGGCGGGCGTTAGGCGAGCCGAAGTCGTACTGCATGTTGGGGCGGGCACCTTCCGACCACTCGAAGCGGTTTCCATGCTCACCGGGCGTTTGCATCCCGAGGAGTTCATTCTTTCAGCGGAGACCGTTGCCGCGGTCAATCAGACCCGCGCGAGCGGTGGACGCGTCATCGCGGTTGGGACGACAACGGCACGAGTTCTCGAGAGTCAGGCCGATGCCGATGGAAACCTCCACGAGGGATCCGGAACGACGGATCTCTTCATCCGCCCCGGTGGTCCGCCCTTTCGCGCCATCGACGGCCTGCTCACGAACTTTCATCTGCCAAAGTCATCGCTGCTGCTGCTCGTGGCCGAATTTGTTGGACGCCGCGCCTTGCTCGACGCCTATGCGCGTGCAATCCGAGAAGGCTTTCGATTCTATTCCTATGGTGATGCGATGTTGGTCTTGGGCTGCGAACGAAGCGGTCAGAGCGAAAACCAAAAAAAATCGGACGATCAATGAAAGCTGAAGGATTCGGAATCAAGATTCTCGCCCAGGACGGGCTGGCCCGGCGCGCGCAGATCTCGACACCGCACGGCGAAATCGAGACACCCGCGTTCATGCCGGTGGCGACCTTCGGTGCCGTGCGAGGCATCAGCCCCGACGAGCTCGCTACGGCCGGTGCCCAGATCCTGTTGTCGAACACCTATCATCTTCATGATCGACCGGGTGAAGAGACCATCGAAGCGCTTGGCGGTCTGCACGGATTCACGGGTTGGACGGGACCGTGGCTCACGGATAGCGGCGGATTCCAGGTCACGTCCATGTCGGATCGAGCCAAGATCGACGAAGACGGCGTCACCTTCCAATCGGCCATCGACGGCCGACGACGTTCACTCACCCCCGAAATCGCGATTCAAATCCAGGAAGCCCTCGGCTCGGACATTGCGATGGTCCTGGACGAGTGTATTCCGATCGCCGAAGAGCCATTGGCAGGCGATAAGTCCTCCTCCCGACAAACGTCCTCCCAAGATGATGATCCAGCTACTGCGAGATCAAAGACTGAACGCACGTCGGCGCGTGAACTGGAACGCGCCATGCAGCGAACGCTTCGCTGGGCTGCGCGCTCACAAAAGGCGCGGCGTCGGAACGACCAGGCCGTCTTCGCGATCGTTCAAGGCGGCGCATCGGAGTCTTTGCGACGAGAGAGTGCAATAGCCACTGCAGAACTCGAATTCGATGGCTATGCCCACGGCGGCCTGGGTCTCGGTGAGTCGCGGGCCGAACGTCGGGCGGCCGTGGCTGTGGCAAATCAGGTCCTGCCTGCGGATCGCCCGCGCTACCTGATGGGGCTGGGGCAACCGATCGATCTGCTCGACGGCATCGCGGCGGGTGTCGATCTCTTCGACTGCGTTGTGCCGACCCGCAACGGTCGACACGGGCTCCTGTTCACTTCCCAGGGCACGCTGCGCCTTCGCAATGCCCGCTATGAACGAGACGACCAACCCGTCGATCCCGCATGCGCGTGTCCGGCCTGCCAGCGACACAGCCGCGGCTATCTGCGGCACCTGATTCGAAGCGGAGAAAGTCTCGGAAGGAGATTGACCGCGCTCCACAACCTCACGTATTACTTTAACCTTCTCTCTCGCGCGCAACGCGCCATCGAAGACGGTCAATTCGACGCCCTGCATGCCGAGATCGAAGAACTCGCCGAGCGTCCAGGCTGAGCCAACTCCGAAATCAGCGCACCAGACTCAGGGGCGTTGCACATTTCTCCGATGCAGCTCCCGAACCGCCACGCTCCACGAAGTCGTCGAGGCCTCAGCCTCCTTGGTGCATGAAATGGGCGCTGGGAGGCTCAGCTTGCAGACCGTGCGGGGTCCGAGGTTGATTTTGATCCCTCCGACATGGACAACCCGGATAGCGCCACCGCCAACCCGGCTCGCTGGGGCAGTTCATCGCCGAGCTCGGTCGCGATGATATCCAGGCGTTCAGACTGATGTGGCCAAACCAGCCGGGTCACGCGCTTGCGAAGCGGCTCAAAACAAAGTGCTTCGCCTGCAGCGGTCGGGATCGTGCCGAGAACGATCCGTTCCGGCTCAAGCAGCATGACGATAGGAACCAATCCCCGGGCCATGTAATCGAGCCAACGATCAAATTCGCCGCACGCAAACAAATCGCCCCGGCGAGCCGCAGCGATCAGATGCTCGGGGCGAACCGCCTCACGATCCCGACCTGCGAGGGAATAGACCGCGCTATCGACTGGAACGACCCGTTGCAGGCGGGATCGCCACGCATGGCCACCCACATAGGCTTCCAGGCAGCCTGAGAGCCCACATCGACACTTCTCGCCGGGAGACTCGACGGGGAGATGCCCTGCCTCTCCAGCCGCCCCAAAGGCGCCTCGCAGCAGCTGGCCATCGGCAATCACACCGGCGCCCACTCCGGTCGACATCGTCAGGTAGACCATGTCTCGGCAGCCTCGGCCGGCTCCGAACTCGAATTCAGCTAGCGCCGCAGCATTCGCGTCATTCTCGACGCGGACCTCGACTGAAAAGGCCTCACGAAGCACATCACCGATGGGCGCGTTGTGCCAGTTTGGGAGATTGGGCGGATTCAACAGGATGCCACGGCGGGTGTCGGCGGGTCCGGGCACCGAGACGCCGACTCGACCAAGTCGCTCTCCCGTCCGCTCCTGCCAGCCCGCTACGAGTTCTCGACCGTCGGCGACCAGGCAGGCGAGATCGGCTCGCCAGTCGCCCGAATTCTCCATCGGCTTGCGGATATGCTCGAGCAGTTGGCCGCTGTGATCTCCGACCACGACGACTCGCTTCGTTCCGCCGATATCGATTCCGAGAAACAGCATTTTGGTGGTCTGCTCCGCCCTTCGGGGCAGACGCTATCACAATCATATTGAAGAAAAGAGCCGCCTCGGCCGATGAGATTGTATGCCGCGTCAGGCATGTGCAGCCGAATCTGCCGGTCGCAGGAATCTAACGGAGGCCACCATGCCAAGAACCCCCGCTCGTCTCATTCGTCGTCCCTTGTCGATCATCCTGGCGATGACCGTACTGGTCAGTGTCCTGGGCTGCGCCAATGGCGAATTCCGCTTCGGCGACCCTTTCGATCGACAACTCACGCTGACGGAATCCCAGCATCGATACACGGTGCTCGTTCGCTGGTCGCAGTTCCAGAAAGCCCGCGCATTTGTTGCCACTGAGGATCGAGATGCCTTCATGACACAGATGCAGCAACTAGGCGATGCGCGGATCACGGAATACGAGTCTCAGCCCATCGAACTCGATTCCAAAAAACAGAAGGCGACCATCAGCGTCACTTACACCCTCTACACGACCGCGCTTCCCTATGAAATCAAAATCACCGAGGAGCAGGAGTGGACGCGCAGCGGGATCTCAAATAACTGGAATGTCACGTCCACCTTCGACGGCCTTCGGCAACTCGCGTTCAACTAACAACGTGTCGAGTACAACAAGAATTCTGCTCGTGGACGATGTTCCGATATTTCGGGACCTAGGCTCCATATTCCTCTCACGAAGCGGGCCCGTCGATCTAGCCGACTGCGCTTCCGCCGCATTCCAATGCGCGGACGAACGACCGCCCGGCATCGTCATAGCAGACATGCATCTGCCCGACATAGACGGCGCTGAAATCTGTCGCCGATTCAAGACCCATCCTGTTTGGGGCAACCCACGCGTCGTCCTGCTGGCCAGGCCCGATTCGCCCGAAGATCACGCCGCGGCCGTTCGCGCCGGTGCCGATGAAGTTCTATTCAAGCCCCTGGAGCGTGATGCGCTCATATCGAGCGTTCGGCGACTCACCGACTTCGCGACTCCGCGCGGCCTACCTCGAGCAAAGCTCGACGCGCCCATCGAGATCGCGGCTCGCGGACAGCGACATGGTGGCGTCATCCGCAACGTCAGTCGAGGCGGCCTCGTTGTGGATGCGCCTATGCATTTCAATCAGGCCGAGGAAGTGTCTTTGCATTTCGATCTTGGAGATAACGAACGTCGGTTCACTCCGACGGCCCAAGTCGTCTGGACCAAACCGATTCAAGACGGTTACGACCGAGTCGGTATGCGATTTCTCGAGATTGACGCGATGACCGTCGACCGACTCGACCATTATGTGAGTGATCATTTTCCTCGTAGCTGGAGCGTTCCTGCATGACTCGATCCCAACCACGAAATGAAAAATCTTTGCGTTGCAATCGGCTCTTGCGAAGACTCTTCTGCGTCGTGGCCGTAATCGGCCTGTCCGCGGCGCTTGACGGCATCGGACTTTCGGGTGCTTCGCTCTTCGCGGCGGATGTCGCCATGGCGGGAAACGAAGACCCTGCACTCAGTCACAAGGACGCTTGGCAGAGTCGCTACCGTCGACTCCTGCAGAACCAGGCGCGACTGCGAGATAACGCTGAAAAGTCCCGTGAAAACTACTCGCGCGCGCGGCGCAGAAACTACCCGCGCGGTGGCGCACGACAGCAGTTCATCATCGATGCCGAAGAGGCCGAACGAGATCTTGCCAAAGTCGAAGAAGAGACCATGGAGCTGCTCGAGCAGGCTCGCCGAGACGCTTTACCGAGAAATTGGATTTTCGAAGTGGAAGACGAAGACATCCAGGCACCGGCCGCAACCGGGCAGACAGAACGGGATGATTCCGACGACGGCGGTCGCAATCCGCTCTATCTAAAAAACTGATTCAGGACGACTGTTTCTAGACGAATCCGGTCACCCCGAATGCGCCCAAGACAAGCACGTCCCGAGAAGAAAAACGCTTCTCGGGACGTGCTTTTCGATCTAGAGATCGAAATCGCTCTCGGACTTGCTTCTCAGCGATTGCTGAGTGAGCTCGCCCTTGATCACGGTCACGAGTCGATCGCCCTTCTTGACGACCGTCCAGTGTCGGGTGGCCAGGCTATTTTGCGGTTTGACACGAATGTTTTCGATCGTGGTCGGTTCGAAATCGGGCAGAGCCCCATTTCCAATCGGCACCTCGATCGAAGCACCCCTGCCTCCGCTGCCGCCGGAAACCGGAATCGAATAATCGAGTCCGATCGCCTGCGATCGAGCCGCTCCCACAACTGCACTCTTCAGCGCCATTGCGGTCATCTTGCGGAGCTCCATCTGTCGCTCGCGAAGTTTCTCCGCGTGCGATTTCGTGAAAGCAGAAGACATCGGGGTAAACCGCTCGTAACGAGTCAGCCTTCCCATCGGTCGCTTCCGCGCCTCCGCTCGATGCTTTGCCGGGATTCGTTTTGAATCATCTGTAAACGCGTAGGTACCGTCTTCGGTCACCCACGAATACACATTGCCGGCAAAGGCGGGCCCGGCCAGACCGGCGACCAGAAAGACTCCCAAAAGGATTTTTCCGATTCGCAACCCAGTCTTGACCTTCAGCATGAGCAATACCTCCATGATCCTTCGTGGGAAGCCGGGCCAATATATGGCGCGAATTTGCTTTGACTACACTGTAAATGCCGACTCGTTGCCCGTTCACGATTGACAAATCCCCGAGCGCCCATAATATCCGGCTCCCAGAATCTGTTGCGGGGTAGAGCAGCCAGGTAGCTCGTCGGGCTCATAACCCGGAGGTCGGGGGTTCGAATCCCTCCCCCGCTACCAATTTCTCGAAGAGAAAAGCGAACGCCCGGTCGTCTCAGGACGGCCGGGCGTTTGTGCTTTTGAGGAGAGCCGAGCCAGGAGTCGGTCGAGCCAGGGGCTGGCAGGCGTCCGACTCTGCCAGGATCACTTTTTCCGCACAACCTGCGGCATGGCGTAGGTACCGTCGATCAAGCTGTACCTGGGACCGTAGAAGCGGGGGGTGAAACGGAAGCGCTCTGGCGGGGCGGGCAGCCAGTTCTTCAGCTCGTTCGGGTCGGTCGGCTTCTCGTGCTGGACGTAGAGTACGAGCTTGTCGTCCGCGACATGGAGTTGCCCCTTCTCGAGATCGAACGAGTTGATGCTGAACCGATCGATTTCATTCTCGACGAAATAGCCCTCGGCGTCGTAGATCGGCAGTTCCCAGAACTGCGTCACTGGCGGGAGATCCTTCAGGTCGAACGTGATCGTGTAGTCGTGTTTTCCATCGAGCGGTACACCGTCCGCGTCGGTGAAGGCGAAGGCCGCACCATGAGAAATGTTTCGATCCGGGCCGAGCCAACCGAAGTCCGCCATGATCGCGCGCGCGAGCCAATTCGTGGCGAAACCACCGGTATTCTCGATCGTTCCCCAGCCGTTCATGTCTATCAGGTTCTTCATGCCTGATTCCTTGACGTGGGCGCGCCCCGCCTTGAAGCCGGCCGTCAGGACTTCCTGAGTGTTGCGATCCAGCTTTGACCAATCGAAGTCGAGACCCTTGCCGACACCGATCGTCTCGAGTCGATTCAGCATCGCGCTCTCCATTTCTGAATCGACGATCGGAGTCGTGCTCGGGTCGTTCAGAACCAGACTCAACAACGTGAAGAAGTTCTCGGCTGTCTGCTTGTCGACTTGCGCAGTGGTCAGCTCCCTCTGCCTCGGAAAGGTTGGGTAGCTTCCCGGCACGATCGACAGATCCTCTCGGGACATGCCGCGGCTGTCGTTGGCGACCCACTGACCGAGGGGTGTGATCGTAGAGCCAGCAAAGAGGCCATTGATGAGACCTTGCTCCGCTGGATTGGCGGAATCCTGTCGTGCATAGCGAATGATCCCGCAGAGCGTCCTGGACGGAACCCTGATGACGTCCGTCGTGACGAATTCAGGCGGAATCGCGCCGTCGTAATCTTCTGGCACGATCAGGTAGGACCGTGCCTTCGTCCCATTGAATTGATTCCCCGCGTACAGCCAGAAAATGCCGTAGGGGTCCATGATCTGTAGCGAGAAGTAGCGATCCTCGACCTGCGGCATTTCGACCACCACGGGTTCGGTGGACAGGTCAAAGAATCCGATCGCGTAGGCGGTCGTCGCGTTGGGCGTGACAATGGATCGGAAGCTGGCGTCGATCGGCTTCCCGTCGTTCACCACGTTCCAGCGATTGATGCCCTCGTAGACAGCGCTGCCTTCATTCTGGGTGTAGTTGAAGCGCGTCTCGTAGAAGATCACCTGCTGAAGCCCGTAAAGATATGCATCTTCGGCCAGCTTTTGAGTGCTTTCTGCAGAGTCCGCTGGCGCCGAAGATAGGATCTGGCAAGCCAGCACGAATGGGATGATAAGAATCGCGAATGATCTCACCGGATCTTCCCTTTGGTTTCTATTTCATTTCGGAGTGTCGCCGAAAGCTAACAGGGACTTCCTGTCCAGGCAACGGAAACGGTCGCCGGACCAGCGACTTACCCTTCAAAGTGCATCCTCAGGACGACCCGGTGCAGCCCCATATGCAACCGGTCTGATCGGGCCCCCGCTACCACACAGTTCGACGCTCCTTGAGTAATGCTCAGGGGGCGTCGTTTTGTTTCGGCTCCGATGTGGAAGTGATCGATCCCGACCGCCATGAATCGGATCGAGTCCAGCATCGTGGGGTCCCACCAGGCAACAAGTGGCGTGCGGGCCTGATCTCGAACAGGCCATTTCAACGACTTTTTTAATATCACTGCTCAGTAGTCTTCTGACAAGGTAATCTTCTAAAAAGAAGCCCACCGATAAGACACATGAGCCCAGTCACCGGCGAAGCGTTCGTCGATTTCCCGGCTCGACGCCGGAAAGGACTGTGTTGTGAACATGCGGATGGAGTCTCTGATTGCCGAAAAGCGTCGTCGGAGGCTCCTGCACGGGGATCTCGTTCTCGCCACGCTACTCGTTGCCTGTAGTCAGGGGGGATTCGGGCGGGGCTGAGTCGACGGAAGCCCGTTCGAGCGAGTCTCGTACTCGAGTCAACATTGTCGATTTCGTGAAGGCCAACGAGAAACTCTACTCCCAACACAACGAAGAGCTGATCATCCGACACTTCTTCGAGGACGAGCGAGAAGGCGTGTTCGTCGACGTCGGATGCGCGTATCCGATCAAATTGAGTACGACCTACTATCTGGAGAAGCATCTGGGGTGGACGAGAGTCGCCATCGACGCATTTGCATACTATCGCCAGTTCTGGGAGAAAGACCGTCCGGACACGACCTTGCTCACGAACGCGGTCGGCAACAAAGACGACGCGTGGGTCGTCTTCCACGTCGCCGTCGAGCCGAGTCCCTGCTCACTGAGCAAAATACAGGCGGAACAATGGGGTGGGCCGGATGCAGTTCCGATTCGAGTTCGCATGATTACGCTGAACAGGGCACTAGAGAATCAGGGTCTGGAACGAATCGATCTTCTGTCAATGGATATCGAGGGCGCATAGCCTGCCGCACTCGCGGGTTTCGACATCGACCACTTCAATCCGCGACTCATCTGCATAGAAGTCGGCGCGACCGGTCCGATGCACAAAGAGTTGGTTCTCAAATATTTTACAGAACACGGCTACGAGCGAATTGAGGAATACGTTCCCCACGACACCGTGAATTGGTACTTCATGCCGCGTAGGTAGTGCTGTACGCCGCGAAACGCAGTAACCCAACTGCAGTCGTCTCCCTCTTGTGTCGCGCTCAGTCTGCAGATGCGACCGGTTGGCCCAACACAGTCGTCGTCACGTCGGCACAAGACTTGCTTTTGTGGTTGTCGTTTCACATGCCCGAAAACTTTCGGCATAACGGGGGGCAACCGAATGAATTGGCGATCAAAGATCGATGACATGGCTTTCTCAGTCGAGGCACTGACTTCCATCCTGCGGGAGAAGCTCACGTCCAGGACGACTTTCAATCCCATGCACGCGGCACTCCGGAGCGATCCCTATCCGATCTACCGTGCGCTTCGCGAGTACGCGCCGATGCATCGATCGTACCTCGCCGATGGCTGGACCTTGTCTCGCTATGACGATGTTGAGGCGGTCCTCACGGGCCGTGCATTTGGCTGCGAAGACAGAAAGTTGCGGCGTTGGCCAAAGATTGAAGCGCGCAGTCGCCGAGCGGGCATCCCGTCGAGCTACGAAAGTGGGCTTGCCACAGTGCTTCGGGAAGACGAGCCCAATCACACGCGATTGCGTTCCCTCGCGGCAAAGGCCTTTACACACCGTGCGATCGCGCGGATGCGTCCACCGATTGAGGGATTGTTGAACGTCGCAATGAACCGGATTCCCAATGTGATGACATCGCTGGTGCAGGCCGAAGAAGAAGGCAAACGCCTCGACAGCGATGAACTGGTTTCGATTGCCGTCTTGCTCCTGGTCGCAGGGAACGAAACCACGGCTCGGAAATTCGCGCGCAGATCGATTCGCGTGCCGCCGATTTGTCCAGCAGCGTGTGATTTAGCTGCGCTAGGATGCGGGCATGAAGCTATATACTTTCTCCAGCGCACCCAATCCTCGACGCGTGCACATCTATCTGGCCGAAAAAGGCATTGAAATCCCCTTCGAAGAGGTGGACATCATGAAGCGTGCGAATCGCACGCCTGAATTCATGAGCCGTGTGAACGTGACCGGTGGAATTCCGGTCCTCGAGCTCGACGATGGCAGCCACATCGCCGAATCCATCGCCATCTGCCGTTACTTCGAAACCCAGAATCCCGAACCGCCGCTCTTCGGAAGCGGCGCGCGGGAACAAGCCCGCGTCGAGATGTGGACCCGACGAATCGAACTGAATCTGATGATGCCCGTCGGCATGGTCTGGGTCCACGGATCGCCTCTCACCAAGGCGGTCATGAAAAAGCAGATTCCCGAGATGGCTGAACAAAATCGAGACGTCGTCGAGGGCTACTACAAATTCCTCGATCGACATCTCGAGAATCACGAATACCTGGCTGGGCAGCCCTTCTCCATCGCGGACATTGTCGCGCTTTGTACGATCGATTTTGCGGCCAAGCTGAATCACTTGCCCCATTCGACGGAACAAAAGCATCTCGATCGCTGGTACCAGTCCGTGTCGGGCCGGCCCAGCGCAAAGGCCTAACGTCCCTCGAAGACCGGCTTTCGCTTCTCGACAAATGCCTTGACTGCATTCTTGTGGTCTTGGGTGAGAGCCGCTTGGTGATGATGGGTCGCTTCGAGATCCAGACACTCACCGAGCCCCCCTCCTTCGAGGGAGCGATTGATATTCTCTTTGACGTAGCGGTACGCGACGGAAGGGCCATGAGCGAGTCTATGTGCCAGGGCCGCCGTTTCCTTTTCGAGCGCATCATCGGGCACGACACGATTAATGAGGCCGAGTCGCTCCGCCTCGAGCGCGTCGATCCGATCCGACAGTAGATAGAGTTCGCGCGCCTTTGCACCGCCGACCAATTTGGTAACGAAATAACTTCCGCCATAGTCGCCGCTAAAACCGACCTTTACGAAGGCCGTCGTCATGATCGCATTCTCAGACGCGATACGAAGATCACAGGCGAGCGCCAGTGAGAACCCTGCCCCAGCCGCCGCGCCAGGGAGCGATGCAATCGTGGGCTTTGGCATTGAATAGAGTCGGCCAGCCGTTCCACGCTGCGAAAGACGTTGACGATGAATAGCCTCGTCTCTGGAAATCCCTGGTCGGTTATCCCGGCCCGCTTCTCCGGCATCGGCCATTCCCTTCACGTCTCCACCGGCACAGAAAGCTCCGCCGGCCCCCGTCAAGACAACACAACCCACATCGGTCGCGACTTCAACTTCCGCCAACACCGACTCCAGCGCTTTCAGCATCGCGCTCGATAAGGCATTTCGCCGCGCCGGGCGATTCATCGTGATCGTGGCGATCCGGTCTTCGACATGAGCGAGCAAGTCCTCTGTTCCAGTTTCGATTTTTCTTCGGTCCGCCATGATCGGCTCCTTTGGATTTGAAATGTTGATGATCGGTCCGAACTGATCTCTATCGATCGAGCCAACGATTGAATTTGGCTTCGCGTTTCTCACGAAAGGCAGCGCCACCCTCCTTCGCATCGGGATGATGATCGCTGATCGCCGTTTTGGCAGCGATCTCGTCGAGGGATTGTTCGAAGGTCAGTTGCGCCGCGCTGTAGATCGAGCGCTTGAGAAGTCGCATAGAGACCTGCGGTCCGTTTGCCAACTCGATGGCGAGTTCCAACGCGCGAGCAGGCAAGTCCGAATCGGGCACGACTTCATGAACCAGACCCAGTTCCAACGCTTCCGATGCCCCAATGATTTTCTTTCGCATCAAGAAATCCATGGTTTTCGCCACACCGAGATGCTGGACGAGCAGGAATTGTCCGCCCTCGTCCGGCAAGAGTCCGAAACGAAGTGTCGCACTCCCCATTCGCGCCGACTCACTCGCGATCCGAAAATCGCAAGCCAGCGTCAGCGAGAATCCGGTTTGAATCGCAAGACCGCCAATCGCGGCCACACTCAACTTATCCAGATTGCGGATCGTCAGATTCACCTGCTGCGACACCGTTCGAAGTCCGTCGTAAGTTCCGATTGGTGTCGCGTGCCCGGCCGGAAGCGGTGGCACTCGGGCATTCTCCTCCGCCTCGGCCGTCACATAGCCCTTGAGATCATCACCGGCAGAGAAGGCGCGCCCGGTTCCCGTGAAGAGCACGACGCGAACGCCATCATCCATCTGAACCTGAACGAGGGTTTCGATCAAGTCTCGCTTCAGTGAGTGCGTCATTCCATTGAGGCGCTCTGGACGATTGAATCGGATCTCCGCGATGCCGGGCGGATGCACGACAACTTCGAAGCCCGTAAAGCTTCCATCCTGCATGGTCGCTCCTTACTGCGCCAAATGCGCTGAAGGGAAAGCCTAGCCCATCGAATCGAGCCTATTTTGCCTACGGCAGCCTGGAAGACGCTTGGTTAGAGTTCTCCTCACGGAGAAATCGAAATGACCCAAGCGACAGAAACAGCGGAGTCCATTCACGTCGTCCGACCCGAATCGGTCGGACTCTGCAGCGAACGCCTCGCGCGAATCGAAGCGCATATGACTAGGCGCTACATCGCGCCTCGAAAAATAGCGGGAGCACTCACGCTCGTGGCGCGCAAGGGCGAGGTCGCTTACCTCTCGGCTGTCGGTGAAATGGACATCGAGCGGAGCAAGCCGATGACCGCGGACACGATCTTTCGGATCTATTCCATGACAAAGCCGATTACGTCCGTGGCCCTCATGATGCTTTACGAACACGGACATTTCCAACTCGACGATCCCGTCTATAAATTCATTCCGGAATGGCGGAACCTCGGCGTCTATCAGCTCGGCAATCATCCGAATTGGGTGACGTCGCCCTGTGAAAGGCCGATGACGATCCGAGATCTTCTCACCCATACATCCGGTCTGACCTACGATTTCATGGAGCGCACTAATGTTGATCGTGCCTATCGAAGGCTTGATATCGGCCGGGACCGCCAGAAGGATCTGCGCTCGATGGTCGAAACACTCGCTGGCGTTCCACTCGAGTTCTCTCCAGGAACAGCCTGGAACTACTCTGTCGCAAGCGACGTCGTCGGATATCTGATTGAGCTGATCTCCGGTATGCCCCTGGATGCATACTTTCAGGAGCAGATCTTTGAACCACTCGGAATGGTCGACACCGGCTTTGTCGTACCAGCGGATAAGATCAATCGCTTCGCCGCCAACTACACGCGTGGCCGAGATAAACGACCGCGCCTCGAGGATGATCCCGCCACCAGCGTATATACCCAGCCCACGTCGTTCTTTTCGGGCGGTGGAGGACTGGTGTCGACGGCCGCCGACTATCTCCAATTTTGCCGAATGCTCTTGGGCCATGGAGAATTGAATGGACATCGGCTCCTCGGACGCAAGACGCTCGAGTTGATGACATCCAATCATCTGCCCAACGGGCAAGACCTAACAGACCTGGCAACGGGAGCGTTTTCGGAAACGACCTACGAGGGTGTGGGCTTCGGCCTTGGATTTTCGGTCCAACTCGATCCCGCCAAATCGCAAATCGTGGGAAGCCCCGGCGAATTCGCTTGGGGTGGAGCAGCGAGCACGGCGTTCTGGGTCGACCCCAGCGAAGAGCTCATCACCATCTTCATGACCCAGCTCATGCCATCGCGAGTCTTCAATTTTCGCGGACAGCTGAAGTCGATCATCTATCCAGCGATCATCGACTAACGAGCTGAAGCTGGGCAAAACGAACCGGACATCGCCCCAACGTCCCAACCCGCAAAACTCGCGACTGCGCCCGAACTCTAAGGAGCTGGGCATGGACTTCGAGTAGCTACGGATCTTCCTGGTTTTGGCGGAAGAAGGCACCGATCTCGGCTGGCGAGGTTCTCGCATCCAGGGGGCGAGATCTACTCGAAGAGACCGATCGCTGTTCCATCCCTGAAGACGCGAACCTGCTCATCTCGCTCGATCAAGACCAGCAGCCCAGAAGTTGAAACGGCGGTACCCAATTGGTCGAGTGCATCGAGAATGCGCTGGCCTTCACTCGCTGCGACGCAAAGGTTCAGATCGAGTTCGGGGCTCGCCCGAATCGCGCCCTAGTAGGCGAGAGCCTGCGCCCCACCGAACGCAATGGGGATGGCCGCTGCTTCAAAGACCGCTTCGATGGCCACGATCTGTTGGTCGAGCAGCATTGATCTATTCTTGCGCCGGCTCGTGGCAGGAGCTGAATCGGGGGAACGACCGCGTTGCTCTTTTGCGAATGGAAAGTCTTGACCGCGCGAAGCGACTCCCCGTGCGCAATAAATCTCGAAGCAGACTCACCATCATCGGATCGAGCGTCCCCGCCGGCGCAAATAGGCAATCAGACGTCGCCCCTCGTCCCCGCCAGGTACATCCACCACTGGAATGCCCCGGAAACGCGCACGGGCAATGAGTGCCGCTCGATCGAAGGGGCGTCGCGCAAACGCGGCCGCACGGTGCAATATTTCAGGTGTCAGGATTCGGGTGAATCGAGCCAGCGCCCTCTGCCGCTGCCTCGAAGTCCCACCAAACCCTACGCCCCATCGGGACTGTCGTCTTGAGTCCAGATTTGCGATTCTCCGCTTCCCTCTCCCGTCCCCCATTGTCATAGCCGCCCGTCACGACGGGGCGCCTCCGTCTTTCATTCCACTCTATCGAGGATGATTCATGTTCTGCCGCGGCCTCCTGCTCTCCAGTCTGCTCGTCGTCTCACTCTCCGGATGCGCACATCGCCTGTCTGGCGCCCTCCACACCGCGGAGGAACCGCCTTGGATCGCGGAACGACTCGCTGGCGTCGAGCAAGAGATTGAGGGATTCGAGATTCACCACCGGGTCCTATTGATCGGTGACACCGGCTACTACCTCGAAAACGACCCGACTCTCGCAGCCCTCGACCAATGGGCGACAGAGGTCGAATCCAGCAGCGTTCTCTTTCTCGGGGACAACATCTACAACGAAGGCCTAACAAGCGAAGACCGGGAGCACGGAGAGAATATTCTCTCCCATCAGCTCGCCGCGACCCGGGCCAGGAAGATCTTCATCCCGGGCAATCACGATTGGGGACTCTGGCCGAAGAAAATGAATGCGGAGGCGATTCGCAATCAGCAGGCCTTCGTCGACACATGGTCCGACGGCCAGGCCGAGTTCATTCCCAAGGACGGCTGCATGGGTCCCGACAAACGTGTGCTTTGGGATCCTAGCTCCAGCCAGGCCGCCGTCGTCTTCATTGCTCTCGATCCCACTCCATGGATCAATACTCGACTCCGCAAGGACTGTCCTCGGCCTCAGACTCAGGCCGAATTCCTAGAACAGCTCGATCACGAGCTCGCTCGTCACGCGGAGGATTTCGTCATCCTGAGCTCGCATTATCCCATGCTGACGGGCGGACCTCACGGCGGGCTCACCTACGGTTTTCTCGTGGACATGATCGTGACGCCACTTGGGTGGATCGCTGGCGGACTCGCCAACACCTACGAACCGACCTATGCCGACTGGATCGAGCGCACCCAGGAGGTCATGAGGCGAAACCCTCCAGAGATCTACGCTGCGGGGCACGACCACAGTCTCCAGCTTCTCGAAGCCGGAGATGTCGCCGGGCTCTATATCGTCAGCGGCGCGGGTGCGGTCGAACGGGTTTCGACCGTGACCGATCTTCCCGAGACACTCTTTGCCCACGCTGCGCCCGGCTTCGTCGTCATCGACATCGGACGCTCCGGGGAACGAGATCTCACGATCATTCGAGTCATCGAGCCCGACTCGCCGGAACCCGTCTTTGAGATGCCATTCGAGTGAGCGGACGCGAACGACAAGTCGAGAAAAAAACGTGCACGGGGTCAGTGGCGCACGCCCGCTAGATCACTTCGATTCGAGCCGCCGTGCTTTTGTGCCAGGGCGTTCCCGCAATGGGATCTCGATCCTCCGTCGACGTCAGCTCGTTGGGCGCGATCCCACCGATATCCTTTGCATCGCGATGACGAAGTCCCGTGCCATTGGGCAGGGAGATATGGCCGTTCTGCATCCGGTCCGAGACTTCAATCTGGACTTTCGCGCTGCCGCTTCGCGTCGTGAGCCGCGCCGTGCCTCCGTTGTCGAGGCCGAGACGAATGGCGTCATCTGGACTAATCCGAAGCGCGCCGGAAGCGTCCTTTTTTCGCCAGCCCGGATTGCGCAAGATCGTGTTCGCGGTAAACGAACGTCTTTCGCCCGCGGAGAGCACGAAGGGGTATTCTGGATCCTTTAGCATCCGCGCTTCGGTGGCCAATCCATCGAGTTCCTCGAAGAGTTCGGGAACCGACATCTGGATTCGGCCGTTAGGCGTGGCAATTTTGTCGGCACAATCCTTCCATTCGTCGACCGCGAAGACTACGCCGCGGTTTCCCGCGATGATCGCGTCGAAGAGCGCGTCGCCGAGGTCCGAGCCCTCTTCCTGTCCGATTCCGGCACGGCGGATCGAGTCGGGCGTCTTCTGCGCGGCCATTTGCGCGAGCGCCCAGGTGACGGCTCCCTCTGCGGTGCCTTTGGGAAGCTTGTCTCCAATTGCACGAAAAAGAACCACCGGCGCCATCGTGGCGAAGCTCGGATCCGTCGTCATCAACTCGAAGAATTTGGCCCTGAACTCTGGGCGCCCAAGATCCCAGGCCTCCCGTAATGCCTCAACCGCCGCCATCGGCATCGATCCCATGGCCTCGGCCAACCGGGCGTGAAGCTCGGCCTCGGAGAAGAGTCCATCGGGCGGCTCGAGCAACGCATGACGCAAGTGAAAGTAATTCTTCGGAAACTCGAAATTGAAAAACGTGGCCTCGGCCTTCTCGAATTGTGTGGCCACCGGCAGGACATAGTCCGCCACCATCGCCGTCTCGGTCATGGCTACATCAACGACGACGACAAGATCGAGCGCCTCGAAGGCCTCTCTCATACGCCGGCTGTCGGCGAGTGAATGGACCGGATTATTTGCCTCGACAAACATGGCTCTGAATCGCTTTGGATGATCGGTCAGGATCTCGTCAGGAATGACGTTGCAGGGTGTGAGTCCGATGATGACTCTCGATTGAGTCACAGGCGTTCGGTAGTCCTCGGACGCCCCCGAGCCACTCAGCAACGACTGCAGCGAGGTCACCGGGTAGGTCGAGCCCGCACGCCCATAATTGCCCGTTCCGTAGGCGACCAGTCGATGCAGATAACTCACCAACGTCGAATGCCGATTCATCTGCACGCCAAGATCTTCGAAGAACGCGGCGCTCTTGGCGCTGGCAATTCGGCGAGCCGCCTTGCGAACGAGATCCTCTTCGACACCAGATTTTTCGCAATAGAGTCCGATCGGCAGTGACTCGAAATGCGGAAGCACTTCGTCGAGGCCGTCGGAGTGCTCCGCTAGCCATTGCTCCGCCAACAATCCCTCTTGAACGAAGACGGCAAAGATCGCCGAGAGCAGCCACGCATCTCCGCCCGGCTTTACCTGAAGATGAATGTCAGCGAGATCCGCGGTCTCGCTGCGCCTCGGATCAATCACGATCATGCAGCGATCAGGGTCCTTCGAAAGCTCGCGAAGCGTGACCCGTGCGCGGGGAATGCCATGGGAAAACCATGGATTCTTACCGATGAAGACACCGACCTCGCAGGTTTCGAAATCGCCCCGGGTAAAGGCACCTAGCATTTTTGTTGCGACCACGCCTCGCCGGTCTTCTCCTGGGCCAGCGCATTTGAGCGATAGCGGGAACCCAGAGTGGACCGCAGTGAAGTTGAATAGGCCCCGGGCAGATGATTGCCCTGTCCGCCGCCACCGTAGTAGAAGATCGCCTCGCCACCGTGTTCTTCGCGAATGGCGAGGAAGCGTTCGGCCACTTCTCGGATCGCGGTTTCCCACTCGATCTCCTCAAATGTTCCGTCGGCGCGTCTTCGAAGCGGCTTGGTTAGACGCTCCGGATCGTTCTGATAGAAATCCAAACGAGATGGTTTCTCGCACGCATATCCCTCTGAGGCGGGATGGGCTTTGTCACCGCGGACTCGAGTCAGACGTCGATCGCCTTCGCCGCCCAACTGAATTTCGATGCCACAATTGCACTCGCAGAGGATGCAAGCACTGGGCTGCCAGGGTGAAGTCTCTCGAGTATTCGCTTCGCTCATAGAGTTCTCCTTCGAGCGTAGGGCTGGGCCTCGTCTCGGGCGTCTGAGGGCACGAAGCCGAGTTGGTTCATTTAGTCTCTTTACCAAACCATACTTCGCGCTTCTTCGCTCGGCTCTCTATATGGGACGCAAGCGTTTTGGGGATCAGAATTGCGCAATCGCTCGAAGTCTCGACATCTTCGGCGATGGGTGGTCCCTGCTGATCATTCGCGATGCCTTCTTCGGCCTCCTGCCCATTCTGATGACGCTTCGAGAATGGGGCGACACATGGGTCTTCGGAGTCGGCAATGAGCCTTTGATCATGCACGACCAAAAATCCGGCAAGATGGTCACGCCACGCGGTACAAGAAAGCAGCGCAACACCTGCCCCTCGGTCGCGTCGATCCACCGGCCGCAAGTGAACTCAGGTCGTCGGCTTGTAAGCGATCATCCCGCCGCCATCGAGCACCCAGGTCTGACCCGTCACCCATCGGCCGCTCTCGGCAGCCAGAAATAATGCCGCGGCGGCCACGTCCTCGACCTCTCCCAGCCGTTCGAGCGGATAGGCTTTTGCAACCTCGTCGCCCTTCCCATCTTCCCAGAGCGCCTTCGCAAAATCGGTCTTGACCAGCCCCGGCGCCAGCGCGTTCACGCGAACCTTAGGTGCAAGCTCTGCGGCCAACTGTTTCGTCACATGAATCAAGGCAGCCTTCGTGATGTCATACACGCCCAGGATCGGGCTGGTTCCGAATCCGCCCACGCTGGCGATGTTGATGACCGAGCCGCCGTTTTCCTTCATCCAGTCGTCCCAGACCTTTTGTGTCCAAAAGAGTGGTGCGGTTAGATTGGTCGAGAACGTCTTGTCCCAGCGTGAGCGGTCGATCGCAATGATCGGACCGGCATAGGGATTCGTCGCCGCGTTGTTGATCAGGATGTCGATCCGGCCGAGCCGGTCGAGAGTGGCCTCGATCACGCGAGCGGTGTCTTCTTCTTTTCCGATATGACCGGCTTCGAAATGCGCCCCGTCGCCGATTTCTTTCACCGCGGCTTCGCAAGCCTCGGCCTTTCGGGAAGTAATCATCACCTGCGCGCCGGCTTCGACGAACGTCTGCGCGATGGATTTGCCAATTCCCCGCGAGCCTCCGGTCACCAGCGCCACTTTTCCGTCGAGTCGTAGTTCCATGACGGCGAAGCGTAGCCAGCCGATGGGCGGCAGTCACCGGCTACGCAGTCAGTCTCAGTGTGATCAGACCGATGCCCGCTCCCCTTTATACTCCGCGTGCACTCCCTCGAGAAACGCGGTGGCGCCCCGAACGGCATGCGCAGAACGCGGTGAATGGAAGATCTCGAAGGCATGCTGTGCTCCGAAGAGTTCGGCGTGCAACACCCATTGCGTGCTCTTCTCTCGCAGTGCGGAGACGAAGGTGACCGCCTCGCCCGAGAACACGAGACTGTCGTGACTCCCCTGGATGACGAAGAAGGGCGGGGCATCCGACCCGATTCGCGTAATCGGTGAAACCGATTCCCAGAGTTCCGGCTTTTCATCTGGTTTGGACTTGAACACGATCGGTCCCAGAAAATCACTCATCTTGCCAAGTGGACGATCCCCGGCGCGGTCCACGAAGTCGAAAACACCGTAGAAGGGAACGCAGCCGTTGATCCGCGTATCAACGCTCTCGAAGCCTGGCTGAAAGTTTGGGTCGTTCGGGGTCAGCGCAGCCAACGAACAGAGATGTCCACCCGCCGAGCCCCCGGTTAGGCACAAAAATTCTGGATCGCCCCCATACTCTTCGATGTGTTCACGAATCCAGGCGATCGATCTTTTCACGTCGACGATATGATCGGGCATCGTCGCTTGTGGACTCAGTCGATAGTTGATGGCGACACAGATCCATCCACGCGAGGCCAGATGGGTCATCAAGGGTTTGCCCTGCTCCCGTTTGTCTCCAATGATCCAGCCACCGCCGTGCACCTGCAGAAGCACCGGACGGCGATCGCCAGACTTGGCTGCGCGGGGAAGCACGAGATCCAGAAGGTTCCGCCCGCCTTTGTCACCGGGCAGCGATTCCCCGTACTCAACACTCCGGATCGTGTGAACGGAGGGATGCTTGAACCCGAAAGGCAGCGCGAATCCATGAAAGGCAGAGACGTCCGCTTCGGGCTGAATCTTCGCCGGGGCGAGCGCGTCCGCAATTTCTTGCCCCGCCCCAACGCCCCGTCGAGCGACCAGTACTAGCATCGCCCAAGAGACCAGACTCAGCACGAAGCCCAATTGCCCTGCCCCGGACTCGAATGCCCCGGCTCGCCAAAAAAAGAATGTACCGATTGCCTCGACGGCGATCGTCTGAAGCGCCAGCTCTCCGCGAAGCCACCCGATCACGAACGTCGGTACGGTAAGCCCGGCAAACAGTCTCACGCGGTAGAACGTCAATGCACTGAAGGTCAATCCGATGCAAGCCAGTATCTGGTAGCTTGTTGCGATTGTCATTTTCTGAAACTCCCCTTGAGAAAGCGGCTCACCGCTCCTGCTTCCGCCCCGTTCAGTGGTCGGCCGTAGCGTCCCGACCGGCGAGTCGTCCTCCGCAGGATATCGATTCCGGGGCAATGCATAAATGGTCAATCGGCCGATGAGCCAGCGAGTTGTCCTCCGCAAAAAGGCAGCCTCGCGGATTCGCTCGCCTCTGAGCCATTTCGTGCTCGTCGGCCTTGCGTTCTTCGTCATTCGGGGGCTCTGGGTGGCGACACCCGATCGAATGACGATCGAGGTTCGGCGCAGTGATATTGCAGAAACCGTATCGGCATTCGAATCGCAGGTCGGTCGAACGGCGAGTCCTCAAGAGAAGCGCGCGCTCGAGAGCCAGATCATCGAGAAGAGGCTGTGGTTGGCTCAGGCGAAAGCCCTTGGCCTCCACCATTCGGATCCTGTGGTGCGTCGGCGCCTGATCCAGAACATGCGATTCCTAGAAGCCACCCAGACGCATGAAAGCGATAATGTGCTTCTCGAACGAGCATTCGAACTGGAAATGGAGTCGAGTGATCCCGTGTCTCAGCGTCGACTCGTCGACCGTGTGAAGGCGCTGCTCGAAGCGGGCGTTCGATCCGAGATGCCTTCGGAATCCGATCTGCGGACCTTTTACCAGGAGAATGCCGAGCGCTGGACCGAGGCACCACGACTCGATTTTTCCCACGTCTTTTTTTCCCGGGACAAGAGACGAGAAAGAACCGCGGCAGACGCTGATGTTGTCTTTCAGCATCTCACGGATGAGGGGGCATTCTTGGAAGCGGCCACTCGGCGTGGCGACCCGTTTCTTTCCGGTCACGACCTGCGAAATGCCTCCCCCACACAGATTGTCGCCAGACTTGGCCCGGCCTTCGGCGCCGAGATACAGAACGTTGCGATCATGCAGTGGACCCAGCCCATCGAATCCGTTTTTGGAGTTCATCTCGTCTGGATTCACAAACGCGTCGATGCTCGCGTGTCGCCCTACGCAGAAGTTCGGATGCGCGTTCTAGAGGACTGGTACGAAGAAGAGACACGACAAACGCAGCAACGTGAGATCACACGTCATCGCGCAAGGGTCGAGATTCGCATGCTTGATGGTTGACTACGAAGTGAGATGGATGACGACGGTTCGCGTAGACGGATGCCTGCGATGCTCCCAAAGATAGATGCCCTGCCAAGATCCCAGAGCCAGACGACCTTCGATGACCGGGATCGAGAGAGAAGTCGCGGTCAAAGCGGCCTTAATGTGCGCGGGCATATCGTCGGGACCTTCTTGGGTATGTTGGTAGAGGGGGTCACCTTCCGGAACGAGACGGTTCAGCCAGTTCTCCAGGTCCTCACGCGCTGAGGGGTCGGCATTTTCCTGAATCAGCAGGCTTGCAGACGTGTGCTGCAGGAAGAGCGTGCAAACGCCGGAGGATTCCTCCGCATGCGAAATCACTTCGACGACGCGTTCCGTGAACTCGAAGAGGCCGGGTCTATCCGCACAAATCCTGATTCGCTCTATCATTACTGGACTCGTCGTTCAGCGAGCATCGACCGCTTCGACGAGCGGCGATGGCGTCCCGACACTCATCAACCACAACTGATGAACCGCCCGCGTCGCCGCTACGTGGAGAAGCCGCCGCGCCGCCGGGGTGTCTGGGTAATTCGAGGCATCGACGTCGAGAACAATGACATAATCGAACTCCAACCCCTTGACTTGCGTAATCTCCGTCACTTCGATTCCCGCCGTGAAAGGGAACTCGCCATCGCGAATCCTGCGGAGCAGGAGAAGCTCCGCCCGCTCGAGTCCTTCAAAATAGACATCGCTGGCAACCGGGCTCGGCGTCAAGATGGCCACCGACGCGTTCGGCTCGGCCTCCATCAGATCCCGAAGCACATCGGACAAGAACGCTACACAGGCGCCTCGATCCGTTAGTCGAAAGAACTCGACCGGTGGGCCCGTTCGAGTCGTGACGACGTCGTCCTCTTCGTGGAGATCCCCCAGAAGTGACGTTGCGAAGTTCATGATCTGTTCAGAGGATCGGTAACTCACCTTCAGCGTTTCAATTTCAGCGCCCGACAATCCGAGATCATCAAAAAACCCGCGCCAGGACGTGAAGCCCGAGTGCTCCATCAAGTGTTGCTGCGTGTCACCGGCCAGCGTGATGCTCGATTCCCTTTGCATACTCGCCAATAGGACCCGCACTTCGATCGGCGCAAAATCCTGGACTTCGTCGATCACGATATGACGATAGTTGAGCGGTCGGCCGGAACGCCCCGCCAGCTTGCCAACGCGAAGCTGATAGGCACGGAGCAAGAGCGCGTCGTCTTCGGGGTCGAGTCCCGCGTCCGCTTCGCCGTCTCCCGCCATCGCCGAGCTGAGTTCGTCGAGACGACGACGATTCCATTCAACAAAGCGATCCAGATCGCGCTCGGAGAACTGACCGGGGGCGACCTCTTCAAAAACATCACCTAGGAAATGGCGTTGAGTCAAAATGCTCGCCCAATCATCGAATGCCTGATCAGATGTTCGCGGCCCCGAAACCCGAGCGACCTGACGCGTCAAAGCGACATCCATGCCCGAGTGCAGCTTGAGGCGCTGCACCATGGCGGGTGTTTCCTCACAAACGGCGACTGGGAGTTCAGGGAAGCAGCGGCGTCGCTCGCCATGGACCCAATCCCGATACGTCAGGATTCGAACAGCACGAAGCCCGAGCGATGGGAGCACATGCGCGACATAACGAGCGAGCGCATTCGAGAAAACAACGACGAGCGTATCCGGCCCATCGATTCGAGGGTCATCAAAGGCCAGATAGGCAATCCGATGCAGCGCAACCGTCGTTTTACCCGAGCCCGCGCTGCCCCGAATGACGAGATAACCGCTTGCTGGCCGGGTAATCAGATCGAACTGCGACGGGTCGATCAGGCTCGTGATCTCGGGCAGATGCTTGTCTGCGCGCAGGACTTCTCCGTCGCGGCCTTCACCCATTCGCCTCGAAAGGCCGAGGTCGTCCAACTCGTACCGAAGTGCCGCGGATTCACCGCCGGAAAGCCGCGGCGACTCAAGCGATTCCGTTGACCATCCGGTCGGCTCGCGGGTGTCCAATCGGAAGTCACCTTCCGGTGCCTGGACGCGTTCGAGCACACTCGCTCGAATTCGAAGCATACGCCGCACGAGAACCGACCCCTGACGTTCTCGCCCGGAAATCTCTTCGTCGAATTCTTCGCCCTGTCGGTAGCTATAGAAAATTTTTGAGATCGGGGCGTCGCGCCAATCAATGATTCGCACGCCCTTTTCGAGACAGGTCGTCCGGCCGAGATAGACATCCCGTTGGCCCCCTTCCTCTTCCAGCCGCAGATGGGCGAAATAGGGAGAGGAGGCATCGACCTGAATTGCGTGTCCCGCGTTCTGCAGCTGATCCAGGATTGCGGACTGATTGTGATATTGCTCGGACAGGGTCGAGAGATCTTTGTTCTCGTCTCCAGAGAGCAATCGTTCCCGCAAGCGTTCGAGTTCACGGATAATGGGGGCCTGGCTCGCGGTCTTCGCGGGCGGAATCTCGGCCAACTGTGCCGTCACCTTCGCGAGCGCCATCTGCTCTTCGAGCACAATGTCGTCCGGTTGATCGCCCATTAGACCCTCACTCCAAAAAAACGGGTCTCTCTTTATACGCGCTTTTTCGCCGCCTGCCTAGACTCTTTTTAGGCAACGCGGAAAGCGATGAGGATTCGAACAATCTCGTGCGCACATCGACTCGAGCTCGCCCGCCGGATTGCCTGAATCAATCGACCTCGACCGGCCCAGTCTCCGGGTTTGGGGGGCCAAAGCGAAGAACTAGCTCGATTTCCTCATCCGGCTCAAATCCTTGCCACCCTGCGCGAAAACCTGCCGTCTCGACAAGCTCGCGGGCCGCAAGGTAGGTTTCAAAACCATCGCCCCAGACCTTGAATCGGATAAAATCGACTCCGGGGTCCCGTGCGGCCAACCATTGTCGGAACTCGGTCGAAGTCGCCAACTCCGTGCGATCCAGGCCGCTCTCACGTGATCGCCAGGCGAGCTGAACGCGAATATCGGGTTGGGTCTCCAGCTGCCAGCGAAACGCCCCCTGCCCGACGTCACGTTTTCGCAGGTAGCGAGACACCGTCTGGAATTCATCTTCTCTTATCCGACGGTCCAGCCCATCCTGGAGTACTCGGCCGATCGCACGGCTACCCCGATTCAAGAGGGATTCCCGGTCGACCAAATAGACCCGCCCGTAGCGAACCATGATCCAGGCTTCCTTGCCCTGCAGAATCTGGGGATCGGGGAGGCGCGCCACCATGTGTCTGGGCACGGTTTCGAGTTCCCTCTGATATCGAGCACGCTGACTCATGCGGGACTGAGCTTCAGACAGCAATCGACGAGAAGACTCGACCTCCAGCTCCAGAGCTTCGATCGTTAACCCATCGCCGGCCGGATTTTCGGGCCCCAGGGCCTCCAATTTCGCAAGCGTCTGCCTCGCCAATTCACTCGCCGAGTCGAGATCGACTTCTGTGCGTCGAAGGAGTTCGTCTCGACGCACGACCTGCATCTCTGTCTGGGTCGGTATGTCGGCCTGAACTTTTTCGTGCTCGCCGCGGAGTTGGTCCAGCCTCGCCACCCGCGCCAGCGCATCGCCCAACTGAATCTGGGTCAAGGCCACGACGATCACGAGAATCCCGACGACATTCGACAACGTGTCGACGAGGGGATCCAGATTGTCGGGAATCCATCCACGTTCCGGGCGTGCCACGCGCCTAGCCCCTCTCGCCTTCATCGATTTTCGCGCCATGCAGGCGACGGAGCAGGCTGAAATCGAGTGCACCCGTCCCAGGCAAGGGCAATCGCGCGACCGTGATCTCAGCCTCCTTCGCTACTCGATGGGCCCGCGTCGCCGTGGAGATGCCGTCGGGTCGGACCAATAGGACAAGCAGAGCACCCGGCTCTGCGCGCACGCGCCGCAGAAAGCGACCAAAATTACCGCTCGTCGATAACTCGTCCTTGGCAACGAAATACTGAATATCATCTCGTGTGCCGTACGCGGTCGCACCCTCTGCATCGCACTCGACGAAATACGGCTCGAAGTGGCGAGAAAGGCCGGTGGGATCGATCAGGATCGGCAACGTTTCCCGGCGACTCTCGAGAACTTCAATCGTTGTCTCGATCGATTCGCGTTGAGTCGCGAGGCCTGCGCGCTGGTCCTCGATTTCATCGAGGGTTCGGTGGGTCGCCAGGCGGCGCTGAGCTCGGTCAACTTCCATGTCGATGGTGGATTGCGATAGACCCGGCGCCATTCCTCTCTTGACGAGCGCCTCGTCGACGAGGGCCCAGAGATCCTCGGCGCTCTTGAGTCGGCGTTCTTCATCCGCCAGGGCTTGTTGGTCGATGCGTGTTGCTCGCTGCGTCTCGGCCAGTGCGACCGTGGCAACGTCGGTCGAGCCGACCGCCGCCAGCGACATCGCGACCAACAGAAGCGTGAGTGCGCCAATCGTGCACGCCAAAACGCTCATGAATGGGAAGAGCGAAATCCTCGGCTGTCCGCGACCCGACACTGCTTATGATTCTCCTTGATCGGCCATCCGCATCGAGGCAACCAGTCGTTCCGCCAGGGCGACGATGACAGCATCGTCGACCGGCGTGTCCGCGACGGAGGAGATTCTCGAGTCAACAATCATGTCTGCTTCATCCAGGAGAGCGGGAAGCAGGATCTCGGCGCAATACTCGTCGACATCGGAAAGAAAGGCCTCTTCGATTCTCTGCACCGCACTGATGGGAAACATGATCAGGATACTCATCACTAACGCCAGCAGGGTCGTATCAAAGGCCACACCGAGTCCACCTGTTACCAATCCGATCGACTCTTTCATTCCATCTAGAGACGACGCGGCTTCGAGTGTCTCGGAGAAGCCGGCCACCGCAGCACCAATCCCGATCACGGTGCCGATGAATCCCAGGGTGGGAACAGCCCAGACTAAAACCCGGACGAGCCCATAGCTCGCATCCACACGGCTCTCGTCGTTTCTCGACTCCGAGGCCAAGAAATCAACGACTTCAACGAATCGCCTTCGGGATTGGAAATGGCGCAGCGCCCGCTCGATTCGCCGGGCCAGAAAACTTTCGGCGATCGCCTTCGACTCTTGTCTCATCACCTCGAGGGCATCCAATGCAGCCGCCGCGTCATCGGGACTGATGCGTCCATTCGAATTCGTTGCAATGAGATCGTGATCCAGGATCCGACGCTCCCGGCGCAGCCGAAGAAATTTGGCGGCCAGCAGGGTCAGCGCCCAGGACGAAATCAATGTAATGACATAAGGGACCCAGCCCCGCTCCATGAACAGTTCTGAAAATCCGCTCTCTGGAAGAATGCGAAGCGAACCGTAGAAGAGGAGCGTTGACGCAAAGCCGACCGCAGCGGCCGGCCAACTCGAAATCTCCCCGGGCTCACCCCGCTGATCACGCAGGCGTTTCGAGAAGCTTGCGAAAGATCGACCGTCGGAAACGTGCTGCACCTGTCTGCTTCCTTGCGAAGAGTCCCGTTGTGATGACTCGCCGGGGAGCGACGAGCGACCACAACCCGCGCATCGCTGAACGTCATGCTCTCCCGGCGTACCGGACACCTCGGACGCGACCTCGGT
Source organism: Myxococcales bacterium (assembly GCA_012959805.1). Lineage (GTDB taxonomy): Bacteria > Myxococcota_A > UBA9160 > UBA9160 > UBA4427 > UBA4427. The sequence continues at coordinate 68,472 of DUCN01000057.1, read as the reverse complement.
TGATTCGCAATACGGACAAACCCGTTCCATCAAACTGACTCCTCCGCCGAATTCAATCGGGCTAGGAGCAAGCCTAGGAGGGAAACGAAACTTGTGCCGCGCCTGCTAGGCTCTAAAATTCGATGGTGCCCCCTCCCCCAAAGACTTCTCACGAATCCAGCTCAACGCCTTCGAGACATCGCCTCACCCGAATTCTGGGCCTAGGCCCTGATGCCTCCCGGCGACAAATTGATGCCGCCTTGCCCCGCTTGCTCGGCCGCCTCGGCGCACGTCTAAATGCTACCGGAACCGACGAACCCGAACAGATCGCTCGGCTTCGTGAAGAAATTGCCCATTTGGCGATCAGCCGAGCGGCCATCGAATCGTTTCCCGTCGGCACAGGAAAACCGCCTCCAAAATCGCCGCCCAAGCCGTTCCCCGGACGAGAAGTGCGCTTCGGTGCACTCATGGGAATCGGCCTCAGTGTCTGTCTGCTCTTGGCATACACGGCCGGCTACCGCATCGAAGGTCCGAATACAGATGAGCCCGCGGCGATGGCGACCGCTCCGGCCATTCTGATTCTCGACGGCGCGAACCCTTCGGCCACACTCCGGGTTTTCGATGCCGACCGAGAAGAGCTCCTCTTGAAGGCCCCGGCATTCGGCGCACGAGTCGAAGTGCCACCGGGACGCCTCGCACTCGAAGTCAGTCGAGAAGACTGCCCGGATCGATGGACGCGATCCGTCTATTTCGAAGAGCGATCGATTCATCGTTTTGAACCCCGAATTTGTCTCGGTGGAGGCCAACTCAAGATTCGCTCCAACGTGACGGGCGACCGACTGCGAATCGATGGGATCGACGCAGGATCAACTGCCTCGAAACCGCACTTGCTAGGCGTCGGCGATCATGAAATACAGATCGACAAAGCGGGCTACCAAAGCTTTCGAGGTATCGTTCGGATTAGCCCGAATGCGACCGTCGAAATCCGGGCTGAACTCGTTGCGGGAAGCCCAGACGCCGCACAGCGGGGTAGACCTCTTCCCGTCACCAAGCACAGTCCCGAAATCGCACCCTCCAAATCCCAGGATCTCCAGCCCTTCGGTCTCCCGGATCTCAATCAGACCAGCCTGGGGATTACCCGCACAGAAGAACTCATCCCAGAGTTGACTGCCGCCTTGTCTCCGGATCTCGCTGCCGATCTCGGCAGCGCCTATGCGTTTGATGCACTCGATTCGCTCGACGCCGACCCATTCCGACCGCCAAGCGACACGTCGAAATATTACGTAGCGGCTGCCGCGGGTTCGACGCGTTGGCATGACCGTGTATCCGCAGACATGATCGCCCGATACGATCGCGATTCTTCCGGGCAGATCGATCAACTCAGTGAGAGCGAAGCCATTTCTTGTCGAGTCTGGCGCGAACTCGAACGGGACTTCGATGCAGGTGGCTTGGGTCTTTCCATGGTTCGCTATTTCGGATTTGACGGCACGGAGTGGCATCCGAATGCCCTTGGGTTCGCCCGCACACACCGGAGTGCCGTATTTGAGAAGATGAAGGAATGCGGCCTTCAGGAATAGGGTGAAACCCTTAGTGTGAATTTTTAATTATCCTCAACCCCCGGTATTATTGTTCGCAATCCGCTCTATTCGCCTGATACCCCCCTCAGCCAACCCAATTACCCTTTGCCTAGCAGTTCGATGGAGAGCACTCAGTCATTCTATGGAAGCAACGGGGGCAAAAATGGTAAGTATCGTAGTTGCGGACGATCATCAGATCGTTCGAGAGGGGCTGATTCGACTGCTCGAAGTACGCGAAGATTTCACGGTCATTGGCGAGGCATCCAACGGAGAAGAAGCCGTTGCCCTCGTCATGGAAAAACAACCCGACGTCGTTTTGATGGATATCAATATGCCCAAACTTTCGGGCATCGACGCCACCCGTCAGCTTGATAAGGCGGGATGTAAAAGCAAGATCCTCGTCCTCTCGATGCACGAGAGTCGCGCCTACGTCGAGGAAGTCCTGCGTGCTGGGGCGGCCGGCTATGTCGTCAAGAATGCGGCGTCCAAGGACGTGCACAACGCGATTGATGCCGTGCATTCCGGGGCCTCATATCTGTCCCCGGCCATCACACAACAGGTCGTGGACGCGATTGCACGCCCCGGAGACGGCAGTCCATCCGGCATCTCGATGTTGACGGAGCGCGAGCGAGGGGTTCTCAAACTGATCGCCGAAGGACTTTCTTCGAAGGAGATCGCTTCGGATCTGGGCGTCTCGCTCAAGACGATCGATTCGCATCGATCGAATCTGATGGAGAAACTCGACATTCACAAAGTTTCGGGCCTGGTGCGGTTTGCTATTCGCGTAGGACTCATCGAGGCCTAGAGCTCAAGATCCAACGCTGTTCCAGTCGAGCGTGAAAACTCGATCGGAATGAGCCACGCACGAAAAAGAGCCCGCCCCTTGTCGACTAGCAAGAACAGTCGAACAAGGGTGCGGGTTCTTTCGTAGGCGCCTTGTGCCGTGTGTCGAAAGACGGCTCGGCCATCGTTCTACGGGAGACTGACTAAATCGGCGATGCTGGTCTTTCGAGAACTTCTTCGCCATGAACCAGTCGGTCTACATGATGTCCCATAAGCTCGCGTCGCTCGAGAAGTGCTTCTGCGAGTTCTTCCACCGTGTGCCAGACAGGAAGGAGCAGTCGTTCGGCCTCTTCGCAGTAGGCCATGTAGAACTCTTCGGGAGGCCGGCTAAGGCTCAGCAGCTTGGCGATTCGGGCCAATTCCTCGCGACCCCGACGTGCAGCGCCGAGCCAACGATTCCAGTCAAGTTCGGCGACCCGATCAACACCCGCGAAGCGATCCTTGCGAAGAGCGATTCGTTCGGCTGCGATCCCCGCGTATGCGAATACCCCATGCGCATCGATCAGCTTCTCGGGAACCACACCCACCTGCTCCCCGCGCCGACGTCCCGGCGGCGGCCGACAATCCATAGGCAGCGGTAGACCAGAGAATGTAACGACCTCTCCCTCGCCGGCCTCGGCATCGATCACCGCGTGCTTCAGCACGTTGGGTCCATAGAGAATCTCACAGATGGTGGCGCGACCGGCTTCCCGATAAGCCACGCGCATTAAGGCATTTGTCGACATTCTTCCCCCTCAAGGTTGCCTTTATCTCATCGGCAAAACCGCCAAGAAGTTGAGGAATTCCGCACACTCCGCCCGGTTCCCTGCATCGCGGTCCACGCCAACGACCGGCGGTTAAATCCGCCTTCCCACACTCGGCGCGTGACACCGAACCGCCCGGCGACTCGGCAGCACTTGTGCGACCCTCGGGCCGAAATCAGGAAGAAGACCGGAATGATCGATGCCGCCCTGGTCCAGAGACGGAGAAATGATGCGAGACGATGCGCGGCTTGAAGATCTCGGACCTGGACTCTTTGCGTATCTTCAACCCGATGGATCCTGGGGTTTGAGCAATGCCGGCCTAGTGTGTGACGGCGAGGAATCACTGCTCGTCGACACGCTCTACGACTTGCCGCTCACCCAGCGTATGCTCGACGAGATGACGTCGGCCGCCCCAGCCGCCCGGAAAATTGACACTCTCGTCAATACCCATGCCAACGGAGATCATTGTTATGGCAACGAGTTGGTCGGCGATGCGCGAATCATCTCCTCAACGGCCAGCGCGGAAGAAATGAACGCCGTCCCCCCAACGATCATGGCCGCGTTCTTGAAGGGCGCGGACGATCTCGGCGAAGTCGGTCAATTCCTACGCCAGGCCTTCGGAGAATTCGAGTTCGACGGCATTCAATTCACTCCACCCACCGAGACCTTCGACGGCCAACTCGATCTCCAAGTCGGTGATCGCACGGTCGAGTTGATCGAAGTTGGACCCGCCCACACGCGAGGCGACGTCATCATTCACGTGCCGGACGCGCACGCCGTTTTCACGGGTGACATTCTCTTCATCGATGGCACGCCGATCATGTGGGAGGGGCCCGTGGCGAATTGGATCGATGCGTGTGAGAAGATCATCGCCCTCGAACCCGAGATCATCGTGCCCGGGCACGGACCTTTGACCGACATCAAGGGCGTCCTGGCAGTACGCGATTATCTTGCCTACGTGCGCGATGAGGCGCGCATCCGATTCGACGCAGGGCTCAGCGCACGGGAAGCAGCCCTCGACATCAAGCTGGCCGACTATTCAGCCTGGCTCGATTCTGAACGCATCGCTGTGAATGTCCTCACCCTGTATCGGGAGTTTGGAGATCTAGCCCCGCCTCCCGGGCCAATCGAGATGTTCGAACTCATGGCCGAATTAGCGCGCTAGAGCAAATCAGAGGTTCTCTTTCGGTGCCAACTTCATCGCAACTTCCGGACTGCCTCCACTATTTCGTCACATAGGAGGCCGACAAGCCGCGCGGCTGCCGCGCGTACGAGTTCAAGTCACCCGAATTGCCTTCCCAAGTCGTTCTTTAATCGTCGGGCGAGCCCTGTCAGTTTTTCGAGCGAAGCGGCAAACCGGCGATTCGTCCAAGACTCCTACGTTAGTCGCCAGTCGTTAGTCACTGGTCCGTTTCGAATTCTCGCAGGACCGTCTCTGCGATGGACGAAGCGTCTTGGCTACCCGTCGCATCCTCGATTTCGCGGCAGCGAGCGAGCATATGTCCCAACGCAGGCCCCGGAACGATTCCCCGTGCCATCAGCATGGAGGCGGAAACGACATCCGGTCGCACGCCCTCATGAATGTCAGCGCTCCTCGCCGCCTCGAGGAACCGCTCGCCCGCTTCGAATCGACCCGCTTCGGCGTCAGCGGTCGTGCGACCCAAATGGTCGGCACGCGCCAGACGCTCGAGTTCAACCACGGTTACGCCAGCGGGCTCGAGTTTTCGAGCCAATCGACGATAGGCGCGCGCGCCGGCTCCCTGACTCACGAACTGTGCCGGTGCCAGATGTTGGGCCACTAGTCCGACGACGGCGCGAATACGACCCTCGCCCAGGCAGAGTGTGTTGAGCCAGGACTGTGTCTGCCGGGCGCTCTCGGCCTCGTGCTGGAGTGATCGAATGCGGCCATCGGCTTCGACCTTTGTCGTCGTCGGCTTCCCCAGATCGTGACAAAGGGCCGAAACCATCAGCAGAATCTGCTCGTCTCCAGACAACGCCTCTGCCCGCGAAATCTCTGCGGCGCGATCAACCACCAGACAGGTATGAACGAAGACATCGCCTTCAGGATGCCATTCCGGATCCTGCGCGACGCCCTGGAGCGCCTCGATCGGCGCGAAGACTCCGACTTGATCGATGCTCGCCAGGAATTCGAAGGCGATCGAGGGACGTGGGGACTCGCACAGAATTCGCCAAAGCTCCGCGGCAACTCTCTCCGGGGCAAGCTCCTGCAAGTCGATCCCGCGACAAATCGCTTCGAGATTCGAATCGACTTGTGCCTCGAAGCGAGCCTTCAGCCTCGCCACTCGCAGGACCCGAAGAGGATCCGATCCGAAAGTCTCTGCCGATACCGCCTTCAATCGTCTCGCCCGGAGATCATGCTGACCATTCCACGGATCGATCACTCGATCAGCCATCGGGTCCCATCCGACCGCGTTGATCGTTAGGTCCCGATGCCGACTCGCCTCGCGAAAGGCTTCGTCGAGTGAGTCCCCCGCGCTCGGCCGGAAGCGTTCGCCACCACCGCGCGGCAGCGCCACATCGATGCCCTGGCGCATCTGACGCCAGACCGAGAATTCTCGGCCGACCGGCTTTGTAAATCCAAAGGGCGAGAGCAGCTTCGTGATTTCATCTTCGGACAAGCCGAAAATTTCGACATCAAGATCCTTTGAGTGATCTCCATTCAGACCATCACGCACCCAGCCACCCACTAGGACCAGGCGTCCACCGATCGAGGACACGGCCCGCGCAAGCGTGGGAACAAGATCGGGAACCTGGTCGAGCAGGGTGGACCGCTCCCCTGCTGGGAACGAATCGGGACTCAAACGATTTCGTCCTCGTCGACCTGCTTCAGACAGACCGGATGAGGCGCCCATTCGGGTCCACCCATCCATCCCGGAATACGTGCGGCTTCAACCAGCCATGATTCGGCAATCGATTCGTCGACGGCGACATCGTTGTTGTCGAAGGCCTCGGTGATGGATTCCCACAATTCGCGGCCCCCACTATCCCACCATTCTTTGCCCGGATTCTCGAAGTCGATTGCGAGTTTGATCATCTGGCACTTCCTCTTCTGGTCTGCGGATTCTTGTGGGCCGACTTCTTCGCGGCTTTCTTCGCACTCTTTGTTTTTCGACTTCCCGGCAACCAGCAATAGCGATCTAAGTCGATGCGATCACGTCGATTGAATTCAATTCCCTCGGATTTGAGAAGCGCACGCTGAAGATCGACGGCCTCGGGACCACCGCGGGGACTGATCTCGCCCTGGGCATTGATCACCCGATGCCAGGGTACGTCATCCTCTTCCCCCAGCGCAGCCAATGCCCAGCCGACCTGTCGTGCTGCTCGCGGCATCCCGGACATCGCGGCGATCTGGCCGTAGGTCGCGACCTGCCCAGCCGGAATCCGGCAAACGATGCGATAGACCGGGCGCCAGCCCTTTTCCTCCTGGGTCAAGTACTCGCCTCGGATGTCAGGCCCGAGTGACGAAGCAGCGCGTCCGGCGATGGCGCTCGCCCGCGAAATGCCTCAAAGACTTCCATGGGAGCGGTGCCGCCGCCCAGTGAGAGCACAGTCTCTCGAAAACGCCGACCGGTTTCCGCCACTGCCGCGGGCTCGCCGAGCCCCGCCTCTTCGAACGCCGAAAAGGCATCCGCTGAGAGAACCTCCGCCCACTTGTAGCTGTAATATCCGGCCGCATAACCACCGGCAAAGATATGACCGAAGCTGCAGAGAAATCGATCCTCTGGCAGCGGCGCCATCACGGTTGTCGTTTCCGCAATCCGGCGCTGAACAAGGAGGATATCTTCACCTGATTCGGCCCTCACCTTTGAATGAAGCGCGAGATCCATGGACGAAAAATAGAGCTGGCGAAGCATCTGGCTCGCTGCTCGATAGGTCCGAGCCGCTTTGATCTTCTCGTAGAGCTCATCCGGAAGTCGCTCGCCGGTTTCGAAATGCTTCGAGAGTCCGAGCAGAGTCTCTTTGTGGTAGCACCAGTTTTCCATGAACTGACTGGGCAGCTCGACCGCATCCCATTCAATATTGCGAATCCCAGCGGCCAAGGTGTGTTCGACTCGGGTCAGCATGTGTTGGAGGCCGTGACCGAATTCATGAAAGAGCGTCAACACTTCGCCGAAGGACATGAGCGAGGGCGAATCACCGACCGGCGGCGTCTGGTTGCAGACGAGATAGGCCACCGGAAGTCCGCCGGTTCGCGCGTTGCGACCCAGGCATTCATCCATCCACGCGCCGCCTCGCTTTTCGCCCGAGCGCGAATAGGGGTCGAGGAAAAAAGACGCGATGGGCTCACTGCCAGCGTCCGTCACGCGGAAGAAACGAACATCGGGATGCCAGACCGGCGTGTCACCATCCGCCGCCACAATCGAAACCCCGAATAGCCGGTTGGCCAGGGCGAACAACCCATCCAACACGTACGGCAGCGGGAAATACGGTCGTAGCGCTTCCTCGGAGTAGTCGAAGCGCGCCTCCCGAAGCCTCTCGGCATAGAAGGCCACGTCCCAGAGTTCGAGGCTCTCCCCGGATTCGCTCCCCTCGTCATTTCGCGTCTTGTCTTGCGCTGCAAACTCGCGCAGGGCGTCTAGTTCGCCCCGCGCTGAATCCATCGAGGCGGATCGAAGTTCTTCCAGCAGGTCTTCGACCGCAGACAGTTCCGGCGCCATCTTTGAATCGATCGATAGATCGGCGTAACTCGAAAACCCCAGGAGTTCGGCCATCTCGTGTCGTCGTGACAGGATCTGTTCGATGATCGGCGTGTTATCAAACTCGCCGCTGCTGGCCCGTGTGACATAGGCGCGATAGAGCTCCTCTCGACGCGATCTTTGTTGACCATGTTCGAGAAACGGAATCAAGATCGGTGCGTCCAGGGTGAGGCGCCACGGTCCGTCCTCCGGCGTGGCCTCGGGGGCCCCATGACTCCGAGCATCCTGAGCGGTGAGCGCCTTGAGGCTGTCGGGGATCCCGGCCATGTCCGAGGGATCCATGATCGTCAGTTCGAAATCGTTCGTCGCATCGAGCAGGTGATTGCTGAACTTCGTTCCGAGTTCGGCGAGTTCTGCGGCAATCTCGTTGAAACGCTCCCTTTCAGCATCCGCCAGGCCTACGCCGGAATGCTGAGCCTCACGCAAGAGATTCTCGATGATGCGTTTCTGGGGCCCTTCGAGTGAGCGGAAGCTCGGTCCCGATCGCAGTGCTTCGAGACCTTCGAAAATCGGGCGGCTCTGTGCCTGACGCAATCCAAAGACTACGAGTTCGCCCTGTACGGCCGAATGGGCATCGCGAAGCGCGTCACTATTTTGGACGCCCATCAGATGCCCGACGAGTCCCCAGGCATAACCCAGTTGCTCACTCATCGATTCGAGTTTTTCGATGAGCCCCGACCAGGTGGGCTCGAGATTCTTTTCCAGCTGTTCGAGTTCGACGGAGAGCGTCTCGATCAGATCCCGAATCGCCGGCTCGACATGGCTCGGCCGGATGAGATCGAATCGCGGGAGCGTTCCGAATGAATGCAGCGGATTCGTTTCAGCGGACGGCAAATTTCAGACCCTTTCAATTAGAGGAATTCTCGAACCCTGCTTCGGTGAGTGATCACCGACGAGCAGGGATTACGATGAATCCACGGATTGAGTGACGGGCCTCAAAATAGCGAAGCGCTGATGGGTTGGGTGTAAATTGGTTCTGTACTTCGGCGCCGACTCAGTGGTGGCCGAGATCTTCAACGACGATCATGCGGCCGCTTTCATCCCAGGCAGCAAAGCGCTGTCGATTCATCGCGAGACGTGCTTTGGCGTGAGGCCGCTCGCAGTCCAACGCGATGGCGACTCGGCTCGCGTTCCAGGGACGCACGAGTTCCAGACTCGTCCAAGCCACACACGTCAAGCCCACTACAGTCCACATCACAGTCCGCCTCATTCGCACGAGAGTTCGAATCGACCCAATCGGGTCTCGAATCCTTGTGGTGGCGATCTGCGATCTCTCGTAAAATGCTTGAACTAAATGAGGCTAAATATCTAGGAGTACTTGTCTATTTCGTGCTTAAGGTGAAGTTCTGCCGGGGCCTGCGATCGGCCTGCCGATTGTTGGTCTGCGGAGCCCGAAAGGAGAGTTCCGCCAACAGCCACGATCGCGTTCAGAGCGCAGCCGACGACGCCAACGTGCAAGCCCTCGATCCGAGTGACGCCCCCGAGCGTCAATCCGGCAGAAAACACAGTCCCAACGACTATTCCGGCCAGGACCGGACCGGCGCGAAGCCGGGACCAATGCAGCGCGATCAGGAAGGCGGGTACGCATTGGATCAGTAATTCCATTTTCAATTCAATGAGGCGCCAGAGCGTGAGATCGCGATACAGCGCGAAGGGAATCGTTGCCACAAGAATCGCGGCTGCCAGCCGCTTCCCCAAGCGTGTTGCGGCTTCATCACGGCTTTCGCGCCCGAGTACATCACGGCTGAGAAGCGATCCCAGCGACAGTAGGCAGGAATCCGCCGTCGACATGATCGCGGACAAGGCACCCAGGAAAACAAGCAACGCCGCGGCCGTCGAATAGCCGCCCGCAGAGCCCCACTCGTGAAGTAAGAGAGGAACGACTTCATCGGTGGCGACCGCACCCTGGATATCGAACCGCGCGATCGCGGCCACCCCGATCAGCGTGACAACGAGAGTCGTAGCCAAAGGCATGAAGGTCATGCCTGCAAACGAGCGCTTGAGGGCGCGTCCACTCTTCGCTGCAAAGATCCGCTGGATCGCCTGCGGGTAAAGCACGCTGGCCAGACCCATCAGCGCGATCGTGCTGAACCAGTTGATGGACACAGTCGCGGAAGGCACTCGAACCGCTTCGGGGCGTCTTTCGGCCACCGCATGCGTAATCTCAGAAAGGCCACCGGCTTCACCGAGCAGCCAGGCCAGAAGCGCCGATAGTCCGACGAGCATAACGATTCCCTGGGCCGCATCGGTCCAGGCGACCGCCCGCATTCCACCGCGGGTCTCGTAGAAGAGGATGATGCCCGCGAGGCCCACGACGCCTAACGGATAGGGAATGCGTCCGTCCGTCACGACGCTCGCGACTTCCCCCATGGCTTTCAGTTGCGCCAACAGGAAATTCGCAAGCGCCAGACTCATCAGGATACCGATGGCCAACCGCAAGGGGCGCGCCCAAGGACCCTCGAATCGAAGCCGAACATAATCGCCTGGCGTGACGAAGGCATGCCGAACCGCAAGCGGGCGCAGTCGTGGAACGATGACATGAAATGCAACGATGATCGCCATCATGAATCCCGTCGCCATGATGAACGAATAACCATCTCGATAGGCGCGGCCTGGGTAGCCCAGCAGCGAATTGCCACTATACGCGGTCGCATACAGTGTCAAGAAAAGCACGAAGGTGCCCAGCGAACGTCCTGCGAGAAAATGGTCCGACGGCGATGAATCCCGCTTTGCGCGGTTGGCCACTTCGGCAACGCCCAGAAGTGCGGCGAGATAGACCAGCAGCGAGACCACACCCCAGATGCCGAAATTCATCTGGGTTCCCCGGAATCATCGGACTCATCGGAGACCTCCGCCACAGACCAGGCCACGCCGTTCACGATGGCGACGCCGACATAACAGAGAAGTGCCACGGCGACCCAATCTGGCAGACCGAGCCAGACCTGGAGGGGTTGGTCCACGTCGCGATACCAGGGCACGGAGATCACGTAAAGAAGCACGATGATGATCATGCACGCGACATGAATGCGTCTGCGACCACCGCTCATTTTGAAACCTCGGGGTCAGGCCCGAAAAGCTCAGCCTGGTCCGACGGATCCTCGCTGTCCCGGTCCAGGGATTTCGGGGTCGCCTCGCGTGATGCATCAACCGCGTCGGCCTGGCTGGTCGCCGATGCCGGCAAAAGACAACTCGGGTCATCATGCCGCGGATTATTCACGGTCCGACCAACGGCTTTTTTCTCGAGTGTTCCCGATGGAGCCGGTTGCATGAGTGCCTTCAACGCTTCCGGATCGGAGCCCTGTCCGAGCCACGCACCGAAATTCTCAGCCACCAGGATAACGGGCATGCGATGATGAACTCCTTCGAGATCGGCACTGGCCGCCGTGGTCAAGACCGTACACGATTCAATCAGCTCCCCGCCCTCCCCCAGCCATTCTTCATAGAGCCCGGCGAAGGCCAGGAGCGAGCCATCCCCTCGACTGAAATGGTAGGGCTGGTGGTCGCGCGCCCGAGGCGTCCATTCGTAAAAACCGTCGGCGACAACGAGACATCGGCGCCGCTTCCAGGCGGCCCGAAACGAGGGTTTCTCAGACGCGGTCTCGGAGCGTGCATTGAATAGTTTACCGACTATGCGCGGATCCTTGCTCCAGGAGGGAACCAGTCCCCACTGTTTCCAATGCAGCTCGGGCCGTTCGTCTGCACAATGATCAATCGTCGCGATGGGCTGTGAAGGTGCGATGTTGTAGCGCGGGCGGAGTGATGTTCCGTCCATCTCGGTCACGGCCTCCTCAGCCATGGCCAAGGCGAAATACTCGGCGATCTCACTGCCGGATTTCGTCAGCGTCATTCTTCCGCACATGGCTGCCTCCGAAGTCGCTGGGAGTGGCTGAAAGTGAAAGGCACTGACTGGGACCGTTGCACCCGATTCGGGCTAGAGTAGCCGACCACGAGCCAGCCAAGGGCGGCACAGAGCAAGGACAGACGCGCGTGAACGACTCGTGCTGTCGGGGGGGAGTTCATTGAAGGCGCAGTCATCGATCCAAGCGAATGCCGAGGAAACTTCCCTCGCAGGCTTCATCCCACGCGGACTCCTGGGTGGAATCCTGATGGGGCTCGCGAACCTGGTCCCGGGAATCAGCGGCGGAACCATGCTTCTCGCAGTCGGCGTCTATCCGAGCTTCATTAATGCGATTGCCGACATCACGGTCTTACGATTCAAGCCTCGCTCGCTCGTCATCCTGGCCACGATCGGCGGCTCTGCCATCCTCGCGATTGGAGGGCTAGCGGGGCCGACGCGAATGTTGGTCATCGAGCAGCGCCCGCTGATGTACAGCTTCTTTATCGGACTCACCCTGGGCGGCCTTCCACTGGTCTGGCGCCTCGCCCAACCCATCACACGAAGCGTTTGGGTCGCCGCTGGAATCGCATTCGCTCTCATGGTCGTCATGGCGTTTGGCACCGAATCACAGGGGACGAGCACTGAGAGTTTTCCGCTACTGCTTCTCTCTGGCCTAGCCGGTGCCTCCGCCATGATTTTGCCCGGAATCTCGGGCGGATACCTGTTGCTGCTCCTCGGCCAATATGAACCAATTCTCGGGGCAGTGGACGAACTCAAGCTTGGTCTGATTGGTCCTTCCGGATTCGATCTGGCGCGAATCCTGGATTCCATGAACGTTGTGATCCCAGTCGGAATCGGCGTGGTGGTCGGCATCGTCGGAGTCAGCAACGCCCTTCGCTGGCTGCTGGCTCGGTACGAGAAAGCGACGTTAGGCGTCCTGATCGGACTCCTGCTCGGCGCAGTCGTTGGCCTCTACCCATTTCAGAAGGCCGTCGCGCCAGAACCCGGATTCATGGACCATGGGATCCTCGTTCCGGAAGCGGAACTCGAAGAATTTCCCGTCGAGGACTGGCCACTCGAGCGATTCAGTCCGAGCACCAGCCAAGTTGCCGAAACGGGCGGAGCCATCGCCCTCGGTATTCTCCTCACCTGGGCCGTTTCCCGAGTCGATCGCACCAAGGAAGAGCAAGAGCGCTCAACCTGATTCGGCATTCGGCGAAGTCGCCCCGATGACATGGCCGGCGTCTTCCGGCCGGTCTTAGAACTTCCATTGGTGGAGACTTTGTTTCCACCCGGGAAGCCTCAAGTCCCGCAGCCTAGCCACGACAACAGCGGCAATTGAGCGGCAGATTCAGCGTCAACGCTGGGTGCCGGCAACTCATTCAGCCGGTCGAGAAACGAGCCGCGCGTATCGCGAGCGTTTGCACGATTCTTGCTCTTGAAGAAAAGAGAAGAAGAAGAAATTAGAAAGATGTCCGATCGACGGGACCCTCGGTCGGCCTCGAACGTAAGCACAGAAAGGAAGGATCGATCGCGATGCCACGAGATTTTCCGCAAGGCCTGTCTTTCCTGCTCGGCCTCCTGCTCGCGTTCTATTTTCTGGTGCCCTTCTTGGAGCTCACTGTTCGCTGAACTGAAGTGGATCGGGCTCGCCCGGCTCGAGACTTGTTCTTCGAGGACTTTGGCGCATCCCGAAGCTTCTCGGCGTGCATCAACAAGCTCCGCCGCTCCTCCGACCGAAGCGGCCGCGCCTGCCCCACGGCCAGTCTCCCCAGTCGCAGCGGCCCCATCCTCACACGAACCAATCGTCGAACCGGAAATCCCAGCACGAGTAGACTTCGTCGAATCTGACGCTTCCGTCCCTCCATCAAGACGAGGGCAAAACTCGAGTTTCCCGAATCTGGATCAAGTCGAACGTTGCTGACACGACCCGGAGAAGTCCGCCCATCCTCGAGCGAGACGCCCTTTTCGAGTCGGCCCACGGCCTTCGCGTCGATGTGCCCCTTGACGCTGACCCGATATTCACGTTCGTTGCCCAATGATGGGTGAAGCAGCACGTGGGCGGTATCGCCGTCGTTGGTCAGCAACAAGAGGCCCGATGTTTCACGGTCGAGACGACCCACCGGAAAGAGCCGACCAATATTCTTCGGCATCAAGCTGATGACGGTCTTGCGACCCTCGTTATCGCGAACCGTCGTGACGACGCCGCGGGGCTTGTTCAGGATCCAATAGCTGGGCTTCTCGCGCAGCAGCCGCTCGCCGTCGAGACGAATGTCGTCCACTCCGGGATCTGCTCGATCCCCAACATTCACAACTCGACCGTTGACCGTTACTCGCTGATCGACGATGAATTGCTCGACATCACGTCGCGACCCGAAGCCTGCCCCCGCAATCAATTTCTGCAATCGAACGGAGCGATCGATCGGGGTGGACTGTCCTACCGACGCAGCGCCACCGACGCCGGACGCAGCCCTGTCGTCCGAGCCAAGCTTCTTGCGCGCCGGCCCCTGGCCCCTCTTGTTGGCCGCAGAACTTTTGCTGCGGGCCTTGCGAGTATGTTTGGGAGATTTTCCGTGAGGCATCAGACTAACGTTCCGTCAACCCCTCATTGTCGGCCAGATTGCCATCCGACTCCCGCGAGATCGCATCGTCCTGCTCGATCGCTTCACCGTCCGGCATCTCGTCCGCCTGGGTCAGTTCCCCGCCATCCAACTCCCGAAGTTCGTCTGTGCTGGCGTCCGCGGCGACGTCAGTGACGTCGGCGGAATCTGTTTCCGTAAGTTCTGGGGATTCTACGACTTCGATCCCTTCCGTAATAGCGTCGGCTGACGCCTCCGCCTCCGCCTCGGCGTTCTCGTCGGCCGCTGGATCGAGCAGGCCCTGCTCTTTGGCCAACTCATCCAACTCGCGCAGAGAGGGCAGATTCTTCAGATTCTCGATGCCGAAGACTTCGAGGAAGCGACGGGTCGTGCCATAGAGCATTGGACGACCGGGCACTTCTCGCTGACCAGCGATGCGAATCAGATGACGTTCAAGCAGACTCCGCACCGTTGCGCCGGCATCCACGCCCCGGACCTCCTCGATCTCGGCACGGGTAGTCGGCTGGCGATAGGCGATGATCGCGAGTGTTTCGAGAGCGGCCGGAGACAAGCGTAGGGCTCGTTCTTTTTGCAACTTCTGAAGATAGCCAGAGAATTCCGCGCGCGTTCGAATCTGAAAACCACCCGCGACTTCCCAAATCTCGAAGGCGCGATCTTGCTCGGCGTATTCCGTATTGAGCTCGTTGACGAGATCCTTCGCCTGGCCTGGTTTGCAGTAAGGAATAATCTCCGCAAGTTTTTCCGCCGAAATCGGCTCCGGCGACGAAAGCACCAGAGCCTCGATGATCCTGCGCTTTTCCTTGGATTCCATTCTACTCACAATGACTCCTGCGTCGCGGGGTCCGGACAGTCTTGAACATTTGGGCAGTCTTGAACGTTTGGAGGGTCTTGAATGTTGAAGACAATCATGATCTACATCGATTCTGCAATGCGCTCTCGCCAATTCGGATCGCCCGTATCCGGGGTCGCTTGCCGAATCCGAATGGGGCCTTCGGGCGTTTCTCGTTCCGATAGACCTTGGTAGATACGCAGTGCGGATAGCCTAGCCAGTTCCAGGATCGCCAGGAACGTCGCAACCAGAACCGGCCGGCTCACCGGACCATCGCGATCCGGTGACTCGAAGATTCGCATGAACTCGATCGACTCGTGGGCTTCGAGCAAATCCATCACGACCATCATCCGCTCGCGAACGGTGATGTGTTCGGTCTCGATCTCATGCTTCAAGGAGAGCAATTTTGATTGGTCGAGCACGTCGCGAAAAGCGGCCACTAGCTCGAATAGTCCGACCTCGAGTTCGCGTTCACCCTGCGGTGTTTTTTCGGGGCCGGGGCCGATGACACTGAAGACGTCACGTCCGAGAAGCCGACGCTTCGAAAGCGTATTCGCGGCCTCCTTGAATCGCTGGTATTCGAGGAGGCGTCGGACCAGGTCCGCGCGCGGATCCGTTCCCTCTTCCTCTTCATGGGATTCGTCGGGCAACAGCATTCGGCTCTTGATCAGAGCCAGCGTGGCCGCCATGACTAGATATTCGGCGGCAACGTCGAGATTCAGCCCTTCCATCAATTCGATGGTTTCGAGATATTGCGCGGCAATCCGGGAAATCGGGATATCGGTGATATCGACTTCGTTCTGGCGAATCAGATGCAATAACAGATCGAGGGGGCCCTCGAAGACGGAAACCTTGACCGAGTAGCCATCCAGGCCATCGGTCCGCTCACTCGGCTCCTCGCCGAGGTCTTCAAGCGCGCTCGTCGCAGTCCATTCCCGTGCACTCATCGGCTACCGGCCATAACGCAATATTCCTAGCTTCCTGATGCCTGGGGGGAGGTCCGCGAACGGGCCGAGACGAACAGCGATGACCTCATTCAGTGTTCAGAACTCAGTCTGGTGGCCGACCGTCGGCGACAGTATCCGTGATCGTGCTTCGACGGGCAACTCTTCTGCGCCCAGAAGCCTTCTTTCCGTCGGTCTGCCGTCTGCGGTGGACCCGTTTAGCGATTTCTTCCGCGAGGGCCAGCGCTTCCTCCCGATTCGCAATTTCGCCATCCAGAAAACCCGCCCGAATGCGTGCCAATGCGCGCCCAACATCTGGTCCGGACAAGCCTAATTCAGCGATTTCGCCACCGCCCACCGGCGAGCGACGGCGGCGATCTTCGGCACCCCACCGCAGTATCCGGCGCCGCACAGAGACATCTGCGAGGGCATGAAGAGCTTGAACAGTCTCCTCGGGAAGATCCGAGAGGATGGCATCCACCGCACCACGCCCCCTCGCTTTGGTCAGGCTTCGAAGCGTACGCTCGGCGTCCCGGCCAAACTGCACGATCCGCTTTGCCTGCTCGCCGCGAATCGAGAACCGCTCGAGCGTCCGTCGGCGCAGTGCGGCGGGAAGAGGAGCCAACCAAATCGAAAGACCGGCCAACCAGGGACGCCAGCGCGGAGCCGTCCACTCCGGATTGGCGATCGCCCTGGACAGACGTCGCAGAGGAACCAGTCGGTCCGCCCCGAACTGCAAGCCCGGCTCGAGCGCCGTCAAGACATGCCAATTCGAGAGTGACTTCAAGACATGACCCACATGCACGCCACGCTCGGCTTCCTCGAAAGTCTGTTGAAGTTCTCGGCGCCATCGCTCGCCACTGACCGCGCCAAAAGCCCCGTCGCGCAAGGCATCGCGCAGCGAACTACGCGACTTCCGATCCAGTGAAAAGCCCAATCGGGCGGCCAATCGGGCGGCCCTAAATGCCCGGGTTGGATCGTCGTGAAAACTGCGTGAATGCAAGATGCGAAGTTTTCGCCCATGTAGATCCGCTAGGCCACCTAACATATCGACAATCGGAACCGCCCTTCCAGGCTCCTCCGAATCGAGCAGGCAGACCATGGCGTTCACGCTGAAATCCCGACGCAGAAGGTCCTCATCGAGGCTTCCGACCGCTACCTCGGGCAGCGCTCCCGGCGCCGCATAAGTTTCGGTTCGAAGTTTTGCAAGATCCAAGCGCGCCTCGGAGGACCGAATCCGGAGTGTTCCAAAGCGATCGTGCGCCTCGATCTCGATTTCCCCATCGACGGTCTCCCGCGCCACTGCGTCGCCGAGTGCGTGAACATCCCCATCCACGACAAGATCGACATCGACCACGGATCGTCCAAGCAGGAGATCGCGAATCGGCCCCCCGACGAGATGAATCGGCGTGACTTGGGACTGGCCTGCCCGAACGACGCGTAAAAGAAGCTCGCCAGTCGCATCCGGCAGCGAAGCGAGTATCTCATTCATACTCAGACTGCGTTTCACCGGTTTGCCGCCGACCCGCGCGGGTGCCTTGATTCCACGGTGTCGCGCAGCTTCGTCCGACTCACATGGGTATAGATTTCTGTCGTCGAGAGATCCGCGTGGCCAAGCATCGTCTGAATCGCACGAAGGTCCGCGCCGCCTTCCAGCAAGTCCGTCGCGAACGCGTGACGAAGAACATGGGGCGAGACCCGTTCACTTGGGATGCCCGCTTTTTGGGCATGCTGCCGAATTCTCAGAAAGAAATTCTGGCGTGTCATTCGCCTGCCCCTGCGCGAAAGGAAGACGGCACGGTCTCGATCCTCCCGGCCTCTGAGAAGCAGCGGTCTTCCCTCATAGAGATAGGTCTTTAGCGCGCTCGCTGCGACTTCTCCCATCGGAACAACCCGCTCCTTGTTCCCCTTGCCAATCACACGCAACAGGAACGATCGTAGGTCTACGGATTCGAAGGGCAGCCCGACCAATTCAGAGACCCGCAGCCCGGCGCCGTAAAGCATCTCAAGCATCGCCACGTCCCGCAGGCCCAGTGGATCCCCGGTGCGCGCAGCCTCAATCAGAGCCTCCGTTTCCTCTTGGCATAAGATTCGCGGCAGCGTGTGAGACATCTTCGGAGACTCGAGCCCTTCGAGAGGATCGGCATCGATCTCCCCTCGCTCTTGGGCAAAGCGCAATAGCCGCCTAACAGAGACCAGCGCCCGCGCGCGAGAACTCGCCGCCAAACCTCGCTCGTCGAGGTAGGACGCAAAGGCCGATAGGTCGCGCCGTGTAATTTGATCAACACGCTCGACTTTTCCCATCGCCAGATGCATTCGCAGATGCCGGAGATCTCCTGAGTAGGCCTCGACCGTCCGAGGCGACAGCCCCTCTTCCACGGCCAGTCGCGTCAGGAATGCGTCGCATAGTTCTTCGAGGGGACTCGGCGGCGGAATGACTCCGGTCGATTTGTTTACGGTGTCAGCCACGAGTGCGACCCTCGACCTCGGAATCAACTGCTTCGAGCAATGCCTCACGCAGTCGGTCCAAATCATTAGAATTTTTGATCTTCTTGCCGTTTCGATCCTTGAGATAAAAGGTGTCGGTCACCTGGTCTTTAATCGTCGCCGCCTTTGAGATGTAGATCTCAAAGCCGTGCTCACCGATCGTCCGGGTCGCATCGTAGAGAAGTCCGAGCCGATCATCGGCGATGACATCGACAAGTGTATAGAACTCGGATTCAGTATTGGAGACAAGTACCCGCGCGTCCTTGCGACTCGGAAGCCTCGCCGTTCCGACGGGTCGCCGCCGCCGGCGCACCAATTCTTCCACCCGAGCCTCGCCTCCGAGTACCGCATCAAGTGTTGATTCAACTTCAGCCCAGAGAATGCTCCGCTCTTCGGGGCCACCTCGAGGAGTGCGTGTTCGATAGATCTCTAAAGCCAGCCCACCCGTCGTCGTGTACACGTGGGAACCCAGGATATCGAGTCCACAAGCCGTCATTACCCCGGCAACCTGGCTATACAACCCATGAACATCGCTCGTGCAGAGGATGAATTCTGTGAATCCACCCTTCATGTCACGATTGGCGATCGCCAAACGCGTCCCATCGCCGAAGCGCAGCACGACCTGAGCATGGCGCGCAATTTGCCGTGGGGTGTGGGACAGGAAATAACGTCGAGGAAGCGCCGCGAAAAGCGAGGCGATCTTGCCCTCACCCACCCCCAGTCGCATGAGTTCCTCGCGCGCTCCGTCTCGCCGACGCTCGACCCGAGCTTCGAGCAAGGCCACCGCTTGATCTGGGCGTTCGGCTCCGGTCTCGAGCATCTCTGCGGTCCGTTCATAGAGCTCACGCAGCAGCTGCCCTTTCCAATCCGTCCAACCCTCGAGCGATGAAGCACGAATGTCCGCGAAGGTTGCCAGATAAAGGTTTCGCAGATTGGTGCGGTCGCCACAGATCTGCGCCAATTCGAGAATCAATTTCGCGTCCGAAAGATCCCGGCTCTGCGCGAGGTGGGACATCAGGAGATGGTGTTGAACGATGAAGAGCACTCGCGCCGAACGATCAGGAGACAAACCCAAGCGCTTGATTGCGGGAATCGCTCTCACAACACCTTTGCTCGAATGGTCCCCACCAAAGCCTTTGCCGATGTCATGCAGCAGACAGCCAAGGAAGAGCACGCCCCGATCTCCAACCTCCTGCATCAGCTCGGTCAGCACCGGCATCACTCGCGCGTACTTGCCCCGCCACAGTCGTCTCAATTCCTCGACAAGGAAGATTGAATGCACGTCGACCGTATACGTGTGGTAGATGACATGCTGCCAGCGACAAACGATATGTGCCCATTCCGGCATCAGCTGCGAAAGCAGTCCAACATCGTTCATCGACATCAGCGTACGCATGACGCGCGTCTCGCTGTCGAGCATCCGCATGAACATCTCGGAGACTTCTTTCGATGATCGAAGCTCATCGTCCAAAAGATACAGGTTCTCTCGAATCAATCGCTCGGCGATGCGCGACAGGCTGACCTGGTGCGCCTGCGCCACTTCGTATGCGCGCAAAAGGCGAATAGGCTGTTCACGGAGGTGCGAGGCATGCGGAATGGCCAGTTGATGATTGGCCAGATAAAAGCCGTCCTCGAGCTCCACGTCGACATCCTGATCCGAATGATCGGATGAACTGTTAAGGGCTCGCGTGGCACACTGATCGATCACCAATTCCGAATAGGATTTGATGGCACGGGCATGCCGATAGTAATCGCGCATGAAGCGCTCGACGGGCAGATCCGGGTTGTCCGGCTCGAATCGAAGGTCCGCCAGTGTCTCCCCATCGCCCTGAGACCGGCGATGTTGAGCGGCTGCAGCCTTCTCGAAGGCTGCAGCCATCGAGCCATAACCTAATGCTTCGCTGACCTCCTCCTGGAGTTCGAAGCTCATCTGGTCATTCGCGCGCTTTGCGATTCGATGTAACTCGTTCCGAGTCCGCCAAAAGAAATCGAGCGCCTCCTTATAGTCATCCATCTCGGATTCGGTCAGGAGTCCGAAATGAAGAAGATCATCCACGTTTCGAACGCTGGGCTGGGTTCCCCGTGCCACCCAATAGGCAGTGTGATAGTCGCGGAGAGTCCCGACACCCTCCTTCACATTAGGCTGAAGCAGGTAGAGGGAATCGCCGTATTCCATTTGGCGCTCACGCATCAGCTCCTGCTGCTCGATGACGAATGCGGTGGGATCCGGGAGGAGCTCGTCACGAATTCGATCCGCAAAGACGTGAAAGAACTCCCCGTCTCCGCAAAGAAAGCGGGCGGTCAAGACCGCTGTCCTCACCGTCACGTCTTCGAGGCCGAGAGAGACGGTCTCCTCCAATGTTCGTGTTGCGCAACCGACCGTCAGTCCGGCGTCCCAGAGCCAATACTGCAATCTCTCTGAAATATGCTCGACAAAGCCAGTGAGTTCTTCGCGATAGAGAATCAGAATGTCGACGTCGGAATGAATCGACATTTCACGTCGGGCGTAGCCACCAACGGCGATCACTGCGATATCCGCATCGACGTCTCCGCCTCTGGCGCGATGCACTTCCTCCGCGAGGTCGTAGAGTCGGCGGATCATGCGATCCATGAGATCCGAGTTGGCCTCGTTCACACGCCGCCCGGAGCCCGGCTGGCTGACTCGAACGACAGGCGCGTCCGACGTTGCCAGGCCCGGCGGATTCGGCGAACAATGCAGCCATTCCAGGTGCTCACGAACTTCGGCGAGATAAGCCTTCACGATGGCGGGGACGGCACGAACCAACTCCTCGGGCTCGCCCGGTTGTCTCGAGAGGTGCTCATCTATGGAGGGTGCTTGCTCCATCAAGGCGCCCGAGACCCGATGCGTGCCGCCGCCCTGTCAGCCCCACGTGCTGACGGCTCCGCAGAGGAGAGCAGGCCTTGTTCCATCTGTCGTCGATAGTCGGCAACGCCGGCGGCAATGGACTCAGCCAATTCACGCTGGAATTTCACACTCTTGAGCAGCTTCGCGTCCTTCTTGTTGGTCAGAAATCCGGTCTCCACCAGAACCGACGACATGCTCGACATGAAAAGGACATAAAAGGGTCCCTTCTTAACACCTAGATCGGGCAGCGATCGATCTCGCTTTTTCGCGCTTGCAATTACCTGCTCGTGAACCAGACCGGCCAGCTTCGTGGAATGCGATCCGACTTCATCGACGCGCAATCGGGCCAGCGCTCGCTGCAATGGATCGAGCTTTGACGCCGGAACACCGTTTTCCCGTGAGGCTACATCCAGGCTGTGGCGTTCATGATTCTCATCCAATGTGTAGATCTCGATGCCTCGCGTCTTGGCTCGACTTGAAGCATTCGCATGAATGGAAATAAAGACATCGCCGCCCGACGACTCTGCAATCGCGGTGCGTTCCTCCAGATCGAGGGTTCGATCGTCGTCTCGAGTCAAGACGACTCTAAAGCCACGCTCCTCGAGTCGCTTCGCCAACCCCTTGGCAATCGATAGATTCACGTCCTTCTCGCGCAAGCCGTAGAGCCCTGTGGCCCCGGGGTCGCGCCCTCCATGGCCCGGATCGACGACCACTGTACGAACCCGGCGCAGACTGGCTGGAAGGCGTCCGCTCGAATCAGGCGCCGCCTCGACGGGATCGCCATAGACGTCAACGACAATCCGAGCTGGGCTCGGCAACGTAAAGAGTCTGTGATGGTCATAGCGCTCGAGATCGATCACCAGCCGAGAGTTGCGCAGCGTGTTCTGCCCAACGCGAACGCCCGCCAAGAGTCCATCTCCGACCTCGACGCCGTCCTCATAACGCCGCCCGACCCAGACACCGGGAACGTCGAGGTAGAGCCTCTCGGGACGCCCGGCATGTCGATTGGCAGCGAGCCTAACAAGCTTCGCCTTCGAGAGGTCGACTTCGTGCGAGAGTTCGAGAACGACTCGCGTATACCCTTCGTAGGACCAGGTTCGAACGTCACGAACATCGCCCAATCCCGGCGGACGCTCGACTCCAAGCAAGAACGGCATCAGCCCCAAGAGCAGAAGGCTAGAACGGATTCGCCCCGCGACCTTCATGATCCCGCCTCGTCACTTTTGCTTGGCTCACCACGCCGGTCACGATGCGCTTCCTCGCCCCCCTCGGAGGCCTCGAGACGAAGTTCCTCGCCCGCCTTCACCAACCAGGTCAATGCATCGATCGGCGTCATCGATTCGGGCGCGAGTTCGCGGAAAGCTCGAATGAGCTCCGCCTCAGCCTCGCCTTTGGGCGATCGCAATGGTCGAAGGGCCAGGGAGAGTTGACCCTCGGAGGATGGGCGCGCTTGTTTCGATTGTCCGCCAGGCAGGTCTCCGGCCTCGAGATCGAGAAGAATCGATCGCGCTCGTTCGATCACACGCTGGGGCAGCCCCGCGAGTCGCGCGACCTGAATACCATAGGAGCGACTGGCTCCGCCTTCGACAAGTCGGCGCAAGAAGATGACTTCTTCATTCCATTCGCGCACTTCGAAATGCGCGTTATGAATTCGAGCCTTCGTATCCGACAGCGCGACAAGCTCGTGGTAATGCGTGGCAAAAAGCGTCCTGGCTTCGACGCCTCGGGTGTCGTGAAGATATTCGGCCACCGACCATGCGATCGACAATCCATCAAAGGTGGATGTTCCGCGACCGATCTCATCGAGAATGACGAGACTGCGGCGTGTAGCCTGACTGAGAATTTCTGACGTCTCGCGCATCTCGACCATGAAGGTCGATTCTCCCCGGGACAGTCGATCCGATGCGCCCACACGGGTAAAGACACGGTCGACGATGCCCACGCGGGCGGACTCGGCTGGGACGAAGCTCCCCATCTGCGCCATCAAAACGATCAAGGCCACCTGGCGGAGATAGGTACTCTTGCCAGACATGTTAGGTCCGGTCAAAAGGAGAATTTGTCGTCCAGAAGGATCGAGCTTGGTGTCATTGGGAACAAAGCCGTCAGAGCCTTGGCGCCCAAGAACCGATTCCACCACCGGATGTCGTCCGCCCTTGATGTCGAGACTCTCCCCCAGATCCACGTCCGGGCGCACCCAGCGATTCCTTCTCGCCACTTCAGCAAGAGAAGCCAATGCGTCGAGCGTGGCCACACGCGACGCTGCTTCCCTAATCGCCTCCGACTCGAGGCAAACGGATTGTCGCAGCGACTCGAAAATTTCACGCTCGAGTTTCGCCGCCCGCTCGTTGGCCCCCATGACCTTGGACTCGACTTCGCGAAGCGCCTCGGTGGTAAAACGTTCGACACTTGCCAGGGTCTGCTTGCGTTCGAAGTCTTCGGGAACCTTGGCGAGGTGCGCCTTCCCAACTTCGAGGGAATAACCATGAACGGGGTGAAATCTGATTTTGAGTGTCGCAATCCCCGTTCGCTCCCGTTCGGCAGCTTCGAGCCCAGCGATCCACTCACGTCCCTTCGTCGCGCTCTCGCGAAGCACGTCGAGATCGCTGCGATAGCCCTCCCGGATATAGCCGGTTTCGTTTGCACCGCGAGAACCCCGTGCAATCACCGGAGGTTCATCGATCAATCCGTCTTCGAGAAGTGACGTCAAAGCCGGGCGAGGGACGGGCAGATCCAGTACCCGTGCCATCGGATCACCGAGTTCACCCGGCCTCGAACCATCGGGGGAAGACGGAGCTTCGACGAGCAGCATGGCCTCATTTGCGTCGAGTGCGCCCCCGGACGCAATGGTCGACACGACTTTCGGCAGCGCCTGAAGCGAGCTGCGCAAAGCGCCGAGGTCCCTAGGCACCGCGCCCGGGCGAGTCGCACGGGAGAGCAGCCGGTCGAGATCGCGAACAGGTCTCATCGCTTCGCGCAATTTTGCGCGAAGCCGGTCCTTGCCCACCAGAAACGCGACCGCGTCGTGACGCTTGTCGATCTCCTTGATCGATAGCAGCGGATACGCGAGCCAATGCGACAACCTCCGTGCGCCTAGCGCGCAACAGGTCACATCCAGCTCCGAAAGTAGCGTACCCGCGCGACCTCGATCTTCGCTGTTTTCGTGTAGCTCGAGATGTCTTCGGGTCGAAGCGTCCAGCACGACCGCATCGGCGATTTCATAACGCTGCAACCGCGGTGGGTTCTCTCGAGCGAAGGGCTGGTTCTCGATCAAGTAGTTCGCGATGGCTACGGCAGCGCGAGAAGCCGGATCCTGCTCATCGAGGAATCCACCCTGCCAGGCCGGAACATTCGGTCCTTCCATGAACGCACTCTCGGGAAGTTCCCGGATCGCCAGATTCTCGATCACATAAGGGAGAACACGCTGGGCCTCCATCACGAGCGACTTCGGCACCAGGAGCTCTCGTGGGCCGATTCGCGCCAACTCTTGAATCAGTGCTTCCGGAAGCTCGCCGTCTTTCTTCTTGGCGGAATTCTTCCCCGCGTCATCAGAGATACCCGTTGCCCGAAAATCGGCGGTGGATGCTTCGAGAACGGCGAGGCCGAAACCCTCTCCGACGTAAATGGCCGCGACAGCCACGATGGTATGCGCGTCCAAGCCTGCTGGATCGCCGACCAGCCCCGGTGTGACAACCTCGACGACGGCGCGGCGTACCAGGCGTTTCCCGCCCGTGTCCTTTGGATCTTCGACCTGTTCACAAATCGCGATCCGATGCCCCAGACTGGCGAGTCGCTTGATGTGCGCATCTGCCGCATGCACGGGGATCCCACACATCGGAATGGAATCCGCCTTGTCCTTGTTTCTCGAAGTCAGCGTTATGTCGAGAAGCGGCGCAACGAGTTCTGCGTCGTGCAGAAACATCTCGTAGAAATCACCCATCCGATAAAAGACAACCGAATCCGGATACTCGGCCTTAACCTTCAAGAACTGCCGCATCATCGGCGTGTCCAAGGCAGACTGGCTCAATGGCCGACCTCCTCGTCTATGTCATTGAGGGGTGACGAAAGACGGTCGATCAGTTCGAGGAGTCCAGCATAAGCCTTCAACGCTTCCGAATCCTGCCCCGCCGCGATCAATTGCCTTCCCAATTCGCTTCGGAGACTCAACTCCTCGGGTGTGATCTCGACCGCGCGCGCCAGCTCCTCGATCGCCGAAGCCGAATCGCCTCGACTCCTACGAACACGAGCGAGCGCGATCCGAGCGGAATGATCTTCTGGGCGACGATCGAGAAGCTTCAACAGAAATGCATCAAAAGCTTCCGCCTTGTCCTTCGCAGCAAAGGTCGCAGCGAGTTTCGGATAGATCTCGGCAGCCGCCTCCTGATCTGTTTCTGCGCCGTGCTTCCAAGCCTCCAGTGCGCGATTAGTCTTGCCCCGCTCTGCCTCGAGCTCACCTAACCTCAGCCAGGCGCGACCACAAGATTTATTCCGCCTAAGGCAGCGTTTGATCGATCGCCGCGCACCGTCATGATCCCCGGATTCGATCTGGGCATCCGACTGCGCCAACAAGAGCGCCACTTCCAAACGGTCCCCAGCTTCACGATTTCGTCGCCGCAATCGCTTCACCAGCGAAAGCCCGCGCGAAAACTCACCCAATGCGAGTAAGAGCGAAATCAGTCGTTCGAGGATCTCAGCGTTGCCAGAGTCGAGTCCGAGCAGTTCTTCAAAGGTTGCTGCCGCCCGCGAATGAAAGCCGCCTTCTTCGAAATCTCGCCCGAGTTCCAACAAAGCTTCGGCTCGCTCACTGCGATTCAGCTCCGATCGAAGTAGCAAGTTCTGATGCATGCGAATGGCGCGACCGATCGCGCCGTGATTCCTGTAGAGCCTCGCCAGGGCCAGATAGGCATCGATGTTCTTGCTATTTGCCTCAACAATCCGCTCGAGCCATGTCTCGGCTCTCGGCCAATTGCCATCGATGGCTGCGCGCAACGCACGCCGCCAGGCGAGTTCGATTTGCGATGCCGCGGCCGCACCCTGATTCCGCCTCCAACGCACGAACTAACTGACTTTCCCAGCCGCCACGGCCAGATTCGGATCTGCCGGGTCGAGTCTCAGCGGCTCAGGCGCCGTGCCCCGACTTCCGCTGAGCGGCAAGCTGCGCATTTCATGCAGTTCAGTCTCGAGCTTCCTGATCGCACGGCGGTATCGCAGGTTGAGCAGATGCCCCCGCAGCCACGAAAATCCCACGCTGGTCGTTGCTAAACCCGCACCGATGGCCATCGAGCCAAGCACCACCCACCACAATTCGACATTTGGAATACGGATCCAGATCAATTCGAGATCGACTGGAACCGAGTTGCTCGCGCGAAAAGTCCAACCTGCCCAGAGCGCTGCGATGAATAGACCGACCAACACCAACCAAAACAACAGCCGTTTCATACTTCACCCCCCGAGGCTCCAAGAAAACTGATTCGCGCTCACATCGTCTGGCTAACCGATCGCAGACTCCTCGGACGTACCCCCATCTACCTCGGTTTCAGGTTCCGTCGCCGGCACACCGTCGACCATCTCTTTCAGTTCTTTCCCCACCTTGAAGAATGGCGTCCGCTTTGCCGAGATATGCACGGACTCACCGGTCTTCGGGTTACGTCCGTCGCGCGCTTCTCGAATTTTCACTTGAAAAGAACCGAAGCCACGAATCTCTATTCGGTCTCCTGAACGGAGGGCCTCGATCATCGCATCGAAGATCGTGTTCACCACGACCTCTGTGTCCTTCTTTGAGATGTGCGGTGTGCGTTTCGCGACTTCCTCGATCAAACCGCTCTTCGTCATTCGGTCTCTCCAGACATTTCAGCAAGCCAGCTAGGAGAAAGAAAGACGGGGCACCCGCCTGCGCGGATGCCCCGAATGCCTACTCCGACTTCTTTTCGGAATCGCCCGATTGCTGCGCTTGCAGCTTCTCGGCCAAGAGATCACCCAGCGTAGTCGTCTGAGTTGCTGACTGTTGTGCAGCCAACTCCTTCAGCGCCGCTCGCTCGACTTTGTCACCAACCGCTCGAATCGACAGCGAGATTTTCTGCTCGTTGGCGTCGACCTTCACGATCAATGCAGTGATTTCTTGTCCATCCTTGAAGTGTTCGGATGGGGTTTCGATGCGCTCGGCTGCCAGCTCGGAGCTGTAGACCAATCCATCGATGCCGTCCTCGAGCTGCACGAAAACACCGAAGTCAGTCACACTCGAGACCGGTCCTGTAATTTCGCTGCCCACCGCGTACTTCTTCAGAATGTCGTTCCACGGGTTGGCCTCGAGCTGCTTGATACCCAGGGAGAATTTTTCGTTCTCCTTGTCGATCTTCAGCACGACCGCCTTCACTTCGTCACCCTTCTCGAATCGATCCGAAGGATGTTTGACCTGTTCTGTCCAGGAAATATCCGAGACGTGAACCAGCCCGTCGATGCCTTCTTCGAGACCGACAAAGATTCCGAAGTTCGTGATGTTTCGAATCTGACCCGACACCTCGGTCCCGACCGGATACTTGTCCTCGATCACCGTCCACGGATTCTCTTCGATCTGCTTCATGCCAAGTGAAATCTTCCGATCTCGCTCATCGACATCGAGCACAATCGCTTCGACTTCGTCCGCAATGCTGACGACCTTGGACGGATGCTTGACCCGTTTGGTCCACGACATCTCGGAGACATGAACGAGTCCCTCGATGCCCGGTTCGAGTTCGATGAACGCACCGTAGTCTGTTAGCGATACCACCTTGCCGCGAATCCGCATGCCGATCGGGTAACGCATCCCTGCATCGACCCACGGATCCGGCTGGATCTGCTTGAGACCTAGTGAGACACGCTCCGCCTCTTGGTCGAATTTGAGAACCTTGACCTTGATCTCGTCGCCGACATGAAACAACTCGCCCGGATGATTGATCCGGCCCCAGGACATATCCGTGATATGCAGGAGGCCATCGATTCCACCGAGATCGATGAAGGCACCGTAGTCGGTGAGGTTCTTGATCACGCCATCGAGAATCTGACCTTCCGACAAGGTCGCGAGTGTCGCTTCTCGCATCATCTTCCGTTCGGTCTCGAGCAGAGCTCGACGCGAGAGCACAATATTGCCTCGGCGTTTATTGAACTTGATGATCTTGAAATTCGCCTTCTCGCCAAGCAGGGCTTCGAGATTTCGAACCGGACGAAGATCGACCTGCGAACCCGGAAGGAATGCTTTCACGCCGATGTCGACGGAGAGGCCACCCTTCACTCGCGCAACGATCGTTCCCTCGACGGGTTCCTCGTTGTCGAACGCATTACTGATCTCGTCCCAGACCTTGAGCCGTTCTGCCTTTTCCTTGGACAGGACGAGCTGGCCATCTTCATTCTCGACTTCTTCGACGAGGACCTCGACATCATCCCCAACGGCGATGGTGAGCCGACCCTCTTCTGTCATGAATTCCCAAGACGCGATCATTCCCTCGGACTTGAAGCCGATATCGATCTGGACCCAGTCGTTGTCGATCGAGAGGACTGTACCGCGCGCGATTTCACCCTCTTTGAAGGATCGTTCGCTGTTTCCAAAAAGGTCGGCAAAACTTTCGCCGCCTCCGGATTCTTCTGTTGTTTCACTCATTGTGGTTTCTCATTGCTCCTGGTGGCCGGATCCGCGCTCTGCGAACGGCCATGGATTAGGTTGAATTAATTAAAGGTGTTCCAAGAAAACGTTCAAACTCTCTCTGTTCAGATACTGAATTGGAATCATCGATCGATCCCATCCGATTCTTCATTAGCCTGTGCACTCTTTGTTTGGCTGGCCGCGACCTCGGACAACCGCATCCGAGCTTGGCTTAACATCTGTTCGAGAGCTTCTCCGTCGCCCTCCTCGAGTATCCGGGAGAGCTTCGCCAGTGACTCGGAAAATTGACTCAAGGGCCCCGACAGGGCCTTTCGATTCAGACTGAGAATCTCTCCCCACAGTTCGGAATCACTCTGCGCGATGCGCGTGAAGTCTCTAAAGCCGCTTCCCGCCAATTCCCCAACATTCGCGGGCGCCGAGTGTAGCGATTCCGCGAATGCGAAGGAGAGCAGATGGGGCAGATGACTGACCCAGGCGACCTCTTCGTCGTGTACTGCCGGGCTACGGCGAAGCACCCTCGCACCAAGGTCTCGCCAGAATTGTTCGACGCGTTCGGCGGCGTTGGAATTCTCATCGTCGCAGGACGTGACGACACAGGACGCTCCCTCAAATAGATCGCCCCGAGCATGATCGGGGCCGCGTAAATGGCTACCTGCCATCGGATGCGATCCGATGAATGAAACGCCGTCTGGCAGCAGCCCGGGAAGAAGGTCAACGACGGTACCCTTGACGCTACCAACGTCCGTCACGATGGCTCCCGGCGCGAGTTCACCCGCAACCTCGGCCAGAACCCCCGCCATCGATCCAACCGGCGTGCCAAGGACAACAAGATCCGCCCCCTGGACCGCCTCTTTCGGTGATGCGATTTGATCGACGATGCCGGCCTTCAGTGCTCTCTCGAGCGGAGCTTGCTTACGCGCAGCGCCGACCACCTCGATTGCCAGGCCTCGCTCTTTCGAAGCGGCCGCCACCGAGCCGCCCAGTAGACCCAGACCCAAAACGGCCAACCGCTGAAATGGTGGGGGATTCATGAGTCAGCTCCCCGACTCTCCAGAATAATCGAAAGTGTCTTGATCAGTCGCTCGTTCTCTTCCGGAAGACCAATGGAGATTCGAACATATTCCGTGAGACCGAAGCCAGTCATGGGTCGAACAATCACGCCGGTCTCGAGCAGTTCCTCAAAAATGCCCGAGCCGGTATGAGCGAGGATGTAATTCGTATCCGTGGGCCACGTCTTTACGCCCAATCGCCCGAGCTCCACCGTCAGGTACTCGACGCCCGCCGCGTTGACTTCGAGAGTTCGCGCGACATGCTCGGCGTCGTCGAGCGCCGCAAGCGCAGCCACCTCTGCCATCCGATTGACGTTGAAGGGATGTCGTGCACGCTCTAGATAGCTCGCCAATTCCGCATCGCAGATTCCGTATCCGATCCGCATGCCCGCGAGACCGTAGATCTTCGAAAAGGTCCGAAGCACGAGGGTTCCCGGCCTCTTCGCAATGAGCGAGAGCACATCCGGAAAATCCGGTCGTCGAACGAATTCAAAATAGGCTTCGTCCACGACGAGCACGACGTCGTCCGGCAGCGCAGCAGCGAAGAGTTCGAACTCGCTCGCGCCAAAACTCATGCCCGTCGGATTATTCGGATTACAAACCATCACCACACGAGTGCGGTCGGTGATCGCAGCCAACATTGCGTCGAGATCGTGTTCGAATCCGTCGGTCAGAGGCACCTGAACACTGTTGGCGCCGAACCCTTGAACGACGATTGGGTACATCGCGAAGGAAGGCCAACCATAAACCACTTCGTCACCCGGACCGATCAGCGTCTTCGCGATCAATTCGAGAATTTCGTCACCACCACAGCCGAACACGAGTTGATTCCCTGCAACGCCGAGCCGTTTGGACAGTTTGGCACGAAGCGCAAAGCTCGCTCCGTCTGGATAACGATGAATCTCACTCGCAGCATTTCGCATGGCTTCGACCGCCAACGGCGACGGGCCGAGCGGATTTTCATTGGATGCCAACTTGATCGACGAGCGAATTCCCATCTCGCGCTCGAGCTCTTCCATCGGCTTGCCCGGTTGGTAGGGCGCCAGACTTCGAATATGCGGTTTGATGAGATCAGCCAGACTCACGTGACCTCCCCTCCTTCACGATTCGAATCGAGTACTTCAAGTGCGCGCGGAAATGATCCCAGGACCTTGTGTGAGGCGGCCACCTCAGCGGCTTCGCTGAGCGCGCGTCGAACGGCGGGGTCGCCTTGATGCCCTTCGAGATCGACGATGAAATTATATTCCCAATGTTTGCCCTTCATCGGGCGGGACTGCACGGCCGTCAGATTGACACCATGTTTCGCAAATGGACCGAGCAAGTTATGCAGGGCACCGGACTGGTCACGACGCACGGTAAAGATGGCGCTCGTTAAATCCTGGCCCGACGGCGCGGGCGTCTCTCGGCCGATCACAAGGAAGCGAGTCGTATTCCCGCGATGGTCTTCGATGCCCGACGCGACCGCCAAGAGATCGTAGACCTCTGCCGTCACCTCAGAACCAATTGAGGCCACTTTTTCATCTGCGTGTGCGAGTTGGGCAGCGGCCGCGGTGCTCGTTGTCTCGACCGTCTCGATGCCATAGAGGTTTGCTTCGAGCCATCCTCGACATTGGGCCAGCGGCTGAGGATGGGAAGCAACGCGCTGGATATCTTCCATCTTTCCTGTACGCGACATGAGGTGTTGTGAAATTTCAAGTTTGATCTCACCGCAGATGGTGACGTCCGTCTCGACCAACGCATCGAAGGTCACCGAGATCGGGCCCTCAATCGTGTTCTCGACCGGAACGACACCAAAATGCGTATCACCGCGCTCCGTCATCGTAAACACATCACGCAGGGTCCTGACCGGGACAAAATCAACCTGTGCGCCAAATTGTCGACTTGCAGCCTGGTGGCTGAAGGTTCCATCTGGTCCCAGGAAGGCCACGCGAACGCGCTCCTCCAGCGAACGCGTCGCCGATATGATCTCGCGAAAGACGTGTGGAATAGCTGCGTTGGGAAAGGGGCCAGCGTTCGAATCGACCAGTTGCCGCACGAGGTCACGCTCTCGTGCCGCCACATAGATGGGGCCACGCAGCCCGCCCTGTTTCAGTTCTCCGACCTTTTGAACGCGACTCGCTCGTTGGTTCAGACTGGCGAGAATTTCGGTGTCGATCGCGTCGATCTCGTCGCGCAGAAGTGCCAATTCGTCAGCGATACCGATCGAAGACTCAACGGATGGGTCGGCCGATTTGTCGGTCTTGGCGTCCTTCGACATGGCGGCTCGTCCCTCGCGCCGACACCTGGGATTCCCCACGTGTTTGCCGGCGGCTCCATCCGGTTGACCCGTCGCGCTCGACTCTCGAGCGGTTCGGGTGACGCTGCGCGGAGAAACATGGGATCGAGCTCTTGCTCGACGGTCAAAACCCACCAAACCGCGCGGATGATTTTAAATTGCTCTCGATGGCCCTCGATGAATTCTGCTGGCGTCTAGCTGAGCTTGCTGGTCCAGGTCCAAGTCCATTGGTGAGTTAGCTGCCTCCGAGGGCGAAAAGGCCGCTAACCCCCTGAATTTGCAGGCGCATCATATCGGACGGATCGCGGAGCCGCAAATCCGACAGGATCCGATTTCCCTCTAAAAGCAGGGGCTTAGAAGGATCTTCGGATCGGTGCCGGGGTTGGTTTTGCAGATTCGATTCGTTTTCTTCTAAGTATCTGAAGTTAAACACTATTTCGCCATCTCTTCGAATCAAGACGGCATCGCCGCCGATCAATACGTGGGGCGTACACTTCACCCAGAGGTCGAATGAGTCGCTCCAATTCTTCACAGGCCGGTCGGATACACACGCTCCAGGGCTGGTGTTCACAGTCAGGCCCGCGTCGATGAATTCCTTCCCGAATCGATGGTTCTCCCTAACGACCCTTCCGCCCCCAATGCGTTAGTCCGGTACGAATATCAAGCCGAACTCGGCTAGTGGGTGTCCGAGCGCCGCTCGCCCGAACAAATTGCTCAACGACAGCCACGGTCACGCGGCCCGGACGAAGTCCTGCTGAGCCTCGCCTCGATCATCATGAATTCGGCCCGTGAGTCGGAACTGATCGCACGTTATGGCGGAGAAAATTGGCATGACGGTTGAGTCGACGAGGCTCATTATCGGCGACACTATGAAGCCGGTTGAAATCACCATCTCGATCTGCGTCGCCATCTTCGACGGCAATCGCCGGGTATTCTTTGGCGAGGCCGACCGGGCGCTCTACCCGTCGAAGGCCGCCGGCAAGAACTGCGTCTTCATCGCGGGGGCGGGTTCCTAAACCATCGCTTGAGCGAAAGCACTGTACGCGCAATGCTCTCACCATGACATGTATTCTCGGACTTTCGGGTGGGATCGGATCTGGCAAGAGCACTGTGACGCGAATCCTCGCCGAACTCGGTGCGACGACCATTGATGCCGATGCCATCGTTCATGAACAACAAGCCCCCGGCCAACCCCTGCTCGAAAAACTGGCTGAAGCTTTTGGCGCCGACATTCTTCGCCCGGACGGCTCACTCGATCGTGAGGCATTGGGTGCCATCGTGTTTCGAGATGAAGAGGCCAGAACGCGCCTGGGGGCGATGATGCATCCCCCCGTAATCGCGGAAATGGGCCGACGTGCGAAGGCCGCGGTCGAGGCCGGTGACGCGCTCGTCGTACTCGACATCCCTCTGCTCTTCGAGGGGCGGGTCAACGGGCGCGGCAGCGGATCCAGTATGGACTTCCATGCAACCGTCTGCGTCTGGGCGGCGCGCGAAATCCAGATTGAGAGAACGACCAAACGCGATGACTGCGATGTCGAAGAAGCGGTGAGGAGAGTCGCTGCGCAACTGCCTATCGACGAAAAACGGGACATGGCCGACCACGTCATCGACAACACCGGATCCGTCGAGGAAACACGCAAGCAGGTGATCGACCTGGTGCGACACCTGACGCAGGGCAAACTTCCGATCGATGCGGAAGACCCGACTAGCGGGACAGCGGCTCCTTCAACTCACGAATGAATTGCGCGACCGCGTCGACGGCGGCGCGCTTTGCCGCGCCTGCATTCTCGAGGCCCCCACACGCCTCCTCAATTCGATCAACGATGGCGCTGCCAACGACGACGCCATCGGCGAAGGCCCCGATCTCCTCTGCATGTTCTTTCGTCCCGACACCGAAACCAACGCAAACCGGTACATCACCCAGAGATTGAGCCAATCGAACCTTCTCTTCGATCCCGGCACTGAGAGATGCGCGGGCTCCTGTCACGCCTTGCAGAGACACGTAGTAGAGAAAGCCCTGGGTCTGCTCTACGAGCATGGTCAATCGTTCTTCGCTCGTTGTGGGTGCAGCCAGCAGAATCGTATCAATCCCCGCAGCGCGAATCGGATCCAGGTAGGGTGCGCCGTCCTCGGGTGTCAGGTCCGGAATGATCACGCCATCGACACCGACTTCGCTGGCTCGCTTCGCAAAAATCTCGGCGCCCATCGCATGAATCGGATTCGCATAGCCCATCAGCACCAGCGGTTGTTTGACACGCTCCCGCAGCCGACCGACCAGATCGAGAATCGTTCGAAGACTCGTTCCCCTTTCGAGGGCACGGGCGCTCGACCGCTGAATCGTGGGTCCTTCCGCCGATGGATCCGAGAAGGGAATACCCAACTCGATGATGTCCGCCCCGGCTTCGGCCATCGCCACGACCAGTGCTTCGGTGGTTTCGAGATCGGGATCGCCCGCCGTCAAAAACGGAATGAGCGCCTTCTCTCCCTTCTCTCGCAACGCTGAAAAGCAAGCTTCGATTCGCCCGGCCGCCATCAATGCTTCCTCTCAGCATTTGCCGTGTCACGTGATTCGAGAATCAGACGCACTTCGTCGATATCCTTGTCGCCTCTACCGGAAAGATTCACGAGGACAATGGCATCCCGAGACAGGGTCTTGGCGAGCTTTCCCGCATGGGCAATGGCGTGGGAACTCTCGAGTGCCGGAATGATGCCTTCGAGGCGCGAGAGCAACTGAAAAGCCTCGAGCGCCTCTTCGTCGGTGATCGTTTCGTACTCGGCGCGACCGATGTCATTGAGATAGGCGTGTTCCGGTCCGACTCCCGGATAGTCGAGTCCCGCCGAAATCGAATGTGCCGGAAAGATTTGCCCGTTGTCGTCCGACAGAACCAGCGTGCGCTTGCCGTGAAAGATACCGGGAACCCCCGCATTGATCGTGGCGCCGTGACGGCCAGACTGCAGTCCTTCGCCCGCTGGTTCAACGCCAACCAGGCGAACGCCCTCGTCGGGTATAAAGGGATGAAAGAGCCCGATGGCATTCGAACCACCACCCACACACGCGACCAGCGCGTCGGGCAGTCGGCCCTCCACGGCCAGAATCTGCTCGCGGGATTCAACTCCGATCACCCGCTGGAAGTTGCGCACCATCGTCGGATAGGGATGAGGCCCCATGACAGAGCCGATGCAATAGTAGGTCGACTCGACATGGGTGACCCAATCTCGCATGGCTTCATTGATGGCGTCCTTGAGAGTCTGCGATCCGGACGTCACGGGAATACATTTCGCACCCAACAGTTCCATCCGAAACACATTCGGCGCCTGTCGCCGCATGTCCTCGGCACCCATGTAGACTTCGCATTCGAGGTCGAGCAGAGCGGCCGCGGTCGCAGAAGCCACGCCGTGTTGCCCCGCACCGGTCTCCGCGATCAGTCGCTTCTTGCCCATGTACCGTGCCAGCAAGGCCTGGCCGAGAACGTTGTTGATCTTGTGCGCGCCCGTATGCGCCAGGTCCTCGCGCTTTAGGTAGATCCGCGCACCACCAAACTCGTCTGTTAGGCGGCTGGCAAAAGTGAGTGGGGTGGGCCGTCCGGCATAATTTGCGAGGAGGTCGGACAATTCGGTCTGATACCTCTCGTCCGCAAAAATCCGTGCGGACTCCTCGACCAATTTATCGAGGGCGCCAATCAGCATCTCCGGAACGAATCGCCCACCGTACTGACCGAACATCCCCCGTTCGTCGGGCTCACTATTCAAGAGGGCTCTCCCGATTCCTTGTGCGCCTCGATCAATTCTTCGCGCAGGCGTACCGCTTCGACGAATGCCCGCATCTTCACTGGATCCTTTCGATGATCATCGCCTTCAACACCCGTCGCGACGTCGACACCCCAGGGCGGGATATCTCCGACGTCGGCCAAGGCCTCCGCAACATTCTCCGGTGTCAGACCTCCAGCAATAATCACGTCCAGTCCGTGAGCAATCATGTCTTCAGCTTCGCGCCAATCCCAGGAAAGCCCCTGCCCTCCGCCCTCATGTGGATGATCGAGCAAAAGGATTGATCCCGGGTAGGTTTCGGCAGCTTCCTGATCAGCACCTCTAATTGCCTTGATCGTCGGCAGATCGATCGCCTCGATCTCATCTTCCGTTTCGGAGCCATGAAATTGAACGCGTTCGAAGGGGATTCGGCGAAGGATGCCGTCGATATCATCCCATTGAGCATCGCGAAACAACGCGACCCTTTCGACGTTATGAGACTCGAGGGCTTCGCAAATCTCGAGCGCCATTCTCGAATCGACTTCTCGTGGCGAGCCCGTCACGAAATTGATGCCGATCAGATCGGCCCCGGCATCGACTGCCGCCAAGGCATCTTCGATGGATCGCACCCCGCAGATCTTGATCCGTACGCTTCCCGTCACAATCGCCTCCGTAATTCTCGCAGCGCTTCGCCCGGATCGGGCTGACGCATCAATGATTCTCCTACCAGGAAACCGGTCGCACCTGCCTTTTCTAGCCGAGCAACGTCTTGGAGTGTCGCGATACCGCTCTCCGCAATCAAGGTAATATCCGTGTCAGAGAGGCGTGCGGCCAACCGCTCGGTCGTGGCGAGGTCGGTGAAGAATGTCCGCAGGTCGCGATTGTTTACGCCGATGAGTTTGGCCCCGATCGCAAGCGCCTGGTCGAGCTGATCCTCGGAATTAACTTCGACAAGCACATCCAGGGAGAGACTCTTCGCATGATTATCGAGATGCGCCAACTCGTCGGTCTCGAGAGCAGACACGATTAAGAGCACGGCATCGGCCCCAGCCAGCCGCGCCTCGTCGATTTGGAATGAATCGACGACGAAGTCTTTGCGGATCAGCGGAATGTCAACCACCGCCCGGACACGGACCAGATCATCGAGCGAGCCCCCAAAAAAGTGCTCATCCGTCAGGACCGATATACACGCTGCCTCGGCTTCGACGTAGGCTCGAGCGATTTTGACCGCGTCAAAGTCCTCGCGAATCAGGCCCTTGCTAGGCGACTGACGCTTGATCTCAGCAATGACGGAGACGCCCTCTTTGTTGCAGATCGCAGAGCGGAATCCGAGTGTCGGCCGTGGACATTCCTTTGCACGTTGAGCAACTGCACCGGCATCCGGCTGTTTTTTTGCGTCGGCGACTTCCAGACGTTTGCGATCGAGAATCTCATCGAGAATCGTCATGCCCGTCGAGCCTCGGTCTGATCTGGCACCGTGGTGACCGACTGCGTCGCTTGGCAGAGCGCTTCGAGTTTGGCCTGGGCGGCGCCTTCATCAATGCTCTTGGCTGCCCGACCGATTCCTTCCGCCAGGGATGGGACGGCTTCCACGACCCATAGAGCAGCAGCGGCGTTCAGCAGCACGATGTCCCTCCGTGGACCCATCTCACCTGCGAGAACAGCTCGAACGATCTCAGCATTGTGGTTGGCATCTCCACCCGCGAGATCCCGATGATTCGCCTTCGGCAGATCGAACTTCGTGGGATCGATGGTCATTACTTGGACAGCGCCTTCGGAAACCAGGGCGGCGTGGCTTGTCGTCGTGGTGGTGAGCTCATCCAACCCATCATCGCCGTGCACGACAAGCGCCCGCTTCGCGCCTAACGCCAACAGAGCACTTGCCAGGGGTTCGACCAATCGCTGCTCGTATACGCCGACGACCTGGTAACGCGCCTCGACCGGCGAGAGCAGCGGACCCAGACAATTCAACAGAGTACGGACGCCCAACTCGGCCCGAACTTCGGCCACATGCTTGAAGGCGGGATGCGCAGTGCGGGCGAAGAAGGCTGCGATTCCAATCTGATCGAGGATCTCTCCGCAGACCGAGATTGGATGATCGATTTGAACACCGAGCGCTTCCAGGACATCGAAACTCCCCGTCCGACTCGATGCGGCGCGGTTGCCGTGTTTGGCCACCGAAACACCTGCACCGGCGACAACAAACGCGGCGGCCGTCGAGATATTGAATGTATCGATCCCGGAGCCGCCAGTGCCGCACGTATCGACGGTTCGGGGATCTCGAGCCGCTGCGTTCGTCGCACGCGCACGCAGTGCCCTCGCGAAGGCAACGATCTCGTCGACCCGCTCACCACGCATCCGCAAGCCAATCAGCAGCCCCCCGAGTGCTGCCTTCGAGGCGGTCCCGTCCATCATCTCCTCAAGCGCCTCAGACAATCGTTCGGCAGCGATCTCTCGTCCCCCGACCAGATCGGCCACTGCAGCCTGCAATTCACTCATTGCTGGCACCTGACCCGGATGGATTCCTTCGGCCCTCTCGGCAGTGCGACAAAAAATTTCCGAGCAGAGCCTTGCCCTCCCCGGTCATGATCGACTCGGGATGAAACTGAACACCTTCGATTGCCAGGCTGCGATGACGAACGCCCATAATCTCGCCGTCATCGGTCCGAGCCGTAATCTCGAGGACATCGGGAAGACTCGATTCTTCGAGAACCAGCGAGTGGTAGCGGGTCGCCTCGAATCGCGTCGGGAGCCCCCTGAACACCCCGCGCCCATCATGTTCCACGGTCGAGACCTTTCCATGCATGATGGATTGCGCACGAATCACCTCGCCGCCGAAGGCCACACCAATCGACTGAAGCCCCAGGCAGACGCCGAACACGGGAATCCCAGCCGCACCAAATTTCTGGATCGCCTCGACCGACACACCGGCGTCCGCCGGCGTTCCGGGGCCCGGCGAAATCACGAGTCCTTCGCCCGCTCGCGACAACAGCGTGTCCGCATCCGCGTCGTCATTTCGAACGACGTCTACTTCCGCACCGAGTTCGCCCAGGTACTGAACCAGGTTGTACGTAAACGAATCGTAGTTATCGATCATCAGCAGGCGCGAGTCTTCCATCTCAGTCCATACCCTCGCGTGCCAGATCAATCGCAGTCAGAACCGCACGAGCCTTGTTGATGCATTCTTCGAATTCCGTCTCCGCAACAGAATCCGCAACGATGCCCGCGCCGGCTGCGAGGGTGAGCTTTCCATCTTTGGCCACCATCGATCGAATCGTAATGGCCATGTCCATGTTGCCCGAATAGTCGAGATAACCGGCGCAGCCTCCAAAGAAGCTCCGCCGGACGGTTTCGAGTTCATCGATGATTTCCATCGCACGAACCTTCGGTGCACCGGAAAGCGTGCCCGCCGGAAAGGTTGCCCGAAGGACATCGAGCCAATCGAGTCCTTCATGCAGTTCGCCATGGACGTTCGAAACGATGTGCATGACATGGGAGTAGCGCTCGACGATTGCGTATTCGTCGACTTCGACGCTGCCTATCTTCGACACGCGACCCGCATCGTTTCGGCCGAGATCGACCAACATCAGATGCTCGGCACGCTCCTTCGGATCTGCCAGTAGTTCGATTTCGAATTGCTTGTCCTCTTCAGGTGTCGCGCCCCGCGGACGAGTCCCTGCCATCGGGCGCACGTCGATCCGATCCCCTTCTAGGCGAACCAGGATCTCAGGCGAGGACCCGACTAATACGGCGTCCTCCATTCGAATGAAAAACATGTAGGGACTCGGATTAATCACCCGGAGATGGCGGTAGATCGAGAAGGGGTCGACCTGCTGCGGGATCTGGAATTGCTGCGCCAGCACGACCTGAAAGACATCGCCGGCTTCGATGTATTCCTTGGCACGCTTGACCACGTCGTGATAGTCCGACTCGGACATGCTGCGCTCGACTTCCATGGGAACATCTATTCCGGGTTGCCGCGGTTCCGCCGCCAGGGGCTCGCGAATCCGATCGAGCATCGATTCGATCTTCCTCGTCGCATCGGTATACGCCTGCTGGACGTTGCGATCTTCGTCGACTTCCGCATGCACGATGATCAACACCGTATGGCGAACATTGTCATAGACCAGCACGAACTCGGGTAAAACGAAGAACGCGTCGGGGAGACCGACCCGGTCGGGATTCGAGTCCGGAATTCTCTCGACGTAGCGGATCCAGTCGTAACCAATCATTCCGACTGCACCACCGATAAATCTCGGAAGTGTAAAGTCTGTTGGTTTCACCGCCTCGAAGGCGCGGAGTCGATCGCGTAAAATCCTGAGCGGATCGTCGCCGGCATCAAGAACCTCAGTCTCACCGTTCTCGACCCACTCGACATGATTCCCTTTCGCCCGAAAAATGACCCGCGCGCCGACGCCGAGGAAGCTGTAGCGAGCCCATTTTTCGCCTCCCTCGACGGATTCGAGCAGAAAAGCGGTCTGGCCATCATCGATTTTTCGAAAGAGCGAGAGCGGCGTATCGAGATCAGCTAGAACCTCCCGCACGACGGGAATATGGCTCCCTTGTCTTGCGAGCGACTCGAACTGCTCTGGCGATGTGCGGAGCAAGGGTGATGATCTCGTCGCTCCCGAATCGCAAAATCCGGAAGCCGTTTGGGGAAAAGGCAAAAAGCCTTTCTACTCTAGGCCCTTGAAGAAAAAGCAGCAAGCCGCAGAATCGGTCTTCGCCGGCCCGCCGATGGCCCTGTGCGCGCTCAAGCCTCTCGGCGGGAACTGGGCGACTAGAAACTCTGACCGAGGCCATAGCCGTTGTTGAACAGGCTGCCGACCTGCTTGCCGACTCCGAGGATTCGAAATTGGATTCCCCCGCCGTAGTTCTGGTCTCGCTCTTGAAACGCATTGACGCTGACGCCCCAGCATCGACACTTCGAGACGTAGTCGAGCGCACCATAGCTCCGAATGAAGTCGCCTCCGTCGACGAAGGAGTAGGTCGCCCGATACCGCAGGCGAAGACGCTCAGTCAGTTCCACAGTGGCGTTCCAATCCATCTGACTGAGACGAGTGTCCCCCGTCTCGGTCACGTCCGGACGCCCTCGAACCCTTTCGGCAAAACGGGGAAGGTCGCGTCGATAGCGATAGTTCGTGCCCAGCCGCGCCATACGAACGAATCTCGAAACGCCTGGAATTCGAAGACCTGCGCCAACTTCCGCCTCTTTAAAGGTCGATTCCCTGAGATCAAACACCCCGCGCACGTGGGATCGAATGAGCCTTCCCGGAAAGAGACGACTTTCGAGGTAGAAATTGCCCAGGCCTTCGCGCCCTGTGAAATTCCAATCAATGCCAGTGAGTAGATCGGCTCGCAGCTTCGCCGCTGTGCCCTGGCGATCCCGCACATAAAACCGTTGACCAAGAGCGAGAACGAGCTGATTGGCGTTATCGATTCGATCCGAGGGGTTGCGTGTCACGTTCTCGAGCGAGAATGCGCGCAGGCGTGATTGGTCGACAGACCCGCGCGGAATGAATAATGGATTGTCCTTCTGACCTTGCGATGAAACGAACGCCCAGCCGAGGCGCGGCTCGATCACATGACGTACGGCACGACGGTTCCCCTCCCCGAAATAGTCGCGAGAGAGTCGACTGCGTAGATCGCCTCGAGCCGTGAGCAACCCGCGCTCGGCGAAGTCTTGCGCGTTCGTTCGATACAAGGTCTGCTGCCAACCCACTTCGGGGACGAATTCGGCGAATCCGCCCAGCCTAAACAGCTTCGATAGGCGGGGATGAACGACCACCCGCGAGCCTCGCTCGATAATGGGCTCGCCAGGCTCGAAGAGGTCATCATCCTCGCCCACCAGGTTCCCTCCCACCCTTCCATCTATCCCCACATCGGCGAATCGTCCGTCAGTTTCCACCAACGGCGCCAAACCTGTGCCGCCGAGGTTCCCCAATTCACCTTCCGAATGCCGGTAGCTCCCAAAGTAGATGTACTCGGAATCGACGCGACCCTCGATGCCTAATGGCCCGCGCAGCGTACCCGGCGCGATGTCCGCCCGTGCCTCGGCCCAGCGCTGCAAAAGAACGTGATCGAGATCGTCAGGCGACGCTCCCTGGAGCTCGTCCGCAAAACGCGCTCCGAACATCACACCGACGCCTCCTGTCGCTCCGAAGGTGCGCGCAACGTTGGAGGTCGATTCGAGAAAACGAAATGCCCGGAATTCGCGAAGCTCAGCAAAGTCGGCCGGATAGAGATTGTCGGACGAAAGATTGAGATCCGTCTGCCAGCGAAATTTGGCGGGTAACTCCTGATCGTGATCCCAAAGAATCGCCCAACGCCGACGAGGGGTCGAGCCCCCCCCGTCATGCGATGAATCGTCGAGCACCCCCGAAACAAAGAGATCGCCCTCCGAGCGCTCACCAAACACATACTCAAACTCAACGTCCTGCTTGTAACCACGTTTCGAGAAATAGCGTGGTGTCAGGGTCACGTTTAATTGCGGCAGGGCCGCCCAGAAAAACGGCAGGCCAAAGTTCGCGCCGCTGCGCCCGCCGAATTCGATCTCGGGAATGAGCAATCCGGTTTCACGATCACTCTTT
The DNA here is from genome assembly GCA_012959805.1 of Myxococcales bacterium. Lineage (GTDB taxonomy): Bacteria > Myxococcota_A > UBA9160 > UBA9160 > UBA4427 > UBA4427. The sequence goes on along the minus strand of DUCN01000057.1, from coordinate 25,754 downwards.
ATCGGAAAGAAAGCCCAGGGAGCCCAGAGTACCGGTACGCCTAGAACATTGAAGGTCGAGTTCGTGACCGTTGCGTAGCTGCCGAGTTCAACGTCGGCCTTCTGGGCATGGATCTCCCAGGGCAATCGCTCACCCGGCTCGCAGTAACAGGTCGTAAACACGCCATCACGAACCGTGAAAGTATTCTTGCCGGTGCGAATCAATTCTTTTGCGCGAACCTTTAAGCCAATCTCGCCGGCATCCGTCGAACCCTGAAAGAGCATTCCGTGAAGTGTGTCGACATCGAAGACCATGAACTCGGCGCGCAGACGGTCATCCCCGTCTTCGAGATCGACCTCGCCTTCGGCGACACCGATATTTGTCTTCGTGCTGAATGCGACCCAACGCGCCTTGAGTCGCCGACCGACCTGATCCACCTGAACGTGGCCCTCGGCAACATAGAGATCTCGATCGGCGTCATAAATGATTCGATCCGCAGAAATCTCGAAGGGCTCGTCCATGCGATCGCGATCGGCGGCGGCCGCGACGTTCGCGGACCACCCTATGGCGATGAACAGCAATGAAATGATCGTGGCGAATCTGGCCACATGCCCCCCGGACAACTAGACGCGGGGGACGCTACCTAAGCGGCGCACGTACAGCCAAATCTCAGACTTCGAAAGGAATCGGCGGGTCAGCCGGCTTCGGCGAATCAATTCACTGCGGAGGAGAATGCCGCTGGATCCGGCGCAATCAGTTCATCGCCCACAAGCCGGATCAGTTTCTGATCCATCAACTGATGAAGTGCTTGGTGGGTCTCCTGCAGCGTCATTTTGCAGCCCGAGGCCAGTTCGCGAAGGGTCGTGTGCAGCCGCAGCTCTTCATCCAGGTCGTTGGCCGCCCGCGCCGACAGGTATCGAACCAGTGGACCGACGAGTTCGTCCAGACCAAGGGCAGCTAGCCGCCGTTCGGCTGCAATCAATCGAATCGCCAGTCTCTGAATCATCCGGATAGCAATCTCGGGACGTTCTATGCACATCGCTTCGAGGGTCTCGCCATCGAGTTCGAGCAACTCCGTCCGACCGACCGCCACGGCTCGCGCCGTTCGGATTTCGCCAAGCACGACGCTCATCTCACCAAAAAAGTCACCCGGAGCGAGTCTCGCGACCACTCGATTTGCGACGAGGCCGCCAGCCTCACCGCTTCGGCTGATCTGTACCTGACCACTCTGGATCACGTAGAGATCGATTCCCGCGTCGCCTTCGTCAAAGATGATCTCGCCGTCTTCGAAGACCCGCTGGAAGGCCTGGTCGACCTGGATTTGCGTGGATTCGCCGGGGCTCAGGACCACTCTCCTCTGCCATCGGGGAAAATCCAATGGCGCTACGCCAGCTCGACCCGAGCCAGCGTGTTGGCGTTTTCGTCCTGTAGAGAGGGTTTCTTTAGAGTCCGAGGAAGGGGCGGTCAGCTTCCGGTCGCAGGCTTCGTGCGAATTTCTTCGAGGATGCTTTCGATCTCAGGGCGACTGAGTACGCCGGTATGTCGGGTGTGTATCCCACCATCCTTATCAACGATCAGCATAGTCGGAAAGCCGATCACACCAAACTTCATGGCGAGATCCAGGTTGGCCAGCGCGATCGGATATTCAAATCCGCGTTCCTCGACCCAATCCGCCACTTCGGAGACGGCTTTCGTATCCACGGACAAGCCGACGATCATCAGATCGTCCTTCGCGTGGGGCTGACCATCCTCCCCTCGCCCGGCTCGGTCTCGCCAGAGTCGGTCGAGTTCTGGCATCTGAACCTCGCAGGGGGCACACCAGGTCGCCCAGAAATCGAGAATGACGATCTTTCCTCGCTGATCGGAGAGCCGAACCGAGGTGCCGTCCAAGAGCGGCAAATTGAATTCCGGCGCCATCTGCCTCTCTCGATCGGCAGCCTGATGCTCGCCCGCCGGACACGCTGTCTGGGACAACGCAATCAGCAAGATGCTCGCGAGTGCGGGAATGAGGGAGCACATCCCGGAAGACTTCATTGCAGCATCTCTTCTGCAGCCACGACGATGTCACTCAGGAAGGTGAAATGGGCGTTGAACCAACCGAGCTGATTGGTGACCAGCAAGACTCCGACACCGACCAGCATGATGCCGGAACCGATCTCGAGCTTGCGAAAATGTTGCTTGATGTGAGAGAAAGCGGTGAAGAAATGATCGATGCTCCAACCCGCGATCAAAAAGGGAACGGCGAGGCCCGCGGAGTAGACGGCCAACAAAGTGATCCCTTCGAAGACGGTTTCTCGAGAGCCGGCCAGCGTCAGCACCGCGCCAAGAATCGGACCGATGCACGGGGACCAGCCGAACCCAAAGCCCGCGCCAACCGTGAACGAACCAAAAAAACCAGGCGCGCCCATCTCGAGTTGGAGACGCGTATCTCTTAGCAGCCAGCCGATCTTGAAGACCCCCATCATGTGCAATCCGAAAACGACGATGACGGCTCCCGCAATCTGGGCGATGCCTAATTCGAAACCAAATATATCGAGACGCCACACCCGCAAAACCCGGCCGAGAGCAAAGGCGCTCGCCCCAAGCACGATGAAGACGGTGGAAAACCCAGATACAAATCCAAAGCAGGCTTCCATGACTCGTGCGCGCTGTTCGCGATCCCCGGAATGCTCGCCCAGTTCTGCGACGCTGACGCCAGAGATCAGGGACAAATAGGCAGGCATGAGCGGCAGGACGCACGGCGAGAAGACCGAGATCAGTCCAGAGGCAAAGGCGAGCGGCAATTGGGCGAGTAATTCAGACATCGGAAGGCCTCGGATGGTGGCGGTTCACTCACGAACATGCCAGCGCCCCTCGGGCGAAACGCGCACTTGTCACGCTTCGCCCGTAGGTGCGGACTGACATAGAGCAGCATGGCTGGCACGGGCTACCCGAAACGTCGTTCCAAATCGGAACGATCCCATCGGACCGCTCCAGCCCGCGGCGGTCCCGAGGTCTGGGCTACCAGCCCATCTCGTCGTAGCCGGAATCGTCGATCGCCGGCGGTGGAACTTCAGCTGATGCGACGGCTGCCGTCCTCGGCTGAAAGGGTTCGACATCTCGCCCTATGAATTCGAGTGGCTCTTCACCAAGAAGAATGCCGGGCGTGATGACATACGTGCCTCGCAGCGAGCGGGTAAAGACCTTCGCGGCCACCTCGTTGTCCCCGGCCGTAAACATCCAAGAAAACGACCCGACGACCAGTCCACCCGTCGCGTAGATCAGCTTGACCGGTCCGTAGATGAGAGAAGAGAGCGCTGCAGCCGCTCCGATACCGCCCTCTTTGCTGACGACGGCCGCCTTCTCACCCGCGAGTCCAACCGACGGTGCACATAGTAGAGTGGCCGCAAGCACTCCCGCTAGTAGCCCCGTCAGCACCCGCCTCTTGTTCGTGTGACTTTTCCCAACTTTGTCTTCATTTTTGGCATGCAGACAAAAACCACCCAGCTGCGGGCGATTGCCCGATCGATTCAACAATTCTTTCATTTGGCTGTCCAACCTCATTTGGCGAGACGCGCATGCCCACCCGGACACTTGCAATCTCGCTCTCTCACATTCCCCGATGTAGAGTGTCCCGAATCTTTCTGGGTCGGCAAGAGTGAGAAGGTTCTGCGGTCAAATTGACCGCTTCGTATCAAGCAGGATCGTGACCGGGCCGGCATTCACCAGGGACGCGTTCATCGATGCACCAAAGCGACCCGTGACCACCGGCACATCGAGACCCTTGGCTTCCACAACCAGCGCATCGAAGAGCCGCTTCGCCATCTCAGGATCAGCCGCATCACCAAATGAGGGCCAGGTCGAGGGCATCTCGGGAACCGTCCTCGCGCCCCACACCTACTAGGGCCAACAGGCCGTGATCCAGCTGGGCGATCCGGTCCCCGGCCACTTCGACTTCGGCCGCTGATACGCGCTGCACGACTGCGCGCATGCTCTAGATCTCCCGCTGATCCTTGAATCGTCCAGCGTACACCGCACGGCCCTCCGTACGCATGAGCACCAACTGGCAGATCCGAACCCCCGCCACGATCTCGAGCGCGCGGCTGGAGACATTGCTCATTTCGAGGACCTGTCGATTTGAAACCCCCGGCTGCACGTAGGCCGACGTGACATGAATCATCAGGCCCAGTCGCGCAAACCGGCTGCGCCCCTCCAGAAACCCACAGAGATCGTCGGGCAGGCTGACATGCTCGGCGGTGATCCCGTGAATCGTCACGCCGGGCTCGAGTCGGTACGGCGCATCAAGGGACTGGACCTCGGTATGATCGCGATAGTCCGTCGCGTCCTCGACACGAATGGCATCCATCGACTGTTTGATGATCCGAATTCCGCGGCCGAGAGTAAGGTCGATCGAGGCCACGCCGATCTGACTTTCTTTGAAGGGATCAATCCTAATTCGCCCATCGGAAAGCTCATTCAAGATCACATCGCGGGTCAGCACACTCATTGTGCGGCCCATGGTAACCTAATTGGCATGAGAGTAACCGAGTGACATGATGCATTCCTTCTTCGACGTCGATCGACCCGTCGTGATCGGCCATCGCGGTGCGGCCGGCGACCGCCCTGAAAATACGCTGGCTTCCTTTGACACGGCACTTTCCATGGGCGCGCAAATTCTCGAGAGCGACATTCATATCTCGAGTGACGGCGTCCCAATCCTCTTGCATGACCCTGCGCTGGACCGAACGAGTAACGGTCGAGGCTCCGCTGCGGAATCGGATTGGGCCCAGATCCGAGCGCTCGACGCGGGCGGGCAATTCCGCGACGAGTCTGGGGAAACACCCTTTCTCGGACAGGGCATCGCCATTCCATCCCTCGAAGAAACCTTCGAGCGCTTTCCCAATGCGCGCTTCAATCTCGAGATCAAATGTCGCGGATTGGAAGGCATCCGAGCCACTCTCGACCTGGTCGAGAAATTTGATCGAGCCGATCGAACGCTGTTGGCAGCGGGCGAGGACGACATCATGCAGGATCTGCGCAGCGTGCTCACCAAACACTCGCTCCAGCCGGCGCTGGGCGCCTCGCTTGGGGAAATCATCAAATCCGTGGCCAGTGCAGTTGAAGACAAGCCAATGCCAGAGGGCGTCATGGCGCTGCAAGTGCCACCAACCTTCGCCGAGCGGCCCCTCGTCACACGAGAACTCGTCGATCACGCACACGCACACGGGGTCCAGATCCACGTATGGACCGTCAACGATCTGGATGAGATGAAGACGCTGCTGGATCTCGGCGTTGACGGCATCATCACGGACTATCCGGGTCGAATGCATGATTGGCTTGTCCGTGACGGACGACGCTAGGCGAGAAATCGACGCGACTTCGGCCTTCTTCCTGCGCCATGTGTCGCGGCTATCGGATGCAGCGACAATCGGACCCGTCCTGGATCTGGCCTGTGGCCGGGGACGGCACTCGATCGCCGCGGCCGAACTTGGGTTGGGGATGGTCGCGGTGGATCGCAACACTGACGCTCTCGATCAGCTCGCCCGTGCGAGCATCGAATGCCCAGGCGAAATCACGACGCTCAAGGCCGACCTCGAAGCGCTTCCGCTTCCAGATCTCCCAGAAGTCCCTGCCGAGAGCTTCGGAGCCGTCCTGGTCTTCCGCTACTTGCATCGTCCACTGTCGAGCTGGATCCAATCTCGGCTCGCCGTCGGCGGAGTCCTGCTCTACGAAACCTTCACAACCAGACAACGCAGTCTGGGCTGGGGGCCAACCCGCGATGAATTCCTGCTGAAGACCGACGAACTCCCCACCCTCTTCCCTGATCTCGAAATCGAGATCCATGAAGAAGGCCTCACGCGGGAGACTCGCCCCGCCGAAACCGCACGCTTACTAGCCGTTCGTCGCGCCTAGAAGCGTGACCCAAGGATTCAACCGATCCCGGCTTCATCCATACGTGCAAGCGCCCAGTTCGCATGCTCCTGCAAGAGCGAATCGTCACCGCTCGCGTAGCCCTCGATCGCGCCGCGTAGCGCGGGATCAAGGGCATTGCCCGCGGCCACCAATGCGTTCCGAATCAACCCCCGATACCCCGACCGCTTGATCGCATTCCGACGGGTCGACGCAGCAAACGAATCCACATTCAGAGACAAGATCCAGGTCAGCGTGGGCGCCACCCATTCCTCACGCTTTGCGAGTCGGGCGCGCAGCCCAAGCGGGTCCGTCAAGGGCGACCGTGGCCGACTCTGATTCCAGGGACACACGCTCTGACAAAGATCGCAGCCAAAGACATGGTCACCCTGTGCCGCGCGCAGATCCTCGGGAATCGATTCGCGGCTTTCGATCGTTGTATACGAAATACATCGGGTGGCATCGAGCACATAAGGCTCGACGAATGCGTTCGTCGGACAAACATCGAGACAAGCTCGGCAGGTTCCACAATGGTCCGTCACCGTTTCGTCCATCGGCAGCTCGAGGTCGGTCAGGATCACGCCCAACATCAAGTGGGAACCGAGATCCAGATGAATGAGGCAGCTGTTCTTGGCAATCCATCCGAGGCCCGCCCGCTCGGCTGCCGCTCGTTCGGCAACCGGACCCGTGTCGACATAACTTCGAGAGGAGACCTCGACACCGGCCAGGGAGGCGAGAGAAGACTCGAGTGCACGGACTCGATCCAGCAATACTTCGTGATAGTCATCGCCTCCGGCATAACGGGCAATCCGACCAGTGGCGCCCGCGTCCGTGGCGTCCTCAGCAACATGTGGCGGCGGTGACAAGAGCCCGACAACGATCAGCGTCTTCGCGCCTGGCAGGACCAAGCGCGGATCAATGCGCTCCTCGAGACGGCGTTCGATGTAGTCCATCTCGCCGGCATAACCCTGCGCCACCCAGTCTCGAAGAAAACGCGTTCGAGCCGACGGCAGCGCGTCCGCAAAGCCCACCGCGTCGAGACCCAACGCGAGACCGACGCGCCGGACCCGTTCCGCCAATTCGTTTGCGTCTTCGTGCATCGTCATCGCGCCGTCAGATCCGGCTCATCCTCGCCTACGAATCGCCGCATCAGCACACCCACCCCGCCCCGCTGCAGTAGTTCCACGGCGACACTGCTCGCAAGGAGCTGAAGCTGCACGATGATCGGAGTCATCCAAGAGACCGGCAGGGGAACCAGGAAGAGCAAGAAGCCAAACGAGAAACGAAGCGTCCTCACTGTTGCAGCGCTACGCCGCGCGAGCGTCGTCATACAAACGGCGGCCACCGCGATCAGACCGAGCAGCGTCGGATTGTGAAAGGGCAGCGCGATCTCGAATCGACCCAACGACGCCCTCGGGCCATAACCCCAGATGTCCTCGGTATTAGATCCCAATCACGCCTCCCGAGCCATGCTCAATTCCATTCTGCACATCTCGTGCGATTCAGCAGATCACCCGAATCGCATCGGTGAGGAGTGTTCAAGTCCCACTACGGCCCGACCGAAACAGGAAGCATTGAGGCCCTTTAAGACTATCACCCAGGGTGATTCCCAACCCATGTCCGAAGCCAAACCCGAAGACTCAAACACTCGAAGCGGACCCGTCGACCCCCTCGAGCTTCGATCCAATCCACGCGTCGGAACCGACCTCCCCGTAGAGTTGTACACCGGGGACTTCGCCGGCGCCCTATTGGGTCGTTCCCGTGATCTGGGTATCGGCGGCGCCTGTATCGCGACGCAATCCCCATTTTCTTTAAAATCACTCCAGCGAATCGTCATCGGCCTCCCGTCGCAGAACCTCACCCTCGACGCGATCGGATGTTGGCAGCGCGAAGACCCCGAGGAAAACATCGTCCTCACGGGCATCTCCTTCGACAACCCCCACGCGGAACAGCTGGAACTAGTCTGGGATCAGGTTCTCGACGCCGGCAAGAAACTCGCTCGTTTTCTCTACAAACGAACGGCTCTCCACGAACTTGGCCTCGAGGAAGCCATGGGACTCGCCCAGGTCACGCGATTTCGAACCTTTGCGCCCGGCGACATGATCTATCGACAGGGCACGCGAGGCGACGCAAACGATTCGATCTTCCTGATCACTGAAGGCAATGTCACCCTGCAATTGCGCATTAGAGATGCCATCGAGCAGCCACTGGTCCAACTCTCGATCGGCGACCTCTTTGGTGGATTGCCGCTGCTGGCTGACATTCCCCATGCCGAGTCAGCGGTTGCGGACTCGAATGTCCGACTCCTCGAAATAGACCGTGCAGCCTTTCGACAACTGCGAAGCATGAAGCCGTGGCTCGGTCATCGACTCGGTGTGGCTCTCTTGCGTGTCCATGCAACACGAATGGCAGACACGCTTGGGCTCGCCAGCAAAATCCTCTAGCTCCCAGACCCCCAGCACGGTTATGCTCCGCGCTTCCTGATCTCGGTCTTTTCGCCGTACGCGACTCGGAGTAGCGTCAACTCATGCAGGACCAGCTCGTCTTTCTGATCGGCTCACCGCGCTCGGGCTCAACGCTCCTCTCGCGCGTACTCGGCGCGCACTCGGCCATCTTTGCACCGGAAGAACCGCACCTGATCACGCCGCTCGCGCATCTCGGATATTTCGAGAACGTGAGCGAAGCGCCCTACGATCCGATCATCACACGACAAGCGGCTCGCGTACTGGTCTCCGCCCTACCCGGCGGTGAGTCCCAATACCTCGACGCGCTCCGCGCGTATACCGATGCCGTGTACCACGGCCTGTTCGAGGCCCATCAATCTCGCGGCGGCGGCGAACGATTGGTTCTCGATAAGACGCCGGCCTACGCCCTCAACCTCGACTTTCTCGCGCGGCTCTACCCCGAGGCGCGATATATCGTTCTCACCCGGCATCCGATCGCCGTCTGGTCCTCCTTCGTCGATTCGTTCTTCGATGGAGACGATTCGGTAGCGCATGCGCACAACCCGCTACTGGAACGTTATGTCCCATCCATCGCAAGATTCATCCGAACGGCCAAGGTGCCGATGCATCGCGTCCAGTACGAGAATCTGGTTAAGGAACCCGAGGAAAACGCTCGAGATATATGCACTTTCCTCGGAATCGACTACGAGCCCGGCATGGTCGACTACGGCGCGAATCCAAAAAGTCGCGGTGTGTCGACCCGCGGCTTAGGCGATCCGACCAACGTCGCCAAGCAGACTCGGCCCACCACATCCAGCCTGTCGAAATGGGCCACTGCGGCGACCGGGCGAGGCGAGCGTGTCGCGCTCTATCAAGAAATCCTGGCACGACTCGGCGATGAAGATCTCGAAACATGGGGATATTCACGAGCACAGATCATTGAGGATGTCGGACAGATCGATCTTGCCGGCCAGCGTGCGCCCCGACCTCGGCTGACCCGCTATGCACTTGAACGAAAGGTGCTGATCGGTCTCCGCCGCAGAATCGCGCCGGGCAGAGCGCTCGGTCGATTGGTCCGCAGCGTCCGAGAATTCTGCGACGTCCTATTGCGCTGACGCGCTTTGCCGGCTCCCAGCGAATCCAGAGACCATGGGCTAGTCTCTCGCCCATGGAAAAAAGCACCTCCGAAACGGCGACGCCGGAAACCAAGCCCGCCCAGTTCGAGCGGCCCTTGATCGAAGAAGTTTCGCTCGGTTGCGAGATCTCGGCATACGCTCCGGACGACGACGACCGACCGCTGTTCTAGCGAGGAGCCCGTCGCGACGCCCAGACGCTGATTCATCACCGCTGGCTGCGTTGTAAAACGCTTGCTACAGCTCGCTGTAGCTAAAAGTCACTCGAAATCCGATTCACGATTCTGCGAATTCGCGGATGATTCATCAGCGCGAAGGCATTGCCGTCCGCAACGAGCCCGGCGATTTGTGGGTCGGTTGCGAGTGCCTTGATCTCCGGATCATTCTGGAGCCGCTGAATCTTCGGCCCGACCTCAGACAGAACGCCCGCCATCGTGTCGCGAAACAAACCGACGTCTTCTCGGGCCAGCTCGTCCACCAGACCCAGATCAGCGAAGCGCCCTCGCATTTCTGGATCATTCACGATGGACCGAATGGCATTGCGATTCATGGCATAGTCGATGGACTGATTGCTGATCAACGTCCAGAAGAGTCGGTCCTCGAACAACCTATTCATACGATCGTCTTCGAGAATCGCCTGCATGCTTCCGAGTGCCTGGCCGGGATGTGCCGTTAGGCGCGCCGCCACCTCACCCGCTGGACCCGCATCCGAGAACGCACTCGAGACTGCCCCCTCGACGATTCCGCTGGCCGCCTCCGTGACAAAGGAGTTCTCGGCGTCCGGCATCACCGCCAGACCCGAGAGCGCACCAATGTCTCGCGCTGCATCAAGCCAACTGACCAAGACCGCCAATAAGACAACGATGAGTCCACCGCGCGCCAATCCGAAGAACCCACCCAGGCCGCGGTCAAAGAGACCTCGACCGCCTAACTCGACCCGGTCGCGATCCCAGACCACGGCAATGTCAGCCAGTGTACTCACGATGAGCCAAGCCACGACAAATCCGATCGTGCCGGCGATCGCAGGTGCAGCCAGGGGCGAGAGGACCAACCGACTCGAAACCCATTCCCCGCCGCGACTCGCCGCGAGTATTCCTCCCGCGTATCCGCAGACCAACGCAAAGAGCCCCGAACCACTGACGACGGCTCCCCGCCAGGCGCCGAGGGCAAACATCAGCGTCAAGACCAGTACAAAGATGGCGTCGAGAATCATGTTTCCCTCATCGACTCATCGGTTGATCTCCTGAAATCCGGACACGAGAGCCACTTCTAGGATGATTCCGCTTTCGATGTCCGCGGTCACCCGGGCGAGCGGGCCATCGCAAGCTTCAACTCGGTCTCCACGGAATAGACATGGGTGTCCATCGCACCCATCGCACGAAGTCGATCGGCCAACTCGAACACGTATTCGGGATTGGCTCCGCTGGGACCCGATGCCGTCGCGATCTGATTCGCAATCGCCTCGATCGGCGCCGCCCCCAGATAATGACTGTTCCCGGACCCCGCGATGTAGACGAGACCAGTCACACTGAATGCGGTTGCGAAATCGGCCCCTTCGTCATGAATTTCGATCTCCAATTCGATCCGCTCATAGCCACCGCGCTCGCGATGATCGAGTCCGGTCAGAACGTTGTCGGGATCCGCGGACGAGATCTCGTACGCCATCCCGCAACAACGCTCAGTCGCGGACCATCCTTCACCGACGAGACTCTCGTGGTCCCCGGCGACCAGCGTCACCACGCGCCCCGGGCGACCGGGCAGTCCGCGATGATCCGTCGAGCCCTGCCAGAACCGGCGAGTAAACCCGCCGATCGATGCGGGATGGGCCCTCAAATAAGGGAAAGCAGGACGCCAAACAAGGGAGCCGTACCCAAAGATCCAAAGACTCTCGTTCGACACGCGCCGATCCATCCCTTCGCGCCGGAATGACCGGCGAGTTAATCGCCTCAATCGGAAGTGTCGTCGTATTCGATTTTCAAGACAGTGTAGAGGGTGTCGCCTTTGGGTCGACGTACGACGACTTCATCGCCGAGTCGTTTGCCCATGAGCGCCTTGCCAACGGGAGAGTCGACACTGATGCGGCGGGCCTTGGCATCGAATTCGTCCGAACCCACCAGCTGATATCGCTGCGTTTCGCCTTCCTCGTCTTCAATACTGACCCAGGCACCGAAGTAGATGCGATCGGATTCCTTTCGAGGTCCGGCATCCACGACCACCAAATCCTCGATGCGCTTGGTGAGAAAACGAATCCGTCGATCGATCTCCCGGAGTCTCTTCTTGCCGTAGATATAGTCCGCGTTTTCCGAGCGATCGCCGAGCGCAGCAGCCACCGAGACCGCCTCCGTCACACGCGGACGTTCTTCTTTCCAAAGCCATTCCAACTCCGAACGGAGCTTCATGAAACCGCCGCGAGTGATGTAGCTACTTTGTCCGGCCATCCGAAATGATTCTCCAATCGAAGCAATTCCTGGATCCGGCACTGAACCCAGATCGAGTCCACCAACGGCGACAAAGATTTGCATCGTTAGCGGCTGCGTTCAAGATTCATTCGCAATTCACTTGAGCGCTCAAACCCCGACTCATCAGACTCACGCTATGCTCTCCTTCATGAGTGAGATGCGTAATCGGGATGAGTCATCCGGAGCTTTCGAGCCAACAACGGGGCAGGCCCCTCCGAGCCCAACGAACCCGGGCGACCCTAATCGCCGGCAACGACGTGGCCCGCCTCCCAACCCACTCTATCACCCGCTTTTTCTTCCCGTGCTCCTGATCGCCTTTTCACTCTGGTTTGGCTGGGATGGGTTTCTCACGTCGGACCCCGACATGCAGAAGCACCAGGGCTTCAATCGAATCATGTTCTACATCATGGTTCCGCTCTGCATATGGCTGGTGCCGCGAGGCATCCGAGAGTTTCGAGAAGATCAGGCAGCCGCAGGGGGAAAGCAGCCGACCGGCAGTTCCGACTGAACTTCGAATACTTCGCGCGAACCTTGGGCTGTCCTCGGCCGAGTGCTCCCACCACCCCATAACAGAACCACCGTTCCATAGACGCCTTCGATTCCATTGAGGGAAAGCGGCAACACTGCCGATAAGAGATCTCGAATCGCTGGAGAGATCATTGGGCGCCCCCTCGCATCCCGTACACGGCCAGGCCGTAAATCGTACGATCCTTCTCGACCATTCAAAGGACGGGGAGAATCTCACGCTCGACTGCACGTCGACGGCGGGTGCGAGCGATTCCGAATCCACGCGCCAGCCTCCCCAGCCCGGCGATGAACTCCAGGCCAATTATCGCTATCGGATCTTGCGCCGATTGGGGCGCGGCGGATTTGGTTCGGTGTTTCTGGCGCGCTGTCTGGATGGTCCGGATTCCGAAGACGAGCAAGGGCCGCCCAAACTCGTCGCCCTCAAAGTCATGGCGCGCCCGGATGATCCGCAAGCACGGAATTCGCTGAAGCGAGAACTCTCCGCGCTGCTGGCGGTTCGCCATGACCGCATTCCCAAGCTCTACGACTGGAACATCGATGCCGACACATCATTCGCCGCGATTCAATATTACCCGGCCGGTAGCCTCGCCGATGCCTGGCCTCTCCTGGGACGATTGTCCGCAGAGCAGACCTGGCGACTCCTTTCCGACCTGACCCAGGCGTTAGGCGCAGCGCATCGCGCCTCAATTCTTCATCTCGACGTCAAACCCTCGAACGTCTTGCTCGATGGCAACGGCGGATATGTCTTGACGGATTTCGGTGTCTCCCATTCTTCGCGGATGTCTCGCGGGCTGCTCAACCAGGGCCAACTCTCGATCGGACTGGGAACCCACGGCTACCGTGCACCAGAACAGGCTTCCGCTAAGGTTCAATCCTTCGATCTTCGGACTGATCTCTGGGGCGCAGCGGCGACGGCCTGGGCGCTCTTTACCGGCATCGATCTGAATCGCCGCCAAGACGTCCTGCGTACGCGGGAACAGGGCAATACCTACGGACTGAGAGCCCTCTCGGACGTCGCCCTCGACTGCCCTCCCCCGCTCGAAGAAATAGTCATGGGAATGCTCTACATCGATCCCGCCCAGCGCCCCGGCGGCACCGGGGAAGTGCTCGCACGGATTCGTGCGATCGCCAGCGGATTCGGCCTCGATACGGCGACCATCGCGGCTGCCCGACGCGACCGCGCGAATCCCGAAGAAATCCGTGAGATCATCGAGACCCTGGTCGATCCGCTCTGGGCCTCCATCTGTCGTGGCCCAGGTTTCGATCGCCATTTCGTCCATTTCGACGACGGCGAGGTCATCTCAGGTGTTTCCGATCCTGCCCAGCACACGGTCCTGCTTCTGCGAGGAGAAGTCTCCGTGCAGATCGACGACCGTGTAGTCGCCGTCGAATCACGCGAGGGAACATTCCTCGGTGCGATCTCGACCCTGACCGGAGTTCGCCGACAGGCAACCCTTCGCGCCAAGGGATCCACCTGGTGCTGCCTGTTCAATGAGGCCGAACTCGAACAGATCGTGACCTGCAATCCCGCCATCGCAGTGCGGATGGTTCGCAGCATGGCCGATCGGATCGCGACGAGCCCACCGCGCCATCGGCTCTGATAAGACCCATCACTCCGCATAACGGCCCTGGACGACGAAGCTCTTCCCACGCTCAAGCACTTCGGGGATAAGCATGGTTTGTGGAATCGATGCCACACACGCGTCAAGCCGCTCCCGATCGCAACCGATGCGCAGAACGGGAGCGAATTCCCGCCTGCGGGACCATATTCATGTCCGAAGAAGATTTGAGTAACACAGACGAAGGTCTGGACGGCTCGAAGCTCGACGCTTCGATGACGGTCGACTCTTCCTCGCTTTCCAGCGCGGAAGCGAACTTCGCACGTCAGTTGGGCTTTGGCATTGATGAAGACGACAATAGCAAGCCAGACCCCACGCCTTCAGCTTCCGACGCCGAACCCATCGTCGAAACGCCATCCCCTGCCTCCAATGAAGTCCCCGAAGATACCAACGACGCTGAAGATGTAGACGATGATCAGGAGACAAAAGAGACGGTCAGCGAATCTGCCGACGAAAAAGCAGAGGCCGCCAAGGCCGACAATCCCGGCAACGCCAAAAACCCAGACCTCGAAGAAATACATCCCAGTGCCTCGGCCGCTGCTATGCAGTCCATCCTCGAGGCCCGAGCAGACGAGCTACTCGGTCGCGATGCGATCGACCCGAGCAGAATCAGGTCGGACTGCAGACAAAGCTCGAAGATCGGGACACCGATCTCGCCTCCCTTCACAGTACGGTCAACCTAAACGCCGAGGCCACGACTAAACAAGAGAAGGAAAACGAGGAACTTCGCACAGAGGTCGTTTCGATCGGCATCGATCGCGATCATCTCATCGACCAAGTCGCGGTCACCAGCGGTCGACTCGTGCAGTCAAACGGTCGAGTCGAAAAGCTCGAGGCTTCTTTACGCGCCGCCCGCGGCGTCCTCACACCACTTCCCGATGGAGAACGGGCTCTGCGCGCGGAAGTCATCGGTCTTCGCGGTCGCATCGAAGAAGCGAACGAGGGAATTCAATCACTCGCTGGCGCGCGACGAACATCTCAACGTCACCCGCCAGGGACTTTCAGCAAGGGATACCCAACTCGTCGACGTCAACGAGCGACTCGAACAAGAACAGAGTCGTTGCGAAGCCCGGGCCTTCTCTCGCATCTCATGGTGGAGCGAGATAGCGTTGCGACATGCAGACTCGTGGCACCCTCGGCATCATCGTCAATCCCCATTCAGGTCGTGACGCACGGCGACTCTTTGCGCGCGCGGGAACGTCGACCATCGAAGACAAGCGAAACCAGGTCACTCGCATCGTCGTCGGTGCTGCGGCTGCGGGAGTCGCGAAAATCTTGCTCTCCGGCGATGCATTTAGAATCGCCTCCTCGGCCACCGACGCACTCGCCCTACCCGTCGAATGCGAACTCCTCGATCTCGAAACGACCGGTCGAGGCGTGGACAGCCAGAACGCCGCGCACGCGATGCGGGAGGCTGGCTGCGGCGCAATCGTTGCCCTCGGTGGCGACGGAACCAGTCGTGCGATCACGCAGGCCTGGCGCGACGTTTCCCTCCTCCCGCTCTCCACCGGAACCAATAATGTCTTTCCCTTCGATGTCGAGGCGACGATCGCAGGCGCTGCAGCCGGGCTCGTGGCCTCGGGCCGTCTCGCGCTTGAGGATGCGGCACGCCGCGCAAAGCTCCTCGAAGTCACCTGTCGCGATGGCAGAGAGAGCATTGCGTTGATCGATGCCGCGTTGCTGATCGACGATCATCCGGGAAGCCTGCTGCAAGCGGACCCCGAAAAACTCGCCGGCATCCTGCTCACGCGGGCCGAGCCCGCCAGTGTTGGACTCTCGCCGGTGGGAGGTCTGCTAATGCCCTGCGATGCAGACGACGACTTCGCCGTCGAAGTAAAGACCCGCCCTGGGCACCATCTCGCGGAGACCGGCAAAACGCTTAGAGCCCCGCTCTCACCCGGACTCTATGAAACCGTCGGAATCGACACCGTCGAGCGAATCGAACTCGGAACCGAAGTGCATTGGTCGGGACCCGGCCTCCTGGCTTTCGATGGAGACCGCGAAATCGTCCTGACTTCGGACGAGTCCGCAACGCTCAGCATTCATCGCAGCGGTCCCTGGGTGATCGATCCGAAGCGTGCCATGCGCGCGGCGGCGCTCCAGGGTCTTTTCCTCGATCTCGGTCAGTGGCAGGATGCGCGCGGTCGCCCCGGTGGATCTTGTTGCTGATTCTTCGAGTCGACTTGAGGATTGAACCATGACTCCAAGCGGTGAAGACAGCGATCTAATCTCACAGGTCCGCGACTGGATCCGACAGGCCGAGCGAATCGCCATCCTGACCGGCGCCGGAATTTCGACCGATTCGGGCATCCCGGATTTCCGCGGACCCAAGGGCCTCTGGACCAAGAATCCGGAGGCCGAGAAGATGGCCACGCTTCAAGTCTATATGGCGGACCCAGAGGTTCGAAAGCGCTCATGGCAATGGCGCCTCGAAACCGCGCTCGGCAAGCGCGTCCCCAATATCGGGCATGAGACGCTCGTTCGCCTCGAGAAGACAGCCCAGCTGCATACGCTCGTCACCCAGAACGTGGACGGCCTGCATCAGGCCGCGGGCAGTAACCCGGCGCATGTGATCGAAATCCATGGCACGCTGAACGAGGTCGTCTGCCTTTCCTGCGAAGAACGCGCACCCATGTCTCGGGCGCTCGACCGCGTGGTGGCGGGCGAATCGGATCCCGCATGCCGGAGCTGTGGCGGTATCCTCAAGTCAGCGACGATCTCCTTTGGCCAGGGTCTCGTTTCCGAGGACCTCGCTCGTGCAGACCGAGCAGCGCGCGAATGCGATCTACTCCTCGCCATCGGATCGACCCTCGCCGTCTACCCGATTGCGGCCATGGTGCCCACTGCCCAACAGGCGGGCGCGCGGATCGTCATCATCAACGGCGAAAAGACCGATATGGACGTCATCGCCGACGCCGTCCTAAATGGTTCGATCAGCGAGATCCTGCCCCAGCTGATTCCCCAATAGCGCGCGAAACGCCGCGTTGCGCGCAGGAAGCTCTGGCCGGACTAACGAGCGGGCGAGTCCCTCGAGCAACCTAGCCTGTGTGCCCGAACCTGATGAGAGATCGTAATAATCAAGCGCAGAACCTCCAGGGCAGCTTAGTCTTGTGCCATCGCATGGCGCACCCGCTCATCCAGGTTCCTCAGATCTCGACTCAATAGATAGAAGAGGATCGCGGCGATCACGGCGAGCAGCGAAGAGATCCCGACCGCCATCGGCGCCCCCAATCGTTCGGCCAGAGCAGCGACGGGCAGCGTACCGAGCAGTGGAAGTGAAAAGGACATCATCAGAAAGCTTGAAATCCGCCCACGTACGCCGTCGGGAATCAAGAGCTGAATCGCCGTGTTATTCAGCGTGCTGAAGATACTTCCGAAGATGTTGGCGATGAAGACGAGCCCCACCGCAGGCCAGAACCACGGGCTCACCGAAAATCCGGCGAGCAGAGCCCCGAAAACAATCGCGCTCAGCACCATCAATCTCAGTCGCCCCGAATTCCCGTCGCGTCCTGCAATGTAGGCCGAACCCGCGACGGCTCCGATTCCGGCCACTGCGTTCAGGATACCGAGACCCACTGACCCGACGTGCCAGACGTCCTTTGCGAAAACGACGAGCAGCGCCTGAAAGGGCATCGCTAGAAAGAGCGGCACGAGGCCGTACACCAACAAGATGAGCACCAGTCGATTCGACCAGACATAACGAAAGCCTTCGACCAGATTTTCGCTGATCGAGGCGGCCTTCGCCTCGAGTGGTGGCGGCACGCGCTGAACCCGAGTCATCACCAACAACGCCAGGACGTAGAGGCTGAGATTCATCGTGTAGACGCCCTCGATCGCAACGAGGGGAATCATGAAACCGGCGATCGCCGGCCCCAGGACGCGGGTCATGTTCACACCGGACATATTGAGCGCCACCGCTGAAGCCAGACCGTGCCTGCCAACGAGAGTCACGACGATGGCCTGTCGGGCCGGCATGATGAGAGGAAAGGCGCATCCCATCATGCCCGCGCTCATTACGAGGTGCCAGAATTGCAATTGGCCGCTGAGCAATAAGCTGAGAATGATGAGTTCGCTGAAAATGGCCAGGGCCTGCGCCCAGACGATGAGATTTCGGCGTTCCATCCGGTCAGCGAGGACACCGCCGAAGGGAGCGAGCAGCAACATCGGAACGGCTACTGCGGCGCTCACTACGCCAAGGGCAAGGGGGCTCTGCGTTAATTCGAATGCCAGCCACGGCCGAACAAGGCTCTGCCCACTCATGGCCATGAAGAAGAGAATATTGCTGGTGAAGACGCGGCGGAATTCGGGCATCGCCAAGGATTCCGTTGCACGCCGCCAACCCCGTCGATTTCCTTGCCCACCCTGAGGCGAGGGATCGGGAGGAGGTGCGTTGACTCGAATCGACATGGACGCGAGATCCTCGCAGGTTCTGTGAGGCTCTGCATCGTCGACTAAGAGGATCAGGCCTGCTGAACCTCGCGATCACTCATTCCGATCAGGTACAGAATGCCATCGAGACCCAGATTCGAGATCACCTGTTCCGCGGAAGCGCGCACCTTTGGCTTTGCATGAAATGCGATGCCAAGACCCGCTGCATCGAGCATCGGTAGATCATTCGCGCCGTCGCCCACTGCGATCGTCTGGGCCAGACGCAGCCCCTCCTGTTCGGCGAGCTGTCTCAAGAGGGCCGCCTTGCGCGCCCCATCGACGATCTCACCGCAGACTCTTCCGGTCAATCGTCGGTTCTCGATTTCGAGTTCATTTGCAAAAACGAAATCGATCCCCAGTCGACGCCCAAGCACCTCCCCGGCGAAGCTGAATCCGCCGGATAGAATCGCCGTCCGGTATCCCAGACTCCGAAGCGTTCGGATCAACCGCTCCGCCCCCCACGTCAGCGGTAGATTGTCAGCGATTTCGCTGAGCACACTCTCGTCCAGACCTTCGAGGAGAGAAACGCGTTGAATCAAACTCTGCTTGAAATCGAGTTCGCCATTCATCGCCGCTTCAGTGATCGCCGAAACTTCAGCACCCACGCCTGCAGCGACAGCGAGATCATTGATCACTTCCGTCTGAATCAAGGTCGAATCCATGTCAAAGGCCACGAGCCGGCGATTACGCCGATAGACATCGTCCACCTGAAAGGCGATATCTACATCGAGGGTCTGAGCCAGACCGAGCAATTCTCCGCGCAAACCCGATGCGTCATCGGGAGTCCCGCGCAGGGACAATTCCACGCAAGACCGCAGCATCTCGCCCTCATGCTCCAGGGACACTCGACCCGAAAGTCGCTTGATATTGTCGATGTTCAGACCCCGGCGGGTTGCAAGGTCACCGATCAACTCGAGCTGGCGCGCCGTCAGTTTCTCACCGATCAGCGTCATGATATGTCGGGGCTGGCCTTGAGCGGCGACCCAATTCTCGTATTCCTCTAGACCGATGGGCGTAAACCGGACCTGAAGATTCCATTCGTGTGCCCGAAAGAGAACATCCTTCAGGACTGGATGCGACTCAGACTCAGGGGGTAGCTCGACCAGGAGCCCGAGCGTCAGCGTGTCATGAATGACGGCCTGCCCAATATCCAGAACTCGCAGATCATGACGAGCGAGAATTGCACTGAGATCGCGCGTGATTCCGGGGCGATCCGCACCAGTCAAATTGATCAGGATAATTTCGGACAATGCCTTCTCCGTCGACAGATCGGCCGGGAAGCATCCGCGAATTCGCGGGCGGCGCAAGTGAAAAGCCAACGAATCCGCATTCGACTCCGAAAGGCCCAAGAACAGCCACGTCGAAACCTAAGATCGCCGAAGGCCGACTCGTATTCGGAGCCGCTAATCGATCACAGCAACGGTCGTACTTCGCCCGGCTCGCGCGAACGCACGTTCGATCGTACTCGTTGAATTCGCTGGTGAGAGGGCGGCCGCGAGATGGCAGTAGAATGAATTCGCATCTTCGACAGCATGGAAATTACCGCCGGTGGCGCCGGCAATTTGGCCGAGGGCGTGATGACGCCAAGTCCTCGAGTTCGGAGACAGGCCGAAGGTGTGAAAAACAATTTTCTGTTGTCTGGCCAATATGGCCACCTTCTTCATTCTTGGATCAGCAGCACTCCGCACAGCGGGGTTCCCTGGCAGAAGCGAGGTGTCCGCGACAATGCTGGTGGGACGAGAATCGTCGGACAAGAACAGGGCAATTCGGCGACGCCCTCCGACTCGGCTGGCCAGCAGCGAGCGCGCGCCCTGCTGCATCCCAGCGAAGAAAACGGTTGTGCCGTTGCTGCCGCGGGAAAGCACCTCGTCGAAGACCCGATTGAGATGCAGCGTATCTTTCGTCAGTTTCGCACGAGTCCGAGTTTCACTTGAGGTTCCGGAATTGGCGGACTTTCCGGTCGTACGAACTCCGCTGGCGCCGGAGTAGGTCACGACGGAGAAACGAATATCACGACCGGCGGCTGATTGGACGAGCGGTCTAAGTGCAGCGATTTGGGCGGCAAGCCGTGAATCACCTCGTTCAGCCGTCGAGTTTCCACGGAAGGCAGGGATCTTTCCATCACGATTGACATCGATTCCAGAGGGGCGTCGCGTGGACTGAGAAGTGTCGATGATGATGGCCACGTCCATGCCACCGATCGGACCGACCGTTTCCGGCGAGCAGCCCCGAACATCCACATCCACAATGACATTCGTCACGTAGGGCACCGGCTTCGCACAGCCCGACGCGAACAAAGCCGCCAGGAAGAAATTTATCATCCATTTTGAGCCGCTTGAGATGCGCATACTGCCGCCCCCTTATGTCCGCGCCCGCTAGCAATCGCTCAGAGCGCCGGTCAATGACCAGTCTATCCGATCTAATGCTACATCGAAACGCGCGCACCCTGTGACTCCCCAGCCCCGAGCGTCTCTCCAAAAAAGCGCTCCCATAATTCGCTTAGGCAACGTATCATCATCGCCGAGCCCCATTTTGAAGGTTTCCCGGGAGAGTAAAGATGAGCGAGAAATTCATACAGGTCGAGACAGCAGACGGCGAAATGGAGACCTTCCTTGCCCATCCCGATGGAAAAAAGGCGCTGCCCGTCGTCATCATCTACATGGATGCGCCGGGAATCCGCGAAGAGCTCTATGAATTCGCACGACGCATCGCCGCCGAAGGGTATTGCTGCGTGTTGCCCGACCTCTATTACCGCGCGGGACGGATCCGGTTTGATCTTGCCAAGATGACTGCGGAACAGGGGCGAGAAATGTTTGGCCATATGCGAAGCCTGTCCAATGCGCTGGTCCTATCCGATACCGATGCGCTGCTCGAAGCCGTCAAAGCTGAACCCCTGGCGGCGAGTGGACCAAAGGGATGCCTCGGTTACTGCATGAGCGGTCAATACATCATGTCCGTGGCCGGAACTTTCACCGAGGATTTCCGAGCTGCCATCTCCTGTTATGGAGTTGGCATAGTCAGCGACAAACCCGACACGCCACACCGCCTAGCCAGACAGCTCAAAGGTGAAGTATTTTTCGCCTTTGCCGAAGATGACGAATACGTCTCCGACGATGTCGTCCCAAGTCTCAGTCAAGCACTGGAAACGTCTTCGGTGACCCACGAGATCAAGACGTACCCGGGGACCCAGCACGGCTTCTGCTTTCCCGAGCGCGGAGCCCCTTATCACAAAGAGGCCGCAGAGGACGTCTGGCGCCGTATATTCGAAATCTTCGATCGCCAGCTGCGTTAGTTGGTCGGTGAATCTTAGGCGGTCATCCGCGAATGATCGGGATCATGGATCAGTGATCAACCTTTGAAAGGATCCTGCGAACGGAGGCGCGCTCCTCACCCTCGACCCAAACCGTCATCGTCGAAATCATGGTGGAGAGGTCATCCGTCACGGTACGACGCTCGAGAATCTTCGCGGACTTCCCGCTATTGAGCACTCTCTCTCGCACCATCTGCATTCCAAACTGGGGATGCCAGGAAAATAGGTCCATCGAATCGTTTCCCATGACGTCGGTAAAGGGCCGAGCGACCCCATCGAGCGTTACGACGCGGGACGTATTCTTAATCGGATTCTTGCTCCGGATGCGAAGACTCGGACTGCAGGTTTCGCAATCGTCGGGGGCCACCTCGATCGCAATCTGAATCGCGATGACGCCGGCCATCTGCCGCACCAGCCATGGTACCTCGAGCGCTTTCATCGCGGGTCCAAGGGAGTCGGACTGATTCCAATCGAGCTTCCACCTCCCGTTCAATCGGTCGAGCGCCTCCGGCTGGTCCGGTTCGTCCTGACCGCTGGGACTCAGCGCCACCGCGACCGGGGATGTGAGTAGGATGCAGATCGCCAAACCCACGGATAACCTAGAAATCAGAAGTCGATTCATCATGCCCTCCGTACAACCCGCTCACTTGGCTCCTCAGTGGAACTGGCTGTAAGGCTAAACGACTCGAAACAACGCCTCAAGACCAAACCGTCCCGTCAGACATTGCCATCTCGAGAGATGATTGGCGTTTGGATCCGAGCCGATGCATCATCCAGCTGCCCCGGAAACCAAGTACTCGCTTTCAGAAAGGACATTCCCATGGCTGATTTCTCAGCAATTCCCTGGATCGCCGATCATATAGCCCTCTACAGATCGGACCCCGAGAAAGCCCACATGTGGGACTCTTCCGCAGCGGGAGGCACTGGCGGCCCTCTACCGACACTCCTGCTCACCACGACCGGACGCAAATCGGGAGCGCCCCGCGCCCTGCCCCTCATCTACGGCAATCATGGTGAGAGCTACATCATCATCGCTTCGAAAGGCGGAATGCCAAACGACCCGATCTGGTTTCTCAACTTGGAGGCCAAGCCCGAATGCGAACTCATGGTGGGCGCCAAGGCCGTCTCGGCCCGCGCAAGAATCGTCACCGGTGACGAACGCGAAGAAATCTGGGCCAAGATGGCTGAGATCTATCCGCCCTACCTCGACTACCAGAAGAGAACCGAACGACAGATTCCCGTCGTGGTGCTCGATCCGATCTAGGTCGGCCCTGATTCAGTTCACGCCTAACCCGCGACTAGCACATAACGTCACTTGAACTCAGATTCTAATCATCCCAGGTTCGTGCCTTATCGGCGATTACCTTGAAGGTCTTGCCCCTGGGCCCGCTGCGAGGAAATTCCGGTACATCGAAGGCGCATCGTTGCGCTGTTGAATGAGCTCGATCAGTAGAGAACCCGAATTGGCCAGTGCGATACGCGCGATCATGTCCGAGGGCTCTCCCCGGGACTAGAAATCCTAGATCATCGCCTCTTTGATATAGAAGAACGGGAAGCCTAAAGAATACCGCCCCATCTCCGCGTTCGGTGGATTAACAACGGGCTGCGCCCCGTGCTTCATACTCAATCGTTCCTTCACCTCTACGAGTCCCCGACTCCCGTAGTCGATCTCTCAAAACCACGTGAAGGAAGAGCACGAGATTTAACGGAGATCCATCGACACCACGTCCTCATGCACGATGCGCGGAGAGCAGACACTCCACTCTCCTTGGACCTCCAGGGTTTCGAGCTCTTCACGCACGAAACCAAAGCCGAGGAAGCGGATGAACATCTGGAAGCCCATGATTGGCCCAATGGTCGAAGCCCCGCTGGCCCACTTTGATGCCCGTTCGATCGAGCGCAAAGACTCCATCGAAACCAATCTGGTCTGCATCAAAGAGAGGTGTATTCCGTCCGATTCAACGAGTCCCAGCGCTGGCCTTTCTTCCTCAGGATGGCGAGCAATGAAGCCATCCTGCTGAAATGCTTCGACTCTCTCGATGACGGGCGCGCTTGCTTCACTGCCCATTCTGCTTTCAACGCTCCGCGCGCCGCCCCCGATGCGTCCTGCCGTTAAAGCATCGAAGTCCGCTCGCTGGTTTACTACTAGCCGGTACGACAGCCCGTCGGATGGACCTTCGCGCGAAAGCATCACCTCCGTTTGGTGTTAGAATCGTTGCATGAAAACTTTCGTCGCGATCTCCTGGCTGGGTCTCTTCGCCCTGTTTTCATTGGGCTTTGTATCGGGCGCCAGCACAGCCCATACAGGCAACAACACAGAAACCGAGAGCCCGCACGCGGAAGAAATCGCTGAATACGAGCGCGCCATCAATCTGCCCATCTCGAGACGCCGAGTTGAATTCATCCTCGGAAGCTCGACCGATCCCGAAGTCGTGGAGAAGGTTCACCAGCGCGCGAAAGGCAAACGCGTCATGGTTCTACTCGATTCTCTTCATTCAAAAAAACATGTCGCGGCCGAACTCAAGGCTTATGCGCCACTCGTGCCCGTCGGTGGCTACCTGATCGTCCAGGACACACCCGTCGGACCAGGCGAAGCCATCGCAGAATTTCTCGCCGCGAACGATAATTGGATCGCCGATCGCCGCCGAGAGCGCTATCCGGATACAAATTCCGTCAACGGCTACTTGCGACGTATCAAACCCTAAACGCAGTCCTCGGGAGTCTCCGCATGTTCATTGCCATGAATCGATTTCGCATTGCACTCGGACGCGAGTCCGTCTTCGAAGAACTCTGGAAAACCAGAGACAGTCAGCTCGATCAGGTGCCCGGATTCGTGGAGTTCAGGCTTCTCAAGGGACCCGCAGACGAAGAAGCCACGCTCTACGCCTCACATACGATCTGGAAATCAAGACAGGACTTCGACGCGTGGACCCAATCCGAAAGCTTCCGAAAGGCCCACGCCAATGCCCGTGCGCCCGAGGGCACCTACCTGGGACATCCCAATTTCGAAGGCTTTGAAGTCATCCTGTAGTGGTCGTCGTGTCCGGCCCTCAGAGCGCCGATTGAATCAGGATCTCAACAAGAGCACGGTCAATCCACGCCAGCGGCGATGTGTAGTAGCCCCTGCGCAATTCGGCATCGAGAGACTGAAGGCAGGCGAGGCTATGAGACATGACCACCATCAAGAAATGCAGTGTTCCGATGCCCCGAATTATCCAAAAACTAGATTCGCCGAAGTGGCCGATGACGGGGCCATGCTGGTCACACGAAGCTGCGCCTTCGGGACTCGGTCCGCCCGATCGCATCGGCCCATCTAGCGTCATTCGGGATCGACGCCACCATTATCCATCAGATCGCCAGTGGTGGCTTGATCGAATTCGAAGGCGATGAGGCAAGCGGTCGCTTCTATGTAAACGAGTATGGCGCCCTGTCGAACGGATCGGGTCTTTTGATGCTAGGCATCTACTTTGACCGTTACAGTGGCAAGTCCGGAGGCTGGCTATTCCAAAGCCGCCGCATTCACCCTCTCTACATGGGCCCCCCCCGACATGAGTGGCGTCTCGAACCCCTATCCCACTGACCCCGAAATCTAACTGGGAATAGAGCGAATCCAGGAGGAACATTGTGATCATCATTGCCGGCACCATCGAACTCGATCCCGAAAGACGCGACGAAGCTCTCGTCTCCGCCGAGCCCTGTATCACAGGGGCCCTCACCCAAGCTGGATGCGAGGCCTATACCTGGACAGCGGATCTGAACTCACCCGGACGCGTCGAGGTCTTCGAGTGCTGGACCGGAGAATCCGATCTCGCAGCGCACTTCAATGGCCCGCACTACCTAGCGATGTTAAAAGCGCTGGGTGGGTTCGGACTAAAGAGTTCCGACGTCTTGAAATAGGTCACGTGATGTCATCCGGACTGGCCTAACAATGTGCAGAGGTTCAGACTTAGAGGCGCCAGTAGTTT
>DUCN01000056.1:102451-103125 GCA_012959805.1 Myxococcales bacterium | reverse complement strand
CCCAGGGCGTCCCCCAACCCCTCGCTGCCCAGGGGGTCCCCCAACCCCTCACTGCCCAGGGGGTCCCCCAGCCCTCCATGCCCAGAGCCCGGTGCAGCACTTCGGCCATCCCCTCGATGTCGTAGGGTCCGGTCACCGTTTCCTCACGGGCCCGCAGCTTCGTATTCTCGACCCGGCCGGAGCGTGAATACGTGATCGACAGTTCCCTGCCGGCACTCGTCTGGATGAGCGAAACGAAACTCTGGAAGCTGCCAATCGGTTCACCATCGACCTCGAGGATCAAGTCGTCTCTCTGCAATCCGGCCAGGGCCGCAGGTCGATCGGGTGAGACCTCGGCGACGAGAATCGTGGCTGGCATCAGCCCCAGTCGCTGAAACCCGTCGATGGCGAGCACCGAGAACTCGATTTCCTCCCGCGACGACTCTTCAATCGACCCGGGCGCGGCACTCGCGGCGGAACCCACCTCTCCCGGCGCGCTCGACGCGCGCTCGACGTGCCAGGTGACGAATTCACCGCCCCGTTCCCGCGCCCTCCGAGCGGCTTCGGCATGAGCGGTCAGCAACCCATCCCAATCCTCGATCGTCTCCTCCGCAACTGCGACGACGAGATCGCCGGAACGGAGTCCCGCCATCGCCGCCGGACTGTCTCCGAGGGGCACGCCCAACCGCGCTTCG
>DUCN01000056.1:0-102285 GCA_012959805.1 Myxococcales bacterium | reverse complement strand
CACCCGCCTCGCGTTCGCGGATCGGCACAACCACGTCGTCCCAGAACTCGGCGGCCTCACCGTCGATTGCAAGGATCCGGTCTCCGACCCGCAGACCTGCAATCGCCGCCGGTGACTTCGCCTCGACCATCCCGACGACGGCATCCGCGCGCGGAAAGCCGAACCAGAGGATCCCGACGAAGCACACCACCGGTAACAGGAGATTCATCGCGGGTCCGGCGAATACCACCAACAGCCTCTGCCACACGGGCTTGGACTCGAGGAACTCGTCGCTGCGTACGTCCTCGGGGACCGGAGGCATGAACTCCTCGTCCCCGGACATCGGCTCGCCCAAAATGCGAACGAAGCCGCCGAGGGGAATCCAGCCGATCACGTACTCGGTCCCCCCCCGCTCCCAACGCAGCCGTAGGCGACCGATTCCGATGGGCGCACCGAATCCGATCGAGAACTTTAAGACTCGAACGCCACAGGCCTTCGCCACCAGGAAATGTCCGAGTTCATGGACCACGATCAGAATGCCCAGCATCGGGATCACCGCGACGAGCGTGTTGATCACGCCCATTAGCTGGCCGTCGCCGAAGTCGGGGGTGCAGACGATGATGGAGAAGAGGACGACGCAAGGAACGGATGCGAGTCGAGCCAACCTGTTGCGGCATTCCGCGCCCAATCATCGGCAGCCACCACTTCGTCGAGACTCTCGACGCGTTCACCTAGATGATCTTTCAGGTGTAGATCGAGAATCTCCCCGTTCAGGACAGCGATACTGGGAAAATCGATCTCCTGATCGAGAAATGCACGAACCGCTATTTCGTTGGCAGCATTCAAGACGGCGGGACCGGCCTCGCTTCCCGCGACCGCCCGATAGGCGAGATCCAGACAGGGGAAGCGCTCGCGATCGGGCTTTTCGAAATCGAGTCGGGCGAGTTCTGCGAGATCGAGTCGCGGAAGATCAAGAGCGATGCGATCCGGATGCGCCAGCGCAACGGCGATAGGGACGCGCATGTCCGGAAGCCCGAGCTGCGCCAGGACCGAGCGATCGCAGTACTCGACGAGTGAATGCACGATCGACTGGGGATGCACCACAACATCGACGCGGTCGGCGGGAATGTCGAAAAGCCATCGTGCTTCGATGACTTCGAGACCCTTGTTCATCAGCGTGGCCGAGTCGATCGAGATCTTGTCTCCCATCGACCAATTCGGATGCGCCAACGCTTCTGCGATAGTCGCCTGTTCGATCCGCTCCCGCGACCAGCTTCGAAAGGGTCCCCCCGAGCAGGTCAAAATCAACCGCTCGACTTCAGACCGGCGATTGCCGGCGAGACATTGGAAGATCGCGCTGTGCTCGGAATCGATCGGAATGATCTGGACGCCCCGGGCCTCGGCCTCGCGACAAACGAGTGCCCCCGCCATCACCATGACTTCCTTGTTGGCCAAGCCGATATCCCGGCCAGCTCGAATCGCTGCAAGGGTCGGCTGCAGGCCTACTGAGCCGACCAGCCCAGCGACAACCAGATCCGATGGCTCGGTAGCGGCTGCGATGAGTCCGGGATCACCTGAGACGACTTCGAAGTCATCGCCTAACGCCGCTGCGAGATCGGGAACTTCCTTGGGATCGGAGACCGAAACCACGCGGGGGCGAAATTGTCGGGCCTGCTCGATCAAACGTTCGACACGACGACCGGCTGCCAGCGACACAACACCGAATTGATCGGGATGCTCGGCAACAACGTCGAGCGTCTGCTCACCGATACTTCCGGTGCTGCCGAGGATAGCCAGACGCTTCATGATTGGCCCCGGCGGCTTGAAATGCCGTCGGTTCCCGCGCCTTCGGATGCGTCTTCATCCTCGCGGATTTGCTCGCTCGTGAGTCCGAAGCGACGCTCGCGACGTTGGTAGTCGAGAATAGCCGCCTCAAATTCGGGACGTCTGAATTCCGGCCACATGCGTTCCGAGAGATGCAGCTCGGAGTAGGCAAGCTGCCAGAGCAAGAAATTCGACACGCGCTGCTCCGCTCCAGTTCGAATCAATAGGTCGGGGTCTGGGAGATCGGGAGCGTAGAGGTACGCTTCGAAGCCTTTCTCATCCAAACCTTCTGGATCGATCTTGCCCTGCTCTGCATCGCGGCAGAGGCGGCGCACGGCATCGACGATCTCGGTGCGGCCGCCGTAGGAAAGCGCAAAGACCAGCTGCATTCCGGTGTTTTCACTCGTTCGGGCGATCGCGCGCTCGACGGCGCGGCGTGTACTCGGCGGCAGTCGGTCGACTCGGCCAATCACGCGAACCCGTGCACCATGCTCCATGACCTCGTCGATCTCGGTTTCGAGGTATTCCTCGAGAAGTCGCATCAGTTCGGAGACTTCGCCGCGTGGCCGATTCCAGTTCTCGATCGAGAATGCGTAGAGCGTGAGGATTTCAATGCCATGATCGCGACAGGCTCGAATGATCTCGCGTACGGATTCGATGCCTTCGCGATGGCCGGCGTTTCGCTCAAGACCGCGAGAGACAGCCCAGCGTCCGTTGCCATCCATAATAATGGCAACATGTCGGGGAACGCAGTCTGGCTGTATTTCGGAGTGCGCCATCTAGAATATTCTTCGATCTCGAGGCACTAGACCTCGAGCACGTCCTTTTCTTTCTGAGCCGTCTGCGCATCAATCTTCTTGACGAATTCGTCCGTCAGATCCTGCACCTTCTTTTCAGCGCGATGCCGGTCGTCCTTTGAAAGCCCATCGTCCTCGAGATCCTTCAGCAGCGAAAGACAATCGCGCCGCGCATCTCGAACTCGAATACGATGATCCTCGGCGATCTTCCGAACCTGCTTGACCAGCACTTTTCGCCGTTCTTCGGTCAGCGGCGGAATCTGAAGGCGGATGACCTTTCCGTCGTTGTTCGGAGACAGACCCAGGTCCGACGCATGAATCGTCTTCTCGATCGACGGGATCGCCGACTTATCGAAGGGGGATACGACGATCATTCGCGGATCCGGAACCGAAAGAGTGGCCAATTGATTCAGGGGCGTCGGCGTGTCGAAATAGTCGACCGTAATGCCGTCCAGAATCGTCGTGCTCGCCCGACCGGTTCGGATCTTGGTCAACTCCTTGCCGAATCGCTCGATCGCCTTGTCCATCGACTCTCGTCCCTCGTCGATGACCGCGGCTACGTCTTCTTCATTCGCCATCCAAAATCTCCCTCAGTTGGGTCCCCGAAGTTGGGTCTAGAGTGATTGGGTCGCAGTTCTTGGGTCACAGCTCTTGGGTCACAGCTCTTGGGTCACAGTGTGGGTCCTAGCGGGGATCCTCGCATCAGTCAGGGTAAGTGTCCGAGTATGGCCGGCCGGTTCGATTCCCCGATGTCGTCCGAGACGCTCCCTTCGTCAGTATCGCGCAGGAATCAATCGACGGCGAAACGGATCGGCGTGAGACACCTATTCGGTTCCGCCAAGCGCGACTCTTCCCGCTCACGGGGTCGGCGGGGGGAAACGCGGGATCGATCCGTTGGAGCCTCGGAGGAGCAGATATCGGCGCTCGGGCGGCCGACGTCATCCTGCGAAGGATTCGACCTTCCCGGATGACCGCGGGGATCTCGATTGAACCATTAATTCGGAGTGTTCGAAGCTCGACCCCCAAACACGGAAAAGCATCGGTCACCCGATTCCGGCCAATCGACATCGCCTCTTTCGCGTGACGGTCAGACCGCTTCTCCCAACTTGAACCGCACGAAGTGGGCAACCTTGATCTCGCTGCCAAGCGTCTTCGACGCCTCGGCGAGAAGATCTCGCACACTCTTGTCGGGGTCCTTGACGAACTTCTGCTCGACCAGACAATTCTCCGCAAAGAACTTGTTGATTCGCCCATCGACCATTTTCTCGATGACACCGTCAGGCTTCCCGCTCTCTTTGGCCTGCGTGGTCAAGAAGGCTCGCTCCTTCTCGACTTCTGCCGCCGGCATCCCATCGCGATCAATGGCGATTGGCGTGGGATCATGAGCCGCGACATGCATGGCAATGTCCTTGAGAACATCGGCGACAGCGTCTCCCGAAGCGTCCGTCTCAACCGCGAGAAGAACACCGAGCGTTCCGCCACCATGGACATAGCCTCCGGTCAGGCCCTTCACGTCAACACTTCCGACCCGTTTCAACTGAATGTTCTCGCCCATCTTCGCAACGGCCGCCGTTACGGCGTCCCCCACAGTTTCGCCGGCCATAGGGGCAGCCAAAGCGGCATCAAGATCCGCTTGTCCGGCCAGACCGAGAATCGCGTTTGCGATATTCGAGGCGAGGCCTTGGAAGTCTGGGGTCTTCGCGACGAAGTCGGTCTCGCAACCGAGCTCGATCAGCACGCCACGCCCGCCGTCAGTCGAAAAAACGACTGCACCCTCACTGGTCTCACGTCCGGCGCGCTTCCCGGCCTTGGCCAGGCCACGCTCGCGAAGCAACTCCATCGCGCGTTCGACATTACCGTCCGCATCCGTGAGCGAGCGCTTGCAGTCCATCATTCCCGCGCCCGTTGAATCTCGGAGCGCCTTCACATCTTTTGCTGAAATGCTCATCCTTTGTTCTCGCCCTCTGCGTTCACCGTCGGCGTAACCGCAGCTGGTGTTGCGACGACGGCCTCGGCGGCTGCGGGCGTACTCTCTGTGGCGGCCGGAGCCGATGCCTTTGGTTTGGCGTCTACGCCCTCGGCACCGCCGGTGGACTTGGCACCGCCAGTGGATTTGGCGCCGCCTGCCGAATAGGGCTTGCCGCCACCGGCTGCGCCCTGACCACGTCCGCGACGCGGCTGCTGCTTGATCTCAACGACGCGACGGCCGGTCTTGGGTGCCGAATCAGATTTCGACTTGGCCCTCTCGGGTGCATCCTTCTTCTGCGCAACCAGTTCGGCTTGATGCTTCTCGAAGCCTTCGCGACAAGCGTTGGCTGCGGCGGTGCAGAAGAGGTCGATGGACCGGATGGCGTCATCGTTGCCGGGCACGACGAAATCGATCTTACTGGGACTGCAATTCGTGTCGACGACTCCGATAATCGGGATGTGCAGCCGACTCCCTTCGGAGACAGCAATTGCTTCCTTGCCAACGTCGATGATGAAAATTGCGTCGGGTGGACGCTGCATCGATCGGATCCCGGCGAGCGACTTGTCGTACTTCTCGACCTGGCGGGTCATGCTCGCCAGTTCCTTCTTCGACAGCTCTGCGCGCTTTTCCTCGGAACCCAGGATCTCGATGTATTGGTTGTATCGGTCGATCGACTTCTTGACCGTCTTCCAGTTGGTCAGCATGCCGCCGAGCCAGCGGTTGTTGATGTAGTACTGACCTGCTCGCTTGGCCTCCATCATGATCGGGCCAGCAGCCTGGCGCTTCGTGCCGACGAAGAGCACCGTCCCCCCGGCTGCCGTTGTTTCGCGTAAAAAGTCGAGTGCGTCTTTCAGCATCGGCAGCGTCTGGTCGAGGTCGAGGATATGCGTGCCGTTTCGCTCGCCAAAAATGAAGGGCTTCATCAGCGGGTTCCAGCGCCCGGGCTGATGACCGAAATGCACGCCCGCTTCGAGCAATGAGCGGATCGATAGATCTTGTTCTTTCAGAGCTTCGCCGGTCTCGCTCTTCTTCTCGCTTCCAGCGCTCGCGCCTGGGGAAGCTGCGGGTGGGGCAGGTGTTGCTGCGGCCTCGGAAGTGGCCGGTGAATCAGACATGGAATTCTCCTTTTGCGGTTATGCCTCCGCTCCGGGTCGTCCAACCCCCGACCTGACGCACTCGGAAAATGACACATTGAAGGCCGACTAGGCCGTCTCAGAACCCCAGCCGGTGAATCCAACTGGGGCAAGTGTCGCTCATCCGATCCGCGTGAGGCACCGCCGGGGTGACTCGGAACGTGTGATTTGGCGGGTGTTTAGCAGAATCCGGTGCGCGCGACCATTGGTCTACGGGTATTTCCCAGACATCCTGGATCCGTCTGGGTTGACCTCCCCGATGCGCACTTCACTGGCTTCAGGATAGGCTTCCCCTCACGACTAGGTCGTGTATTCCGCGTTGATTTTCACGTAGTCGTAGCTGAGGTCACAGGTGAAGAGCCGGGCGGATCCGCGCCCCCGAGCGAGATCGACCTGAATCAGGATCTCCTCCGCCCTCATCGCCTTTTCCGCCCTCTTCCTCGCCGCGGAGCCCGCGGACTGCCCGCGCGAGAAGACCGCGACGCCGCCTACGCGAACTCGGGTTCGATCTGGATTCCAGGCGACGCCACCCGCGCCGATCGTTTGCATGATTCGGCCCCAGTTCGGGTCTCCGCCAAAAATCGCAGTCTTGACCAACAGAGAATTTCCGATTCGCCGCGCGGCTCGGTCGGCCTCAGCAGATGAGCGCGCGCCGTCGATTTCGACAGTGATAAGCCGCGTCGCCCCCTCCCCGTCTCGGGCAAGCTGCCGAACGAGATCCTCACAGACCGCGCGCAGCGCCTTCTCGAACTGTTTGGCCGCCGGACTGCCCGATCGCAGGGCCTTATCGCTGGCTCGGCCATTGGCCATGAGCACGACGGTGTCGCTGGTCGATCCCTCACCGTCGATGCTGAGTCGGTTATACGTCGCGTCCACGACTCGGCGGAGGATGCTCCGCAGAAGCGCCGGAGATACACGCGCATCCGTCACGAGAAAAGAGAGCATCGTCGCCATGTTGGGCTCGATCATCCCCGAGCCTTTCGCCATCCCAACGATCGTGATTGGCTTTCCACCTGTGCCACTGAGCCGCACCCGGGTCGACGCGACTTTCGCATGGGTGTCTGTCGTGCGAATGGCCTCAGCCGCATTTGCGAAACCGTCGGCAGCCAATGCCGCAGCGACTCTGGGGATGCCCTTCTTCAGCACATCCATGGGAAGCGGCTCACCGATCACGCCGGTCGATGCGACTAACATTTCATCTTCGCGACACTCGAGTGCATCCGCGGCCATCGCCGACATCTTCCGCGCATCGCGAAGTCCGCGCTGACCCATGGCGACATTCGCAATTCCGCTGTTGATGACTACGCCACGAATTCGGCCGGCCCGCACCCGCGAACGGGAGACCTCGACCGGCGCACCGACAACTGTTGACTGAGTAAAGACGGCAGCCGTTGCAACCGGTTCGTCCGCTGCGATCAACGCTAGATCCATCGCAGAGCTCTTGATGCCCGCATGAATTCCAGCCGCCCGGAAACCAGCCACGGGCAAGCATACTCGTCGGACCTTCATCGACCGATCAAGCTCCGCAACATTTCTTGTATTTCTTGCCGCTGCCGCAGGTGCACGGATCGTTTCGGCCGACCTTGCCAGTCGCCGGCGTCGCGCCTGAAGCCTCAGCGGTACCACCGGCTGCCGCCCCCGACAGCGGTTGGCCAGCCGTCGAGCCCGGCTGACCGGCACGTGCGCCCGCGCCGGATGGGGCCCCACGATCAACACGTCGCGCAGCCGCCTGTGGTCCCGTACCCGGTCGCGGATAGCCGAACTTGAAGACGAACTCCGCAAACGAATCGTCAATTCGCTGCTCCATCTCCCCAAAGAGACCGAAACCTTCTCGCTGATATTCGATCTTCGGATCGCGCTGCGCGTATCCACGCAGATTAATCGACTCGCGAAGCGCGTCCATCGTGTGTAGATGGGCCTTCCATTGTGAGTCGAGAATCTGGAGTTGGATATCACGGGTAATCGAGTTGTACGTCGGATAATTCTCGAGCGAGGCGTAGGTCTCTTCCTTGAGTTCGCGCCCCTCTTCTTCCTTGGCTTCGAGCGCGGTTCGCAAGCGAGCGAGGATCGCATGCCCCAACTCGTCCTTCTCCCCATGACGCTTCGAATCATCCGTTCGAAAAGGCGCTTCTTCGATCGAGAAGGCGAGGCCGAAGTGAGCTTCGAGTGAATGCGCCATCTCGACGAGGTCGTCGTCCTCCGGGTCTCCCCGCTGCGGCCATGTCTGCTCGAGCAGATTGGCGACATAACCTTCGAGACAAGCTTCGAGTTCCTCTCGCACGGACGTTTCATCCGCGGACATCGCAGAAAAACGCCGGGCATAAAAGGCCTGCCGCTGCTTGTTCATCACGTTGTCGTAATCGAGCAGATGTTTCCGAACGTCGAAGTTTCGGCCTTCGACCTTCTTCTGGGCACCCTCGATGACTCGCGTGAGCATGCGATTCTCAATCGCTTCGCCCTCTTCCACACCGACACGGTCCCACCACTGCGCCACACGATCCGCTTCGAAGATGCGGAGCAGATCGTCTTCGAGGGACAAGAAAAATTGGCTCGAACCCGGATCCCCCTGACGCCCGGAACGCCCGCGAAGCTGGTTGTCGATTCGTCGACTCTCGTGCCGCTCCGTGCCAAGAATATGCAGCCCACCGGCTTCGAGAACTTCCTTGCGTTCGGTCTCACACTCGGACTCGAACTTTGCGTGGAGCGCTTCGAAGTTTTCGTGCTCCTTGTCGTATCCACATTTAGCGAGCGCCATCTGTTCGGCATTGCCACCGAGCAGGATGTCCGTACCACGACCCGCCATATTCGTCGAAATTGTAATCGCACCCTTGCGACCCGCCTGAGCCACGATCTCGGATTCACTCTCGTGCTTCTTGGCATTCAACACAGTGTGCTTGAGGCCAACCTTCTTGAGCTTCTTCGAAAGCATCTCAGAAGTTGCGATCGAGATCGTTCCAACGAGCACCGGCTGACCCGCCTCATGTCGTTCGCGAAGTTCATCGACTGTGGCGTTGAACTTTTCCTTCTTCGTCTTGAACACCACATCTGCCGAGTCGTCTCGAATCAGCGGTCGGTTGGTCGGGATTAGCGAAACGTCGAGGTTGTAGATCTGTCCAAACTCTTCGGCTTCCGTATCCGCGGTGCCGGTCATACCGGAGAGCTTCTCGTACATTCGGAAATAATTCTGGAAGGTGATCGAAGCCAGCGTCTGATTCTCGCTACGAACCGTAATGCCTTCTTTCGCTTCGACGGCCTGGTGCAGACCGTCGGACCAGCGACGACCGGGCATCAGCCGACCCGTATGCTCGTCGACGATGACGACTTCCTTCTTCTTGTCGTCGCCGACTCGAACGACGTAATCAACGTCGATTCGCTTGAGCGAATGAGCCATCAAGGCCTGCTGCATGGCGTGCAGAACGGGAAGCATTCCGGGGTCATAGAGATTGTCGACCCGAAGCATGCCCTCGACCTTGTGCATGCCCTCATCGGTAAACGTGGCGGAATGGGCCTTCTCGTCGATCCAGAAATCCCCCGACTCCTCGATGCCCTTGGAGGGTTCGGCGGCGGCTCCCATCTTGAGAGATGGGATCAGACGGTTCGCGATCGTATAGATCTGGGTGTTCTGCTCCGATGGGCCGGAAATGATGAGTGGTGTACGCGCCTCGTCGATCAGAATCGAGTCCACCTCGTCGACGATCGCGAAATGCAGCTCTCGCTGAACGCACGCTTCGAGGGAGAATTTCATGTTGTCTCGGAGATAGTCGAAACCGAGTTCATTGTTGGTGCAGTAGGTGACATCCGAGCCGTAGGCCGCCTGGCGTTCGACGTCTGTGAGGCCATGAACGATCGCGCCCACCTCGAGACCCAGGAAGCGATGAAGCTGGCCCATCCATTCGGCATCGCGACTCGCAAGGAAGTCGTTGACCGTCACGACATGGACGCCCCGACCAGTTAAACCGTTCAGGTAGGAGGGGAGCGTCGCAACGAGAGTCTTCCCCTCGCCGGTCTTCATCTCGGCGATCCGCCCCTGGTGGAGCATGATTCCGCCGATCAGTTGAACATCGTAGGGTCGCTGACCGAGCGCTCGCTTGGCGGCTTCACGGACCGTCGCAAAGGCTTCGGGGAGCAGGGCATCGAGTTCTTCGCCGTTGCCCAGTCGCTGGCGGAAATCCGTCGTTCGGCCTCGAAGATCGGCATCCGAAAGTCGTACGAGCGACGGCTCGAACGCATTCACCTGCTCGACGAGCGGAAGCAGGCGCTTGACGGCCCGATCGTTACTGGTCCCGAAGACTTTACTCAGAATGCGTTGCATCAAGCCGATCCGATCCCGACCGAGAACGGTATAAGGGTTGCTGGGCTTTTAGAAAATAGTGTTTGGGTGCGGCCGCAGGGTAGGAGAGGCGTCCCCCACCGGCAAATTGACTCACCCGAACTCCGGGCCGTTCCAATCACCAAGCATCTGATCTGCCGCAGCAATTCGCCGCTTCCCGCACGTTCAATCAAATATATAGTCGAGGGGATTGCGCGTCTTGCCCTTCACTTCAACGACGTAGTGGAGGTGCGGGCCCGTACTTCGGCCACTACTGCCGATCAGCGCGATTCGGTCACCGCGCTCGACGGTGTCCCCGGTTTTGACCAGGATTTCCTTCGTATGACCGTAGACCGTCTTCACTCCGAAGCCGTGGTCGAGAACCAAAGCATTTCCCAGCGGCCCCTTTCGACCCGCAAAGATCACGCGCCCCCGCGCCGGGGCGTGAATCGGCGTGCCGTCGGCGGCGGCAATATCAATTCCACTGTGATGCTGTCGGAGACCCGTAAACGGTGAGACCCGCGCACCGAAGCGCGAAGTCAGCCAGCCCTTGGAAGGCCAGATAGAAGGACTCGAAACGAGCCTCTGCCGCTTGTCATCGAGCTGCCCAAGCAAGACTTCGAGAGAGTCGGCCCGTGCTGATGCGCCGTCGCCCAGTTCGACTGCTCGATGATCGAGTGACTCGAAGAACACATCATGCGCGGATGACGAGCCAAATTCCGGAAGAGGCCCACCACCCCCCTGGCCGCCACGTCGATTCCTCGATTCGAAGCCGGACGAATCGTCCGCACCCATACCAATGGGCACACCCACCGGCAGTGCGACTTCACCTTCGACGTGCGGCGCGAGCTCAGCCAGATCGTCGCCGCCCACACCGGCGGTCCCAGGCAAATTCGCGATGATGCGGACCTTCCGTTCGAGATCCATCACTCGCGTCAGCTGTTGCCCGACCTCTTCGAGTCGATTGGTAAAGAGCGTAATCTG
Organism: Myxococcales bacterium; assembly: GCA_012959805.1. Taxonomy (GTDB): domain Bacteria; phylum Myxococcota_A; class UBA9160; order UBA9160; family UBA4427; genus UBA4427. Next base: position 91,290 of record DUCN01000056.1, on the reverse strand, counting down.
CTCACGCTGCTCGAATGCCTCAACACGAAGTTCTGCAAGCTCGGCATTATCTGCGCGAAGTCGCCAGTAATCCCAGGTCCCGACCAACCCGATCAGCATCACCACCGCGGCGGCGATCCCAGCCTGCTTCACGCGATACTTCGGAATCGCGAACTGCACCGGCCGTGAGCGCGCGTCTCGAACCCAGATGAGCGTATACGAATCCATCGATTATCCGTCTCCAGCATTCGGCCAGAAGCCTGCAATTGACATTCACTCTTCGAGAACGAAGAGCGTCCACACCGCTTGGCCATTAGGCCGGCAGCGTCACTCCAATACGTAGTTTGCCCATCTGAATCTCATCATCATGTTTCAACATATGCCGCTTGATCGACGCGCCATTGACGAGCGTGCCGTTGGTGCTGTCCAGATCCTCAACGAAGAAACCATCGACATCGAATCCAACGGCCGCGTGCGCTCGTGAAATCGTGACCTCTGCGAGTGCCAGGTCCGCATTTCGGCCTCGACCGATCACGATCCGATCGCGATCCAACGAAATTTCGAGGCCCTCGTAGAAGCCCGACAGGACCATCGCGGACGCTCCCGGCGGGGGTCTAAGTCGGGTCCCGATCGCCTCGTTTTCTGCTGATTGATTCACCATGGGCCTTGTTTAAATCCGCTTGATTCACAGATCTCATCGGCGTTCTGGCGCTCGTTCTTGACCGCGACCCCTCGAGCTTTCTGGGCGTCTCAGTGCTTCTGGGGGCAAAACATCCCGGTCAAGGATTGAGAAGCGAGCGCGCATGTTCGCGCGTGACCTCGGTCACCTCTTCGCCGCCGGCCATGCGAGCCAATTCGTCGACTCGCAGATCCCCCTCGACCCGATCGACCTGGGTTCGCGTTCGCCCAGCCCGAGTGGTTTTCCGAACCACGAAATGCCGATCTGCGAAGGCAGCAATCTGGGGAAGATGCGTGATGCAGAGAACCTGGTGCTCTGTCGCGAGCTCCGCGAGGACGCGCCCCACGCGTTCCGCCACCGCACCACCGATCCCGGCGTCCACTTCGTCAAAGACGATCACCATATTCCGGCTAGCCCGACGCAGAGAATTCTTGATCGCCAAAAAGAGTCGTGACAACTCGCCGCCTGAAGCCACTTTCTGAATCGGGCGCGGAGCCTCGCCCTCGTTCGCAGAAAAATGAAACTCGGGGCGCTCTCGCCCACCGATCCCCGTCTCGAGCCCCGTTGGCCGGCCATCCATTGTGAGTTTCTCGAGCGAAACCACGAAGCGCGCGCCCTGCATTGCGAGATCCGAAAGCTCCGACTGCACCGCCTTGGCAAGCTTCTTCGCGGCGCGCGCGCGGGCCGTCGAAAGACGAGCCGATGCATCGTTCGCCAAATCGACGGCCTTACTCCGTTCCGCTTCCAATAAACGAATTCGGTCATCGGCCCCGGTCAAGGCCTCGATCTCACGAGCAACATCGTCGCGATGGGAAAGCATTTCCTCGATGCTCTGGCCGTATTTCCTGCGCAGCTTTTCGAGCCCACCAATTTTTTCTTCGACCTCGGCGAGTCGGCGCGGATCGATTTCGAGCTCGCCCAGATAATCCGACGCGGTCGCTGCCAAATCAAGCAACTCCGATTCGAGAGCCCCGAGACGCACTTCGAGATCCTCGAGCGAAGGATCCATTCGCATCGCAGTAGTGAGCGCGCGCCGTGCGGTCGCAATTGCACTTTCCGCCGACTCGTTCTCCGGACCGGCATCGATTCCCCCCAATGCAGCGCTGACGCGAGCCATCTCCTCCGCCAATCGTTCAGCATGGGTCAGTCGTCGATGCTCGGCCTCGAGCGAAGCAATCCCTTCCGCATCGAGTTCTTCGTTCTCGAGTTCACTCTGCTGATACTGCAAAAAGTCGAGACGCCTAGCGCGCTCCTCTTCCGCCGCGCGCAGCTCAGCAATCTCTTCGTCGAGACCGACGACTCTCGTGACTTCCCGCGCCACGATTTCACGCAGACTCGTCTTGCCCGCGAATGCATCGAGGGCCAGCCCATGCACCGAAGCATTGCGAAGCGCCTGCGAACCATGCTGACTGGAAATTTCGAGTTGACCACCAAAGAGTTCAACCAGAGTCGAAACGGGTACGAGCTGACCACCGACTCGTGCGCGACTGCGACCGTTCGCATGCAGCGTGCGACGAACGATCAACTCGGGCGAGCTCTCTTCATCGCCACTCGCATCCGAGCTGGAAAGACCTCGTTCGATCAGTTCCCGCGCCACGTCTTCATGGCCATCCATTCGAAAGAGAGCTTCCACCGCGCCCTCTTCCGCGCCGCTGCGAAGACTCTCAGCCGCCGCGCGCCCACCCGCCAACAGCGCCAACGCCGACAAGACGATGGACTTGCCCGTGCCGGTCTCACCGGTCAACACGTTCAAACCCGAAGAAAATTCCAATTCCACGGACTCGACCAGGGCCAAATTGTCGATCCGCAACACTTCGATCATCGAGTCTACCCACCCCAACCCCAGGATCAGGGCTTCGGTTGATGATCCCGTTTCAGGACCGCGGACTCAAGGGCGAAGTCCGGCGTCATCGGCGCACGCGCCGGGAATCGGAGTGAAGCGTTTGGATGCTCCGCAACGTCCGCCCATGCCGTGCTGGAATCGGGGCTAAGCTCGCGGCATGAGCCCTGACGAGACCCTCGACCTATTCCCGGAGCGGACCCAGCGACGACTCGAACCCCATGCGCCACTCGCTGAACGTATGCGCCCACAAAGCCTCGAAGACCTCGTCGGCCACGAAGCGCAGCTCGCTCCAGGCCGCCCCCTACATACCCTGGTTACCCAGGGCGCTCTGCCCTCGCTTTTGCTCTGGGGACCCCCAGGCAGCGGAAAGACAACGCTTGCCTGGATCCTCGGTGAGATGCAGAACGCTCGGCTGACTCCGCTGTCTGCGGTGACAGCCGGGGTCGCAGAGATTCGCAAGGCCGTCGAGGCCGCACGGCGAACCCAGCTTCGTACTCTGCTCTTCATCGACGAGATTCATCGCCTGAACAAGGCGCAACAGGACGCTCTTCTACCCCACGTCGAAGCGGGTGTGGTGACACTGATTGGCGCGACGACGGAAAACCCGTCCTTCAGCGTGATCGCGCCACTCTTGTCCCGCTGCCAAGTCATTACGCTCGAGGCGCTCGGGGCGGAATCGATAGGACGCGTTCTCGACCGTGCGCTTTCGGATTCCGAACGCGGACTGGGCGCTTCGAATCTGGAGCTCAGCACGCAGGCGAGAGAGGCGCTGATTCTGGCTTCCCAGGGCGATGCACGTCGGGCGCTTGGGATCCTCGAGGCCTGCGCGGCACTTCATCTCTCGAGCGGAAGACGCGCCGAACCGCTCTCCCGCGAGACTGTCCGCGAAGCGGGTGGACGGATCGCTCTACGCCATGACCGCGACGGCGAGGAGCATTTCAACGTTGTGTCGGCGCTGATCAAGAGTCTGCGGGCGAGTGATCCGGACGCCGCCCTGCACTACCTCGCACGGCTCCTCGAGGCCGGAGAGGACGCCCTTTACGTCTCCCGCCGACTGATGATTTTCGCCTCCGAAGACGTCGGCAACGCCGACCCCCAGGCGCTTGCTTTAGCGGTGGCCAGCCATCAGAGCGTTGAGCGAATCGGCATGCCGGAAGGGCGCATCCCTCTGGCGCAGGTCGTCACCTATCTCGCCTGCGCGCCCAAGAGCAACGCATCCTATGTCGCTCTGGATCGAGCGATCTCGGATCTCGAAGGTCGCGGAGCGATGCCGGTGCCCATGCATCTGCGCAATGCGCCGACCCGGCTGATGAAGGAACTCGGGTACGGCGAAAATTACGTGTATCCCCACGATGTCGAGGATGCCTTCGTCGCGGTGGAGAACCTGCCCTCGGCGCTCAGCGGTCGCCGCTATTACGAACCGAACGAGACCGGCGGCGAAGCCGGTCTTGCCGACCGCTTGCGCGCCTGGCGCGCGCGGCGAGAGAAATGAACTCTGGAAGGCGAAAAGGAAAGGGCCCGTACGCGTTCTATTCGCACGGGCCCTTCACTCTTACTGTCACGACCTAAAAGGAGATTCAAGGAGAGAAACACACGATGTCTCAATTGCAGGGTCCGACCCCATCCCTTCGACGGCGGTTCCCGATTCCTTCAAATTTCTCCCGCGCTCCCACGGGGTATCAGATCGGCCAGAAGAATGGCGCCTTAGATTTGCCGAGAACGCAGACCGCGGACCCTTTCGACGAGGCCCGGGCACTCAATGAGAGGGACCCATCGTCTGGCATCCACGACCCGGGTGGGTCGCGGATCACTCGCTCGCCGGGCGATCGGTTCACTGACCAGGTGCATGGGTCCGAGGTTCGCCTCGGCCCGCGAAAACAAGAACGGGAGCGGCAATCCTGCTCTAGGCTGCCGCGATGACGACTGCGAAACCCTTCATCCATTCACACCTTGGTCGCGGCGAAGTCTTCGACGCCAGTGTTCAGGGGGCGGGAAATCTAAGCAGCGCATGGAAGCGCCATTGGGACGCTTCGCCGGATGCGCGCGCCTTCCATGACCCCATTCGTGGCTGGATGTCTCGGGGCGAACTCGCCGAAGCCTCGCAGAAGCGTGCGGGCCGACTTGCGGCACTCGGCCTCGTCCCTGGCGACCGAATCCTGGTTTCAGCCGAGAGTTCGCTCGATCTCGTCGCGACTTATGTGGCCTGTCTGCGAATGGGACTTGTCGTGGTTCCGACCAACACGGCCTATGGCGAGCGGGAACTCTCCCATGTGATCGGCGACGCTCGTCCGCGGGCGGCCATCATCGATGAAGCGTCGCGGGTAGAGCAGATCTCGAAAATCAATCAGGACATTCATCGCCTCTCTCCTTTGCTCGAATTGCCCGAAGGAAAGATTCCCGAACTCGATGTCGCGCCACCGGGTGCGCCCGCGCTCATTTGTTATACGTCCGGCACGACCGGCCACCCCAAAGGCGCTGTGCTCTCCCATGCGAATTGTCTCGCCAGCGCCGAAGCCCTCCGCCTAGCATGGAAGTGGACGGAAGCGGACCGCCTCCTGCTGTCTCTGCCCCTCTTCCATATGCATGGCCTGGGGGTCGGATTGCATGGGACCCTTTTTACAGGTGCAAGCGCCGTCCTCTTCCCCTCGTTTCGGCCGGAGGAAATCCTCGCGAGCATCGCAGACTTTGAGGCGACTCTCTTTTTCGGTGTCCCCACCATGTATCACCGCCTAGCAGCTCACTCCGAGGTGAAAGCGCTGTCTGGTCTACGGCTCTGCGTCTCGGGTTCTGCTCCGCTCCCAGCCTCCCTTCATGCTGGCATCGAGGCGGTGACGGGGCAGAAGGTGCTCGAACGCTATGGAATGACGGAGACGCTGATGCTGGTTTCAAACCCTTATGCGGGCGAGCGGTGTCCGGGCTCTGTGGGCTGGCCGCTGCCCGGGGTCGAACTTCGATTATCCGGCGAGCCCGCAGAAATCCAGGTTCGCGGGCCCAACGTTTTTTCTGGGTATTGGGAACGCCCGGATGTAAATGCCCTGGCCTTTACCGAAGACGGCTGGTTTCGGACTGGCGACTTGGGATCGATCAACGAGGACGGCTACGTCGAGATCGTCGGGCGCGCCAAGGAGCTGATCATCAGCGGGGGTTTCAACGTCTACCCCCGAGAAGTCGAGGATATCATCCGCGAGCATGCGAAGATCGAAGATGTGGCCGTTATCGGCGAGGACTCTGAAGAATGGGGAGAGCGCGTCGTTGCTTACATCGTGGTCGTGAATACAGACGACCACCCGTCGCTCGAGGTTCTACGAGAATTCATCGGCGACCGGCTGGCCCCGTACAAACATCCACGAATATTGCATTGCGTGGACGCGTTGCCGCGTAACGCGCTTGGCAAGGTCCAGAAGCATCGATTGGTCGCTGGGGCCGTGCTCGCCGACGAAACTTAGGGAGCGTAGGGAGCGCAGGCGGCGTAGATCTCGTGTCTTCTCCGCTCGGAAACAGACGGCGCGGCGTGAAGAGCCGCACCAATCACACACTAGACACGAATCACACAGACTGGCGGGCCGGACGGGATTCGAACCCGCAACTTCTGGCGTGACAGGCCAGTGCTCTAACCAATTGAACTACCGGCCCGCAACAGTTCTGGGCGGCATTTTGTAGCCGAGAACGAGTCGAATTGCTAGCAGGCCCAGCCGATTGAAGAGCGTCAGCCCGACGGCGACGGTCGCGGCGCCGCCATCATCGCGATCGCCTGAAGCTGAATGATCAGGCCGAGATCGCCCTCCAATCGAAGCTGTCCCGTAATCAAGGCTTCAACCGGATGAAGGTCCCCACTTCGTATCGCCTCGGCCTGCCCTGTACCGAGTTGGATGGTCGCATCGGGTGAATCGCGAATCGGGCCCGTCCCGAATTGAACGCCAATTCTCCAATCTACGCGACCTCCGTCCTTGACGTCAGCGGGGTCGGGGTCGCCTGCTATGACGGCCTCGATCAATCCCTCAAGATCTGACAATTGCTTGAGTGCTTCGGGATTTCCCTCCCCGGCTTCGCCACCCGGGGGCCGGAGCCCGGCGGGGCCCGACTTCGTCAGAGCAGCGACGCCATCCGCGATGAGCGCTGGCCTCCCCTCCCAGATCGCCGATCTCCAATCAGAGACGCTCTGCACGATGGTCAGGTCACAGTCCGTCGCACGGCCTGCCAACACATGGAGTTCACCGGCCGTGAAATGCAGCGTCCAGTCTCCCCCCTCGTCGTCCACGGCCGAATGAAGCACTACGCCCAGCTTGACGTCGACCCCGCGCTCTCGTTCCTCCGGAACCCACTCCGCAAAGAGCGCGGGAATGGTCTCTTCAAAAAAGGTCCGAGGATCGACCGGCGAATTAGGGAAGGCAGACATGGTGGCTCCAGAAACAGTTCCGAACTAAATCGCCGCCGAAAGCGTGTCGTGTACCGGACCGCTTTTCTTCGAATCGGAACTTTCGAATAGGCGAATCGAAATCGTGATCGTCGTCCCGTCGTTCTCCTTGCTCTCGATGGAGAGCGTACCCCCATGATCCGTCACCACGCTATGCGCCACGCTCAACCCCAGGCCCGTACCCGACTGTCATTGCGATGAGTAGCCACCAGTCATGAGCCGTCGGCGGGCCAGAAAAATCGGTCATCCAGCAGAATGCATTGAATGCGGATGCGGCGGCGACGCTGATGAATGGTGGGCGCACAGGGACTCGAACCCCGGACCCCCTCGGTGTAAACGAGGTGCTCTAGCCAACTGAGCTACGCGCCCAACAATTCCAATGTACCGAAGTGAAGAGGAACCTTCACCCGCAGAGCCTGCTCAACCTAATTGACGCCCGCCGGATGCGGAAGCTCGGTCGTCGCCTGCTTGGGCCCTTCCGATGCGAGATAGATGTCCTCGATCTCGTGGATCCCATCGTCCTCATCGAGGAAATGCGCCGGACCCTCGACGCTAAGCGCCAATCGAAGAACTTCGTCCATGTGCTCGACCGGAATGATCGTCAAATTCTTCTTGATGATCGGTGGAAGATCCTTCAGATCTTTTTCATTTTCGCTTGGCACGATGACGGTATCGATGCCGCCGCGATGGGCAGCGATCAGCTTCTCTCTCAGCCCACCGATCGGCAGAACCCGACCCCGAAGTGTGATCTCCCCGGTCATCGCAACATTCGAACGAACCGGAATGCGCGTGAGCGCCGAGGCGATCGTCGTCGCCAACGTGATGCCTGCGGAGGGTCCGTCCTTGGGCGTGCCTCCATCCGGAACGTGGATATGGAGATCCACCTTCGTATGGAAATCGCTGGTCAATCCAAGCTGCTTTGCACGTGAGCGGATATACGACATGGCCGCACTCGCCGATTCCTGCATGACCTCGCCCAGCCGCCCAGTGATCTGCAGCTTGCCCTTGCCCGGCATCACGGCGACTTCCGTCTGCAAGAGTTCTCCGCCGACCTCGGTATACGCGAGACCCGTCGTTACCCCGATTCGATCCTCTGATTCAGACTGACCGAAACGATGCTTGCGCACGCCGAGATATTTCCGAACCAGTTTCGGGCTGACCTTGACGGTCTTGAATGCTTCACCCGCGTTGACCTTTTCGCGCGCAACCTTACGAGCGATGGAGGCGAGTTCGCGTTCGAGTCCGCGGACACCGGATTCTCGCGTGTAGTACCGAATCACCTCGAGAATTGCGCCTTCCGTGAAGCGCATGGACTCGTCGGACAAGCCGTTGGCGCTGACAACTTTATCGACGAGATGAAGCTTCGCGATTTCAAGCTTGTCGGATTCGATGTACCCGGAGATCTGAATGATCTCCATGCGATCCTGAAGCGGTCGCGGAATTTCATGGAGTACGTTGGCCGTACAGATGAACATGACTCTGGACAGGTCATAATCCAAATCGAGGTAGTGGTCGGCAAATGTATGATTCTGCTCGGGATCCAGAACCTCGAGCATCGCCGAACTCGGATCGCCCCGGAAATCCATCGACATCTTGTCGATTTCGTCCAACAAGAAAACGGGATTCGATGAGCCGGCCTTTTTCAGGCCATGGATGATCTTACCGGGGAGCGCGCCGATATAGGTTCGGCGGTGTCCACGGATTTCCGCCTCGTCGCGCACGCCGCCGAGACTGATCCGAACGAAATCGCGACCCGTCGAGCGCGCAATCGACTTCCCGAGCGAGGTCTTTCCGACACCGGGCGGACCCACCAGACATAGGATCGGCCCTTTGATCTTCTCGACCAGCGTCTGGACCGCAAGGTATTCGAGGATCCGCTCCTTGGGCTTCTCGAGACCGTAGTGGTCTGCATCGAGAATTCCTTCCGAGACACCGAGATCCTTTTCTTCCTCTTTGTACTCATCCCACGGCAGGCCGAGCATCCAATCGATGTAGTTACGAACCACCGTCGCTTCCGCCGCCATCGGCGACATCTGCTTCAGCTTCTTCATCTCTTTCTCGACTCGCTCGCGAGCCTCATCGGGCATTTTCTTCGCAGCCAACTGCTCTTCCAGCTCGTCGACCTCATTCTTCTGCTCGTCGCGATCTCCCAATTCCTTCTGGATCGCGCGCATCTGCTCGTTCAGGTAGTACTCCTTTTGGGAGCGCTCCATTTGTGTCTTGACGCGACCGCGAATCTTTCGCTCGACTTCGAGAACTTCGATCTCCGCTTGCATCCGGCTGAAGACTTCTTCTAGGCGATCGACTGAGGACGTCATTTCGAGCAGCTTCTGACGATCGGGAAGCTTCAGATTGAGATGAGCGACCACTGTGTCCGAGAGCTTGCCGGGGTCACCGATGGCCGCGACAGAGTTCACTAGTTCCGGTGCGATCTTCTTGTTCAGCTTGGAATACGATTCGAAGGTCGTGTGGATCGACCGAACCAGTGCCTCGGCTTCGGGCGTTTCCGCGCTCTCGTCTTCGAGTTCTTTGATCTCGACTGAAAAATAGGGATCGACAGAAGCAAAGCTTCGAATCTCGGCGCGGGTTCGCCCCTCGACCAGAACCTTGACGGTTCCATCGGGCAGGCGCAGCAGCTGGATGATCGTACCCAGCGTGCCGATTGCGTAGATGTCTTCCGGCGTCGGATCTTCTTCGCCCGCGACGCGCTGTGCAGCCACGAGGAGTTGTCGATCCCCGGCCATGGCGTCTTCGAGGGCCTGGATCGACTTGGGCCTTCCGACGAAGAGCGGAACCACCATATGTGGAAAGACGACGATGTCGCGTAGTGGTAGTAGTGGAACGCGCTGTCCACCCGACCCACCCGATGATTCACTCATGCCACCCCCCTTTTCTTACGGCCCTGACCTTCATTTTGACGTCGACGCTGAACAACCGCTCCAGCGAACCCGTTCGAACCGGCCGGCACGTCACGCACAGACAATGCCGATTTCGCCAGCCAAGCGAATAAAGCGAACTATGCCGATTCCGCTTCCCGCTTCAAACCCAGCACGGGCGCTGCGCCTTGCTCGATCACTTCCTCGCCGACCACGCATTCCTCGACATCGTCTCGCGAGGGCAGCTCGTACATCATGTCCAACATCGCATTCTCGAGAATGGATCGAAGCCCACGCGCGCCCGACTTCTGCTTGAGCGCCTTGCGTGCGACGGCGCTCATTGCCCCCTCGGTAAATCGAAGGGCGACATCCTCGAACTCGAAAAGCTTCTCGTATTGTTTGACGAGCGCGTTCTTCGGCTGGGTCAAAATCGCGATCAGCGCCTCCTCGTCCAATTCTTCCAAGGTCGCAACCACAGGCAGACGCCCGATGAACTCGGGAATCAAACCGAAGTGGAGCAAATCCTCTGCCTGGACGTCGCGCATCATCTCGCCCTTCTTGCGATCCTTGTTCTTTTGGATATCGGCAGCAAAGCCCAATCCCTTCACCCCGATCCGTCTCTCAATGATTCCTTCTAGTCCAACGAAGGCCCCACCACAGATAAACAGGATATTGGTCGTATCGATCTGCAGAAACTCCTGCTGCGGGTGCTTTCGCCCACCCTTGGGTGGAACGCTCGCCATTGTGCCTTCGATGATCTTGAGCAGCGCCTGCTGAACACCCTCGCCCGAAACGTCTCGAGTGATGGAGGGGTTCTCGCTCTTGCGCGCAATCTTGTCGATCTCATCGATGTAGATGATGCCGTGCTGGGCGCGCTCGATATCGTAGTTCGCGGCTTGCAGCAGATTGAGCACAATATTCTCAACGTCCTCACCGACATAGCCGGCTTCGGTCAGCGTCGTCGCATCCGCGATCGTAAAGGGCACATCGAGAATCTTCGCCAGAGTCTGGGCGAGCAGGGTCTTGCCTGATCCAGTGGGCCCGAGCAGAAGAATATTCGCCTTCTGTAATTCTACGTCGGAAATCCCGCTGCTCTCGATGCGGCGGTAGTGATTGTGAACGGCGACGGAGAGAACCTTCTTCGCCGCATCCTGGCCGATGACGTACTCGTCGAGCGCAGCCTTCAGCTCCTTGGGCTTGAGAATGCGGGGAGGCGCCTGGCCGGCTTCATCCTGGCCGTACTCCTCGGCGATGATGTCGTTACAGAGCTCGATGCACTCGTCGCAGATATAGACGGTTGGCCCTGCGATGAGCTTTTTGACTTCCTTCTGCGATTTCCCGCAGAACGAACACGAGAGATTTGCGTTGTCGTCTCGCTTCTTCATGTGTTGTCACCCCCCAGTGATCCCTGCTGTCCCATCTGACACATCCAATTCCGGCCGTACCCACAGTACCAACCTAACCACGCAAACATACTCATCCAGTCTCTCATCATCGGACGGACCTCTACTTTTCGTCGTCGTCCGATTTTTCCGCCACCCTTCGACTCGTCACAACGTCGACAATCCCATAGTTCTTCGCTTCGTCCGCGCTCATATAATAGTCGCGCTCCGTGTCGGTCTCGATCCGTGAAACCTCTTGCCCCGTATGGTCGGCCAGAATTTCATTCATGCTCTCGCGAAGCTTGATGATTTCCTGTGCCTGAATGTCGATGTCGGAGGCCTGCCCGCGGGCACCCCCCATCGGCTGATGGATCATCACGCGTGCATTCGCAAGCGCGGAACGCTTCCCCGGGGCACCGGCTGCGAGAAGCCAGGCGCCCATCGATGCCGCCTGACCAATGCAAGTCGTGTGAACATCGGATCGGATGAATTGCATCGTGTCGTAGATTGCGAGTCCGGCCGTAATCGAACCACCCGGTGAGTTGATGTAGAGATGGATATCTTTATCGGGATCATCCGCTTCGAGAAAAAGCAGCTGCGCAACGATCACGTTCGCCACTTCGTCATGAATCTCGTTGCCGAGAAAGATCACGCGATCGCGGAGCAACCTCGAATAGATGTCGAAGACTCGCTCGCCTCTTTGATTCTGCTCGATCACGTAGGGAATCGTGAAGGCCGTGGGTCGTGTCGGTTCCATCGTTACTCGTGTCTCCTGTCCATGATCGTTCCATCATCGTTGCCGATCGCCCCATCCGGACGGGTCCGATCGCGTAGGCCCCGAAACCGAATCGGCCGCGGCATCCCAAGACGAAGCCACGCTCCATCCCAGTCCTAGTCTGAGTCAGTCGGTGTGGCTTGGCAACTCGTGCACGAGCGATGCGAAAGGTGGCTGAAACAACTGAAGTAAAACCCTGAGCCGCGGCCTCGGGGCAACCCTCAAGCGTCTTCTGAAGGTTTCACGTCTGAGATGCTCGCGTGCTCCACCAGGTGTGCGAGCGCCTTTCGGTCAACGACTTCGGCTCCGATGGAGTGACGCCAGCCCTGAGCCTCGGCCATGTCCATCATCATCTTGGCATCGACACCCTGGCTCGTCGCCATCTCTTCAAGCCGCGCATTGATCTCGTCTTCGCTGGCCTCGATCTCCGCATGCTTGGCCACCGTCTCGAGTAGCAGCGCTTCCTGTACTCGGCGGCGCGCGTCATCCCAACCCTCTTCGCGCATCTGAGCAGATCGTGCGCGCAGATCGGGCTCGGGCATACGCCCCTTTAGCTGTTGTTCTAATTGTTGGATCTGGCTTTCGAGCTGCCTCTCCACCATGGACGGCGGGACTTCGAAACTCGTTCGCGTCACGAGATCATCCAGAATGCTGCGATGTAGCGTCTCGTCCGATGAACGTTGAGTTTGCTCTTGAAGTCCTTGTCGAATCTTGTCACGCACATCGTCGAGGGTTTCAAAGTCCCCGACATCCTTCGCAAACTCGTCATCGAGTTCCGGAAGTTCCCGACGCTTGATCGCCGTCACCTTGGAAGCGAAAATGGCCGTCTTGCCCGCAAGTCCATCGTTCCCATAATCGTCTGGAAACGGAACCTCGAGATCCCGCTCCTCTCCGGAAACCGCACCCACGAGCTGCTCCTCGAAGCCGGGGATCATCCTGCCCGAACCCAACTCGAGATCGATTCCCTCAGCACTTCCGCCTTCAAAGGCCACACCATCGATCGTTCCCTTGAAGTCGATGGTCACCTGATGCCCGTCCACTGCGGTGACCTCCTCGCCCTCTTCGACCCAGTTAACCTGTTGCTCACGCAGATTCTCAAGCTCGATCAGAATCGCCTCTTCAGCCACCTCGACGGACGGGCGGGAACCAGAAAGCGCTGCCAGATCCGGCAGTTCGATCGCAGGCTTCACCTCGATTCGAGCGGTATATCGAAAGCTCTTCCCTTCGACCGGCGGTTCGGCCTCGATCTGGGGTTCGACGACGGGCTGGAGTTCCGCCAACTCGACGGCATCCGCGAGGGTTTCGCGCACGAGTAATCGTTCGATCTCCTCGCCCAGCGATGCGCCATACATCTTCTTGACGACACCGACCGGAACCTTGCCCGGACGAAAGCCTTTCACCTGGGCTGTCTTACGGATCTCTTTGATGACCGTGACGTAGGCCGCATCGACGCGGATTGCTTCGATCTCGATCGCCAGCTCGCAAATGACGGGGGAAATTTCATTGGTTTCGACGCGGAGATCACTCCGGCCGGTCTCTATTTCTGCCATGACTATTACTCTCCGTAAAAATGGTACCGGGGACAGGACTCGAACCTGCACGTCCTAAGGACGGTGGCTCCTAAAGCCACTGCGTCTACCAATTCCGCCACCCCGGCTCTATTGTCCATCGATCCGCGGGTCGATCGCCCGTTCCGGACTTTTCTAAATCATCCCGATCGAATGTCGCGGTGATTTCAGGTTTCAGGCTTCGCTGGATATCACTTGCGGTGCTTCGAGCTTGAATCCGTTCCAAATTCGAAACCGGGACTGGGCGTCCACTTTCCAATTCGGATCCCCATGGACATGGCGCTAAAACCAGGCCAAGGAAACCGAATGGTGAGCGCGCGGGGAATCGAACCCCGAACCTAGTGGTTAAGAGCCACTTGCTCTGCCAATTGAGCTACGCGCCCGGGCGGAAATTAGAGGTACCCGGGTGTGAGATCAAGGCCAGATCAAATTGTCTTGGAAGTCTCGTCCGGCGAACCGAAACCGCCACCGCCCGGGGTGTCGATCCACAGTTCGTCGCCCGACTCCAAACTCACTTCGACTCGCCCCGCCAACACCTCCGCATTCGATTGGCCCCGACGCAGAATCCGATTCCGCCCCATCGCACCGGGCTCCCCACCATCCAGGCCAAAAGGCGCTCGCTCTCGACGCTCGGTCAACAGCGTCACAACGACATCTCGCAGAAACCGATAGCGGCGCCGAACACCATCACCGCCTCGCCTGCGCCCGGCCCCGCCCGATTCCGGGCGAAGCCCAAATTCCAGCAATCGAACTGGATATCGCGACTCAAGAATTTCAGGATCCGTAATTCGCGTATTCGTCATGTGCGTGTGGACACCGGAAGCCCCATCCGCGTTGGGCGTTGCCCCAGCGCCCCCGCCGATGGTCTCGTAGTAGCCAAACGAGGCATCGCCAAAAGTGACATTATTCATAGTCCCCTGACTCGCCGCGGCGCGTCCCAGCGCGCCGAGCAAGACGTCCACGACCCGCTGGGAGGTCTCGACATTGCCGCCCACCACCGCAGAACCCCTTGGCGGATCAAGAATCGAATCCCGCGGAATCACGACTTCGACCGGTTTCAGGCAGCCCCCATTGAGTGGGATTCGCTCGGCCACGAGCGAACGCAGGACATAGATGACGGCCGCTCGAACGACCGAGGGCGGTGCGTTCAGATTACCGGGCGAAACGGGCCCGGTTCCTGCGAAGTCGATCTTCATGCGCGCTGCGAGATTGGCGGCCTCGACTGGAACGCGCGCGTCCGATGGCAGGTAATGCTCGATGCTCAGTCGCACACAGATCGCCGTGCCATCGTCGAGCTGATCTTCGAAGCGATGATCGCCTTCGGGCAGCCGTGCGAGTTCCCGCGCGACCTTCGTCGCCGCCGCTGCCTGGAGTTGCCGCATCGTCACGTGAACGACTTCGAGCCCGACTTCCTCGGCCAACTGCAGCAGTCCACTCGCCCCCGCTCGATTGGCGGCGACCATCGCTTCGAGATCGGCCACATTGTCGTTGGGTCGACGGGCGGGGTAGAGGCCACTCGCGAGAACGGCGCGGATACGATCCTCGTCAAATTCATCATTGCGAACCAGATGGAATGCCTCGATCAGGACTCCCTCTTCCGCCAAGGTCGTTGAATCTGCGGGCATAGAGCCCGGCGTCTTGCCCCCAAGATCCGCGTGATGTCCGCGGCTCGCCACGAAGAAATCGGGATGCGTCGCCCCCTCCCGAAAGACCGGCGTCACCACCGTGACATCCGGAAGATGAGAGCCTCCCGCGAAAGGATCATTCGTCACCAGGACATCGCCCTCATGAAAGGGCGAGAAGCGTGCACGAATCTCGGAGATCGTGTCCGCCATCGCACCGAGATGCACGGGAATATGCGGCGCGTTGGCCACCAGTCCTCCCTCACCGTCAAACACGGCGCAGGAATAGTCGAGGCGTTCCTTGATATTCGTCGAGACCGACGTATTGCGAAGCACCGCGCCCATCTGCTCGGCGATCGACATGAACCGATTGCCGAGCACTTCAAGTCGAACGGGATCCGCCTGCTCCAGATCGACGGTGGACGCGTCGTTCTTGATCACGTTTGCGGTCAGTCGGAATAGCCCGCCCGCTTCAACCGTCAAATCGAACCCGGGATCGAGAACGACGGTGCCGGTGGCTTCGAGAACCAAGGCCGGCCCGACGAGTCGATGTCCCACGCAGAGGTCCTCGCGACGATAGACAGGCGTCGCGATTCGACCTCGGCCGGGAAACCAGGCCGAATCGTTTCGCAAGATCACGGGATCCGACTTCGGGACGTCTGTCGACGCGCCCTCGCGTCGCCCGGTCGCAGGCTTTTCGTCGTCCACTTCGAAGACCCGAACGCGTAGCGTCTTGAGATCGATCTTCCGATCCTTGCGGATGTACCCGAAACGCTCGCGATGCAGAACCTCGAAGGCACGCAGCCATTCAACCGTCTCGCTGCCGGCCGAGGGACCACGCTGAGAATCCGACAGCACGACGCTCAGCGCGGTGTCCGTTCCCGCATAACCAAGATCCAAACTGTTCTCAACGCGAAGTCGGTCAGCCTCGAGCCCCTCTGCTCGCAATTGATGCACGCCCTCTTCCGCGAGTTCATTCCAATCCGCGGCGATCGAATCCAAAAGGGAGTCGCCTCGTTCAAGTTCGCGACCGATCCCGTCGCGCTGTCCATCCCACGATGCCTTCGCGATTCCGATCCCGTACGCCGACAACAAACCCGCGTGGGGATGAAGCAAGATTTCTCGAATGCCCAACCGGTCGGCGATAGCGCAGACGTGCTGACCACCCGCCCCACCGAATCCAACCAACACGTGATCTCTTGGATCTGCGCCGCGTTCGACCGAAATCTCGATAATCGCCTGAGCCATGCTGGCATTCGCGATTTCGAAGAACCCCGCGGCGATTTCTTCGTGCGTGCGTCTGAATCCTGCCTCCGCGAGCACCTCGACCATCTCATCAAGGGCGTGCAGAACCGGCTCGAGATCAATCGCAAAGGGAAAGCGATCGGGAGCAAGTCTTCCAAGCGCGAGGTTGATGTCGGTCACCGTGAGCTCCCCCGCGCGCCGATCCAGCCCCACCGTTTGCGAAGGGTCCGGTTCGCTGGGCTCATTCGCATGTCCTTGCGCGCAGGACTCGACATAACAGAGCGGCCCCGGATCCGTGCCCGCACTCTCGGGACCCACCGTCAACCGAATGCCGTCGAATCGGCATCGCGACCCACCGCCCGCGGCCACCGTATGAATGCGCAGCATCGGCGCCTTCACCCGCACACCCCCGACCTCGCTTTCAAAGGCTCGATCGAGTCTATGGCCCGAACTCAAGGAGACATCCGTCGACGTTCCGCCCATGTCGAATCCAATGACCCGAGAATGACCGGCGTCTCGAGCCACCTTCTGCGCGCCGACAACACCACCCGCCGGACCAGACAGCAAGGCGTTCGGACCACGGAAGCCTTCGGCGTCGGTCAATCCGCCCGAGGACTGCATGAACCCAAGCTTCGCATTCGGCAGGGCCATCCGAAGCTCTTCCATGTGCCCGCGCAAGAGCGGCGTAAGGTAGGCATCCGCAATCGCTGTCTCGCCGCGGGAGAGAAAACCAATTTCTCGGGCCTGCTCGTGCGAGCAAGCGACAAAGTCAAACCCGACTTCCCTGGCAATTCGAGCGAGTTCGAGTTCATCTTCAGGGAATGCATGAGCATGCATCCAGACGATCGCCAAAGATCGGGCGCCCTCATCTCGAGCCATCCGAAGAGTTTCGCGTGTCGCTTCGAGGTCCAATGCTTCAACGATTTGTCCCTGTGCATCACGACGTCCAGGCGTTTCGAGGCGCCACTTCTGCAAGCGAGGCGGCCGATCGATCTCCAGCCGAAAGAGCTCCGGACGTTCCTGCGTTCCGATATCAAAGACGCCGGAAAGGCCGCAATTTGTCAGCAATGCCGTTGGGACACCGCGCCGTTCGAGCAAAGCATTCGTGCACACCGTCGTTCCCAAACGCACACGACAATCGAGGTCATGGGCGGTCGTTGTCTCCGCCGCCGATTCGAGAATGGCTTCAATCGCTTCGACGGGTGCACGATCAGAAGACAAGACCTTGGTGGCGAATTCTTTGCCCGCCGGCGAGATCGCGAGGCAGTCGGTGAACGTACCGCCTCGATCGATCCAGAACTGCCATGTCGACGGTGCAGATTGCGTCATTCCTGCCCACGACCTCGCTGGTTCAAGACTGCTGCCCGATGCGAATATTGAACTTCCGAAATGAAATGTCAAAGACCGAATCGAATAGGGAGTTCACTGCCATTCGTTTCATTTCAGGCCTCTCATCGTTCTTGCCATCAGGCGTTCTCGCGCGACGCATTCTGGATATGAATCCCGGGGTTGGACTCAACAGCCGGGGGGGGAGTAAAAACTATGACATCTATGGCACGCGTAATCATCCTGGCCTTGATCCTGATTATGGCACCAATGAGTATTGCCAAAGCGGACAATGACATCAGCTGCGGTCTCAGTACTGACATCTGGAAAGGCAATACCGGTCTCGAATTCAAGTTGATGGCGTCGTTCACCCATGTTTTTCTCTTCCGGTCCATCTCGCTCCCCTTCGATCTGATCAATTGTGACGGTCGCGGAACCGTGACAGCGAGCGCTCGGACTCAGCATTACGTGTCTTCCCAGATGGACCACATCGCTCGGGACTCGGCGGCAGCATCCAGAACGACAAAGCCTTCGTCGAGCTTCATCTCCAGCCCGCCTAGCATACGGCTCTGGATGCACCGGGCGGCTTCGCCGAAGGGGGCGTGATCAAGGCCCTCGAAACTCGTGTGCGATATTTCCCCGAACTCAATCGAGTCCGACTTCATGAGTTCGTCCTCCTCGATGTCTCGACCGCCAGCCCACGGCGCCGCCCCTTTCGACCGATAGGATCGCACCTCGATCTCGGACTCCGCACGCGGTCTTCACATCTACGGATTTGGGGAACTCGCGTTCGAGGCTCAGATCAATCAGAATGCCTCGATTTCCAAGAATTGGTCGACGGTTCTGAATACGCGCTACGAGCGCGCGCATGACGTTGACTTTTTCGAGACTCGCCTCGGACTCGTGCGGTATTTCTAGGGCGCGAATGTGAATCATCCGCTTCCAACCTGCGAGTCATCATGCAGGGCGAGAGCGACCTCTAGGTCGGCTGAATTCTGGCGCAGACCTTTCTGCTTAGCCTATCGCGAGGCCCGAAGCCTTCTGACGACCGCGGCCAGCGCATCCCGAAGCGGCGCATCACCAAGCAAAGCGATGCCCATGATCGTCGCCAAAGCGTAGAGGCTGCCACCAAGCAAGAGTGCAACGATCGGTGCTTCGACGCGATCACCCAGCCAATGCAACAGGCACGACGCACCGCCGGCCGCCAGCGAAGTCACGAGTGCCGTACGCCCAAGCGTCTCAGCCAACAACAACAAATTCGGCGCACCCGTCCGCACCCGAAGCCAGCCCAACGTAATCCCGGCATTCAAGGAAATCGCCAAGGCCGAAGCCATCGCCAACCCCCGAAGCCCCTCGGCCCGAGCGCCCCACGCATAAAGCGGAAACACGCTGAGCGCGACGATCGTGCTCAGGGTCATCGCGCGCCACATTTCCCCGCGCGCATAGAAGCCCCGAACCGCCACCTGTTGAACGACCCATCCAGGAACCGCGATTGCCAGAATCAAGAGAAGGCCTGCGACCTCATTCGTGTTGGCCGAACTGAATCGTCCGTGTTCGTAGAGCAACTCAATGATCGAAAACCGGAAAACCGCGAGCGCTCCGCCGGCCAGAATCCCAAGACCCAGCGTGGCCCGAAGAGTAGTCGTGAGCGTCTGCTCGAAACCGTCTCTGTCTTCGCGCTGAAAGAGCATCGTGAGCGTTGGAAGGAGAGCCGCGCCCACGGCCTGACCCACCACTGCGACCGGCGCCATCATGAGCTTGCGCGCGTAGGTGATGGCGGCGATGGCCCCGGCTTGAAGCTGGCCGCCGAACCATTTCTCATACCACTCATCAACGGTCGCCAGCCCCAGCCCGAGCATCAGCGGAAGCGCGAGCCAAACGTACTCCCGAAAATCCATGTCGAAGGGATTGATCCGAATGCGCCCCACCGCACCGGGCAACCGACGCAGTGCGAGAACGGGAATCGCCCACTGCCCGATCACGGCTCCCACGAGCGTGCCCCATGCGAAGCCTTCGGCACCGGCGAGGATCAGCCCACCTACGATGGGCATCGCACTATAAACAACGGATGCCGCTGCCTGTGGACCGAAGCGTCCGTGCGCCATCAATACGCCGCGCAAGATTCCACCGGTCAGGAAAAATATTTGAGCGGGCAAGACGATGCGCATGAGGCGAACCGTCTGGGTAATGGTCGCGTCGTCGAATTGATCGAACTGCAATCGCAGGAGTGGCTCTGCAAAGAACCAGAGCGCAATCGTCGCGGCGACGGCGAAAACACCGACGTTGCCGACGACCGTGGACGCGAATTGCGCGGCGACCTCGGGTCCTTCGCGCTCGAGTCGACGGAGATACGGCGGCGTGACGGCGATGGCTGCGGCGCCGGCTGCCATGAAGTAGCCGAGCATGTCCGGAATCATGAAGGCGGCGAAATAGGCATCTCCCGCGGAGCCCACGCCCACCTGTGTCGCGAAGAGTGCATCGCGGACGAAGCCGAGAACTCGCGCGAGCAAGACGCTGCCCGCAAGTAGACCGGCCGCACCGAGGATGCCACGACGCGAGTCACTCACGAGGCGACAATCTCATCGGCCTCATCGAGTTCATTCGAATCACCGGGGATTCGGCTCCCGCCAGATTGCACCGTCCCAGGCCTCCACCACGAAATCATCACCCTCGCGTCCCTTCGCAAAGGGATAGTCGAGGGGAACCTTGCCATGGGGGGTATCGAGAACGTACTGGGGAATCGCGAAGCCGCTCGTGCGTCCGCGCATTTCCTTGAAGATCGTAATTCCCTCCTCGATCGGCACGCGAAAATGCTGCGTACCTTCGAGGAGCTGTGCTTGATAGACATAATAGGGACGAACGCGCATCCGAACGAGCTTTTCACAGAGCGTCTGCATAATTTCGGTCGAATCGTTCACGCCCCGAAGCAGAACACTCTGGTTCCCGACCGGAATCCCCGCACGCAAAAGTCGATCGCAGGCCTCCGCGGCCTCGGGCGTGAGTTCGCTCGGATGATTGAAATGGGTGTTCAGCCAGATCGGATGATATTTTTTGAGCATGCGGCATAACGAGTCCGTCACGCGAAAGGGCAAAGTCACGGGTAGCCGTGTTCCCAGACGAATGAGTTCGACATGGGGAATCTCGCGCAGCCGGATGAGCAACCATTCGAGCTTACGATCTGAAAAGACGAGTGGGTCACCGCCGGTCAGCAGCACGTCACGGATCTCTGGCGTCTTTGCGATCCAATCGAGCGCGACCTCGAGTTCGCGTTTCTGCATCGTCCAATCCTCGTCGCCGACCATCCGCTTGCGAAGGCAGTAGCGACAGTAGAGGGCGCATTCGTTATTCACGCAGAATGCGATGCGGTCGGGATAGACTCGGATCACATTCTTCACCGGCGAGTGGGCTACCTCGTCGAGCGGATCCGCGAGTCCCGCTGGATCGAAGCGCTCGGCCCAGTTCGGAACGACCTGTTTGCGAATCGGACAGTCTGGATTTTCCGCATCCATGAGTGACGCGAAATATGGCGTGATGACGAAATGGAATCGTTGCGCCAACTCCGTGATGGCCTTGGCTTCCTCCTGTGTCGGGTCGACCCAGTCTCGCAGCGCCTCGACCGTACGGATCCGATTTCGCATCTGCCAGCGCCAATCACGCCAATCAACGTCAGAGATACCTTCTCTCGCGGATTTATTCATTCGAGCCACTTCCCCCATCGAGCCCAAGTCGAATGAGCCCAGCCTGGATACATCGGCCTAGCATTTTATCGAGCGAACATCCTTCGAGTTCTGCGAGAATGCCAAAACTCCCATCGGGTGCAAAGGTCGGCAGCGGGTTGATCTCGAGAAAGACCGGCTCCCCCGACGAGTCGAGACGAAAATCGAGCCGTGCGAAGTCGCGGCAATCGAGCGCATCAAACGCCCGGATCGAAAGCTCTGCCAAGCGCGACTCAAGCTCCGGCGTCAGCAAGCCCGGCGTCTCGTGTTCGAATCGGTTCGCGCCAGAGGACGTATCGCCAACACTCTCCTCCAATCCCTCGACGGCATGAAGTCCGATTCCGGATTCTCGTTCGAGAGCACGCTGCAAGACCGGAAGCGCGTGGGGTGGATCGTTGCCAATCAACGTCACCGTATATTCGGCACCCGGAATGAAAGCCTCGACCAACGCGGGCTGATTGTAGTCGGACACAATGCGTTCGACCTCACGCACCAGATCCTCCCGCGACGCCACGAGCGAAGAAGGTCGAATGCCCTTCGCCGTCCCCTCCCAGCGTGGCTTGATGAAGAGTGGATAGGCGGCGGGCAATTTCACTTGAAGGGCGGCCTCGCGCGAGGCGATCGAAATTTGTTGCGCGACCGGAATACCGACATCGGCGAGCCAACGATTGGCCCAGGCCTTGTCGAGCGAAAGAGACAGGGTCAGGGCATCGGATCCGATGCACGGAATATCGGCCATCTCGAGCAATACGGGTGCCCAGGCCTCTCGATTACGCCCAGCGAACCCCTCGCAAAGATTGAACACGACATCCACCTCCATCTCGACCTCGCCCGAACGACCGGCAGAAATCAAGGCGAGAAGGTCCGTGGGAGAACCCAGACGGACGGGGCGGTGCCCGAGGTGGACTATGGCCGCTTCGAGGGCCGCGATTGTGGCTTCCGGCTCGAATTCGACGTGGGCGTCCTTGGGATCCCCCGGGCAGCGTCGATAGGTCTCAAATGTTTCGTAGACCAAGCCGATTCGAAGATATGACATCGGCTGAGGATACAAACCCCGGCGCCAGCATGTGCGAGCTACCCTATTTCCCGCTTCGGAATTCCGAGGACCTGCGAGGCTCGATGCCTCAGACAGCTCGAAAATGACAGCTCAACTCGACTCGCCCCGATAAAAACCGAGAAAGAGATGCCCCCGAATTGACCGATCCAGCGACATCCACCCCGAAGCGATCCAAGCGCCGGATCGCCCTGGCCTGGCTCCTGGTCCTCTTCTGGGCCGGGCTGATCTGGACGCTGGGCGGTGACGATTTCTCGTTTGCAGACACGAATGATGCGATCTTTCCCTGGCTCGACTGGCTCACCGGGAATCTCGACTATCGGACGCGTTACCGGATCTTCGTGGCGATTCGGAAATCCGCGCATTTCATCGAGTATGCGATTCTGGCGCTGCTGACATTTCGCGCCGCACTTCTAGCCGCCCCCAAGAATCGTTTGGCGACTGCAGGATGGATCGCCGTTTTCATCGTCGCCGCCCTCGCCAGCGCCGACGAAATGCGACAAGCCTTTTCACCGGTTCGGACGGGCAGCGCATACGATGTCCTGCTCGATCTAGCCGGGGGCTTGATTGCGATCCTGGGTGTCCTGATTCTCTCCCGTCGGCTTCGCCAGGACTCGTCGAATCATCGGGAACCCCCAGAGCCCGGACTCGAAGCCCCGGGCTGAGCGCGCGCTCTTCCGCCGCGGTGCTCTCCAACCGGTCGCAGATCGAATCTCCAGTCTGGTACCGTGAGGTCGATGCCCGATCAGCGGTCCGTGATCGTGGACTCCTGAAATTGGAAAGAGAGCAACCGAGTGAACGCCGCCCTCCTCGCCGCCATCGCCTTCGTCGCATTTGCGCTCGGCTACCACTTCTACTCTGGCTTTCTCGCCCGACACATCTTCGACCTCCAGCCGGACGAGCCAGTCCCCTCGCATGAACTCGAAGACGGCGTCGACTACGTGCCGACCCGACTGCATGTCTTGTGGGGACATCATTTTGCATCGATTGCGGGTGCTGCACCGATCGTAGGCCCCGCCATCGCGGTCATCTGGGGCTGGGTACCCGCTCTTATCTGGGTTTGCGTAGGAACCGTCTTCATGGGTGCCGCTCATGACTTCTCCGCCCTGGTCATTAGCGCCCGGCATCGCGGCCGATCGATCGGCGACGTCGCGGGCAGCGTCATCAACCCGCGCGTCCGAACGCTCTTCCTGATCGTCATCTCGCTGCTGATCTGGGTCGTACTCGCCGTCTTCGCGTACATCATCGCGACACTCTTCCATTCGACGCCGAGTTCCATCTTTCCGATCAACGTACAGATCCTGATTGCGATGGTCCTTGGCTGGCTGGTCTATCGCCGGGGCATGCCGATGTTCCTCCCCTCGATCGTTTGTTATGTAGGGCTGCTCGTCGCGATCTTCTATGGCGGCGCGGTCGCAACCGCACTCCCCTTTCTCCAAGCGATTTCGATTTCGACCTGGGTCTGGATGCTTCTCGGCTATTCATTCGTCGCCTCTGTTATGCCGGTCTGGCTTCTACTCCAACCGCGCGACTACATCAACTCACACCAACTGCTCACGGGCCTAGCCGTTCTCTCAGCCGGCCTCCTCGTCCTCCAGCCAAAAATCGTCGCGCCGGCCTTCAACCTCGAGCCCGAGGGCGCACCCTCGATGATTCCCTTCCTCTTCGTGACGATCGCCTGCGGCGCGATTTCGGGATTCCACGGACTCGTCGCCTCGGGAACGACCTCCAAGCAACTCTCGAAAATGACCGACGCTCGGCCCATTGGATATGGCGGGATGCTCGCCGAGGGGTTCCTCGGTTTGATGGCCGTGCTGGCCGCGACCGCCGGCTTCAGTGAAGCCAGCGATTGGTGGTCGCATTATTCGAGTTGGGGCGCCGCGAATGGTCTCGCCGCCAAGCTCGACGCCTTCGTGAGCGGAGGTGCCAGCTTCGTCGCTGCGCTCGGCATCCCCTTTGAGACTGCACAAACTTTCATGGCGGTCATGGTGATTGCGTTTGCGGCGACCTCCCTGGATACGGGCGCCAGAATCCAGAGACTCGTCCTCGCCGAACTCTCGGAGGCTTACAACATCAAGCCACTCTCAAATCGATATATCGCAGGTGCGCTAGGCGTAGGCGCTGCCCTCATCCTCGCAATCACTCAGGGCGGCGGCCAAGGCGGGCTCGCGCTGTGGCCGCTCTTCGGAACAACGAATCAGCTGGTCGCCGGGGTGACGCTCTTGATCGTCTCCATCTGGCTCAAGAAAAATGGACGCCCGTACCTCTACACGCTGATACCGATGGTGGCCATCTCGCTGGTTACGGCCTGGGCCATGGTCGGCAATCTCTTCGACTACTATGCGCGCTTCGAAGATCTCTGGCTCCTGGCGATCAGTGGGACGATCATCCTCGCTCTGGACATCTGGATTCTGATGGAAGGCTTTCGGACACTACGCGAACTCGACGGCTCCCCCACTGATTAGTTCGTCGCAAGAATCTTCCGGGCCAATTCCTAGAGTGCTCCGTCCTCGACACGTCGAGTTCGATCAACGGCTCGAGCAGCCAGTTCCTCCGCGATGACTTCAACCTGCCCGGCATTGCTCGGCTCCGCACCCGGCACCAGCGCGCGAATGACACCCAGATGCGTCACGACGATCACGCGATTCCCGGCACAGCGTTTTGCCAGATCGCAGACGAAATCGCGGGCGCGTAGGCGGATTTCGAGGCGGGATTCACCGTCTCCAGGACGAATACTTGGCTCTCCGAGTTCGAATTCGGCGAGTCGATCGGGATCACGGCGGAGGATCTCGTCACGGGTCAGCCCAGACCAAGTCCCCACGTCGAGTTCGCGCAGTCGACGATCGAGTTCGATCTTGAGCCCAAGGTGATCGGCAATTGCCGCGGCCGTCTGCTGCGCGCGCGAAAGATCACTCGAAATGATCCGCTCCCAATTGCGATGCTCGTCTTCGCCGAGCGTCCTCGCCAACCGAATTGCCTGGGCAAGCCCCTCCTCCGTCAATCCGGGATCGCCATGACCCTGCCATCGACCATCCGCATTCCAGAGCGTCTGTCCGTGCCGAACGAGTAGCAGTCGTGTTTGGGGAGGGGCCATCGCTTGAGACCCTAGCAGGTCGTAGTCGCACACCGAGCCAATCGTGGGCGAAGCCGGCGACGAAAGAAAAAGTGCAACCGCTAAGTCGGCGTACCAAGATGGCCAATGGATAGAAGCCGGGCACAGCCAGCACGAAGGGAACACTCAAGTGGTCGAATGAGATGCCGTGGCGCCATAAATGAACAGCGTGCATGAACGATGAGCGATCCGAATGCGCCCGAAGCCAACAACGCAATCAGCCATGCGCGAATGGGATGCGCGGCCCAGCCGCGAACCAGAAAACTCAGAATAACGCCGGCGGGCAACAGCGAGAGAGAGGCGCTCCTCTGGAAGCACATCTGATCCGCGCCGGCGGGCGAGGCGATCGCCGGAAAGTCATGCGCCATCATTCCAATCCGAGTCCCCATCAAGCCCCTCCCCAATGCGTTGAAGAGCATACGGCGCCGCGAGCCTGCTCTTCCGGCAGTGGCCGAATCTTCCCCTTGGCATGGGTGTTCATTTTCAGAACATTCCTGACTCGGCGCGGATGTCTCTCTCGGATTTCATACGCGACCGGATGGAATCTCTCGAAGTCTAAAGGCCTCTTGCTCGGTTATGCGCGAACTAAATTCGCAATCGAAGCTTCGAGTGCCCTAAAGGCGCGACCTCGATGGGACAACGCATCTTTCTCGTCGCGACCCAACTCCGCCATGACTCGGCTCTCGCCTTGCGGCGAAAAGATCGGGTCATAGCCAAATCCATCGTCTCCGCGCGCCTGCAAAAGAAGTCTTCCGACACACACACCCTGCGCAACCTCGCTACGGCCGTCGGGAGAGGCCACGGCGGAGGCACAGAAAAATCGTGCACGCCTTGGCTCCGGGAAATCCGCGAGCGCCTCGAGAAGGGCTTCGAGCCGGCCCCGGTCATCGAGTCCAGCTCCGCCATAGCGCGCGGAGTAGGCACCCGGTGCGCCATCTAATGCGTCGACTTCGAGCCCTGAATCATCGGCCACACACACGCAGCCAATCGCCCGTGCAGCAACGGATGCCTTGATCCGTGCATTCTCGAAATAGTCACCGCCCTCTTCCGGGAACTCGACCGCCGGAAACTCGGCTAGCGAGATCACGTCATAACAATCCAGTATGCGGGCGATCTCGCGGGCCTTACCTGTATTCCGAGTCGCCACGACGATACGAGGGCGCGTCGGACCCGCGCTCATTTGGCTGACCCCACCATGATGCTAGGCCTTCGAGCCCATCAGTCGGGCCATCGAATAACCTGCTTCCTCGACTGCGTCCTTTTGATGCTGAACGATTGTTTCGATTCCACCCAGTGCAAGATCGAGGAGTTGATCCAGTTCCTTGCGATCGAAGGTCCCGTCTTCGCCGGTTCCCTGAATTTCGACAAAGCGCCCGGCGCCCGTCGCCACGACGTTCATATCCACTTCCGCACGGGAGTCTTCTTCGTAGGGCAGATCGAGCATCGGCTCGCCACCGATCACGCCCACCGAAATCGCGGCGAGTTGATCTCGAAGTGGCGGCCCCTGTAACGCCCTGCGTCGATCCAAACGGGCTAGGGCGATGGCAACGGAAACAAAAGCGCCACTGATCGAGGCCGTGCGCGTTCCACCGTCCGCTTGCAGGACATCACAATCGACCCAGAGCGTCCGTTCACCAAGGCTCTCGAGAGGAACGACCGCCCGCAGGCTTCGTCCGATCAGCCGCTGAATCTCCATCGTTCGCCCCGACACCTTGCCACGCGTGGCCTCGCGATCGGTTCGTCGATCCGTCGCCGCCGGCAACATCGAATACTCCGCCGTCAGCCAACCCTTGCCACCACCACGGAGCCAACGCGGCACCGAAAGCTCCTCAGAAACCGTGCAGAGAACCTTCGTCTTGCCCATGCTGCAGAGCACGGAGCCAAGCGGCTGTTCCGTAAAATCAACTTTAAACTCTATCGGCCGAAGCTCATCGGCACGTCGTCCGTCGCTACGCATGCGTCTCCTCTGGTGTTTTGACTGAGCGTCTGAATGGAGGTTTTCGCTATTTCGTTCGCGCGTGATCGCGGCTGATCGCCGAGGCAACACCGCGCCTCGCATCGTATCGCTTTGCAAATGAAATCACCGCATCCGCCAGGGCTCCGGCGACCTTTTCGCGTTCGCGCTTTCGCCGCAGACCTTTTTCGTCGTCCGGATTCGTCAGGAACCCGATCTCGACCAGCGATGCCGGCATCCGAACACCCATCAAGACAACGAAAGGCGCTTGCTTGACGCCACGCGAACGCGCTGGCGCCACGCCCGACAGCTGCGACTGCGCAAGCTTTGCGAATTCGCTGGACTCCTGAAGGTGTTGACTCTCGATGAGGTCTCCAAGGATGACTGCCAGAGGATCGTCATTCCCAAAATCCGGTGCCGCCGCACCGAATGCGCTGTTCTCCCGCTCCGCCGTTGCCCGGGCATCTTCATCCGATGCATCGAGAGAGGCGAAATAGGTTTCAATGCCTCGGGGTTTGCGACTCGGCGAGGCATTCGCATGAATCGAAAGGAAAAGGTCCGCATGCGCGTCGTTGGCGACACTCGTGCGCGCTTCCAATGACAGAAACTCGTCGGTCGTTCGGGTCATGATGACCTCGATGCCGCGCTTGCGCAGACGAGTCGCCAACCGCTTCGCGACGTCGAGCACCAATTCTTTTTCCTTCAGTCCGGAGGGACCCTTCGCGCCTTCGTCGTGACCGCCATGCCCTGCATCCAGAACCACGCGGTCGAATCGATCGGGAGACACGTCTTGGGGCGATCCTGGAGCGGCAACGCCAGACGAGGAACCAAGAATAGAAAGACAGACGACGCAGCGCGCGATCCTCGCGAGGCGAGTCCGCTTCAAGGCAGTGCCCGACCGGCTATCCATTTGTTTGTGTATTGCGGATCGAATTGGCCGCACACGAATTCGAATCAAGACCCCACCCCCATGTCGAAGCGGAGGATACCACGAACTCTTCGCGTGTTCGCCTGGAAGGCCCGCTGGGCCACGATCAAGTTCACACACTGCGCGGCAAGATCAACATTGGACTTCTCGAGCGCGCTCGATCGAATGCCGCCAAGGTTGCCACTGTTGGCGCCAGCGACCACGGGCGCTCCCGACTTGACCGACTCGATGAGTCGACTTCCGCCCACACCGATGGGACCAGCGACCCACGCGATCATGAAGGCACCCATGAGTCGCATCCGGGGACTGAGAGAGGGATGGCTGAAAACGGGCCCGGACATCATCATGACCAGAATTCGAATGCTGCCAATTAGCGCGTGCAAGACGGGCATCAACCCTATTTCGACGCTCAAGGTCCACCCCGACTCGCAATGATGTCCATGATGCGTTGATTGAACTGCATCATCCATGGAAAGAGCGCGATGATCACCGCCAACCCGCCCTTGCCTCCGCCGGATCCTCCTTCGCCGTCCTCTTCGGATTCCGCTTACTTTTCTTTGTCTTTTGCCATTACTCATCTCCATTCAACTCGACTACTTGAGGTTCAATTTCTAGACTTCGACGCGAGTCCGCAGTAACGACCAACATCGAATCATGCCACTTCGTCGCTCGCTTCTATCGCTGTAGGAGCGGAGGCAGCACCGCTCGCCGCGAGCCATCCAACTCGATCTCAAATTCCTTGAGTCTGCGCCAGAGCGTGGTGGTCGATATCTGCAACAATCCTGCTGCGCGCTTTCGATTCCAGTTCACCTGTTCCAGGGTGTTCAGAATATGTGCCCGCTCCATGACTTGGAGGCTATGAATCGACTCACCCTCGCGAACCATCGATTCTTCCTTCAACCGAACTGGCAAATCCTCGGCTCGAATCTCCAAGCCCTGACAGAGCGCAACACCTCGCTCGATCGAATTTTCCAATTGGCGTACGTTGCCCGGCCACGCATATCCCACCAACAAGTCCATCGCATCGCCGGTAATATCTTTCACCGGTTTCCCAGCACGCTCCGCAAACTTCTGAAGAAAATGTTCGGACAATGCTCGAATATCTTCCGGCCGATCCCTAAGTGGCGGAACATCAATCGGAATGACGGCAAGCCGGTAATAGAGGTCCTCTCGAAACGATCCCCGAGTCACCTCCTGCTCGAGAATTTTGTTCGTCGCCGCAACGAGCCGAACGTCCACTAATCGCGTTTCTTCGTCGCCGACTGGCCTAACCTCTCCGGTCTGCAGAAAGCGCAACAATTTAACTTGCATTGGAAGTGGCATCTCGGCCACTTCGTCGAGAAAAACAGTGCCCTCGTGAGCGAACTCGAATAGACCCTTCTTGTTATTCGTCGCACCGGTGAACGCCCCTCGCCGATGTCCGAAGAGCTCGCTTTCGAGAAGAGATTCTGGAAAGGCGGCAGAATTCACGGCGCAAAAGACGCGATCAGATCGTCGTGATAATCGATGGATCGCGCGACCAACGAGCTCTTTCCCGACGCCCGTCTCACCGGTCACCAGAACAGAGCTATCTGTCTCGGCGACCTTTTCGACGAGACGAAGCAGATCGTCCATCGCACGCGAGCCGCCAAGAATTCCCGTCAAAACGCTCAGATCGCTTGCCTCCGAAGGCAAATTCACAGGTGCCGGCCTCGTGGGGCCAGGGCCAGCGACTTTAGAAAGTCCCTCTTCGACCACCGAGACCAGCTCGCTTGTGGAAATGGGTTTACGCAGATAGTTGAGCGCCCCACGCTGAATTGCTTCGACGGCACTCTCGATGCTTCCAAGATTCGTCGTCAGAATGACCACACAGTCCCGACCGTCTCGTTTGATGCGATCGAGTAGTTCGAATCCACCACCGCCCTCAAGTCGAAGATCCGCCAAGACCAGTTGTGGCATCGACGATTCGATCGAACGAATCGCCTCGGAAAAATTCCGACTACTCACCACCTCGTGACCCCGAAGATGCAGCGTCGCCGCCGCACTTCGCACAAAGGACTCTTCCCCATCCGCAATCAAAATTCTGGCCACGCTAACCCTGCCTTCCTAATCTATTCCAACTTGTCCCGGGCCAAGAGCGGCCTGAGAAGCTGAAACGAATTCGATTTAATTTGACGAACTCAACACCACTGCCAAGCACTTCACGCACAGTCTTGCGAAGTGCGCTCGAACTCCAGTGCTTAGGCAGCAGGAAGCACAAACCCGCTCGCTTCCTCAACGGTCGATGCGGTCTTGACAATGCAATTGGGATGGGAGACCGCCTGATCCAAAATGAACCTCGACCCGAGGATGGGGTCCAGGATCAGTACGCAAGTAGATCGGCCCGCTTGATCGCTACGCTTGTCAAAGCCGCGAGAAGACGATTGGCGGAAAATATTGCCGGGTTGATCATTCAACATTAGGACCTCCCTTCCGCAATGAAATCCACAATTGAGCGAACATTTCAAAGATCGGCCTGGAGCCCGTGTGCTTGAGCGTTATTCGTGCAATTTTGCAATGTAATGGGAAGAATATTCAATCTGTGATGAATCACGCGAATGATCTCGACGGAAAGACCGAGCAGGGTCATTCAGATTGTGCTGAGCACTTCATGATGAAAGCCCGAGTCGCAACCGTGTGTTTCAGATCGAGCGATCGTCGATGACTAACGGCCCACGTCTTGAGAATCGCGACGTCGCGCTTGACGGTGTGCTCGGGTCGCTCGATCGGCAATCGAATCGCGTTTGTACACGAATTCGACGCGTCGATTGGCCGCACGGCTCTCGGGAGAGTCGTTGGGGACAAGAGGCCGTGTCGAACCGTATCCCCCGCGATGATACGGCTGGCATCGAGATCGCTCGCGTCGATCATATATTGCAGCACTGCGATGGAGCGGGCCGCCGACAGATGCCAGTTCGTTGGGAATCTCGGCGTATCGATCGCCCCATCATCCGTGTGACCTTCGATCGAGAGTTCAAAGGGGAACTCTTCGGTAATTCGAATGATCTCGTCAAGAAAGACGAAGGAGATCGGCAGGAGAGAATCAGACCCAGGCTTGAAAAGCGCACCTCCCTTGACACGAACAATCACGCCGCGCTCAGAAGATTCCGCCTCGACGATTCGGGCGAGGTTATCCTCCGAGATCGACTGCTGGACCTTCTGCATGATCTTCTGATCGATGCTCGGCGCGTCGTTCGACTGCTCCATGTTCATGATGTCGAGAAAGGGTGTCGATTTCTTCTCGGTCCATTCGATCATACTCGTGCTACGAACCTGGAACCTCCCCGGATTGTCCTCGATCATACCCAGCGCATTCTGGATCGAACCCATCGCTTCCAGGAAGAGTTGCTTATCGGTATTCGCAAAGGACAGCATCAAGACGAAGAACACGAGAAGCAGGCTCATCAAGTCGCCCATCGTCGCCAGCCATGCGGGAGCGCCCTCCTCGCAGACGTGGTCTTCAGCTTCGCTTGGATCAAGTCCCATAAAATTCTACTTCGCGGCGAGAGACTCGCGCTCCTCGGGCGATAGGAACGATTCGAGCTTCTCGCCTGAACGACCATCCAGTTGTCACCCTTCAGAATGGACTCTACGCCTGCGATCGCAAGTTTCTTGATCGCGACCTCTTCCATCGTCCGATTGACGAGTTTCTCCGCGATCGGGCCGTAGATCAGAAAGGCCAGGATCGCTCCGTAGAGTGTTGTCAGAAGTGCAACGGCCGACGATTCTTGAGGGCTGCGAGTTCGCCAGCCAAAGTCTCCTTGATCAACTCCGGACTCAGCCCATCGACGCCCATACGAACGCCTCGCGCCATGAAGGGGTCGTCGATCTGCTCGCCTTCGAGTGCGACCAAGCCTTCCTTGCGCGCCTTCGCAGCCAGGTCGATGATCAGAGGAACCATTTCCGTTTTGTCTGTCGAGCGATCAAAGAAGGCCTGCATGCCGAATTTGATCGCACCCACCACGATCGGCAACCGCTGGTTCACCATTGTCGCAGCGATCGTCCCGCCAATCAGGCCAAAGCCAAGCACTAATCCAATGATCGTTCCAAGATCCATCCGAAAACGGCCTCTACGCGTTCACCTCACCACGCGTACATGGGCTCTACTCGAGGTGTTTCGATAACAGTCGCGTGGAGTGCTTATCGGACAGGCCCAAGACCGGCTGCATCCAACGTTGTACGGAGACCGTGTTAGGCATAAACCCGGAGCCGGGGTCTTAGGGAATCTGGGCGAAGGATTCGGTCCGTTGGCGAACCGTGTACTCGAGTCGCTCGGAGAAGACCTTGATTGGCGTCCACTCCGGCAGGTCCGACATGCGCGGCATGCCGAGCGTCATCGCGCCCGTCGGGTCGATGACCCATGGATCAGTGGGATCCTCGAACCAGAGCGTCACCATATGATGTTGGCCGTCCGAGGGCCGCACGACGATCGCTCGATAGACTTCGCTCGCCGAGAAGCCAAGATCTTGCAACGCGTGAAAGGCAAGCAATTCCAGGCCGTCGCAATCATCGCCACCGCGCGCGAGTGTTTCCTCGAGCGTTGCCCAATGATCCACCGCTCCATCCTCGCGATAGTGTTCCTTGGCTTCGGATTGAATCCACGACGCTACGCTTGCTGCGAGCGCGCGACGGCTATCCGAACGAAACTCGAAATACTTTGCCCTAAGGCCGGAGGCATCGCTCTGATTCGCTGGCAACTGCTTGTTGGCGGCGCTGAAGCCAGCCGACTGAACGGCGGGACCGCTCTCGAGAGGAGCGAGCAGATCGGCATCGAATCGCTCTCGACGCTGCCAGCCCTCGATCTTCGGGCTCCAGACATCGTCGGGTCGCGGGTGCTGGAAATAGTCGAGCTCGTCCGACACAAGGTCATGATTCAGGATCGTCGCGCATCCCATGCCCGAGAAGAGCAACAGCGCAGCGACGCAAATCTGAATTTGCCTATTCCGATGTGGGCGGACAGCCATATCCCTGGTATCGGCGCAGGACAATGGAAAGTTGAGAGGCAGCCTCTCGCAGATTCACTCACGGGGAAGTCGGACCGAGTGCACCCGATTCGCTGAGGCTGGGTCGGGTAGTAAGGTCCGTATAGTAGGGGAGCCTCAAGCGGAGCCTATGGGATTGGGACTGCGACGAGCGGGGCTGAAACGGGGTCGCAGCCTCCTCTCAACCGTGAAGCATGATGTTCTGTGCATCACACGAACCGACGAGCCCAAAGAGTACGACGAAGAAGAGAATCATCATCGGAATCCCGCCCAGGACGTAGAGCCATGAACCGAGACCGCCGTCTACGCCGGGCCCATCTTCATTGAAATCATCGTTGTTCTGCTGTTCCTCGGACATGATCCCCCCTATTCCCTTCGCTGTTTTCTATTCGCGCTTGTCCGCAGAGCTAGACTCGCCGGGTCGCTCTGCTCCACTGTGAACATTGTCCACGCTCTTTAACTGGCCCTCGATGCGGGCGCCCGTAGACCGTTACGAATCAGCGGGTAGCCCCACAGGGACTCTGGCGGCGCTCATAGTAGCGGCTAGGCGTCTACGCGCCATGCAACAATCAATCTCTGGCCATCCAGGTGACGCTCCCGATCAGGCTCCGTGCCCAAGATTCAACTCTTATTCGGGCTGATCGCGCCAGCCCTCAGGTACCCCGGCGAGATCCGCTGCAATTCGAAGTTCGCGATACGCCTTCTCCGTCGTTTCGATCAGATCTCGATCTCCTCGCAATTTCTGCCGGAGTCGAAAGGACAGCGGCGAGGTCGCAGGGCTCGCATCGCTGGCTCCGCCCGGCGGCGCCACCGACCATTGGTTGGCACCAGCACCGACTGCCACGCCCTCCAATTCGACCTTGGTTGCCGCCAAGGTCGACCGCGCCTCGGACAAGGCAGAACTGGCATCCTTGAATCGTCGTCGCCATTCGTTCTCGGTGGCCCCCGCCACCGCTCGCGGCGAGGTCGCGACGAAGCCGCGGGGAAGCTGGAGCAGCGATTCGATTCCGGACCCTACCCCCAGGGGCGAGTCGGCTCGACCCGACGACGTACTCTGAACAGACATCGCTTGTTCCCGCGCCGGTTCGCGGGTCGCCCCCCGCTCCTGCCCGACCTCCTCGCGATCCTCCTCGGCCCACACGACCATCGGAACCGCACAGATCATTAGACCGATCATGAGCAGAACACGGCGTTCAGTCATTCGAACAATTTCCCTCACCACACCCGGCTCCTCGAAGCGGTTCTGCCGGTGACTCGCACCTGCTCTGCGAGCGATTCATCGCCGCGCCAGCCGCGGCAGAATTCGCTCTATTTATTACGCGAGGCCGACACAGAAGGAAACCCTCGGCGGGTCGAGTTCTCGGGCAAGCATCAAACCACGACATTTCAACGATAGCGGACGGCCACCCGGAGGCCGCCTCGTTCCCCCTTTCAACGCAATCCGGGGTCAAGGGCCAACGCAAACCACCGATAAATCGTACATCTGCCATTTATAGTCTTGGCTTCATGATGCACGTCCGCAAAACCGGACTGACCATAATGGCCAGACCGTTGAGAGGGAGCGGCGATGGAACGGGAAAAGCTCTATAGGCTTCTCCGACTCGGCCTCGAGAAGGGCGCGAGCGATATCCACTTCCAGGTTGGATACCTCCCACTCTACCGATTCCACGGTGAACTCGTTGAGTTGCGTTATAAAGTCCTGACGCCCGAAGACACCGAGGAAATTGTTCAGATCCTCATCGAGAACGATTCGATGGGTCAAGCTCTCGATTTCAACGAGCGGGACCTAGCATTCGAACTTCCCAGTGAAGGTCGATTCCGAGTTAACATCTCGCGACAGCGCGGTTTCTTCAACATCGTATTGCGAGTAATCCCGCTCCAGATCAAGAGCTTCGCCGACCTGAACCTACCTTCCGTGTTAGGCGAGATCGCGAATGTGAGCAGAGGCTTCGTCCTCGTCACCGGACCGACCGGAATGGGAAAGTCCACGACACTCGCCACCATGCTGAACGAGGTCAACCGCCTCCGAAAGAGCAAGATCGTCACCGTGGAAGACCCAATCGAATTCGTCTTCACCCACGATCGCAGCATCATCACACAGCGTGAGATCGGAACAGACACAGCGAGCTTCCCGGACGCACTACGCGCCGCGCTTCGCCAGGACCCCGATGTCATCATGGTCGGAGAGATGCGAGATCTCGAAACGGTCGACACCTCGCTCAAAGCCGCAGAAACCGGCCACCTTGTTTTCTCGACAATTCATACAGCCGATGTCGCCTCGACGATCAGTCGACTCGTATCGTTCTTTCCTGCCGAAGAACACCTGCAGGTGCGTGCGCGTTTGGCAGAAAACTTGAAAGCCATCGTGAGTCTCCGTCTCCTGGTCAACAAGAAACAGAACGGGCGGGTACCCGCAGTGGAAGTCATGCGGTCGACGCGATCGATTCAGGAATGCATCAAGGACCCTGCCCGCACGCACGAACTGACCGAATTCATTGCTCGCGGCCGAAGCGAACACATGCAGACCTTCGATCAGCATCTACTGGACTTGCTCAAGGCCAATAAGATCACGATGGAAGCGGCATTGAACGCTGCATCGAACCCCACCGACTTCCACACGAAGCTCGAAATGGAGGGGCTGGTGAGCGAAGACGCCCCATCGGATGAAAAACCCGAGACGCCCTTCGACATCGAAACCGACGAACGGTTCTAGGGAGTTGGCCGCGGTGGAGACGACCCTGAGTCCCAAGATCGAGAACCCACTCAATCATGCACTGCGCATGGCGGCGAGCCAGGCTTCGGCCAGCTCCGGCACGAGCGCCGTACTGCTCTATTCGCATGTCGACGCCGATCCCGAAAGTGGCCGACTCCGCGCCGCTGCTGGCCTCCGCTCCGCAGAGGATGCGCGCCAACTCGCCGCGAGCCTCGAATCCATCGTGCACGACGCGATCGATTCCGCACAGACCTGTCAGCATCGAACCGATGATGGGAAAGAGGCGACTGCTTTCCCCTTGATGGCGCGGGGGCGGGTCGTCGGCGTACTCGCAATTGCCTCGACGACGTCCCAGACCGAAGAGATGACAAAGGCGATCGAGTCGATTGCCTGGTCCACCGCCATCGCCATCGATCATTCGAATCTATCGGCTCACTACGAAGAACTCGCACAGGAATCCGAAAAGCATCTCGAGGTCGCGGATGAGAAGAGCGATGAACTCCTGAAGCTTTCCGAGGAACTCTTCGCCCAAGACATCGAGCTACTGCGAAATAATGAGAAGCTCGGAAAGATCGAGAAGCTCAAGAACGATTTCATCGAGAAGATGTCTCGCGAGCTCCGCACCCCGCTCAACAGCATCATCGAGTCCACGATCACCGTTCTGTCCAGCGAACACGAGAATCTCTCGAGCGAATCCCAGCAGACCCTTCGCGAAGCCCTGGATGAGGGCACGGCCTTCCAGCGAACGCTCCAGAATATCCTCGACCTGTGGCGCGTGAAGCAGAATGAGTTCCCCATCGAGATCCATGAAGTCTGCATCTCGGACGTGATCGACGAAACAATCTTCAGCGTGCAGGACACGCTGTGCGGCAAGTCAGTGGAGATCGAAAAGGAAATTCCCGAAGTCATTCCGAAGATTCGAACCGACCTGGTCAAGGTCAATCAGATTCTCTTCTTGCTACTCGACAACGCCACGAAGTTCACGGAACAAGGCAAAATCACGATCGGGGCTCGCTACAGCGACGATCGGCTCCAGTGCTGGGTTGAGGACACCGGCATTGGAATCTGTCCCGACGATCAGGAATACATCTGGAACGAGTTTTATCAGGTCGATGATCGGGCGAGCCTTCGCTATCGCGGCGCAGGCCTAGGCCTCACGCTGGTACACGATCTACTGGTACTTCTGGATGGAGATTCGATGCTGGAGAGCGAGCCCGGCAAGGGAACGCGCGTCGAATTCAGTCTCCCCGTAGTACTCGCCTAAATCATGCTCGCCTGAAAGGCAAAGCCAGGCCTCAATCCTTCGGACCGGCCTCGGGCGCGGCTGGCGCCTCGGCTTGGACAGGGGCGGCCTGGGCAGCGGCCTCGGTCGATTCAGCTGGCTCCGCGGACGGGTCATCCCCGGGCTTCACCAGACCCGCAGCGATCTCACGAAGACTCATCACGATCTGCTTGTTTTCTTCGGACTTCAAGAGCGGAAGCGCACCCTTCTTGAGTTGCTTCGCGCGAATCGAGGCCATTCGAACCAGGTGGAATCGATTCGGAACGTGCTCCATACAGTCTTCGATCGTGATACGTGCCATTTTTCGTCCAATCTATTTGGGGAGGCGAGCAGGCTAGCAGCCGAACCCGAAACTTGCATCGCTGAGTCGACTGCGAAATCGAGACCAGAACGAAGGAAACCCCGGCCAGGTCTCCTAGCCGGGGTCCCTAGGCCTTCCAAGTACGGAAGGCCACTCATCCACACGCGCGATTAGCGCTTGCGGCGAGCAGCCTTCTTCTTGCCAGCCTTCTTCTTTGTGGCCTTCTTCTTGCCAGCCTTCTTCTTCGTGGCCTTCTTCTTGCCGGCCTTCTTCTTCGTGGCCTTCTTCTTGCCGGCCTTCTTCTTCGTGGCCTTCTTGCGAGCTGCCATTCTGGGTTTCCCCCCTTGTCAATCGCTCGTTACGTCCCGGTCTCTGAGTATCCATCCGACTGTCAAATAGACTCTCCCGGTTTGACTTCTTACTTCCGACCTCGCCCCCAGCACCTGGCTGGGATTGTTGTTGAAAGTCCGGGAGTTCACAGCACCAGCTGCGAGTTCCTATCGGCATTGAACACCAGCAACTTGAAGGAACAAACAAACCTTCATGTATCAAACCGCGGCGATAGAGCGTTTGTTGCGTCCGAGGTAACAACACGATCTAAATCCCGTCAAGGCAATTCGTTAAAAAAAACAGAGGGATGTCGCATCAACTTGCGATTGATGAGTACGTTTTCGCAGGAACGAATTCGGCGCGGCGCGAATGTTTTCAATCGAGAGCATCGGATTGCGAAGGCGGGTTCGAGCGTTGTGAGGCAACGCTACACGGTGAATAAATCGAAATTCACCTTAAAACGCGGGGACTTCTACGGTCGGCGCGCGCAATGCTTCATGTCGGCCGGGCGCCGTATGGATCGACGCGTTGATCACTCCGAGAGCAAGAGAACATGAGCGATCGCGGAATTCAGTGCCTGAAATGAAAAATCGCGGCGTGGCCGCCGCGATTCAAAAACTCTCTCTACTTCTTGTGACGCTGTCGCTTAAGCAACTTGCGCTGCTTGTGCTTGCGCATCTTCTTTCGGCGCTTCTTAATCACACTACCCAACGGTTTTCTCCTCGTCCGACAGTTAGAAGTTCACAGGTCCGTCGGCATTACAGATGTGGCATCACCCAATCTTGGGGCGCGCTTAGTTTTAGAGACTCGCTGCCAACCTGTCAAGCAATGACATGCCTCTGCTGCATCAACCCTTTCAGATGCAGTACGCCCCCACGGGCGCAATACCAACCTCAGCGAGGACTAAAACCGTTCAAGACAAAATTTCGCGCGGTCCCCAGCGCGCGGTTCACGGGATGGCGCCGCGCAAGAAACGGCAGGATCGGCGACTTGCGCTTCCCGAGCGCCCCGATCGACTCGCGAATCAATGCGTGACCAGGATCGATCATCTGCCCTCGACGCAAGTAGCGAAGCGCTTCCGCTCTACGCCCAAATTCGAGATAAACGCGCGAAAGGTTGAAATAGAGATCGGGATTGAAAAATTCTTGTTTGGTCGCCGACTCACACAGTCCGTGTGCTTTTTCGAAATTCCGTTCGACTCGAGCGATCGCCACGCCCAACAGAGAGCGAAGCTGAGCATGCTCGGGTGCGGACCCCACAGCTTCACGCAGTGGTGCGAGCGCAGCATCATGATCGTTTGCCGCAATCCGCTCGGCTCCCAATTCAAATAGCCTACGAGTTTCTTCCGTGAGGACGCGTCCCGAATTCCTGGGCGCTTCAAATACATCGACTTCAGTCTTCATTCGGATCAACTCTCCCGCATCCATGCTGTGCGAAGACGCAACAGCCCTGCGCCGCTGTATCGGAATATTCGCGCAAGACCCGAAGGCTTTTCGACGATTTAGCGAGTGAGGTCGCCACAATTGCACATCCTATGCGCAAGTTGATCGAAGCTTTCCGTCTGCAGGCGAAGAGAGTCCGATGGACTCGACCCATCGCTACGCGTTCAAGCGTCGAGGTCCCCGGCTGACTCCGGATGAAAAGACGCTCGAAGGCAAGGCTTAGGGCTCGATGATCTCGAGGATGTAGCGCTTCTTTTCCTTGCCGCTGGCGGCGGCCATCAGTGTCCGAATAGCGGAGGCGTGGGCATCGCCCTTCCCGATCACCTTGCCGAGATCTTCCTTGGCGACATTGAGCTCGACTACGCGAGCATGATCCCCAATGACTTCTTTGATTTGAACTTATTCAGGCCGATCCACCAGGGCCTTAATGATGTCTTCGATCAGCTGCTTCATCAAAACTGCTACCTCTCACTCTGCTTCAGACGACTCAACGGGTTTGATCCGCCGGGGTCCGCAAGTCGAATCGATCGGACGTGTCGCGCGGATTCCAGATCAAATCGTTGCCCCCCAGCACATCTTCTTGTGCCCTAATAGATCCAAGACCCGGATTGTCTCGATTCCGATGAAGCATCAGTTTTCAAGATTGAGTCGTGGGCAATTCAGACCGCTCCGCGTGGAGGCGCGAACCCAGATTGCAAATGCGCGGACTGCCATGCGATCGGTGCCGTCGAAATCTCGCTCACTCCAAAGCGTATGACTCTCGCGCTCT
This sequence comes from Myxococcales bacterium, assembly GCA_012959805.1. GTDB lineage: Bacteria > Myxococcota_A > UBA9160 > UBA9160 > UBA4427 > UBA4427. The sequence goes on along the minus strand of DUCN01000056.1, from coordinate 50,980 downwards.
CGCCCATTCGCTGAGCATTTCGCAAGACGCGTTCCCGAAGCCCTTCATCGCACAAAGGTACGACCGCATGAGTGACGAGGAGTTCCGCTGCATCCGAGGGATCGAGCAACTCTCGATACGGATTCTCGGCGTCCTCAAAGACGTTGATGTCGACGACGCGTGCACGGGCACCCAGCTGAGTGTCCATCGCATCTCCCCAAGGCGTGCGGTAGATGGTGAGTCGACCTGCGACCTCACGGAGCCAGACCGTGTTGCGACCGAGCAGTGTCGTGCTCGGCGTCGTCCAGCCTCGAATCGAGCTCGGATCAGCGAACCCGAGACGAATGCACGCTCCGCCCGGCTGTGCGGACGCCGTCGCATTCAGGCACAGCCCTCCACTCGCCACCACACGATGAAGTGCGATCCACTCGTCGAGCGGACTTCGCAGTGGATAGACAGGAAGCTCCGCGACGTCACGTGAGAGAACGATCTCTCCGATTCGAAAATCTCGATCAAAGAAGGCCAATTGCTCACGCCGACCCGCCCGTGATAGACCCAGGATCCAGTCCTCGCCCTGCCTGGCGACCTCAAAGGTCCAGCCGCCGAGGGCATAACACTCGCCAGCTAAATCAGTCGAATCGACAGTGCCTACACGAACGCCAATATGGACTTCTGGATTTCGCGGAAGACAGCTGTAGTCGGAGATCGATGAGGAGGGCCATTGCCATGCGCAGGATTTCGGGACCTCGATGCCAATCTGAACGCCAGCAATCTCCAATCCACGCAGTCGAGTCCGAGACATATTTCCCCCATGTCGATCTCCAGTCTTTTGCGAGCGCCGGCTGGAGACTTTTCTCTAATTCCTTCATTTATCGGCAATTCACCGGCAAGCTTGAGCGCTGACAGTCTAAGAATCCTACGCGACGCGAATTTCAGGCCAGTTCCCGGGCATCTCACAGAATTCTGGGGACTCGGTCCGGGGTAGAAGCCCAAGGGGTTTTGGGGTACTCCATGGGCGTGCTCTGGCCCCCTGACCTACACAGAAGTTCGGCCACTTTTGAACACGGGGTACGGCTCACACACTGCCTCCCGGCGGGCGTAGGCGGGCGTAGGCGGGCGTAGGGCGAGTATAGGGCGGTGGCGCAGGCGGGCTCTCAGCAGTTCCCCCGTCCGGCCGCACCCTCAGCCAGTCGGGCCGCGCGCATGACGCACTGAATCGGGATCGATTTCATCGCATCGATCCGTCCGAACCGAAGGAGGAATAGCAATGGCCCAGCCCGTCGTCACAACCCGAATCCTCCGCCGGTTGTTGAAATCGGGCGCGCATCTTCGGGCTGAAAAAGTCCTCGAGAGAATTCACCCCGCCGACCTTGGCCCGATGCTTTCTGACCTCACGCCGGGCGAGATCCGCATCGTAATCGACTTGCTCTTCAAGCATCGCCGTGCCGCGACGATGCTGCGAGAACTCCCGCCCGAACTCCTTCCGGAGATCATCGAGGCGATCTCGAACGAGCGCATGGCGGAGCTTCTGACCCGCCTCGAAATGGACGACCTGCTCGAACTCGTCGATGCGATCCCGGAGGAGCGACGCGAACCGGTCACAAAGCTCCTGCCTCAATCTCGCCGCGACGAGCTCCGCCACGCCGAACTGTACCCACCTCGCAGCGCGGGTCGTGCGATGACCACGAACTTCTCGGCACTCGACGAGAAGATGACGTCGCAGGAAGCCATCGACTCGCTCCGCGCCTCTCAAATCGATTCCAGTGAGGAGACCCTCTATCTCTACGTCGTCGACGAACTCCAGCGACTAACGGGAATCGTGCCGATCCGGAGGCTGGTCATGGCCCAGCCGAACACGCTGGTGGGCGAACTCGCCATCAGCGAGATGCTGAGCACGCCGCCGGACGCGGATCAGGAAGAAGTTGCTCAGCTGGTTGCCCGCTACGACTTGCTGGCGATTCCGGTCACGGACGTCGACGGCACAATGCTCGGTGTGATCACGGTCGATGATGTGATTGACGTGATCACCGAAGAAGCCACCCAGGACATCTACAACCTTGCGGGACTCTCGGAAGAGGATCGTGTCTTTACTTCGGCCCGGGTTTCCATCAAGAAGCGCCTGCCCTGGATGCTCCTCAATCTCTGTACGGCGTTCACAGCAGGTGCCGTGATCGGCATCTTCGAGGGGACAATCGAACAGATGGTGGGACTTGCGATCTTCCTCCCCGTGGTCGCCGGTGTCGGCGGCAATGGCGGCATTCAGACGCTCACGGTCATCACCCGCGCCATCGCGCTAGGCGAAATCGAATTCTCCAGCGGACTGCGCGCCGTCGGCAAGGAGATGTGGGTCGGCCTCGTCGTTGGCATGACAGCGGGACTGATCAGTGGCGGCATGGCCTTCCTGCTGCACGGCAACATTTATATGGGCGTGGTGCTCCTACTCGCCATGATGGTCACGATGGTCACCGCCAGCCTCTTCGGCGCTGCCGTACCCCTGATCTTGAAGGCCATGGGGCTGGACCCGGCACTCGGATCCGGAATCCTGGTAACGTTTGCAGCCGACGCTCTCGGATTCTTCTCATTCCTGGGCTTCGCCACGCTGCTGCTGGATCGTCTCGTCTAGGAAAGCGCGCGTCCAGCCCGTCATCAGGGTCGGGCCGGCGGGGCCTCAGCGTGCCGCGCCCAACTCAGCTTCTCTTCATCAGCCGAATCGAGTCCGCTCACACGCTCCCAGACGCCATCGTTTCGTCGGAGTTCGTAAGTCGGCCAATACTCGAGTTCCAGCTTCAGCGTGATCACACTCGGCTTGCCATCGAGATCGATCGTCTTTAACCGAACGGCATCCCGGTCTTGCTTGCTCGACACCGCCACCAGGAACGAGTCGAGATCCGAAACGGGGTGGCCATCCACTTCGACGATACGGCTAGTGGCCTCGAGGTGGTAGCGGGTCGACGGCGATCCGTACCAATGTCGGGATACATAGACGCCACCCGCCGGAATTCCAAATTGTGAAGACAGCGCCGGGTGCGGAGCCTGGAGCAGCGCCCCCGACCAGAGCACTGCGCGTGTCGTGCCCTCCCCCGCCATTTCCTGGGGTTCGACCTCGATGGTCAACTCTTCGCCATCACGGAGAATCTCGAAGACGAATCGTCCGGCGCGGGTCGCACGGCCGAGGTGTTGCGGCCGAGTGACCGGATCACCGTCGATCGACAAGATCAGATCACCTTCCCGAAAGAGCAGTTCACCCGGCATGTTCGCGCTTCGGCGCACCACGGTCAAAACCCGTCGCCCTTCAGGGTCGTGCTTCTCGAGTCTGCGAGCCTGAGAATCGGACAGGCCTCGATCTCGTGCCGAAGCGAGGGTCAGCAGATCCAATTCGAGGCCAAGAGAATGCCAGGCAACCGGAAGACTCGCGCGCACCGGGCCGATCATGCGGTTGATCTCTTGCGTGGGGATACCGGCAAAGAATCCCTCCGTCGAGTTCCCACTGCCGGTGCTAAAAGAGGCCCAGAGCGCGCTGACTCGGCCCAGCCGATCCATCAGTACGCCGCCGACGGTTTGTGCAGCGTCCTCCAAAGTCGTGATCTCGAGATTGGTTTGCCGAAATCGCGGCGGGTGCGTAAGAGGCATCTGCAGCGGCTCACGGCGAGCGATACGCGTCCTGCGAGAAACGATGCGCTCGGTCGAGGTCAGTCCGACCATCCAGACTTCGTCACCCACATCGAGTTCGGTCTCACGCAGGCACGCTGCTCGAACTTTGGTCTCGCCGATCAGTGCTGGGTCGTAACGAAGGACGGCGAGATTTCGCTCCGGGTGGAGATAGATGAGTTCGCCCGGCACCTCGAGAGATCCGTTGAAGGTCAGCGTGATATCGGCCAGAGCAATCGGAACCGTTTCACGATCGACAACCACCAGACCCTCGCGCGCATCGACGATCAACCCCGTTCCGTGAAACTGTTCGCCGTGCACGCCGTCCAGTCGGTACGGAATTGAAGTACGGACCATCACCAGGGACGACGCGATTCGGCGTACCGCCCAGGGCCCGTCGACATCGAAACCGGTCTCCCCCCCTTTGGGCGCTAAGGGGCGCGGAGACTTAGGCGATTCGGTGCAGGGCCAATGACCCGTCGCGTCGTCGCGAACGCAATGCCGCATCGAAAACCAGCGCCGGTCATTTCTCAAGACAGCGACCCGCTCGGAATTGGGTTGGCTCAGCAAGAAAAATCGCATCGAAAAGCGCGACTGATCCGGCTGTCCCGAGAGCACTGTTTCAAAGCGCTTCAAAGTCGGCGTCGGCTCGCCCCCGAGATGGGTGATCACTGCGTTCCGCGGCACGCCAGCCCGGCGAAACGCGTAGCCCGCGCTCGCCACATAAACTCCGCCCACGGGCACCGAAGCGTTGCGCGCCAAGTGATAGGACAGTGAGTTGAGGACCCCACCGCCGTATTCGAGATAGCTTGATGGCGTGATCTCGTGCAGATCGGCAATCGGAATCTCGACCTGCAGCGGTGTTCCCCCGCGTTCGAGGTCAAATACGATCGTCTCGCCCACATGGTCATCCAACAGCTCTTCGATCGGCAAGAACGAGTTCACGAAACGGCCGTCTACACGGACGATCACATCCCCCACCTCGAGGGCGTCGATGGCGGGACCCTCAGGTACGACTTCGCGAACGACCAGCATTCCGATCCCGGATTTGAAGTGCGCTCGAACCGAAGCCTCCGTCTCGGCGCGAAGACCCAGCCGGCGCACTTCATCGAAGGGCTTGTGCCCGAACACGACCTGAATCGTCCCACGCGTGACTTCATCGCCCTTGCGAATCAGTTCGATGGCACGTTTCACCCGGTCCAGCGGCAGATAGAAACTGGTGGCCGCCCGCACGCTACCGCCGGCATTCAGCGCGACGACTCGCCCATCGATGTCGATGACCGGAGAGCCAGAGGATCCTCCCGAGGTTCCCGAGGCCGCCTGGATGTAGAAGGTATTGAAGTCGTTGAAGGTGGCGCGGCCATAGACGGGTGCGGCGCGGTCCAGCCGCGCGATCGTACCCTGAAGAATCGACAGCTTCTCGCCGGCATCGTTTCCGACGACTCGAATCTCGGTCCCCACCTTCGCGCGAGCAGGGTCGAGTTCGAGCTGTCCCGAATCAATGAATCGAACCCTCTTCGGGTCGTAACGAAAGATCCCGAAATCGTGTACGGGGTCCCGGTAGACCGCCTGGATTTCGACCTCTTCATTGTTTTGGAAGACGGCTTCGGCGACCACAGGACCGGGTGTGACAACGTGCCGGTTCGTCAGGATCAGCCCAAGTTCTTCGTCGACGACGAACCCGGTCGCAGTCGAGGTTCCGGGAACCTGGTCATCGAAAGCCCGCGGCGTGGAGACGCGAAGCACGACGACCGCCGAGGCAACGCGATCCAGGGTTTCTTGCCAGGCGCGGGCTTCGGTAACGGCATGAGCGGGCAAAGCGACAAAAACAGAAAACAGGGCGATCGACAGGCCCGTGAATCGTGTGTGTCGATACTGTCTGCTCTGCCTTTGGCTGTGCTGAATCCGGTGTTCGCGGTCAGTTAGAAGCATCAGGCCCCGCAGCTTGTGCCGATGCGACAAGATTCGGCAACACGCGATCCAGATATTGCTTCACGTATTTTCCAAAGATATCCACTTCGAGATTCACCGTGTCCCCGATTTCGAGATCCGAAAGCGTCGTCACTTCCAGCGTATAGGGAATCAATGCGACGTGAAAGCCATCCGCCACCACCTCAACCACCGTCAGTGACACCCCATCGATTGTGACCGACCCCTTGTCCACGAGTTGACCCGCAATCTCCGCGCCACACGCGATATGAAGCAGCGCCTCGTGCTGCTCTCGATCGAAACGCCGAACGCGCCCGACACCATCCACATGGCCCTGTACAAGATGTCCGTCAAAGCGCCCCGCCGAAGACATCGCACGTTCTAGATTCACGACATCACCCGCAGCAAGCCCGCCGATGCGTGTCTTTTCAAGCGTCTCGGGAATCGCTTCGAAGCGAAAACTCGAAGGCTCCACCACGGACACGGTCAGGCAGCAACCGGCCACTGCGATGCTATCGCCCAGTTTTACACCCTCGGCAATCGGCCCCAGATCGATCTCGAGCTCGGCGAGATCAGACTTCTGCTCGATGGCTTGGATCTTTCCAATCGTTTCCACAATCCCAGTAAACATCAGTCCACGAACCTCGTCTCAATCTCTCGAAGCATCGAATCCCGCACGGCCTGGTAGTCCGCGGGCAATTCGATAAGCGGATTCGGATGTTCCGAAACGATCCCTTCGAGTTTCATCGAATGATAGGCGAGCTTCGAGTCGACAAATTTCAGCCCGTGCGCGGTCGAGATCACAACGACCTGCTCGCTGTTCTTGACCAGCCCACGTTCCTGGAGTTTCCGAAGCGCGACCAGCGCAACGCCGGTATGGGGACAATTGAACAATCCCGTACGATCCGCACGCGCGCATTCTTCCATGATCTCGGACTCGGTCGCCTGTTCCACCACACCGTCATAACGTCGAAGTGCATCGACTGCCTTCGCGTAGGAAACGGGATTTCCGATTTGAATGGCGGAGGCCACCGTCGTCCGAGCGGAGATCGGCTCAAAAACTTCAAAATCACGCTGATATGCCAGATAGAGGGGGTTGGCGGCCTCGGCCTGCCCCACGCAGATTCGCGGACGCTTCGAGATCAGCCCGAGCTCCAGGAGCATGTCGAGCCCCTTCGCAAGCGCCGAGACATTGCCCAGGTTACCACCGGGAATGATCAGCCAGTCCGGCATGCTCCAATCGAGTTGCTGCGCAATCTCGAGACCCACCGTCTTCTGTCCCTCGATCCGAAGGCTATTCATCGAGTTCGCCAGATACACGCCGTCTTTCTCGGCGACCTGCCGGACGATGTCCATACAGCCATCGAAATCCGTGTCGAGAGCGAAGACAACGGCGCCATTGGCAACGGGCTGAATCAACTGGGCGAGCGAGATCTTGCCCCGTGGCAGGAAGACCACCGCCGGAATTCCGGCGGCCGCCGCATACGCGGCCAGCGCGGCGGAAGTGTCTCCGGTCGAAGCACACGCGACCGCCGGGATGGACACGCCCTTCGAAATCATCTGCTTCACCTGCGAGACCAACACCGTCATCCCAAGGTCCTTGAAAGACCCCGTGTGAGAATTTCCGCAGAGCTTCAGCCAAAGGTCCTCGATTCCGATCTCGCGCCCGTAGCGCTCGGCCCAGAATAGATTCGTGTGGCCCTCGTACATGGAAACGACATTTTCGTTGTCGATATCCGGCAGCACCCATTCCTTCTTGCCCCAGACGCCGGAGCCGTACGGCCATTGATTGCGATGCGCTCTGGAGTCGAAGAGCGCCTTCCACTCTTCGGCAGAAGTCTTGGCGAGTTCGCCCATGTCGTGCACGACCTGCAGTAGACCACCGCGTTGACCGGTGTAGACCACCTCGTCCAGGCCATAGCGTTCCTGCGAATCGTCCAGACTCTCGAACCAGGCTCTCGGCTGGGGCTTCGATTGGCGATCGTCCGTCGACATCGCTACGCCTCCTCCTCGATGCGAATCACCCGCGGCATCTCGGTCACTTCGTCGAGCTCCACGATACGCACGATGGCTCGCTGCATTCCATCTTCGGCAGCCACACCGGTCAGCAGGATGATTGAATCCGAGCCATTCGCCGAACGGACCATGGCCGTTTCGACGGCAACGGCTTCATCGCCGAGCAGACTCGTCACCCTTCCGAGTAGGCCGGGCTGGTCCTTCACGCTGATCCGAAGATAGTGGCGACCCGAGAGCTCTGCGTCGGGAACGAACGGCTTCGGGCCGATCTGTTCTGGGAAATACGAAAGCGGTGGGACTGGACCGCTTCCGCCGCGCCGGATTTCTCGCGCGATTTCCATCAAATCGCCAACCACGGCACTCGCCGTCGGCATTTCCCCGGCGCCCGCTCCGTAATAGAGGGTCGGGCCCACCGCGTTGCCGATCACGAGAACGGCATTCATCGCGCCATCCACCTTCGCCAGCAGGCTCGAGTCCCGCACCAGCGTCGGCTGAACCCGCGCCTCGATGCGCTCTTGTCCGTCTTCGGACCGATGACATTTCGCAATGCCCAGCAACTTGATCCGATAGCCAAACTGGGCGGCCAGTTCGAAGTCGATGGGCAACAACCCGCGAATCCCGGTGGTCGGAATATCCTCAAAGGTGATCTCGGCACCAAAGGCCATCGTCGTCATCAGCGCAAGCTTATGCGCGGCATCGATTCCCTCGACATCGAATGTCGGATCGGCCTCCGCGTAACCCAACTCTTGCGCACGCTTTAGAACGACATCGAAGTCTTCGCCCGTCGACTCCATCTCGGTCAGCACGTAATTGGTCGTGCCATTCAAGATGCCAAGCACAGTCTCGATCTGGTTCGCCGCCAGTCCTTCGCGAAGAGAGCGGAGCACGGGAATGCCCCCACCGACCGCTGCCTCGAAGGCCACTTCGACGCTGGCCGACGCTGCCGCGCCAAAAATTTCGCGCCCATGCAAGGCGAGTAACGCCTTGTTGGCGGTGACCACGTGCTTGCCTGCGGCGAAGGCCTCCAGGATGAACTTGCGTGGCACGTCATAGCCACCGATCAACTCGATCACGATCTGAACATCCGGATCTGCGATCAGTGCAGAGGCATCGGCGTCGAACACGATCCCCGACAGATCGACACCGCGATCCGTATCCAGGTCGAGATCGGCGATTCGAACCAGACGCAGCCGGGACCCCAGCCGCTGCTCGATCACTTCGGCGTTATCGCGCAACACCTTCACCACGCCCGTTCCAATCGTTCCAAAGCCGATCAGGCCAACTCCGATTGGCTTCTGTTCATCTTGACCACTCATCGCTCGCCTACTCCTCGCCCTTTTCTTCGTCAACCTCTTAGTCAACTTCTTCGTCAACAACGGCATCGCGAACGAAGCGACGAATGCCTCGCACCGCCTGCCGAATCCGATGTTTGTTCTCGACCAATGCGAAACGCACGAAGCCCTCCCCGGCTTCTCCAAACCCGATACCTGGCGAGACGGCCACACCCGCCTCCTTGAGCAGTCGCTTGGAAAACTCCAGGGATCCCATCGTACGAAAGCGTTCCGGAATCGGAGCCCAGACAAACATCGTCCCGAGCGGTTTCTCGATCTTCCAGGATCCCCCGCCATGCTGCGCGAGACCATCGATCAAGACATCGCGACGTTCCTGATAGGTTGCAACGTTCTCCGCCACGCAATCCTGCGGCCCTCGTAAGGCCGCGATCGCACCGATTTGAATGGCCTGAGGCATTCCGTAATCCAGATAACTCTTGATGCGCTTCAAAGCGTGGATCATTTGCGAATTGCCACAGGCAAACCCCACTCGCCAACCGGCCATGGAATGGCTCTTCGAGAAGGAGACGAACTCGATCGCGATGTCTTTGGCTCCCGGAACCTCGAGAATACTCGGCGGCTTATAGCCATCAAATGCGATCTCGGCATAGGCGAAATCGTGCAACACCATCAGCTCATGCTTGCGCGCGAACTCAACAATCCGTTCGAAGAAAGGCAGATCGATCACGTGGGTTGTCGGATTGGCCGGAAACGAAATGATCAACATCTTCGGGCGCGGCCAAGTCCGGCTCACGGCTTGTTCGAGGTTTTCGATGAAATCCGAGTCTTCGGTCAGCGGGACCTTGCGCAGATCGGCGCCCGCGATGATCACGGAGTATTGATGAATCGGATACGCGGGATCGGGAACGAGCACGACGTCGCCCGGGCCAACCGTCATCAAGACAAAATGGCTGAGGCCTTCCTTCGCTCCGATGACCGCCACGGCCTCGGTCTCAGGATCGAGGTGGACATCATGGCGCCGCGCATACCACTCAGTGATGCCGGCGCGCAGATTGGGGATGCCCTGTGAAGAGGAATAACGATGGTTGCGCGGGTCACGCGCCGCATCACAGATCTTGTCTATGACATGATCGGGAGTGGCGAGGTCGGGATTGCCCATGCCGAGGTCGATGATGTCTTCACCGGCCCGTCGGGCGATGCGAGTCAGCTCGGTGACTTCCGCGAGGATGTAGGGGGGAAGTCTATTCAGTTTGTTGAAGTCGTGTCGAAAATCAGTGGTCATGATTCAAAGTCCTGTGGCCCTTCGCGGCGTCGCCCGTCCTCGTTCCAGTTATGTTCCCGTGCTGGGTGAAGCGGGTGTCGCTGTGTGTGTCGCTTCCCCAGGCGGGACTGCTGCGACGCCTTCGGGCTGCTCGCAAATTCTGCTGATCTGACGGGAACCGAAACACCCGCCATCGTTCTCTCATTCGATCCACCGCCCACCGCTTCTCTCCAACTCCTTCGTCGATCACCTGATGCCACTCCGGCGGATGGGGCTCGGGAGAGATTAGGAGGAGCCCCGACGGGCTAGCGAGGGGTCGCTGCCGGATCGGCGCCAGTCCCGGTGGCGGTAAAGACGGCCCGGTTGAGGCTCAGCGCGCGGTTGAAATCACACATCCCTTTGGGACTCCTTCGAATCGCTTGATCTTACTGGAGAATCTCCATTCGAGGTAGACAGAAGATCACGCACTCTGCGCGTTTCGGACGAGTCCGAAATAGACCAGCAGTCCGAAGGCAAGCAGCACCAGCGTCGTCAGCGTTTCTTGGGGACTCCCCAGTACCATCGCCGTTCCGATGGCCAGATTGACGGCGAGATAGATGCCGGGGACCCATGGATAGCCCCAAGTCCGATAAGTCCGCAGTCGTTCGGGTTGTCGGATGCGCAGGCTGAAGAGCACAGCCGTATCCGCGGAAGTGGCGAGAATGATTCCGAAGACCGTGAAGTTCAGGGCCTTCGGGAAGGTTTCCAGGAAAAACACGAGGCCGATGGCCACGACCGCCTGCACAATGATCGCGACACCCGGCGTCTGGTAATCAGCGTGGACACGATCAGTCCCGCCGCCCACCAGCCCGTCTAGCGCCATCGCATAGACGATCCTCGGACCCACCAGCACTGTCGCGTTCAGCGTGCCCAGCACGGAGACAAGCACGAATCCAGCAACCAGTGTCCCCCCGATCGGCCCAAAGAGATTGCGTGCGGCGGCTTCTCCCGAATCGCTCGCGGCCATCAATTCCGCCGGCGTGAGCGCATAGAGATAGATGCAATTCACGATGAGATAGAGCACCGCACACAGACCCAACCCCAGGAAGAGCGATCGGGGTAGATTCCGCGCGGGATCCTTGATCTCACTGGCAACATAGACCGAGGCATTCCAACCTAGATAACTGAAGAGGATGGGTGAGAGCGCTTGCCCAAAGCGCACCCAGGCATCGAGACCCTCGGCCGCGCGATTGCCCGCCTCGAGGCCCACCTCGCTTCCAAACCACGGTGTTAGGCTTCCCTCGCCGATGAGCGTTCCGAGAACCACGAAGATCAGCAACGCTGCGATCTTGGCCACCGAAGTCAGGTTATTGAGCAGCGCACCGATCTTGGTGCCTCGAAGATTGAGCAGAGAACAACCGAGGATTAAGATCGTTGCGAGAACAAGCGTCCCGGTACGTCCAACCCCCAGACTATTCGCAAGCGATCCAGCGACGACCATCGCCAGTGCGGCGATCGTTCCTGCGTAAATGGCAAAGAAGCTCAGCCAGCCCACCAGAAAACCAGCCACCGGATGAAACCCTTCACGCAGATAGACGTAATCGCCACCGGCATGAGGAAACATCGAGCCCAGTTCCGCATTCGTGAACGCACCAGCCATCGACAGGAGCGCACCCACCAACCAGGCAAGCAGTATCAATCCGGCACTCGGTAGTAGGCTTGCCACCTGGGAGGGCGTAAAGAAAATCCCACTGCCGACGACCGACGCGACGATCAACATCGACGCGTCCCACAAGGACAGCACCCGGGGCAGTCGGTCTCGGGGATCCGATGCCGGCGACTCTGGCATGGGCGTGGACTGATCCTCTGGCGGCGGCATCATCTAACGTTCTAGCCCATCACGGACTGGGAAGCCTGCCGACACGATGGCGACGGCGATGCGGACACAGTCCAGAACCCGCTCGCAGAGACTAGGAAACCGCAGCCGAAGCGAGCGTCCACCACTCATGAACCAGGCTCGCCGAGATCCTTGGGGTCAGCGCCGTCGCCGCGGGCGTTCCCAGCACACGCTCAACGATTTCTTGCTCACCGAGCACAGGCTTCTCATCGACGTAGCCCTCTTCTTGAAAGAAACGCTCGAGATCCTCAGTCGACTTCACTCGAAAGCCGCGCAGCCGCGAATCCTTGCGTTCATGCAGAACGGCGAGAAGCTGGCTCGCGTCGCCCCCACACTCCCCGGCAATTCCGATCACCGCTTCCAGATATTTCCCGTTGACCGCCTGGCTGCCTTCGAGCTCGGAGCGCCCAACGGGGCGACCCCGACCTTCACGCCATGCAAATGAAAAGGCATCGAGGAGTGCGATTCGGCCCGCGAGCTGTGCACCTGCAGCACTCCCCGTGACGACGTCTTTTGCGAAATCGGATCCGCCCAGGAGTAGATTGCTCCATTGACCGACTGTTTGAATCCGTGCGACCAACAACTCGTGGAGTAGTGCGAGGTCCTGATTCAAGACGTAGTAGAGATGTTGGCTGCGGGGATCCGCCTGCGGATCGAGGGGGGCGACACCGATCTTTGCACCGTAAGCGGGCGCTTCCAATTCCCCCGGACCGGGAACGGACGCCAGCGGCACGACGCTAAGTTGCCCGGGACCTTCGACCCGAGCTGCATAACCGCGGATCAGGCCGAGATCAAAAGTCTCGAACTGCTGGCAACCCACCGCATCGAAGGCCATGCGAAAGCGTTCGACATCGGTCGGGTCATTGCTCAGATAGAAGATCTGTCTCGCGTCGTTCATCACCATTCGAGCGAGACTGCACGCGATTGCATGAAATCTCGCGGGATCGCTGTGATCCATGGCTTCATCCAGAAAGATCGGAAGGTCGGCGCCCTGCTCCGCTTCTTCCGCAAAGGCCAGACGCGCCGCCAGAATCAGCTGCGCGCGCGTTCCATCCGAGAGCTGTTCCGGGCGCAGTCCGAGACCCGATTCCGTGTCGATGGCGACAAAGGAACCGCCCTCATTGGGTGAGACTTTCAGCTCGTAACGATGATGCGTAAAGAGGCCAAATCGATCTCGCGCGCGTTCGAGGACGCGGGGCATTTGATTCGTTTCATGTTCTTGCCGAACGCCTTCGATCAGGAATTGACCCGCGCGAGCGGCCAATGCCTCGTCACGTCGATCACGCAGCGAGTCGAGCACGCGATTGCGCCGCGCGAGCGCTTCTTCGATCGTGTGCCCTTCACGCGCATCTCGGACGCGCTGTCGCACTTCCGCGATCTGCGCAATCAATTCCTTCCATCCAGCGGTCGCCTGCTGGAGTTCGAGCTGCTCCTCGGCCAATCGATCGGGGCTGGCTTCGAGGAGTGCTGATTCACCGGCCCGATCGAGGTCGGCTGTCGCGCGCTCGAACCGGCTTTCGAGATCTCTGCGCTTTGTCTCGAGTTCCGCATAACGCGGCAGCTCCGCCAGAATTTTCGCCAGTTCTCGTCGAGCGGCATCCGGGCCAACATCGGCATCCCCGACATTGACGACCTCGGCCAGTCCTGCCGCCTCGAATATCTCCCTTCGACTCTTCGCGAGTCGTTCGATTTCGCGAAGCAATCGTTCGCAATTCTTTTCTTCACGCTGTCCGTCAACGATCGCACCGCGAAGCGTCCGGTCCCGCTCTTCGAGAGAATGAACAGCCGCACGAGCCGAGGCCGCATCGATGGGCGCACCCTCACCTAAAGCCACCAGCGAGTCGCGAAGCGACTCAAACCATTCGTTTCGGGATTGACCCAGTTCCTTTGAGGTCAACTCCGCGGCGCGGGCAGCGGCCATCGATTCGCGAAATGCGATCAATCCCTGCGCCAGGTCGACCAGCTCGACGTCCGGTCTTAAAGACTCCAGGCCAAGACTCGCCGAAAGCGCCGTCCGACGCCTGGCCCGCTCCTCCCCACGGCTCTCAAGTCCATTCAAGTTCTCCTCAAGCTGACCCCGCTCAACTAGCCGATCTCGCGCGCGTTTTTCGTTCGCATCGAGCCTCGCCGACTCGTCCTCCAGCTCGTGCAGCCGTGCGTCGACCGCTTGGACCGACCAGGCGCGCGGCGACTCGATCGCATCCGGGAATCGCTTCTCCGCAACCGACCGCAACTCCGCCGAATCCCCGACTCCGAGCCGACGGCGCTGAAAGAAGGAGGCGATTACAAGCCCGACGCCAAAACCAATTGCCCCTGATCCAAGCCCCTGCGCCAGCGAATTCGATGCGACGACAACCCCCAACAGACCCGCCAGAGCCAACGCAATTCCAACCCAGAGCAAAGCGACCCGACTCGGCCGCAAGCTTGCGCGCTCCGGCGCCTGCTGCCGGTCGGGCACTCGCAGCCATTCCCGCAACTGCGAAATACTTCGATTCAAGAGTTCGAGACGGCGCGTATCTTCGGCAGAAAACTCCCGAGCTGAGAGCAGCCTGAGCCGCTCTCGAATGGCCTCACTTTCGACGGAGGCCTGCTGACTCTCGCGCAAGAATTCGAACAGCGATGCATCGTCCTCGACGCTCAACATGTCATCGGACAGCACTTCCGGATCAGGCGACATCTCACCGCCCAACCACTGGCGACGCTGAGCGACTGCCGCGAATTCGGTTTTGCGCAGGGTCAGAGCCGCCTCCAGCCTGCGCTCGAGGTCGGCGAGCTTCTCCGATCGCTCGCGCCAGGCCGCCAGAGCCACGGGATCGACGACCTCCCCAAGACGGGTCGCGCGAGATGCCTCGCGACTATCGGCCAAGGCAGCCTCCGAAGCCCTGCACTCCTCACGACGAAGCCGAAGCTCTTCATCGAGCCGATCGAGTCGCGCCGCTTCACGACCATCGAGATGGGCCAGCGCAACAGGCAGCGCCGCCAATTCGTCCCGGCATTGGGATTCAGCGCTTCGCAGTCTGTGTCGATCAAGAGCCGTCTCGAGATGCGGGACCCGCTTCGCAGCCTGCTCCGAAGTGCGAGCACGCAGCTCGAGGGATTCGAGGGCCACTTCTCGCCGCGCCACATCGGCCTGGCTTTTCTCGGCCCGGCGAATCTCGCTGTCCGCGCTCCCAAGATCCTTGTTCTCGCGGCGGCCGTTCTGTACGGGAACCGCTTTACCCAGACTCTGATGAACCGCTTCGAGATCGAATCCCCCGGACATCTGGCGCCGAATCTTGCCGGGCAGATCGAGGCCCGCTCGGTCCGAATCATCGAGAAGATCACGCAGCCCGAGGAAGAAGCAGCCCTCGAGCCTTTGCCCCGGTAAGTTGGGCGCCACCACCTCTACGCCATCTCGCTGCCAGACATGCTGCGACCCGTCTCGCTGCACCGCCCAGGTTTCACTCTCATGCTCAAAGACCGCGTGTGCCGAGAGGCCGTCCAAGACGCCTCGCTCGCGCCACAACAACGCGCTGACCGCAGCGCAGAACTGGCTTTTTCCGATCCCGTTTGGGCCAACAATGATGTTCAGTCCCGGTCCCAATTCGCCCAACTCGAAGGGACGACCAATGCCCGGCATGCGCTCGATGGCAAGTCGGCGAAGCTTCATGAGCCGCTCACCTCAGCCACATCACCGCCCACGCGCTGCTCGAGAAGCGCATTGAGCGTCTCGGTCCCGGATCGAATCAGAAGTTCCGCCAGCCTCCCGTCATCGGCCAGCGGATCCTGAGCGTCCCGAGCCTGATCAAGCGGCAGCCAGCGCGGATCTCGCGCAAGTGTTCCGAGCGCGCTTCTCGCCTCACGCAGTAAAGCGTCCCGGGCCTCACTCGGCCCCCGCAGCGTACACAGCTGTGCCGCCATCAAGGCCGCCGGATCGTCGCCTAACGCGAGTTCGTCGAGATCGTGGGCCAGCTCGAGTTGGTCGCCGACCTTGTCGATGAAGACCAGGGTCTGGCCCGAGGACCGCATCAAGCCGTTCCAGCGCCCCTCCCGGACACCACTGCGAAGTGCGTCATAGTGTCGCGTCGCCCCCTTCAGGATTGGCCGAAGGCCCAGCACTTTCGGAGCACTGCCACTCGATTCGACGCTGCGACCGACGCGCACCATTTCCGCCAGAAGCCGGTCTCCGAGGTCTTCCGAATCATCTTCATCATCGACCTGAACATCGAATCGCTCCCAACGAAGCGGGGCAATAGGGAGATGCTCGGTCACGATCTCCCCATCGGCGCGCACTCGGATCAGCCACGGACCCCGCGGCCCGAGTTCACTCGGATCAAGACCCACCAGAGATCCCAGATATCCGTGGGTCGGGCGGTCCGTACTTGCTCGACCTTCGGGAAGCGACGGTCGATGGATATGCCCTAACAGCCAAGCATCGAGTCCAGACTCCCTCAGCTCACGACTCGTAATCGGCGCATAATGTCCTCCAGAGGCATCGAGATCCGCATGAAGCAGCCCGATCCTCGGGAACCCTCGGCCTTCTGCAGCCGAGTCTTGCGCGATCGCCTCCGGGCTGCGCAAGAACTGGTCAATTGGGCTTGCTCGAACCTGTCGTTCGGGAAACGACCAGCCAAGAAGTTCCACACCGATTCCACTCGAATTTTCGATGACCCGCGATTCCCAACGACCCCCTTCGCCGATCAGCTCGAAGCCATCGATCATCCGGGCAAGACGGGGAAGCGCTTCGACATCGTGATTTCCAGCCACCGCGATGACGGGGATCTCCGCCGCCAGCAGTTGCCGCACCGCCTTTTCGAGGGGGCGCAGCGCCTCGAATCGCGCGTTCGTGCTCTCGACGACGTCGCCCGTAAAAACCACGACATCGACGCGCATCGCAACCGCCCGATCGACGGCAGCCATCAGAGCGGCTTCGGGCGTCAGAGAATGAGGATCGATGCCCTCCTGCTCGAGTCCATCGGGCAGACTCCCAGGACACATGCCGAGATGAACATCACCGATCGCAAATATCGTCAGCTCGTTCATTACACCCTTTACTGTCGCTCGACTCTCGCGCCGCCGTCATCGGACTCGCGTCACTCGCGTCGATTCGATCCCCATAGCGGGGAGGACCGAACCGACGCCGAACCCTCATAGTAGGGAACGACCGAGCCAGATCAGGTCACCCGTGCTCTGACTCGGTCTTTTTTGCGACGCCGCCCGCAATCCGCCGGCTGCTCGCGCCGCCACTCAATCCGAAGCATCCGGTGCAAGAATCCAACCCTCGGCCGTGGCGCGGGCGACCGCCGACAGGACGGCCGCGAAGGTGGCTTCCACGATGCTGGGGGCTGTCCCAGCACCGAAGAGTCGCTGCTCAGGTCCAAAGACGATCTCGACGTAGGCCACCGCCGTCGCCGCCGCGCCCAGACCCAGAGCGTGTTCGTGGTAGTCCCCCACCCGCATCTCGATTCCAAGAGCGGTGCCGAGGGCGTGGACGAAGGCGTCGATCGGCCCGGCACCCTTTCCCGAAAGGGGGATACGAGCGGGCCCCCATTCGAGCTCGGCGTTCAGCTCGTCTTCGCTGCCGTCTCCATGGGCGGACAAGATGCGATCCCCGATCAGGCGCGGACCACCTTCGACGCCCAGATACTCGCGCTCAAACAGCGTGCGGACCTGCTCGCTGACAATCTCCTCACCCGTCGAATCAGCATTTTGCTGAACGAATCGAGAGAACTCGATCTGCATCCGCCGCGGGAGCTCGTAACCGAACTCGGTCTCGAGGACATAGGCGATCCCCCCCTTGCCCGACTGGCTGTTGATTCGGATGACCGCATCGTAGTTGCGCCCGACATCGGCGGGGTCGACGGGCAGATAGGGAACCTCCCAGCTCGCATCGCCCTCCTCCCGCAGCGCCGACAGCCCTTTTCGAATCGCATCCTGGTGCGACCCCGAAAACGCCGTATACACGAGCTCACCTGCGTAGGGATGGCGCGGGTGCACGGGCAACCGATTCGCGTGCTCGACGCGCCTGACCAGCCCCGGCAGATCGCGCAGATCAAGCTCCGGATCGACTCCCTGTGTCATCAGATTCAGGGCCAGCGTCACCAGATCGACATTCCCGGTCCGTTCCCCGTTGCCAAAGAGAGTACCCTCAACGCGATCGGCACCGGCTTGAAGAGCCAGCTCCGCCGCCGCCACGCCGCAGCCGCGGTCGTTATGTGGATGCAGGCTCACGATCGCGGCCTCCCGATTCGGAAGACTTCGACAGAATTTCTCGATCTGGTCTGCGTAGATATTCGGTGTCGAGACTTCGACCGTGGCGGGAAGGTTCAGAATCACAGGCGCGCTGGGACTCGCCTCGAGCACCTCCAGGACGGCGAGTGAAATTTCCACCGAGAAATCCAGCTCCGTCGAAGTAAAACTCTCGGGCGAATACTCGAAACGAATATCGGCATTAGGCGAGGCGGCGGCCGCAGCCTTCACACGTTTTGCTGCGTCTACGGCGATCGCCTTGATGCCGTCTCGCTCTTGCCCAAAGACGACGCGACGTTGGAGCGGTGAGGTCGAATTGTAGAAATGGACAATTGAATGTTTCGCACCTTCGATGGCTTCGAGGGTGCGATCAATGAGTTCGTCCCGACATTGAACGAGAACCTGGATCGTGACGTTGTCGGGGATCCGATCCTCTTCGATCAGCCTCCGGACGAAATCGAACTCGGTCTGCGAAGCGCTTGGAAATCCGACTTCGATTTCCTCGAAGCCCGCTTTCACGAGAACGTCAAAGAGCCGATGCTTGCGTTCCCAGCCCATGGGTTCGACCAGCGCCTGATTCCCATCGCGCAGATCAACGCTGCACCAGCGCGGCGCCCGCTCGATCTTTCGCGACGGCCAGACTCGATCCGGAAGATCGATCATTGGAAAGCTTTTGTATCGCCGATATGACATCACACCCGGCCGGCCGCCCGCCCTAGCACCTTGCTGATTCCGATCATCACTTGTCGTATTTTTCGAAGTCATCTCTTCGCTCCTGCCCATTTTCAACTCGATCCACTTTCGCTTCGACGCCCGTGTCTGCAAACTCACATCAGCGCAGAGTCACAACGAACTGCGAACACCAAACCCCAGGACCTCAAACCGCAAAGCCCCCTCCGGCCGATCAGGCGGGACGGGGCTTTGCGGTTGTTTTGCGGTTGTCGTTCTTTAAAGGAACTCGATCGCGCGCGTTAAGCCCATCCCGCCCCGATAAGGAGCGCGAGCAATAGACTACCTAGACCCGCTAGTAGGAGGTCGGTCCCGGGCCGCAACAGCTGCGAATTGATTGAGTTCATGATCGTACCCATGGCTATGGATTACTCTACGGGCGGGCGGGCGTCAAGCTTGACTCCCGTCGCGACCAATCCGCCTAACCCACTGCGGTGAGGTCGATGCGTTTGCCCCAACGCTTTCGGACCGCTCGGCGCGTGGTCGGCGTGGCTTCGAGAGTCGGGTCCTCCTCGATCGTCTTCCGAGCACATTCCCGCGCGACTGAGACCAGATGAACATCGCGCAGTAGATCGGCGATGCGAAGCTCCGGCAGATGCCCCGACTGTCTGGTTCCCAGGAAATCGCCAGGACCCCGGATTTCGAGATCCGCGTCGGCGATCTTGAAGCCGTCCCCGGTCGCCGTCATCGATCGAAGTCTCGCCTCGCTCTTCTCGCTACTGCCTCGCGCGACCAGGACGCATTGCCCGCGATCACCCCCTCGCCCGACCCGCCCACGAAGCTGATGCAGTTGGGCCAGACCAAAACGTTCGGCGTGCTCGATCACCATCAAGGTCGCCCCGGGAACATCGACGCCTACTTCGATCACCGTCGTCGCAACGAGAATGGATGTCTCGGCGCTCGAGAATCGTTCCATGGCGGCCTGTCGCTCGGCGGCTTCGAGCCGACCATGAACCAGATCCACCTTGTGACCGGGAAAGGCACGGGCGATCTGCTCTGCGGATTCGACTGCCGAGCGCAGATCCATCTTCTCGCTCTCTTCGACCAACGGATACACGACATAGATCTGTTCGCGGCGATCCAGCGTGTCACGGATGAGATCCATGACGCGCTGCCCCTCGCCCGCCCGTAACAGGATCGTTTCGATCGGTTTCCGTCCCGGCGGCAGTTCATCGATGATCGAAAGATCGAGTTCGCCATACAGGGTCATCGCGAGACTTCGCGGAATCGGCGTCGCCGTCATCACGAGGCGATGCGGGAAGCGTCCATCGGGACGCGCCGCCGAGAGTGCGGCACGCTGCATCACACCGAAACGATGCTGTTCGTCGACGATCGAAAGAACGAGATTCCGAAACACCACCTCACCCTGGACGAGTGCATGCGTTCCGACAATAAGATCGAGTTCGCCCATGGCGAGCAGACCGCGCACGGCTTTGATTTCTGCGCGTGACAGCGACGCGGTCAGCAACCCGATCCGCAAATGCATACCCTCGCCTGCATCCGCGACCATCTTCGTCAGCGTTCGAAAGTGTTGCTCTGCCAGAAGCTCCGTCGGCGCCATCAAGGCCGTTTGCCCCCCGCAAGCCGTCACCGCCACAGCCGCCAGGAGGGCGACGACCGTTTTCCCGCTGCCGACATCACCCTGCACCAATCGATTCATCGGAGACGCTCGCCCCAGATCCGACAGGATCTCGCCAACGACACGACGCTGTGCGCCTGTGAGCCGATAGGGCAAGCCCATCGCCGCGATCCTGGATTCGGGTCGACTGGAATCGATGGCTACCCCAGGACGCGAAGCGCCCTGTGCGCGGCGCATCGCGAGTCCCAGCTCGAGCAAGTAGAGTTCTTCGAGAACGAGCCGTTCGTGGGCCGGAGAAGCAAAAGATTCATATTCTTCGACGTCGACCCCAGAGCCCGGTCGATGCAGCGCCCGCAGAGAATCCGGCACCGAGGGCAGCTCGCGTTCCCGAATCAACCACGCCGGAAGATGGCCGATCGCGAGATCCGCATACGCGTCCACCGATTGTCCGATCAAGCGTCGCAGCGTACGCGGATTCATCCCTTCCGGCGTCGCATAGACGGGGACGACCCGACCCAGGCTTTCGCGCTTCGCTGCGTCGATCGAATCGCCTGTCAGGCGCTCACCATCCTCATCCGTATCGCCGTCCGTCACGGCAACCGGCGAAGGCACACTCTCAATCTCGGGATGAATCAGCTCCTTTGAAAATCGGTAGCGACGAACTTCCCCGCTCACCAGCAGCCAGCGCCCTTTCACGACCTGACTCCCGAGCATCTCGCCACCGCGAAACCATTTCAAAGTCACGACCGCTTCATCATCACCGACAATGGCCTGGAAGATCTTCCCGAAGCGCCCGCCACGACGGGTCGAAACCCACTGGACGGCCTTCACCTCCGCCAGAAATGTCGCCGAGCGCCCGACCTCCAGCTCTCCCACTCCCACCACTCGTCGGCGATCCTCATAGCGCGTGGGGAGCCAGAAGAGCAGATCGTTGATTCGTTCGATCCCTCGCCGGGCGAAACCCTCGGCCCGCTTGGGCCCGACTCCGGGCAGCGCGGCCAAAGACTTGGCCATCAGATCCTCGGCCCAATTGGCCGAGGCGAGGGGCTCCATCAGCTCGGCGAGTTCACGGCCGAGATCGCGCCTCGGCGCGCCTGGCTTTCGCGAGTTCAGTTTTTTTTGGATCTTTTCGAAGCGCTTGCGCAGTTCGGTCGGCAGCGTTCGCGACGCCATGGCCGAAAGCCCTTTTGAGGTGGCGTCTTCGGCTCGAGATGTCTCGCCGACTTGCTCCGCTTCCGGGGAACGGCGCGACGCGTCAGGCTCGGTGGATCGTTCCTGGCGGGCGAGCGCGATCACTGCGCGGTGCAGCGCTCTTATCTCATCATGCAGCGACAGAGGCATCAACGCTCGGGATCTCCCAAAAGCATCGGCTGTACTCGCAGTGAATCAGGAACCAGCCCGACCCAATCCCGATTCATGAATCTGCTGCAGGGAGCGAACGCCGATTCGATTGGCCCGCAGAGCGGCAATCGCATCCGCGGAAGCACGCGCCGCGGACAGCGTCGTGCAATAGGGAACGCCCCGCAAGAGTGCCGCAAGACGCAGGGACCTGGAGTCTTCAACGGCCTGCGGTTCCGGCCCAACGGTATTGATGACGAGCGCAATCCCGCCCTCTTTGATGCGGTCCGCTGTATGGGGGGAGCCCTCGTGAACCTTGTTGATGACTTCCGCTTCGATTCCCATTGCAGCGAGCATTCTCGCCGTTCCCGCAGTCGCCACGACGGAGAAACCCTGATCGACGAGGATCTTGATGGGGGCCTGAACCCGTTCGTGCTCCTCCGCTCGAACGGAGACGAGAACCGTTCCTTCGCTGGGCAGACTATTTCCGGCTTGAATCTGCGCCTTCGCGAAGGCCCGGCCGAAATCGGAGTCGATTCCCATAACCTCGCCCGTGCTCTTCATCTCCGGGCCTAACAAGACATCGACTCCAGCAAACTTCACGAAGGGGAAAACGGCTTCTTTGACCGAATAATGGGTCGGTACGATTTCTTCCGTAAATCCGAGGGACTCGAGAGTCTGCCCAGACATGACCAACGCGGCCAATTTGGCCAGGGGAACTCCGATCGCCTTCGAAACGAATGGAACAGTACGCGAGGCACGTGGATTCACTTCGATGACGTAGATCTGCTCGTCCTTGACGGCATACTGCACGTTCATTAGCCCGCGCACACCGAGTTCAAGAGCAAGCATTCTCGTGGCATCAAGGATTTCCTGCACGCGTTCATCGGCGAGTGAATAGGGTGGCAGCGAACACGCGGAGTCCCCGGAGTGAACTCCCGCCTCCTCTATATGCTCCATGATCCCGCCAATAACGACCCGTTCGCCGTCACAGATCGCATCGACGTCGACTTCGATGGCATCGGCAAGAAAACGGTCGACCAACACGGGATGCTCAGAGGACGCCCGGACTGCGAAACGCATGTATTGACGCAGGCCGGCTACATCTTGAACGATCTGCATCGCCCGACCGCCCAGGACATAAGACGGACGAACGAGCACCGGATAGCCGATGCGGGCGGCAATGGCCTCGGCCTCATTCCCGCTTCGAGCGACGTCCCCCGCCGGCCTCTCGAGAGAAAGCTTCTCGAGCACGGCCTCGAAGCGCTCCCGATCTTCCGCGCGATCGATCGCGTCAGGCGGCGTCCCGATGATAGGCGCCCCCGCCTCCTCCAGCGCGACCGCGAGCTTGAGCGGCGTTTGGCCACCGAACTGCACGACGACGCCTTCGGGCTTCTCAGTCCGAATGATCTCGAGAACATCCTCGAGGGTCACCGGCTCGAAATAGAGCCGATCGCTGGTGTCGTAATCCGTCGACACGGTCTCGGGATTACAGTTCACCATGATCGTCTCGAAGCCGGCGTCGCGCAGAGCCATCACCGCGTGAACGCAGCAATAGTCGAACTCGATGCCCTGTCCGATTCGATTAGGTCCACCGCCGAGAATGATGATCTTTCGTTGATCCGTCGGCCGCGCTTCGTCCTCTGCCTCATACGTCGAGTAGAGGTAAGGGGTATGGGCCTCGAACTCAGCGCCGCAGGTATCGACGCGCTTGTACACGGGAAGAACGCCCCGCTCCCAACGCTGCTTGCGCACCTCGCCCTCGGTGAGCTGCCAAAGCGCGGCCAAACGCGCATCGGAAAAGCCCATCTCCTTCGCCGGTCGAAGCCAGGTGGCGCGCTCGCTCGTGGAGGCCGCAGCCAAGCGCATTTCCGCCACGGCGATCTCACGGAGGTTCTCGAGAAACCACGGATCGATCTTCGTTCGGGTAAAGAGCTCTTCCACGGTCGAGCCACGCCGAAAGGCCTCGACGATCGCCCAGGGTCGCCCGGGGCGCGGCGTGTCGATCTGTGCCCAGAGCGCCGCTTCTCCGGCGTCACCATCGGGTAGCTCCGGCGGCTCCAGCCCAGCGTGTCCGATCTCGAGGGAACGAATCGCCTTTTGAAAACTCTCCTTGAAGGTTCGACCGATCGCCATCACCTCGCCGACGGATTTCATCTGAGTCGTGAGCGTCGAGTCCGCGGAGGGGAACTTCTCGAAGGTGAAGCGCGGAATCTTCGTCACGACATAATCGATCGTCGGCTCAAAGCTCGCGGGCGTCTCGCGCGTGATGTCGTTGCGGATCTCGTCGAGGGAATATCCAACTGCGAGCTTGGCTGCGATTTTCGCGATCGGGAAGCCCGTCGCTTTCGACGCGAGGGCCGATGACCGAGAGACCCGAGGGTTCATTTCGATGACGATGAGTGACCCGTCTTCCGGGTCGACACCGAATTGGACATTCGAACCGCCGGTATCGACACCGATCTCGCGCATGATCGCGACGGCAGCGTCACGCATTTCCTGATATTCGCGGTCGGTAAGGGTCTGCGCCGGTGCCACGGTGATTGAATCGCCGGTATGCACGCCCATTGCGTCAAAGTTTTCGATCGAGCAGATCACGACGACATTGTCGGCGCGATCGCGCATCACCTCGAGTTCGTATTCCTTCCAGCCAACAACGCTCTGCTCCACCAGACATTGGCTGGTCGGGGATTGGTCCAGCGCCCATTGCACCATGCGTTCGAAGTCTGCGTCGTCCTCACAAACCCCTCCGCCGGAGCCACCCATCGTAAAACTCGGCCGGATGATGGCCGGGATCTTGGTTCGAAGCAGAATCTCACGCGCTTCGGCAACCGATGTCGCGATACCGGACGCCGGCATGCGAAGTCCTATCCGCTGCATGGCAGCGCGAAAGAGCTGTCGATCCTCAGCCTTGTTGATCGCCTCGAGATTGGCGCCAATCAGGGTCACATTGTACTTCTCGAGTACGCCGGCCTCAGCCAGATCGATCGCGAGATTGAGAGCTGTCTGCCCACCGATCGTGGGAAGCAACGCGTCGGGACGCTCCAACGCAATGATCTGCTCGACCGAGTCCACGGTCATCGGCTCGATATAGGTTCGGTCCGCCGTCTCTGGGTCGGTCATGATCGTGGCGGGATTCGAGTTGATGAGAACGACTCGATAGCCCTCCTCCCGAAGCGCCTTACACGCTTGCGTGCCCGAATAATCGAACTCACAGGCTTGTCCGATTACGATCGGACCCGAACCGATCACTAGAATCGTATGAATATCATCTCTGCGCGGCACCGACTACTCCGAGGACTTGATCAATATGAATGTTCTTGGAAATAGATGACTGCTTGTTTTCACAACCCGACCTGACTGATCTCCGCCCCGGTCACGTTCTCGCCGTTCGCCACACGTTCGATCATTTCGCGGAAACGGCCAAAGAAATAGGATGCGTCATGAGGTCCCGGCGAAGCCTCGGGGTGATATTGCACGGAGAAAATTGGCCGGGTCTCGTGCGCCAAGCCCTCGACCGTATCGTCGTTGAGATTGATATGCGTGATTCGAACCGGCTCGCCTGCGGCGCGAAGACTCTCTGCATCCACCGCATAACCATGATTCTCCGCGCAGATCGCCACCTTGCCCGTGGCCAGATCCTTGCCCGGTTGATTTCCCCCGTGATGTCCGAATTTCAGCTTGTGCGTCGTCCCGCCCAGAGCCAGTGCCAGGATCTGGTGCCCGAGGCAGATGCCGAAGACCGGCTTCGTTTGAACGAGTTCGCGAACGATTGACTGCACGCCCTCAACTGCTGCTGGGTCGCCAGGGCCATTGGACAGGAAAATTCCATCGGGTTCGAGAGCCAGTGTCTCCGCGGCGGGCATGGTCGCGGGAACGACGGTGACATCAAATCCCTGTTCCACAAGAAGCCGCAGAATATTGCGCTTCACGCCGAAGTCATACGCGACGATCTTCAGCTTATTTTCGGGCCGCCCCGGCCTCGGGAGCTGACCCTGGATTCCCGGCCAGGCCCCGTCACTCACTTCGTAGGCTGCATCGCAGGTCACTCTCGCAACCCAGTCGTGATTCTCCAGGCCCGGTGCATTCTGTGCACGCGAGACCAGTTCATCGCCGTCCTGCAGATCGGGATCCGTGGACAGCACACCGACCTGTGCACCACCTTCCCGAATCCGCCTAACGAGTGCGCGAGTGTCGATTCCCGAGATCCCGGGAACGTTAGACTGACGCAATAATGCGTCAATGGTCCCCTCGGCACGATAATTACTCGGGATGTCGAAGAGTTCCTTGATCACAAAGCCCGAAAGAAAAGGCTTGCGGGACTCGTCATCCATCGAATTGACGCCCACATTTCCGATCTGCGTATAGGTCATGGCCACAATCTGACCTGCATAAGATGGGTCGGTGGCGATCTCCTGATAGCCCATCATGCTCGTATTGAAGACGACTTCGCCTGACTGGATCGTCTCGGCGCCAAATGCGCGTCCGCGATAGATCGTTCCGTCCGCCAACGCGAGCGCTGCCGGGCGCACCGGTCTCCCAAGAAGGTCTTCAGACATCCCTCTCATCGAATCAAAACTCCGCGTTCACTGTGATAGACGAGCCGACCATCAACGATCGTCGCGACTGCGCGACCCGTCATTTTCGACCCAGACCAGGGAGAGTTCCGGCTCTTCGAAAATCCCTGAGCCGCATCATAGGTCCACTCCCGAGTTGGATCGATCAACACGATATCCGCGGCGCTGCCAACACGCAGACTCCCGCCTTCGACCGCGATGAGTTCCGCTGGGTTGGTCGACCAACATCGCACGAATTCCAGTGGCGAGAGCGTGCCGTCGCGAACCAGATCGAGGGTGACCGCCACGGCGGTTTCAAGCCCGAGCATACCGGGCGGTGCCTCCGTGAATTCGACTTCTTTCTCGTACGTCGCATGCGGTGCATGATCTGTCGCCATCACATCGATCACGCCTTCAGCCAAAGCCGCTCGGAGCGCCGAAATATCCGCGGCCGAGCGGAGAGGCGGCGCCACTCGGGTACTGGTATCAAAGGTCATCGTCGCCTCGTCTGTCAGACTCAAATGATGTGGCGTCACTTCGGCCGTGACGCGAGTTCCATCTTCTCGCGCTCGACGAATCAAGTCGACCGACCCCGCCGAGGAAACATGCGCGATATGCAGGTGTGCGCCAGTCATCGCGGCTAGGCGAAGATCCCGGGCGATCATGATCTCTTCGGCCGCCGCCGGATTCCCAGGCAAGCCGAGCCGCGTCGAAACCGGCCCTTCATTGACGACCCCTCCCGCGCGAAGGTGACAATCTTCTGCGTGAACGATCACGGGTGCGTCGGCCAGGGTCGAATACTCGAGCACGCGACGCATCACCGCGGTATCCATGATGGTGGCGCCATCGTCGCTGAAGGCGACGGCCCCCGCCTCGCGCAGCGCCATCATTTCGGTCATGACCTGGCCTGCGAGTCCCCGTGTCGCAGCAGCGATCGGTCGAATCTTTACTGGAGAATCTTTCTCCGCCCGGTCGAGGATGTATTTCGTCACAGACGGGTCATCGTTCACTGGATCGGTATTGGCCATGCAAGCCAATTGCGTGAAACCGCCAGCTACCGCCGCCATGCCACCGCTTGCCAGATCTTCTTTGTATTCCTGACCCGGCTCGCGAAGATGCGTGTGAATATCGATCAAGCCCGGTGCGATCCAGGCCCCTTCGGCATCTAGAATCTCAGCGCCGTCCGCCGAAATATCGACATCGATCCGCGCGATTCGGCCGTCTTCGACAAGACAATCCAGTGCGCCGTCGAGGTCCTGGCTGGGATCGAGAAGCCGACCATTTCTAATCAGTAGACGTGCCATGGCTGACCTAACGTCCCTCCCGCTCGGAGAAGGCAACAGGGTGTCGCCGACCAGCGACGAGATAGAGAAGCGCCATTCGGAGAGCGACGCCGTTGCGGACTTGATCGAGGATCACGCTAGGTCGATGGTCCGCGAGTTCATGAGCGAGTTCGACGCCCCGATTCACAGGTCCCGGATGCATCACGATCGCGTCTTCTTTGGCGAAGCGGAGCTTGGCACGATCGATTCCGAAGGTCGCCGCGTACTCGCGAACGCTGGGGAAGCATGCCCCTTCGAGTCGTTCCATCTGAATTCGCAAGGCCATGACGACGTCGGCTCCGTCGAGAGCTTCGCGCAGATTCGTATAGGCCTTCACGCCGAGCGATTCGACTTCCGCTGGCAACATCGTCGGTGGACCCGCCACGCGAACCTCTGCACCCAGCTTCAAAAAACCATAGATATTGGACCGTGCAACGCGACTGTGAGCGATGTCTCCGACGATCGTGACGGTGAGACCTTCAATTCGTCCCTTTTGTTCTTTTACTGTGAGCATGTCGAGCATCGCCTGGGAAGGATGCTCATGGGCGCCGTCTCCCGCATTGATCACCGGCGCCTGCAGCACCTCCGCGAGACGATGCGGCACACCGGCCACGTTGTGGCGCACGATCACAACGTCGGGGTCCATCGCATCGAGAGTCTTGGCCGTATCGAGCAGGGTTTCGCGCTTGGAGACGCTCGATCCAGACACCGAGAAGTTCACGACGTCGGCGGCCAGCCTCTTGCCCGCAATCTCAAAGCTCGTCTGGGTTCGCGTCGATGGCTCGAAAAAGAGATTGATCAGCGTGCGTCCGCGAAGCGTCGGCACTTTTTTGACCTCGCGCGTGCCGATCTCTTGCATTCGCTCCGCCGTCTCGAGAATCAACTCGATGTCGTCGCGCGAAAGATCCTCGATGCCCAGAATATCGCGACCAATCATGCAGCTCCGCCCCCTTGGACGATCAGTTGCAGATCGACCGGCTCCACCGCTTCGCTATCAGAGTCACCGGCTGCGGTTTCGGTAGCCCCCGCGCGAAAAATCACTTTCTCATCGGGTTGTGTCGGAATATTCTTGCCGACGAAATCAATTTTGATCGGCAGCTCTCGATGTCCGCGGTCCACCAGCGCGACCACCCGAACATGAGAGGGCCGCCCGAAATCCATCAAGGCATCCATGGCGGCTCGAATGGTTCGACCCGTGTTGACGACATCCTCGACGAGTACGACGACCCGATCGTCGACCGAAGAGGGCATCTCGGTTCGGCGCAGCCGGGGCCGGCTTCCACGCGTTGATAGGTCGTCGCGATAGAGCGTGGTATCGAGGATCCCGATCGGCGGACGCAGCCCCGTCAGGCTTTCCAGATTCTCGATCAGAATTCGGGCCAGCGGTACGCCGCCATTGGGAATGGCCACCAGAAACAGAGACTCGGGACACTCCAGGCTCTCGACGATCTCGTGAGCGATGCGCATCAACGCGCGCCGGATCGCACGGTCATCCAGCACGATTCGCTCGATCAGGGCCGAACGCACAGCATTTTCTTCGCAATGAGTCGTTCGGAGGAGATCTACACCATCGCCACGAATATCGCCCCGATCATCGGGGACGTGTTCGACGGACGGCGAAGTGGACGTGGCCGTATCCGAGGGCGAACCGGGGGGTGCATCGAACTGCGACAAGACAGAGCCTCTGTCCTTCCCCGACTCTCCGGACGGGCTTAAAGGACGAAAATGTTCGGGCGTCAGGGTACCGCGAAAGGCGCTGGTGGCAATCCTTCAGACCCTGACGAATCGTGGCTTCCGACGCCGCGCCAGCATTCCCCTCGGGCCGTCCCTCAACCCGCGAACTTCTCTTTGCAGCGAACCCTTTGAAAGACCCGATCCCAACGCTTCTCGGCCTGGAACCAGTTCACGGGGTTGAAGAAGGAGAGCATGTTGCCGTTTACATCCCACGACCAGTAAAGAATGAAGGCAGGCCCCTTCATCTCCTCGAGACGGACCGTGCCCCATCCGCGACTGTCGTTCGAGTTGTCCCGGTTGTCCCCCATCATGAAATAGCGGCCCGGCTCGACCACCCAGGTCCCTCGATCGAGCCGAGATTCAAGCGCACGCCGAGGCCGGGGGTCGTCGAGAATCGCATGGCGACAATCGCCCAGATCTTCCCAACTCACATCAAAGGCCACGCCGGACTCGTCGACGAATTGGGAGTTCAACGACTGGATCGCGAGGGGTACGTCGTTGATATACACACGGCCGCCACGCCACGCGACTCGATCTCCGGGCATTCCGACCAAGCGTTTGACGAAATCTTCCCGCGGCGCATCTTCCGGCGCCAAATCCACGGGCTTGATATCGCGCCCGCCCATCCGATTACCCGGCCGTGCCACTTCGAAGACGACAACATCGCCTCGCTGCGGCTCTCGGTAGGACGGCAATCGCCAATCGGTGAAGGGAACCTTCGATCCGTAGGCGACTTTGTTCACGAAGAGATGATCCCCGATAAGAAGCGTCGGAAACATCGACCCGGACGGAATGCGAAACGGCTCGACCAGAAAGTGTCGAATCGCGAGGGCAATTGTAATGGCAATCACGAGCGTGACGACCTGATCGAGGATCGCGCCGAAGGGCGACCCCTCCCCTTCCTGGGCGGCCACGTTCGTCGGCTCGGCGACGGGCGGAGACTCCTTGCGCATGGCTAATCGTCTCCCAATCGCAGTGCAGCAAGAAACGCCTCTTGTGGAATTTCAACCGAGCCAACCATCTTCATTCGTTTCTTCCCCGCCTTCTGTTTTTCGAGCAGCTTCCTTTTTCGCGTGATGTCGCCGCCATAGCACTTGGCAAGGACATTCTTGCGGACGGCGCGAACAGTGGTTCGGGCGATGATCCGACTTCCGATCGCAGCCTGAATCGCAATGGGAAACTGTTGGCGTGGAATGAACTCCTTGAGTTTCTTCGTCAGCTCAGATCCGCGACCATACGCCTTGTCCTTATGTACGATCAAAGACAAGGCATCGACCGCATCGCCATTCACCATGACATCCAGCTTGACTAGGTCTGCAGGGCGGAATCCGACCAAATCATAATCAAAGGATCCGTAGCCCCGCGTCGCACTTTTCAGTCGATCGTGAAAATCGGTCACGATCTCATTCAGTGGCAATTCATATCGAACCTGAACTCGAGTTCCGTGCACGCCCATATCCTTCTGGACACCGCGTCGATCCTGACAGAGACCAAGCACTGCGCCCAGATAGTCCGACGGAACATGGATTGTGGCCAGTACGACCGGCTCCTGAATTTCATGGATCTCCGCCGATTCGGGAAGCGCCGCGGGACTCTCGATTTCAAATGGATCCCCATCTCGCGGGACTACGAGATACCGCACGGTCGGTGCGGTTGTGATGAGATCCAAATCGTATTCACGTTCGAGTCGCTCTTGAACAATCTCCGCGTGCAGGAAGCCCAGAAAGCCGCAGCGAAAGCCAAAGCCCAGGGCTGCACTGGTCTCCGGCTCATAGCTGATCGAGGCGTCGTTCAACTTCAGCTTTTCAAGCGCGACCTTGAGGTCTTCGTAATCTTCGGAGTCGACGGGGTAGAGACCGGTGAAGACCATTGCCTTCACTTCTTGGAAACCCGCTAACGCCTCCGCTGCACCCTTCGCAGCGGTCGTGATCGTATCTCCGATCTTGATATCACCAAGCGTCTTGATGCCCGCGATGACCATCCCGACTTCACCCGCCGCAAGAGAATCGACACTCCGTGGGGTCGGATCAATCACGTCCAGACGGGTGATCTCCTGTTCGATCCCCGCCACCATGAATTTGATTCGCTCACGCTTGTGCAGGACGCCGTTGACCACCCGAACGATCATCACGACGCCTACATAGGAATCGAAATAAGCATCGAAAATCAGGGCTTGAGCGGGCGCCGTCGCCTCTCCTGCCGGAGGCGGAATCCGATCGACGATCGCTTGAAGGATGGCGTCGATTCCAACACCGGTCTTCGCCGAAACAGGCAACACATCCGCCGCATCGAGGCCAATGACATCCTCGATTTCTTGTGCGACGCGATCCGGATCCGCAGAGGGCAAATCAATCTTGTTAACGACGGGAATCAGTTCGAGATTGGCCTCGACTGCGAGATAGGCGTTCGCGAGGGTCTGGGCTTCGATCCCCTGGGCCGCATCCACGATCAGGAGGGCTCCCTCACAAGCGGAAAGTGCCCGCGAAACTTCATAGGAGAAATCGACGTGGCCAGGGGTGTCGATCAAGTTGAGAACATAAGTCTTGCCATCTTCGGCCGTGAAATTCATGCGCGCAGTCTGCGCCTTGATTGTAATGCCGCGCTCTCTTTCGAGTTCCATGTTGTCGAGAAATTGGTCCTTCTTATCTCGTTCGGAAACTGCGTTCGTGGCTTCGAGCAAACGGTCGGCAAGAGTGCTCTTGCCATGGTCGATATGCGCGATGATGCAGAAATTCCGAATCAGGGCGGGATCAATGGTCATCATTCCGCCTCCGGGCGCGTGGCGGATGTCTTCGTAATCCCGTCGGATCCGGCAATGCCGCGAGTCTCTTCGCCGCCGGCGCCCCAACCATTGGAAAAAACATTCGAGAGCAAATTCCTGGGCACATCCAAGCTCTTAAGATACGCGGCCAATGCCTCGCTCCAATTCCGCATGATCACACCCGCGGCGACCGCGCGGTCCATACACAGCAGCGAATAAGCGGGACGCGGCGCAGCCGTCTCGAATGCGGATGTGGGAACTGGATCTATGACGATATCGGCGTAGCCTGCTTGGTCGAGGATGGCTCGAGCAAAGCTAAACCATGTCGCCTCCCCCGCGTTCCTCAAGTGGAGTAGACCACTCGGATAGGAGGCGGTCGAACGGCCGATTCGCCCGAGGAGGAGCAGCGCCTCTGCAAGGTCCCCTGCGTAGGTCGGCGCCCCATACTGATCATCGACCACTTTGAGAGGCCCTTCGAGTTCGCCCGACCGGCGGCGCGCTGCTTGGTCGAGAATCGCAATCACGAAGTTTCGGCCCGGCCCAAAAACCCAACTCGTCCGCACGACGAGGGCACTCGGATTGGTGCCCAACACGGCGACCTCCCCGGCCCGCTTACTCGAACCGTAAACGGTTCTCGGATCTGTTGGCTCTTCTTCGCGATAGGGTCGAGATCCATCGCCGCGAAAGACATAATCCGTCGACACATGAAAGAACTGGATATTTCGCTGCAGACACCGTCGCGCCCACTCTGCGGGGGCGAGCGCATTCATCCGATACGCGAGTTCCTTCTCCGTCTCGCATGAATCGACTTTCGTATAGGCGGCGGCATTGACCACTAGATCCGGAAGCGCCGACGATTCGGCTTCGAGCCACGGGTCAATTTGATCGAAATCTGAAAGGTCGATCTGATCACGAGTTGCCGCGAAGGCCAGGTCGAGATCGTCTGCTGCCTCGATATGGCGAACGAGGCAGCGGCCTAGCTGCCCGGCTGAGCCGAGAACACCGATCCGCAGTTTAGGACCGCGTGGTATCATGTTGCTCTCATCGCCCATTCGTTCTAACTCGTCTCCATCCGAAGGACCCACGTCGGCAAACGCTCGACTCGTTTCAGCTTGGCTGCCGTCTCATGCGCAATCCCCTCTCCCGGCATTGGCTGAACGCGCACTCGCCAACGTCCCGCATCACCCTGCGCAGACAACAGTTTTGCGGGATACCCCTTCGCTCGCAGGGATTCGGCCAGTCGAAGTGCGGCGCCTTCGTCAGAGAAAGCGCCAACTTGGATCGCCCAGGCGCCCACTTTTTCAGCAGGCAATCCGTCTCGGACGCTCAAGCCCGCCGACTGATCCCGAGGCTTTCCGCTTGATAGAGAGACCGGCGCGCGCATCACTGGGCGAGTTGTCGAGGCGGAAGCCGCGACAGATGGCAATACGCGCGCTCCCTCTTCCTCGCGGTTGCCGTGCGCATTCGCTTCATCGGAGGCGCCGAGAACCCCTGCCACTGCCGCGCCCGATTCGCTCGCCGGTAAAACGACGGATTGGCTCTCGCCGCGCAGGTGCCCGGCCAACAGCTCTGGCTCCTCGGAAACGATTCCGAACAGGAGGCCCGCACCGAACCCGAAGACCACTAGGACCAACAAACGGATAAGTGCTCGGACGACGCCGCCGGGCCGAAGTCCACGGCCAGCCTGAGATGACATTACATACTCTCCGGCGCATCGAGCCCGAGGAGTTCCAGTCCACTTGCCAACACACCCCGTATAGCCAGCGCCAGGCCGAGCCTTGCCGCGCTGAGAGAGGCGTCGTCAGAGAGAACGCGATGCCGATCACCGTCCTGTAAGTAAGGGTTCCAGAGTCCGGCGACTTCCCGGAGGTAGTACGCCACGTGGTGCGGTTCTCGACTCTCTGCGGCACGACGGACGACGTCGGGAAAAGTCGTAAGCTTTCGAACCAACGCGATCTCTTCTTCGAGCGCGAGCCTTGTAGCATCAAACGCGTTGGCCTCGGGCATGGAGATTCCTAACTTCTGGGCCTTTCGTTCGATCCCGAAAGTTCGTGCATGCGCGTACTGGACATAGTAGGCGGGATTCTTTCGCCAATTCTTATCCTTGGCGAGATCAAGATCAAAATCGAGATGACCATCCGGCTTTCGTTCGATCATGAAAAATCGAAATACATCTCGCCCGACATCATCGACAAGTTCGTCGATCGTGACGAACGTCGCCTTGCGCGTTGACTGCTTCACCTTCTCTCCGCCACTCGTGATGGTGACGAATTGATGCAGGACCAGTTCGATCTGGTCTGCGGGCACCCCGAGCGCAGCCGTCGCCTCACGCACGAATGGAAACTGCTCGATGTGATCCGCACCTTGCACATCGATGACTAGATCAAAACCACGTCGAAACTTATCGCGGTGGTAGGCGATATCCGGCATTAGATAGGTCGGTTCACCGGTCCCCTTGATGACAACTCGATCACGGTCGAGGCCACGCGCAGTCGCCTTGAACCAAACAGCACCCTCCGAGTCATAGATGAGCCCGGCCTCACGAAGATCCGTAATCGCTTCGTCGAGCTTCCCTTCGTCGTAGAGACTCCGCTCATTAAAATACACATCGAAGTCGATCCCAATTCGCACGAGAGTCTTCGAAATATCCTCAAAGATCACCCGCTGGGCTTCCTCCCTGAAACGGCCTTCCCCCGGCTCCTCGACGAGGGCGCCTCCAGCGGACTCTCGGAGCTCATCCGCAATCGCTTTGATGTAGTCGCCCTGGTATCCATCCTTCGGAAAGACGACGGGCAGGCCGTCGATCTCTTCCTCCCAGTTTTTTTCGGAATTCGCCAGCGCTGCTTTCGAGGGAGGCGACGCCAAGCCAAGGCCTTCGAGATAGCGGGCCTTCACCGATTCACCGAGGACTCGCATTTGCCGACCACCATCGTTGAAATAGTACTCGCGAGTGACATCCCAGCCGGTTGCCTCGAGAAGCCGCGCTATGCAATCACCCAATATCGCTTGTCGGCCATGGCCGGTGGAAAGCGGACCAGTTGGATTTGCAGAAACGAACTCGACCTGCACTTTTGGCTTCGCACCATCCCTTGCGGGCTGCGAGGCGCTCCACCCATATTGCGATCCGGCCCGAATAACATCGTGAAGCAGATCGTGCCAACGTGAATCTGCGAGCTTGATATTCAGAAATCCAGGACCGGCGATTTCGAGTGAATCGATCAAACCTCCCGCATTCCCGAGCCGCGTCGTTAGGTCTTCAGCGATTTCACGCGGCTTCTTGCGCAATCGTTTGGCGAGAAGCATCGCCGCGTTGCAAGAAAAATCCCCGTGCTCTTTTTGGCGAGGAACTTCGATCGCAAACTCAGGCAAAATATCGGAGTCGTCGACCGCATCGAGTAATTCTCGCAAGGCAAGCTCGATTTTCCCCCGCAGCATCTCCTTCACTTCGTCTCCTGACCCAACATTTCACCTGGCCGCTGTGACCGAATAGCGGAATCGCGCTCCGCAGATTCCACTCCCGTCCTGTCTCGCAACCCCAGGTCTTTGAATCGAACGATGATCTCACCCGGCAAGGCAAGATCGAGTTCTTCACGAATCGCACGATCGACCGCAGCAGGCTCAGCCTCGAGCATCTCGATTTCATAGCGCATCGCCTCGTTCTGGCTCTGCAGATCGGTAACACGCGCCAGCGATATAGACAGATCCTCGCCGAGATCACGCCACACCTTGAACCCGCTCTCCCGATCGAGAAGTGCGGAAATCCCAAGGATTGCGATCGCAGCGATTCCTAGGCCAAGCGTCCTCACCCACTCCCCCCTTGATTCGAACGGGTGGTTCACGCCCCCATTCTAGTCGTGTGTGATTCGCGTAATTCCTGATTTCGGACGGCAGGATACCGAATTCGAATACTCCGGGCCCGTTTTCCCTGCCCTAGAACGCGTTCGGCGAGGGCACCTGCCGCGAGCCACCGATCAATTCCCGGATGCGATCGACATAGCTCGTCGCGTCCCATTCGCGAGGCCCTACGTAGCGCTCGACGATGCGCCCGTCGCGATCAACGAGTAGCGACTCAGGCACGCCCATGGTCTGATACTCCCCGTAGACTGCCTGCGCGGGATCGAGAAGCATGGGAAAAGAAAGCTGATAGCGCTCCTGGAATGCGCGCACCTCGGCTTCGTTGTCATCGATGGCGACCGCGATGAGTTCAAACTGCTCGCCGGCAAGCGCTTGGTAGAGCCGTTCCATCGCAGGCATTTCGCGCTCGCACGGTTCGCACCAGGTCGCCCAGAAATTGATCAACACGACGCGCCCCAATTGAGATGACAATGCCATCGCTGATTCTGCTTCGGCGTCGCTCATGCGCAGCCGGGAAAGCTCAAAGGTCGGCGCCGATGCGCCTCGCACCACTGGCG
Organism: Myxococcales bacterium; assembly: GCA_012959805.1. Taxonomy (GTDB): domain Bacteria; phylum Myxococcota_A; class UBA9160; order UBA9160; family UBA4427; genus UBA4427. The sequence continues at coordinate 14,320 of DUCN01000056.1, read as the reverse complement.
GAGCGCCAACATCGCTTCGAATAATCAAAATGCTCGCCACAACGACGACCGCCGCAACGAGCAGCAGGCTCGGTCCGGCGGAGCGTTTTGAACCTTCGCGACCGGCGCTTCTTGCCTGATCTGCGCTTGCGGTTCGAAGACGAGAGTTGTCGGGATCGCCGCTCAGGCGTTCGCCTCCTGGTCCTCGCGGTCCACCAATTCAATGATAGCCATTGGCGCAGCGTCACCTGGACGCTGACCCAACTTCAGGACACGCGTGTACCCGCCCGGACGCTCGCGGTATCGATCCGCAAGCTCACTGAAGAGCTTCGACGTCACCTCTTTGCTGCGAATGGTCTCGAGAGCCTGGCGCCGTGCATGCAGCGTCCCGCGCTTACCGAGCGTAATCATTCGCTCCGCGATTCCGCGCAACTCTTTGGCTTTCGCGTCGGTCGTCCGAATCTGCTCGTGCTCGAGCAGCGAGGTCACCATGTTTCGAAACAGTGCCTTGCGATGAGAGACTGAACGCCCAAGTTTTCTACCGGATTTTCGATGATTCATCTCAGGCCTCGCGCTGCTCCCGCATCCGCTCGAGATCTTTGCGGGCGGGCAGATTGTCGATCGTCATTCCCAGGCTGAGACCGAGACTCGAGAGAGTCTCCTTGATCTCGTTGAGTGATTTCCGACCAAAGTTCTTTGTCTTGAGCATCTCTGCTTCGGTCTTCTGAACGAGCTCACCGATGAATCGGATGTTCGCGTTCTGAAGACAATTTGCCGAGCGCACAGAGAGTTCGAGCTCGTCCACCGACTTGAAGAGATTCGGATTGAGCGGTTCGGGCTCATCTATATGCAGGGCGGGTGCCTCTGCCATCTCTTCGAAGTTGATGAAGATCGAAAGCTGTTCCTTGAGGATCTTCGCGGCAAAAGCGATTGAATCCACGGGTGCTATCGCCCCGTCCGTCCAGATCTCCAAGTTCAGTCGATCAAAATTCGTGGCGCGGCCGACGCGAGCCGGCGTCACGGTGTAGTTGACTCGGCGGATGGGCGAAAATACCGAGTCGATCGGAATTGTTCCGATCGGCATTTCCTCGCTCTTGTTTTCGACTGCCAAGACATAGCCCTTACCAAGGCCAACCGTGACTTCCATCTCAAAGCTCGAGTCGGGCCCCAGTGTGCAGATTTTGTGCTCGGGATTCATGATCTCGACCGTTTGATCCGGCGAGATGAGATCGCCGGCGACGACCATTCCCTGTCCCGTCTTCTTGACTCGAATCGTCTTTGGACCTTTGCTGTTCATGCGAACACGAACATCCTTCAGGTTCAAAACGACTGTCGCGACGTCTTCCATCACGCCAGGAATCGTCGAAAACTCATGAAGCACACCGTCAATTCGAATATTCGTAATCGCCGCGCCCTGAAGCGACGACAACAACACACGGCGAAGCGCGTTGCCAAGTGTCGTTCCAAATCCGCGCTCCAGCGGTTCACAATGGAAACGACCGTACGTCGAAGTGAGCGTGCCCTCTTCGACCTCGAGGTGTCGTGGCCGAATCAGCTCCCGCCAGTTTCGTGTGATCACTTCATCTTGCATCGGAACTCCTTTGCGTCTCTCTCAAATCGAGACGACATTCCGTTCAAATTTCAATCAAACTCTATGGTCCCGGCCAAAGCGCAAAGAACCTGAAATCAGAGTCCGACGTTCAAAGACATTAGGCGAATGCCCGCATCCCGACCGCGGTCAGTCAGCTCCCCTAGCGTGAATACAATTCGACGATCAGCTGCTCCTCGATCGGGAGCGTGATATCCTCGCGCTGCGGAAGGGCCTTGATCAAACCCTTCATTTCGTCTTTCTCAATCTCGAGCCACTGGGGAACTGCACGCCCCTCCATGGTCTCGAGGGCACCGCTGATTCGGGCCACCTTCTTCGAGCGGTCGACAACGCCAATCGTCCAGCCTGGCATGACGAGGATGCTGGGCGTATGCGCCTTCTTCCCGTTCACCGTAAAGTGCCCGTGCTTGACGAGCTGCCGGGCTTCGGCTCTCGACGTCACATAGCCGAGCCGGAAAATCACATTATCGAGACGCCTTTCGAGAAGCATGAGTAGGTTCTCGCCGGCCCGACCACTCATACGAGAAGCTCGATCGAACGTGCTTCGGAACTGCTTCTCGAGCAGCCCGTACATTCGCTTCACTTTCTGCTTCTCACGAAGCTGAACGCCGTAGTCGGAGAAGCGGACGCGACCCTGGCCGTGTTGCCCAGGCGGATAGGCGCGCCGCTCGATGGCGCACTTCTCTGTAAAACAGCGATCTCCCTTCAAGAAGAGCTTCGTGCCTTCTCGACGGCAGAGTCGACAAACGGAACCTGTATAACGTGCCATGCTTACTCTCTGTTCTTCTTGATCGACCTAAACAGCCGGATCGATGCATTCTTTAAACGCACCGTTAGGTGCATGGTTAGTCGAAACTGGCTAGACGCGCCGCCGCTTGGGTGGGCGACAACCGTTGTGCGGAATGGGTGTGACATCACGAATCATCGTGATTTTCATCCCGGCCGCTTGAAGCGCACGAAGCGCGGACTCTCGTCCTCCGCCCGGGCCCTTCACGTAGACACCGAGTGACCTTACTCCATGCTCCTGGGCTTTCTTGGCGCATTCCTCGGCGGCTATCTGGGCGGCAAAAGGCGTCGACTTCTTTGACCCCTTGAAGCCCTGCTGGCCACAACTCGCCCAAGCGATCGCATTCCCACCAACGTCGGTAATCGTAATCACAGTATTATTGAAGGTCGCTTGGATGTGAGCAATACCCGACTGGATATTCTTCTTGACCTTCTTCTTTGTCTTTTTGGCTGCCATATAATTTTATCGCATCACTTCTTTGGCGCTAGCTTCTTGCCCGCGATCGTCTTCGCAGGGCCCTTCCGCGTTCGCGCGTTCGTATGGGTTCGCTGTCCTCGCACCGGCAGGCCACGTCGGTGGCGGAGCCCCCGGTAGCAGCCGATGTCCATCAACATCTTGATGTTCTGATTGACTTCGCGCCGAAGGTCACCTTCGACTTTATAGTCGCGCTCGATGATCTCACGAAGCTTGATCACTTCTGACTCCGAGAGATGCTCAGTTCGTGATCCCGCTTCAATCGAGGCCTTCTGACAAATCTTGAGTGCCGTCACTCGACCGACACCGTAGATGTAAGTCAATGAGATCTCGATGCGCTTGTTGCGCGGCAAATCGACGCCTGCGATTCGCGCCATAAAACTTCCTCCGTTCTTCCTAGAACAATGCCTTTAGAGCAAAGTCGTTTGGCCGACTAACCCTGCCGCTGTTTATGCTTCGGGTTCTCACAGATCACCCGGACAATTCCTCGCCGACGAATAATTCGGCACTTCTCACACATTTTCCGAACCGATGCTCGAACCTTCATTGTCTTCTCTCTCTATCTCTTCTAGTGCGACCCGGTAATCCGGGTCAGGACCTCGGGCCCATGATCTGTAATGAGCACCGTATGCTCGAAATGCGCAGACAATGTTCCGTCGGCCGTCACCGCCGTCCATTCGTCTTCTAGTACCCGAACCTTCTCACTGCCGATGTTCACCATCGGCTCAATCGCAAAAACCATTCCTGCTCGAAGTCTCGGACCTCGTCCTGGCCGACCATAGTTGGGAACCTGTGGCGGCTCATGCATTTCACGTCCAATCCCATGACCCACAAACTGCCGAACGACTCCGAACCCATCCTTCTCTGCACGAGTCTGAACCGCAAAACCAATGTCCGACAACCGATCTCCGGGCACCATACGCTCAATGCCCTTCTCCAAAGCATCATGCGTCGTTTCGATCAGACGCTTTGCTTCAGGATCGACTTCACCGATGGCAATTGTGACCGCTGTATCCCCATGCCAGCCGCGACTCTCGCCGTTGATTGATACAGCACCGAAATCGAGGCTGATGATGTCGCCATCATGAAGTTCACGGGGTCCAGGAATTCCATGGACGATCTCATCATTGACTGAAGCACAAAGAACCGCTGGGTAGGGCACTACCCCCCCGGGAGCATAGCCTAAAAATGGAGACTTCAAGCCCCTCTTTTTTAAGGCATCGACCCCGATCTCGTCCAGCTCCCCGGTCGTCACGCCCGGTCGGGCACACCCTCGGATTTCCAGCAGGATCTCGGCCGTCAATTCACCAATCTCCCGCATCTGTTCGATTTCGCGGCGGCTCTTTATCGCGATCTTTTCGCCAAAGCTCACCTGATTTGACTCCTGTTCAATCTTTAGCTCAGACTCCTATTTCTGTTTCTTGTTCTTTTTCCATTCACATTTAGGAATGGCTCAACTCACTTCACCTTCTAATCAAGAGCATCTCGAACTCGCTTGCCGACCTCTTCGATCGTCCCCATCCCGGAGACTTCAATCAACACTCTGCGACTTCGATAGAACTCCAACAGCGGCGCCGTTTCCGAGTCATAGACCCGCATCCGTTCTCGAATCGTTTCTTCGTTGTCGTCCACCCGGCCTTCGATCTCTGAGCGCTTTCGAAGGCGTGCAACCACCGCCTCGTTGTCCACTGCCAGCGCAAGACAACAGTCGAGCGCCGCGTCTAGATCTCCCAACGTTTTCTCGAGAGCACTGGCCTGGGCAAGCGTTCGAGGGAAACCATCGAGCAGAAAGCCCTTCTTCGCGTCGTCCTCCGACAACCTTTCTTTGGCGATGCCGATCACGATCTCATCGCTGACGAGTTCCCCGGAGTCCATGACTGCCTTCGCCTGCAATCCAACTTCAGTTCCCGCTTCGACTGCCGCACGCAGCATGTCGCCTGTTGAAATATGCGGGATGCCAAGATCTGAGATCAAATTCGTCGCCTGCGTGCCCTTGCCCGCTCCGGGTGGGCCTAACAAGACAATTCTCGTTGCCGTCACCGACCTAGCCTTCCGCGCACGCGTCCGGATGTGCCGACGCCTTCATATTTTCTCGAAACCAGATGCGCCTCAATCTGACCCATCGTATCCATGGCGACGCTCACGACGATCAAGAGTGCTGTTCCACCAAAATAGAACGGAACGCCCATCCGCTGAGACAAGAGCACCGGTAAAACACAGATCCCCGCGACATAGATGGCGCCGACAAGTGTTAGTCTGGACAGTACGGCATCAATATATTCCGCAGTCTTGCGACCGGGGCGAACACCGGGGATGTATCCACCAGAGCGCTTAATGTTCTCAGAAACGTCGTCGGGATTGATGACGATCGACGTATAGAAGAAGCAGAAGAAGATGATCAGTGCGACATAGACGCCGTTGTAGACCAAGCTGCCGGGATTCATCCAATCATCAATGAACCGCTGAATCGTAGGATTATCGCTGTATTGGCGAATCGTCATCGGAAACATGAGCAGCGACGACGCGAAGATCGGCGGAATCACGCCTGCACTATTCACGCGAAGCGGGAAATAGCTCATGCTCGAAGAGGCCGCCGTGCCACCACCCCGACGTGCGTGCTGAATCGGAATCCGTCGCTGCCCACGCTCGACGTAGACGACGAAGGCAATTGCACCAATCACGATCGCACCGAGAAAGAGGACTTCAAGAATGCTGAATTGATCTGTCCGAACGAGGTCGATCACGTTCGAAATCCCGGACGGCAATCCGACGATGATTCCCGAAAAGATGATCAGCGAGATTCCGTTTCCGATTCCGCGTTCAGTCACCTGTTCGCCGAGCCACATGATGAAGGCTGTTCCCGACGTTAACGTAATCATTGTCGTGATCTCGAAGGCCAGGCCAGGCTCTAGCACGGCACCCAGTCCGAACTGGCCGCCCTCGAGCGCCTTTGCCATCAAGAAACTCTGAAAGAGCGCAAGGCCAATCGTCGCATAGCGCGTCCACTGCGTGATGCGCTTTTGCCCCTCGCTGCCTTCCTTCTTGAGTCGCTCGAGAGCGGGAACGACCACGGTCAACAGCTGAAAAATGATCGACGCGCTGATATAGGGCATGATGCCCAATGCAAAAATGGACAGGGATTCCATCGCCCCGCCCGAAAAGACATTCAACAGTCCAAACATCGTTCCTTGCATATCGGTGAAGAACTGACGAATCACGTTGCCGTTGATGCCCGGCGTAACGACGATACATCCGACGCGATAGACCGCGAGCATGGCCAACGTGAAGAGAATCCGTTTTCGAAGTTCTTCGATTCGTGCGATATTTTGGAACGCTGTGATCATCTAGTCTCTCTTCACGCTTCCGCCTGCAGCTTCGATCTTTGCCTTCGCCGCACCGCTGATCTTGTTCACGGTCAGCTTGATTCCCTTCGGCGCATCACCTTCTGCCAAGACCTTGACCGGCTTGCCGGAGCCTCGAATCAAACCACGGGCTTGCAGGGCCTTCGCATCGACCGTTGCACCCTCGCCGAAGACCTGAAGGTCGCCGACGTTCACAATCTCGTTCTCAACCCGGAAGCGGTTGTGAAATCCCTTTTTAGGCACACGCTGATAGAGCGGCATCTGGCCACCCTCGAACCATGGCTTGATTTTCTTACCGGATCGCGTGCCCTGCCCTTTGACGCCGGTACCGCAAGTCTTGCCCTTACCTGATCCAGGACCACGGCCAACTCGCTTACGCCGATGCTGTGCACCGGGTCGAGGCGTTAGTTCATTCAACATCGTTTTAGCTCTCCAGGACTACGACGAGGTGGCTCACCTTGTCGATCATTCCGCGAACGGCATCCGTGTCTTCGAGTTCCACGACGTGCCGTATCCGACGAAGGCCGAGACCGCGCATCGTTGCACGCTGCCGCTCGGTATAACCAATAATGCTTTTAATCTGCTGAATCTTGACAGTCTTCTTCGGAGCCATTACCGGGTCCGCCCGAGCTGTGCCAAGCGCTCCTCGGGATCACGAAGCGCACTGAGTCCGGCCATGACCGCATTGACGACGTTCCGCGGAGTATTCGTACCCAAGGTCTTCGTCAGGATATCGCTGACACCCGCAGACTCAACAACGGCACGAACAGGGCCGCCTGCGATAACGCCGGTACCTGGAGAGGCCGGGAGCATGAGAACTCGGCCAGCGCCGGAAATGCCGATGACATCATGGGGCAGCGTTCGCCCATCGATCAGCGGGATCTGGATCAGACTCTTCCGCGCCTTTTCGACGCCCTTACGGATCGCTTCGGGCACTTCGCCCGCCTTGCCGAGGCCGACACCCACGGTTCCCTGTCCGTCGCCAACGACAACGAGAGCGGAAAAGCTGAATCGGCGGCCACCCTTTACGACCTTGGAGACGCGATTGATATAGATGACACGATCGTTGAGTTCGTAGTCATTCGGATTCAAGAGCGATGATTGAATAACAGATGCCATATTAGAACTGAAGCCCCGCTTCGCGTGCTCCTTCTGCCACAGCCTTGACTCGGCCATGGAAGAGGAATCCGTTTCGATTGAAGACCACCTGATCGATGCTCTTCTCTTTTGCAATCTTTGCAATCGCCTCGCCGACCTTTTTGGCGGCGTCCATATTTCCTGAAGCGCTCGCATCAACGAGCGAGCGATCGCGTGTAGACACAGACCCAAGCGTCTTGCCCGAGATATTCTCGACAAGCTGAGCATAGGTATGCTTTGAGCTTCTAAAGACGGTCAGCATAACCCGGTCGCTTCGCTCGAGCGTAGTCCGTGTTCGTGCTTTCCGCGCAAGCCACGCTCGACGCTTTCCATTCGGAATCTTCTTTTTCATATCGTCCTCGAAACTGCTCTAATCTGCGACGCGGGCTGCGACGCTGATCGAAAAAACTCAGGCGCCGGACTTGCCGACCTTTCGTTGAATGTGTTCGTCGTGATACCGAATGCCTTTGCCCTTGTAGGGCTCCGGCGGACGCAGCGACCGCACGTCAGCGGCGAACTGTCCAACCAACTGCTTGTCTGCGCCTGCGATGTCGAGCGTCGTATTCGCCTCGACCTTCACGGTCAGGCCTTCCGGAATGTCCATCGCGACGGGATGTGAGAATCCAAGAAGCAGATTCAGCACCTTACCCTTCACGTCGGCGCGATACCCGACGCCCTCGATCTCAAGACGCTTTGCGAAGCCCGTGCTCACTCCTACGACCATGTTGTTGGCCAGAGCTCGCGCGAGTCCATGACGCGCCCGCGATTCTTTCGTGTCATCGGGCCGCTCGAATACGAGCCGACCGTCTTCCACCTTGGCGCCAATTCCTGTCGGGACCGGACTTCGAAGGGTGCCCTTCGGCCCCTTGGCCAGGACCTCTGCGCCTTCGACGTTCACTGTCACCCCGTCCGGAATGGTGATCGGTTGCTTACCAACTCGGGACATCTCTACCAGACCTCACAAATCACTTCGCCGCCAACCTTGGCAGCGCGCGCATCACGATCACAGAGCACGCCCTTGGATGTCGACAGAACCGACATCCCCAAGCCAGCGCGCACTTGCTTTACTTCACCCGCTCCAACATATACGCGTCGGCCAGGCTTACTCACGCGGCGCATTCCTTCGATCATCAGCTTACCGTCATCCTGATACCGAAGATCGACGGTCAGCGTCGGCTTCTTCTCGTCTGTATCCGTGCTGACCGCGCCGATGAAACCTTCGGCGCTCAATACGGATGCGACGGCAAGCTTCAGTCTCGATGCGGGGCAGTTCATCTGCGCATGGCGCGCGCCGCCCGCATTTCGAATTCTGGCCAACATGTCACCAACAGGGTCGGTCATCATGATTTGTGTTCTCCCTTGAAAATCCGTCCGCCGCTATGCGTCGCTGCCTATCGGCGGCGGCGCCTATTGCCGAAACGGAACTCCCAAATGCGTCAACAATGCCTTTGCTTCGGCATCTGTTTGTGCCGTCGTCACGACCGTGACATTCATTCCAGTCACCTTCTCAACCTTGTCGTAGTCGACCTCGGGAAAGATGGTTTGTTCTCGTACGCCGAACGTGTAGTTCCCACGCCCGTCGAAAGCCTTGGGTGAAACGCCGGAGAAATCTCGAACTCGCGGCAGTGCCACACTGAGCAAGCGGTCCAGGAATTCCCACTGCCGCACACCACGAAGCGTAACGGTGCAGCCGATAGCCTGACCTTCTCGAAGCTTGAAATTCGACACGCTTTTCTTTGCACGTCGTAGAATCGGCTTCTGACCGGTGATCAGAGCAAGCTCTTCCATCGCTCGATCAAGAAGCTTGGGATTGACCGTCGCCTCTCCAAGACCAACATTCACAACGATCTTATCGACGCGTGGAATCTGATTGACATTCTTGTAGCCGAACTCCTCTTGGAGCTTCGGCGCGATCGTATCCTTGTATTGCTGTCGCAAGCGTGGCTCGGTCGACACAACTGCAGTCGTCTCATCCGACATGATCAGAGAACCTCCGGTGCCAGCGAAACAATCCGCATGAATCCAGCGGACCGCAACTCGCGGGCGACCGGGCCAAAGATACGAGTCCCAACGACTTCCTTGTCCTTGCCTATCAGAACCGCAGCATTCTCATCGAAGAGGATATGCGTTCCATCCGGCCTCGAGATGGCCTTCTTCGTACGCACGATCACGGCGCGACGCACTTCGCCTTTCTTGACTCGTGCATTCGGAATGGCTTCCTTGATCGCGACTACGATGATGTCACCAACGGATGCAAATCGTCTGCGCGAACCACCCAGCACACGAATACATTTCACTCTTCGTGCACCGGAATTGTCGGCTACCTGCAATGTCGATTCGGCTTGAATCATTGTTCTATCCCTTTGCCCATCCCGCGACTCAGATCGTCTTTGGACTGACTTCGTCTCATGATCGATTTCGTCGAGGACTGGCGATTACGAGCTTGATCTAGACCGACGTGGCCTTCTCCAGGGTCTCTTGAACCTTCCATCGCTTGCGCTTGGACAGCGGGCGATGCTCGATAATTCGCACCTGATCCCCTTCCGTGCATGCGTTGGCTTCATCATGAGCCATGAACCGCGAATAGCGGCGAATATATTTCTTGTAACGCTGGTCCTTAACAAGACGCTCGACCCGCACCACGACGGTCTTGTCCATCTTGTTACTTACAACAGTGCCAACCAGTGTCCGTCGACTTCCTCGTTCGTTCACTTTCCCGCCTCGCGCTTCTTGGTCAAAAGAGTCTCGACTCGAGCAACATCTTTTCGAAGTTCCCCGAGTATCGCGGTGTTCTCCAGCTGCTCGGTCGCTCGCCGAATCTTTGCATTGAAGAGTTCATCGCGGAGCTCTCGTCCCTTTTGTTCGAGTTCAGACTCCGAGAGAGTCTGAAGTTCAGATGCCTTCATCTTTCAGCCCTCCCGCTGTACGAATCGTGTTCGGATTGGCAGCTTGTGCGCGGCCAGTCGAAGTGCCTCGCGTGCGATCGTTGAATCGACGCCTTCCATTTCATAGAGCACGCGGCCCCGCTTCACGGGAGCGACCCACGCTTCCGGGTTGCCCTTACCCTTTCCCATGCGGGTTTCGGCGGGCTTCTTTGAGATCGGCTTATCGGGAAAGACGCGAATCCACACCTTCCCGCCACGCTTGACATGACGAGTCATCGCAATACGCGCAGCCTCGATCTGTCGCGCCGTGAGAAATCCGGACGTCATCGCTTGAAGGCCGAAATTTCCAAAGGCCAGCGTATTTCCGCGCATCGCCTTACCGCGATTGCGCCCCTTGAACATCTTCCGATGCTTGACTTTTTTCGGTTGGAGCATTTTCTACCTCGGAGCCTCGGATCGGTGGTCTTGGGAAAGTGGTCCGCGCTTGAGTTCGCGGTCGCCCACTTCGCCCTTGAAAATCCAACATTTCACGCCGACCACGCCGTACGTCGTCCGGGCCTCGGCGAACCCATATTCGATCTCAGCGCGCAGCGTGTGAAGCGGAACGCGGCCATCTCGGTACCACTCGCGACGACCCATCTCCGCTCCGCCCAATCGACCAGAACATTGAATTCGAATGCCTTCGGCACCGAACTTCATCGTCGAAATCATCGCCTTCTTCATCGCACGTCGGAAAGCCACACGTCGCTCGAGTTGGGTGGCGATGTTCTCAGCGACTAGCTGCGCGTCGAGCTCTGCCTTCCGAATCTCTTTGATGTTGATGAAGATATCTCGAGCCGTATAGGCCTTCAATTCTTTTCGAAGAACGTCGACCTCGGCACCACGCTTACCGATCAGGATTCCTGGTCGAGCGGTATGGATGTTGATCACGATCTTCTCGCCGGTCCGTTCGATGACGACCTTGGAGATTCCCGCGTGATAGAGCTTCTTCTTGATGAAGGCTCGAATCTTCACGTCCTCTTGGAGCTGTTCAGCGTAGTGCTTCTCAGCGAACCAATTGGATTGCCACCCGTAGAGGGTGCCGACTCGGAAACCGTAAGGATGAACCTTTTGACCCATGCTTTATCGACCTTTAGCTATGCCCATACATGATTTTCGTCATGCGTGCCTCGCGACCTCAGGTCGCGAAAATGAAAAGTTAGCGCTCCGAAAGAACGACGTTGATCTTGCTGCTGCGTTTCTGAATCCAAGACGCTCGACCCTGAGCACGCGGTCTGATTCGCCACATGCTCGTTCCCTCGTCGACAAAGATCGTCGACACAATGAGATTGTCTATTTCGATCCCGGCGTGATGGTTCTCGTTCTTCTGCTCCGCGTTGGCGACCGCCGACCGAAGCAGCTTTGCAATCGGCTCGGCCACTCGTTTCGGAGACAACATCAAAAGATTGAGCGCCTGTTCGACACCCTTTCCTCGAATCTGATTCACGACCAATCGCGCCTTTTGCGGACTGACTCGATAATTATTGAGAGCAGCTTTCACGTCCATTAACGCTTGACCTTCTTGGCACTGGCGTGACCCGTGAACTTACGCGTGGGCGCAAATTCACCAAGGCGATGCCCAACCATGTTTTCCGTTACGAAGACCGGCATAAAGAGCTTGCCGTTATGAACATGAAAAGTGAGTCCAACAAAATCGGGGGTAATCATGGACCTTCTTGACCAAGTCTTGATGACGCCCTTGCCACCACCGGTTGTGAGCTTGTCGACCTTCTTCTGAAGACTCGGCTCGATGAAGGGACCCTTTCGGAGCGAACGTGCCATTTTTCTCTACCTCTCCTACTTCTTCCCTCGTCGCTTGACGATGTACTTGTCCGACCGCTTGTTATTTCGCGTCTTTGCACCCTTGGTCGGTTTGCCCCAGGGTGTACACGGATGCCGGCCACCGGAGGAACGGCCTTCGCCGCCACCCATCGGATGGTCAACTGGATTCATTGCGACACCACGAACAGTGGAACGCTTGCCGAGCCACCTGGACCGACCCGCTTTGCCGATTCGTTGATTCTCATGTTCTGAGTTACCGACCTCGCCAACGGTCGCCATGCAGTCGATGTGAACCATCCGCATCTCGCCGCTAGGCAAACGAAGCGTCGCCATCTTGCCTTCACGCGCCATGAGCTGCGCGCTTGTCCCGGCGGAGCGAACGAGTTGCGCGCCCTTACCCGGCTTCATCTCGATCGCATGGAGGTGTGTACCGAGGGGGATTCGCGAGAGCGGTAGAGCATTGCCTGGATGGATTTCTGCCTCGGCGGACGAAACGACGCGGTCTCCCACTTTCAGTCCACCCGGTGACAGGATGTAACGCTTCTCGCCGTCCACATAGTGAAGGAGCGCAATATTCGCGGATCGATTCGGATCGTATTCGATCGCGGCAACTCGAGCGGGAATCTCGACCTTGTTGCGTCGAAAATCAATCTGACGATATTTTCGCTTATGACCACCGCCACGATGATAGGCAGTGATTCGACCGTTCGCGTTTCGACCACCAGACTTCTTGACAAGGCCCGAAGTCAATGACCGTTCGGAAGTGCCGCGAGTGATCTCGGCAAAATCCGAAACACTCATATTCCGTCGGCCCGGCGTAGTCGGCTTATATTTCTTGACCGGCATTTCTTAGACTCCCTCGAAGAACTCGATCGACTGGCCTTCCGCCAGCTCAACGATCGCCTTCTTCCATGCCGGCTTTCGACCGACGGTCTTGCCTACCCGCTTCTTCTTCCCGGGCTGCTGCATTGTTCGCACGTTCTTGACCTTCACTTCGAACAGCTGCTCGACGGCATTTCGAATCTCCAACTTCGTGGCGCTTGGGTCGACGCGAAACGTTGCGATGTTCGCCTCTTCGCGGGCGATACTGCTTTTCTCCGTCACGACTGGACGCTGGATCACATCATGCAGGTTCATTCCGCATCTCCCGACTCAGCCGCTTGATGGGCACCCGAAGCGAGAAGCCGCGCCTGCAGCCTCTCGATCGCCGCCTTGGTCATCAGGACGCTCTTGTGTCGAAGCAGGTCATACACGTTCACGCCTTCGGATCGAATAACGCTCACACCTGGCAGATTGCGTGCAGAAGCTTCGATCGTGGCACTCGGCTCATCAATCACGATCAGCGTCGACGTCGCATCCAGGCCCAAGGCCGCCAACGTATCGATCACGCGCTTGGTCTTGTAGTCGTCGAACTGCAGGTCGTCGACAATCTTCAGTGCAGAATCGCCCAGACACTGAGACAGTGCGGAGAGAAGAGCGGCGCGCCTCATCTTCTTGGGTAGCTTGTGCGTATAACCTCGTGGAACGGGTCCGAAGACGACACCACCGCCCTGGAATTGAGGAGCGCGGATCGTTCCCTGCCGAGCTCGCCCCGTCCCTTTCTGGCGATAAGGCTTGGCGCCACCGCCCGAGACCAGCGCTCGATTCTTGGTACTGTGCGTACCGGAGCGCCGCTCAGCGAGCTGTCGCCGAACTTCCGCATGATAGAGATGCGGCTTGACCGCCTTCTCGAAAACATCCGAAGAGAGATCCAGAGATCCCGCCTTCTTGTTTTCCTGATTAACGACTTCAATCGTGGCCATGACTAGAGTTTGATCTCCACGTCGACACCTGCTGCAAGCTCGAGCTTCATTAGCGCGTCGACGGTTTGGGGCGTCGGGTCCAAAATGTCGATGAGTCGCTTGTGCGTGCGGAGCTCGAATTGCTCACGCGACTTCTTGTCGATATGCGGCCCGCGAAGCACAGTCCACTTGTTAATGCTCGTCGGAAGAGGGATCGGCCCCGCAACACGCGCGCCCGTTCGAACAGCCGTATCCACGATTTCACCCGCGCTCTGATCGAGCAACTTGTAATCGTAGGCCTTCATCCGAATTCGAATCTTTGTCGCCGTGGCATCCGCCATGGTCTGCACTCCTAACCAACTAACAGCTATTTCTAACAACCATCAGATCGCTGATGGCCGCAGTCAAGTCACTCGATCAGCTACTCAATCACTTCCGAGACAACACCCGAACCCACCGTGCGTCCACCCTCGCGGATTGCAAAA
>DUCN01000055.1:3263-3857 GCA_012959805.1 Myxococcales bacterium | reverse complement strand
TATCCACATCCGGACTCGAAATTTCCGAATGCCGTGACTACGTTCCTCGGCCAAAAGCGTCTCAGCGACGAGAGCAAGCGCAAGATCTTGTGGGATAATGCAATGAATTTCTATCGCTTCCCGGATACACACTTGCCGACGCAGTTCGAAGAGACCAAGGCCGCGTCCTGAACCAAGAGGAGGATTCTGCATGACCGGTACCACCTATAACGTTCCCCCGATTCCGCCCAATGACGCGCATACCACCTATGTCGACGCTGGTGCGCTGCGCATCGGCGTTGAATACCGCTTGCTCGACGACGCGGAATTGGCGGCGAATTACGAAGGCGACCAGATGGTAGAGATCCAGGACGCCCTCGACGGCGCGGTCGCAGAGGATAACGGCGCATCGATTCATGTGCTCGGCCGCGAAGATGGTCATGAATACCTGCGCTTCGATCTCTTCGAGCAGGGCCCCCACTATCACTACATCGATCTCGGCGGCCAAGAGCAGACAATCATCGATTTCGATCGCGTTGCACTTGGCGAGATGTTGCCGTGGGCGCTCGCGCAATTGCGCAATCGCGTCGTCCCGATGCTCGAACACGCCGGCGG
>DUCN01000055.1:1241-3130 GCA_012959805.1 Myxococcales bacterium | reverse complement strand
GCCAATTCCATGGCCAAGCCCGAACTGCCGCCCTCCAAGCCTCCGACTGTGTTGATCTACGATCAGATCGATTGGGACAATCTTATGCGCGCCAAGCCCGCTGTCGCGCCACCCAAGGAGCTCATCGAGAAAGCTAGGGGCAGTGGCGCAAGGCGGAAGAAAATCGTCAAGGGCGAAGGCGGCTGCTTCATGAATCGTTCGGTGCTGCCGGCCGGGTTTCGCGTGCCACCCCATCATCATACGCATGACGAGGTATTGGTCATCCTGAAAGGCGGCTGTCAATTCGACGATGAGCTGGCAACGCTGGGCGCGGATGATTCAATCGTGATTCACGCCAATTATCGCTACGGCTTTACGTGCGGGCCAGAGGGGATGGAGTTCCTGACTATTCGAATGGGTGAAGCGGGTGTGACCCTCTAGTCGCCGACGGACCCCAGCCTGCCATCGAGAACTCCTGTGTCCCCTCTTTAACCGGGTACCCTACATGGCCCAGCGTGCAGAATGGGTCTTTGAAATTCCTATCCGCCCCTCGATGCTCTCGCCCTTCCGCCGGAACTTCGAGAGGCAATCGACGTTTGTCAGGGCTTTAAGATTCGGGTCCGTAGTCGGCAGAAGCAACTGATTGCGCAAATGCTGCGAGCCGAGGATCACGAAACGATTCAGCTGGAGATCTGCCCCAGCACCGCTCGACCCGCCAAGACGCGCTCTTCCAAGCGCACGATCTCTTCCTCAGCTATGCCGGCTTCACCGAGTACGTCTCGAGTATCGTCGCCCAAGAGAGGGGCGTGCCGCCGCGGAAAAACCGCATCCTTGTCAAACTGAATAGGGGGTCGCGGATAACGCATCTCCCCGATGGTCGGATGCGTGGTCTCGATCAATGTCTCGGCGTATTTCACCTGGATGTCGTCAGCCACTTCATCCAGGGAATTGACGCGAGCCACAGGCACCCCGAAAGCATCCAGATTCTCGCAAACTTCATCCGCGCTCACGTCCGCGAGAAGTTCTTCGACCGCTTCCTGCAAGGCTTCCGCATTCGCCTGGCGGTCTGGAAATGTCTTGAACCGCGGGTCTTCATGTAGCGCCGACTGACGCCAGATACTCAAAAATTCCAAGGCTTCATCCCGAACCAGGACAATTGAAACGTATCCGTCCTTCGCCTTGAAAATCTGGAACCAATCCCCGATTTCACCCATGTGAGCGACACCCTCCCCGATCAAGGTGCGAGACCACATCAAGTCGGGCCAGGCGTAGTAGAGCGCGGAGTCCAGCATCGAAATCGGCAGATAACGCCCTTGGCCGGTCTTTTCCCGCTGCAGGAGAGCCACGGTCAGAGCCTGAGACGTCAAGAGCGCCGTCACCTTGTCGAAAATAATCGTCCTGACATTCTTCGGCCGATCGCCGCCCTGATCGTGACTGATGCCGACCGTCGCTTGAATGGACGGGTCGAAGACCTTGCGGTTCCGATAGGGCCCCGTCTGCCCGTAGCCCGAAATGGAGGCATAGATGAGCTTGGGGTTGATCTTCGAGAGGCTCTCGAAGTCGATGCCCAATTTTTCCACGACGCCGGGACGGTAATTTTCCAGGAAGATGTCCGCTCCTTCGACGAGACGAAGAAAGACCGCAAGATCCGCCTCTTCCTTGAGGTTCAATTCCAGGGAGCGCTTATTCCGGTTGAGGACCGCAAAAAGAGCGGCCATCCCATTGCGCGAACTTCCGAGATAGCGGCCCGGATCGCCCACTATGGGAGGCTCGATCTTGATGACGTCCGCTCCTTGATCCGCCAGAACCATGGCGGCCATGGGCCCTGACACCGTGGTCGTCAGTTCAAGTACGCGATATCCATCGAGGGGACCGGCCATCTCTCTCCTTGCGCTCTCTCATCCGCTCTC
>DUCN01000055.1:0-1182 GCA_012959805.1 Myxococcales bacterium | reverse complement strand
CTCCCAATCCGCAATACGCCATGGGCGACGCCCTTCATCGGGATGTGCCCGGACCTTCTGATCTTCGTCGACGGACCCCAGCCTGCCATCGAGAACCCTTGTGTCCCAGGGCCAGCGGAAGTTTCGGAAATCGAAACTCTTATATTTATGCGATCCACCCTGCTGGCTCGATAAGTTGCGATGTTGACAACTCCTAAGCTCTGATTCCGATACGAAGACTTCCCAGGCGATCGAGACGTACCACCTATCGTCCCGCCACGGGGCTCCCCATAGGGATTTGACATAACGCCCATATCCAGACGTTGTGCCAGAGGCCCGCTTGAATGTCCTATCCTCCGTCCTGAATCGCTATTGTGCGCGATTCCATGAAGTCGAAAGAACCCCACAGGAGAAATTCATGTTTAGCCACGTGATGATTGGTGTGAGCGATATCGAAAAATCGAAACAGTTCTATGACGCTGTGTTTTCAACTCTGGGCCTCGGGCCGGGCGTCGACAATAAGGGTCGATATTTCTACATCAGTCCGGGTGGCGTCTTCGCGATCACCGTCCCGATTGACGGTGAACCCGCAACCCACGGCAACGGAAGCACGGTCGGATTTCGGGTCGAATCCTGCGAGCAGGGAGATGCCTGGCATGCAGCCGGGGTCGCAAACGGCGGAAAGGCAATCGAAGATCCGCCCGGCCTCCGTGAGAATGGGATGTACCTCGCCTATCTCCGCGATCCCGACGGAAACAAAATCTGCGCACTTTGTCCGCCAAGCTGATGCGATCCACAGTTTGACGCGCTGCCCCGCCGCGGGGCTCCCCATAGGGATTTAACCTAACGCCCATTACTCAAGGCGGGCGTCGAGGCGGGCGTAGTTGGTGTGGGTCTCTCCGCGATCCTGGGGAAACAACACGCGTTCCCACCCGCCGTATTTCTCGAGAAACACCTCGTCGATCCGGGTTTTCTCGCTCGGCTCGGTCACGAACTCGGCGCGAAAGAGATGGTCCGCCCCCGAGAGTCGAATCCGAATCGCGGGATCACGCTGGAGATTGGCCCACCAGCGACTGTCCCCTGTCCGAAGTACGGGATCTCCATCGAGCACACCGATCCAGATTCGTGTGACCCGTTCGGCGCCGTCCGCGTCGACCGTCACGACATGAAGCGACCAACGTTCGTCGATTTCCGCCGGGTCGA
>DUCN01000054.1 GCA_012959805.1 Myxococcales bacterium | reverse complement strand
CACGCGAGCTGGGTTTAGAACGTCGTGAGACAGTTCGGTCCCTATCCGCCGTGGGCGCAGGAGATTTGAGAGGATCTGTCCCTAGTACGAGAGGACCGGGATGGACGAACCAATGGTGGACCGGTTGTCACGCCAGTGGCATAGCCGGGTAGCTACGTTCGGATTGGATAACCGCTGAAAGCATCTAAGTGGGAAGCCGGCCTCAAGACGAGATCTCCCTGGGACTTCGGTCCCCTGAAGAGCACTCCAAGACCAGGAGTTTGATAGGCTGGATGTGGAAGCGCAGTAATGCGTGAAGCTGACCAGTACTAATCGCTCGTGAGGCTTGACCAAATCGATCGGTCTTTGGCGAGAGTTAAAGAGTTAACAATGCGAGTTAGACGCTCCAGTTCGGAAAAGTATTCAGATATCAACAATCAACAGATTGGTTGATGAAGCAGAAATAGCATCGCTGTTCTTATTATTTAGGGAACGGAAGGCAGCGATTGGGTTTTCCCACCGTCCATAGAGCGGGGGCCACACCCGTTCCCATTCCGAACACGGAAGTTAAGCCCCGCTTCGGCGATGGTACTGCACATTTCTTGTGTGGGAGAGTAGCGCGACGGTGGGATTTATTTGCAACGGCGCTCGAGAGTAGACGTTAGGTCTAATTCTCGGGCGCCGTTTCTGTATGTACGCCTCAGCGCGGAATCTAATTGGCAAGCCCGAAGATTCTGGCAGGCCAAGGGCGCCCTCCGTTATTCGCTCTCCACCGACGAGTAGGGCTTGCCACGATCAACGCAGCTACAATTCGAGTGTAGACATTAACGTTAACTTTCCCGGGAGCCCCTATTGGAATTTCAGAACCTCGGTAAGACCGGAATCACCGTGAGCCGCAGCTGTCTAGGAGCCATGATGTTTGGCGCAATGGGCAATCGCGATCACGACGAATGCATCGGTATGATTCACAAAGCCCTCGACGCGGGTGTGAATTTCATCGACACCGCGGACGCCTATTCCGGCGGCGAGTCTGAGGAGATCGTCGGCGCAGCGCTCAAAGATCGCCGTGATCGCGTTGTTCTTGCGACTAAATTTTTCATCCCGATGGGCCAGGACCCGAACATGAAGGGCGGCTCGCGGAAATGGATCATCGAGGAGGTCGAGAGTAGCCTCCGTCGTCTGGGCACGGACTACATCGATCTTTACCAGATTCATCGTTGGGATGACGCGACGGATATTGAGGAAACGTTGTCCGCCCTCACGGATCTTGTTCGTCAGGGCAAGGTGCGCGCAATCGGATCGTCGATGTTCCCGGGCGATCGCATTGTCGAGTCGCAGTGGACGGCCGAGAAAATGGGCTTCCAACGTTTTCGCTGCGAACAGCCCTGGTATTCGATCTTCTCTCGCGACATTGAGCGAACGGTGCTTCCAGTCTGTGAGCGCTACGGCATGGGAGTGATCGTCTGGAGCCCCCTCGACGGCGGTTGGCTGACCGGCCGCTACCGATCGCCCTCCGACCTCGGCGAGAAGACACGTTTGGCGAGAAGCGCAGCGCGGTTCGGTCGTCAATTTGATCCGGAAAGCGAACTCCATCACCGCAAATTTCAGCTCGTCGAGGACTTGTCCAAGATTGCCGCCGACGCGGGGCTTTCGCTCGCACATCTCGCGTTGGGTTTCGCGCGCGAACATCCGGCCGTGACGTCTGTGATCATCGGTCCCCGAACTCATGAGCAACTCGATGATTGTTTAGCGGGTAGCGACGTCGTGCTGAGCAAGGACACCCTCGAGGCGATCGACGCACTGGTCCCACCCGGGACAAGCGTGAACGGGCTCGACCCGTCGACAGGGGCTGTTCTGGGTAGGAGAGTGCGCCGTCGGCGAAACTAACGTTGATGTGGCAGATGCGATCTAACAAAGGTCAGCTGGCAAGCCCAAGGAAACGGTACCAGTCGTTATGTTAGGGATTTCGCTTGTTGACCTGCCTTAAGAAACCGGTCCATTTGAAACGTTAGTTTCTGGCCTAAGTCGGGACTCTGGGGACCCAGTCCCCAGACCCCAAGAACTGCTCGGGAGTCTTTTCCCCGAGCGAACTGTGCGGTCGGAACTCATTGTACTCCTGGCGCCAAGCTTCGATCTTGGTCCGTGCATCTTCCATAGACAAAAACCAGTTCACGTTCAAGCATTCATCTCGAAAGCTTCCGTTGAACGACTCGATGTACGCGTTATCCGTCGGTTTTCCGGGACGAGAAAAATCGAGCGTGACACCCGCTTGATAGGCCCAGAGGTCCAACGCCTTCGAGATGAACTCCGGACCGTTGTCCAGATAGATTCGTTCTGGCTTGCCGTGCGTCTCGACGACTTCGTCCAAGAACTCGGCGACGTCGGATCCAAAGATCTTTGGAGCCGGACGAATCGCAAGACATTCTCGACTAAAATTCTCGACCAACGTAAACGCTCTGAATCGACGGCCATCAAAGAGGGCATCGGAGACAAAGTCCATCGACCAGCTCTGATTCTTTTGTTGAGGTTGTGGTCGCTCAACGCGGCGTGCCGCCGAGACATGTCGGCGCGGCCGCTTACGCCTCAAACTCAAGCCTTCCTCGCGATACAGCCTGTGAACCCGATGCTTGCTCACTTTAAATCCTTCCCGCTGAAGCAAGATGTGGATACGGCGGTAGCCGTATCGGACACGACTCTCCGCGAGCTCTCGAATCCTCTGACGAAGAACGATCGGGTCTTTGCGAGTCGACCGACGACGGCAACTTGCGCGAGCCAGCGGTAAGACGCGGCATGCTCGACGTTCACTGACTTGAAAACTGTCCTTCATGAAGACGATGAGAGGCCGCTTCTGAGCGACCTTCATAGTTTTTTTTCGATGACCTCCTGCAGCATCGCCTTATCGAGCGAGAGGTCCGCCACGAGCTTCTTGAGCTGCCGAGTTTCTTCCTCAAGCATCCGAAGTTTGCGCAGCTCTGAAGGGCCCAGGCCGCCGAACTTCCGCTTCCAGCGATAGAACGTCTGTTCGGTGATCCCCATCTGCCGGACGATCTCTTTGACCTTCGTGCCCGTCTCAGCCTGGCGTAGGGCGAAGGCGATCTGCTGCTCGGTAAATTTCGATTTCTTCAAGGCGAACTCTCCTCATCTCGAGTGAACTCGGCCAAATTCTAACATTTTGAATGGGTCAGCTTCTTCGGGGCAGGTCATTGACCCTCAAGCTGCTTCCCTTTGCTGTTGTTCCCATTGTTCAAAGAACATTTCGGGCGAACGCCCGCCGACTCCGGCATTCGTGATCAAGTCTCCAATCAAGAGCACCCACACCCGAGGCGCTCCGTATCACCCACAGACCCAGGGCAAGATCGAGCGCGATCACCGGACGATGAAGAACGTCGTGAAGCTTCAGCACGACTACTTTGCGTGGGAGCTGGAAGCGGCTCTTTGGGACTTTGCTCGCAAGCTTCGCTTGCTCCCCGACTACAACAACGAGCGCTATCGCGAATCGATCGACTACGTTACGCCATCCGATGTCTACTTCGGACGACGCTATGCGGTGCTGACCGAGCGATTCAGGATCAAGAGAAGAACGATGGAAAGAAGAAAGAAGGAATATCTAGCCCAGAAGGTGGCTTAGGCCGAAGCCAAAAGCCGTCTCTTAGCGAAGAGCATTGCTTGTCCGACATATCTTGCCGACCTACACGGCGTTATCACGACAATTTTCGCAGTCTTAGCTGTTCGAATCTGTTGATGAAGGTGGCGTCCCCAACGGGGATCGAACCCGTGTCGTCGGCTTGAAAGGCCGATGTCCTAACCGCTAGACGATGGGGACGCGCTGGCCGCGCAGTATTCCACAGGTCGCCGCCCGCGCCACCCTCAATCACCTCTTCACCGGTCCCTCCCTGCCCATATCCCGGGCAAGTTCTCGGACGGCTGCGCGCGAGGCCGCTAGACTGAGACCATGACCGATCGACGAATTCATGCCGAACGTGCCCAAAACATCTGGTCGAGCTTCCAAAGAGCGGTTGACCCCCTCGCGAGAGGCGCCCAGATCATTCCGGCTCCCGAAGTGGGCTTCGATGAGATCGGTGGATTGACCCTCGCCAAGGAAGAAATCCTCACCTACGCCTACGCCCAGACGAGTCCCGAGATCTATGGGCGCTGGGGCACTTTTCCGCCGAGCGCGATGTTGATGATCGGAAAGCGCGCCACTGGGAAGTCCCTGCTCGCTGAAGCACTTGCCGCCCATACAGGCATGGCCTTCATCCGAGTCGATGTTCCTCGCATAGTGCTCGACGTGATTCATGGTGCGAGCAAGGTCGGCGAGTTGATTCAGGGCTGGACGGCAGCGCTGGACGAAATGCCCCCGGTCACCGTATTCTTTGACGAACTCGAGTTCTCACAGGCCCATGATATGGGTCCGCGTGCATCGGAACTCCCAGTCGGCCCGATCATGGATTTCCTCTTCGAATTGATCGATCGAGCATTGGCAGCGCCCCGCTGTCTGGTACTCGGCAGCACCGCCCACCCCGACACACTGCCCCATGCATTTCTCTCGCCAGGTCGATTCGAGCGGGTGATCGAAGTGAACGCCAGCTTCCCGGAAGACATCATTGAAGCCCTCGAAGTCCATGCCAGGAAAGCCGAGGGGCGCGCAAGCCGGATTCTCTTCGAGAACGTGGATTGGGCAAAGGTCGTCGACGGCACGCGGGATCCGAGCATCGGCGATTGGGTTCGAATGCTGCATGCGGTGCTGCGACGGAAGGCCAGATGCGATGCTGCCGGGGAGGAACCCGAAGCCGTCTCGAACGATGATTTTGCCCGCGAGATCAGCCGCCTTCGACAAGCCCACACGCGCGTCCACATGGACGGCGGAAACTACCTCTAGCGAGACGAACGAGCCACGAGGGCTTTCCCACCGATTCGGGCTCCCGCGCATCGTTGCAAGTCGATGGGTGCCCTTGATACACTCCACCTGTCGAATTCCGCTGTTGTGAAAGCACTGCTCTGCCTGCCACCTGCCTGCCCCTTGCCTTCCCCCGGCCAACCCAATGCCAACCCAATGCCGATCATCACACGGAACACCCCTCCTTTTCTACGTGTTTCCTAACGGTGGGATAACATTTCGCCGATGAACACGTCTGTGAGCCCGTCCATACGGCCCACAGCTTGAGGCGAGGACATTCGGTGCCAAGGAAGGCTCGAAACTCGCCCGGAGGCTCCGGTGGAAGACCACACCGTCTTATTCGTCGATGACGAGGTCAATATCTTGAAGGCGCTGCAGCGTCTTCTGCGCAATGAGCCTATCCGGGTGCTCACCGCGAACAATCCGAGCGAAGCGTTCGAGTTGATCGAACAATGCGCGCCCCAGGTAATCGTCTCCGACCAGAGAATGCCCGACATGAGCGGTGTCGACTTTCTCTCCTCCGTCCGAGACCGACACAGCGACGTCGTTCGAATGATGCTCACCGGGTACACCGACATGACGATCGCGGTCGAAGCCATCAACAAGGGCGAAATCTTCCGATTGATCACGAAGCCGTGGAACGACGAAGAACTGAAGGCAACACTTCGCCAGGCCTTCGATCAATACGACCTCAAGGCCGAGATCAAGCGGCTCAACCATGTCACCCGCGAACAGAATTTCAAACTTCAGGACATGAACAAGAACCTGGAAGAAAAAGTTCGCGACCGCACGAAACAACTCGACGGCAAGAACACAGAACTACGAACCGCCTATATACAGACGATTCGAGCGCTGGCTGAGGCCATCGATGCCAAGGATGCCTACACCCGCGGTCATTCAGAGCGGGTCGCCGTGTACGCTTCACGCATCGGCGATCAGATGGGTCTTCGCACAGAACTCATCGAGCGGATCTATTTCGCCGGACTGTTGCACGACGTCGGGAAGATCGGGATCCCTGATGCCATCATCACCAAGCCGGACCGACTCACCCCAGAAGAGTATGAAGAGATCCAGAAACATCCGGAAATCGGCGCGAGAATCCTCGAGCCTGTCGAGTTTCTGCATAGCATCGTGCCCTGCGTCCGACATCATCACGAGTGGTTCGACGGATGCAAGAGTGGCTATCCCGACCGACTCGCCGGCGATCAGATCCCGCTTCCGTCACGCGTCATCGTTGTCGCGGATACCGTCGAAGCGATGACCTCGGATCGCCCGTATCGGAAAGCACTCTCGATAGACATCGTGATTGCCGAGATGCATAAGTACTCGGGAACCCAATTCGACCCGGTCGTGGTCGACGCATTCCTCAAACTCCTCGAAGCCGAAGGCGATGCCTTTATCTCGAAGGATCAAAAATTCGATATCTACGCGTTCATCGAAAGATAGGCATTCAAGGCTAAGTCCGTGCGACATCCCTCCAAACCCACCTCCTCGACCGAGCCCGCTCACCCGCTCGAAATGCTGAACCGTCTTGGCTTCGGTCCCGATACCGTGCTGATGAACGACCCCAAGCTATTCGTCGACGGACGATTCCTGGCGTCGCTGCTCGTTGAGCTCCAAGACGAGCTCAGCGAAAAAGAAGCCGGTCTCGCCCTCTTTCAGATCGGGCTATTGCACGGGCTGCGGGACGCTGCGCGACTGCGCAGCAAACACAAAGATCACGGAACTGAGTCCGCGCCCTATTCCAATGATTTCCCAGAGACCACACCCCTCGTCATGCACTGGAGCGATGGCACCAGCACCGATGAGAGTGGCCGTTTTTCTCTGCGCGGCCGCTGGCCAGAACGTCACGAAGCAATTGCGCGCACTTCAAGACTCGCCATTTCCGAGAGCCCTCAATGTTCGATGAGCGCTGGCTACACAACGGGATGGCTATCGGGGACACTCGATCGCTCCATCATCGTGCGGGAAATCGAATGTGCCGCCGCCGGTGCCAAAGTCTGCCGATTTGAAGCGCGCGAAAGCGCGGTCTGGCAGGAGAGCGACGCGCCGGACATTCATTCAATCATTTCCCATGTTCCCTTCGAAGCCTTTCGAAAGATCGCCCCCAGCCCGACGGTCCAGCGCGATCTGAACCCCCCAATTGAATCCGACGCTCTCGACACCGGCTTCAATCGCTCCGAGGCGGTCGTCCACATCTGGGGTCCGGTGATGGTGTTGCCCTTTACGACCCTCGACGAAGCATTGGGAACAATCGACATGCTCGGCCGCGACTCGGGAATTGGTGAGATCCGCGCTGTCGTGATCGATCTTCGCGATCAACCCCTAGACGAAGGCTTCGGCGCGGCAGCCCTCGAACAGATCCTCGAAACGATCGAAACATGGAATGCCCAGAGCCTCATCACCGGCGTCTCTGCCCAGTCCGAGGCCGCCATCTCGAGTCTCGAAATTTCACATATCGTTCTTCGCAAAGATCTCCCGGAAGCCATCGCGACCGCGTTCCAGATCTCCGATGTACAGCGTCACCAGCTCTAGGAGCATTCGCGACATGATTGCTTCCGCCAACCGCGCCAGGGACGGCGGCGCCGAGAGGAGCAACCACTCATGACGCTGTCCCCGGTCGACACGATTCCCGAAGAGGGAAATCTCGGCGAAGTCACGGTCCCCCTGCTCTTGGCGCATGCCTGGCGCGATCAGCGCTCCGGGACCTTGCAACTTTCGCACGGACAGATCGATCGACACATCCAAGTGCACACTGGATCCCCGGTCGCCGTCGAATCAACCCAGGACGACGAAGGCTTCGCGCTCTTGCTCGAAGACGCGGGAATGATCCAGACGGCGGACCGAGTCAAGCTCGAAGTCTTTGCGCGCGAACGAGGATGCCCCCAGGCTTCAGCGGTTTTGGCTCTTCGCATGCTCGACTCGAAGCAACTCTACAAAGCGATTCGAATGTCCATGCGCTCCCAACTCGGCGAAGCCTTCGAATGGCAGACCGGTTTCTACCGATGGGCAAGCTCGACTGAAGACAGCGGCTCTAAGTCCAAGCCATACGATATCCTGAGCCTCATCCAGCAACAGTTGCCGACGCGCTGGGGCTCGGAACGGCTGATCGCGTCCCTCATGCCCCATAGCGAATGCTGCGGCGACATCTCACCGCGGTTTCGGCGCGTGGCCCGTAAGCTGTCCGAGGCCGGTGACACAGCCCAACAGGCGATCCTGCATCTCGACGGCAGCCGTGCCCTCGGCCAGGTTCTCGGCGAAGTCGCTGGAGATGCGATCGCCGCGGCGACGCTCTGGACCGTCCTTCACTCGGGCATTCTCCGAATCGGTGAGAAGCGCGTGGCCCATGAAGGCCACAGCATCGACCTCGAGATCGAATTCGAAGGCGCGAATCGCGCGACGCTCACAAAGAGTTCCGACGATGGCGATCCTCGTTCAAAGAATTCCAGGGCACGACCGGTCGAAAACGCGAAAGCGGAGGACCTCCGGATGGAGATCGCGGAACTCTTCGCCAGAATCTCGCAGCTCAATCATTACGATGCGCTGGGCCTGACAACCGAAGCTACAGCCGGCGAAATCAAGCGTGCCTATTTCAAAGCCGCCAAGAAATTTCATCCCGACGCGCTGGCCCGCTTGGGGCTGAATGTTGAACGGGATCACGCGGCCCGAGTCTTTGGGCGCATCGCCGAAGCCTTTGAGACCTTGAGCGATGTGAGTAAGCGGGCCGCCTATGATGCGGGTGGAAGCGACGAGCCCGAAATCGATACCGCGCGATTGGCCCAGGCCGAAACCTCCTTCCGAAAGGCCGAGATCCTCGTTCGGATGGGTAATTTCCTTGGCGCTCTCGAGTACCTCGAGCCTGCCGTCGATCTATGGCCGGAAGAACCGGCCTATCAATCTGCGTTGGGCTGGGCGCTCTATAAACAGCCCACGCCGAACCCGAAACGGGCCAGGGAACACCTCGACAAGGCTTCCTGCCAAGTACCCAACGATGCAGTCGTGCTATTCCGGCTGGGTGTCGTGACGCGCTCGCTCGGTGAGACTGAAGAGGCCAAATCCTGGTTCGCTCGAGCCCGCGCGATCGAGCCGAGCGTCGACGAGTAAACCCTAAACATCCGCCTCGGCCCGGGCTGCACCCTCCTCCCCCTCATGCTCACTCGGTTCGGCCCACCACTTCGACACCGGCCGGCTGCTCTGCCGGAAATCCAAAGACCCGCGAATAGAAATAGAGTTCGCCATCGAGAGCCGTGCGGATATTCTCGGCACGCCGAAAGCCGTGTTGCTCGCCAGCGAAGGGGACATAGGCGTGCGGGATCCCGCGCTCGACCAAAACGGCAACCATGGCTTCGGCCTGATTCGGCGGAACCACTCGATCCTCCAATCCCTGAAAAAAGATAACCGGACAATCGAGCTGTCGGTGATGATGAATTGGGGAACGCTCGATATAACGCTCGCGGCATTCTGGAAGCGGGCCGACGAGCCAATCCGTGTAGCGCGATTCAAATTTGTGCGTGTCTCGCGCCAATGCCTCTAGATCTCCAATCCCATAGTGGCTTGCGCCCGCTGAAAACACATCATGGAAGGTCAGAGCACATAACGTCGTGTATCCACCGGCGCTGCCGCCACTGATGGCCATTCTATTCCCGTCGACAAGACCCTCATTCGCCAGCGAACGCGCGACCGCGACGCAGTCCTCGACGTCGACAACGCCCCATTCATGCTCGAGAGAATCACGGTAGGCCCGACCATATCCCGTCGACCCGCCGTAGTTCACGTCAGCCACTGCAAAACCTCGGCTGGTCCAGAACTGAATTCTCGGATCGAGTACTGAACTCGTCGCCGCCGTCGGACCGCCATGACTCTTCACCAGGAGCGGAAAGCGTTCACCCGGCGCCGGACAGTTCGCATTAGACTCGGGTGTATAGACAAAGGCATGAGTCCGCCGACCGTCAACGGAATCAATTTCGAACGCTGTTGCCGAACTGAGCGCAGGCGGCTGATCGAGCGCCGGCGGCTGATCAAGAGTCGCCTCGGAAAAAGACACCTCCGAACTTTCACGAACACATTGCGGCTGACCATTCTCGACGCGCCAGACATAGAGACCGGTCGTCATCGTCGGCGACCCCGCCAGGCACGCCGCCCAGCCCGCATTGACCTCGATCCCACCGATGGACGAAAACGGAGTCGGCCACTCCTGCGTCTGCCCGCTGCCTACGTCAATCCGAACGAGCGAGTCGCGACCTCCACTCGTCATGGCACCGAGCACTTCTGCTTCGCCGATGAAGGCCCAGCGCGAGAGTCCAAAGACCCATTGAGGATGACCGAGTTCGGAACGTTCGCTTTGCGCGCCCCGCGTCGCGGACTCGCCGACCCTCACCAGATTCCACCAACCCGATTGATCGCTCGCGACAAAGAGCGCACCGCCAGCATCAAAGCGCGGCTGAAAGAGTGATTCGGTCTTCCCGCCCGCAACAGCCCGCGCCTCGCCCGCCGGCCCCCCTTCTGCCCAGACCATCCGTTCCAGCGTCGTCCCGTTCCAAGGCATATTGGGGTGATCCCAATGAAGAAAGGCCAGCCGATCGCTCGCCGCCGAAAAACAAGGCGATGCATAGAAGTCGTGTCCATCGGCGATGACTGTAGGCGGTCCCGCTGACTCGAAACCGGCGGAACAAGAACTCGTCCTGAGCGCGATGGCAACAAGCCTATTCTCGGGCTCTCCCTGACTCTGTGGAGCCTCCTCGACCGCCACGAGCCATCGGCCGTCAGGGGACGGCACGAGGTCCGCATAACATGCTCCGCCTTTTGTGAGCGGGCGCGTCGGACCCGCGGACCGACCGCCATGGATCTGCCCATCTTCATCATCGACGAAGAACAAGCGATCCCGCCAAACCGCATACTCACCGCCACCGTATTCGTGTACGCGAGTGCGAATATTTCGCCCGACCGGACTGGCCTCCCCGATCGATTCGAGTCCCCCACTTGAATTGAGAGTCCCAACCATCACCACCTGTCGCCCGCCCTCGGAAGGCCGCCCCTCGAGCCAGAACAAACGTCCGCCCTCGATGCGCGGGGCCGAAAGGCGCAGCGCTCCCCGGACGAGATCTTCCGATCCAATCGGAGAGTTCCAACCTCCACACGCTCGAACCTCCTTCATCAACGATTCCTCCCTTTGCCAGTGGCGTCCGGCTACAGGAGTGTGCATGCTTCGCGGCTCCTGGGCGAATGGTCCGTGCCCAATCCCCGAAGAACATCAGTTGAAGACCAACGAGGAACGTGGATGGACGACGTCACAACCTGGATGATTCTCGCTCTGGGTGGGCTCGTGGCGGGCGTGATCAATACGCTGGCTGGCGGCGGTTCGCTGCTGACTGTTCCACTCCTGGTCTTCATGGGACTGCCCGCAACGACGGCGAACGGCACCAACCGAATCGGCGTGCTGTTTCAGAATCTGGTTTCCACGCTCCGATTTCGAAAAGAAGGATTTGACGGCTTTAGAGGGGCCGCGCCCGTGCTGGTGCCGGTCGTCATCGGTTCGGTACTCGGCGCAGCCATCGCGTCGCGTATGCCCGCGGAGATTTTCAAACAAGTCTTCGGGATCGCGATGGTTGGGCTGCTCATCCCAATTCTGCGACAAGCCGGCCCGTCGAAGGAGTCGAAAAACGCCGCACCCCGTTCAAAGTTCTGGAATGGGATCATTTTTTTGGGAATCGGCGTCTACGGCGGCGCAATTCAGGCGGGTGTCGGCCTCTTCCTCATCGCTGCCCTGGCCCGCAGCGGCCTTGATCTCGTGCGGGCCAACGCAATCAAGGTTCTCGTCATTGGCGTGCTCACGCTCGTCGCCGTTCCCGTTTTCATCGCGCACGATCAGGTGGACTGGCCCTTCGCCTCTGCCCTCGTCGTTGGCTTTGCCCTGGGCGGCGAACTCGGAGCCCGTGCGGCGGTTCGCGGCGGAGAGCGATTGATCCGACCGGTGTTGATTGTGTCCGTTCTCGCGATGGCCGGTCGAATGTTAAGTCTCTACTGACACGCGATTTCGGACTCTGGGCTTAGACCAACCCTGCGCCCGGAGACGAGTCGCTGAACAAGTCAACACGAGCACTGATTCGTGCATAGCTTTTTCGCATCGATACGGAAATACTGAAGCGTCTACGAGTTCACCTTTTCATTTTTTGTAGCCGATCAGGAGCCGGCTCGATAGGATGTGCACCGAAGTGTCACGGGGTTATCCGTCCTGGGTTCCCCTGAGACCACTGCGGATACTCCGGATGCCGCCTGAGGGATTCCCTCCACAGGGGAGCGAGGCAGAACTTCTCCGCCAAGCGGGCGATGTCGTCGTCGAGCTCAAGCCCGACGGACGAATCGTGTTCGTCAGCGCTGCCGCTGAACGCGTACTCGGTCGCCCGGCAAGTCATTTCACCAATCTGAGTTTTCTCGAAGTGGTGATCCCCGAAGATCGAATCACAATCCTCGCTCAATTTCGCAAAGTCGTGGACACCGCTGGTGATGCGTTGATGCGGTTTCGTGCCGTGCATCGCGACGGACACGTCATCGAATTTGAAACCAAATTTCGCTCTTTCATCAATGAGCACGACCAACAGCGCATCGTGGCGATTTGTCGAGACCTGACGGAGCAGTCTCGTCAGGGTGCGAAGGATCGCGAGCGAGAAATCCACCACCGCGCCATCGCGGAATCAGGGACACGGCCTGCCGCCATTGTGAACGCGAGCGGCCAGATCCAATTCTCGAATCGACACTTCCGAGAGGTCTTTGGAAACCACAGCAGCATTCATGGACTTCGCCAGAGAATGAACGAGGAAAATCGAGCTGCGATTGATGCCGCTTGGTACGAGACGAGCCAGGAAGAAGGCCTGACGACCGGCCACGCTGATTTCGAGTTCTCGAATCTCGACGGCACGATTCTGTGGTACTCCGCGACCTGGGAGTCGATTGCCTCCGAAGAGTTGAATCGCCAATTCTCGGTTGTCTATCAGGACATCACGCGCCGAAAGAAGATTGAAAAAGCGCTTCGATTCATCGCCCACGGCCTCTCAGGGCTCGGTGCCGACTCGTTTCAGCCCGTGGTTGCCATGATTGCCGAAGCCCTCGAGATGGACCGGATCGTCTTGGGACTGTTGCCGGAAAACGAATCGAATCAAATCGACGTCGTCGTCGCGTGGCAGGACAACGTATTCCTCTCCGACGAATCCCTATCGCTTGACGGGTTGCCCGATCGCGATGTTGCTGGTGGCGAAGTCTGCATCCACCCGACGGCGGTTGGCCAGCTCATGCCCAGCGTAGGAGAAAAACTCGGACACGACTTTGAATCCTACGCCGGCCTGCCACTCTTTCGAACGGATGGATCCGTACTGGGAATCGTGGGCGCTTATAGTCGAAAGAAAATCCACGACACCGACCTCGTACGCTCCGTGCTCACGTCTTTTGTGGTGTTAGTCTCAGCCGCCATCGATCGACGCCGAGTAGACGATGAAGTGCTCGCCAGCCGCGCCCGCTTCGATGCCGTCGACGGCAGCCCACGAGCGCTGAGCGTCGCCCGTGACGTAACCGAGCGCCGCCGCAGCGAACTCGGTCGAGAACTGCTCTTTAGTGTGCTTCAGCATGGCGCCGACCTAGCCTTCGTGTGTGAAGGAGATGCGACGCTGCTTTTTGCCAATGAGGCGGCGAGACGATTGCTCGGAACCTCCGAAGATTCTGACATCGAGCGTAAGCGATTCACGGAGCTCCTGACGGAATCTGATGCCGAGCGGATGGAAGCCGAAATACTGCCCCTGGTCACGCCGACATCGCCCTGGTCCGGCGAACTCGAGCTCAGCCGGCCCGTCGCTGAAGCTGAGGATGAATCAACATCCACGGCCATTGCCACGGAAGCAACCATCTTCCTCTTCCAGGAAAGCGAACACTCTGACCAGACCTATCTCGCAATCATGCTTAGCGATATCAGCGAACGCCGACGCGCAGAAGAAGCGCTTCGCCAGAGCGAACTGCGGCTCAGTCGGGCCCAGAAGATGGAGACCGTCGGGCGCCTCGCCGGCGGCATCGCTCACGACTTCAATAACCTACTCACCGCAATCATCGGCTACGGTGATCTCGTGCTCGATCAGTTGGGCGAGGGTCACGGTTCGACTCGCGATGTCGAGGAAATCCTTCGCGCCGCCGCCCGCGCCGGAGGTCTGACTCGACAGCTTCTCGCATTCAGTCGGCGTCAGGTGCTTCAGCGCGAATCCATTGATCTCAACGCCATCGTTGCCGACATCGACCGCATGATGCGCCGATTGATCGGCGAAAGCATCGAACTCGTCACTTTCCAGGACGGAAAACTCCATTCCATCGTGGCCGATCCGGGCCAGATCGAGCAGGTGATCGTGAATCTGGTCGTCAACGCTCGTGATGCAATGCCCACGGGCGGTCGGATGGAAATCGAGACGCTCAACTTTTCGACGCCCGTCCCACGGAGGACGGATACCGGCAAACTCGAAGCGGGCGACTACGTCCTGCTGCGCATCTTCGACACTGGAATCGGCATGGACGAGCGTGTGCGGGCCCAGATCTTCGAGCCCTTCTTTACCACGAAAGAACACCACGAAGGCACCGGCCTCGGCCTGGCTTCGGCCTACGGCATCGTCAGAGAGGCCGGCGGCCAGATCGACGTCGAGAGCGCGCCGGACCAAGGCACGACCTTCTCGGTCTACCTTCCCGCGGCGACCGCTGAGGCCCAGCCCCTTCAAAAAGGCGGCGAGGCGCTCGGAACAGGTGGCAGCGAGACCATTCTCGTCGTGGAAGACTCGGAGCCAGTCCGTAGGCTAGTGGCGCGAACCCTAGAAAATGCCGGCTACACGGTCCTCACCGCGGAATCTGCGACGGGCGCGCTGCGCCATTGCAGCCGTCATCCCGACCCGATCGATCTTCTGCTGACCGACGTCGTTCTGCCGAAGGCCTCGGGGCCGGAGGTTGCCAGGCGCGCACTCGAATTGCGTCCGGGGATTCGCGCACTCTTCATGTCGGGATTTACCGACGACACGCTCATCCGACACGGGCTCCGCCCGGGCAAACAGCCGCTCCTGGAAAAGCCTTTCGGGCCCGCCAGGGTCCTCACGCGCGTTCGAGCCGTGCTCGATGCCGCCCCCAACGAAGATCCCGAATCAATGTTCCCCGTGGAACATTCTTAATAAAATCAGTTATTTATATAACTTTACAAGAATTTAATTCATTTCGAAACGAACCTTTCATTTTGAACACCTCAACCCGCAACTCCCTGCGTAGCGGGTGCCCCGGTCGCTTCAGTCTGAGACATCCCCCACGAGCCCGGACTCGGACCAATCCAGCAACAATAGGAGACGAATGACCGCCTGCTTGTGGTTGATCAGCAGGGCCCTGGCCTTCTTCCCGGGTCCGAACGCCGCCTCTCCAAGGCTTTCCTCATCACATTCGAGAATCAAGACCGCCAGACGCCGGGCGAAACGCTCTTCCAGCTTCTCGACCTGCCGGAAAAACCGAGGGGCCCCGTCTTGGCTCAGAATTAGAAGCCGTGAGATTCGCCTCGTTTCGGCACAGCCCCTCGCTTCCAACTGGGCGTTCAGCCCAGCCTGTTCCGCTTCAAGCGCCGCCGCTGCGCCCTCGAGACCCCGAACCAAGTGCCTGGCGCGGCGCGCGTGAAAGAGTCCGACGGCAAGCCCCGCATTCATTTCGTGGCGGGCAAAGGCCGGATGACCGTCGACCACCGCCTTGTTCCGACTCCCGATCCATTGGCCGGCAATCGGTTCCGCGATCTCCTCCGCGATCAGGGCTCTCGGTAGGATGGCGGCGAGTGCGGCGATCTCTTCTCTATCGCTACCGGCGAAATCCGCGGTTGTGGTCGTTTCCTCGTTCTCGTCTTGCTGCATTCAATACTCCGGGCAACGGCGCTGATTGGCATTCATTCGAATCGTCTCGTCCTGCCCATGCTCGACATGCCCGGGTATAGGAGCCGACACACATCGAACTGATTTCGCGGCTGCTAGCTTCGCATACCTGCTCGGTCTCGAGCCGACTTCCGACGAGGTTCTTCCTGTGCCCATTCGATTCGAAATCCAATCCTCCGATCCCCATGTCGCACTCGTCACGATCGATCGGCCGAATCAGGCAAACTCCCTAGATCCCGAATGTTTGCTGGAATTGGCGAATGCTTGGAAACGCATCAACGAGGATGAATCAATCCGCGTCGCGATCCTGACCGGGGCGGGCGAACGCGTCTTCTGCGCCGGCATGGATATGCGAAAAACGATTCCGATTTCCCAGGCGCTGGCCCGGGGAGAGCGAATCGATCCCGCCGATTTCGAAGGTCTACGCTCTGTGGGTGCTGCGACCCTCGCAAAAGGCCTCCTCCGTGTCCCGCTGATCGCCGCCGTCAACGGACATTCCAGAGGCGGGGGATTTGACCTGATGCTGGCGAGTCAGATCCGTTTTTCGGTTCCCTCCGCAACTTTTGCGCTCGAAGAAGTCGCATTGGGGCTCTATCCGACCGGACAAGCGACGATTGCTCTGCCTCGACAGATCGCCGCCGTGCACGCCGCCGAACTTCTCTACACCGCTCAGCCAATTGACGCCGAGCGTGCCCTCGAGATCGGGCTCATCAATGAACTCGTCCCCGCCCAACAGCTTCTCGAACACGCTCTCAAGACTGCACGCCAAATTGCTGCGAATGCCCCCCTCGCCGTCCAGGCGACGCTCAAGGGTATTCGTGAGCTCGAAGGACTCGACCTCGATACCGCCTATCGCAGACAGGAGGAATTCGGTCGCCCGCTTCGCCGAACCGAGGATGCGAGGGAAGCCCAGCGCGCGTTTGTCGAAAAACGCACACCCGTCTTCAGAGGCTGTTAGTCGAATTCCTGCTCGCCTGCCTGTAATCACTCCGAGCTCCCAGCGCGTTCAGCGCGGAAGGCAGGCCCGCAACGGCCCCCAACTCGAGACCGCCAATGCCCCTTCCTCGTTCCGTCCGATCAACACGGCCCCGTCCCGCCCCGTCCACCCGATGACAGCCTCGGCCTGGCGAAGCCGCGACAAAACGGATTTCGTCGGCAGTCCTCGACTCGCATAACACGGTGCACTCAAGACAGCTATGGATGGCGAAACTCGCGCCAGAAATTCAGCGTCGGAGCTCCTCCGACTTCCGTGATGGGCCACCTTCAACACATCGGCGTCGAGTTGCACACCCGCCTCAACCAGCTTCCGCTCCACATCGTGACCGATGTCCGCAGCCATTAAATACGACTGGCCGCCCAGCTCAACCCGCAAGACCAATGAAGCCTGGTTGCGAGAAGCCTGCAGGCTCAACTGTTCTCGAACGGGCCAGAGGACATCGATTTCGAGATCGCCACGTGTCAGCGACGCTTGCTGCATTGGCGCAGCCTCCTGCCAGATCACCTTCGTGCCAAGCCGATCGGCGATCCTCGCGATGGAGTCCAGCATCTCCTCTCGCACCGGCCGATCCGGTAGCCAGAGTTCCTCGACCGGAATCGTCTCAAGCACTCGAAGCAATCCGCCGCGATGATCGAGATCCGCGTGAGTCAACGCCAGAACGTCGATCCGATCGACGCCCGCCGCGCGCAGTGCACGAATCAGACTCGCGCCTCCCCCACCGTTGGGAAGACCCGGTCCCGTATCGATCAGCATCACTGCCTCCCGGCCTTGAAAGAGTGTCGCGTCTCCCTGTCCGACGTCGAAAAAAATCACCCGAGGCAGTGGGCCCATCGACTGCGTGAAAACCAGAGGAGACGCACCCGCCCAGCACGCGGCTCCCCACAGAAGCATCGCCATTCGCCAACACTTCCTCTGAATCGCACGAAAGGAAATGGCGATCAGCACCAGCAAGAAGGGCATCGACAGGACAGGATTCGTCGGTGCATCGGGTAGAACATTCGCCGCCTTCAAAACAGCATCCTGCATCATCATCGCGGGCCAGAACAGAAGTCGATGAATCGCGGGCGAAGCAATGTCCAGGGTCGCAACGGCCATAAGCGAAGTGGGCAAGACGACGAGTCCCGTCCATGGAATCGCAACGACATTGAAAAGCGGAGCGAGAGGCACCAATGGCAGGCCAAATTGCGCCAGGAGCGGCGCGGTTGCGACCGAGATGGCTAGGGAGGCTCGCAGTGTCGACCGCACGGTGTCCCATAGTCCCGAGACGAAGTTCTTTTCGTGCGGTGACGCGAGCGATTGCAAGTCCGGACGAGGAACCCCGGCATCGCTCTGCCAGAACCCTGCACCGACCAACGCCAAACAAGCTGTAAAGGAAAGCTGCGCACCCAGATCGAAGAGCGCGGACGGTTCTACAAACAAGATCGCAAGCGCCACCCACGCCAGAGCCTCCACCGGCTTGATGCGTCGGAGCGTCAACCGGAACACAGCGTACAGTCCGAAGAGCAGCGACGCTCTTTCAACCGAGACTCCTGCCTGCGTCGTCCACGCATACGCGCCGACCGCGATGCCCGCCAGCATCAACGATAAGCTGAACACGCTCAACTTCCGAGAGCCCGGATAGACAATGAGCATCACTCGCAGGAAAATCCAACCCGCAAAACCGGCGATAAAACCAACATGCAGGCCTGAGATCGCCAGAAGATGGGAAAGACCGAGGCGTCGAAAGGCGGATCGAAGTTCCATCGAAATTCCAGCCCGATCGCCTAATGCCAGGGCCCGAACCAACCCTCCGGCTTGTTCGTTTCGGTCGAAATTTTCAGCAACGTGCCGCCGCCATTGCTCGCGTTTCGCCCCAATCGAAACGCTCGAATCAAAACCGGAAAAGCTGCGACGCGAGATGTCCACGATCCAATCGGGATGAACCAGACGTGCCTGCGCACCCAGGTGGCGGCGCGCATAGATGCGTTCCCGATCGGGCGTGCCGGGGTTTCGGGTCGGGTGCAGCGGCCGAATGCGTAGGCCTAATTGGAGTCGTTGGCCCGGCCAGATCAGTTTGTCTGCCCGGGAGTCCAGTACAGCCGTGGACGTCGATGATCTTCGATCCAGCCGAAGCAGCAAACGTGCCGGAATCCGCCCGCCGCCATCGATGGCCCGAACCTCTTCGAGTTCGACCTCGTCGCCCCAGACGCCTGGCCGGCGGGTCCGCACCCGCCCATCGGCGAGACGAATCCCATGACTCGTCTCGGATTCAGCGAGCTCACGGTTCAAGTGACCTTCTAGGAGACCGCTCTGCATCCGTTCGAAGCCCAATAGAAAGCTCAAACTAGCAAGAGCCATCAGAGGTGCGATATTTGAATACCGCCTTGCAGGAGCTCCTGTGTAAATCGTTAGTCGGCCGGTCGAACGAGACTCGGCTAGGAACCTTCGGGATAGACCCCAGAACGATCCAAACACACCCACCAGCCCAATCGTAACCAGTTCGACAGGCACGGTCCCGATGCAGTCGGCCCAGAGGGTTCCCAGAGCGAACGAGAGAACGGATAGAATCGGGAGCATGCGTGGGCATCACCTGACATCGCCAGAGTTCGCCTGACGCTCCACGGACTCCACGGCATTGCCGCGCATCGGCCGAAATCAGGTGGAGACAATCGGACTCGCAAGACGAAATGGATTCATTCCGAGCTTCGCAGGACTAAGCCCCCGGGACTGCGACGGAACTCGCGTACTCCTCGGGCGACCGCGCGGCTTCAGCAAGCGAGCCGGTCAAGGCTCTGTCACGATGATTAGTGGAGAACCCTGCGTTCCGTCTTGGTGGGCTTGGTCCGCATGCGCTGGGCATAGGCGGCAAGAACTTCGAGGACTTCATCGAGCTTCTCAAGTTCGCCAGAGAAGGCACCGAGCAATCGCTCGACCTCTTTGACTTCGCGCAGATTCCGATCGACACTCGCCTGTTGTTCTGCTTGGGCACCCAAGGTGAGTGTCGCCCCGAGAATCAGGGCCGATGCCGAGCCTGATCCGAGCTTGCGCTGCGCCGACATGAGTTCTTCTGCAAGGCGCGAAGCCCACGACTCAGAGACGCCCAATTCGATGAGCCGCTCCTCCCAATCCTTCAGACTTGTCGGGTCGCCCTGCCGGACATTCGATCGTGCACCGGCTGAACCACGCGATTCGGCTCGCTGCCAAAATCGCCAACTTCCATTCCACTCCATTGTCGTGCGTTCCATCCAGCATCAGCCGTACACCCGGCCGTGCAACGACCGCAGCCCCCACCCGGTCTCGATTGAACACCCTTGAAAAGCAAGTTCAATGCCACCGGATTCTGCGCGAGAATAGTCGGACGATTCGGCAGCCGAGCGGCAACTCTCATACACGGCCGAGCCGTGGTGGCTTCAGGGCGTCCATCAGGCGGAGGTTCAGCGTCGATGGATGGCTTCGTCAGGCGGCATCCGAAAGGCTCTCGGGCTTCAGGGTGTAAACGTTTTCCGCCTCTGGACAATTTTCGTTCATTTCAGCAGCCAGTCAAAAACGCCATTGCATGGGTACGCGAGCGTCATCCGCCTCATTGTCCAGGAATCGGACCTGGCGCTCCACCTCTTCGATGGCCTGCTCCAGCTCCTTCTTTCGGACGGTCCAATTCGGCTTGATCTCATCAAGGGTTCTTTCGATCGCCACCCGACGACCCTCGAGGCGCAGGAATTGAGCCCTCCATTGTTCTCGGCTTCGCCCGCCCTTGATCGTCCCGGTCTCTGCCAGGCCGTTCGGAGTGAGTGTCACAATCCCTGACGCGGGATCGATTCGATATTGGAAGTGATTGAAGAAAGAGAGACCAAGAAGACCAACTGACATGGACTTGTTCACATGCGCGGGCACGTTCTCGACTCGCGCCCCACCCAGCTCAACACTGTCTAGAGTCACGAGTGCGGACTCGACAACGCCGTTCGCCGTAGCATAGAGCCCCGTTCGCGCACTTTCGAGATCGAGCCCAAGTTCCTTCGCGACCCATTCGGGCAGGGAAACATCCGATGCACCCGTGTCGATATAGAACGGCGCATTGACGTGATCATTCAGGCGAACGACGACACGCATCGAACTGCCCGTTTTCTGGACACGAACTCGATAGGACTTCGCTGATGAGTGAGTACGCTCGGAGGTCGAGCGCGCACGTCTCGGAGAAACAGCTGCCGGGGGCGCCTCGTACCGCTGAATCACATCGGCGACGCCCTCCTCTATCGCGCCGCCCCTGGCCTGATTACGATATTCTGGCGGCACCTTCCCAAGGTCTTGGGAGAAGTGCAGTCGACCAGCGGAGTCCTTCCACTTGTAGATTTCAGCGGAACCGTGAACAGACGCGAATAACAGCAGCACGACCGCCGCCCCTCCGCAAAGAAGTCGCGAGGCCCAGTGTGCATTTGATTTTCGCTTCGTAGTCGCTGCCATGAACCGACTCTCACTCGCTTCGTTCCCGGCAACCGGGCCTACCAAACATCGGAACGAAGCAGGCGCCGCTTGAACGACGACCTGCGACTCGAACCAAGAGGGGCGGACTGCGCCGCGAGCGGAGTTCAGGACTCTTCGACCGGCATCTCGAGTGCAGATTCAGGGGCGGTCAGCGCGTCGAAGAAGCGACGAATCGAGACCGCATCGCGCCGCGAAATCCCGGGCACCGAATCAAGCGCCTCGACGGTTGCATCACGCACACTTCGCAGGGAACCCAGGTTCTTGAGCAGCGCGTTCCGTTTGATCGGACCAATGCCCGGCAGCTCTTCCAGAATCGAAGTCATGTTGACCTTCGAACGCAGCTCTCGCTGGAATTCGATCGCAAAGCGATGGGACTCGTCCCTTACACGCTGAAGCAGAAGCATTCCTCGGCTGCTCGGTGGAAGCTGGATCGGATTCGTCCGACCCGGACGGTAGATTCGCTCGGCCTTCAGGCCGCCGGATCGCTTGACTCTAAAACTCGGCGAATCCTCGTCGCGTTCTTTTGAGATACCGAGAATCTCGACTTCGAGCCGCGCGTCTTGCAGCGCGGCACTCACCACACCAAGATGTCCCCGCCCACCGTCGACCATCAAAAGATCGGGAAGCGGCTCTGTCTCGACCCGACGAAAACGACGGTCGAGCACTTCTCTCATACAGGCATAGTCATCACCAGCTTCCGCGTCCCGAATGCGATAGCGGCGATAGTCTTTCTTGACCGCAACCCCATCGACGAAACTGACTCGGCTGGCCACCGCAAGTGTTCCCTGCAGATTCGAGACGTCGTAGCACTCAATGTGACGCGGCGAAGAAGACAGGCGACAGCGTTCTTCCAATTCGCTCAATGCCGTTTCAACACTCTCCCGGGCGGCAAGTCGAGTCGCAAGAGAATGCGAAGCATTCCGTTCAGCGATCTCCACCAGCCGCCGACTGCCGCCCCGCTGCGGTCGACGAATCGTGATGGCCTGCTGAAATCGATCTCGCCAGAGCTCACCGAGCGCGCCCTCATCCTCGAAGTCCACCGAGGTCAAGACCTCGCGCGGTGGAGCATGGCCCTCACCCGAGCCATAGAACTGGCCCAGGAAAGAACTCATCACTTCGCCGTCATCGAGACGTACATTCGAAAATGGAAAGTCCCGTGCGCCGATCACGCGCCCTTCTCGAACATGCAGGACCTGCACATCGAGTTCCCCGCCTTCTCGCGCGATCGCAAAGACATCGCGATCGAGGGCGCTTTCGGTCACGATCTGCTGTGACTCGACGGTTTGTTCGACGGCGCGAAGCCGGTCGCGTAATCGGGCAGCATCCTCGAAACGCTCCGCCTCCGAGGCTTCGGCCATTTCCCGCTCGATGTTGTCCACCAACTCGCGGGACTTGCCACGCAGGAAGAGCATGGTGCCCTCGACCTGATCGGCGTACGCGGCTTCATCTGCTAGCCCACAACAGGGTCCCAAACATCTCTTCATTTCATATTCGATACAGGGTCGACCGCGCCGAGCATAGTCCTTGAAGGTCCCCTCCGTGCAGGACCTGAGTGGGAAGAGTCGTCGTAATTTCGAAAGCGAACTCTTCAGCGCAATGCTCGAGGTATAGGGGCCAAAATATTTGGCGCCATCTTTTCGAAAGCGTCGAACCATCGTGACCCGAGGCCACGTCTCTTTCGGATCGACGCGAAGCGCTAGGTATTGTTTGTCGTCGCGCAACCGAACATTGAAGCGCGGCTTGTGCTGCTTGATCAGCTCGTTTTCGAGCAGCAGCGCTTCCTTCACATTGCTCGTAACGAGGATGTCCACCGAGTCCGCACGGTCCAACATGGCCGGAATCCGAATCCGGCCGTCACCGCCATTCACATATTGGCGAACCCGGCTTTTCAGGTTCTGTGCCTTGCCGACATAGAGAACGACGCCGCGCTCATTCTTGAAGAGGTACACGCCGGGCTCGGTCGGAAGGCTCTCGACTTGTTCAGCGAGGGTCATGGTCCGCCAATATTCTCTCAGGTCAGCCGAATTCGCTCGCTTTCGAGCGCCTTCAAACGATCACGCAAATCCGCTGCTCTCTCGAACTCGAGTTCGCGTGCCGCGGCTCGCATCTCCGACCGCAAGGTTTCGATCAGAGCCGGAATCTCGTGACGAGGCAATCCGGGTTCGACCTCTTCCCCTTCCAGTGGAGCCGTCACATAGTCGGCCTCCCAAATCGAGTCGTGCAGGCTCGTAATCTTCTTCTTGATCGTCGTCGGGGTAATGCCGTGCTCCGCATTGTAGGCCTCCTGCCGCGCCCGACGCCGCTCGGTCTCTTCGATCGTCTGCTTAATCGAAGCTGTCTCTCTGTCCGCAAAGAGAATCACGCGACCGTTTGCATTCCGTGCCGCTCGGCCAATCGTTTGGATCAGCGACCGGGTCGAACGCAGGAAGCCTTCTTTGTCCGCGTCGAGGATGGCCACCAATGCGACTTCGGGAATATCGAGCCCTTCGCGCAGCAGGTTGATTCCCACCAGCACGTCGTATTTCCCCTCTCTCAGTTCGCGAATAATTTCCATCCGTTCGAGCGTCTTCACATCGCTGTGCAGATAGCGAATCCGAATGCCCAGCTCCGCATAATAGTCTGTGAGCTCTTCCGCCATTCGCTTGGTCAGGGTCGTGACCAGAACACGCTCTTCTCGTTCGGCGTGGATTCGAATCTCACCGAGCAGATCGTCGACCTGACCGGTGGCGGGACGAATCTCGATCTTCGGGTCGATCAGACCCGTCGGCCGAATGATCTGTTCGACAACGACGCCTTGACTCGCCTCGAGCTCGAAGTTCGCAGGCGTCGCGGAAACGTAGACTCGTTGGGCCTTGCGTTCCTCCCACTCATCGAAGCGCAGAGGTCGATTATCCAGGGCTGAGGGCATCCGCCAGCCGTAGTCGACAAGCGTTTCCTTCCGCGCACGGTCGCCGCGATACATCCCACCAATCTGGGGAACCGAGACATGGCTCTCATCGAGAACGATGATCGCGTCATCGGGAATATAATCGTAGAGGGTATAGGGGGTCTGACCTGGCTCTCGCCCATCGAGCCAGCGCGAATAGTTCTCGACGCCATGACAAAAGCCCATGGTCTCGAGCATTTCGAGATCGTAAAGCGTTCGCTGTTCCAGCCGCTGAGCTTCGAGGAGCTTGTTCTGCCTCGTGAATAACGCCAACTGCTTCTGCAACTCGTCTCGAATTCCATCGCAGGCCCGCGCGATTCGCTCCTGAGTCGCGACATAATGACTGGCGGGATAGATCATCGCCTTCTTGGGTCGCGCGACCACCTTCCCCCGCAAAGGATCGATCTCCGCGAGCGATTCAATTTCGTCGCCGAAGAACTCCACCCGAATCGCCATCTCGCCCTCATACTGGGGAAAGATCTCGACCACATCGCCGCGCACTCTAAAAGTGCCGCGATGAAAATCATGATCATTTCGTGTGTAGAGCATGTCCACGAGCCGGCGAAGCAGATTATCTCGAACCAGACTCATGCCCGCTTCGAGATAGACATGCATCGATCCATAATTTTCTGGCGCGCCTAGTCCGTAAATACAGGAAACGCTGGCCACGACGAGAACATCGTTACGGGTGAGCAGGGAATGAGTCGCGGAGTGCCTGAGCTTGTCGATCTCGTCGTTGATCGACGAGTCCTTCTCGATGTAGGTGTCGGTCGAAGGGATATAGGCTTCGGGCTGGTAGTAGTCGTAGTAGGAAACGAAATACTCGACTGCGTTCTCCGGAAAGAGCTCCTTGAATTCCGTGTACAGCTGCGCTGCCAGGGTCTTGTTCGGCGACATGACCAGGGCCGGCCGATTCAGGCGCTCAAGCATGCAAGCAATCGTGAAAGTCTTACCGCTGCCGGTCACGCCTAACAATGTCTGATGCGCGTCCCCGCGCTCGATGCCCGCGCACAATTCATCGATGGCCTGGGGCTGATCGCCTGCCGGGTCGTACTCCGACACCAGCTTGAGACGCTTCGACGTTCGCGCGTTCATCCCGAGTGCCCGGCGATTCGGCGCCAGCGAGCGCCCTCGGGTGTATCGATGATCTCGACCTCGAGCGCGGTCAGTTCATCCCGAATGCGGTCCGCGGTGGCCCAGTCTTTCACCTCCCGCGCCCGCTCTCGCTCGGCGAGCAGCCCGTCGATTTCTGGATCCTGCTCCCAGGCAGGCTCTGATTCCGCCGCCGCGTCTTCGCCCAACCGCAGACCGAGAATCAGATCAAAGCATCGCAGGAGATCGCGGCGATCGACATCGGCGAGATCATCGCTGCGTGCCACCTCCCAGACGACGGCCATGGCCCGCGGCGCGTTCAAATCATCCGCCAATGCATCGCGAAAACGTTCTTTCAGAGGCGCTTGCGCCCCCGGATTCCCATCGCCTTCGACCAGCTCAAGTGCTCGGCCGATTTTCTGCAGCCGCCGAAGCCCCCTGGCCGCGGCTTCAATCGCTTCGTACGTATAGGCTTGTTGCTGGCGATAATGAGCCTGGAGAAAGAAATATCGGAAGGCCAGCGGATCGAACCCACGCTCCGACAGGTTCGAGAGCGTCTTCACGTTGCCCTTCGACTTGGACATCTTCTCCCCGCCCATGTCGAGGAACTCGTTATGCATCCAGAATTCGACTGAGGGATGGACCTCAAAACCACATTCGGTTTGCGCCACTTCATTGCTGTGGTGAACGGTCGCCAGATCGATACCAGCCGTATGAATGTCAAATCGCTCGCCCAGATAGCGCACGCTCATCGCCGAGCATTCGAGATGCCATCCCGGAAATCCACGACCCCAGGGCGAATCCCATTCCTGAAGACGCTTCATGTCTGGATCAGCGAACTTCCAGACGGCGAAATCGGAGGGATTCTTCTTCCCCTCAGTCACTCCGATGCGCGCGCCCTCTTGCTGGCCTTCGAGATCGAGTCCAGCAAGCTCCGCATAACGTGGAAAGAGGCTCGTGTCGAAGTAGACGCCGTCCGCAATGGTGTAAAGATAGCCGCGCTCTTCGAGACGCTTTCCAAGCTCGATCTGTTCCGGAATATGATCCGTCGCTTTGGGATTCTCTTCCGGTGAAATGCAATTCACCGCAGCGCAATCATCGCGCCACATCTGCGTGTACTTCTCCGCGATCTCTTCGGCCGAAAGACCGGCCTTACGTGCCGCAACTTCCATCTTGTCGTCGCCCACATCTGCATCGGCGACGAGATGTCCCACATCCGTGATGTTGATGACGTGCGTGACCTCGTAGC
Organism: Myxococcales bacterium; assembly: GCA_012959805.1. Lineage (GTDB taxonomy): Bacteria > Myxococcota_A > UBA9160 > UBA9160 > UBA4427 > UBA4427. The sequence continues at coordinate 79,577 of DUCN01000054.1, read as the reverse complement.
CCTCACTCTGAAGAAAGCGCTTGATCAGATCCGGCAGAAGTCGCGAGCGGATATTGCCAACGTGCTGCGGCGCATACACCGTCGGACCACACGTGTACATTCCAACGTGCCCCGGCTTGAGGGTCGTGAAGGGACGCTGCTTGCGACTGCGCGTGTCGTAGAACTCGATTTCCTTCACGCGCTCGCCTCTTCGAGGAGAATCACCGCCAGAGAGGCGATGCCCTGGCCGCGACCGATGGCCCCGAGCCGATCCGTACTGGTCAGCTTGAGATTGATTCTCTCCGAAGCCGTCCGGAGCAGATCGACCAGGTTCGCATGCATCGCTTCTTGATACGGAGAGAGCCGAGGTTGTTCGGCAATGATCGTCGCATCGAGATTCCCGATGACGAAACCCGCCTCCACCATCAGAGCAACGGTTTGTGACAAAATTTCACTGCTTGCGATGCCTCGCCAGCGCTCATCACTCGAAGGAAAATGGCGACCCAGATCCCCCGCCCCAATCGCGCCCAGAATCGCATCGGCCACCGCGTGCAAGAGTGCATCGCCATCGGAATGCCCTTCGAGCCCCCGCTCGTAGGGAATCTCAACACCGCCCAGGATCAGGCGCCGACCCTCTGCGAGCTGGTGGACATCGTACCCCTGGCCAATTCTCATCTTCGTACTCATCCCTCTACCCTTGCCACTCTTGCCTTCTATTCGGTCTTTGCTTGCGACAGCAGCGCTTCCGCCAGAACCAGATCCTCTGGGCGCGTCACCTTGGGATTCGGAAATTCCGACTCGACGATCACCACGGGACGACCCAGCCACTCGATCAGCTGTGCGTCGTCCGTCCCAACCCGACTTTCGCTCGCTGCAGCAGCCATCGCCTCGCGTAGCCAGTCGCAGCGCATCACCTGAGGCGTCTGCGCCGCCCAGCACTCTTCGCGCCGAGGCGTGCCCTGAATTCGCCCATCCACGACCCGTTTGATCGTATCGCGGACCGGCTCGGCCAGAATCGCCGCGCCCTCGGATATTCCGGCTGCCACGACCCGCCGGACATCTTTCGCAGACACCAGACAGCGAGCCGAATCATGGACCGCGACCCAGGCGCAATCATCCGGTAAGCTATCGAGGCCTGCCCGCACAGAATCCTGTCGCTCTGCGCCGCCCTCGACGGGCTCACGCAAAGTCGGTAGGTCCTGGAGCCTCAATTCCTTGAATCGATCGAAGTCCCTCTTCGCCAGCACCGGTTGGATCGCCACAAACTCGTCCGATGCTGCAAGCACTCGAATCGAGCGCTCGAGCAGCGTCATTCCGCTCACCGAAACGAACGCTTTCGGCAGTTCACAACCGAGCCGCGCCCCGCGCCCCGCACCCAAGACCAACGCTGCCACTGACATGGCGGCAAGCATAGACGGCGGGCGAGAAAGGCGCTTCCAATCGACCGCCCTCGACTGGCCCACGACACCGACTCTTCTTCGTTACAGTCCCGCCCGGAGGAACCACATGGCTTCGCAAATACCTCGCACGATCGCTCGATCTGGCTTGCTCGCACTGTTCGCGATCGGATTGGCGACCACTGCGAACGCGCAAACGGATGCATCTGTCGCCGAGCTCGGGGGAACCGAAGCCCTCGTCATCGACGACCAATCCGGAGATATTCGCCCCCTCTATGCAGCCGATGACGTGACGCGAAGGCTGTCCCTGGCTGAAGCATTGGCGCTCTCCGTGCAGAATAATCTCAACGTCGAGGTCGCGCGCTACGAACCCCTCATCGTCGAGCAAGACATGCTCGCAACATGGGGCGCCTACGATCCGGTGCTGTCTGCCGACATTGGCCGAAACCAATCGGAGTCTCCCACGACATTTCTTCTAGACCCGACCACGAAGAGCCAGACGCGCGCCACGGATGGCGGAATTTCGCTGAATGCTCTGCTTCCCTACGTCGGAGCGACTGTCGGAATCGAGTATGAAGCGAGTGAAAACACTCAGAACTCCGGCATTCAGCGATTCAAGCGCCAATACGACAGCGGGATTTTCCTGACAGCCAAGGTGCCACTTCTTCGAGGCTTAATTTGGAGTCGAGCGTGGACGGATGTCAAGGTCAGTAAACTCGCCTATCTAAGTTCTCACGACGGCTTTATCCGTGCCGTCATGGATATCACTGAATCCACGATCAACGCCTACTGGAACCTCGTCGCAAGCCACGAAAAATATGGTGTAGAGCTAAAGAGCCTTGAGACAGCCCGCGCATTGTTGGGTCAGTCGCAGACACAATATGAGGTCGGCGTTGTCTCGAAGGTCGAGGTCGTCGAAGCAGAAGCGGGCGTCGCGAACCGCGATTTCAATCTAATCCTCGCGAGAAACGAATTCGAGAATGCCGAGGATGCGCTCGTTGCTGCCGTCTTCGGTCCGGAACTCGTGGCCATTTCGACTTTTCGTGTCCGCGCCATCGACGACCCCGAAAACTACGAGGCCCGGAAGGTCGACGTCGCTCACTCCGTTGAAATCGCACTCAGCAATCTCCCCGAGCTGAAGATTGCCGATCAGGAAATCGACCAGCGTGCTGTCGAACTCAAATTTGCAAAGAACGCCCGACTACCGGCTCTCGACTTCACTGCGCGGTACGGGTTTCTCAACAACTCAGGAAAGCGCAACTGCGCGGGGCTCAGGGATGACATACCGCCAACGACCGACAAGGCCGACTGCTTTAATGGGCTAGGGTCTGGAAATTACTCCGACAGCTTCGACAATTTCTTCCAGGACGACGGCTTCGAAAACTACGACTTTCGCGGCACCTTCTCGATCCCGATTCCCAATACCGCCGCACGGCGGCGAGTAACCCGAACCCGGCTGGACCTTCGGCGCGCCCGATCCAGGAAAGCCCGAACCAAGCTCGACGTGATCGTGGCGGTCCGATCCGCGTCTCGCGGCATCCAGGCTTCGGCCCGGGGAATTCAGGCAGCGGAGCGACGGCGGCTCGCAGCGGAGGAACAACTCCGCGCAGAACGCATTCGATTGGAGCATGGCGAATCCACTCCCTTTGAAGTTCTACAGCGAGAGAGTGATCTGGTTGATGCGGAGAGTCAGAAGATCGCCGCTCTACAGGCGTATCGAACGGCGGAAGCGAGGTTGGAAAGAGCTCAGGGGACGATTCTCGACACTTATCAAATCCAACTCGACGACGTACGCTCGCCGGGGATGCGTTAAGCTCCTTGGTTCGAATTCCGGGACAATCTGGAATCAAACGGTCGGAGGGTGCACGTGGGACTTTTCAGTTCGCGGGGTAGAGGGAGTAAAATCCCAGAAGACCCCAAGCGCGAAGCGAAGTCGAAGACGTCGGCGGGTTCGGGAGATTCTCACAGCGAGGATCGAAACCAGTCATGCAAATCGACTCCTCTCGCTCAATCCAGCCAATCCAACTCGACCCAAGATCAGAGATCTCGACAACGCGAATCAGCGTCCAGCCAGCAGGCGGACGCACAGGGGGGAAAATCCATGGCCACAATTGGTCAATCCATCGTATTCAAAGGTGAGCTGACAGGCGACGAAGATCTCGAGATCGACGGCGCAGTCGAAGGCAACGTCGACCTCAAGAATCATCAGCTCACGATCGGCGCAAACGGCAGTTTGAAGGCCGAGGTAACGGCCAAGTCGATCATCGTGATTGGTCAGGTCAAAGGAAATCTCACAGCGACCGAGCGAATCGAAGTGCAGGCCACCGGTGTGGTCGAAGGCGACTTGAGCACGCCGAGGCTCAACGTTCAAGAAGGCGCTGTATTAAATGGAACCATCGACATGTCGCCGAGCAACTCCTCCGAAGTCAGGAAGCCTGCCCCGCAGCCTTCAGCGACAGGTCAGTCCCGCGCACCCGGTGCATCAGCGGGTATGTCGTCAAACGCTGGCGAGGCGCTCAGGAGTGCCTGACCCGTAGCCGCGGTGATTCGTCGCTCACGAATCCGACCGCAATTGGGCCGAATGGCCCAACCCCTCACACACGAGTGGCTTGGTGGGAACCGCTTTTGGTACCCGCCGCGCCGTTCTTGCGCCCCTTGCCACCGGCATCGCCGTAGCGCGTCTCGAGAAAGAGCAGCAACGGTGATGCGATGAAGATTGACGAGTAGGTTCCGACGAGCACGCCGAGCAACATGGCAAAGGCGAAGGGCCGAATGACCTCGCCTCCCAGGAAATACAGCGAAAGCAATGCCACGATCGTCGTAATCGAGGTAAGCACCGTGCGCGAAAGCGTCTGATTGACGCTGGTGTTGAGAACCTCTTCGAGATCCGCCGTCGTTCTGAGCTCCATGTTCTCGCGAATTCGATCGTAGATGATGATCGTGTCATTCAGGCTGTAGCCGAGGATGGCGAGCATCGCAGCGAGAATCCGCAGATCGAACTCGACACCGATAATGACGAGCAATCCACTGGTGATCAAGAGATCGTGGACCACGGCGACCACGGCACCCGGGGCGAATCGCGCGTTGAACCGGAAGGCGACGTAAGCCAGAATCGCCAGCGCTGACATGAGCAGCGCGCTCAGGCCATCCGACCGGAGTTCGGCGCCGACCCGGGGCCCCACGAATTCCACCCGCTGCTCCGTGAATCCGCCAATGCTTCCTCGGATGACGTCCTCGAGTTGAATGATGCGCGTATTCGAGGCCAATCCATCGACGGGCTTCTCGGCGCCCTCTTCCTCGGCGACGATTGGATCGGCCTTGAAGCGAATCAGGTATTCATTCACGCCTTCTTCACCGAATCGCACCACGGTGCCATCGGAGAAGCCTGCGCCGCGAACCACGTCTCGAATCACGGACTCGCTCGTCGTCACGCCGTCATCAAAGAGAAGCTGGATTTCGGTTCCACCGACGAAGTCGATGCCGAGGGGAACACCCCCGCGAACCACGACCGCTCCCAACCCGAGCCCGATCAGGACGATGGAAATCGCCAGACAGATCCGGCGGCGGCCGAGGAAGTCGATGTTCGTGCCTGAAGGTACGATTTCGAAGGGCACCATTTTCTCCTAGATGGAAAGCGTGGACACGCTACGCGTGCCGGGATAGATCTGATAGAGAAGTCGAGTGACCACGAGCGCCGCGAACACACTGGTCACGATGCCGATCGACAGTGTGACCGCGAAACCCTTGATCGGCCCCGTTCCGTATTGGAAGAGAATGATCGCCGTGATCAGCGTCGTGATATTCGCGTCCAGAACGGTCCAGGTCGCCTTGCTGAAACCCGTCGCGATGGCGGCGCGAACCGCACGGCCTGCACGAAGTTCTTCTCGAATGCGCTCGAAGATGATGACATTCGCATCGACCGCCATCCCGACCGTCAAGACGAGCCCGGCGATTCCCGGCAGCGTGAGTGTGGCTTCGAAGAGCGACATCAATCCGATCAGCAGCATCAGGTTTGCCAAGAGCGCGATGCTCGCGAAGCCGCCGGACATTCGGTAGTAGCCCATGGCGAAGGCCAACACGAGTACCAACCCAATCACGGAAGCCCGCGCCCCGCTCTCGATTGAATCCTGCCCGAGTCCGGGTCCCACCGTCCGCTCTTCTTCGATCACCACCGGCACCGAAAGCGAACCCGCACGCAGGATCACAGCCAGATCCGCCGCGTCATCAGCGGTGAACTGTCCCTCGATTTGGCCTCGCGTCGTTATCCGCCCGCGAATGGCAGGCGCGCTGTACACGTGGTTGTCGAGAATGATCGATAGCTGCTTGTTCCTGTTCGATTCCGTCAGCTTGCCAAAGATTTCGCCCCCGGCCGGATTGAAACGAAACTCGACGATTGGACGCTGTTGCTGATCGAATTGCAGTCGCGCGTCATCGAGATAATCGCCGGTCAGATCGGCCACCCTCGGAACCAGAAACGCCTCGAGTGTCGCTCCAGAATCCGGATCGACACGAAGCGAAATGACTCGGTCCGGGCCAAGGCCCTCGGGATAGCGCGCCATCAGCTGTTCTTCTGTCGCATCCGAATCGATCACGATCTTGAATTCGAGAAAGCCCGTGCTCTTCAGAAGAGTCCGTGCACGATCGCGATCGATCTGCTCGCCGGGGATCTGCACCAGGACCCGATCATCGCCCTGAAGCGTGACGACCGAATCGGGAATTCCTCGCTGGGGATCATCGATCCGACGACGCAGGACTTCGAGCACCTGGGACATCGTTCGCTCACGAACGTCCTGGGTCCAGGTTTTAGTCAAACGGTATCGGAGATCGAGCCCGGAGCCTTCCGGCGATGTCAGTACGCGAGAGTTGTCGGCGTATTGAAGTAATTTTGCGCGATCGGATTCGGCAGCCAGTGTGATCTGGAGTTCGAGATCCTCGACCCTTGATCCGGCCAGCGTAATCTCATCGTCCTCGAGTTGTTCCTCAATCGTCTTGCGAACGAATTCGAGTTCCCGAGTGATGGCGTTGTCCAGTTGGACGCCCACCACCCAATGAATGCCGCCGCGAAGGTCGAGCCCAAGTCGAAGTCCGTCATTCGGCCAGAAATCGCTCTCGACCCGCTGGTCCTTGGGAATGAAATTGGCGGCGGTGAGAAATCCAAAAAGCAACAGCAGCACCGCAACACTCGCTGCCTTCCACTTGACCGAACCGCTCACGCTTCGCCTCCCTTTTTATCAGCCTTGCCATCGGACTTTGATTGGCCAGGCTTCGTCAACTGATCGACCCGGTTCAGGCTGATCCTGAGTTTGACCTTTTCTCCGCGAACCCGCGCCACGTCGATCTCGAGAACATCGTCTTCGACGGCGCTCACCTTACCGTGAATCCCACCCTGTGTAACGACATCGTCTCCCTTTGCCGCAGTCTTAAGGAAGGCTTCTCGTTCGCGCTGTTGCTTCTGTTGGGGTCGAATCACCAACACATAAAAGATCATGAAAATCGCGCCCATCATCATGAAGAAAGCGATATCCACGCCACCCGAATTCATCTGTGATCTCCCTCTTGACTGGTCTCATCGTTGGGCGGGTCCTCACCCTGCGAAATTTCCTGTAATGATCGGCGGATTGGCAACAGCTGTTCGATGCGTGTTCCCGGATAGAAGCGCGCCAGGATACGCTGATATGACGCTCCCTGCCGCGCCATTGCACGCGCGCCCCACTGACTCATCCCAACGCCATGCCCATGCCCCGATCCAACGAACACGAATTCATCGTCGGATTCACGAATTTCGAAGAGCGTACTACGCAGGGCCAAACCGCCCAGCAGTAAGCGCAATTGCCGGCCCCGAAGTCGGTGCGATCCCGTCGAGCCATCGACGATCAGCGACTCGACTCGACCGCTCGGGGTCCGGTCCGCGATCGTCATATTACGAAGCTCGCCGACTACGATGCCTGCCGCTTCGAGTATTCCCGACAAGCCCTCGCGACCAAACGCCGTTCGCCAATACGTGTGCGGGGCATCATCCTCGTCTTCCACTTCAACGATGCGCAAATAGGGAAGATCCTCGCCCCAGACTTCGCCCGCCGTCGCCGTCTGTCCCCCAGACGTCGAGTGGAAGACCGCCAGGATCGGCTCACCGGCGTAGGTCAGGATCTGTCCTTCCGTCGCTCGGGTTGCCCGCACAGTCTCGCGCGTCTCGGCCTCGAGTCCGCGATACACCTGACTCACGGCCGTGGAACGGACATCCCAAGCCCGATCACGATGTCGGTCCGCCTCGTAGAGGACATAGGTTCGAGCGGCCACAGCTTGGGCACGCAGCGCATGAGCGGGCCAACTCGGAGACATCTCACCGCCGACCGTCGACGCAACATATTCCTCGAGATCCACGCGGTTGAGCACTTCGATTCGCTGTCGATGAGATCGAACGACAATCTCACCACGCACGATTCGGGAACCGACTCGCCATGGCCCATGACCGTTCGGGGTCCATCGTTTCGCCTGTTTCTGCCCGTCGACGACGAGGTCACCATCCGCGTCGATTCTGACCTCGCCAGACCGAGCAACCAAACCCACTTTGATCGGATCCGCACCTCGATAGAGGAGCACCCGAATTTTCGGTTCAACACGAGCGGTTGCGGCACTGCACGCAAGCAGTCCAAAACTCGTCACCATCAGGAAAATTGCAGTGGGGCTACGCCAAAGCATCCGCACTTCGGCCCCCAAGCACCGTCCAACTCATCGGCAACCCCATCCACCCAATCCGATCGGACTGCTTCCGAGTACAAATAACCGGCATCCGTCGGCTCAAAGACCGGCGCGGATGGCCTCAGCCTTGTCCGTGCGCTCCCACGGTAGTCCCGCATTTTCGCGCCCGAAATGTCCGTGGTAAGACGTCGCCCGATAGATGGGGCGGCGAAGATTCAGCTCCTCATCGATCCCGCGCGGCGTCAGATCGAAATGCTTACGAACGATCTGCTCGAGTCGATTTCGATCAAATGAGCAGGTTCCGAAAGTATCGACGCGGATCGAGACCGGTTCCGCCACGCCGATTGCGTAGGCCAGCTGGACCTCGGCACGCTTCGCAACTCCGGCGGCAACGAGATTCTTCGCCACATAACGCGCTGCATAGGCGGCACTACGATCCACCTTCGAGGGGTCCTTCCCGGAGAAGGCACCGCCACCGTGTCGACCCATCCCGCCATACGTATCGACGATGATCTTTCGACCGGTGAGTCCAGCATCGCCCATGGGCCCGCCCACTACGAACCGGCCGGTGGGGTTCACATGAAAGATCGTGTCGTTGTCGATCAATTCACTCGGCAACGTCGCCAGGATGACTTTTGCTTTGATGTCCTTCTGAAGCTGCTCATGGGAAACATCCGGAGAATGTTGGGTCGACAAGACGATCGTGTCGATTCGACGCGGGCGCTCCTCGTCGTCGTACTCCACAGTGACCTGGCTCTTCGCGTCGGGTCGGAGGTAATCGAGGCCCCCGCTCTCAAGTTGTTCGCGAAGTGCCTCCATCAATCGGTGTGCATGGCGAATCGGGGCCGGCATGAGTTCCGGCGTCTCGTCGCATGCATAACCAAACATCATGCCCTGATCGCCAGCACCCTGCTCTTTGTGGAGCCCCTCGCCCTCGCTCACACCCTGGGAAATATCTAAACTCTGCTTGCCCAACGCGACTTGAACAGCGCAGGTCGCGGCATCGAAGCCCATGTCCGAACTCGTGTACCCGATATCGTGGACGACGCCTCGAACGATCGCTGGAATCTCGACCTGAGCGGATGTCGTGACCTCGCCGCAGACCAGCACGAGACCCGTCGTCGTCGCGGTTTCACAAGCGACACGGGACGCGGGATCCTGAGCCAGCATGGCATCGAGAATTGCGTCCGATATCTGGTCGCACATCTTGTCGGGATGCCCCATAGACACAGACTCTGACGTAAACATTAAACGCGATGACATCCGACTCTCCTCAATTCCAGCCTAATTTCATGAGGGCCGCAGCGTAGACGACGGGACCCTGTGGATCAATCGGCGAAGCAGCCGAAGACGCAGCGATAATGTATTCTAGAGGCGAATGCAGTCCGGCATCGTCACGATTGGCGTCCTTGCGGCAGTCGTGCGAGGCAAAGAGAGCGGCCGATGGCCCTACGCCATCCCAGACGCCCGCAAGGGGCCTGTCAGCCCGGGACCTCTTCTTCGCCGGCTTCGATGAGCAGGCCCAGTTCCCGGACGGCCTCTTCCGCATCGGCGCCGACGGCACGCACTCGCAAGGCCGTTCCCTTACTGGCGGCCAAACATAGGATCGAAAGGACGCTCGACCCGTTCACCCATTCGTCGCCGCGTCCGAGACTAATTTCAGACTCGAAGCGTCCGGCAAGAGATGCCAGTCGCCCTGCCGGCCGCGCATGCAGTCCCAACTCCGACTGTACGGTGAATTCGCATTCGACGGTCTGTACTCCCGGGCTCATGATCGGCTTTCCGGCACCAGCTCACTGGCGACAGATATATTTCGCTGCCCATACGCCTTGATGAAGGTCGCCAATTCATCGAGCGGCTTTTCATCGCGCATCGTCGCCAACTTGATCAGCATCGGCAGGTTCATGCCCGTCACGACCTCCACCTGATGTTCGTCGTGAAAGGACAAGCTCATGTTGGAGGGCGTACCGCCGAACATATCCGTCAGAATCAGAACGCCGTCGCCGGCATCCGCGCTCTTTAGACCGGCCGCGATCTTTCCACGCATATCCTCGACGGCCATCGTCGGATCGACCGAGACAGCCTGAAAGCTGGGCGCCTCCGGAAGAATCAGACGCAGGGCCTGGAGAAACTCCTCGCCCAGGCGGTAATGAGTCACAATCAAGACCCCGACCTTCACAGCGGTCTCTCCACATCCCTATGAGTCACGCTCACCTCACGTCCAATTTCCTGAAGTCGTTTACCCATGGCCTCCGCCACCGCGACGGATCGATGCCGACCGCCCGTACATCCGATTCCAACTGTCACGTAGGCCTTCCCTTCGTCATCGTAAAAAGGCAGCAGATACGAAACAAAGTCATCGAGGCGCCCGAAGAAATCCGCGCCCCGCTCGCTCTGCATAACATAATCCGCGACGTTCGGGTCGCGACCATTGCCCCCGCGCAGCGTTTCCTCGAAATAGGGATTGGGTAGGAACCGCACGTCGAAAAGAAGTTCGATGGCGCCCGGCGTCCCATGCCTAAAACCGAATGACACCAGATTGATCACGGTTTTGCGACTACTGCCCGAGACCTGGCGGATGATCGTCTCTTTGAGCTGATGGACGTTGAGGAGCGTCGTGTCGATTTGCACGTCAGCAAGCGAGATGACCTTGTCCAAAAGCGTCCGCTCTCGAGCAATGCCGTCCCGCACAGAGCCCTCCGGTGACAGCGGATGGACCCGGCGCGTCTCTCGGTAGCGACGCTCGAGGGTCTCATCGTCACAATCGAGAAACACGACATCGACCTCGGCGGCCTCCTGCTCACGAAGGTCGGCCACAACCTCGGGGAAGCTCTCCAGGAAATTCTTCTCCCGCGCATCGAGCGCCAGTGCGATGTTCTGGATCGGGCTCGAGGCCTTGGTGCAGAGACCCAGGAATTGCGGGACGAGTTGAACAGGCAGGTTATCGACACAATAGAACGACAAGTCTTCCAACGCCGCCATCGCCGTCGTCTTTCCGGACCCCGAGAGCCCACTCACGAATACGATTCGCTGTCCGTCGACTTTAGTCAAATGCCTTCCCCGTCGGTCAATGTCTTGCTCGCCACAATGCCACCTCGCCCTCGGAGTCGCTCGTCGAGTCGGCGTGCAGCATTCACACCGCGCTCGCGGAGTCGCCAATCACGAACTGCCAGATCGACTAATGTCGCGAGACTGCTGGCCGCGTGAACCGGGAGCAAAATAATCGGTAATTCGATACCCAGAATCGTTTCACGCTCGCGGTCCAAACCTATTCGCTCGAAATCTCCGCCCTTCTGCCAATCGACCAAACGCACCACGAATCCGACTTCGCATTCGTCGAGCGTTGCTTCCGGGCCGAATAAATCCGAAACGCTCAGCAGGCCCAAGCCGCGCACCTCAATATAGTGGCGGATCTGTTCTGGCGACCAACCGATTAGGCGCGGACGCTCTCCTTCGGATTCCGCGCGAAGGCGAACGACATCGTCCGCCACGAGTCGCTCGCCTCGTCGCACGAGTTCGATGACGCATTCGCTCTTACCAACGCCACTGGCCCCGAGAATGAGCACACCGATGCCCATCACTTCGACCAGGCAGCCGTGAATCTGTTCGTCGGCCTGACGATCCGACCGACTCTGTGATGGATCGCTTGTCCCGGTTGTGGAATCCAACGAAGGCCCCCAAGCCTCTTTCTAGAACTTCGCGTCTTCCTCTTCGATCGCGCGAAAGATCTCTTCGAGCTCACTCGCGCCAAGGAGTTTCTCGCGGAAACTCGCATCCCGGAAGAATCGGGAAATCCGAGCCAAAGCCTTCAAATGTTGGCCGCCCGACTGCTCTGGAACCACGAGCAGAAAGAGAAGCTGGGTCGGCCGACCGTCGATGGAATCGAAGTCGACGCCGCCTTTGCTCCGGGCAAATGCGGCGACCAAGCGGTCCAAACCGTCGACCTTCCCATGGGGAATCGCGACACCTTCGCCTATGCCGGTGCTCTGAAGTGCTTCTCGCTCTCGCAAGACCGTCAGGAGTTGACCCGCCTCGAGCGCCGGCTCAGCGGCGGCCAGGGCACCTGCCATTTCGGCCAGGAGATCGTCCTTGGCAGTGGATTTCAGATCGAGGATCGAGGCCTCGCGCACAAGAATGTCGGTGATTTTCATGAGAGCTCCGCGGTGCGCGCGCACTCTATCAGAGCTTCGCCGCCTCGCCTATCCCCTCTTCGTGCGAAAATCGAGTGAACTCTTTCGGCGGCTCTCACCTCGTGGCGCCATGGCGACTACCAGGCAATTGGGCTCAGATGATTTGTCGGCGCTTCGTCGAGGAGAGAATATTCATCGCCTCGCGATATTTGGTCACGGTTCGCCGAGCGATATCGATGTTCGCCGCCTTGAGCATCTCGGCGATTCTTTGATCCGACATCGGGCGCATCGGATCTTCGCTTACAATGATAGTACGAATCTTCTGCTTCACACTCTCGCTGGCCATGGCATCGCCGTTGACCCGACCAATACTCGAGTTGAAGAAGTATTTCAGCTCGAGAATACCCTGTGGAGTATGAACATATTTGTTGGTCGTGACGCGACTCACCGTCGACTCATGCATTTCGATGTCATCGGCAACGTCCCGAAGGTTCAGCGGCTTCAGATGCGATACGCCCAGTTCGAAAAATTCGAGCTGGAAGCGGATGATGCTCTGCATGACTTTGTAGATAGTGCGCTGACGTTGATGGATGGATTTGATCAGCCACATCGCCGACCGAACTTTGTCCTGAACGTAATTCTTCGTATCTCGCTCGAGGTCCTTTGATCCTTCTTTCGACAAAACATCACGGTATGTCGAGTTGATCTTGAGCTTCGGCAGCCCGTCTTCATTCAAGAGAACATGAAACTCATCACCGACCTTGTACACGTAGATATCGGGGGTGATGTAGACCGGGTCATCGCCGCCAAACCCGCGCCCAGGACGCGGCTCGAGTTTGCCAACGATCTCCGCCGCGTCCGCGACTTCTCGAAGCGTCGCGCCCGTCAAGCGTGTGAGCGATCGAAAATCCCGCTTCTGGAGAAGATCCAGATATTCGTCGACGATGACAAGAACCAGCGGATCGCGAATGCGCTTGGCCTTCAACTGCAGCATCAGGCATTCGCGTAGATCTCGAGCCGCCACGCCAACGGGATCGAGCGACTGAATGGTTTTGAGAATTTCCTCGACTTCGGATTCGCCGGCATTGGCCTGGCGAGCCAGTTCTTCGATCGTCGCGCGGAGAAATCCGCGATCGTCAAGGTTGCCGATGATCCAACTCGCGATCTCGATTCCGCGCGGTGCCAGGTCGGTGACCTGCAACTGCCATTCGAGATGCTCTCCCAGACTCGGTCGGCGTGCATAGGTCGCCTCGATCGAGGGGCGGTCGTCGTCAGAGAGTCCACGGCTTTCGAGACCGGTCAGCGGATTACTTTCGAGATACGACTCCCATTCGACATCCGCGATAGTCTCGGCATCGGACTGAACTGGCTCATCGCCGTCCGCAGCACTGAGATTCCCCTCACCGTCGGCCGGAAACTCGTCGAGCGTACCCAGCTCCTCGACTGCTCCGCCATCGGCGTCCTCTGCCGTGTCCCCGGCTTGTTCTTCGCCGCCATCGATCTCTTCCGGCGATGCATCCTCGCGTTCGGCCTGGGTTTCTTCTTCGATGTCCGACTCTTCAAGGACAGGATTTTCTTGAAGCTCCTGGTGAACGAGATTGGCCAATTCCAAGCGATTGAGCTGGAGCATCTTGATCGCTTGCTGCAGCTGAGGCGTCATCACCAGCTGCTGCGAAAGTCGGAGTTGTTGTTTCAGCTCGAGAGCCATGAAATCCTTCGTACCCTGTTCACTTTCATTGCACTTCGGTGTGGGATCGACTTTCGCTGCGCTTGAGCTTTATCACGCTTCGAATATTTTTGCCGTATTCCCGCCTTCTGTACCTACTTCGCGTCCTCTCGACGCGATCTCTTGAGACATAGAATGCCTCATCACGCCGGGGACTGATCGAACATTCCGGCACCGGGAAGTATAAGGACAGAACGGGGCCCCCGGGGTCGCTGACTGCGTCGCCATGAACGTGCTGCCTAATTTCTCTGTTTCAGTTCAAACTGAAGTTTTTCCCCAGATACACCTCGCGAACTTCGGGGTCTTCGGTGATTTCCGCGGGCGTTCCATGTCGCAAAATTGATCCGTCCTTGATGATGTATGCACGATCACAGATCGACAAGGTCTCGCGCACATTATGATCTGTAATGATGACGCCAATCCCGCGATCGCGGAGTTGTTCGATGATCTTCTGGATATCGATCACCGCGATTGGATCGACCCCTGCGAAAGGTTCGTCGAGCAACATGAATTTCGGGTCGAGAACGAGCGCACGTGTAATTTCGACGCGTCGACGTTCGCCGCCTGATAGGTCTGCGCCCTTTCGATTCGCTCGGTCGGTGAGACCCAGTTCCGCAAGCAACTCGACGAGCCGCTCCTTGCGCCGAGCGCGATTACTTTCAACAGTTTCGAGAATTGCGCCAACATTATCCGCCACGGTGAGCTTCCGAAAGATTGAAGCTTCCTGGGGCAAATAGGTAATGCCCATCCGAGCGCGCCGGTACATCGGTCGATCGGTGATCTCCAGATCCCCGATAAGAACCTTGCCCTCGGTGGGACGGATACTGCCCGCAATCATGTTGAATGTCGTCGTCTTGCCCGCACCATTTGGACCTAATAGCCCAACGACCTCGGCGGGCCGGACTTCGAGGTCGATCCCGCTGACCGCGACCTTCTCGCCATAGCGCTTGACTAGACCAACGGCCGAAAGAATTTCGAGATTCACTGATCCTCCTGGTCCGCGATGCAGGTCGATGGCCCGTCGCGCTTCGGTTCGATCACAATCGAAGCCGCCCCATCGACCACCGCGTTATTTCCGGCCAAATCAAATTTAATCGATTCGCCTCGCACGATGTCGCAGCCCTGAACCAATTCGGCATTACCATCGCAGATCAGCCGACTGGCCTTCCGCAGATAGGTTGCGCTGTCGCATTTGGCGCGACGATCGTCTTGTACGATCAGAACGTTTCCCTCCGCGAGAAGCTCCCGAGGCTCGGACTCACCCTTTTGGTAATACGCTTCGAGTCGATCACTGCGCAGCTCAATATTGCCCTGCCTAACATGCACGTTGCGCTGAAAAATCAGTCGACGTCCGTCTGCGTGCGAAATGATCTCCGCCTCTTCTGCATTGATCTCGATTGGGGCATCTGAGCGAAATTCCGAAGAGGAAAAGATGGAAGCCAGATCGCCATTCGCGGCTGCGTCGGGTCGATCGTGCAGCGCCCCGGTCGCAGTGACCGATGGCGACGGGGCCGTGCTGGCTGCTCCGCTCGACCGCCCGTCGGTCGACCCACAGTCGCTGGCGGCCGGTGAAATTCCCAGGTCGCCCAGAATCAAGAGAGCGAGTTCCTGGACGGCTTCCTGATACCCCGCTCTGGCATGCGTCGAGACTTCGTGGCGTGAGAGCGCGGCACCCGAATGGCCAGAGCGAAGCACGGTCTCGATAATTCGCGTCTGCGGAGCGTCATTTCCGGTCGAGTAGACTCGGCCAACGACGATCGCATCAACGGCTGAGTTATAGGCCCAACGCCTGACCTCAGTCGCGCTGGGCTCGAATACGCGCTCGGCGACGAAGTCACCGGGAGCGATCAAGCGCTCGATCGACGTTCGCGCCAACTCGTCGCCCAGTGCCTTTGAAATTGCGAGCGCCTCTTTTTCTCCGACGAATGGAGCGACGGCAACACTCGCCGTTGGAGCCGTGGACGTACCTGCGGCAGAGCAGTTCGCCGACGCTGCCAAGACTCGACTCGATCCAAGCATCATCGGCAACAGCACCAATCCGGCCACCAAAACCGCGATGGGCAGGTGAACGCGAAATGAATCGAAGTGCGAATCGGCGCGGCGGAATCGAATCATGGATCCTGTACGATGCTGGCTCCGCCCAGGAGGCGAAAGCGCTGCTCATTGACTAAATATCGGAAGCCGCCCCCTCGGTAGCGTCCATCCTCATCCACGATCAAGACCGGGTCGTCTGTGTAGAGAACACCCTTGGCCTCATCATAGACTACCCAGAGCGCCTCAAAGCGACGACCGCCCTCAATCGTGCCGACCACGTTGCCCTCGGCCACTAAATCCTGGGTCGAAAGATTCAGTTGGCCTACATCGCAGCGCATTTCGAAGCCGACCCGGTCCAACCCCGGTGCGACTTCGACGTGAACGATCTCGAGATCGGCGACCTGACGGTCCGGGTAGAAGCGCGCGATGTCCGCGCGTAAAATGAACTCATTGGAGGACGCCTCGCTGGCCACAAAGGTCATTCCTCGAACGTTCAGGACCTGGCCCAAGTCTCCTTCGAGCCATCCGAGATCCGGGACTCCTGCTTGGACTTCGGCGGGAAACGAGAATACAGCGCCGCCAGCACCGAGCGCAGCGAGAAAGCCAACAGCGCACAGCGTCGCCCGGAGGTTGATCATCCTCCTCATTGTAGATCAGTCTTCGTGGCCAAAGAAGGTTTTCAGAGGCTCATGGCTGACCAACCAATGGGCGGGACGCATCAGCACGTAGTCGATCACAACACCGACGGGGTAGAGGACGTAGGCAAGCACACGAACCGGGTGACCCGCATTATCCTCTTCGTACTCGTCCGCCGTGACAGGGCTCGCGAGCCCGATGATCAGCACTACAAAAAAGGCCGCGATCCAGCTCCGGCCGCGGCCCGAGCGTTGATGCCGCTCCTCGTTTTCTTCACGCTCACCCAATGTCTTGCCCCCTGGTCCATCCAATTCAATCGATGGAACTCACGATTCACTAGAGAGGATTCCTCGCCGATTGGCCTCTCAGCAACGATTGACCTCAGCTTACCGACTCGCGCCAACTCCTGCCCAAAGCGTCCACTGCGTCGAGTAGCCAGAAATGAATCCCCGGTAAAAATCCAGACGGTCAGCCACAGCGTCGGCGAGCGGGACGACCCCGCACAAGACCCCGCAGGCCCTTCATGGAACGTCGAATCCCCGAGAACCACTCATAAATGCACCTCTATCTTCGGCTCAACACTGGACCTGCTACACGATCAATCCAGATTCTCAGGTGTAAAAATTATTCTTCCAGAAAGATATTTTAAAGTCGCTAAATGTGAATGTATTTCCATCCGATTCAAAGTTTATTGAATTCTTTATCAAATATTTCCTATTTCTACCGATACAAACAGTGTTCGTATGGATTTTTGATCATTTTATGCCATATTTCAGAGTTCAAAAAAATCTCTGCCTGTAACCCCGTGCCAGGGGTGCATCGCCGGGACATCGCCCCCCATCACGACATCTCGAACACCACGAGAGAGATCAGACGAGAAACGACCCAATGGAACCCGAGCTGCCTGCCCCGCCGACCGGCGCCCAAAAACTGATTCAATGCCTCGAACGCGAAGGCGTCGAATACATCTTTGGCTACTCCGGTGGGGCCGCAATGCCGATTTTCGATGCGCTGGTGGATTCCAGTATTGAGCTGATCCTGGTTCGCCACGAACAGGGCGCCGCGCACATGGCCGACGGGTACGCGCGCGCCTCGGGCAAACCGGGCGTCGTGCTCGTGACCTCGGGGCCCGGCGCGACCAATATCGTGACCGGCCTTCTTACCTCGCATATGGACTCGATCCCCATCATTGTCCTCACTGGTCAGACGATTTCTTCAATGCTCGGAAAGGATGGCTTTCAGGAAGCCGACGTCACAGGCATCACCTATGCCGTTGTGAAACACAGCTACCTCCTGAAGGATGGCGCGGATATTCCACGTGCGACGCGCGAAGCCTTCTACATCGCGACCTCCGGCCGCCCCGGTCCCGTCCTTCTCGACCTTCCAAAGGACGTGACACAGGGACCGTGCGATGCCCCGTTTGTCGATGATATCGACCTGCCCGGCTACACGGTGCCGACCAACGGCGACCCCGATGATATTCGAGAGGCAGCGGCGATCCTGAATGCTTCGAAACGCCCGGTGCTTTATGTCGGACATGGAGCGGTCATCTCCAACGCTGGCAAAGCGGTCATTCGCCTGGCCGAAATGCTGCGCGCGCCCATCGTCAATACCCTTCTCGGCAAGGGCGCCGCCGATGAAACCCATCCCCTGCATCTGGGCATGCTCGGGATGCACGGCACCGCCTATGCAAACAAGGCCGTCGATGCCTGCGACTGCATCATGGCAATCGGCGCACGCTGGGATGATCGGATTACCAGTAAGCTCGACGAGTTCTGTCTCGGCGCAGCCAAGATTCATATCGACATCGACCCGTCCGAGTTTGGAAAGATGGTGCAGCCCGATGTGGCGATAGCCGGCGATGCACGTCTCGTGCTTGATGAACTCGTTCCCCAGATTCAGCCAGCCGACACCGAGCAATGGCTCCGGCAGTGCAATGTCTGGCGAAAAAAATATCCCCTGAAGTACGCCAAACAGGGTGGACTTCGGACCCAACATGTCCTCGATCGCCTCAACGCGCTGACCCAAGGCAACGCGATCATCACGACCGACGTCGGCCAACATCAGATGTGGGCGGCGCAGTTCTGTCTTTCAACGACGAACCGACATTGGATTTCGTCGGGTGGCGCGGGAACCATGGGCTTTGGTTTTCCAGCCGCGATTGGCGCACAATTCGGCTGCCCCGATAAGAAGGTCTGGGCCATCGTCGGTGATGGCGGGTTTCAGATGACCCAAGCGGAGCTGGCCACGGCCGCCATCCACAAGAAGCCGACGAAATGCCTGATCATCAACAACAACTTCCTGGGCATGGTGCGGCAATGGCAGGAACTCTTTTACGACAATCGAATTTCAGGTGTCGACCTCGTCGGCAATCCCGATTTTGTGAAACTGGCTCAGGCCTATGGCGTCAAGGCCTTGCGGATTCGACGCCCCGCCGATGTTGATCGCGTGCTCGCCGAAGCGCATGACTATGACGAAGGGCCGTGCGTCGTTGTCGCCGAGGTCGTGAAGGAAGACAATGTCTTTCCGATGATTCCATCCGGTGCGCCGCTCAGCGGGATGATCATCGAGAAGCCGAAGGGCCCCCTCGCCAAGCCGTCGGGCAGCACGTAGAACGCACCGCCCACCCGCGGCCCCTCACATCCGGTGATTCATTCGAATCGCGAAGAAGGAAATTCGAGAATGAGCAGCCCGACTCCCGGCCAGACGACATCAATGAAGCCCGCTGCGACGCCGACCGCGCTTCAGAATCGGATGGGAGTGCTCAAATCGCCCGAGTCCTCGAAAGCCCTGCACACCATCGCCCTACTCGTTCGAAACGCTCCGGGTGTTCTGGTGCGCGTTTCGATGGTCTTTTCGCGTCGCGGTTACAACATCGAGAGCCTCGTCGTGAGCCCTGGAGCCAAAACCGGGTTCTCGCGCATGACGGTGACGTGTTCCGGGGATCCAGCGATTCTCGAGCAGATGATCAAGCAGCTGACAAAGCTCGTCGACGTCGTACACGCCCTCGATCACACCGCCACAGATCGATTCGAAACAGAAATCGCCCTGATCAAGATCCGATGCGCGGGAGATGTGCGACGCGACGTCCTCGAGATTGCGGAACACTTCAACGCCAGAGTCGTCGACTATGCGGCGCAGAGCCTCATCCTTCGCGTATTCGGTGCCAGCGACAAACTGGACGCCATTATCTCGCTATTGGACGAAGAGAGGATCGTCGAGCTGGTGCGTTCCGGGAAGATCGTGATGGCGCGCGCACTGGAAGTGACCTGAAAGCAGCGACCGGAATGAGAATCGAGCCCGTCTGGGCTCAGCCCATCTGCATGACCCAGTCGTAGGCCTCACGCTGGTAACCCCAAACGGTTTTTGCGTCGATCGACAGTTCGGCCGCAACCTCGGCGACTTCTGCAAACTCACCTCGATCGAGGCAGACAGCCAATCGGAGAATCCTTCCGAGATCGCCTTCGAATTTCGACAGCGCCTGTTTGATTTCTTGCGGAAGCGTTAGTCCTGTAATCGCGGCGGTGCGATCGACCCCGACCAACACATGAACGAAAGAGAGGATCCCGACCAGGCATGCAGCCTCACCACGATCCTTCACCGCGGAATCACCTTCTCCACCCGCCAGCGAAACGAGCTCCATCAACCGCGCGCGACTCGCCGCGACACGAAAGAGCGGGCCTCGATTGCCGTTTTGACCCCCAATCTAAAAAAGCAGCAGGTTGAGCCAACGGCTGAGGCCCTTCGCCCCGATCAGGATCAGCGCCTGCCCGACACTTTCGATCTTCTGTGCGCGAGCGAGTTCGAGGCTGTTCACGAGTTTCAGCAAGCCATCAGCCGATGTGGGATTGGCTTCGACCTGCTGAGTGACTTGATCGATCTCGAACCCTCCGCGGGCATCCACCATAAGCTGCAATAGAAGTTTGCCTTCCGGGTTCGCCTGGGTCTCTTTGTTGTCCGAGGCTTCGGAATACGAATCGCCCTGAAGCAAATCGAATCCAGAGTCTCGGATTCGAATGAAATCCGAATCACGTTGGACGGAGTTCGCGAGGATTTGAAGTTTGCGCCGCTGAGCCCGGCGAATGAGTAGACCGCGTGCCTCCTCGTCGAGATTGAAGGCGTCAATCTGCACCGCGTCCGCAAGCTCCAGAAGTTGCTCGCGCGGATCCCGCCGGCAATAGTCAACGAACAGCAATCGCGAGCCCCGGCGGCTATGCAGGTCATAGAACCGATTGGATAGACTCGCGTCGACGGTTTCGGCTTTTGGGAGCCCGAGCAGCATGCGATTTCGCGGCATGTGTTCGATCGCTTCACTGAAAATCAGCCGCCGGTCAACTTGTAACAACGCGCGACCATCGCCTAGCAGAGAGTCCCAATTCGCACTGCTCGCGAACTCAAGAACGTTCGCAAGATAGGCCTCACTCTGTCCCTCGATTGGCTTGAGAGGCTGGCCAGCCGACGTGCCAAATAACAGCTCCCAAGCGATCAGGCGGCGCTCACCAGTAACGATCGGCTGACGGCTCAGATAGAACCCGTCTGTCTCCGACGTACTATTCTCTGCCCTCGCGTAGGCCCAATTCAAGACCGCGGGCTGATCCAGTCAGCCTTCCTCCTCTTTTCATTGTCCGATGTGCGATCTGACTCAAATTTTGCAGCGCTGCCACAACGAACAAAATCGCAGGGATCGCGGAACTGAGGGGATCGCTCCAGCCGAATCGGGCGCTAGGCCCCGTCGCGAGATCGGCCTTCTTCGCGGCCGAAGTCAGGCGGAAGGTTGAGAATCTCAGCCGGAAAAGACTCCACGAGAAACTCAACGATGTCACGAACCGAAATGATGAAGGCGGGCCAGCCGCGATGATCCGTGACGGGAAGATGACGAAAACCACCCACCGACATCATGTTAAGCGCCCACGCCAACTTCGCATCGATCGGCAGGGATTCGGGATCTCCTGTCATGACCTCGGAGAGAGGTACGTCGGCAGGGTTGCGCCCACTGTCGATGATTTTCAAGAGCACATCGCGCTCGGTAAAAATTCCAGTCAAGGGAGATCGAACCGTGCCATCCTGGGTGATGAGGACGCAGCCACGATGTCGTCGCTTCATCGCCTGCATAGCCTCCTTCACACTCGCCGTGGCGGCGAGCGCCAATGGCGGTCGACTGGGCAGAAGCGTCAGGGGCTCCTGTAGCAGCTTCGTATCGAAGGTTCTTCGACGCTCGCGCGCATCATCAAAGTAGGCTTCGTCGTGATTCAAGTCTTCCATCACCTCAGCTTCGATCGACATCAGGGCGGACCTCCATCGAGTCTGTGAACTCGAGACTCCATCTTGCCCCAATCCCGCTTGCCCGTCACTTGTGCGAGGCCGTGCACAAACTGAAAGTCGTTCCAAGCCTCTGTGCCGTCCTCTGCCTAGCCGGCAAGTTGAATCCCCGAGGGAAGACTAAAAGCTCTGAGAACTATCGTTTTTACATGCCATCACGCAAAACCCGACGGGATTCCGCCCTTCGCCGATGTCTAGTTCAGCGTTTCGCCACCCCCACGCAGGTCGCTCAGCACGAAGGTGCGCCAAAGCCGCCTGCGTAGCCGTTCCTTGAACATCGCGTCCGGCGTTGGCAAGAGTCCCGGTTCGAGTTCCTCTTCCTCACTCATGAAGTCAGCAAAATCGGCCAGCAGATCCGCCTCTTCGGTGGTAGGCGTCGAGGTGGGGCTTGCCAGAATTGAAGCCACATCGGCCACTCGCGATTGTGCGGGCCGACCCGCCACCGCCGATTTCACGGGTCGATTTCGAGGACCGCCAGCCACTGCCTGGCTCAAACGCTTCACGACAGACCCTCGGTCGAGACACCGGTCGCACCCGAGGTATCGGCGGCTTCGAAAAAGAGCCGCTTCACGCGATACAGACTCGACCGAACTGCGTCACTCGACCGAGCCGTTCGCCTCGAAATTTCTGGGATCGACAGGTTCTCGAAATGTCGCATTTCAAAGATTTCGGCCTGCCAATCAGCCAGACCCGCGAGTCGCTGGCTGAGCTGATCCCGGAAACGATTCAGGTCGAGCTGCTCCGCAGGTGATCCGACCGTCAATGAAGGCCGCGGCATGAGATCCTCATCGTCGGCCAGGTCGATTCGCTCGGTCATGCTCTTCGAGCGGCGGATGTTGCTATTCGCGGTGTTTTTCGCGATGCCATAGATCCAGGAAAGCAGAGAAGACTGCCCTCGATAACGTTCGAAAGACCGAAAGACCGCGAGAAAGGTTTCCTGTACGACTTCTTCTGTGTCTGCGTGATTTCGCAATCGCGTATACACAAAGCTGTAGATCCGCTGGAAATATCGATTGTAGAGTTCGGCAAAATGAAGCTCACTCTCGGTTCTGATACCGACGAGCAGCTCCTCGTCGTTCAGCGAACTCATCGATTCGGCGCCGGCCGCCTCGGGCGGAGCGGATTCCTCCGCCGCACGAACGGATTGCGGATCAGGATCCTCGTCACGATCCGGTTCACGGTCCGGTCGATCCACGGCTTCACCGGAATCACCCGATTCGAATTCAATATGAGCTTCAGCGTAAACGTCCGCAAAATCGGACGCCTTGACAACGGTCGTACTGGACACAGCGGTCTACTCCCAGTCCCTGTACTCCACACGCATCGCTTCTAATGAGCAAATACGCTTCGAGCACAAAGTCGCTTCCCGATTTCCCAGAGACTGACAGGGCCCCCCCATATCGTCATAGAGGTAAGTGTCATTCCCCACGAAGACGTGGCGCGTTCAATCTCAATTAGGCCAGATTCTGCCCAGGACGGAGTCCTTGGGGGGTGTGCTGCATGCCAATTGCTCGCCGACGAATCAAGTGCGTCTCGACTGCGCGTTGGTGATCGCCTCCTATTGGAGCAGCGCGAGCGCTGACTGCGTCGAGATATTGGCTTGCGCGAGAACTGAAATTCCCGCCTGCTAAAGAACCTGATTCAGAGTCAGCTCCGCGGTTTCGCTTGCGAAGTCGACGTCTCGAATTCTCGACTCCGCGGCCACCGTATTTTCGACGGCGACTCCAATGGATCGAATCGCTGACTCCAGTCGGTTCTGCGCAGTACCAAAGGCCGCCCGGAGCGAGGCAATCTGAGAGACGGCGCTATCGAGTAACGCCAGCGATGAGCGTGCACCGGTCACATTCGTAACGCCAACGGCCGATAATCGGATCGCACTTGCGCCGGCGTTTACAGCCGAAACAGTGAAGCGATCATTGACTGAATCGCCGGTTCCAATTTGAAACGTCGTCGAGGCCGCAGACTGTAGAATCTGAGTGCCGTTGAACTCAGTGGCCGCAGCAATCCGATTGATCTCTGCATGCAGCCCCTGGAATTCGAGGTCGACGGTCGCCCGCTCCCCCAGCTCCAATGTGCCATTGGCCGATTGAATCGCCCGCTCGCGCATTCGAATCAGCAGCGTACTCGTCTCGTTCAGTGCACCCTCGGCCACCTGCAACATCGAGATCCCATCGCTCGCGTTTCGCTGGACCTGTTGAAGGCTGCGAATCTCCGCACGGAAATTTTCTGAGATAGCTAGACCGGCGGCGGCGTCTGCCGCGCGAGTGATGCGCAGGCCAGAGGATAATCGCTGCAGTGATTTTTGAAGGCGGTCAGTGGTTCCGACCAGATTTCGCTGCGCGTTGATCGACGCAATATTTGAGTTGACTCGAAGTCCCATGCTTTCTCTCCTGCCGCGACCTCATGAGGCATTCGTCTCGCGGTCGAATTGCACCGAAAACGCAAGCACGATGCCAGCATGATCAATTCCACCTCTCGTTACCGACTCTCGCGTAGCGCCCTCTCAAGGGAGTAGAAGTCCGTTCTTTGAATCTGTCATGCTGTCAGTCCCCAACGCGTCTTGCGCGATGAGCGGTGGCATTGCAATTTGAACGAGGGGCACGGCAGCATCTGCCGCATAGCACGCAAAAGGCGCTATGCTGCCGACCGCCTACGCGCGCCCCCAATTGAGTGACTCATGCCGACCAAATCAGACCGCTCCGAAGGAGCGGAACCTGTGAACCCTACTGACACGTTCGCCCTGAAGCCGAAGCCAGATACAGGTTTCGGCACGGACAATGGGGCTCTGCGACCGGCGCTCCAGCCATCAGCCTTCGACCTTCAAGGTCTTCGACAGCGAATTCAGCAGCACCCCAACCATCGTCGATGGTTGCTCTGGGCCTGCCTCGCCGGTGGCTTTGCCACGACATTCACGATCACCATTCTGGGCGTCTCGCTCAAAGCCATTGCCGCCGATCTCAATACCCAGGTTTCCACGATCGCCTGGGTCTTGACCGCACCGATGCTGGCGCAGGCCGTATCCGCGCCCATTCTCGGGAAATTCGGCGACCTGCATGGTCATCGCCGTGTCTATTTGATCGGCTTCGTGTTCGCGACGGGAATTGCGGTGGCTACTGCCTTCGCCTGGAATGCCGCGAGTCTCATCGGAATGCGCACGCTTGGGCAACTCGCCGGGACCGCGACCATGCCCGCCTCGATGGCCATGCTTTTTCGTGCCTACGAAGGGCGAGAGCGGGTCAAGGCAATGGGCTGGATGAGTGTGGTCTTCGCTGGCGGGCCTGTTCTGGGCCTCGCGATTGGCGGTATCCTCGTCGAAAGTATCGGCTGGAGGCCGATCTTTATTATCCAAGGCGTTCTGTCTGCCCTCGCCTGCTTGATCGCAGTCCTCGTCTTGGTCGAAACACCCCGCCGCAGGCAAGTTGGCCTGGACGTGCAAGGCGCTTTCGTTCTCGCGCTTGGTGCCTTCGCACTGACCTTCGCCATTAATCGACTTCCGAGTTGGGGACTTCTCGATCCGCGAGTGCTGATCGCCTTCGCCCTCACCCCGGTTCTGCTCAGCCTTTTCGCACGCATCGAGCGGCGCTCTCCGCATCCGCTGATTCCACTCGAGTTCATGACGAGGCGCAATTTCGTGCTTCCTCTACTGATCGGATTCAGTCTTCAATTCGCCTATATGGGCGGGTTCATCATCAGCCCACTCATCATGTTGGGTGTGTTCGGGCTCGGACAATCAGCGACATCCATGTGGACGGTCGCGCGTCCGATTACGTTCTCCGCGAGTTCGCCGGTCGGCGGACATCTCGGCTCGCGTTATGGCGAACGGGCTATGGTCATCACGGGAAGCTGGCTCATCTTGGCCGCGATGCTGGCCTTCACTCTGGGTGCCGCCACCGAGTCCATGATTCTGATTCTTGCGGGGCTGGTCTTTGCCGGCATGGGAATGGGTTTTGCGCAGCCCTCACTCAGCACGATTGTCGCGTCGGCTGTCGATGAAGACGACCACGGCATCGCGGTTTCGACGATGTCGACAACTTCGGGGATTGGCGCCGTCGCGGGCATCTCGATTCTCACGGCGCTCTGTGCAGACTCGGAGACCGCAGCGGGATTTCGAAATGGGTTTGCGCTCGGCGCCGTCGTTGCGGCGATCGGCGTGGTGACCAGCTTTGGTCTGGCCAGAGTCGACCACGACGCTCGCGATGCGAACACCGACCCTTCGGCAGAAGAAGGGCGAGACGATCTCGACGAGGAAGTACTCGCTTCCGTCGCCTAGCGTGCCGCTCGTGGCTATTCATTTCGGTCAGGTCGATCGGCGACAGCGAGGTTATTGGGGCGAGCGCGCCTTGCCCACATCCGTCGATTCTCCGCCACGGACCGCGCAATCATCGGCCCGCATGAACTGCTTCCGACCCGAAAGACGGCATGACACCAGGCGCTCGCCGTCCCGCGACTTCCCGTCAGAACCTGTGAAATGATCTCGAACACCCGCACTCAACCTCGACGCGATCGAATTTTGCGACTCGGACGCGGCTTGCGAAGTCGGGGCCGCGGCCGTCGCTGATTCGGCTGCGAGCTGATCGTCCAGTGCATCGAGTTTTGCGATCGCCGCCGGAACACCGTCCGGGGTGACGCTCACCATGCGAATTCCAATCACCGCGACGACGAGGGTCAATCCAATCCCCAGCTTCGCCGCCGCCTTCCAACACGCTTTTTTCAGTTCAGGTTCCATGAGAACCGAATCGGTGGAATGGTCAAAACTCTTGAATGCGCACTCCGCTCGGAGCGCTGAACGCCGGGAATGTGAGCGACCTCACAGCCGGGACCGGCGTCAGAAGGGTTTCCGTAGGTCGCGCGGAAGGCCGTATCCTCGCTCGCCGATGATGTTGAGTTGAATATTGGTCGCCCCCCCCGCGATGGCCGGGCCCATGGAGAACATGTACTGAAGCACCCAACCCGTCGACGTCGTGGTCCGACTCCAGGTATTGAGCTCCTCGTCCAGTGGCGCCAGAAGCCCATCACTGCCCAGCAGATCGTAGGCACATTTCATGATCCGCTGAGTCGTATCCGTCGAACAAACCTTGTTCATCATCATCGGACGCATCGCCGTCAGCATCTCGCCACGATGCGCAGCCGTAAACTGAAGCAGGTTCGACGTCTCGCTCGTGCGGACATAACCCTCGATCTCTGCAAGGCGCTGGCGAACCCCAGAATCTTCGATTGCGGGGCGACCATTGCGTATGCGGGTCCGTGCAAGCTGGACGAGATCGTCGAACGCTTCGCGAATCATGAATGGGTTGCCAATCAGATTCCGTTCATGGATCAGCGTCGCCCGCGACACGGCCCAACCCTGCCCACGCTCTCCGACGATGTTCTCCGCGGGAATGCGCACATCCGTAAAGAAAACCTCGTTGAATTCAAAGCCCCCGCTCATCTCTCGAAGGGGCCGCACTTCGATGCCATCTCGGTCCATCGGGACCAACAGGTATGAGATACCGGCATGCTTCTTCGCTTCCGGCTCCGTGCGAAAGAGCCCGAACATCATGTCTGCGCGTTGAGCGCCGCTGGTCCAGATCTTCTGGCCGTTGAGCACCCATTCGTCGCCTTCGAGTCGTGCCTGACATTGCAGCGATGCGAGATCACTACCCGAGCCCGGCTCGCTATAGCCCTGGCACCAACTCTCCGTATTAGTCAGCGCGCGCGCGACATAACGCTCCTTCTGCTCCTCGGATCCAAATTCAAGAAGTGTGGGAACAAGCATGCCCGCACCCTGGGACGGCAAATCTCCGGGCGCACCCGCTTGGTAGAATTCTTCGCGGATGATCCGATCCTTGATCGCGTCATTCGGCTGTCCCGAACCGCCATAACGCGTCGGAACACCGCGATACACATACCCGGCATCGATGCCGCGCTGACGAAAGAGGCTTTCTTGCTCCTCCTTTGGAAGCTCCGCTTCATCGCCCTTCAGTGGCCAGCCTTTCAAGAAGGCGCGCACAGATTCCCGAAATTCTTCGTGTTCTGGGGCGTATTGGAGATCCATGTCCTACCAGCCTGCCAACGCGGCACATTGTTCGCGGTGTTGTTCCGGATTGCCGAGAAACGAGCGATCAAACATGATGCGCTTGAACCAGATCTGGACCTCACATTCCCAGGTAAAACCGTAACCGCCGTGGAGCTCGACCGATTCCCGTGCCGCCGCCATGGCACGGTCGGTAATATGCGCCTTCGTCATCGAAGCCGCGCGGCTCGCTTCTTCCGGAAGATGATCAAGCGCGTAGGCCGCATGCCACCAAAGTGCGCGCGTCGGCTCCATCTCGGTCCCGAGGCGCGCGATCGCGTGCTTGACCGCCTGGAACTGTCCAATGGGTTGACCAAATTGCTCGCGGGAGTGGGCGTAAGCCACATCCAGGTCGATGAGCTTCGACGCCGCACCGAACGCATCCGCGGCCAACAAGACCGAGGCCGCGGACACCAACTTTTCCGCTGTACCGTCGCCTTGTTCCAATATTTCCGCCTCGACGTCATCAAAGGTGATGGTCGAAAAAGGACGCGTCCGATCAATGCCATTCTCGTTTGAAATCTCGATGCCAGGCGCTCGTGCGTCCACCCAGGCGAGCTTGCCAGCCTCGAGCCCAACCAGGATGCCATCCGCGATCGCCGCGTGCGTCACGACATTCTTCACCCCGGAGATCCGGTTCCCCCTCACTTCAACCGTCCACTCCTTCGGCGCCCAAGCCCCCACACCTTCTTGGAGAGCGACACATGCCGTCTTCTCACCCTTCGCCAACGCCGGCAGGATCTGTGATCGCTGAGACTCGGTGCCGGCGAGCCCGAGGCCAAGGGTCGCGAGCCAATGACCCAGAAAGGGGCCCGGCATCGCCGATTCACCAAAGACTTCCGCCACCAGCGCAAGATCGAGCAACTCGAGCCCCGCGCCTCCGTATTCTTCGGCAACGACCAGTCCAGTCACGCCCATCTCGGCCAGCGCGGTCCAATGAGCCGGGTCATGGCCCGACCCGTCATCAAAGAGCTCGCGTAATCGCGTCGTTGGACACTCACTGAGAGCAAAGCTCCGAATAGTCTCCTGGAGCATGACCTGCTCTTCACTCAATCCGAAATCCACACCGTCTCCATTGCCCTGCTGAGTTGCGCGACGCGACCCATGGGCGGATTCGGTTCGGGTTCGCTTGGCAGCCGCAGTCTACCGACACGGATCCCACGGATCATCGGCTGGATTGAATCAATGGAGCTGTACACTGCTCGCTCACCACTGATTGGCGGGCGGGCAATTCGATCCTTCACCACCGATAAGTCAAACTTACCTCATTATTGAAATTGAATGTCCTTTTCACTTAGGCAACTCGACAAGACTCAGCTTCTCCACGCCCTCCGACATCAGGTCGAAGCCGCTCTCGAAACCTTGTTGTCCCAGCAGCGAGACTCGCAGAAAGCCGCCACCCACGAAGAAAATCGTTCCGAACACAGCAAGGACACCCGGGCCACAGAGCAGAGCTACCTGGCTCGCGGCCTCGCGACACGCGTCGCCGACCTTCGTCGAACGGCCCTGCAGCTCACCGGTCCGGTCGCGCGAATATTTCAGCCCCGCGAAGCCGTCGCGGCCATGGCGCTCGTCGCCATCCGCATCGAAGAGGAAGGCAAGCCACAGATCTGGTGGTTGGTTCCGACCGCCGGAGGCTTTAATCTAACCGAATCGGGTCTTTTAATTCGGACGCTCACGCTGTCGACCCCGCTTGGGCGCGCACTCCTCGGTTTGCAGGTCGGTGACGACGAAACGTTCACGACGCCACGCGGACAGCGATCCTTCAAACTTCTCGAGGTCGCCTAACGCAATCATGCCCTCGCCCCAATCACATGACCCTAGATCCAAGCCGAGCCTTGCCGCCTCCTCGAATCCCTCTTAATTTCATCATGATCCGATCCAATGATCGGAACGAGCGCCGGGCGCAGCTCCGACGATCGGGATCTGCCATGACATGCGCCATCAGAACAATGAGCGACATGCCCTCAACGGATAGAAGGAAGACACAGTGAGCGCATCGGTGACACAATTTGACTTCAAGAATCAGACCGTCGTCGTAACCGGGGGCTCGCGCGGAATTGGTCGGCGTATCTGCGAAGCCTTCGACGACGCCGGAGCCGACGTCTATACCTGCAGCCGCCGAGGTCTCGAGACACCCTTCGACAGCCCGAGAATCAAGGATGAGATCGTGGACGTCCGCGATCCGGAAGCCACGGCGTCATGGCTCGAGCGGTGTGCCGAAAAGACGGGCGGCATCGACGTCCTCGTAAACAACGCGGGCGGCGCACCCTCTGTCCCGTCGGCCGAGGCTTCGGCCAATCTCACCAACAAGATCCTCGAGCTCAACTTGAACACTCCCCTCATCCTCTCCCAACAAGTCTATCCGCATCTATACAGCGCCCAGGACGGTGGAGTCATCGTCAACATCGTCAGCGTCAGCTCGATGCGGCCAACACCCGGATCCGTCGCCTACGGTGCGGCCAAGAGCGGCTTGATGAATGCTACCCGATCGCTCGCAGTCGAGTGGGGACCACGCGTTCGAGTCAACTGCATCGTTGCCGGCCTGGTTCTGACGGAACTCGCCAAAGACCACTACGGCGATGAAGCGAGCAAGCACGAGATCACGAAAAGCATTCCGGCCAAGCGCTTCGCGAAGCCCGAGGAGATTGCTAAGGCCTGCCTTTTCCTCGCGGCGAAAGACTCGTGTTATGTCTCGGGCGCGGCGCTCGAAGTTCATGGCGGAGGCGAATGGCCTCCGACGATTCCCATGCCTGATCCGATTCCGACGGTGCGCGAAAACGAAACGACGAGCGAGTCGGGCGACTAGTCAGAGATGAAGCGTCTCCGGAAGCCATCGATCCGGAAACTCGAATCTCTCCCGACCAAGCGGCGACAGATCGCACAGGCCGTAGCGGCCCTTCACGATTCTCTCGCTGAGCACGCGGGCGATCCCAAAGGACTGCATGACGCCGCGCCCGGTAAGGAATGCACCTCGAAGAGGTTTGCGATCCCTGGCATGCATCCGGCGATGCCGCTTCGGCCGGGAGTCACGGCATAGAGCCCGGACCACCCGCGCACATGCCCACACCGCTCAAAACTCGAGCTTCGATGGGCCAGGCGCGGCCACACGAATTCTGCAAAATACTCCTGGCCGTCGTAGCCGAAGTCGAAACCCGGGGCCTCCTCGGGAGTCGATAAACCCTCCAAGAAGCGGCCACCGCCCTGACCTTCTAGATGAAAGTAGAGATCGCTTACACCAACAATCATCGTAAGTTCACTCGGATCAACACCGGACCCGAGGTCTCCAGCATGCACGTCGACGAGACAGATCTGCCGCCGAATGGCCTCTGTCACATCGCGAAGCCCAAGTTTCGCGGAAAAAAAAGAGACCAGGCACCAAGGCAATTCAGCACAACTTCGCAACTGATTCACGTCTCGCTCAGCCGGTGTTCACGAGGGATACGATGGGTCGTCAAGACGCCGCGCTTGGCCAGACACATCGCCATTGCCGAGCCGATGACGCCACCGCCTGCGATCATGACGTTCACGCGTTCCACGATTGAACTTCTCCCGAATCTTGACTCGACGCTCAGCCTCCACCGATATCGACGCCGAAGGACTCGTAAACGAGATCCGCCGCGGCATGTCGATGAAATTCGAAATTCGAAGCCAATCTCAGCGCATCATGCTGAATCAGTTGGGACGACGAAGACTCGCCTTTCACATCCTCGAGAATGCGAAAACAGTCCTTGAGCAACGCGACATGCTCTTTTCGCATTCGCTCGACATCCCTCCAAAGACGCGGCGCCTTGGCTTCGACTTCCGCCAGAAGTCCGCCCGGCCCTTCGCTCTCACCAATGTGATTGTCCGCCGCGACGACCAGTCGCAGGAGCGCTCGCTGCAAACGTGATCGCCAGATCGACGCCTCTTCCATCGGTGCCTCCGCCGCCTTGCGAAGTGTTAAGAGGGATCGACCGAGCTGCTCGCGCAAGGCGAGTGCGGCATTCAGGCATGCACGGTCCGCGGCGATCTCTGCCACCGATGCCGTCGCCAGCAGCCCGAAGAACTCGTCGCCATCCATTCGAATGAGAGATTCGTGATCCCCTGCTTCGAAGAAGACCTCAGTGCGTCCCTCGAGACTCGAGTCGATCACCGTGGGCAGCCCGTAGGCGGCACCGAGCGGGGGAACCGCGCCGAGTACGCAGTCGGGAAAAAGATCAACCATCTTCCTTTCGGAGGACAGATGCAGACGTCGTCCAAGCTTGCGTTCGATTTGATCGAGTTCGAGTCGACGCGATGCAGGCAAGACCGCCAACACGAAGCCGTGTTCATCTTCGAGCACGACCGACTTCGCAAGCGAATCTTCGTTGATCCGCGCGAGTCGTGCAGTATCCACACTCGTTCTCGAGACCGAATGCATCTCGATTGTATAGGTGGCCTCACGATCCGAGAGATACCCCTCCAGAACACGTGAAAGTGACATGGCAAACCCTCCTCTATCAGATCAAATCAGAACCTCGCCGAACGCCCGTAGCCCGGGCCATTTGTTCAATTATTTGGGACCCGCCGAAAGAGAAAGACTAAAACGCCCATGCAGCGATTCCGAAAGCAATTCCATGAAATCTTCTCCCGCCATATGGACTACGTCATCGTGGTCGCCGGCCTCGAAATAGATATCGCTCAGATCCGCGAGAGAATCGTCATAGACCGTTGGAATTCGATACGGCGACCCGATCGCGGGCATCGCCCCATTTTCACAATCGTGAAAGAGGTTATCGACCTCGGCTTCCGTCGCGAGTTCCAACTCACGATGGAGTTGCGCGCCAAGGCGTTCGACATCGACCTTGCGCGCCGCCGGGACGACCGCCATGACATATCCGTATTCATCTTCAAAGAGCACGGGCTTGGCCAGGCAATAGAGCGGGATTCGAGATCGGCGAGCGGTCTGGGCGCTATAGGCTGAGCGCGGATGAGGCAGTACTTCGTACTCGACCCCGACTGCTTCGAGATACCATTCAAGCTGCTTCGCAATCGCCATGCTCGCGCCTCCTGACAGGATGTCCGCGACATCTCTGTCGTTTGCGATCTGGGTGCGGATCAATCTTCGTTCCGCATCCAGCTCCGCTTCGACCGATCTTCAACCTCAGTTCAACCTCAGTTCAACCAAGCAAAGACCGAGGCGGCGGTTGCACTCTTCAACCCTCCGTCGGAACACCTCGGGCAAGTCGTGAAGGATCGATGCCGGCGGCGCTGACTGTTCTGCCGATCTGAGCATCGAATCTCTCGCTGCGGCCAGGCGTGTACAACAGTTTGGGGATCGCGGATTCGCAACCTGCACACGCGTGAGCCAATCGTCCATCCGTCTATCTCGCCATGAAAATCAGACAGCCGAGAATGTGCGGATCGAGGGCCTGTGACTTGAGACAGTCGAAGCAGACCCGTGAGCGATCTTCACAGCCCAATTCAATTTGTTCCCGGGGTCGGAAAGATTCCCGCGCTCGTCCCTGACTACGGGCTCGACCCGCTCTCATAAACGACCTGCGACCTTCTCAGGTCCCAGCGGTTGCAGGACGCGTCACTCGCGCACGATACAGGCCGCCGAATACGTCAGACCTGTACGGTAGTTGCTTTGGTCGATTAGTCGACTGAATCAAAATCAATCATTCACGAACATTCACGATGGTCGTCACTTCAAAACAATGAATGCGACGACCTCGCTTATGAAAATCGATGAGAGCAGAACCTCGGTCCTCCTGGACCGTACAGCGACGTACCCAATCAACTTATAGCCAGAAGATCGGTTGTCAATCGTTTTCTATAGTATCGTCAAATTCTTGCTGAGTTCTCTCAGCGCAACACATCGAACGCGGCAAAGGGCCCTCAGGAATTCCCCTAGTCAACGACGTTACGGCAAGCGCCTGCGGGTTTGGCCGGCCCCCCATACTGGTACCAGTCTATGAATTAGCCTTTTCGAAGGCGACAGCAGGCACGGATGAAGCGAGCACGCTTCTCAGAGGAGCAAATCTTCGGAATCTTGAAGGCTGCAGAGGTGGGTGGGAAAATCCGCGCCGCGTGTCGCGAACATAACGTCACGGACCAAGATCGAAGCTTGGCGCCAGGAGTACAATGAGTTCCGACCGCACAGTTCGCTTGGGGAAAAGACTCCCGAGCAGTTCTTAGGGTCTGGGGACTGGGTCCCCAGAGTCCCGACTTAGGCCAGAAACTAACGTTTCAATTGGAACAGGTTTTCGGGGCAGGTCAACAAGCGAAATCCCTAACTAAACGGCTGGTACCGTTTTCTTGGGCTTGCCAAAGCCATTGCGCCGATGGAATATCGGGCTCTTGGGCCGGAACCTCAATGCGAATTGAGAAGGGTCTCCATCGCGGCTTCCCACTCATCCGGTCGGAAAAACATCGGTCCCATGCCGCCTTGATAGGCAACTCGTCCGCCACGCTCGATCAAATAGAGTCGCTCGGGCATCGCCGCGTATGCGCCAGCAACCGAATCATCCATCTCATCGACGACTGCGGGGAGCTCAAGTGCCATTTTCAACATGCAGGTCTGACCGACTTCGATGCGCTCCTCGAAGGATTGGTGCTCACGCACCAGCACGCCATCTTCGACGTTCTCGCCGACCTGCCAACCATCGGTTGAATGAATTTCCTTGATATACACGGTGAGGAAATCAATCTGATC
The DNA here is from genome assembly GCA_012959805.1 of Myxococcales bacterium. Classification (GTDB taxonomy): domain Bacteria; phylum Myxococcota_A; class UBA9160; order UBA9160; family UBA4427; genus UBA4427. Next base: position 44,926 of record DUCN01000054.1, on the reverse strand, counting down.
GCGATAGCTGCGGTAGATGCGATTGAGGGTCCCAGCCTGGGACCGAAAAGGCGGTCAGGTGTAGCTACCGAAGACCAGGGCAACCGGCCGATTCGCGAACCGCAGAGAGAGCCGAACTTTTTCGCCATCACTCTTCCCCTGACCGGGTAAATACCGCAGGACAAAATCCGGTGCGGGCTGTCCCGCGCCAGCCTGAGAGTCTGCCCCCATAGCCTGAATTTCGGCGATCGTCTCTGCTGCCCCAGGTGCATTCATCGCCGCTCGCAAGCGATCGATATCGAGTCCCTTCATCTGATCGGCCTGACCGCTCTCAACGAGGTGATCCAACATGGTGTCGACCGTATTGCCTGATTCAGCGATCTGAGCGCTCGCAGTCTGCGTGTCCAATTCCCTGTCCGCCATGCGGTATCTCCTTCCAATCGAGTTTCATGTTCCGAGACTCCGAATCAGCAAAACTAGCAGATGGCCATAACAGACCAATCGTGCTCCCCGGCCGCCTCAGGAAGGGGCCGCACCCTCGCTGTCGCGCATTGCAAGGTCCCCTGGAATTCGCCGGGCCGCCAACACAAAGAGCAGAATTCCCAGCGAGCTGATCATGCCCACGACGAGCATCGCGTATCGAAGACCATCGTCACCGTAGATTGAGGTAAAATGGTCGCTCAGAAGTCCTGCCGTGAGCGGCCCCATCCCCAAGCCGATCAGATTCAGCACGAAGAAAAGAATGGCTGACGTAAGCGCACGCATCGCCGGCGGAACCAGGGTGTGAGAAATCGCGAGACACGGGCCGAGATAGGTGTTGAGCATCATGTTCACGATAAAGAGAAGCGCGATCACGATGCGTATATCATCGACTAACAGATACGGAAAAGACAGGGGCAGAGCAATACACCCGGCGATCGCAGGCAGCCACGCATACCAACGCGGATCCCGCTGGCCGAGCCGATCCGCCAGATACCCTCCGAGCAGCGTACCCGCCAAGCCAGAGCCACCTCCGGCGAACGCCATCAGGAGGCCAACCTCAATGCCGCTCAGTCCGTGACTCCGAATGAAGAATGAGGGCGCGAAGTTTCCGTTCCCATACCCGGCAAAAGCCGTCAGTCCGGTCGCACCCGCGAGATACCAGAATGAGCGGTAACGAGAGAGACGCTGCACCGTCTCGCGAAACGTCGGCCGATAACTCGCCGCCTCAGCGGATTCCCATCGGCCACGCGAAGGTTCGGTCACCGTGAATCGAAAGATCAAGGCGAAGACGATTCCTGGAAGTCCGACCACCATGAAGGCGGCACGCCAACCCAACCATTCCTCGATGAATCCCCCGAGCAAGAACCCCGCGAAGATTCCGGCATGCAGGCCAGCCGAGTAGACCCCCATGGCAGTGCCACGTTCGCTCGGCGCATAGTAGTCGCTGATCATCGAATGCGCGGGAGGACTACCACCAGCCTCGCCGATTCCAACGCCTACCCGCGCCATCAAAAGTTGCCCGTAATTTTGCGCAAACCCCGACAGCGCCGTCATGCCACTCCAGACCGCGACGGCAAGCGAGATGATATTCCGCCGATTTCCCCTATCCGCCCAATAGGCAATCGGGATGCCCGCGGTGATGTACACGAGTGCGAAGGAGAAACCGCTCAGCAATCCAAGCTGAGCGTCGGAGAGCCCCATCTCCTGCTTGATCGACTCTTGAATAATGACCAGGATCTGCCGGTCAATAAAATTGAATGCATACGCAATCGTCAGCATCGCCAATGCATAACGTCTCACACTCGATGAGATCGACGTGTCATCTGACCCGACCGGCGATGCCTGATTTTCGTTGGATTTCAAGTTCGACTCCACTTAGAATTCATAGAGGGGTGGCCTGTCGCTCGGTCTGAGCGTAGTGTGTTCGAGATACCTGTCGAGGAATGACCCATTGAAACTGCATGCCATCAGCGATCTTCATGTTGGATTCAAGGAAAATCTGATCGCGCTGACTGAACTACCGCAGCATCTGGATGATTGGCTCATCCTCTGCGGCGACACCGCGGACACGCCGGATCAATTAGACATCGCCCTCCAGATTCTTGGAAAGAAATTTGCTCAGCTGATCTGGGTTCCCGGAAACCACGAGCTCTGGAGCCTTCCGCGGGATTCATCGCTGCACGGTGCTCACCGTTATGAGCACCTCGTCGACATCTGTCACCGACACGGCACAATCACACCGGAAGATCCCTACCCTATTTGGCAAGGAGAAGGCGGGCCGCATCTCCTCGCTCCGCTCTTCCTACTCTACGACTACAGTTTTCGGCCAAATGAAATTCCCGTTGAGAAAGCCGTCGAATGGGCTGCAGAAAGCGACGTGGTCTGCTCGGACGAAGTCCTGCTGAAGCCAGATCCGTTCACTCATGTTGGGGAATGGTGTGAAGCGCGCTGCCTCGAAAGTGAAAAGCGGCTGGACGCGGCGCTCGTCGAAACGCCCCTTCCAACCGTCCTGATCGCCCACTTCCCACTCAAGCAGGAACTCGCCATTCTGCCGCAAATCCCACGCTTCATGGTCTGGTGCGGGACACGCATCACAGAAGATTGGCACCAGCGCTTTCGCGCATCCGTAGTGGTGTCGGGACATCTTCATATCCCCTGCACACGTTATATCGATGACGTCCGCTTCGAAGAAGTCTCGCTCGGCTATCCACGGCAATGGCGCATGCGAGAAGAGCGACGGGGCTGGGTGCTCGGGGACCATTTACGACAGATCCTGCCTCGACCCGAAAGCGACGCAGGGGATCCGCTCAGCGGTTGGACTTCCGAGAAGACGTGAACACCAACTTTGTTCACAGATCCCAGATTGATCGCATTGCGCCGTCCGCGCCTAGCAGCTCGCGCGGATCGCGCTTATCGATGTGACCTATCAGATTTCTGTACACGCCATAGCCCACCATGCGCTGTAGCCGTTCGCTGAACTGGGCGGCCACGGATTGCGGGATACCGAGTTGCTGGTTCTCTTGTTGGCGAAGAAATCCAGCGCAGTAGTTCATGGCAATGCCGACACGCCGTTCGTCCGTTTGATTTGCGCCGCCGCCGTGCCAGAGGCTCCCGTTCCATACCAGAACGCTGCCGCGTTTCATCTCGGCGGGAATCGATTCGATGTCGTCGCTTCCGTAAACCGGCCAGTTCGGATCCCGATGACTTTCAGGAACGACTCGAGTCGCACCGTTGGCCTCTGTAAAATCCGTGATAGCCCACATACTGTTGCAGACGAGCGCCTGGTGAGGTCTCGGAAGTGCAATCACCTGATCATCGGCATGAATGGGCTGCGGTGATTCGCCTTTTCCAATGCTGATCGACGACACACTCGAAATCAGGCAGCCGTCATTGAGCACCCCTTCGACGACCGGCAATACGGACGGGAGAATCGGAATCTGCTCGAATGGCTCTCCATGAGCGAGAAGATTGTAGATTCGAATAGTCTTGTGCCCTTCGAAGTCATTTTCCGAAGGCACGATCTCCTGATCGCGTTCGATCCGCAGCACGTTCTCTTGAACCGAATCGATGAGGTCCTGGGGAATCGCGTCGGCGATAATGGTGTAGCCCTGTTCTTCAATTTCGTGGAGCGCCTTGGCGAGCGCATCGTCACTGAGGCCTGGATTCGTCATTCCGAGCAGCGTATCACTTCGAAGATCAACCGCATCCCACCGGTATCCGTCTCCTGCGACCTAAGGTCGCAGCTCGAAGTCGATGGGCGCACCGTCTATCGTTGCGACGACCCACGAATCGGAGAGCCGAGCATTGACCCCAAGACTGAAGCTTGATCACCTGGTTTACGCGGTTCCCGATCTGGCCGCTTCGATCGAGTCCTTTGAACACCGACTCGGACAGGCCCCGCGCGCCGGTGGGCGCCACGTTGGCCTCGGCACGCACAATGCGATTCTCCCCCTTGCCAACGAATGCTATGTCGAACTGATCGCAATCGATCCCGATGCGGATAAGCCCAATCACCCGCACCCATTTGGATTGGACTCCCTCGATGGACCACGCCTCGTGACGTGGGCCGTTCGAAGTCGCTCGATCGAATCTGACGTCGAACGGGCACGAACTCAAGGTTACGATCCCGGAGCGGTCCTCAGCATGAGTCGACGCTCGCCTTCCGGCGAGTTGCTCGAATGGAAGCTGACGCTGCGAGTCGATGCGATTGGTGATGGGATCGTCCCTTTCGTCATCGACTGGGGCAAGACGCCGCATCCCGCGAGCATCGCTGCCGGCCAACTGGGAGAGCTCGAACTCGAAATGTTCTGTGGTGACCATCCCCATCGAGATCCGATCCAACAAGCGCTGGATGCGCTCAACGTAGAATTCGAACTCGGGGTCCTCGCGGAGCGAAAACTCACAGCGCGAATCAAGGGGCCACGAGGTCGCATGATGTTGAATTGAGGTTCGAGACCGATGGCGGAGCGGAAAAATACGCGGAATACGCTGCGGCAGCTGGCCCCTTTGTCGCAGAACTCGGCGGCGTCATGATCGATGGCTTTAGGCCGGAGCTGGCCGTCATCGGGGAATGAGATCCGGATTTCTTTTTCATCGTTGAATGGCCGACCCCGACTGGGAAGACGGTTGTCCCAGCCATTCATTCTGGGCAGGCAACTACGATCGCGTCATCCTCCATCGCAATCGGCCCGACATTACGATGGTGGCCATCTCGAATACTCCCGTCGGAAATCTCCACGCCTATCGCGAACGCATGGATTGGTCCTTCAAGTAGTTGTCCGCGATAGTCAATGAATTCAATCGAGACTTCAACGTCTCATTTACGCCCGAGGTAATTGCATCAGGGAAGATGACCTACAACTTTTCCGAGACGGGCTTCCCTTCCTGAGAAGAACCGGGGCTCAGTGCCCTCTGTCGAGACGATGGCGGTTCGATTTCTCACACCTAATCTAGTTATGCCAAAGGGTCGCGACGAAATGGATCTTCCGCACAGCATGGCCTGGCTTCGCCGACCTGATCCGTACTAGGCCACGGCAGTGAAGCGCTCAAGAGAACTCACACGCCCGACCCGAGAATATTCGCCACAAAGTCATCGCCATCGCGTAAGAGTCTGAATTATTGGATCGCGCGAAGCCCAGACTCGGTGCGGATTCACAACGCCTGATTCTCAAGGCTCGGCTTGGAAGAAAGTCGCGGACACGACACCGTTTGACTAGTCTTCGGCATCGCGAACTGACAGATGAGCCTACAAACCCTATTCCCGTCCTTAGATACTCTATGGATCAGATCGCCTTGACTACATCTCCGACGAGATGCGTTTTCCCCCGTCCTTAAGGATGTATCGCTATCTCGGACTGATCCTAAGTGCCTGAAACGCCAACCCCCGGCTGGACGAGAGCCGCCCACTGATTGAAGAGCACTCCGGATTAAAGAGGATTCATTTTTTGCTGACAGCCATTCTACGAACCGCACGCCGAGTATCTCTCACGCTCGCCAGCGCCACGCTCCTGATCACCCCTGCATTCGCGGAGGAATTGCTCGACGACGCGGACACGATGCAGAGGGCCAATCAGAACTCGAAGGAGGCGGAGGCAAATCTCGGCGCCCTCGCCGACGTCAGCGCAAACTACAAGGGCCTCGTCATCAGAACCCGCGACGACGAATTCACATTCGCCTTCGGAGGTCGCCTGCAGTTCGACGCTGCAGTCTTCATTCAAGACGAGACCAAACTCGGCAATGGATCCGAAGTTCGACGTGGGCGGATAAAGTCTTACGGAACAGTCTGGACGAACTGGGACTACAAGATCGAGGTAAACTTCGATCCGGACCTTGACGTGCCAATCACCGACGGTTGGTTCCGATACAGCGGCTACAAAACGTTCACCGTCACGTTGGGGCACCAGAAAGTCCCCTTTGGCCAATCGTCGATGTCGAGTTCGAATTGGCAGGTCTTCCAGGAACGCGCTCTGCCCGATGCATTCAGCAATAACGAGGAGCAGGGGCGCAGGCGACTGGGTTTGGTACTGGCTTCACACGGTGATGTGTGGAGCTATGCCGGCGGAGTGTTCTCGGGAGGACTCGGCGACAGCGGCGCAGAGGATGAGGACTTCGGTGTGGCTCATCGAATCGTATTGGCCCCGATTGCGGAGAAGACAAAGGTCGTAGCGGTCGGCGGCTCAGCCGCCTATCGCTATTTTGATGCTCCAAGCGTCCTTCGCTTTAGCGCTCAACCAGAAGCACACCTGGCCGGAGCAAAGCTAGTCGATACTGGCAAATTGAGGGCCTCGCGGAGTGTCTTCATGTACAACTTCGAAGCCACGGTGGTCGCCGGACGCTTCCATGGGCAAGCGGAATACACGGCCACCCACATTCGCGGACGAATGGGTCAAAGGAATCTCACTCTATCAGGCTTCTATGTGCAGGCTGGCGTCTTTCTCACCGGCGAGTCCAGAAACTACGATCAAAAGAGCGGTAAGTACAAACGTGTAATGCCGAAGCGCGAAGCACTCGGCGCATGGGAACTCGCAGCGCGGTTTAGCCAGATCGACCTCACCGACCGAACTCTACTCGGCGGCGTTCAGCGTGACCTAACGGTCGGGCTGAACTGGTGGGTGAACCCAAACGTCATGTTCCGATTCAACTATGTCTATGGCAACACTGCCCCAAACAGTAACATCCCCGACAGTGCTCTAAAGCAGACTGCCGGACAGGATGAACACATCCATGCGTTCACCGGGCGGGCACAGGTCGTCTTCTAACGTCCACATGACCTTCTCTTCGTCGCGGAACATCGAGACAAGAGAACGCATCGCCTGGGGCATTGCCACGGCACGCGAAGCGGCCGGGCTCGATCCGGATAGCCTGCGCTTTGGAAGCTACGTGAACATGGTCTGTCATTGGGATGTCGGAATTGCGCGCCAGCTCGTCACGGGTGGCCTAATAATGTTTGCACGTTTTCAAGTCATGCATCGGAAACATTCCGGACCAGTCGGAGATTCACAGCGTCAAGTCCTCGACGACCGTCATGATCGATACGACATGAAGCATCGCACCCAGGCCGGTTCGCCCCAGATCCGGACTCTCACGGCGGAGTTCATCGACGAGTATACGATCGTCGGCCCCGCCACCCATTGCACCCAGCGACTCCACTCTCTCGCCGCTCTCGGACTCAATCGGATCATCGTCATCGGACGCAGGCGCGACTCGCGGAGCGGATGTTGGCCACAGAGATTCTTCCAGAGTTCTCCGCGGCACGGGCCTGAACCTAGACCCGAACTTAGGTGTTGTCGGTTCGGAATTCGGCGTACACACCGAAATGATCGGTCGGCCAGGCACCGCCCTCTTCTTCATTGCAGACAACGCAACACGCTTCGACCCAGCCGAGCCCCCGGCGACCGGGAAGACCTGCAAAGATGTAGTCAATTCGCCGATTCGGCTCGAACTCGACCCGCGCATAGTCGTTCCGGTTCGACCACGTGATGCCCTGGCCTTCTTCTCCGATTTGCGATGTATCTCCAGCCACCTCCCATGCATCGAGAAAGGCCACACTCTTGCCATCGAGTGAGTGCCGACCTGTCATGAAACGAATTTCATCCGACGCAGGCTCCGCATTGAAATCCCCCGCAATGATCGGCGGGAAGCCATCTCGCGGCCTTCGGTCCCAGGCTCGCTCGGTCAAGAGCTGAACCTGCTTTTCACGAACATGGCCATGGTTGAACTGCCAATGCAGGTGGGTGCAGGTAAAGCCAATCGTCCCAAATGGGCTATCGATGTCGACGGCCAATGCGGCGCGCGTCTCCCAGTCGGCCCGATCGGGCAGCCTGATCTCCTCCCGGTCGATGATCGGCCATCGACTCGCAATCGCGTTGCCAAACTCGAGATGCTTGCGATCCGGCAGGGTCATGGCCGCCACGTAGTCCCGGTGATACTTGGAATGGCCACTGGCATGATCCCCCTCGCCGCTCAGAATTTCTTGGACCTGATCAACCCCGTCTCCGACCAGTACCTCCTGGAAGGCAATCAGATCTGGATCGAGTCGCCTGATCCACTTCTGTAAGAGGGGCAGTCGAGCCGACCACGGTTCCTGGTCATGCCAGATATTCAGCGTGAGCACTTTCAGAGACATGTCTCGAACCTAGCAGCCCCGCCGCCGCGACCCACTTCGAATGAATTGGATTGGCCCGCGATGACGGCCGCAGCCCAGAGCAAGGCGCTCGTTTCGAACAAAACCAAGCGGCGCGACCACAGGCAACTCGGTAATGTTTCGAGACTGTAGAGGAGTTCGAATCGATGTACCCGGGAACCTACGCGGAATCAAAACCTGACCAGGCGGCCATCATCATGGGTCGCAGTAAAGAGACGGTGACCTACCGAGAACTCGATGCACGATCGAATCAGCTCGCGCGACTCTGGCGCGGAGCGGGACTCCGCGAGGGCGACCACATCGCAATCTTCCTCGAGAACCACCCTCGCTACATGGAAGTCGTATGGGCGGGCTTGCGATCCGGACTCTACGTCACGGCCATCAACTGTTATCTCACGGCGCCCGAACTCGCCTACATCTTGAATGACTGCCAAGCCCAGGCGCTCGTCACCAGCCGGGCCAAACAAGACATCATCGCGCAGCTCGACGGCGAAAATACCGCGTCCGGCGTGCACTCACGCTTGATGATGGATGGAGTGATGGCGGGTTACGAAAGTTACGAGCAGGGCATCGACTCTGAATCCAACGAGCGAATCGAAAAAGAGACCCTCGGCACAACAATGCTCTACTCCTCGGGCACGACCGGTCGGCCCAAGGGAATCATGCGCACGCTCACCCGCATTCACCCCTCGGAATCATTGGCATCCCAAGCGCTCGGCCCGATATATGGGTACAACGAGAACATGGTCTACCTCTCGCCCGCCCCGACCTACCATGCAGCGCCCATTGCGTTCATCAACGCGACGCTTTGTTGGGGTGGCACCGTGGTGATGATGGAGAAATTTGACCCCGGTCATTCCCTGGCTCTCATCGAGAAACATTCCGTCACGCACAGCCAATGGGTGCCCACGATGTTCAGCCGGATGCTCAAGCTCCCGGAGCCCGAGCGGGTCGGTTTCGATCTATCGAGTCACGAATGCGCGATTCATGCCGCCGCGCCCTGCCCCGTACCCGTCAAGCGGCAGATGATCAATTGGTGGGGTCCCATCCTTCACGAGTATTATGCCGGCAGTGAGGGCAATGGCAGCACGCGCATCGACAGCGATGAATGGCTAAAGAAGCCTGGCTCCGTCGGGAAGATTCGCGTCGGAGATCTACATATCGTTGACGACGAGGGTAACAACCTACCCGCCGGCAAGGAAGGAAACGTCTATTTCTCCGGCGCCGGCCTGCCCTTCGAATACCACAATGCACCCGAAAAAACCGAAGAATCGCGTCTCTCTGGCGGCCGGACGACGTTAGGCGATGTCGGCTATCTCGACGAAGACGGTTATCTCTTCCTGACAGACCGCAAGGCCTACATGATCATTTCCGGTGGCGTGAACATCTACCCGAGAGAGATCGAGGACCGACTCATTACGCATGCCAGGGTCGCCGACGTCGCCGTTTTCGGAGTCCCAAACGAGGACTTCGGCGAAGAAGTCAAAGCCGTCGTCCAGTTGATGCCCGGCGTTCCGGAAGGCGACGATCTCGTAGCGGAACTCTTGACCTATTGTGGTGAAGAACTTTCGCATTACAAAGTTCCGAGAAGCATCGACTTCATCCATGAGCTCCCGAGACTCCCGACCGGCAAACTCTACAAACGCATTCTACGCGATCGCTATTGGGGAAAAGACGACACGCGAATCGTCTAGCGTCTCAGCGAGTGCCGATGGTCGATCAGACTCCGATTGGATCCATTCGACGGACCGGCGGCGCGGCTCCATCGGCCAGTTCAAGCACCTCGGCAAAGCCATCCTCAAGGCATTTCCCAAAAAGCTCCGGATCGGTAATTGCTGCGCGATCGACATTCGCAGCGATGCAGCACGTTCCGCCGTGAGTGACGAGCGTAATCATGGTTGCGCAACCCGGCAAAGGACCGAATCCGTAAAGGCGTTCGATCCGTGCTCCCGCAATAAAGAGTTCGTCCCTAAATCCGGGCACGTTGCTGGCTTGCAAGTCGTTGGCCTTGGTCAAGCTTCCTGCAAGACTTCCCAGGAGTGGGCCGGGTAGGCGAGCGAGCGCCGGGGCGATGAGCGACATGCCATCGATTGCAGGTTCCGATCGAGCCGAGCGAACCAGCTTCCCAATCGCCTTGATGCGCGCTTTTGGATCCGCGATGCCCACGGGCGCAGCGAATCGGGCACCCGCAAACTGATTGCCCCCCTCGTCATCGTCGCTGCGACGCACAGAGATCGGAATCGCGATCGGCATCTTCTGAATCGCGTATCCCAGCTTGGCGTGATACATCCGGAACGCGCCCAACAGCGATGCTAGGTAGACGTCGTTGATCGTCGCATCGACGGCTTTCGCGGAGGCCCGAAGATCCGCGAACTCGATATCCAGAGCCATGAAATGCCAAGCCAGACTCCGCTTGTAGAGGAGTGGCGACCCCTCGACTTCCGGTTCCCCGACGACGCGGCCGAGCGACTGCATGAATCCGATCGCGTCGCGCATTGATTCACCGGGCTTCTCAAGCGCACCCATCAATGTCTGTGCCGTCTTCCGCAAACCAGCGGGCGCCGAGCGCACATCCCGCGTCAGCTGCTCAAAAAGGAGATCTGTCGGACTGATCCATTCCGGTGCAGGCGCCTCGGGCTGGGGCTTGTCCGGATTGTGTTCGCGGGTCCGGGAATGAAGCTTCGAGAAAAGCTGGAAGCCACCCATTCCATCCGTAGTGGAGTGATGGAGCTTGATGAGCAAAGCCGCCTTCCCCTCCGGCAGTCCCTCCATCAGAACTGCTTCCCAGGGAGAGCGAGCACGATCGAAGGGCGTCATCGCAATCTGTTCTGCCGCCTCGAACACTTCACGCCAACCGCCCCGCTCCGTGAGTCGAATTCGGCGAACGTGATAATGCAGATCAAAATCCGGATCATTGACCCAGATCGGAATTCCGACACCGAACGCCGGCTCGACCACCTTTTGTCGGAACCGCGGAGCCATGCGAGACCCCCAATCACATGCGTCGACGAATCGATCCCAGTCCGGCATGCGATCGAGCAGCGCGAGTGAGCAGATCGTCGACCGCATTTTCGGATCCGATTCTGCGCGCCACATCAGCGCTTCGATCCCGTTCATTTCCCGAGATCGCGCCCAGTTCAGGGGCATGTCTTTTGGCTTTTCCTGTCGATCGGATTCGCGCTCACTCGATTCAGAAGTCATTGGATTACCTGCCTCACCAATTAGGATCTTCCCATCCTACGCCTCTTGGACGAACCCCGCCCAACCCCACATGTACTCGATGAACGCGTCGCCCAGCCCCTCGGCCCGTAGAGTCCGCCACTTAGGAAGTTGCGAGAGCCTTCTGATTCCCTGATTCGATTCTGCCGTGTGGATTAAATCCAGGGAATCTCCACCGTTTAGGCGAAGCGCCCCTTCGGCGTATTGCCGCTTCAAGTTGTCCGGCGTCGGCCGCCTGATCAGCGAACTGAGCACACCCGGGTTGTCGATGACTACCTCAAAGGACGAGCGCACATTCTGTTCGAGCGGAACTTTCGATCCGTCCCAAAACCGAATCGCCAGATCGAGATCGAGCGTCTCTGCCAGGACGGCCATCAGTCCCCGAGCCGACGTTAGGCGCCCTTCGTCTGTCTATTCTCTTACAGCAACCAATGATCAAGGACCCGGATGATTTGCCATTTAGTCATTCGCGTCAGCTCGACTTCCATTGCCCCTCCGCGAATTTCCAACATGAGGACAGCGGCAGGTCTGCTGAAGACAGACCCACCCGAAGGAAGTAGTCGCACGCTTCTAGTTCCCAATCGGGTCCATCATCCGCCTGCACATTATAAAACCGCAGGTCGTCGTCCGCGATCTCGATCTCAAGATCAACGGATTCGCCCGGCTCCAGTTCGACTCGCCCGAAACCCTTGAGTTCCTTCCCGGCTCGAGCAACACGGGAATTCTCGTGACCCACATAGAGCTGAACAATGGTGGCACCGCTTCGCGCGCCGGTATTGCGAACATGCACCGTACATTCAAAAACCTTTCCAACGCGTTCGACGCGAAGGTCATCGATTTCGAACTCGGTGTACCCGAGTCCAAATCCGAAGGGGAATTCGGCGGCATGACCATGCTGGTCCAACCAACGATAGCCCGGCATCAGGTCGTGATGAACTGAAAGAGATGTCACATCCCAGGCCATGAAATGGTCCATGTCCCGGGGAATCGAGACGGGAAGACGTCCGCTCGGTGAAGCCTCTCCGAATAGAATGTCTGCGAGTGCCGCGCCGCCTTGCTGCCCCCCGTACCAACTCATTAAGACTGCGTCGACCGAATCGATCCAGTCCCGCATAATGATCGCCGAGCCACCCTCCAAAACAACAATCGTCTGGTTCGCCGCCAACGCGGCGCGTTCAATCAAGTCACGCTGCTCCAGCGGCAATTCCAATCCCGCGCGATCGCCCCCGCGTGCGAACTCGGTCTCGTCCTCCGCGTCTTGTTGTGCGGTGGGAATAAACTCGCCTTCGTCTTTGTACGTCAGGCCCGCAACGACGATGGCCAGATCGAATTCAGCAAGGCGAGACAGTTCGACATAGCTCCCGAAGAACTCGATCTTGCAGGAACCCACGGCCTGCTCAATTGCTTCGAGAGGCTTACTCACCGCCGAAGGCGTCACCATGCTGCTGCCGCGATCTCCGAGATTTTCGAAATTTGCCAGGTCGCCGACTACGGCAATCGACAGTCCCGCATTCGCATCGAGGGGCAGAATACGCCCCTCGTTTTTCAGCAGGACAATCGACTTGCGCGCCGCTTCGCGAGCCAGCGCAACATGCTCGTCACATTCGACGACCGTGGCGTCGGGTCGACGCTTCCCCGCGACCTCGTCATCCCCGAGCTTCCAGGCGAGCTTCTGATGCACCGAACGTCCGGCATTCCGCACAATCGTCGCCGCTTCGACTTCACCACTGGCCTCAGCCTCGTCCAACTTGTCATCAGCGAACCGAAACGGTGCAGGCATTTCGATGTCCAGTCCCGCATTCAAGGACGGAGCTGTCGAACGTGCGCCGAGGAACCAATCGGATTCGACGAAGCCGCGAAACCCCCAGTCCCCTCGCAGAATCTCATCGAGCAACTCGGGATGTTCTCCGCAGAAAGTGTTATTCACTTTGTTGTACGCACTCATGACGGAAGCAGCCTGCGCCCCAACGACACAGCGCTTGAAATGCGAGAGATAGACTTCGTGCAGACTTCGCGGATCGATCTCCGCACTCAGCTCAAAACGAGTGTTCTCGAGATTATTCAACGCAAAATGCTTCGGGCTGGTGAGCACATGATTCTGTGCGCCGCTGATGAACGCAAAGCCCATCGCGCCGGTGTGATGCGGATCTTCCGAATAGGTCTCCTGCGCACGTCCCCATCCGGGATGCCGCAGTAGGTTGATGGTGGGAGCGAGCAAGACGTTGCCGCCACGAGCGGCGACTTCGAGACCGATCGCCAGACCGATGCGACGTTCGAGATCCATGTCAAAGGTTGCGGCGCGAGCAATCGCGACTGGGAATGCGGTGGCGGTTCCCGAGCGAGCACCTCTTGGCCCGTCCACCATCTTCCAGGGCGCAAGTCCGAGCGATTCATCTCCGCCTGCATAAAAGAGCCCGTCGATTGGACGCGGTTGCCTGCCTCGAATTTCGTTGCGCAGTTGTGCTGGGGTCATCTTGGCGAGGAGTGCGGCCGTTTCTCGCTCGACCTGATCATGATCGATCTCGAGACCAAAATTGCCCGCAGAGATCGCTTCCTCGTCAAACGCCTTCTGTCGGCGACGATTCTCTCCACTCATTTCACTTCCTCCTTACGTTGATGAATCCGCCCATCGACAACAACACAGCGACTCGGCAACGGCACCCTCACGCCGTGTCCGAGCGTAGCTCCAACCGACGCGATTAGGTCGCCCCGGATCCATTCTCGAAGGTCGCCGATATTCCAGCCATCTCCGGCGAACGCTGGTAGCCTCCTCCGATCGATCTTCGAGGATGAATTTGGATATGAAGCCCTACCCGACCGACCTCTCGCCCTTCCCGACTCGTGTGCGCCTCATGCTCTATGCAAAAGGCATTGACGGCGAGAGCGTGACGCCGCACGGCTTCCATGGCGACACGACACCCAAATGCGAGTACGAAGAAATCAATCCGATGGGCCGAGTCCCCACCCTCGTTCTCGAGGACGGGACGTCGCTGCCCGAATCAGAGGTCATTTGCGAATATCTCGAGGACGCCTACCCCAATCCGGCCCTTCACCCCTCGGATCCCGCGGACAAGGCCCGAAGAGCCCTCGCCGAAATTACAACCGCGCTTGGATATCTCGAGGAGTTCATCGGCGAAGCCGAAAAAATATCGGGAAGCCATTGTCTCGGATCCTATCGCCGACCAGCTCATTAAGGAAACGCGGGAAGCCCTACTCGCCTCGATGGAACGCAGCTGAACCCCATTCATCTCGTTGTTTGAGGATGGGTCGAGGAAGCTGGCGTGCACAACAAGAAATGAATCGGAGCGCCCCTTGGCCAGACCACGAAGTTCTCAACGCCACATCGTTCTCTACTCCGGGGGACAGGAGCGTCGCAATGCCCTGATTCATGAGAGTCTGCTGGCCCTCGCCTTGCGAAGGTCGGAAAAGCGCAAGCCCGGCAAGGTGCGAATGACTTACCTGGCCTTTACCCAGGATGGTGCGCGGGACTATTACCGCCGCTTCGTACGTCGCTATCGCGCGTTTGGTGGAACCGATTTCCAGTGTCTCGCCGCGGACGACCCCGCCTTTGCCCAGCGTGGTCCGCAGAGGTCCCGCGCCGCGAAGGCACTTCTGGAAAGTGATGTCGTGTACCTTTCCGGCGGCAACACCTTCCACTACCTGATGCATCTGCGTCGGTCCGGACTCTTTTCGGCCCTGCGCCAATTTGCGGATCGGGGCGGCGTCCTGGCCGGCCTGTCTGCGGGCGCGATTCTCGCCACGCCCAATATCGGGCTGGCGGCGTACCCGCCTTTCGATCGCGACGAGAATAACGTGGAGCTTCCGAAGTCGCGCTGGGGAGCCCTCGATCTCGTCGATTTCGAATTCTTTCCGCATTTCAGGGTCTCACGAAAGATTCGGGACGCCATGCTCTTCTACTCTGAACAGTCGAAATTTCCCGTCTATGCCTGTCGCGATGGCAGTGGAATCGTCGTCGAGGGCGACCGGTTCACCGCCCACGGCGATGTCTGGCTCTACGATCGCGGCCAGGAACGCAAGATCAAGGGCTAGAATCACGGGCGCGGAGCAAGAGCAAGGCCCAAGCACAGCCACCAAGACCAAAAAATGACTCTGCCGAGGGCGATTGAGATCGCTAAGCTCTGCGTTCGCCGTCACGGTCGTCAACCACATCGTTGCCCCTGACGTAGACGCCCACAACTCGTCGGCGTCGTCGAAATCTTCTGACCCATCCGTATCGAATCGAGGAGAGAACCATCATGCGCGAAGCTGTCATCGTATCAACGGCCCGAACGGGACTGGCCAAGTCCCATCGCGGCGGATTCAACAACACCGGCGGCGTCGCCATGGCCGGCCATGCCATTCAACACTCCATCGAGCGCGCCGGAATCGATCCGGCGGAAGTCGAAGAAGTCGTTCTCGGATGTGGCACGCCACAGGGCACGACCGGAAATAACATCGGTCGACTCGCCGCCTTGAAGGCTGGTTGCTCCATCGAAACATCGGGCGTCACGGTCAGCCGACATTGCTCGTCGGGCCTGAACGCCATCGCGACTGCAGCGGGCCGAATCATTGTCGACGGATGCCCGATCGTCGTGGGCGCTGGCGTCGAATCCATCACACATAGCATGACGGGATCCGGGTTTACGCTGCAGGTCGACAAGCCGCTTGCGGAGCAGTACCCGGGCCTCTGGATGCCGATGATCGAGACCGCGGACATCGTTGCCGACCGCTACAAGGTCAGCCGCGAGTACCAGGACGAGTACTCCCTCGAAAGCCAAAGGCGAACCGCCGCCGCGCAGGACGGCGGGCTCTTCGACAACGAGATCGTCCCCATGGACACGCGCATGATGGTCAAGGACAAGGAGTCCGGCGAGATTTCCGAAGTCGATTACACCGTCACTAAAGACGAGTGCAACCGACCGACAACGACCCTCGAAGGCCTTTCGGGACTCAAGCCCATCCGGGGTGAAGAGCATTACATCACCGCAGGAAACGCCTCGCAGCTTTCCGACGGAGCGGCCTCGGTCGTGATGATGGAAGCCGGAGAAGCCAAGAGCCGTGGCATCGAGCCGCTGGGTGCCTTCCGCGGCTTTGCCGTCGCCGGGTGCCAGCCCGACGAGATGGGAATCGGCCCGATCTACGCCGTGCCTCGCCTGCTCGATCGCGCTGGCCTCAAGGTCGACGACATCGATCTGTGGGAACTGAATGAGGCCTTTGCGAGCCAATGCCTCTACTCCCGCGACACCCTGGGCATCGACCCCGAGAAGTACAACGTGAATGGTGGATCGATCTCGATCGGCCATCCCTTCGGCATGACCGGCGCGCGATGCGTTGGGCATATCCTGCTCGAGGGAAAGCGACGCAAGGCAAAATGGGGCGTCGTCACAATGTGCATCGGCGGTGGCCAAGGCGCAGCCGGACTCTTCGAGATCTTCTAGCGAAGACGCTCGCGAGCCCGGACCTCGGTCCAAAGCGAAACCGCCAGCATCGACGATTCGATGCTGGCGGTTCTTTTTTGAGAGTTATCAGGCATTCCTGGGCACTAACAGAGGTACGGCCCGGTCCGAATTATTCCTGTCCGGCCTTTGCTTTCTTGTTCTTTGCTTCCGTTGCCTGCCGATTGGATCTTTCAGCCTTCTTGGCCATTGCCACCTGCTTCGCTGTTTTCCCGGCCGCCTTCGAAGTTTTCTCCGAGCCTGCACCCTTGGCCCCTTTGGCACCCTTAGCACTGTCGATTCGTGCGCTGCGCTTTGATTCCCGAGCGCGTCGAAGAACCTCCTGCGTATTCAGATGGTCATCACCGGCACGAGCCAGATACTCGTCATAGGTCCCATTGAAGTCCTGCACACCTTCCGGCGTAATCTCGACGACCCGCGTAGCGAGCTCGTTCACGAACCATCGATCATGGGAAACGAAGATCAAGGTCCCCTCGTATGCCTTAATGGCCTTGACCAACGCATCGATGGCCTCAAGGTCGAGATGATTCGTCGGCTCATCGAGGATCAACACGTTCGGCTTCTCGACGGCCTGGCGCGCGAACATCAACCTCGCAGCCTCGCCGCCGGAAAGCGCCGAAAGCTTCTTCTTGCTCTCATCGCCCGAAAAGAGCACCGCGGCGAGCTGGCCCTTCACGAAGCCAATCCCCTGCGCCGGACAAAAGTTCCCAAGCCAATCGTCGAGTGTCTGACGTCCCGCTCCGATCTGGTCATTGTGATCCTGTGCGACATAACCGGGATGTGTTTCGTAGCCCCATTCGACACTGCCTTCGTCTGCGGACACCTCACCCATCATCACCTTGAGCAGCGTCGACTTACCGATGCCATTCGGTCCGATGATGGCCACACGGTCCCCGCGCCGGATCGTCAGATCGATTCCGTCCAGAACGACGTTGTCTCCATACATCTTGCTGACGCCTTCGAACTCGACGACCTGCTTTCCGCTCGGCCGCTTTTGTTCGAAACGAAAAGTCGGGTAGCGCCGGGAACTCTCGGGCAGTGTCTCGATGTCGATGCGATCGATTGCCTTCATTTTGCTCTGGGCCTGGCGAGCCTTGGATGCCTTGGCGCGGAAGCGCTCGATGAAGGCCTTGTGGTCTGCGATCACGGCCTCGCGTTTCGAGATCTCAGCCTCGCGACGTTCGCGTTCTTCACGTTTCGCACGAACGAAACGAGCGTAGTTTCCCGGGTAGGCCTTGATCGTCTGATAGTCGACATCGACGATCGTCGTTGCCACCGTGTCGAGAAAATGGTGATCATGAGAGATCAGCAAGGCCGCACCCCTGAATCCATCCAGGAATTGCTCGAGCCAGCGAATCGACAAGATATCGAGATGATTCGTTGGTTCGTCCAGAAGTAGAGCATCGGGATCTGAAGCCAGCACCTGAGCCAACAAGACGCGGAGCTTGAACCCACCCGAGAGCGTGGACAGATTCTGTTCATGGACCGCTGTAGCGATGCCCAAACCCTCGAGAATTTCCCCGGCCCGTGCCTCCAGACCATAGCCATCGCCCTGGATAATGATCTCTTCAAGTTCCGCATAGCGGTCGCCATCGAAGAAATCCTCGGCAGCAGCCAGGATCTTCTCCTTCTCCGCCATCGCCTCCCACAGAATCGCATTACCCATCATTACGACATCGAGAATTCGCACATCCTCATACTCGAAATGATCCTGCTTCAGGACGCCTAGCACCGCACGCTTGGGAATCGCAAGATCGCCGCCGCTAGCACTCTCGTCACCACAGAGAATCTTGAGCAGTGTCGACTTTCCACAGCCGTTGGCCCCAACGATGCCGTAGCGCTCGCCGCGATTGAACTGGAGCGACACACCTTCGAAAAGCGTCTGTTCGCCATAATATTTGGACAAATTCGACAGTGAAATCATGAGTTTAGGTTGGCTCTCGGGGTACGGTGGGCGCCTACCTTAGCGGACGCGACCCCGAACCGCGCCGGCTCAACCTGTAGGCGTCGCAATTCGTCACAGCGAGCGGATTGCCAGGCGAGATCAGCCAACCCCCACATCGCCGGACTGCCGCTTCACGCTATTCTCATGCCAGACCAGAATCCCGGCAGAACCCCCGGCCGCCGGAGCCGGATCCAGAAAGATCGCCTCGATCGAGGAATCAGGTGCAAGACTACGAATCGAAAGCCGCCTACACCGGCCAGTTCGAAGGTAAAGCCTTCTGTCTGCGCAGGAATCTTCGACGTCATTTGCGCTTTCGTGCGCGCTCCTTGGTGCTCTTACTCCTAGTCTTCCCGAACTTCTGGGGCTGCGCAGAACGAGGCACGGGACCGCCACGGATTAAGTCCTTCGGCGGTCCGGAAACACAAACAACGCTCGGACACGATCCGATCCTGCGCGTGGCCACCGCCAATCTCTGGGGCGTGTCCGTTCTCGGTCTTGATTGGGCCGACGAGATCGACCTGCGCTTCGCTGAGTTCGCGACGAGGTTGGGCCGAAACCTCCCTCAGCTCGATATCGTGCTCATCCAGGAAGCCTGGAAGGATGATGCCCGCCGCGCGCTATTGGCCCATGACGGCGTGCGGCGAAACTTCCCGCATCGCGTCGATGTCCTCGAAGAACCCGGCGGCGCGGGATTGGTCGTGCTTTCTAAATTCCCGATCGAAACGGCCGAGTTTCATCGCTTTGCCGCCCAGGGTCGATGTATCAAATTCTGGGAAGGCGATTGCCTCTCCGGAAAAGGCGTACTCGCAGTGCAGATCAAGATTGACGAAATGCTCTACTGGGTTGCCACCACTCATCTGATCGCATGTTATGTGGGTGACGGAAAATTCGAGACAGCCTGCGATCAGCAAGACCCCAACGGCAATGAGCGCATGCGCCAAATTTCCGAGGCGCGACACTTCATGGAACACCTGGTGGGCGAAGCGCCTGCGATCCTCGGCGGGGATTTCAATTTCACTCGATCCTCTCGCTATTACCCGGCTATGACGAGTCGAGTCATCCCCGCTGAAGGAGCCAATATGAAAGTCGCGAAAGACCTGGCTCATGCCCCCGGCGGCTGGACGGAAATGGGTGAGCGGGAGGTCGTGACGGAACGAATCGACTACATCTGGTCTCGACCGGGATCAGGAGCCCACCCGCGCTGGCAGGCCTACAAGGCTGCGGACCTCATCTTCACGGAACCCGTCGCGATTCCCGACGGCTCCTCCATCCCGATCTCCGATCATCCCATCTTGGCGGTATCCTTTTGCCTGACGCACCCGGACCAAGGTCCAGAAGCCGAAGGTTGCCAATCTGAATGACCGCAGGAGAGAGTCCAGCCATGTCCATCGATCTTCGAACTCGGGTAGACGCCGATCAACAGCCGATCGAAGCCAGGGATTTCTTTAGCGACCGGCTACCCGCCCTCCTCGACGAACACCGCGCACTCTTCGCCCCCGCGGCAGTCCTAATGCCGCTGATCGATTTCTGCATTGAGGTCGACGGCGAACCCTGGACGCTCTCCTACGCAAGCGATCGAGTGACCATCTCACCCGGACGGCACGGGCAAGCTCACGTCCGCCTGACTCCGCAAGAATTCAGCGACATCGTAAACGACCAGTCGACGCCGATCGCACTCATGAGCAATGCCAACTTGGACATGCCCGAAGGCGGGCTGCCCGACTTCTTGAACTGGTGGTTGATTCTGCGTAGCGCCCTCGACGAGAGACGGGTCTATTGCAACGGCGACTTCGAACGCAGCCACGATCGCGACGAAGAAACCCACGATCGAAAGTCCGCCGATTCGCACCGCAGCTTTGCATTGGATGACGACGATGATGAAATGCGTTTCTTCCTCGAAGAGTTCGGCTACCTGCATATTCGAAGCCTCTTCGCAGAAGATGAAATGAAGGCGATTGCTGACGACTTCGAAAAAGCAGCTGCGCATTACCAGAAGGGCGATGTCCAGGCGTGGTACGCGACGACGAAAGACGACCAAGAACATCTTGTTCGGATGGAAGGCTTCGACCGCTACTCCGAGACAACGCGAAGGCTGATCGATGACGATCGAATCCAGAGGATTGGGGCCATCCCAGGTTGTGGCCTGGCCGCGTCGCGCAAGCAGGGGCAGCGAGCCGCCGCTCTCGTTAAACCGATCGGAGTCGTCAAGGGGATCTCGGACCTTCCCTGGCACAAGGACTGCAGTCTCGGCCGACACTCCTTCGAGTGCTGCGGGCTCACGGTCGGCCTATCGGTCACCGCAGCCGACGCTCAAACAGGGCAATTGCGCGTTCTGGCCAAGTCCCATCGAGCTCTCATCTGGCCCGCACCCTGCATTCAGCCTGGGCTCGATCTGGAAGTCATCGGCCTGCCAACGCGAACCGGCGACGTCACTGTTCATCTCACCTGCACCCAGCACATGAGTCAGGCGCCTGTCACGAACACTCGAAAGGTCGTGTACACGGGATTCGGACAAGTCCCCGCCGATGCAGCTGGAGCGGCTTCCAACCGTGCCCGCATCGACGCCGTTCGCGGCAAGGCGCATACATCGGTCTCACAGGAACCCGGCTACCTCGACGACTGAGCGGTTCAAAGAAGAACCGCTAGGCCATGAACTGGCCCCCGTTCACATTCAGGGTGTGTCCGGTCACAAAAGCCGCATCGTCCGAAGCAAGCTAGACGGCGGCCGCACCCACATCTGGGACTTCGCCAATCCGTTCGACCGGAAGCGTTCGGGCGATCTCCTCTTCCTCTTTGCCCACCAGGAGATGTTCGATCATTTCCGTCCGGATGAAGCCGGGTGAGATCGCGTTCACGCGAACCCCCGACGGCCCAAGAATCCGAGCGCAGGACTTCGTCAAGGCAATCACGGCCGCCTTGGATGCGGAATAACGCGGGGCCTTGGGCCCTCCGAACTGACCACCCACCGAGGCGATGTTGATCACGCATCCGGATCCAGTTGACGCGTAGCGCCGAGCGGCCGCCTGGGTACAGAAGAAGGTGCCCTTCAGATTTGTATCCAGGGTTCGCTGATTGTAAGTCGTCAAACATCTTGGACAAGGACAGCTCTTGGCTAAGAGACAGTTTCGGTTTCTAACTAGGCCGCCTTCTGGGCCAGGTACTCCTTCTTTTGTTTGCTTCTTCTGGTTCGTCCTCTCGACACGCTCCTTGGGGTCATGGACCCCGGAATGTGTCTCTTAGCTTAGAGGCTCTGACCTCGGACTTATCAGTCGAGTTGCACGAATCAGTGAGACCGAAAGCGCACCTTCAATGCTGTCCTTTGAGCCCGAATCGATTCGACCGGGCCCTTCGCTCTATGCGGCATGGGGACTTTGTCCGATCAGTCCAGAGAAGCGTCCCGATTCACGCCGCCTGTCTGCAACTCGACGAACCGGCGATAGGCGCCATTCTCTATCGCCATCAACTCATCATGCGACCCGCGTTCGACGATTCGACCATCCTCAACAAATAGAATCTGATCCGCGTTTCGGATCGTTGACAATCGATGCGCGATCACGACGACCAACTTCTCGCGACCGACTTCCTCGATGGTCCTCGCCAGGTTCCGCTCGGTTTCGGGGTCAAGGGCAGAACTCGGTTCATCGAGAATCAGCACACTCGCAGGCCGAATGAGTGCCCGGGCGATCGAGAGGCGCTGCTTCTGGCCCACCGACAATTTGCTGCCAGACCGACCCAGTGGTGTTTCGTATCCCTGCGGCAGAGCGTCGATGAATTCCGAGGCGCCGCTACGAAGCGTCGCGGCACGCATTTCTTCTTCCGTGGCATTCGGTGCACCAAGACGCAGATTGTCCGCGATGGAATCGTCGAAAAGCGCGGTCTCCTGAAAGACGAAACCAATCTGCTGCCGAAGCGCCTCCCTCTGGAATTCCTCGAGCGGACGGCCGTCGAGCAGCACACTCCCGCTCGAAGGCATCAGATAACCGCAAAGTAAATGCGCCAGGGTCGTCTTCCCTGCTCCCGCCGGACCGACCAGGGCCGTGACCTGACCTATCCTGGCTTCAAAACTCACAGCATCAACCGCCAGCGTCCCGTCTGCGAATCGGAACGAAACGTCGTCCAAACGAATCGACTCTCTCACCGCCTCGAGATCCCCGGCTCCCTCGAGATCTCTCTCGCCTTCGAGATCCATCAGAAAGAAGACCCGCTGTAAGCCCGCCGTCGAGCCCTGTACCCGAAACCACAGAGCGCCGATTTCGATGGCCGAAGCGAAGATGAGTCCGTAATAACTCAGCAGCAGCAGGAAATCTCCGCGACTGATCGAATCCGCAATCACGAGATCAATCCCATAGAGAAAAGCATTCGCGTAGATCACGAAGCCGGGAATCATCGCGGCCAGCACGGCGAAAATCACAGCACGCACGACGCTGCGGTACTCGCTAAAGGAATCCCAGCTGTCTCGATCGAATCGCTTGGACTCACGCTCGCTTCCGCCGAGACTCTGGACCGCAAGAATATTGGTCAAACCCTCTTCGACCGTGGTCGTGGAAGAGGCACCCGCCGCACGGCTGGCCAAGGACCTTCGACGAATCGAGGAGGCAAAGGGTGCGGTCGCGAAGAAGGAGAGTGGCAACATCGCGAGCGCCGACCAGACCAACACCGGGTGCTCCCCGAAGACCTCCTGTATGACCGCGACGATCCCGAGAATCATTCCCATCGAGAGGATGGGCGTCAAGAGGATTCGATACACGCCATTCGTAATCGAGGGGGTGTCGTACATCACCCGATAGACGGCGTCTCCGACCCGTTCGTCGTCAAATGAAACCATCGGCAGCGCCTGAATCCGTTCGAAGAGCTGCGACCGATAGTGATGGTTCAGATCCTGTGTCAGCTTGATGGTCCATCTGAAGTCGAAGAGCCCGAGGAGTCCTCCAGCCAGACTGAAACCGGCGTTTGCCTCATTCTCGGTCCGCGTGGCGTTGTCGTGGCCACTGGATAGGTACGCCTCGGCCTGGTCATTCTCTCGACCGGAAGTCCCAATCGCACCGACCAGGACTAGCAATACGGCCTGGACGCCAATGCACCAGTAAACAATCTCCAGCGTACTTGCATCGACGAGCATATTCGTGAAAGGCTCGATGAAGAAGGGCAGCGGTGTCTTCGATTCGCCTAGAGGAATGTCCTCGATCGCATGATCAACCAGGATCTTGGCGGGCCATGGAACCAGCACCAGGGGAAACAGACTCAGCATTCCAATCAAGAGCTTCCCGACGAAACGCCAACGGAACGGATGCACATAACGGATGGCCCGACGCAATAAGGCGATCGACTCGCCCGTACTGATCTCGACGGGCGTGGACGCTTTAGTTGAGGCGGAAACCGTCATGCCGCCTCCCCGCGACTCGACATTTTTTCTGCGAGGACAAGACGTCGATAGACGCCATCCCCTTCCATGAGGTCCGCGTGGGAGCCTGACTCCACCACACGCCCCGCTTCGATCACGACGATCTGGTCCGCCTTCTGAATCGTGGCGAGACGATGGGTCACCTGCAAAATGATTCGCTCGCGACCCCAGACGGCGAGATTATTCAAGAGCGCAAGCTCGGTTTCCGCGTCCAACGAAGCAGTGGGCTCGTCGAGCACGAGAATGTCAGCGCTCTTGAGAACTGCTCTTGCAATCGATAACCGCTGGCGCTGACCGGAAGATAGCTTCGCGCCGCGTTCACCCAGGAGCGTGTCGTACCCCTCCGGCAGGTCCGAGATGAAGTCGCCAGCGCAGGCGACACGAGCCGCTTCAACCACAGCCTCGTCGCTCGCTTCCGGAACCGCATAACGAATATTCTCGCGGACAGTCTGCGCGAACAACACGTTCTCTTGGAGCGCAATCGAGACTCGAGAGCGAAGACTCGTCACGGTCAGGTCCCGAAGATCGTGACCGTCGATTTCGATGCTGCCCGAATCGGGATCGAAGAGGCGCAGCAGCAGCGCCACCAGCGTACTCTTTCCTGAACCGGTGGGACCGACGATGGCCGTCACCGTTCCCCGTCTGGCCTCGAAGTCGATGTTTTCCAGAACGGGTCGATCTTGGCGGTAACGAAACTCAACGTGACGAAAGACAACACCCCGCTCGACCGGTGGCAATCGGGTCGCGTTCGGCCTGTCAAAAATCTCAGGCTCGAGGTCAAGTAGTTCGAAGACGCGTTCGAGGCCGATGGCGATGTCCTGGGTCCGCCCCCACGTCCTGAACAAGACCCGAACCTGATCGGTGCCGCTCCCGAACAGATATTTGAATGAGTTGTACAGGCCCAGGTTCCAGACCTGAAGTCCCGCCACAGCCAGACTGGTTCCCGCGAGGAGCTGAACCTGTTGTCGGGTATTGATCGTCGCCATTGTGGTCGCCAGAAGAAAACCGGCGCCGACAACCCAAAAGGTCAACACCCCAAAACTCGCGAGCAGAGTTCGTGCCGAATAGGCTGCAATGAATGCGTCTTGCGAGTCCTGTTCGAAACGCACCTGTTCACGGCCCTCCGCGCCATAGGCCTTGATGACCTTGATGCCGACCAACGTCTCTTGGATATGAGCAGTCAGTCCCGCATTCGCTTCGCGCGCCGCGCGAAATCCGATTCGCAGCCGTCGCGAATAGAATGCACCTAGAACGAGTGCAGGAGGCCATACGCAGACGAGCACCAGCGCAAGAATCGGATCGAAGGCGATCAAGATCACTGACAAAAAAACGAAGCGGAGAACGGCGAAAACCGGCGTCAGAAAAAGAACGTCGATGAGCTGGGTGACCATCGCGCTGTCCTGAAACACCCGGTACATCGCGTCGCCTACGCGATTCTCCGCATGAAAACGCAGAGAGAGGGACTGCAGCCGATCCAGGAGATCGACGCGGAGCACCTGATTCACCCGCTGAAGAATCCAGACCTGGTAGTACCAAAGCAAGATACCCAGGGGCATCGTCGGCCCAAACACGAAGAGTGCCAGCCACATCGCCTGCCGCGCAATCTCTCGACGCATTTCCGCGGACAAGGTCTCTACGTTGACGACTAGACCCGGATCCAAGCCGAGACTCGACGCGGTCGCGAGCGTAAGCGGCTCCCCCTCCAGTGCCCGCGTCCAGAAGAGATCAAAGAGGATGATCACGGCACCAATCACCACGGCACCAACCAGCGCGTAGGCGACAGCCAACGTGACAACGTGCCAGCGAACGGGTCGGAGCATGCCAACGCATCGAACGAGCAGGCTTAGGACGAGCCGGAACCCCAGACGATCGCCCTGCTCGCCTGTCCCGAGGCGTGCATAGTCCGGCTTGCTCGGGCTTCCCATCTCGGGTGTCGCCTGGATCTGTGTCGCTGACATTCTTGATTCTCGCCGCCGCATCTCGCGACCCAGCACGCAACGAAGACTCTGCACACATCACAGCCATCGCACATTTCCCGAACACTCGAGCCTATGTAGTTTACGGAATATAAATCTAAAATTCGCCCGCTTTCTACGACTTGGATTCGCCCTTCTCGCGGTGCTGGCCGTCGCTGTCACGCGCCACAGGCATTACATGGAGCGACTTGAAAACCCGCGCATCGCTCGGGAATTACGAGCCGAAACGGGAGGCGAGCGCGCGCAACGCGTGATGCTGCTGGAGCTTCCAAGTGGTCGGAACTGGCCGAGGACTCGCATTCCATACAGGCCTTGGCCCGAGGCGAAGTCCTCCGCGGGGCTGCGCGGGCGGTTCTGGATGATCCTGAAGGGACCCGAAAGGTCTTTCTCCAGCTCCGCCCGAATGCCCTTGAAGGATTTGGCGTCCTAATCGAAATCGCGCTGGATCCGGCAACATCAGGGTTGCCCTCAGACCCTCGGACCGATCGAGTCTCTTAGGCCAAATTATGCCGGACCAGACGGGCTGCCATTCTCGGCCGCAGCAGCTCTCTCATCAAGTATTCCGCGAATCCGCACATGCTCCGTCTCATCGAGTGAGAAGCGACCTAGCAAATAGGCTCCAATCGCATAACAGATCAGCGGTGCCAGGGAATAGAGCGAAATGATGGCGAACTTCGCGCTCTCGGTCTGTTCCGCATTGGGCTGAAAACCGGCTAATTCGAGCACCCATAGCGTCGTCATGATCGTAATCCCGGTCGCCGACTTGTAGACAAAATTCCACGCCGCAAAATAGGCGCCTTCCTTGCGCTGCCCTGTCTTGTACTCGTCATAGTCGATGACATCTGCTTGAATCGACGGACCAATCATCGCGCCACAACCTCCCGCCGTACCGCCGAGCACAGCCAAGATGCTGATCAAGTAGATCCGTCCCTCGCTCAAGAAGAACATCCCGCCAAACGAAACGGCGGTCAGTAGCATCGCCGAAACCCAAAGTGGCTTCTTCCCAAAACGACGGGAGAGCGGAAGCCACATTCCCACGAAACAGATCGATGCGCCCATATAACAGAGGACGAAAACGGCCGTGAGGTCTGGGCGCATGACGACATACTTGGCGACGTAGAAGGTCAACACGGCGATCGTCGCCCCGCCCAGATTTTCGATCAAAAAGATGACCAGGAGAAGTCGCGCATGACGATTCGCCAGCACATCTCGAAACGAGTGCAGAGGATTATCAGCACCCCGACCCTGAAACTCGGGCCGCTCCCGAATGGCCACCACTGTGATGAGAAGTAAGATCGCTGTAACGGCCGAAACCAGGAAGCTCGATTGGCGCGCCATCGCTCTCGGATCGTCCGCATTGATCAGCATCTGCATGCCGCCGACGGCCGCGACACTCCCAAGCGACCAGATCACGTGCCGAAACCCGAAGATTCGGGTTCGGTCGTGATAGGCGTCGGTGAGCTCTGCGCCTAGTGCGGTATGGGGCACGATGAAGACCGTCATCGCCGTATAGAATCCGATGATGCCTACAGCCATCCATGCAACGAGCGCGTCACCCTGCAGCGTTTCGGGCGGACTCCACATCATGATGTACACGCCGCAGATCGGAATGATGGCCGCCGCGATCCAGGGTCTTCGGCGCCCCATCGAGGTCTGGGTTCCGTCGCTTAAGTAACCCGCGATCGGGTCGGAGACCGCATCCCAAAGCCGTGAAACCAGGAAGATCGCGCCAATCGCACCAGGCGAAATCAGCAGGACGTCGGTCGCGAAGGGCGTCATGTACAGCCCGACGAGAAAGAACATGAATCCGACACCGACGGTCGGCGAGCAGAAACTCAGGATCGCTGAAACGGGAAGGCGTACACCGTCACTCGCGCCCACGGGACTCGAAATCGGCTCCGAGATGGCGGGCTCGGTAATGGAGTCGACGGGGTCCCTGCTCATCACAGGACGTTACCACCTCGGTCACTCTAATTGCTTGCGAAACGATGCTTCGAATGTCGGATGAAAGGCGCCTCAATCGAGCTTGATGAATGCGGCGAGCCCGGTTCCGTCAATCCTCGACGTCCGAATCTTCAAGTCGCCGCAGCCGATCTTCGTAATCGGGCCAACCGACGAGCGAACGCGCCTCATCAAAGCTGGATCTCGGTGAAGTCTTCTCGGTTGGCTGGCGAATTTCTTGTGCCGCACGCTGCATCGCCTTGATGCCATGCAACAAGAGCGAGACCGGATAGAGGGCGACTGCATACCCCATCGCTTCGAGCTGACTGCTTGCGAGCCAGGGGGTTCGCCCGTCCTCTACGAGGTTCACCACTTTCCATCCCGGAACGCGCTGACAGTAATTTTCCATCTGACTTTCGTTCTCTGGCGCCTCCAAGAATGTCAGGTCTGCACCGGCATCAGCGAACGCCTCCGCGCGCCAAAGCGCTTCTTCGAATCCGTCCGTCGAGTTCGCATCCGTTCGTGCAAGGATCAAGATCGGAACCCCGAACTCCTCACGCGCACGGACACAGGCTTTGATGCGAAGAACGGCATCACGCCGATCAACGACCTGCTTGCCCGACGTATGGCCACAGCGCTTGGGCCAGCTCTGATCCTCGATCATCAAACATGCCATACCCGCCTGGGCGCTCCCGAGCAGCGTTCGTTCGGCATTGATCGGGTTCCCGTACCCGGTATCCCCGTCACCCATGACCAGAAGCGACGTAGCGGCACAGACATTTCGCGCCTGATCGATCATCTCGCCGTAACTCAAGAGTCCTACGTCGGGCAGGCCAACCCGCGCGGCGGCCACCGAAAATCCGCCCAGAAACGCCGCCTGGAATCCCGCAGCCTCGACGATGCGCGCAGATAATGCGTCGAAACATCCGGGGACCTGGAGAAGACGCCCGGTTCCGAGCAGTGATCGCAAACGTTCTGCGCCACCACCTCCCTTGCTTTGCGGCGATGGGAAGACATTCATAGCAACTCGATCAGTCATCGCCCCATATTGGCGTCAATCACGCCTCGAGGTCAAGAGCTGCGAGTCGCCGGTCGCCCAGGCGCTCTCACCCCTCGACAGAGCACCGGCTCTGCAAAGCCACGCGCAACCACGTGGCGCCCAGAATCAAGCCGCAGCCCAACGTCGACCAGGGGCCCGGCCTCTCGCCTAGCACGATCCATACCCAGAGCGCGTTCAGCACGGGTTCCGCCAGCAGTAGCAACGAGACGTCGACAGCGGGAACACTCCGCAATCCGCGAGTCAGAACCCAATATCCCAGGCCGATTTGGATCGCGCCGAGATACGAGATGAGGACGAGATCCCGAACTTCCACATCCGGTAGTGGCAGGAGGAAAGGTAGACAAACGACGGCCGCCAACACATTTCCCGCCAAGGCGGCGGCTCCGCTGGGATCCTCACCATCCACAATTCCATCTCGACCGAGCCAGCGTAATCCCATCAGACCCAGAGCCATCGACAATCCTGCTGCAATCGCCATAGCGTTCCCAAAGGCCGGATTTGGCGCGGTGGTGGTGGCTGAATCACCATCGACGAAGAAGAGCCCAAGACCCAGCATCAACAAGAGCGTCACTCCATAATCGCTTCGACGATTCTTTTCGCCGAGGAGCCGCGGCGCGAGAAGCAAAACGTAAATGGGCGCCGTCGATTGGAGAAAAATGGCATTCGCGGACATCGTGTATTTAGTCGCGACGACAAAGCAAATAAAAGTGGTCGCATAACATGCGCCCACCACGAGCGCTCGGGGCCTCCAGAATCGTCGCCAAGTCGGCAACAAGAGCCAGAGGACGATGGCCGCCAAAGCCGAGCGAGCGCCTGCGACCTGCAAGCTCGACAGTGTTGTCGCCTTGATCGCAAGGCCACCTGTCGAGAACAAGACCGCGGCAAAAAAGATCTGGTAGCGACCCACCGAGGCTCCCCGCATCAGCGAACCCGAAGCTCGACCAATTTCCAACGCATTCCGCCAAACCCGGACGTGAAATCTTTACCCACGCGTTGCCATTCGCCACTCCAGTTCTTTTTTTCGGAATCCGGCGTGGCTCCGAACCGTGATTTGCACCAGAATCGGCACATCACAAATCGCAAGAATGGGTCCGCCAAGATGTCTGAAGAAAGTAGTCCTGAACATTTCGACGTTGTCATTGTGGGCGCGGGAATCTCTGGAATTGGAGCAGCGTATCATCTCAAACAGCAATGTCCCGAGAAGTCCTTCGTGGTTCTCGAAAGCCTCGAAAGCTTCGGGGGAACCTGGCTCACCCACACCTATCCAGGCATTCGATCGGACAGCGATCTATTCACTTTTGGCTATCGGTTCAAGCCGTGGACGGGCCCGCCCATCGCAACCGCGGAACAGATCCTGACCTATATGGGCGAAGTCATCGACGAGAACCAACTCGCCGAACAGATTCGCTATCGCCATAGCCTTTCGAACGCGAGCTGGTCGAGCGAGACCAATCGATGGACCCTCGAAGGCGCTCGAACGGATTCGGGTGAGCGCGTTCAGTTTACGGCCAATTTCCTATGGATGTGCCAGGGCTACTACCGCCACGACCAGGGCTACACACCGACCTGGGAAGGCATGGACGACTTTCACGGGCCGATCATTCACCCTCAGACCTGGCCAGAGGATCTCGACTACAAAGACAAGCACGTCATTGTCATCGGTTCCGGCGCGACCGCCGCAACCCTCGTTCCCGCGATCGCCGGCGATTGCAAACATGTCACCCTTCTTCAGCGTTCGCCGACCTATTTCATTCCCGGTCGCAATGAGAATGAACTCGCCGAGCAACTTCGAACCCTCGATATCGACGACGCCTGGATTCATGAAATCACGCGTCGACAGATTCTTCACGATCAAGCCGAGATGACGCGACTGGCATTCGCCGAGCCCGAGCTTCTAAAAGACGAGCTGCTCGCCGGCGTCCGAGAACACCTCGGGCCCGACTACGACATCGATCAGCACTTCACGCCCAACTACCAGCCCTGGAGACAACGCATTGCCTTCGTCCCCGACGGAGACATCTTCAAGGACATCACTTCGGGCAAGGCTTCGGTCGTGACCGATCGCATCGACGGCTTTACCGAAAAGGGGATTCTCCTCAAATCCGGAAGAGAGCTATCCGCGGACATCATCATCACGGCCACCGGATTCAACATGAGCGTGTTGGGCGACATCGCCTTCAAGGTCGATGGGAAAGCCGTGAATTACGCTCACACCGTCAACTATCGTGGAATGATGTTTACGGGCGTGCCCAACATGCTGTGGATTTTCGGGTATTTCCGTGCAAGCTGGACGCTTCGCGTGGACCTGCTCGGTGATTTCGTCTGCCGCCTGTTCAAACACATGGACCAGATCGATGCAAAGAGAGTCATGGCCCGGCTCCGCGAAGAAGACAGGGACATGCCGCTTCTGCCCTGGATGGATCCAGAGAATTTCAACCCGGGCTATCTCAAACGGGCGATGCATCTCTTGCCAAAGCGTGGCGACAAACCCGAATGGCAGCATACTCAAGACTACTGGGCCGAACGCAAACAGATTCCAGCGATCGATCTCGAAGCCGAAGAGTTTCAATACGACTGAATCGCTACCAGCGCGTCGGCTGATAGTCCTTGAGAAACTGGCCCCAACAGTGAACCCCGGTGTTGAAGCCGTCGAAAATCGGCGCCATCACACGTGCGGCGCCATCGATTGGGTCCAGGGGCGGCGCAAATCGCTGGTCGAATTCCTTGTGAACGGCGCGCGCAAACGGATCCTCGTCCGTTACCCAACCGGTGTCGACGCTATTCATGTGAATTCCGTCGCGAACGAATTCGGCGGCGGACGTCCGCGTCATCATGTTGAGCGCTGCCTTCGCCATATTCGTATGCGGATGGCGCGTTGTCTTGAGATTTCGATAGAACTGCCCCTCCATGGCGGACACGTTCACGACGTGCTTGTCTCGAGAGGTCTTGCGCAGCATGAGCGGCTTGAGCTGCGCGGTTAGAAGATAGGGGGCGATCGAATTGACGAGCTGAACTTCGAGAAGCTCGACCGTCGACACGTCGGCGAGATTCATTCTCCAGGAATTCTCCTCCCGCAGGTCGAGCTGTTGACCCTCGCCATCGAGCATGCCCGCCGGAAAGAGATGTGCTTCGTCCGACTCGGCGAGCAAGTCGAGCTGGCTCAGATGCGGGGCACTCGTGAGCCCGGGAAGCGATCGAAGATCGACTTCGCTGTTCATCGCGATCGCGCTCGACTCCCCCCCTTCTCGATCATGGCCATCACGGCTGCGAAGAAGGTTCTCGTGATCTGCGACGAGACGGCGCGAGTCCGGATCAAGCCCATTCAATCGTTCGTTCTCGAGAAGATGCTGGTAATAAGCGGGCGGGCGTCGAACTGTCTGGCAGGCGTTGTGAATCAGGAAGTCGAGCGATGGCAGCGTCTTGATCAAATGACTCGTCAGCGCCTCGATGCTCGGCGTATGCCGAAGATCGAGGCCGAAAATTGAGAGTCGCGAATGCCAATCCGAAAACCCCTCTTGCTGCCTAAAACGCCGCGCCGCATCCCCGGGAAACCGCGTGGTGACAATGACTTCCGCCCCGGCGCGAAGAAGCATGGTCGCGACTTCAAAGCCGATCTTCACCCGAGCCCCCGTCACCAGCGCTCTGCGTCCTGAAAGATCCGAGGTCTGGATGCGCTTGCCCCAGTTGAACGTGGCGCATTTGGGACAAAGCGTGTCGTAGTGGTGATGGAGTTCGTGGTAGTCGGCCTTGCAGATATAACAGTTCTGCGCACCTTGCAGGCTGGCGATCGACGCCTCGCCGGTGTCGCGTCCTGCCTCGAGCATCGGTGCGGTGGCCTGCATCTCGAGCAGTTCACGGTCATCGGAAGAGATCATGGCATGCGCGGGGGGAACCGAGAAACGAAGCGCTCGCTTCATCCTCCGATTGCTCGTCGCGTTGAGTGCTGCATCGTCGTCGTCCCGCGCTTGCTTCTTCTCCGCCTTTCTTCGGCGGGCGATCAGCGCCCGTCGCTCACTGCGCTCCGGGAATGCGATTCGACCCGCCGCTTCGCGAAGCCTTCTCAGAGAAGCGGCGTCCAGTTCCGACAGCCGCGCAAGATCCATGCTGAAAGACTCGAGCCAGGCAAGCGCAGTTTCACTCGAAGCAAGTGTCTCGACGTCCGTGGACGCGGGTGCGGCATCGTCTGAGTTCATTTTGGTTTCGTTCTTCATATCGATGCTCATAGCAAAACCTAGCAGCTCAGATCATTGAGCCCGTATCGAAAAAGGTGACGGCCGGCCTGAGTTCAGCTGCCGGCAAAAAGCGTTCGTCGGCTCCGCGCGGGGAGACCGAGTTGTTAGGGCGAAGCGATCGTTCGCTTTCGACCTGAGTACAGCCAACCAGCCCCTTCACCGACGCCGACCAGCCCCGCTTCAGCGCTTCGTCCTGAAATGGAATAGGGAAATTAAGGATGATGGAATCACCCACGATCAGCGAGTCGAGGGGAAGAGATGAGGCCGGCGGGCCAGCCCCTGCGGATGGGCCGCTCTAATATGGAAAAGGACAGTAGACAGATCGCAAGAGTGGCAAACGGTCGCAGACCCGTCAGCGCCCAACCGTCTAGTCCCACACGCTGGCTGTTCAAGACAATGTAGACCGGCCACAGAGGCGTCGTCCCAATGCAACATCACGTGATTCGATACGTCATTGCGACCATTCGATCTGCTCATTCATTTCGCAGTATCGGTCAAGAAGCGGAATCACCGTTTCCCGGTCCGCCGGGGGCAAGCCAAAGATGCAACGGGTCACGCCCGCGTCACGATATTTTTCGAGCACCGCGGGCGTTGCCGCACAACCAAAGATCGAAACTTCGAGTGAGGCTGGATCTCGACCGGCTTCTTCAGCCATCTTACGAAATTCCGGTAAAAACGTGGTGATGTCATCGCGACCATGAATCGGCATCCAGCCATTCCCGTAACGAATCGCCCGTTTGCCAGCACCTGGAAAGGCTCCGCCGACATGAATGGGCGGAAAGGGCTTCTGAACGGGCTTCGGCCACGCGAACGTCGGATCGAAATTCACAAACTCGCCGTGGTACTCAGCCTCGTCTTGCGTCCAGAGTGCTTGCATCGCCTCGATGCGCTCTCGCATGAGCTTGAATCGTCTTGAGAAATCGGTGCCGTGGTCTTCCATCTCCTCGGCGTTCCAGCCCGCACCCACCCCGAACAGGAACCGCCCCTTCGATAGCTGATCAAGGGAGGCCACCTCTTTCGCTGTGTGAATCGGATCGCGCTGTACGACAAGACAAATCCCGGTCGCCAGTTTGATTTTCGACGTCACCGACGCGGCCGACGCCAACGCAACAAACGGATCGAGCGTGTCGTAGTACATCTTCGGTAACTCGGCGCCACCGGGCCAAGGCGACTTCCGCGAAACCGGAATATGGGAGTGCTCGGCAAACCACATCGACTCGAAGCCGCGCTCTTCCGCCGCAACGGCCAGTTCAGCTGGACTGATCGAGTAGCCCGTCGGAAAGATTGTAATGCCAATTTCCAATTCATTCTCCCTGAAGGCGTTTCCTAGCGCCTTCGAATCATCTCATGCAGAGGCTACGTCAGTGAGCTCGACGGTGCAGACATCCTCAATGTCGAAACGCCCGAGATTGCCTGGAGGCCGGTCTCATACAAAGAATACCTGCGCGCTATGTCCTCCACATCTTGGTAGGCTTTCCAGGCTAGAGATCGCAGACGGAGCCTATGCCAGAAAACACGTCATCCGACCCGCCGATCGGCGGCCGATATGCCAAGTACGTCCTTTTCGTATTAGTCCTCGTCTACGTTTTCAATTTCATTGACCGCCAGATCCTGTCGATCCTCGCGGAAGAGATCAAAGCCGATATCGGAATCTCGGACGCCGAGATCGGCTTCCTCTACGGCACCGCGTTCGCCGTCTTCTACGCGATCTTTGGCATTCCACTCGGCCGACTTGCCGACGTTTGGGTCCGCAAGAACCTGATCTCAGCCGGACTCTTATTTTGGAGCGTCATGACGGCGCTCTCGGGTAGCGCCCGCAGCTTCGGAAGCCTTGCGGCCTTTCGCTTCGGTGTCGGTGTGGGGGAATCCAGCGCGACGCCGGCCGCGTTCTCCATGCTCTCCGACTATTTTTCACCCAATGTCCGAGCAACCGCCCTGTCCGTCTACTCCAGCGGTATCTATATCGGCGCGGGGATCGGAACGTTTCTGGGTGGAATGATCGTCGATGGGTGGAACGGCGCCTATCCCAACATCGCGACGGCACCGCTGGGCATCAAGGCATGGCAAGCGGCCTTCCTCGTAGTTGGCCTCCCGGGCATCGTTCTGGCCCTCTGGGTCCGAACTCTCAAGGAGCCGACTCGCGGACAGAGCGAGGGCATCACCACCGAGACTCATCCCCATCCCTTCAAGGCCGCCTTCGAGGAACTGGTCTCGGTCCTACCCCCACTCACCCTCTACAACCTATTGAGAATCGGCGGAATCCGAGCGCTGGGATGGAATCTGCTCTTTCTGTCGATCATCGCTGGCGTCGGCTACCAGTTAATCGAAATCACAGGCAACATCGCCCAATGGGCGGCGCTCGGAATAGGCGTCTACGCCGCCGCATCCTGGGTCCAGAATGTTCGCATTCGCGATTACCCTACCTACTGCATGATTTTCCAGTGCAAGACGATGATCTGTCTTTGTTGGGGCATGCCCTGCATCGCATTCGTCACCTACGGGATCGGATTCTGGGGCGCCCCCTACATGATTCGGGTCCATGACCTCAGCGCTTCGGAAGTGGGCACGTTCCTCGGCCTGGGTGCTGCCCTGGGCGGATGGATTGGCGTGACGTTAGGCGGAGTACTTTCGGACCTATTCAAGCAGCGAGCAGTTAACGGCCGCCTGATCATCATCCTTGTAGCCCCGATTCTCGCGTCACCCTTTGCCTATGTTTTTGTCACGACCGAAGACGTCGTGACCGCTTACGTCTGCAGCTTTTTCTTCAGCTTGTTTGCTCCGATGTGGACGGGCCCCGCGGCAACGACTCTGAACGACCTCCTCCTACCCCGAATGCGCGCGCTGTCCTCAGCTTTCTACATCATGATGATCACCTTCATCGGTCTGGCTCTCGGTCCCTATCTGATCGGGTATGTGAGCGATTTCATCGGCGCGTCGGGCACGGAATCAGGACGCGCCCTACAACAAGCCATGACCTACGCGTTGGGCATGCTGGGAATCGCGACCCTCTTTACGATCGCAGCACTCCGGTTTCTGCCCGGAGATGAAGCCTCTCGACTGGATCGCGCCAGAGCCGCGGGAGAAGTCGACGGGCTGGGAGATCAGGGATGACCGCACTCGACGATCGATCTCTCGGCTGGCTTCGCTACCTGCATCGAAAGACCAAAACACGAGACAACTGGGACCGGGACGGTCGGCCGCATCCTCATTGGGATGAAACGACCGGCGAACCCATGACTTCGTGGCATCGCTTCGACCTGGTCGACTCGAGCTACGCGATGGCGCTCATGAGCGATCGAACCCCCGCCTGGCGCGAGGTCTACAGTACGATTTTGGATGAGTTGGTCGCGCGGCACACGAGCTGGTGGTCGGCTTCAGACTGGATGACGCAATTGGGTCATGACCCCGAACGCGGGAACTACCCGGATGCCTATCGATTCCTGATCCCGCCGGCACTCTGGGGTGACTACGACGTACCCGGTTGGACGGCCAATGGCATCGCCCCGTATGGTATTCAAGCTGACCCGATCGCCGCGGACGGGATGCTCTTCTACAAAGGGTTCTTCACACTCCTGATGAGTCTTCATCGTTATGTTTCTGGCGATGCAAAATGGGATCAGCCATTCGAGATGATCCGCGACGGCGAGAACACCTTTACCTGGAGTCACTCGACGGTGGCCGCTCATCTGGCCGCGCAATGGAATGATCAGCAGATGGGCTGCCACTGTGAAAACACGAAGATCTGGCCCTATTGACTGAGCGGCGCGGGCCTCGGTCTGAGGCTCACCGATCAAATTCTCGGAACGCATCACCACGCCGCCTTCGATCAGTGGTGGGAGTATGCGGCCTCCAACTACATCGGCTGGGATGCCGACAATCCGGTCGAGTTCGACCTCTACTACGATCCCGTCGTCGATGAACATGTCGGCCGTAGCCCTCTCGGCCTGATCGTTCCAGTCTGGTATTTTGCTCCACAGCGCCGCGAGGTTGCGGAGGCCGGCTGGAAGGTGGCAGCGACTATCAACGGCGTCTTTCGCGATGGACCGATCTCGGGCGTACAAGAACCCGCGGCGGCCACCATGCTCCTTCAAATCGCGGGTGAGTTTGCCGATCCCGAAACGAAACAGCGCATCTGGGAAGCCGCCGAAGAGCACATCGAGCCAACCTGGGACCGCGAAGCAGGAGAGTTCACTCTCGGATTCAATCTCGACGAGCCCCATCCACGCGGCCAGCTCAACGCGCGTTCAATGGCAGGTTGGATCTGCACGGAAGGTGCATGGCGGCGCATCTTCAACGAGCCCAACCTTAGAAAGTTCGATGAACCGACTGTGTGCGGAGTCGACTTCCCCCGAGTCGCACTCAGCGAAGCAAGATGGGATGGCACAGCTCTCCATCTCGCCGCACATCCGCAGAATGCCGCAGTTCACGGCAGCCGCACGCGCGTACGCGTCACAAATATCGATTCGACCGAAGGCTGGGTGATGACCCGGTCCAATGGCGAAACGACGGCTCTCTCGGCGGAACGTGACTACGTGACAGCGGAGCTGATCGTCGACAACGAGACGGTCGTCATTCGGCGCAGCGAACATGGCTGAGTAGCGCGAGGACTTCGCTCAATCTGCGCGTGCGACGCATTGGTACTCGCGGCCTCCTCATCGTCGGTCCCGAGTTCGTAGCGAAGAAGGTCCAAGAATGGATCGAAGATCGACACATCAATGCTCGGTTCATCGATCCAGGCAGTCCGTGGCAGAACGGACATAACGAATCATTCAACGGCGTCTTCCGTGACGGATGTTTGAATCGCTGGCTCTTCGAGTCGATTCAAGAGGCTCGCGAAGCGACAGAGCATTGGCTTTACGAATACAACTTTGAGCAACCCCATGGGTCGCTCAGCGGGCGTTCGCCCGAAATGTTCTTTGAACAATGGGAACAACAGCAAAGGGAAGCCGCTCGAGGGTCAAGCGAAATTCCTAACTAAACGGGAGGTACCGGTTATTTGGGCTCGCCAATCGGGCGGCATTGCGGATTCGCAATGCTCTGCCAGCATATGAGGATGAGACCAAACCTAGCCTCTTCCCACTACCGGCCCTTATGGATCATTTTGACCTGGCTCGTGCTGTCACCGACATTTTCTCCCATCGCGCGGGCGAGCGATGCAGCGGTGATTCCGCTTCCCCCCGATGTCGCCAAGGACCTCGAAATCCTGGGCAAGGGCGTGGTCGGCAAGGCGTTGCCGGCCCCCCCGTTCACGGACATCCACGGATACGGGAACCTCGGTTCCGGCACTTGGGACTACAAGATCGTGCACGGGGGCAAGGACGGAATGAAAGTTCGGAGTGAGCACTACGAAAAGATGCCCAAGAAGGATGGTGCAGACATCTGGAAACGCACGGTTGGGACCGAGTTCGTCGAATACATAAGGATCGACAGCAATCACGACTTCGGCAAATACCTCGAAGACGATCTAGACGTCGGGTACAGCTCCCGTTTCAAGCCGGGCGTGACCTGGCTTGGCAAGACGAAGGCGGGGGTCACGCGCACGATCGACAGCAAGATCGAGGCCTTCAAGACCGACAAGCCCGACCACGTCTCCTATCGCGGCAACTTGAAGGCCAAGCTGATCTACGTCGGACAATACGAGGTGACGACGCCGGCCGGAACATGGCCGGCCCTACTCATGCGTAGCGAGTTCAACATCAAGATTGGTCCCGCGAAGGTGACGGATACGGCGTATATGTTCTTCGCGAAAGGGGTCGGCAAAATCGCGGAGGTCGAGACGACCAATGTCTCCGCGATGCTTGTCTATCACTCGAGCACGAAGGTCGCGAAACTGCTCACGAAGTACCCAAAACGTTAGTCCTTGGCCTTGGGCGTCCTTCCAGGGCAGTGACTGCACCCCGAAGTCATTGTCAAACCAGACGAGCCGCAATCGTTCGAGCGTCCGCGTCCCTTCGAGGAGCGTGAAACAATTCTGCACGGCCTCGTCGTAGTCGGCTAGCGAGACGAGCACGATTAGCGAACGCTTCATCAACATGGAACATAATCGGCACAGCGTGCCGGGTGGATCGTCTTGGATTTCTCAGCGGTCGCGAATCGCAGTCCTCGTGCGCTCCATCTCCGCCACGAGTTCCTTCTGCATCAGCTTGCGACCGATCGACCGCTTCGCGCTGCCTCCGAAGCCGGCCACCTGCGCGGTGTAGGTGTGGTTCAGATAGAAGACGACGCACGCGAGCTCCGTCGAGGGCAGGATACCTGTCACGATCTGCAAAGCATCGTAGTCGTAGCCAGAGTAGAAACGCCGAACGATCGAGACTTCGCCATCGTTCTCCGCATAGAGAATATGGTGGTTCAGAACCGGCGCCGCGCGATCGCGCCCCTTCTGGACCGCCCACGTCAGCCGATGCCTGGCCCTGCTCGAGCTGTGCGCTGGAACGACGTCGAGCTCGGCCAAGACGCTGACATTCTGAATGAGCTTCTTCGCGGCCGCGTTGGCATAGTCGAGGTCTCTCCGCGGTGAGCGGTCCTTGCCCGCGTAGGGCACGATTCCTGCGACACCCTCTTCCCAGTAGGCCCTGGCGCGTGCGGAAAGCACGCCCCGGTATGTCTCGAGCACTCGCGCCTTGCCGTCCACGGCGGCCCTCTTGATCAAGGCCAGCTCGTCGCTGGACATGTAGAACGTGTCCTCGGGCTCATCGACGAGCTGCTGCAAGACGTCGTCGGGAAGACTCATCGCGTCCATCGAGAAGGTGGCCGTATCGATCTTCCCAGCCGACAGGGTCACGGTCGAGAGCTCGACGAGACGGCCGCTCTCGAGGAACGAGTAGATCTCCTCGAGCGGCGCGTCGACGCGCGCGATGATGGCAATCGAGAGGTCCTTGTCGCTGGACGCCTCGAGGTCCTCGACGACGACCTCGCCTTTCTTCACACGTTCGATCGCTGCCTTCGACATACCCATTTGATGGGCCACATCGAGGGGAGCCCACATCTCGGCGAAGGCGGCGACCGCCGTGAAATTCATGATCAGAATCAGAGTGATTCGATAGGTCATGGCAGCCCGGATTCTAGTCACTCGAAGCCGAAAGCGCGACAGCGACAGGTAGTCACGCGCAGCTTCGATCGCGATCCTCTGGTCCCAGAATCCGTTCCACCTCCGGCTCCACACTCCGCAGGTGCAAATCCCGCTGCGGGAATCGAAGCTTGGCGCCAGGAGTACAATGAGTTCCGACCGCACAGTTCGCTTGGGGAAAAGACTCCCGAGCAGTTCTTAGGGTCTGGGGACTGGGTCCCCAGAGTCCCGACTTAGGCCAGAAACTAACGTTTCAATTGGAACAGGTTTTCGGGGCAGGTCAACAAGCGAAATCCCTAACTAAACGGCTGGTACCGTTTTCTTGGGCTTGCCAGTACCAGTATCGCGGGGCCGGCCAGCTCCCCCGACCGCTTCTTCCCCGAAGCTAGTCTCTCAAATCAAAGGCTCTGCGACGTGTGTAAAGTAGATGGTGACCCGGGCGCGATTCGAACGCGCGACCCCTAGCTTCGGAGGCTAGTGCTCTATCCAGCTGAGCTACCGGGCCACGGTCATCCACCAAACAATCAGCGCAGCCACCCGAAGGCGAGACTCCGACCGCTCTGCCAAATGAGCGTTCGCGAAAAAATGGTGGGGCGTAGTGGACTCGAACCACCGACCTCCGCGGTGTGAACACGGCGCTCTAACCAGCTGAGCTAACGCCCCACGACACTCGATGACTCTCGCGGCCGTGAGAAGAGAGAGGTTTTAGCGCGTCCCCTCGTCCGCTGCCGCCCCGGGGCCGGACGTGGCCGTTGTCGGCTTCGCAGCGTTCAGCTTGCTTGAGGCACGCACGAAGGCTTCGAAGAGCGGGTGCGGATCGAAGGGCTTCGACTTGAACTCGGGGTGGAATTGCGAAGCGATAAAGAAGGGATGGTTCGGCAGCTCGACCACCTCGGCGAGACGGCCGTCCGGGCTCGACCCCGAAAAGACCAGTCCAGCGGATTCGAGGCGCTCGCGATATTCTGGGTTGAACTCGTAGCGATGGCGATGTCGTTCGGAGATTTCGGTCGCGCCGTAGGCGATGGCTGATTTCGAACCGGGCGTCAACACGCATGGATAGGCACCAAGGCGCATCGTCGCGCCCTTGTCCTCGATGTCTCTCTGCTCCGGTAGTAGGTCGATGACGGGATGCTGCGTCTCGGGATCGACTTCCGTGGAATTCGCACTTTCGAGACCGGCAACGTTTCGCGCGAACTCACAACAGGCGAGCTGCATTCCGAAACAAATCCCGAGGAAGGGGATTTCATTCTCGCGCGCATACTGAATCGCCCGGATCTTCCCTTCGACGCCGCGAGAACCGAAGCCATGGGGAACAAGGATTCCGTCGAGTCCTGACAGCACACTCGTGTCCACGAGCTTCTCGGAATCGAAATACTCAATGCGAACCTCAGAGGCGCACGCAAATCCACCGTGATAGAGCGCTTCGTTCAGGCTCTTGTAGCTCTCCGTCAGGTCGACATATTTCCCGACCATCCCAACCTTGATCACACGATCTGGATTCCGTCGCGTATTGAAGAGGCGCTCCCAATGCCGAAGATCGGGTCGCCCCGTCCACATATTGAGGATCTGCGCGATCTTCTCGTCGAGGTGCTCCTTCGCGAATGTGAGCGGCACTTCGTAGATCGATTCGACGTCCTTAGCCGTAATCACAGCGTCTTCATCGACATTGCAAAAGAGCGCGATCTTGGCCTTGATCGCCTTCGACAAGAACCGATCCGTTCGACACAAAATAATGTCGGGAGCCAACCCCACGGACTGTAATTCCTTAACGGAATGCTGGACCGGCTTCGTCTTGACCTCACCAGCTGTGGACTGATAGAGAACCGGTGCGACGTGAATGAAGCAGCAGTTCTCACGACCTGCCGAGGCCCGGAACTGTCGGATCGCCTCGAGGAAGGGCAGCGACTCGATATCGCCGACGGTTCCCCCGATCTCAACGAGAATAACATCGGCGCCTTCCGCGGCTGCGCCGATCGCCTCCTTGATCGCATCCGTCACATGCGGAATGACCTGCACGGTTCCGCCGAGATAGTCTCCGCGTCGTTCGCGCGACAAAACCGAATCATAGATTCGGCCGGCGGTCATGTTATTCACCTTGCCGAGCTTGGCGTTTGTGAATCGTTCGTAATGACCGAGGTCGAGATCGGTCTCGGCACCGTCCTCAGTGACATAGACCTCGCCATGCTGAAACGGGTTCATGGTTCCGGGATCAACATTGAGATAAGGATCCAGTTTCAGGAACGTGACACCAATATTGCGCGCCTCAAGCAGCGCACCGATCGAAGCCGAAGCCAGACCCTTTCCAAGAGACGACATCACGCCCCCTGTCACGAAGATGTACTTGGTCTGTCTCGCACTCATTCCTGGCTCCCCCTCGCGAAAAACCTAGCGGCTTCGCAACTCATTTTCTCGTCCATTTCACCCGAAATTCTCATCGCACCACAGCCTCGACCCGTCTCGCCAGCCCATCCTCTACGCGCACCGAATGAATCGGCACAAAGGGCAATGGCAGTGATTCCGCTGCAAAAAATCCCATCTCGAGTGTCTCCTCCGGCGTCGTCGGCTCGCCCTGCTTGAGCGCCTCCGCCCGAAAACACAAATTCACCACCTGCACCCGCCCACGACCCGATGGGTACTCCACGACCTGGGTCTCCGGGTCAGAGTACACGCCAATCAATCCACCGAGTTCGACCGACCAGCCCGTTTCTTCGAAGACCTCGCGCCGGACCGCATCCGCAACCGATTCGCCAGGCTCGACGAAACCTCCGGGCAGCCCCCAATAGCCGTTATCCGATCGACGCATCAGCAATAACTTGCCCGACCGCCAAACCATTGCGGAGACCGAGAGCCCAATCGATTCAGGATCATGTGCGAAATATCGGGTCATCGCGTGAGTCGCCGGGTGGGCAGGTCGCCCCCCGCAGGCTGCAGGGGAGACTCCGCCGATGGCGTCACAAACGCGAAAAGTTCGTGTCGCCGCGAGTCTGCCTCAACGCAAATGGCCGCAGCAGCGACATCATGGAGAGGCCGGCTGCAAAATTCGTATTCAGTCACACCTACTTCGATCGGGGGGTCCGTCCTTGTATAGCCCGACGGAACTCGACCCGTCAATCCTGGATCACTGGATACGTCTCAGAACAATCAGTCAGCCCGATCCCCGAACCCTCCACCGCACTCCTCCTCGGGTTCGGACTGCTCGGGCTGGGCGAGAAGACAAGAGAAGACGAGCCTCATTGTCTTCCGATTGGCGCTTTGACCCTGCACGAAAAAGTGGACTCAATGGCGGAAGCTAGTCCTTCTCCGGGAGTTCAAAATGTCAAAAGAGAAGAAGACGCGAAGACGATTCACAGAAGCAGAACCCCGATCGCCATCGCGCCACTCAACAATCGTCGTGTTCCAACCAGAAGTGACGATGTCATTGCCCGACCCCCGATGAATGCTTCTCCTGCCACGCACTCGCCATCTTCTGCGCTTTCGAGATGTCTTCCTTCGTCATCCCATTGACGAGTATTTCCATGACCTCATTCGCATTTTCAGTTCCCTGCGCAAGAGCAAGATTTGTCCACATGTGAGCAAGAACGTAGTCATGTGTGATGCCATCACCCAACGCGTACATCACCCCTAAGGAGTACTGAGCATTCGCATCCCCCTGCTCCGCAGCCTTGCGAAACCACTTCGCTGCCTCAGCTGTATCCCGTCAGCAGCATTCAGACATTCCAAAGTGCTAGTCGGGTG
Source organism: Myxococcales bacterium (assembly GCA_012959805.1). Classification (GTDB taxonomy): domain Bacteria; phylum Myxococcota_A; class UBA9160; order UBA9160; family UBA4427; genus UBA4427. Next base: position 791 of record DUCN01000054.1, on the reverse strand, counting down.
AACTCATCGATCGCGGTTGAGAAACGAAGCGTCTTCCCATCGCTCGTTTGATCCGCGACAAAGTCGTAACTCCAAACGTGGTTCGGATACTCGGCCTTGTGCGGATCGATCGTGCTGGTGCCGGGCCGACGTCGCTTCACGGACTTCTGCGGCACCCTCAGGCCTTCTCGACGACGAAGCAGACGGACCTGTTCGCGTCCGACACGCGAGCCCAAGGTCTTCCATCCAATGAAAGGTCCGCGAGCCTCTTCTTCAGTTCCGTGTTCTCACGCTCAAGCTCACGCAGCTTCTTCGCTTCCGATACATCCATCCCACCGAACTTCCTACGCCAGCGGTAGAACGTCTGCTCCGTGACGTTATGTTCGCGACACGCGGCGCGGATGTTCCCACCCTGCCCGTTTCGGGCCAACGTGAACGCTTCGATCGGTCATCGTGAACGATGGACTATCCCCTCAGGATCGAACTGAGGGGGAGCGAAGTGACGCCGGACAGACCGGCCGCCAGGGCCTCCTTTTTGAGGGAGGCGAGATGGCGCTCCAATGCGTGGAAACGCCGGGCAGCTAGCCGATCGCCGAATTCCAATTCTTCACCAAGTACTCGGCCGACCGCGCCGCCAAGGCATGCAGGGTGAAGGTTGGGTTCACTCCGCCCGACGTGGGGAAGAGGCCCGCGCCGCCGATGAAAAGATTCGGCAGATCGTGGGCCTGGCCATAGCTGTTGGTCACCGAGTCGGCGGGACTCTTGCCCATCACGGTGCCGCCCATGATGTGCATGGGAGCGCGATTGGTATG
>DUCN01000053.1 GCA_012959805.1 Myxococcales bacterium | reverse complement strand
GCACGCTCCGGGCGATCGGCACGTTCCTCACGGTCTGCACGCTCCGGGCGATCGGCACGTTCCTCACGGTCTGCACGCTCCGGGCGATCGGCACGTTCCTCACGGTCTGCACGCTCCGGGCGATCGGCACGTTCCTCACGGTCTGCACGTTCCGATCGCTCGGCACGGTCGGAACGATCTGTATGATCGGATCGCCCTGACCGGTCCGATCGATCTGCGTGACCATCGCCACGTCCGCGCCCCTGTCGATCCATCGTTGAATCATCTCGGGAGTCGACGCCGGGTTGGCTGTCATCGATAGAGCCGCCTCCGCGCCGCGTGAGCCCGTCGGATCCGATGTCGTCTGACCGATCCACCATGCTGCGGCCCGGGCCGTCATCCGGCGGCGTGGCCGCTGCATTCATTGATCCGGTGCAGATGAGCGCCAAGGCTGCGGTGCCCAGGATCGATGCTCGAAAGAATTTGACTGTCATGGCTTGTCTCCTCGTCACCCTTGTTTGCTCGTCCAGGCGACTGGCTTGGGCTTGTCTCCAGCCCGCTTTAAAATGGGAAATATTCCCAATGTGTATTCAAATCATACTGGGATTTCTTCCCAATTTAAAGAGTAGATCGAAAGATTTGCGAAATACTTGATGAGAATCTCAAGTATTTAAAAACGTTACGTATTCAGGTGAGATCGGGGCGTATCTGCCTGCTACCGTGCTGGCCGGCAGTCAGATTTAGTCGAAAAACGGCCGATTTCTGGTTGAAAAGACAGGTCACAATCCGCCGAAACACAGCATTCAATCCGCCCGATTGACGGTTGATGGCGGATCAGCCCGGCGTCGTGCGAAACGCCTCGGCTGCGATCTGGATCGCCTCGGCGATGGCGGCGTCATCATGGGCCGTGTTCAGGAACCAGTTCAGGTCGGGTGTAAGAGGGACCCGCGCAGAGCCGCCCCGCCAGAAAAGCAACGTCCCTTTTCGAGATTGGGATCCTCTTCGAAGAGCAGGGTCGGCATCGTGACGGGTCCCGACTGTCGGATTCGATGGCCGGATGCGGTGGCCGCCGACTGCAGTCCGGACCGAAGCCGCTCGCCGACTCGCTGGATCATCTCGAAACCGTCTTCTCGATCGTAGATGTCGAGGGTGGCGACCGAGGCCTTGAGGGATGCGGCTGCAAAGCAGAACGTCGCAGAAAACCCCACCATTCGTGCTCCCTGGGCTCGAAGGCTTGTGTCCAGCGCTCTCTCCGCGCCGTCCAACGACGAGTCCTGTCCCCCTAAGCGCCCGAGTCTCGCCTCAGACAGGGTTCGCGTCCCCGTTTCACCCTCCGGCCTCGATTCGCCGTTCGTCGCTGTGCCCGACGGCGCTGCGGCCGCTGCCGTCCTCACTCGGTCCGGCTGCGGAGGTGGATCGCCTCGCAGGTAGAGGCCGATGCCGATGCCGACGACGAGCATTACGGCGGCGAGCATCAGCGATCGAAGACTCACAGCGGTTCTCCAGTAGTCGAACGAGATCTGTACTCAATCTCGCACGAGCTGTCACTGAGCAACAGGTGCGAGGGGGCCGAACGCAGAGCGCCGGAGCGTGGCGTGTGCCTCGCTCTGGCGCCGTGGTCGTGCGACTCAGATCGAGTCTACTCCCAGGTCTTCACTTAGAGATTCTTGTTGGGAGACCGCGGCGTCCTGAGGGTCTTGAGGAACGCGATCAGCGCGTCGTGATCTGCCGCGCTGAGCGCATCGAACGCATCGGCGTTCGCCTGCGCTTCGCCCCCGTGCTCGCTGATGGCTTCGCCTAGCGTGAGCGCGCGTCCATCGTGCAGGTACGGAGCCGTGTCGGCGATTCCCCAGAGCCGCGCGGTTTGGAAGAGCGAATTGCCGGTCTCCTCGGTCAGGTCCGGGCCCATGTCGTGGAGCTTCAGGTCCGCAAAGAGCGGAACGACGACGCCCGAGCCGGAACGCCTGAAGCCCGGCGCCGAGCGCGTCAGGTTGATCGAGAAGTACACGTTGGCGCTGGGGTCCTCCATCACCTCGGGCAGGCTGAGGGTCAGGTGCTTGCTGTTGGTTACGAACTCCCGCACGTGGCAATCGGCACAACCGATGTCATTGAACACATCGGACCCGGCCCGCTCCTGGGGCGTTTGCTTGGAGACCTTCTTCTGGCGAGGTCGCTCCAGCGAAACCTGGAAGATGTGCATCGCCGACAGCTCGCCTTCGAGGAGCTCGTCCGCGACGCCGTCGCCATCCGCATCGACGCCAGCGCCCACGACCTCGACGGGCTGGATGCCGTGATGGAACTGCATGGCGCCCGTATCGAACTCGCGCACCGTGGCGCAGCAGCCCGTGCGGCCGAAGGGCCGAACGACGAGATCCGGGCCGATGCCCTCGACCTGGGAGAAGTTGAAGCCGACGCCATCATGGGAGATCGAGCCGAAGCTCACACCCTTGGATTCGAGATCCACCGAGGTACTAGGATTGGCTTCTGCCAGCGCCTTCTGCGCCTGCAGGTCCTGGGTCATCTCCTTGCCGACGAGCTCGACGCCGCCCGAACCAAAGGAGAACGGCGGGTTGATGACGCGACCCTGAACCTCGGCGTAACCATTGTCGTCGGAGTCATCGAGATCGGGATCGATGATGCCCGGGAAGGCGGCCGGTACCTGCGGTGCCAAACCCGAAGTTCACCTTCATGTTGCCCGCGCAATCTCTTGGTTTTTGCGTCTTGGCGCTGGTTTCCCACGATCCTGCGACGGGGCAGAACGGGCGCGCACGCCGTTTCTGACCCGTGTGTACGTTGCTGTTCTTGTGATATATTGGGGGGGGAGTCGTCGCGAGGGGACTCGGCTTGGGATGCCTTGCTATGCGAACAACCGCACCAACCCCAATGCGCCTACTGCGCGACTCGGCCATCGCCGTTGCGCTCACGCTTGCCTTTTTTCCACGGTGGGTTGCGGCGGGTGTGGATCGCCTGCGCGCATTTCTCCTCCCAAACGCCAGGCTTGCCGGAGCTGAGGTTCTCCGCCGCACGTGCCAACGACGTGACCTGCGACGACGCTTGTTCCCAAAGGGGTCACCCTCATCTGCTGCAATGTTCGCAGTCGGATGGCTTGTGCTTTCGAGTTACACCGCGAGCGGATCCCCGAGCCAGGAGAGTTGCGCCACTGGAAAAGGACTGCCTGGCTACGACTGCCAGGTGATGTCTGCTGAGCTCTCTCCCTCGACAGGCACGAGCGGGGAGTGGTGGAGTGGCGTACAGCGCGCGATCGCCGCAGCCGAGTACCAGGCGAGCGAAACCGAAGGTGGACTACAGGCACCCAACCGGGCTCACGGCCTGCGTACCTGGTTCGCTCCCACCGGCATTCGAATTCACGATCGCAAGATTGAGGGGCGCTCGGGGTTGGCCGAACTGTCGCTGGTGGGCATCGGGCGCGGTTCGATGTTGGCACCCGTCGCGGCTGGACGCGTCACCGAGACAGCCTCGCGGGTCGAGATCCGACGATCGGGCATCGTCGAGTGGTATGAGAATTCACCGCGCGGTCTCGAGCAAGGCTTCACGCTCCAGGCGCGTTCGCAGGGCGAAGGCAGTCTGGTGTTGGAGCTGACCGTCGCACACGCGCGGGCGATTATTGACGGTGCCTCGGTCGTGCTCATTTCCGAGGCGGGTCGGAGGCTTCGGTACGGCGATCTGTTTGCGGAGGACGCGGAAGGCCGGCTCCTCGCATCGCGCATCGAGGTTGCCAACCCGCACCTTCTGCGGCTGGTCGTCGAAGATGCCGGAGCCGTCTATCCCATCGTGATCGACCCCCTGATCACCGCCGTCCCCGACGCCACCCTCGAGTCGAATATCGCCTGGTCGGGATCCTTCGATTCCACGAGCTTCGGCGAGAGCGTCTCCGGGGCGG
>DUCN01000052.1 GCA_012959805.1 Myxococcales bacterium | reverse complement strand
AGTCGTCGACCTCCGGCTACCTGTTCCCGGCCCTGCAGCTCATAGAGGCCGGCATCGATCCGGTCAAGGACATCATCCCGATCTTCACGGGTGGTCACGACGCAGCCGTCGTCGCCGTCTACAACGGTGACGCCGACGTGGGAGTGTCCTACGACGACGCCCGTCGTTCGCTCCGCAAGGAGAAGACCGACGTGGGTGAGAAGGTGATCGTCTTCAACATCACCTCGGAGGTCCCCAACGACGTGGTGGCCGCCAGCACCCTTCTGCCGGCCTCGCTGAGGACCGCCATCTACGACGTCATCGCCGCCTACCTGGATACCGAGGAGGGCGAGGCGGTGTTCGACGAGACCTACGGCTGGACGTCGATCCGTCGGGCTGTGGAGTCCGACTTCGACGTCGTACGCAAGGCCGCCGAGGCCCTGGGCATCACCGAACCCGTGGGCTGACTTCTGGACGGGTAGCCGACGACCACCGACAGAACGCAGCGCGCCGACCGTGATCCGGTTTAGCGACGTCTCGGTCACCTACCGGGGCGGTGTCCGGGCACTGCGCAACGTCGACCTCAGGATCGACGACGGTGAGTTCGTCGTGATCGTCGGTCTCTCCGGAGCAGGCAAGTCCACGCTCCTGCGGGCCCTGAACGGCCTCGTCCCCGCTACCTCGGGATCCATCACCATCGATGGGACCGAGGTGGTCGGGGCCCAGAGCGCCGAACTGCGGGCCATCCGGTCCCGGATCGGGATGATCTTCCAGACGTTCAACCTGGTGAACCGCACCTCGGTGCTGAACAACGTGCTGATGGGTCGTCTGGCGTCGGTTCCGGCCTGGCGCTCCACGATCGGCCTCTGGCCGGCGACAGACACCGAGATCGCCATGCAGGCCCTCGAGAGGGTCGGCATCGTCGAGAAGGCGTACGTCCGGGCCGCAGACCTCTCCGGGGGCCAGCAGCAACGGGTGGGGATCGCCCGGGCACTGGCCCAGGAGCCATCTGTGATGCTGGCCGACGAGCCGGTGGCCGCCCTGGATCCGGTGACCAGCCGTCAGGTCATGGGCGACCTGAGGCGCATCAACCGGGAGTTGGGCATCACCACCCTGGTGAACCTCCACTACCTGGACCTGGCCCGGGAGTTCGGCCGCCGCCTGGTCGGGCTACGCGACGGCGAGGTGGTATTCGACGGCGACATAGCCGACGTCACCGACGAGACCTTCCGGGACATCTACGGCAGGGCCATCACGGATGACGACCTCCTCGCCGTGGACGACGAGCCGACGGGGTGAACGGACCGACGATCGCCGCCAGGCCGACCCGTCCACGCCCCGGTGCCCGCACCTGGGTCGTCGTCGGAGTCCTGATCACCTACACCGTGTTCGCCGGCCGCCAGGTCGGGTTCGACATCTCCACTTTCTGGAACGTCTGGTCGAACCCCCTCTGGGAGAAGTTCTGGCCGGTTCCGTGGGACTGGGTGCTGGACTGGCACAACGTGCTGGACCCCCTCCTGGAGACATTCCAGATAGCCGTGGTGGCGACCCTCGTGGGCTGCGGCCTGGCCCTGCCACTGGCCTTCACCATGTCGCCGCTGACCAGCCCCAACCGTCCGACCATGATCGTGAGTCGGTCGGTCATGAACGTGGTGCGGGCGGTGCCCGACCTGTTCTGGGCGAAGCTCCTCGTCACCGCCGTGGGCATCGGGGCGTTCGCCGGCTCGTGGGCCCTGTCGGTGTTCTCGCTGGCGGTGATGGTGAAGCTGTTCTCGGAGACGGTGGATGGTGCTGATCCCAGGCCCCTCGAGGCGGCGAGGGCAACCGGTGGCCGCCACCTGCCCGTGATCCGAACCGGGGTCCTGCCGACGGTGCTACCCGAGTACGTGGCCTACGGCCTGTACGTGTTCGAGCTGAACATCCGCGCATCGGTGGTGCTGGGCCTGGTCGGCGCCGGTGGCATAGGCCGGGTGATCGAAGCCCAGCGCCAGTACTTCAGGTTCGACCGGGTGCTGGGCATCCTGCTGCTCGTGTTCGTGGTCGTCATCGTCATCGAGCAGGTCAGCGTGGCCGTCCGAAGGCGGCTGGTCTGACATGGCGACCGGCCCGACGACCGGAACCGACGGCAGGCCGGCAGCGCCGACCGGAACGGCCAGACGGCGCCTGGCGATGGGCGCCCTGCTGGTCCTCGCCGTCGGCTGGTCGATCACCGGACTGGAGGTCACCGTCGACCGGCTGCTCGGTGCCCCCGGCGATGCCTGGGACATCTTCCGTCGCATGTTCCCGCCGGCCTTCGCCGAGGCCGCCGAGCGCGGCGTGGTCGGCAAGGTTTTCGAATCTGTCCACATCGCCTGGATAGGCACCCTCATAGGTGCCCTGGCCTCGCTGCCCCTGGCCTTCCTGGCCGCCGGCAACGTCGCACCGGTCTGGGTGCGCGTTCCGGTCCGCCAGATGTTCAACGTCATCAGGGCCGTCCCTGAACTGATCCTGGCCATGATCCTCATCCCCATCACCGGTCTGGGACCGTGGGCCGGGGCACTGGCAATCGGCGTTCACTCCATCGGGACCCTGGGCAAGTGGGCAACCGAGGCCATCGAGGGAATCGACGAGGGACCGTTGGAGGCCGTGGCCGCAACGGGGGGTCGGTGGGCATCGAGCATGCGCTGGGGCGTGCTGCCCCAGATCCTGCCGGTCGTGACATCGCAGTGGCTGTTCCGGTTCGAGATCAACGTCCGGGCCTCGGCCGTACTGGGCATGATCGGCGCAGGCGGCGTGGGTTCCGAGTTGGTGTCGCAGCTGGTGTTCCGGAACTTCCCGGCCGTGGGCGCCGTGCTGCTCATGACGATCGTGGTGGTGCTGGCCATCGACACCGTCTCGGCGGCCCTCAGGCGACGGATCATCCGGGGTGCCGGTCGGGCACCGGGCGACGTGGTGGGCGGCGACCGGAACGCCGCCGTGCTGGTCGACCTGACCGGGATCGGGCGCTGAGCCGACGGGACCGTCCTAGCCTCGGGAACATGCTGATCGGCATCGACATAGGGGGCACCAAGGCATCTGCACTGCTGGTGGACCCGACCACCTGGGCCATCGTCGGACGGGAACGCACCACCAGCGAGGGCGACGGGCCCACGCTGGTGGACAACCTGGCGAGGATGGTGGACGGCCTCCGGGAACGCAGCCCGACACCGGTGCGTGCCGTGGGCCTGGGAATCGCCGGGCTGGCCGGGCGCTCCGGAACCCTCGCCTGGTCGCCGAACCTGCCCGGCGCAGTCGGCCACCCGGTCGGCCCGGACCTGGAACGCGCCGTCGGGCTACCGGTCGCCGTCGGCAACGACGCCACCACCGCCACGCTCGCTGAAGCCAGGCTGGGCGCGGGCCGGGACTGCGACGACTTCGCCATGGTCACCCTGGGCACGGGCATCGGTGGCGGCTTCGTCCTGGGAGGACTGCTCCACAGGGGTGCCAACGGCTTCTCGGGAGAGCCCGGGCACATGGTCGTGTCGGCCGACGGCCCGGTGCACCTCACCGGACACCGCGGGCCATGGGAGTACTACGCCTCGGGCAATGCCCTGGGACGACTGGGGCGCGAAGCGGCATCGGCTGGGACGTTCCCCGCTGGCATCCAGCTGGCCGGGTCCGTCGAGGCGATCACAGGCCACGACGTGGTCGCCGCCCGTGCGGGCGACGATCCCGGAGCACAGGCCGTCTTCACCGGCTGGTGCACCGAGGTGGCCAGGGGCGTGGCCAACCTGGTCGTGCTCCTGGACCTGTCCCGCGTCGTGCTGGGTGGCGGGCTGGCCGATGTTGGCGAGCCCCTGCGGGCAGGCGTGGCCGCGGCACTGGTCGGCCTCCTGCCGGGAGCCGACGCCCGCCCGGTTGTGGATGTGGTGCTGGCCCAGCTGGGAGCCGATGCCGGGGCGCTGGGTGCGGCGCTCCTGGCCGTCGAACCGGACTGAGGCTGGGTCCGTCCAGGTCGCGCCCTACGGGCCATCCGACCCCGGGGAGCCGGATCAGAGGCGGG
>DUCN01000051.1 GCA_012959805.1 Myxococcales bacterium | reverse complement strand
GCTCGCCCTGGGGCGGCGAAGGCAGCGCATAAGCCGACTGTGAAGCACTTCACAGAGAATTTCCGCCGCGGCGACCTGTGCTAAATCAGCGCGACCCCGAGCCGCGAACCGGGCGGACGGATGCCGCAAAAACCGGGGAGACGCTCATGAACAGTCCCGTCGCGGACTCCATGGGGGGCTTGTCATAACACTGATACACAGACGTGGTGCCAGAACCCGGCTTGAATGTTCTCACCTTGAACAGGGGATCTCGATAGTAATCCGGGGCCCGTGGGCAGGATTGAAGGTGCCGCGAATCACCACCTAACGGTGCTTACCAAGCCCCGGCACAAGCATCCCCACGCGTTGGCGGTATTCGCTGTAATCGGAGCCAAGAATTTCGGTCAGATCCCTTTCTTCGTAGCGAATGCCGACAAGGATGTAGACCGTCATGCCAATCGCAAAGAGAAGGTGCCCTTGGCTCATGTCCGGCGTGGCCCAAAACGCGAGCAGAAATCCGGAATAGATCGGGTGGCGGACGGCTTTGTAAAACAATGGCTCCCGAAACGCCGCCTGGGGAGCGGCAACACCCCGCATATCAGCCCAGATCTGCCGAAGCCCAAAGAGTTCGAAGTGATTGATCAGAAAAGTCGACACCAGCACGATCGCCCAACCCAGGGCAGACACGATTTGCAGCAATGTCCGCAGACTTTCGCTCTCCACCGACCATACGAGCGCCGGCAATGGAAGCCAGAACCGATAGAGCAGAAACAAGGCAACGGCGGTCAGCGCCACATACAAGCTTCGCTCGATCGCCGAAGGCCATATGCGCGTGAGGGCAGCTTTGAACCCGCGGCGCGCCATGACGCTGTGTTGAATACCAAAGACCAGAATCAGCGCGAGATTGATCGTCGCAGCGAACGCGGGAGATGCGGCAGGCCCGGAATCGATGGTGCGTGGCACATATACATTTGCGACGAAACCGATCAGATAGAGAAAGCTGGCAAAGAAGAAAACATACGCGAGAAAACCGAAACTGAAACGGAGAAGACGCCCCATGACTCACCCCTTTTCATCTATTTAGAATCCGGCAGCAGCATAGGAAACCTGCCTATAAAAAACCCTTTGGATCTTGCTCCAAAAATCCCGGTGAGGCAGATACCAGACGGAATGCTAGAGAGCCGCTGAAGAGTTCCCCCGGAGATATCAGAGATAACGAGGAGCAGAAATGGAGGCTCGATACGATATCCCCGGGGTGCCATCGGATTCGCTTGGCTACGCGATTATTGGCCATCGCGGGGAGCGCGGACAGGAGGATCGATGGTCCGTTCTACACACTTGGCCGTACAAGACACCTATAGTGTCGCCTGGTCATTGCGGGTTCCTATGAAGGGCTCGGACTAGACGGCGTCAATTGCCAGAAATGAGGAGTATGCGATGGGATTTACAGGACCCGAGCTAGCGGAGATCTATCGGCGGATGCGAACGATTCGCTCGTTCGAAGAAAAACTCCACGAACTCGTTTCCGCGGGAAAAATTGGCGGCTTTATGCACCTCTATGCTGGGCAAGAAGCCATCGCAGTTGGCGTCTGCGCACAGCTGGCGGAGGCGGATATCGTCGGGTCGACCCATCGCGGGCACGGCCACTGCGTCGCAAAGGGGGTCGACGTCAAGGCAATGATGGCTGAACTGTTCGGTCGGTCCACCGGCACCAATCGCGGGAAGGGTGGATCGATGCATATCGCCGATATCGACAAGGGCATGCTCGGGGCAAATGGCATCGTCGGCGGCGGCATTCCCCTGGTCACCGGTGCGGCGCTCACCGCCCAGGTCCTGGGAAGAGAAAATGTCGCGGTGAGCTTCTTTGGCGATGGGGCAACCAACCAGGGTCAGTTCCATGAATCGCTGACCATGGCCGCGAACTGGGAACTGCCGGTAGTCTACGTGTGTGAAAACAATGGCTTCGGTGAGTTCACGCCGACCGAGTTCGTGGTTCCAGTAAAAGACATCGCGGATCGTGCGAGCTCCTACGGAATGCGTGCGGTCATCGCAGACGGTATGGACTTCTTTGATGTCTACGAAAAGGCGGGCGAGGCCATCGCGTTGGCGCGCAAGGGCGAGGGCCCGACTTTGCTCGAGTGCAAGACCTACCGGTTTTACGGCCACTACGTCGGCGATCAGACCCCCTACAGGAACAAGGAAGAGGCCGAAGAGTGGATTCAGAACCGGGATCCCCTCGACATCTTTGAAACCAAGGCGAGCGAAGCGGGAGTTGTCGAGCCCGATGAGTTCAGGCGTATCGATGGCGAAGTCGCGGCCCTATTGAACGAAGCCGTCGAGGAAGCCGAAGCGGCGCCGCTGCCCTCGATTGCCGAAGTTCTCACCGATGTCTACGTGAGGTACGAAGGATGAGCCGCATACTGAGCACGGGTGGCGCGATCAACGAGGCCATCGCGATCGCGATGCGAACCGATCCCACGGTCATCTTGATGGGCGAAGATGTAGCCGGCGGTGGCGATCGTTCGAAAGACGGAACCGAAGAGATGGGTGGCGTGCTGGGTACCACGCGCGGTCTCGTCGGCGAGTTCGGCATGAACCGGGTGCGCGATACCCCGATTGCGGAGATGGGCTTGATCGGCACCGCGGTGGGCGCGGCGGCAACGGGACTGCGTCCCATCGCGGAGCTGATGTTCATGGATTTTCTTGGCACTTCCCTCGACCCCCTGCTCAACCAGGCGTCGAAGCTCCGCTACATGTTCGGTGGCAAAGTAAAGGTGCCCCTTACTGTTCGCACCGTGAGCGGCGCTGGGATGCAGGCCGCTGCCCAGCATTCACAGTCCCTTTACTGGATCACGACGGGCATCCCGGGCCTCAAGACCGTCATCCCCTCGAACCCGGTCGACGCAAAAGGCCTTCTTCTCGCAGCGATCCGCGACGATGACCCGGTGATTTTCTGTGAACCGAAGGGAATTTTGAACCAGTCGAGCGAAGTGCCTGAGGGCGATTACGAGATCCCCCTCGGAAAAGCGAATATCGTTCGGGAAGGCAGCGACGTTTCCCTGGTCGCCTTTGGTGCAACTGTCCGCATCGCGATGAAGGCGGCCAAGGCGCTCGAAGGCGCCGGGACCAGCGCCGAAGTGGTTGATCTCCGGTCTCTGTCGCCCCTGGACGACGAAGCGATTTTGACCTCGCTCGAGAAGACGGGCCGGATGGTCATCATCGACGAGTCCACACCGCGCTGCTCCATCGCACGCGATATCGCCGCCGTGTGCGTCGACAAGGGCTTCGATTTCCTCCAGGCGCCCGTCAAATGTGTCACGGCACCCCACACCCCCGTGCCCTTCAGCGCGGTGCTCGAACAAGCGTTCCTTCCTTCGGCCCAGGACGTTCTCGACGCCGTCGGGCAGATGGGCTGAGCGATATGGCCACCGCGATTTCGATGCCGAAACTCGGCATGACGATGGAGGAAGGCACCGTTACCGATTGGCCCCTCGAGCCCGGCAAAGCTGTCGAGAAGGGCGAGGTCGTGTTGGTCATCGAATCGGAAAAGGCCGAAGTCGAGATCGAAGCGCCGGCCTCGGGAGTATTTCGACACATCTACGTCGAAGAGGGGGACACCGTACCGTGCGGCACGCTGCTTGCCGCGATCACCGAGACCGCAGACGAACCCTTCGACGCCGGCGCATTTCACGCGACGGAAGACCGCCCCGAGATGAAGGGCGATCGCGGGCTTCGGGTGAAGGGAGACTCCGACCCGAAACCTGGCGCCGCGAGCTCGGGAGCGGGCGCCCGAAAGCCGATCGCACCGGCAGCTCGCGCCGCCGCGCGGAAGTTCGGACTCGACCCACAGGAGGTTGCGGGGACCGGACCGAACGGCCGCGTGACCAAGCAGGATGTCGAAGTCTACGCGAAGGCGCGCGAGGCCCTGGTGCCGGTGGACAGCAGTGTATCCCTCGAGGTTTTGACTTCGGGCACGGGTGACCCAGTGGTGCTGCTTCCGGGGCTCGGAACCGATGTCTCTGCGTTCGCCCGACAGATTCCGCTGCTCGCCGAGCGATTCCGGGTTCACGGCGTCAATCCACGAGGAGTGGGTTTTTCGGATTCACCGAGTAGCGAAAGCTACGACGTCGCACAGATGGCTGCGGATGCCACGGCGACCTACCCGGGGTCCGCCCACGTCATCGGGGCGAGCCTTGGCTCTGCTGCTGCATTGGAGCTGGCATTGAACCACCCTGAGCGCGCGAAGACACTGACCCTGATCACACCCTTCGTTGACGTATCGCCGCGACTTCGCGCGCTCGGCGACGCCTGGCCACGCCTGGCGGCCCAGGCCGATCCCGAGACGCTGGCGGCGGCGTTGATGCCGTGGTTCTTCTCCGCGTCCTTCCTGGCCGATGACGCTGCCCGGGCGCGTACGCTCCGTGGGCTCGCACAAACCGTGGCGCGGGTTCCTGCAACCACGCTCGATCGGATGATCACCGGCATGTTGAGCTGGTCGAATTCGCGGAGTGCGGACCTTTCACGGATCTCGGTGCCCACGCTGGTGATCGCTGCTTCCGAAGATCTGCTGGTGCCTGATTCCGAACTCATCGCCCAGGCGATTCCCGGTGCAACGCTTCTGGTCGTCGAGGGAGCGGGCCACGCGGTGGCGCTGGAGTCTCCCGACCTCGTCAATCAGGCAATCACGGCGCATCTCGGGTAGGCCCCGGCATCTCTCATGCTCCCGTCATGGCGCGCCGGGAGAATTCCCGAGCAGCCCTCGGCTGCGAAGAAAGGCCAGCGGAACTGGCCCATAACCCCCGACCCTCACGCCGATACTGCATGACGTGGTCGAAACGCAAGTGGCGGCGACGGATCCCGTCACGGGGCTCACCATAGGCACCTGACATAACGCCCATACCCCGACGTTGTGTCAGAACCCAGCTTGAACGTCCAATGCTCCGAGCGCCTCGCTTCGACCTCAGGCTCGGTTCTTGAAGAGCGACATATTCAACCGCTGAAGAGGAGCGAAGGAGACCATGCCCTTCTAGGTGATCCGGTAGAGCACCTGATAGTCGTGGGCAATCTTTTCGCCCAACGTCTCCAGCAGTTCGCAGGCGTAGAGCCCCTTTCCGGGGCATCTCGCATTGGGTTTGTAGTCCGGGTGGGTCGTTGTCCCGGGAATGCAGCGCAGAAATGTCTCTTTGAGCTGCTCGGTGAGTTCGGCCGAAGTCGAGAGATCACCGCTCGACAGGGCGGCGGTGGAGCGATCGAGTACTTCGCGTAAAGCGACGATGTCGGGAGTGGTCTGTTGTGAGGAAATTCGGGAGAGGGCTTCGCCCGCAACAGTCTCAGAGAGCCATTTCAGCCGGGCCTCGGGCGGGATAATCTCCCAGATGGGTTGCGACCAGTTGGCCGCCCACGGTGGAAGCCACTCCTCCGATCGAGGTGAGTCATCGATCAAAACGAGTGAGCCCGAGCGAAGCAAGGCAAGGCTTACCGCGAGCTCCTTGAGGTGGTGGACCGCTGAAGTCTCCGGAGCTATCCAGCACAGATCCATGCTGTCGAGATAGAGCAGGTCGATACGTTCGAGGGAAGCGGTCAATTCCCTTAACCCAAGAATGCTGTCTTCGCAGATGAGGGTAGACTTTTCGGAGAGTTGGCTACGCACCTGGGCCTGGAGCTGAGAATCGATATCGATCGAGTAGCAGCTGCCGTCGTGGTATTCGAGATACTTGTCGAAGATCAGAGTAGAGGCCCCGTTGGTCCAGAAGTCGGCCTCGATGGGCTGCCTGCACGTTCCGGTCTCGACAATAGAGGTCTTCTCGCGTTTCTCGGCCTCCAGGAGAGAGAGAGCTGTGCGGAAGGTCTCGGTCCGCCCGGACCAGTCCCCCAGACTGAGATGCGGTGCGAATTGCGTTTCGAAGACTTCTTCAACAAAGCTCATGGTCGATTCCTCGTTTCACTCATCGCGCTTCGGGAAGCCGTCGAGTTCGATTGAAACGACGATAGCACTGACTTCGTCTTGCGACGGCTGCGTCGGGGCGTCGCCTCATTTTGGCGGTGGCCCTCAGTCTGCTCGGCCCGATTGGAGGGCGACAAAACTCTGTGAGCCTCCGTCCGGCCATGCCAGCAGTTCCGCATAGCTACCGCGTTCCCGGATCTTTCCCTTCTCGATGAAGAGAACCTTGTCCCCAGAGCGGATGGGCGACTACCACCACGATCCGCTGGCGGCTGAGCGAGCGCAAGGTCGCGACGAAGCCGGCCCCCCGAGAGGAACTTGACATAACGCCCATACCCCGACGTTGTGTCAGAACCCAGCTTGAATGTCCAATTATGTCCTAACCTCGTCCGTGACATGCCTGCTACCGACCATCGCCTGACGAGCCGCCAAATGACCGACTTCGTCGCCGATGGTTGCCTGGTGCTCGAAGGTCTTATTCCAGAAGACATCAACCGACGCGTCGTCGACGAGATGAAGCGCATTTTTCAGGCGAAGATCGCGCGCATTGTCGGCCAGCCAGATCCTCTCGACGTGCCGCCACAGCCGGACACGCTCGAGCCGCTGTCTGCCTGCTACGCACCCCCCTCAGTGATCGGTGAATATCTCAGGCTGCCGCAGGTAGAGGGTGTAATCACCTCTCTCGTTGGTCCAGATCCGCTCTTCGATCACGATTTCGTTCACTTCCTGCCTGCGGGGTCGGAGTACGGGCAACATTTGCACGTGGATGCGATTGTGGACTCGCGCGATCCGAGTTTTGATGTTCAGATTTTCTACTTCCCGCGCGAGGTGCGGCCGGGTGAGGGCGGGACGCGTTACGTCCCGGGAAGCCATCTCAGGTTCGTACGCGCCGAAGGCGTCAGTCGTTACCAGCACGTAGTCGGCGAGCGGCAATTCGCCGGGCCCGCCGGGACATTGTTAGTCGCTCACCACGGTCTGTGGCACTGCGGCTTGCCGAACCCGAGCTCGGCTGATCGTTGGATGCACAAGATCCGACTGAACCCGACCCGGCCACAGGTTCGCCTCTGGAATACCGACGATCTCGACGAAATACACAATGGGCCCGCCGACCATATTTTTGCCAACGCTTCATCGACCAGTGCCGCGGCGCGCTTCCGGACGATGCTGCCCTGGCAACAGGGGCACGAGGCGCGGCTGGAGCAGGTCGCGCGAGCCAGACTCTGGCGCTACCTCACGGGCGATCGGAGTTTCGATGTCGACTACTACCTAACTCGTCTGGAAAATCGCGGACGACTGATCGAGAATGAGGATTGATGGCACAGCGGCAGCAAGTCCTTTACCTGTGGCTCGCCGAGGGGGCGCTCGTGATGCCTGTCGTTGCCTGGGCGTTTCACGACGGAAGCGATAGCGAAGGCCCCGGCATCCCGGATGGGGATCCTCCCTACGCAACCGGCGAAGCGGCGCTCAAAGATGGCTGGATGTTGCTCCAGACTCCGCACGTGCCGCGTGTTGAGAAGGGGCAGGAGCACCAACCGGCCTACCTCTCATACGAGTTCGTCTTCGAACGCCGCGTCGAAATCGCTCCCTAGCGGACGCGGAGGATAGGACATTCAGGCTGTCTTCCGGCACAACGTCCGAGCCTGGGCGTTATGTCAGGTTCGTATCGGGAGGCGGGTGACGGGGATTGGGTCTAGCCGATGGCCGTGAGCGAGAACGGTGTGGCGGTTACAGGATTTGCAGCGGATTCAGCTGGGGTGATCGAAGCGTTCTATTGGTCACGGCGCGAGTCGCCCACCGACGGGACATGAGTACAGATGGTGTCATGGCGGGGATAGGTCTGAACGAGGCCGGTTCGCGGGAGGTCTTTACCGCCCGCTTGGGCGGGGCGGGCTGCAAGCTGGAGTTTGAACGCCTTCGACACCCACCACTCTCACCGGAGGGGCGGCGTGTTCAGGGTTCCTGCGGGACCGCGCACGGGTCTCTCGCGCCTCTCCGAGCCGCTCTCAAACGGCGAGACCGCTACCGGATGGCGACGTAGTCGTTCGGATCTTCTCCTCGAACCAGGCGATAGTCGTCACGTGGACTGTACTTGTCGAGTTTATGGTGATGCCCCGCCCAGACGTCTTCGCAGCGCGAATTGGCGAAGTGCACCGCGATTGCGCGACGCATGCCCTCGGTTCGGTTGAACCCGGAGCCGTGGATGATCTTCGAGTGGAAGAACGCCGTATCTCCGGGCTCCATCTCCAGGTGGACCCGGCCGCTGGGATCCACATCCTTCACACCGATAAAGAGATGATTCTTGTGCTCCCAATCCGGATAATCGTGAGGGTGAATCTCGCCCTTGTGACTTTCGGGAATCATGACGAGGCAACCGTTCTCCCGCGTAGTCCTATCGAGCGCGGTCCAGACGCCAACGATCTGATCTGCGGGGCGGAACGGGAAGTAGATGAGATCCTGGTGCAGGGGGTGACGTCCGTCCACGTGGGGCGGCTTATTGAGATACATGCTGTTCATCGAAATCAGATCGGGTCCAATCAACTCCGTGACCTGATCGAGCAGCGGCCCGTAGTTCGAAAACTGTCGGAGCACAGGGTCGGCTTGGATGAAGTTCATCTTGCTGATGCCGTGGGCTGTCGTCTTCGGCGTGACAAGTCCCTTGGCGATCTCGACGTTTCGAACCACCTGCATGTTTTCGGCAGGCGCGACGTGCCCTTCTGCAACGTCGACGAAGCGCTGATTCAGCTCGGTGATCAGGTGGGCCGGGATCAGCCCCCGGCGAACGATGTAGCCTTTCTCGAAGTACTCGTCTTTCATTGTTCCTCACTGGGCATTGTCCGATCGGACAGTCGGGCCGAAAGGCTCGCGGCGACGCTCGATGGGACCATATCATCTTTCGGTTTCCGTCTTCGCGGGGCGGGGAGCGGCCGAAAGTAGGCGCTGAGCTCGCGGATGAACATCCTTCTGGGCTGCGTACCTCGGCGACCCTGCACCGGAGCGGGGACGATCTCGTCCAAGCCCGGCGTTCCCTTGCCGTTGACTGGTGCTAGAAGCGTTTATCCAATGGCGGCGTTTTTCGCGATCTTGGTGGGGACTTGATCCGCGGACGAAAACATCTGCCCCTATTCTTGGACATGAGACAACCGGCCCCGTCGAGAAAACTCGAAGAGGTCACGAACGGGGAGTGTCACGTGGCGGCGCGCCCTTCCCCCCTGAGCTTCGCATAGATCCACTGATCCCAGAACTGTCCCTTCCAGCGGGCGTAGTCGCGGAGGATCCCCTCGCGCTGAAATCCGTGGCGCTCGAGCAAAAGGCACGAGCGCTCGTTCCCTGGAGTCACCATCGCTTCCAAACGGCGAAGGCCCAAGACCTCGAAGCCATAGGCCTCAAGATGCGGCATGACCTCCGCCATGAAGCCTTGCCCCCAAAAACGCGGATCGAGGTCAAACGCGATCTCGGCCCGCGAGCCCCGCTCTCGAACGATCGAATTAAAGCCACAGGTTCCGATGAGTGTCACGTCCGAACGCAGCCGGATTCCCCATCGGATTCCGGTCTCGTCGTCTCGGATCTCCTGGGTCCAGCGAATGATGCTCTGCGCTTCGTCCACGGAGGGGCACTGATCGATGTCCATGTGCTCCACGACACGCTGCTGCGAGAAAATCTCGAACAGGCGCTGCGCATCGGAGAGCTCGAGCACCGTCAGGCTGAGCCGCTTGCTCTCGAGGCGCGGGAAGATCTCCGTCATAATCAGTCCTCCAATCGGAACTCGATCTCTCTCACAGGGGCTCCTACATTGAGCCCCTCCGTGATCGAGGCATAATTGCCCGAGCCGGAAACCACATCGGCTCCGCCTCTCGCAAAGCGAGACCATCCATAGAGGATAGGACGTTCAAGCTGGGCCCTAGCAGGGCGTCTGGGGATGCGCGTCGGGTATGGGCATCTGGGGATGGACGTCCGGGTATGGGCGTCCGGGTATGGGCGTTCGATTAGGTCTCTATGGGGTGCCCGGCGGCGGGCTCTTCACCCGACGATTGATGGTGTTGGGGACCCGATGGCTACTTCTTCGCCCCATCGACCAGGGACGGGAGTTCGTGAAGGCTTCGGACCGTCGTGATCGACGGATCCGCCGGCGCAGCCGACTCCTCCCGCACTAACAGGACTCCGCGAAGACCAGCCGCGCAGGCGCCCTCGTAGTCCACCGTGAGCGAATCTCCGATGTGGATCGCGTCGGAGGGATTTACGGACGCGCGTTCGCACGCGGAGTGAAAGATCCGAGGGTCAGGCTTTGAGCAGCCGAAGTCCGCGGATGTAATGACTTCGGCGAAGCGGTCGGCCAGTCCGGTGCGACGAAGTTTCTTACGCTGCTGGGCTGCATCGCCATTCGTGATGACCGTGACATGGTCCACCCGAAGAGACTCCAAGCATGGCAGGACGTCAGCGTACGCTCGCCAACTATTTTCGTAGTGACCGAGGTAGATCCCGAACAAGGCGTCCGCCTCTGCGTCGGAACTTTTGGTTTCGAAAACCTCGAAAATTCGCTCACGACGCTGTTGCTGAAATGAAATCTCACCGGCGACATAGCGATCCATGTGCCGGTCCTGTACCCGACTCCACAATTGGGCGAACTCCTCCGGCGAAGATGCGGCGGTCCGTTCTGAAATCACTTCGTAGAAGAGAATCGACGCAGCGCGTTCAGCGCCAGAATGGTCGACGAGCGTGTTGTCCAAATCAAAGAAGACCGCGGTCACAGAGCCACCCGGTCGAATCGAAGCTCATCGCGTGACGAACCGTGGATGCGAAAGATGTCGGGATTCCCGTCACGGGCCTCCCAATAGGAACTTGACATAACGCCCATACCCGGACGTTGTACCACAAGCCAGCTCGAATGGCCTATGCTCCAATTGGTGTGGTTCTGATCGCTGGTCAGTATGAATTGCGGGGTCACTGATGCTCAATTCGAAGGAACTGTGTTGCGTACTTACCGCAGCGTGCCTCCTTGCGGCGTGCGTGCCGAAGAGGCCCGTCGAAATTTCCGCTAACCAAGCACTCGAAAGGCTGGCACCGCATTTGAGAGTGCAAAAGCCGCAACGGAACAGTCCTCACAAGACGGTACTGTTGTTTCACGGAGCCAAGCCCGGTCCTGCGTGGGATATTCGCTATCAGAAAATAATGACACGTATCCAGCGGGAAGGTTACGCGGTGATTTTCGTTGATTCCTTTGCGAGCCGTCAGACCACTGGAGCTTCGGTCTTTAGTGGTGATCTCCTTCCCACAGAGACCTCTGGCGATGTAATGATGGCTATTGAATGGGCGAGAAATCAAAATTGGGTGGACAATGAAAATATCTTTGCTTTCGGTTATTCGTTTGGTGGTGCAGCAGTGATGGACTCATTGACGCTGTCGGCCCCCGGCCTAAAACCGACCGGATTGTTAGAGCGCCCCGAAACAGGTGTTGGGGGTCTAAACGCTATTGTCCTCGTTTCGCCTTGGTGTAAAGCTGATGTTTTCGGTTTCAATCTGATCGCCTCAGTGCACAAGAATTTTTTCGTAAACATTCCGACGCTTGCTGTTCAACCGATGCAAGACACTATATCCGACCAAGCGCTGTGCTCCCGAATTTTCAGCCGCAACAAAAACAACGGATTTCCCATTCAAACATTAAATCTTGAATCCGCAGAACATAGGTTCATGTTTTCAACAAATTCTAATGGTGGCTCTGAGTCACATTACGATATTGATCTTACCGCCAACGTCTACGCAGATATTTTTGAGTTTTTGAGACGGCATTGGAAGTGAATTTTGTGAACGATGGGTTTGACAAAGATCGTATTTGAGAACGACGGCTCAGTTAGTTACCTCCGACCAAACACCGCACACCTCACACCCCACACCGCAAACCTCACACCGCAAACTCAGACCAGTCACGTTCCACCCCGATCTTCGGGTGAATGCGTTGCTCGAGCAATCGCGAGAAGCAGACACATCGTGGGTCAAAGCCCCTCGCACCTAAGTATTTATAGGCAGCCAGGGGTCTTTCTTCTGTGCAACCCTGAGAGTCAGGGATTTGCTTCGAGCTTGGCGACCCGGTTCTCGTGCCCGGTCACGGCCTGGACCCTAGTCCCCGAACCTTCCACTGCCCTCCTCCTCGGCATCGGGCTTGTGGGTATGGGGGCTCGCCGCTGGCCCGGACCGAGGCGGCTATGCCCGTCACGGGCCCAGTGTGTAGAATGGGCCTTTGAACTCCCTGTCCGCTCGAGCGAGCAGTTTATAAATCGATGAAGTAGCCCCGGGAAACAATATGCAAGTAAAAGTCAGGTTTCTGGACAATCTTAGGCTGGAGGCCAGTTTTGATGATTTCACGGTCATCAGCGATCAACCCATTCGATATAAGGGCGATGGAACGGCTCCAGGTCCCTTTGACTATTTTTTGGCTTCGTCAGCACTCTGCGCTGCCTATTTTGTCAAGGCCTACTGCAACGCCAGGGATATTTCCACCGAAGACGTCAGCATCGTGCAGGACAACATAGTTAACCCTGAAAACAGGTATCAACAAACGTTCAAAATTCGTGCTGAGCTTCCTGATGAGATATCCGAGAAGGATCGCAATGGAATCATCACTGCGATGGACCGCTGCACGGTAAAACGAGTGATTCAAAACGACCTGGGTTTCGAAGTCGATTCGATCAGTGCTTTGGCAAAAGAATCTGGCCTTCTTTATGAGAGTGACTCTAAAGACGGAGCCAAAACCATGATTCCCGGAAAAGATTTCTCGCTCGAAGAGACGATCACTAACATGAGCGGGCTCATCAAGTCGCTTGGGATCAAAATTGAAATCGCGGCATGGAGAAACATCGTTCCCCACGTGTGGTCCGTCCATATCCGCGATGCCGAGTCGCCCATGTGTTACACGAACGGAAAAGGCGCGACCAAAGACGCAGCCCTGTGCTCGGCGCTCGGCGAGTACCTCGAGCGAATGAGCAATAACTACTTTTACAACGACTACTATCTCGGCGAAGAAAGGGCAAAGGCAAACTTTGTTCACTACGCCACCGAAAAGTGGTTCAGGCCCGGGCCCAATGATTCAATTCCCGAAGGCTTGATGGACGATCGGTTTATAGAGATTTTTGACTGTGACCATGAACTCAAAGCTTCACACCTTGTAGATACAAATTCTGGAGCGATCGAACGGGGAATTTGTGCTCTTCCGTTTGTACGGCAATCCGACCAAGAGACTGTCCATATTCCTGCCAATCTCATCGGGAATATTTTCGTCAGCAACGGCATGAGCGCGGGCAACACACTCCACGAAGCACGCGTTCAATGTCTGTCCGAGATTTTCGAGCGCGCGGTAAAAAAGAAGATCATTCTCGAGGAACTCACGCTCCCGGATGTTCCCAAGGCTGTCATCGAACGATTTCCAACAATCGCCACCGGCATCGCAAAGCTAGAAGCACAGGGTTTCCCCGTTTTTGTGAAAGACGCTTCACTCGGAGGGAAATTTCCTGTGATGTGTGTCGCTATCATGAACCCAAAAACCGGAGGGGCGTTCGCTTCATTTGGGGGGCATCCCAAGTTCGAGGTGGCACTCGAAAGAAGCCTGACCGAATTGATGCAAGGCAGAAGCTTTGAAGGCTTGGACGATGTTCCGCCGCCTACGTTCAACCAGTTCGCCATCCGCGAGCCGAGCAACATGGTTGAGCACTTCATTGACTCGACTGGAGTAGTTTCCTGGAAATTCTTTGGCCAAGCCGCCGACTATGAATTCTCCGATTGGAATTTCACAGGCTCAACGGAGCAGGAGTATCAGTACTTGATGGGCATCCTGTGCGATCTGGACAAAGAAGTCTACATCGCGGACTACGAAGATCTCGGGGCGAATGCCTGCAGAATTTTGGTTCCGGGCTATTCAGAAATCTATGAAGCCGAGGACCTCGTTTGGGACAACACCAACAAAGCGCTCGCCTTCAGGTCAGACATACTCAACATTCACGCGCTCAATGACAAAAATCTTTTGCGCCTACTTGAGAAACTCGAGGAAAGTGAGCTTGATGAATACACGTCGATTCAAGAACTAATTGGGGTCGCATTCGACGAAAATTCTCCGTGGGGGAAATGCACGATTAGCGAACTCAAAGGGCTCATCTGCTTGGCTCTCGGAAAGCATGAAGAAGCGAAGGAATGGGTGGGCATGTTTTTGCAATACAACGACAACGTGCCCGCGCGAAGAAGGTTTTACCAAGTCTTGGATACCGTGCTCGACATCACGCTCCGAGAGGATCTCAAACTTCAAAACTACATCCCCAATCTCACTCGAATGTACGGCGAGGAAAATCTCGGCAACGCAACCTCGAGTGTGTCGGGAAAAATTCGGTTTTTCGGATTAACGCCGACAAACATGAAACTCGATGGAATCGACAAGCACTTAAGACTTGTTGAGAGTTATGAGAAGCTTCAGGGTGCGCGACACCGGCATCACGCCAGCACCTCCAGTTCACACGACTGAATGGTCCCATGCAGGTTGTGCGAATTCACCGGGCCGGATCAAATCACTGCGGAATCAGGACGCCCGGCTGCGCGGCTAGTTAGCGGATAGGAATTTCAAAGGTCCATCGTGCACCCTGGGGCAAGCATGACGTCGACTCACGATGGGAAATCGAAACTCTCGGTAACGCGCCCGGGTTCGTCGGCGGTGGCTAAGCAGCAGGATGGCCTGCTTCGCTACCAGCAGGCCGTGTCACCATCGCAAGCTTTCTGGTATCGGCTTCAGTCTTCTCACGAGTGTTGTGCGCGAGCGTCATGCCAGCAAAGCCGCTGACCTTCGGAGGCATCGCGGGCGCTATACCTTCCGCGGCCTTTCCGCGCGGACAAATTGGGAAGCAAGTGCCGCGCAGTTGGGAGAACACGATCGCATCCTCGGGCGATCGTATAGGCGGCGGTTCGCGGTACCTTCAATTCGTCGGTGCGCAGATCTTTACGATGAGAGAGTCCCCAGAACGAATGGCACCGGGAACGTCGACTACGCCCACAACGCCGCGTAAACCCATTGCGTATTTGGGGAACATTTTGCCGGCAACGCGGTTCCCGGACCGGGTGGTGTGCTGGGCGACGATCTGGTCGGCCATCCAGGTACACGGTGGATTGTTCTCTTCGACGAGAAGAACCGCTCCCGAAGGGAAGCAAAGCTTCGTGCCCCGGGGAAGTTGCGAAAAGTTGGGGATTCCCTCGACGCATACATTCGCACCGAGGGTGGCCGCCGTCAGGGGTTCGCGAAGGTCCAACCGAGCGCGGATCGCCTCCAGTTCTTCAGCCGAAACCCCCGACCATTGTCGTTCGTTGCGTCGGGGCGTACCGGTCGGCTCTGAATCCCAGGACTGAGCCGTCCGCTGGAAACCGCGATGCTTGTCCCCCGGAAAGCCCTCTAGGTCTACTTCGATCGATGGGCTGGGCGGCTTGCTGTAGTCCTCATTGTTTCCGGTATGCACCGATCTCAGCGTGGCCGTGATTTCTTTCATGGGGTTCTCTCCGGAGCTCGTCGAGTTTAATATTCACAACCCGGGGGTGTGTCTGTTTCGGCTTGTCGGCCGCTGGTTGCTTCGCGGCCGATCGTTAGGGTGGGGCATGTTCCTCTGGCTTGGCTGAGTGCGCGTTGTTATCGCGGAACTTTAAATTTCGCAGAACGCCGAGCATCAAGACCATGCACGACAGTCCGGTGAAAAGGCCGAGGCCAGCCAAATGGTCGTACCCGCCTCTCTCCACCAGAGAGCCGGCAATGCCCGGCCCCAGTCCATCGCCAAGCGTCCAGATCGCATCCATGGATACGACCCAGCGCCCCAGATCGTCGAGCGCGGCCATGGCGCCCATGGTGTATGGGACCACGAAATAATAGGCCGCGCTCCAGAGCCAGTTCATGGCGATGTAGGTCGTGGCGTCTTCGCTCGTTGCGAGGACCATGGCTGCCACGATGTTCAGTAAGAGGCCCACGACGATGGGGCCGCGGCGTCCGAACTTTGTGCCGAGAATCGCCGCCAACGCCGCACCGAGAAGGCCCGCAAGCCCGGTGCCTGTGAGGGTGGCACCGATCTGGTATTCGTTCATTTGGGATCGCAGACCAATCTGCTCGATAAAGGTGTAGATCCCACCCTGGCCAATCTCGAAGACCAGGAGCGCCAGCATCGCGATGACCGCGATGGCACGGTTGGGTGCCGTCAGCAAGCTTGGCTTGGCTTCCTTGGTCTTGCGGGGCGGGGCCAGCCACACCAAGCAGGGCAGCAGTAGGGCGCAGACACCCCCCGTCAGCAGGAACCCACCCGTTGATCCGAACGGCACGGTTACGAAGGGGATGGCCATGGGCTCGGCTGCTCCGGCAAGACCCCAGACTAGTGTCACGGTCGCGAACATCCGGTCGGGTTCGCGCATGGAAGCCGCCGCCGCAACACCTGCGGCACCGGCCACCCCCGCCGCTGCACCGGCCACAACGCGCGTCGCCGCAAGTGCCTCGAAGCTCCCAACAAACGCCGATGCGAAATTGGCGGCCACGGCAACCGCGGCAGCCACGAGGGCGGTGCGTGCGCGAGACCAACGCGCGAGGGGACCTGCACAAAGCAGCGCGCTTACGGCGAGAACCGTATTTTCCAGGGAGAAGAGCCATCCGACAGCCTCCTCGCCCTGCTGGAAATCGCCCATGATGGGCCCTAGTAACTGAGCTTGGGCGTAGTAGCCGAACAGGCTGATGATCCACGAGGCCGTGACCGCGGCGATCTGCCGAGGGGGCAGATTTCCGTGGGTCGAGGGGCGGGCGGGTTCGGGGTCCAGCAAAGATGCCGTCATAAGGGGCCGCCCCATAGCTATATGAAAAGATCAGCGGAGCGAAGAATTCACAAAAGGGTAGGCACCACGAGTTGCCGCCAACGCGAAATACACCATCCCAAACAGCGCGACCGCGGAGAACAAGGCGCTCCAATAAACAACGCTCTGATCGAACTCGTAGGAAGAAGCAACGGCCAATTGCACGAGGAGCCCAACGCACGCCACGGCGCTCAATCCTGATGCCATGATGGCTGCGTTGCGGACTCGGCTGCGCACCCCGCTGCGATGCGAGGCCATCACCCGCCAGCCGGTCAGGCAGATGACCGCCAGAACAAGGCTCCAGACCAGAAGATCGGAGTACGGTGATCCAGTCGCGTCCATATTCACCAGGCAAGAGTAGCGGCTCCGGACGCGGCGCGGCCGGGGTCCGTGGGCGAGGGATGCCGAAATCCTGTTGTGGCCCCAAAAGGGTCAGGCCCTGCTGGCGTGATTCTCGCATCACAGATCCGGCGGCCACCCAGGAGGCACTGTCGCTTCTGTCGCAGCAGAGCAGTGGAAGAGACTCAGCATCCATGACATCATGCCCGCGTGACTGCACGCGATCGCGATCTCGGGATGAAGCGCAGGATCACCCGCCGTGACTTCGTTCAGGGTGCGGTGGCGGGCGGCGCGGCGTTGGCTCTCGGCAACGGGCAGGGAAGTGCAGAGCCCCGGTCTTCGCCGGGCGAGGTCGGGGGCAAAGCTTCGCATCCCCTCGATCCTTCCCACTACCCCCCGGCGCGCCACGGTCTACGGGGAAGCCACCCGGGTTCGTTCGAAACGGCTCACGAACTCGCCCGGAACGGGCGGACCGACTGGGGGGCGATTCACGAACCCGACGACGCGGGGGACGACCTCTACGATCTGGTCGTCGTGGGGAGCGGCGTCAGTGGCCTCGCGGCAGCGCACTTCTATCGCCAACAGAAGCCCGACGCGCGTATTCTCCTGCTCGAGAATCACGACGACTTCGGCGGTCACGCAAGACGCAACGAGTTCCAGCTGAACGGCCGAACGATTCTGGGTCATGGCGGAAGCCAGTCCTTAGAGGCTCCGAACGAATACAGCAAAGTATCGAAGCGTTTGCTGGCGGACCTGAGTGTCGACCTTGAGCGACTCTCGGATGGCTACGACTTGGACTTCTATCGGCGCAACGGTCTGGCCGGAGGGATCTACTTCGATGCCAAGACCTACGGTGTCAACCGGCTCGTGCGCACCGACTTTCATTCTTTTGCGGAGTTCCTCGGCACGGCACCCACAGGCGTCCCCCCGACGGACGACATCAGGCGGATGCCGATCTCGGAGCCCGCGCAGCAAGAACTGCTTGCGCTGTTGCAGCTGAGTGAGGATCGGCTGCCCGAGCAGGCCATCTGGGCCGAGCCCGGCTACTTGAACACGATCAGTTATCACGATTTCCTTGCACGACACCTCGGGGTGACCCAACCCGAAGTGTTCGCGCTCTTTCACGACATGCCCAGCGACTACATGGGGCACGGCATTGACTGCACGCCCGCGCTTCTCGCGATCGGAATGGGCTTGCCAGGTTTCGGTGGGACGAGCCTGCGCCACGTCGAGGGGCTCATACGCAAGCTCGTGGGCTGGTGGCTAGCGCCCTACACGTACCACTTTCCGGACGGGAACGCGTCCGTGGCCAGGCTTCTGGTGCGCAGCCTGATCCCCGCCGCGGCCGAGGGCGCGACGATGGACGATGTCGTATTGGCGAATTTCGACTACACGGCTTTGGATCGTGCGGATTCTCCGGTTCGTCTGAGACTTTCAAGCACCGTCGTAAACGTCGAGAACGAGGGCAGCGCGGCATCGGCGAAGCAAGCGACGGTCACGTACATACGGGCTGGACGAGCCAACCGCGTACGAGCGCGAAGCGTCGTGTTGGCTTGTTACAACTCAGTGATTCCGCATCTCTGTCCCAAGCTGCCCAAGCCCCAGAAGGCGGCCTTGCGATCGCTGGTGAAGGTTCCCCTTGTATATACCAACGTGCTACTCGGCAACTGGCGCGCTTTCAAAAATTTGGGCGTTGGGGTGACCCACAACCCGGGCAGCTGGCATCAATCGAGCATGCTGGATTTCCCCGTCAGCCTCCCGGGCTATCGCTATTCCAGCAATCCCGACCAAGCGATCGTGCTGCACATGAGCCGCAGGCCGACGACGCCGGGATTAACGCCCCGAGAGCAGTCTCGAGCGGGGCGCTTTCAGTTGCTGAAGACATCCTTTGAAGAAATCGAGCGCCAAGTTCGAACCCATCTGGGCGGGATGCTCGGTGCCGGCGGCTTCGACCCAGCGCGGGACATCGAGGGCATCGTGGTCAACCGCTGGCCACACGGTTATGCGTTCGAGACCAATCCGCTCTTCGATCCGGAGACGGCCGAGGGTCAGGCGCCTCACGAGATCGGGCGTCAGCTTTACGGGCGGATCGCCATCGCGAACTCCGATGCCGCCGGCTCGGCATACCTCGATGCCGCCATCGACGAGGGCTGGCGAGCCGCGGGTGAACTCACGGGCTGAGGAAAGGGCCAACGCGAGCGATCAAGGCTGATGAGTGTTCCCCCGGCCTGTCATTTTCGGGCCAGGAAGGCGTATCCGAAGACCCCGAATGCCCTTGTATTTCCTTCGCCTCCGGCACCACCGAAGGTATCGACGGGGGGGCCGAGGACGACCTCCTTGAAGCCCGTGTGCTCGATCATTCACTTCCAGCCTGCACACGGCAGGCCACCGGCGATTCAAGCGGTCCAGAGATCGATATCGCGGACAGCTGCTTCGGGAACCGGCTTACTGTCCAGATCAGCATTTCTGCATTTTAGCCGACAACAGGCATGCCCAAGGCTGGAGAACGGCGGGGAATCCCGGGGCATTGTTTGCCCTTGGGTCGGCTGCCCAAGCCGAGGGTCGCCGGTTCGCGGCGACTCAGTCGCAAGCGCAAGGCCAGCGTTTAAACCGCTAGCCGCGCGGCCCTCGCTTTCGAATCTCACCCACCCAGGCCTTGATCTGAACTTGCAATTCCTGGGCGATGTCGACGATCTCGAGGTTCATCTCGGCCCCGATCTGGCGAGCGAAGCTTGAAGCACCGAATGTGCGAACCATCACGTAGGCTTCGGGGCTTTGATCGCGTACCCGCATGGCCGCCTTGAGATTCGAGGGGTCATCGTTGGTTCCAAGCAGAACCACCAGATTCGTCAGGGGCCGCTCACCTCCCCCGGTTCCCGAAAGAATCGGTGCCCAGACTCTCGGGTCTTCCTGCAAACCGCTCTGCCGATGAACGGGGATGTCGGAAATTTGGCTCCGCTGATCCCTGGAAAGACCGTCGAAAAATCGCTGCCAAGCCAGCTCTGCATCCTTGTCGATAATCGCGATGGAATCGATGTGCTCGGTGCCCCTAACCTTCATGAACTGCCTCAGGTAGGTCTGGCCGAAACGCCCAAATCCGGTAAAGACCAGGTTCTCACGACCCTCGTTCTCCTTCATGTAGTCGATGCTGTCCCGGCAGATTTTCTCGGCTACCGCCTTGTGAATGTTCACGCAGGGCTGCCGTCCCTCGCGCGCAAGCATTCTGTTGGCGCGATCCGTCAGGTCAAGATCGGCCACACGAACCAGCATGGGCAGCCCGTTCTCCCCGCCAAAGTGGGCTTCGGATTGCACGGCGAGTTCGACATTGGCGAGTTCGTCGTTGGTGAGGAGCATCAACGCCCGGGCATGGCCGATCCTCAACGCCTCCACGGTGCTCGGCTCAGTCGTGTCGCCGCCGATCAAGTAGACCCTCTTGAGCGGTCCGAAATGGCTGAGCATGGAATCGGTCACTCGCTTTTCCACCACGAGGATCCGCGTGCCCGGAAACGCTCTGAGGCACTCAGCGACCACCGCACGGGCGACCCGGCCGCCACCGGCCAGCACGATATGGTCCCGCCAGGGCCACTTGTCCACCAGCCTGAGCCAAATAGCGCGCCACAGGCCCTCGATGACCGTAGCCGCAGTCAACGCCGGGGCCAGGAAGTAGGTCGCCAGCAGGGCCATCTGCCAGACACGCGGGCCCCCGGTAGGCATTCCGAGATCCATTCCTCCCAGAGCGAAGAGCCCAATGGCGTAGTAGAGCTGCATCAGGAAAGCATCGTTGGGAATGTCGCCGCGGTCGCTGACGTTGACGCCATTGCGAAAAGCCAGAATGGAGACCACGAGAACCAACAGGACAAGAAATACCTGACGAAAAAAGGTCCGGAGAAAATTCCGCCGCGTCGGCATTAAGAGAGGCCACCTGGCTAGTTGTCCACGTGGGAAGATAGGACATTCAAGCGGGCTTCTGGCACAACTTCGGGATATGGGTGTTACGTCCAGTTTTTATCGGGAGGCCCGTGACCGTGAGATCCTTGAGGTCGACTCCGACGTTGTCGGACTCTGGGTCTCGCGAGAACCGCTTCGCAGCGATTGTATCCGCGCCCTACAGAGCCGCCCTGAGAACGCGGTGCATTCCATCCACCACTCTTTTGTCTTGTTCAAGCAGAATTGGGTACGCCGGATCCGTGTCCAGGACCAAGCGCGGGTGCTCAAGAGCCGCCCTGCAGGTTGGTGAGTGCCACTCGTCCACGAACCACCGCACCCCGTCGAGCCCCCAGATCTCCGAGATCGGCACTTCCTCGACCGGTAGATTTCTCGCGAGTTCAACGAGTCTATCTACATCCCAGATCCGAAGGTCGTCTTCCGAGGGCAAGGGGGGTACTCCTTTGACATCTTGGAAAAATACCCCGGCCTGTCCCGCCGAGGAGCAAAACCGATCAGGACCTCCCCATACCAACTCGACATAACTCCCATACACGGCCGCCCTGCCAGAATCCAGCTTGAATGTCCTGGCCCGCCATCGCCGACGCCGCTCGGTCCCGCTCCATGCGCGGGCTCGCAGTAGCCTCCGCGTAAGTACGCGCCATTCCGAGGGCCCATCGTGGTCGCCTGGCTGCGACGACACTTCCGAACTGCATGAATCCCCTCCGAGGCTCACGCCCGAACGATGCGCCATGTCTACAGACAAGAAGGGCAAGGCGGACATCAAAACTTTCCAGGTCCGCGGCGGACAGGAAGTTCCGGGAGGTCTTTCGAGCAGATCCGTGGACAGAGCCGAGCGGCAATTCGCGCTATACACCGTCGAGCGTGATGGATCAGCGAGACAAGCCGAGGACGCACTCTTCGATGTAGACAGCGCTTCTCGGTGCTGAGTCGCGACATTCACCAACCCATCGCAAAGGGGGGCCCGGTGCAACTTCAGAAGCCTTCACCCGAGGTCGCCCGAATTGGCATTCGGGCGATCAAGATGGTGGCAACCGCCGACGGTGAGTTTCACCCCCTCGAACGCGGACTTATGGATGCGGCGCAGAAGCACATTTTGGGTACGCGGTTCGATCTGGACGATCTCGAGCCGATCACGCCGCGCGAACTGGTTGATGGGATACCGGAGCCGCTCCGAGAGCAATTTTTCAACGGTTGCTTGATCGCAGCCCTGATCGACGGCGAGGCATCCAGCGCTGAAGGTGCACTGCTCGACAAGTACGCCGAGGCTTTTGGCATCAAGAGCCCGGAGCTCAAGAACCTGCATCGTCTTGTCAACAAGCACCTGCTGCTGTTCCGATTCGATGTCGCCCGCCGGTCGTTCTTGGGTCAGCGTGTCAAACACTTCGTCGCAAAAAATGGGATTCGCGGCATCTCAGGTCTGATTCAAGGGTTGCGCAACAGCGAGCATCCGAAGACTGCCGACCGCTATCGAAGCCTCAAAAATTATGCTCAAGGCACCTTGGGGCGCGGCTACATCGATTTTATCGACAAGAACGGCTTCTCGCTGCCTGGCGAAATCGGCGGCCCACCCGAACCGGTTGTCTTTCATGATTGCCTGCACGTGCTGGCTGAGTACGACACATCGTCACTCGAAGAGACTCAAATCGGATCGTTTCAGGCCGGCTTGCTGAATAAGCAGCCCATGTTTGGGATGTTTTTCATGCTGGCACAGTTTCAGCTGGGCATTCAGGTGACGCCCATTGCCGGCGCCGAGTCCAACCAGGTCGACCCGGACCTGATGCTGAAGGCCTTCGTACGGGGCACTTTCGTCAACCGAGACCTAACGACCGACTGGGACCCTTGGGATGATTTCGACAAACCGGTCGTCGAACTGCGCCGTGCCTACAAGATCGTGCCTCGATAAGTTTTGCCTCTTGTGAGCATGGCTGCTCGGAGACGCTCGCGGGGCTGAGTCGGCAGGATTCGCCTCGGATAGCGAAACCGTGGGGGTCCACTCATCGAAAGCACCGCCCCGGTTCACCATTCATCTCGAGGGGATCGTCGCTTACAGACCTGCTATGAGCCTCACCATAGCAACTTGACAAAACGCTCATACCCGGGCGTTGTGCCTGAAGCCTCGAACGGTCTCACGGGGGAGGTGTCGGTTGGCACTCGCCCTGGCCGAACATGATCGCCACGTTTTCCTCTACCGCCTTACGAGCATCCGAGGCTGGCGTTGCCAGATTCGACATGCTCGCCTGCCAGCGGGCAGCGGCAGCGAGGCTGCACTTGCTGGCGCGCTCGAAATTTTCGCGCGCTTGATTGAAGTCCGCAGGCCCGTAAGGATCCAGCGCCACCATCTCGCGGCGGTAGGGAATATTGGCCGCGCTGGCGATCTGCTCCCAGGTTTCGAGTCGATCAAAGCGGTGCATCGCCTTCGCGACCGCTTCGCGGCTCACCTTGGCAAATAGCGCGTTGCCTGTTTCCTTCCCGTAGGCACGGATCGCTGCGGTGGGAAAGACGATCACGGAGTCGCCGAAGTGGGCAAAGCGCTGTGATTCGTAGAGCCCGGGAAAAGTCCTCGCTTGGTCGGTGTCCATGGCGGCCTCGTGCAGGTGATCCTTCGCGGCGCCAACACCGCCGGGTAAATAGCCATCCGGATGGTGGCCGACGGCGTCCTCGGCCAAGTGCGTTCCGAACGCTCGGCTATAGCCGACGGCGTCGAAGTTCTCAGTCGTCGTGCCCGCGTTGCCCTGGGCGTAGCGAAGCTGGAAGGCCGCGTAGTCGAATCTGTGCAGCTTCCTTCCGCCCTCGAGATAGAGCTTGAAGGCATCGAGATCCGAACTGCCCAACACGAAGCTTCTCTCTGAAGCAGCGGCGAAGCACGAGGAATCGTAAGCGTCAAGCGCGCGGCAAGCGAATACCTGGTGGGTCACCGGTCCCCAGGCCGCGACCGGCGCGCTGAGGATGCATCCGAGGGCGAGAGCGAGAGTGCCGGGTTTCACGGCCGACACTATAGCCGCCTGAGATAGCC
>DUCN01000050.1 GCA_012959805.1 Myxococcales bacterium | reverse complement strand
GTCTGTTCCAGGCTCCCTGACCACACCTCAGGCTCGCTTCTGCGAAGCGCACTTGCGAACCCAAAGAGGAGTAGGACGCGATCCCGGATGCCCTTCAGTGACGGGTCTGCATGGGATGCCATAACGCCGATGCGTTCAGCAGTAGCGGGCGCTTTTCGGACGGGGCTACGCCCAGGTCGCGGCGAATTCCTGCCATTGTTGCTCGAACACCTTTCGACGCGGTGGGAGACTCAAGGTCTTGGCCTTCGTGTGCCCAACACATTGCCGCGCGTCTTTGCTGAACCGTCGCGTTTAGACTCTGCGCGGATGACCGTCCGCGGGAGTCGGTCACGTCCATTCAGCCGACACCGTAGACGGCGGCTGCGTTGTCGAAAATCACCTTCTGGAGCACATCCTCTCCCAATGACGCCAGGGGGGAGTCGTCGAGGGCTTTGCGCGAATGCGGCCAAGTGCTGTCACCATGCGGATAATCCGAAGCCCACATGACGTTGCCCGCTCCGATTTCGGGAATCAGCTTGACGCCGATTGTCTCTTCTTCGTAGGTGACGAAGACCTGTCGGCGAAAGATCTCGCTAGGCAGCATCTCAAGACGATGATCCTGGGTTTTGTCGTAGTACTTGTGATGCTCGTGGTCCATGCGTTCGAGCATATACGGAATCCATCCGAGTCCTCCTTCACCGAGGACGAATCTGACGTTGGGACGCTGCTCGAGAATGCCGGAGAAAATCATTCCGCATAACGTCTCGTCGAGTTGCATCGGAATGACCGACACGAAGGCAGGCATTCGCCAAGATCCGAGCTGGGCCTTCAACATGCTTCCAGTCGGTCCGAGATGAGCATGAATGGGCAGTCCGCTGTCTTCGGCCGCGTCCCAGAATGGATGCCAGATGTCTTCGAAGATGGGTGCCACTCCTTCATCCTGGGCGATGATCGCACCCTTGTGGCCGAGCGCGGCCACGCGCATCAGTTCCTCGCGAGCGGCCTCTGGCTCGTGGCCCGGGAGGTGCGCGAGGAGGAGGAGCCTTCGTGGATCCACCCGGTTGAATTCGTTCGCCCAGTCGTTGTAGGCGCGCATGCAAGCCGCGCGAAGCTCGGGCTCCCCCAGCCGCATCTGGGTCGTCATCGGGCTGTAAATCACATGCGCGAAGACGCCATCGCGGTCCATGTCCTCGAGCCGCTTCTCGGGAAGTCCCGGCCGAAACCCGTGATCCTCGGCGCCGATATAGCCCTTGCCCTTGCTGCCACTCGGGCTGACCAATCGACCCTCCGCCTGCCAGAAGGGTCCTTCCTTTGTCTCGACGACCCGAGGACCCAGCTCCCGATGTTCCCGGGGCAAACGCTCCTGGAAGAGTTCGGCCGGCAATACGTGGATATCCATGTGATCATCGGCCGAAATGATCTGCTGATCGGAGTGAAGCGCCATACAGAAATACCTCGTCGGTCCATTGGGTGCCGCCACAGATCGTCGCGCAGGAGCAAAGTTAGTGACGCCTCCGCGGCTTTTCAATACTGCACCCGCGGCCCGACGGGGGCTGTTCGGACTCGGCAATCCCCGCGGCGGGCACTATCGTGAGGACACACCGATCGTGAGGGCGTGTCAGGGCTTAACGCACGGCCGCGACGTCGCGCCTATGAATGACCACCTGAAGGGGAAGCCATGGCCGAATCGTTGCTGCAGGGGATCCGGGTGGTCGACCTCGCTGCCGAACCGGGTCAGATCACCGGCCGAATCTTGGCTGACCTCGGGGCCGAAGTCGTGAAGCTCGAGCCGAGGTCGGGGGACCCCCTTCGCTCGGTGGGTCCCATGATCGGCGATCGCCAGGATTCCGAGGCCTCCCTGCGTTTCGCGGCTTGGAATGCGGGGAAGACCAGCGTGGCCGCGGACGCGGATGATTCTCGCATCGACGCCCTGCTCGCAGGCGCCGACGTCGTGATCGATACGCCCGGCTGGCCGGGCGCCCACGCGCTCGATCCAGCGCGGGCGCCCCATGCGGTGTGGGTACGCATCACGCCCTTCGGAATGGCCGGGCCCCGCTCGGGTTGGTGCGCAACGGATCTCGGTATCATGGCCGCAAGCGGTAACATGTACTCCACCGGGTTCCCAGACCGCGCCCCGCTTCGTTGCAGCGAGCCCGCCGCCTACGCTCACGTCGGACCCGAGGCGGCCATCGCCACCCTCAGTGGCCTGGCCTCCGGCCGACCCCAGGTCATCGACGTATCGATCCAGGAAACGGTAATCGTTTCGAACATGGGGGCGCTGTGGGACTACGCGCGTGATCGTGGTAGTCGAGGAAGCCGCGCAGGCGCGCGACTCGGTGCCACGCGCGAAATCTGGAAGTGCAAGGACGGTTGGGTGAGTTTCGGTCTGCGCGGCGGCGTCGCGAGGGCCCCGACCTACTGGAAGATGACGAAGATCCTGGAGGCGGCGGGCTGCTCGACGCCCGCCTGGTCGCAGCGCGATTGGGATCAGTTCAACCAGAACAAACTCACGAAAGAGGACATCCGAGAGATCGAGGCGCCGTTGGCGGCCTATTTCTCAGGGCGCACGATGGCTGAACTCTACGAGATGGCGGCGGCGGACAATATCATGCTTGCCACGACCAACTCGCCGCGCGAGATGGTTTCCAGTTCGCAACTCGCTGCCCGCTCCATGTTCGGCAGCCTCGGCTCGATCGATCAATTTCCGACCCGCTTCGCTCTCGCCCGAGGCGCCGTTCGGCCCATCGAGAGCCCGGGCGCCAAACGAGCCGCTCCGCGGCTCGCCGAGGGACCGTGGCCGGAATGGACGCCACGGGGCATCGCAGCAAGGGATGTGGCGACGACACCGAATCGCTCGAAGGGCGCGGGGGCCTGGGAGGGCACGAAGATTCTCGAGTTTGGCTCCGGTGCCGCCGGCCCGATCGCTTCGCGTTTCTTTGCGGAGCATGGCGCGACGGTGATTCGGATCGAATCGCGTAGCCGGCCCGAGTTCCTTCGCACGATGGCGGTCGCCATGGAAAGCCCTTACGGAGTCGAGGGCAGTGGCATCTTTGGTGCGCTCAATGTCGGAAAGAAGAGCGTCGCGCTCAATCTGAAAGATCCAGGGGGACTCGCCGTCGCCAAGCAGCTCATGGGATGGGCGGATCTCGTTCTCGAGAACTTTGCGCCCAAGGCCATGCGCGGCTTTGGCCTCGACTACGATTCGATGGTCGAGGAGCTTCCGGATCTGCTCATGGTGTCGGCTTGTATGAACGGCCAAACGGGCCCGCATCGAAACTACCCGGGCTTCGGTTCCCAGGGATCCGCGTTAGGCGGCTTCACCTTGCTCACCGGATACCCAGATCGAGAACCCGTCGGTCCCTACGCGACGATCACCGACTCCCTCGCACCTCGCTATTGCGCGACCGCGATGGCCGCAGCGCTTCTCTACCATCGCCGGACGGGGGACGGTGTTCATATCGATCTGTCCCAGGTCGAAGCGGGCCAATATGCGCTCAGCCCGTGGCTCCTCGACTTCGCCGTCAACGGCACATTCATCGAGAACATGGGAAATCGATCGCCGCGCACAGCACCCCATGGTGCTTTCCCGTGCCTGGGTGACGATCGCTGGATTGCGATCGCCACCTGGAGCGATGCGCAGTGGGCACGACTGGCCGAAATGATCGGCCTCGAGGATCCGTCGCTCGCCTCGACGGCCGCGCGCCTGAACCGCCAGGACGAAGTCGAGCGCGCGCTCTCCGCCTGGACATCGACGCGCTCGCGCGAGCAGATCACCTCGCTTCTCCAGGCCGAAGGCATCGAAGCCGTCCCGGTCCAAGATTGGCAGGACGTCTTCGAAGATCCTCAACTCGCGAGCCGTGGCCATTTCGAGCGGATCGAGCACGCGGTCCTCGGAGACTGCTGGTACCAGCACAACGGATTCCGGCTGAGCGGCGCGCAAACCCACTACACGCAGCCGACTCCCACGCTCGGCGAACACAATGACGAGGTCCTGGGCGAACTTCTGGGCCTGTCACCGCATCGGATCGACCAGTTGCGACAGAGCGGTGGCGTCGAGTAATCCCCGGCAACCCGTGATCTTTCAGTGACGAAATCAGGTGTTGGGTTTGCCGCCCTCCGCCGCCGCCTTCGCCAT
>DUCN01000049.1 GCA_012959805.1 Myxococcales bacterium | reverse complement strand
TCCCAGTTTTGTGACGCGCGCTGCGGCGCTGAGATCGCGAAGGGGCTCGACGCCGAATTTCCACACGCCCTGTGGCAGGACGTCGCGAGTCTCGGTGTCCTCGCCCTGGCGAGCGAAGAAGGAGAAGGCGGGGCACGAGAGATCGTCGCCGCGATGGAAACCTTGGGAATCGCCCTCTTCCCCGGCCCGCTCGCGGCCACTCTCCTCGCCACACAACTCTCGGCCCCGGAAGAACGAGCCGAACTCACCCGGGGCATGAAGATCGCGGCCGTAGGGCGCCCGCCGCTCTTCCCCTTCGCGACGGTGGCGACGATCTTTTTCGAGGTCGAAGGGGACGACGTGTACCGAGTTCGTCCGCGCGGAGCGATTACGCCCGTCGACACCCTCGGTGGGGAAGTCTGGGGGCGCATCGAATGCGAGCGGATCCATCGCGTAGGCGACGCATCCCGCGCCTTGGCACTCTATCGCATCGCACTCGCGGCCTATCTCGTCGGCGTGAGTGCGGGGCTGCTTCGTGCGGCGGCGGCTCACGCCGCGACTCGAAAGCAATTCCGCCAGCCGATCGGGCAATTTCAGGCGGTCGCGCACCCTCTCGCCGACGTGCATATCCGAACCGAAGCCGCTCGCCTGCTCGCACGATCCGCGGCGGACCAACTCGAACGAGATGCCCGGACCGCCTCTTTCGAGGCCTCTGCCGCCCACTACTCCGCACGGCGTGCGGCGATCGATGCCGCTCACACCTGTCATCAGGTATTCGGCGCGAGCGGGATCACCCTCGAAGGACCGGCCTATCATTATTCGCGCCGAATCATGCAGCTCGCCGCGCTCGCCCCTCCGCCCGACGTGACCGCTGAAGGGCTCTACCGGAAAAGCCGGACGGCGGCGAGGCAGCGGAACGAACAGAGGAAAGAACCGCGATGACGCGACTTGACGACTATCAATCCATCGATCTCGAGAGGCCCCTCGAAGGGGTTCGATTCGAAGTGCGCGACCAGATCGCCTTCATCACGCTCACGCGGGTCGACCGCGGGAACTCGCTCACCCCGGGGATGCACTCGATCTTCCGTCGCATCTGGAGCGAGGTCCGCGACCAAGAGGAGATTCGGGTCGCCGTGATCGGCGCCGAGGGCACGCGACATTTCTGTACCGGGTTCGACGTCGGCGAGGCGAACTCCGACGACTCGGAGGATGTATTTGCGGACCGTCCGCTCGCGGAGGCGGTCTTCTGGTCGCCCTATCAAAATCGGGTTTCGAAGCCGGTAATTTGTGCGGTGAACGGTCTCTGCGTCGGAGGCGGACACCATTTCGTGGTCGACTCAGACATCGTACTCGCCTCGACGAACGCGGCTTTCAGCGACACTCACGTGAATGTCGGCATGGTCGGGGCTCTCGAAAACATCGGCCTCGCGCGTAGGCTCCCGCTCGGCAGCGCGCTGCGAATGACGCTCATGGGTCGCCACTATCGCATGTCCGCCGACCGCGCGTACCAGCTGGGCCTGGTCGACGAGCTGTATGGCACACCCGACGCGATGCATGCCGCCGCCGATGAGATGGCGCACCAACTTCTGGAGAATTCGCCGGCGGCGATGGCCCGATCGAAACAAGCCGTTTGGGGTTCGATGGAGCATGGCTACGAGGAAGCGCTCGGGCGGGGCTGGGAACTACTCAAGAGCCAATGGTCCCATCCTGACTTCAAGGAAGGACCGCGTGCCTTCACTGAGAAGCGCGCGCCGAGATGGAATCCCGATCCCTCGGCCCGCTCCGAACCCGACGGCGGGAGTGAGATTTGAACTTCTCGTTCAGCTCCGAGGAAGAATCTTTTCGGCAGGAAGTCATCGACTTCCTGCGTCCCTATCGGGATCTCGAAGGCTTCATTCAGCAGGGCGAAAAATGGGCGCAGGTCGAAGCGCTCTTCCGCGCGATGGCCGAGCGCGGCTGGCTCTCCATCGCATGGGCCGAATCGGAAGGTGGGCTCGGCAAGTCGATCGCCTTCGAGTACATCCTGTGGGATGAGTTCGGCTACGCGCGCGCGGCCCGCAACCCACTCTCGGCGGGCATCGTCGCAAAGACGCTGATCAGACACGGAAGTCCCGAACAAAAGGCACGTTGGCTTCCACCGATTCGCAGCGGCGACGCACATTATTCACTGGCGTACTCCGAACCCGAAGCGGGCTCGGACCTCGCGGCCGTCCGTACGCGGGCGGACCTCGACGGAGACGCTTACGTCATCCGCGGCGAGAAATGCTGGCAATCCTACGCCCAGAACATGGACTATTTCTGGCTCCTCGCGCGCACCGGGGACCTCGATAGTCGCGCTCGCGGTCTCTCGCTATTGATCGTCGACAGGCATGCCGAGGGGCTACGCATCGAACCTTTGCCCACCCTCGATGGCGACCAGCTCAACGCGGTTTTCTTCGACGGCGTGCGGGTCCCGGCGAGCCACCGCATCGGGCCCGAGAATCAGGCTTGGGCCATCATGGGCGAAGCACTCGCGGACGAACGGCATATCCAGTTCCCGGCCGGTCGAGTCCGACGTGATCTCGACGATGTGTGCGACTGGGCGGAGGCGCATGAATTGACCGGCGATCCCGCCGTACGCGCCCGTCTCGGCGGGTTGGCTGCCGAGGTTCGCGAAGCCGAAATGCACAGTCTGAACGTGCTGGACGCCATGATTCATGGCCGACAGGCCACCGCCGCGGCCGCCGCGAACAAGATCGCCCACACACTCGCTTGTCAGTCGATCGCCCGGGCGGCGATGGATTTCGGAGGCGAACTCGCGCTCGTGATGGGGGATCGACCGGAGCTTCTCTGGCGGTTGAGTCTCTGGGAGACGATCGGGGGCGGGACGACCGAAATCATGCGTAGCGTCGTCGCACGCGAGGCGCTCGGGCTCGGGGGCAATCGATGATTGCGGTCAATCAGCGCTGGCACGAGGATCGAGGACTCGTGCTCTCCGAGAGCCGCCCGCCGCTCCCGGGAACGGGACCCCAGACGATCGCAAGGATGCTCGAACCGATGCTGCGAACTCGGCCGGATGCGCCAGCGCTCGTCGGCCGACACGGGCGATACACCTACCGTGAACTCGACGCGGCGGTTACGCGCGCCGCGGCGGCACTCGATACGCTCGGTCTTGGCTCTCTTGATCGCGTCGCGGCTTGCCTACCCAACGACGTCGACATCGTCATCGCCTTCCTCGCGACGCAACGCCTCGGCCTGGTCTGGGTGGGCATCAATCGAGCCCTGGCGCCTGCCGAAAAGACGTACATCCTTCGAGACAGTGGCGCCCGCGCCTATCTCGTCTCCTGTGACTTGGCAGATGAGATCCTCGACTCGCGAAGTCAGACGCCGGACCTCGAGACGATCGTCAAAGTCGATCCGGAATCCGCGGCCTGCCAGTGGCGCGCGTTACTCGAAGCGGCCGCAGATCGCGCAGTCCCAGAGATCGACATCGACCCCTTCGCCGCGTGCGCGATCGCGTACACAAGCGGAACGACGGGGTTTCCCAAGGGCGCAGTCCACAGCCAACACAATTTGCTCTTGCCCGGCGTCGTCGCCGCGATCCGAAAGAATCGACCCAGACCCGACTCCCATGGTGTGGTGCTGCCGATGACGATCCTCAATCTCATCGTCCTCGGTCCGCTCTGTGTCCTGTACGACGGACGATGTGTCGTCGCGATGGATCGCATCGACGCGCTGGGGGTGGCCGAGTGGGTCCGTGAAGAGCGGATCGGCGCCTTCGACGGCGTACCGACCATCATCCACGACCTTCTGACCCATCCTGAGGTGACCCAGGAAGATCTGAAGACGCTCAAGGAGCCGGGCATGGGCGGCGCGGATTGTCCGCCTGAAGTCGTGCGACTCTTTCGCGAGCGCTTCGGGGGTGATGTCATCATCGGCTACGGCATGACTGAAGCGCCCACCGCGGTGACGTGGACGGATGGCTCCGTGCCCCCCGCACCGGGACTTTGCGGCTTCCCCATTCCCCAGGTCGAGATCGAAATCCTGGACGAAAACCAGACCCCGTTGCCCGCTGACGAAATCGGCGAGATCTGTGTTCGTCCGAATCGCAAAGGCGAATTCAAAGGTGTTTACACCCCGATGCTGGGTTATTGGGGTCAGCCCGAAGCCAGCGCCAAAGCGCTCATTTCAGGCCGCTACCACACGGGGGACCTTGGACTTCTCAAAGCGGACGGCAATCTCTATATCCGGGGCCGACGCAATGAATTGATTCTGCGGGGCGGGGCGAACATCTATCCCGCCGAAATCGAACGGGTGCTCGGCCTCCATCCCGACATCGAGGCGGTGGCGGTTCTCGGCATTCCCGATGAACGGCTCGGTGAACGCGTCGCTGTAGCCGTTCAGACCAAACCCGGCACGAGACTCGACGAGGCCGAGCTGAAGCGTTACGTCGGAAGCGAACTCGCCCGGTACAAGGTTCCCGAGCGCGTACGATTCGTTGAAGAGATGCCGCGCAATGCGATGAACAAGATCGTCAAACCGAGACTCAGAAGTCTCTTCGACTAACGCAGGGGTGCGCCGAGCATTCATTCGTCAAACGCGACGGGATCCAGCGCAGTCGTGGCGCCCGAATCCGAACGCGATGTGTTCGTCCCTCTCCCGTCTACTTCAGGCGCTGGCGCGACGCCGCTGAGTCGAGAGACTGCGCGAGACCTTGCAGAAGATGATCGGCGGCTGCAGAGAAGATCTCATCGATCTCGATCTCCGCGAAGGAGGGCAACAGCGCGGCGAGCTCCGGCGTTTGCGCGAGATCATCCGAGGAGAGCTGATCGAAGGAACCCGAGTACGAAGCGGAGTCCGAGCCTGTCAGGCTCGGCGAATTTTCTGCGAAGGACTGATTGCTCATCTCATTCGCGACGAATGACATCGTAAACCACGCAACCTCACGACAAGCGAGGGCCGCCCCGCGGCCTTCGAAGCCTGCATCGAGCATGACTCGAATCAACTCGTCGAGAACCTGAAAGAGCGTGGGCGCGAGTGACCCACGTAGCCGTAGCAGGGGGGCCACCGCGGGGCGGGCATGCAACTCGCGCCGCAGGGAGTGCATCCAGATGTGCGCGCGGTCCAGCCAGTCGCCTTCTGGGGGAATCTTGAGCTGGATCGACTCGAGCGCGAGAAGATTGATCCCTTCGAGCAGATCTTCGCGATTTCGCACGTGGCGGTAGAGCGACATCGGCGCCGACCCGAGTTCCTCAGCGAGCGAACGCATGCTGATATCCGCACGGGGGGACCGCTCGAGGAGCGAGAGTCCCGTTTCGAGAATTCGCTTCCGCGTCAGAGCCGGCCGCGACCGGCTCTTCGTCTGTCGCGTCGATTTGACCATGATCGGGGCCTCGGCTGAATGTGGGGACAGGGTTGTGATTTTTGCGTACAGTGTACTCTATCAACGTCAGTGAGCGACCGAACCGGGCGATCGATGATCGGCCCCAACCCAAAGCGAGAGGCGACATGGACCCCGACTTGCCGCGAGAAAAGAAGCGCCGCTACAAGATCATCTCTGCCGACGGCCACACCATCGAGCCTCCGACGATGTGGGAGCGCTACCTGCCCAGCCATTACCACGACCGAATGCCGAAACTGGTGAAGGACCCCGAAGGCGGGGACGCATGGGAAGTCGTTCCTGGACAACCGGTGATGCCGATCGGGCTGGTGACCAATCGAGGTGAATGGGGTCGGCGGTACGAAGACAACTCGTGGTTTGGAACGAGCTACGACAACATGCGTCAAGGCGCTTTCGACGGTGCGGCGCGGCTCGAAGAACAAGCGATCGACGGTGTGGACGCGGAAGTGCTCTATCCGTCACAGCGCACCATGGCCGCCTTCATGTCCCAGCCCGATCCGGGATACCATCTCGCCGGACTCGATGCCTACAACCAATGGATGTGGGAGGAGTTCTCCGCCGCCGACCGCAATCGACTCATCGGGCTCTACCAGATGCCCGGTGTCGATATCGAGAGTTCCTTGATGCGGCTGAAGGAGGCCAAGAGCCTCGGTGCGAAGGGCGTCATCATTTCCGCCCTGCCCTCAGGCAACAAGGAATTGTCGGAAGAAGACGATCCCTTCTGGGCCGCCGCCGAGGAAGCCGAACTTCCGATTCACATTCACGCCGGACTGAAGCACGCGGGCTTGGCCGCGAGCGGTGAGATCCCCAAAGTCAGAAGCGCGGACCACGCGATCGAGTTCGCCGTGCCGAGCATGCAACTCATGGGAGGCGCCGTCGCCGAGTTCTCGGGGGCCTTCGCCAAGATGATCTACTCCGGCCTATTCGACCGTTACCCCAATGTTCAATTTGTAATGGCCGAATGCGGCGCAGGCTGGATTCCACACTGTATCGAACATATGGACGATCATTGGTGGCGCAACCGCGTCTGGTCGAAATCGAGCCTGAAAGAACTTCCCAGCTACTACTTTCACCGGAATTGGAAAGCGACTTTCATCCGCGAGCCCTTCGCCGTTCAGAATCGAGCTTGGTTTGGCGTCGACAATCTGCTCTGGTCAAATGACTATCCGCACCATCGCCACGACTGGCCCTATAGCCGGCGCATCATCGAAGAGTCCATGGCGGGCGTTGACCCGATCGATAAATTCAAGATGATCTGCGGTAACGCGCAAGCGCTCTACGGACTCGAAGCGTAGGCCGCGAGTGAAAGGTCTGCGACGCCAGTCGTGAGCCGCGACAAGGACGCCCAAGCAATGACGACCCTCGACACCTCTGACCTCGACCGCTGGATTGGTGTTCCCCTCACCGGCGGCGATATCGTGGAGGACATCCACGTCAACGATATCCGGCGATGGGCCCAAGGGATGCAGAATCCCTATCCGCTACACCACGACCAGGAATGGGCAGAAGCCAGTCGCTTCGGTGAGATTGTTGCCGCTCCTTCGTTCACGGTGAATACCACCTGGGGGCACGGCGCAGAGCCCTCGATCCAGGGGGTCGTTCCCGGAACCCATATGTTATTTGGTGGCGACGAGTGGTGGTTCCATGGGCCGCGGATTCGGTCCGGCGACGTGATCCGCTGCGAGAAGATGCTCTTTGATTACGACCAGAAGGAGACGGCCTTCGCCGGACCGACCCTCTTCTCCCGCGGCGACACCACGTATGTCAACCAGAAGGGCCAATGGGTCGCCAAGCAGCGCTCGACCTCGATTCGCTATCTCGCCGAAGAAGCGGCGAAGCGCTTGGCGGAAGACGAGAGCATCGAGCCCGAATGGAGCGATGAACAAATTCGTCAGATCGACGACGAAAAAATGAACTACTACAAGTCCTATCTCGAGCTGGGCCACGATCGGCGATTGATCGTGAGCGTCGGAGAGAAACTCACGCGACGACCGATCGGGCCCCATACGACGCAGACCTTTACGACGGAATGGCGCTCCTATCTTTTCACGGTCTGGAGCGCCACCAACTACGACTACCTCGGAACGGAGTCCACGACCGAAAAGGCCGGCTGGCTGCCCGAAATGACGAAAGATTTCGAAGGCGGAAAGATCGATCCCGCGCGGACCGACGGCCTCTACTTGGGCCCTTCGCGGGGCCATACACAGAATCGTTATGCGAAGCTGGTCGGAATGCCCAGAGGCTACGGCTACGGCGCTTCGATGGGGGCGTGGATGCTCGACTACGTGAGCAACTGGGGCGGAGAATGGGCGGACATTCAATACGCCAACCTAAAATACCGCGCGCCCGCGCTGACAGGCGATGTCACCTATCTCGATGGCGAAGTGACGAAGGTCGATGTCGATCGGCAAACTAGCCGCTCGCTTGTGACGATTCGCATCTCCATGAGCAATCAATTGGGCGACGTTCTGGCCAAAGGCGATGTCACGACCCTGCTGCCGTCGGAAACAGCGCCAGAGGAAGAACAGGCTACTGTCGAATGAATGGGAGACACTCCTCCACCCACTAGTCAGTCAGGAAGGCACTCGATGACGCAGATAGACGACAACGAATTCGACGACGAACCGTTTGATCTCGAGGCCGTGATCGGAGGGGCCTGGGTGCCAAGCCGCTACGGCCCCGATGACCAGCTCGGAACCTGGAACGAGGTAACGCCTCAGAAGACAGCGGCCGTGCTCGCACGGATCGATTCCTCTCGCCCTGTCCA
Organism: Myxococcales bacterium; assembly: GCA_012959805.1. Taxonomy (GTDB): domain Bacteria; phylum Myxococcota_A; class UBA9160; order UBA9160; family UBA4427; genus UBA4427. The sequence continues at coordinate 17,113 of DUCN01000049.1, read as the reverse complement.
GACCTATCAACTCGCCGAAACGCTCTTCAACGGATTTCCGGCGAACGGGGATCGAGAATATCAGCAGACGCTTTCGGTCCTGGGCTTCGAACCGGCACCGGGTTTCGAGGGGATTCGGGTAAGCGCAGACCCCATCGGCCCTTGGCAGGGCTGTGCCCTCGAAGAGAGGGTCTCAACCACCTACAACATGGGCACGAAGATCAATGGCCTCCACCACGTAGGAATCGCCGGGAAGTTCTATAACGGAACCGACGGCGCCGAGATCGCGGAGACCTGGGGAACCACGAGGCTGGGACAGGAAACCCAGGGCCCAATCGTCACGCGCGGAGTGCTCATCGACGTGCTCGGCCAGAAGGTCGCGGTGAACGCGAAAGAAGACCTCGAAGTGCTCTCGAATGGTCGCCCGATGCTCAGGGAGGGTTATCGAATCACCCTTGAGGACATCGTGACGGCCCTCGAGTGGGAAGGCGTGACCGAACCGATCGGCCCCGGCGACGTCGTGTTGCTGCGCACCGGCTGGCGTGAGCTGATCGAAGTCGACGCCAAACGCTACCTCGAAGGACAACAGTCGGGGCCATACTTGCGCGAGTGCCGCTGGCTCGCGTCGAAGCGACCCGCCGTCATTGGCGTCGACAGCTGGTTCTTCGGAGTCGGCGTCGACGACATCCCGACGACGATGCTCTGCCATCAGGAGGTGGCAGCCCGCTTTGGGGTCCGCGTCGGAGAGGCGATCCGCACAGATGGGCTCGCCGAAGACAGGATCTATGATTTCGTTTTCTGCGCGAGTTCGCAGAACGCCCGCGGCGCGGTTTCGAGCAACGCTCCACCCTTCGCATTGGGACAAGTGCCGAGTTAGTGCCGAACTCTGGTGATGAAAGTGTTCAATCCGCACATTGAGAGGTGCAGCGATGTCAGAGTCTGAACCCCGGACGACGATGGACACCACCGAGGTGGACAACTGGCTTGGCGTGCCCCTTGGAGGCGGTCAGTTCCACGACGATATTCATATCAACGACATTCGTCGCTGGGCCCAAGGGATGCAGAATCCGAACCCGCTCTATTTCGACAACGACTTTGCGGCCGAAAGCGTCTTTGGTGAAATCATCGCCCCCCAATCGTTCACGGTGAACTGCACCGTCGGCCACGGTGCGACACCGGCGATCCAGGGCTATGTCGAAGGCACTCATATGTTATTCGGCGGCGATGAGTGGTGGTTCAACGGTCCACGCGTCCGCCCGGGAGACCGCGTCAACTCCGATCGAATGCTCTACGACTACGTCGTGAAGAACACGAAGTTCGCCGGTCCGACCATGTTCTCCCGGGGCGACACGACCTACATCAACCAGAAAGGCGAGGTGATCGGCAAGCAGCGCTCCACCTCCATTCGCTACTACGCTGACGAAGCCGCCCGAATCGGCGGCGACTACGGCGAAGCGCGCGAGGACCCCGTTTGGTCCGACGAGGATCTCGCAAGCCTCGAGAAGCAGAAATTCGAGTACTACCGAACATTCCATGACTTGGGTCACGAGCAACGCTCGCTCGTGAAGGTCGGCGAAGTGCTCCCCACCCGCCCGATCGGCCCTCATACGGTCGCGAGTTTCACAACCGAATGGCGCTCCTACACGATGACGGTTTGGGGAGCCACCTACGACAAAGGCCTTTCATCGACGCTCGAAGCCGGCTGGATTCCGGAGATGTCGCGGGACCGCGAAGGCCAGAAGATCGATGCGGCCGAGGGCGACGGACTGTACCGGGGTCCCTCTCGTGGTCATGTCCAGCCGAGATACGCGCGCCTCATCGGGATGCCGAGAAGCTACGGCTACGGGGCCACGATGGGGAGCTGGATCCTCGACTACTTGGCCAACTGGGCGGGCGAGCACGGATTCGTGATCCATTCGGACATGAAATACACGGGCCCCGCACATACCGGCGACGCGACCTTCCTAAACGGCGAAGTCACCGGAATTGACTACAACACGGCCGATGGCCCGATCGCGAACATCTCCGTGCGTATGACGAACCAGCAAGATGTCCTGCTTGCCAAGGGCGATGCGCAGGTGCTGCTGCCGAGTGAAACAAACGATTAGCCTCGTTCAATTCGGACGGAGCGACGACGGAGTAAGCGAATGAGCGTACCGAAAGAGGCCGACCTCAACGGTCGAACGGCGATTGTCACCGGGGCCGGCGGAGGGATCGGTCGAGCGACAGCACTTCTGCTTGCTGAGCGAGGCGCGCAGGTCGTCGTAAACGACATAGGCCGCACGCAGGACGGTCATTCGACCGCCGAGCAGGTCGTTGAGGAGATCCATGCTCTCGGAGGGCTCGCGACGTCCAGCACGGACTCGGTCGCCGACTTCGACGCCGCCGGGGAAATCGTCGCCACGGCGCTGCGTCACTATGGAGGACTTGACATCCTCGTCAACAACGCCGGAATTGCCTGGAACGGACAACTCTGGACTCTGGATCCGGATGAGTTCGAGAGGGTGACAGCGAGCCACATCAAGGGGACCTATAACTGCGCGCGCCACGCCGTACTTCCCATGCGCGAGCAGGGATTCGGGCGGATCATCAACATGGTGTCGCGGGCGGGCCTTCAGGGGCTTCCGGGCACGTTGGCCTACGCGGTCGGAAAAGGCGGCGTCTTTGGATTCACGAATGCAGCCAGTCTGGATCTGGCGCCTCACGGAATCACGGTGAACGCCGTAAATCCGTCCTCCACCGCGACCCCGATGGTTCTATCCGCGATCGAGACCCTCGAGCAGCGAGACGAAGAGGGCCGGCAACGGGCGGCCAACCTCAGAAGCGCGATGCAGACCCCCGAGCAGGTCGCGGTTGTCGTCGCGTTTCTAGCCACACCGCGTGCCGGTGCGATCACCGGGCAGGTTTTTCTAGCCGACGGCAATCGGATCGGCGTATTTCAGCCGCTGACGGTCACTCAAGAGATCGAGCGTCAAGATGCATGGACCGTGGACGAGTTGGGCGACGCGCTGGTTGAACTCGAATACACACGCGGGCTCGATCCCTACGCATAGCCTGACGTCGGCGGCAAGCCTTACGGAACGCATCCAGTCCCAAGGTTGTAATCCGACATGAACGTCATAACGCTTCTTTGTTCTCCTGCTCGACACCCGCTGCGTACCCAGCGGGTGTGATTTGATTGCGCGCGCCGTGTGACCGCTCCTCGTTGTATTCCTGGCGCCAGTTCTCGACGATCCGTCGAACTCCATTTCGCCGGTCGAAACATTAGGTTCTTGCGATCGCCGGTGGCGCATTCATGTTCGAGTCGGTGGCGGTGACCTGCCTTAAGAAACCGGTCCAGTTGAAAGGTTAGTTTCTGGTCTAAGTCGGGATTCTGGCTTCGCTTACTCCCGCAATTCGACGCGGCATGCGACAATGCAAGCCCCGGCGCCCCCGCCCAGTGGAGACTCCCCCATGCACCTCCAGCTCCGGCTCTTCTTGCTATGCGCGCTCCTTTTCGCCGCAGCACCCGGCGCGCTCGCAGACGCGCGGGACGACGCTTCGTCGAGCGCGTCCCGCGACGCGTTCATGCTTCAGGTCGAGAAGGCTCACATCATCGGCGACCTCACGAAACTGATTCAGCTTCGCGCCGAAATCAAAGAAAACGCACGCGACGACTATGCGGCCAACTACGACCTGGCATATCTGCTGTGGCGCCAAGGTCAACTCCTTTACGACGACGATCACGACGATGAGCGCCAAGAGATCTTCGAACTCGCCCACGAACGCATCGAACGGGCGCTCGAGCTGAGGCCGGATGACATCGAGGCCCGAATCCTGATGTCCGGCACGCTGAATAGCTTGGCAGGCGAAAGCCTCTTCGCCCGCATGCGACTGGGCCGCCGCGCCTACAACCTGTGTCTCGAAAACGCCGAGCGCGCACCGAAGAACCCACGAGCCTTGATCCAGCGGGGCTTGATGTACCACTTCGCCCCGAAGACTTTCGGCGGTGACCTGGCTGCCGCGCATGCGACCTTTCGCGCCGCATTCGATCATTTCGATCCGAGCGAAGAAGGCCCCGGTGCGTGGCCCAACTGGGGCTCGATGGACAGCGCGGGCTGGCTCGGCCAGGTGCTCGTCAAAGAAGGTCGGATCGATGAAGCGCGCGCCGTGTATCAGCAAGCACTAGCCGCCCACCCCAACGCACGATGGATTCGCGAGGAGCTCTTACCGAAACTCGAAGGCGATGTCGCAGCGCACGACTAACCAGAGACGAGAGCTGACACGGCGGACAAGAGCCGAAAGGAAACATGATGCATCTCGCAGGAAAGGTGATCGCCGTAACGGGCGCCGGGACGCGGATCGGCTTCACCTCCGGCGCGTTTGCAGCAAGCGTCGCGCAGGCCAACTACCGCTCGGCCAAGGGCGGCATGGTCTCGTTAGTCCGAAGCGCCGCCGCCGGGCCGGCGTCTACAACCAGCCCGCGATCGCTCGCAGCATGGAGAAAGACCCGCCGTGGACCGTCGACGAACGGGTCGAACGCCTCGATAACGAGCTGGGGCAAGAGCAGATGCCGATCTTCGGCTACCTCGACGAGATGCGGAACGCCGCCGCGGCAAAGAAGGCGGGCGACGCGTCCGGCTAAACGCCGATGCGCTCGCCAATCTCGTCGTAGAACACGACCTTCGCACTGCCCGAGTCAAGCGAGCTGCCTAGATCCATCTTGTCCGTGCTGGCCATGAGCGAGTCGTAGGCTTCCTGCGAATCAACCTCGAATTCGTAGATCGCCAAGTAGCGATGACCGCCTGGGTCGCCGGGCTGCGCGTCCGATAGCTGGAAGCGTTGCGCGGCAACTGCCTTGGTGAAGTCGATGACTTCCGGTAGATGGATCGTGTCGTACCAGTGGTTGAACTCGTCGTCCTTGCCGTCTAGCGCGTTCGTGTAGACCATCATCTTCAAGCGTGGCATCGCGTGGCTCCTTCGTCGGGATTTCGGTGAAGCATGGCATGCGGCGACACCTCCTGCCCAGCCCCTGGTTCGGCCCCGCATCCCAGCCGCACAAGGCAGGTGCCGCGCCGTTAGTCCTCGCCCACATCGGGGCCGCGTTTCGCCTGTGTTCGGAACCGCTGCGACTCGACTGGAAAGTGCCGAAGAGACCGCGCGGAGCGTTCAACCTTGCAACCCCCCGGATCCGAGGTTCCGGAAGGGGCCACCTAGCCCCGCCGGGGCTTGGTTGTCAGAATGCCCAGTATCGGCGGTGCGGAAAACGCAGCTTGTTTTTCCTATTCTCCTCCATCGAGTTCAAATCGTAAGCGCCTCGCTAGCCCGTCTCCGACCAGACCTTCACACCTGCGCGCATGGCCGTGTTGGTCGCCTTGACGAAGAGCACGTCCCGTCGCTCATCACCGAACTCGAGCCAATTGAGTACTGCCTCGACGAGATAGCCGACGACAGCATGTGCAGCCCACTGCAACGCCTCGGCCGGAACGCGGTCGTCCATGGAGTTCTGCGCGGTGCTCACAGCCCACTCTCGCAGCCCTGCCGCATAGGTAGAGAAGAGAGGCTCGCGCGCTGCATGACGCCACAAGAGTCGGAAGCCATCCGGGTCATGCCGAGCGGCGGCCAGGACTGAACCCGCACCAATGCCGAAACCACCGGGTTCCTTCCCGGCTTCGAGTTGGGTGGTGAGCCGGCTGCAGACGCAATCCAGCGTTGCTCTATAGAGCACTTCCTTCGACTCGAAATGGCGGTACACGATGATGGGCGTGATTCCCGAAGCCTCTGCGATCTCGGGCATGCTGGTCGCGGCGAAGCCCGCCCGGGCAAATGCGTGGGTCGCACCGTCGAGAATAGATTGGCGCCTTTCGCCGCGAGGCAGTCTGCGCGTCCCTTCTTTGCCCGTGTTCGTGATCGATCCAGCAGGAACCCTTGACATAAGTAAATTATAGCATGTACATTTACTAATATACAAGTATGAATTGCCCAATCGATCGAGCAGATTGAAAGAGAGTGGCTCCAATGAAATTCGGGATCTTCTATGAACACCAGGTTCCCAAGCCGTGGGAGGAAGGCGACGAGCGTCGCGTGATGGAGGAGGCCATGGTGGAAGCCGAGCTGGCTGACAGCCTCGGCTTCGAAACCTTCTGGCTCGTCGAACACCATTTCCTCGAGGAGTACAGCCACTCGAGCGCGCCCGAGATCTTTCTCGCGGCGCTGTCCCAACGAACGAAGAACATTCGATTGGGCCACGGCATCGTCCACGCGCTGCCGGCCATCAACCACCCAGTCCGAATCGCGGAACGGATTTCGACCCTGGACTTGCTCTCCGGCGGTCGAGTCGAGTTCGGAACGGGAGAAGGATCGGCGCTGGCGGAGCTATCCGCGTTCGGAGTTGATCCGGAAGAAAAGAATGCGATGTGGGAAGAAGGAGTTCGGGTCGCGCTTCGCTGTATGACGGAGAAGCCCTTTACCGGGCACAATGGGAAGTACGTGACCCTGCCCCCCCGCAACGTCGTCCCCAAACCCCAGCAAAAGCCCCACCCTCCTCTGTGGCTCGCGTGCAGTCGACGAGAGTCTATCCATAGAGCGGCACAGAATGGCATGGGGGCGCTCTCTTTTGCATTCTTCGATCCCGAGGAGGCGCGGGAGTGGGTGGACGATTACTACACCACGCTCGAGCACGAAGCGGTTCCCATAGGAGACGCCGTCAACCCAAACATCGCATGTGTCACCACATTCTTTTGCCACGAAGACTCCGAGGAGGCCGTGAGACGCGGGGCATTCGGCGCCAACTTCATCGGCTACTCACTCGGTCACTACTATGTCTATGGACGTCACCAGCCCGCGATGACAGATCTGTGGGCAGACTACAAAAGGCGCCGCAAGGAGAAAGGGTACGATCCCGAAGCGGTACAACTTGCCGCAAGCAACGCCGATCAGCTGGGTGCCAAAGTCGTGGAGGAAGGGGTCACGGGACTGCGCGGTGCCATGGGGACGCCAGAGCAGGTCCGGGACTACATCCGGCGCTACGAAGATTGCGGTGTCGACCAGTTGATCCTGAGCTGCACGTCCGGGAAGAACAAGCATGAGCATATCATGGAGTGCCTCGAGCTTTTCGGTCGGGAGGTCATGCCCGAGTTCAACGAGCGGGAGGAGGAACGGCAGCGCAAGAAGGACGAGCGACTTGCTCCGGTCATCGAAAAAATCATGGCGCGCAAGCCGGCCAGTGATCACCCCCCTCTCAGCAACCCCGACTATGCCATTACCGCTGGGCCCCGCATGCAAGCCGATCAGGGAGGGTCGGAGAAGTTTCATAACTGGCTCGACAACTACGCAGACCGAATCGCAGGAGGTGAAGATGTCAGCAAGCGACTTCGATGAGCCCCGTTCCCAGGAGGCACTCTCGTGGGTACGAGTATGAGTCCGGTCGAGGTTGATGATTACCTCGTCAGCCAACGAACCATCACCGTGACAACCCTGCGTCCCGATGGATCGCCCGTCGCCCACCCACTGTGGTTCGTGAAGCTTGGAGAGAGCGTGTATATCGATACCCGAGCGAACAGCCTCAAGCACAAGAACATCCTCAATGACCCCCGCGTCTGTGCGATCGTGGAGTCCGGCGAGAGTTATTTCGAACTTCGCGGAGTGCGAATCGAAGGAGCCTGTCGAGCCGTGTCGGACGAAGAGGAAATCCTTCGCGTACAGACAGCGCTCGGGGAGAAGGATCGCGCGTTGGGGAGTGGAATGGCAGACATGCCCGAGTGGTTCTCAAAGAGTCGCGCCAAAAGACGCAACAGGGGAGAACGGGTGATACTCCGAATTCCGATCGACCGGGTGTACAGCTGGGATTTCTCGAAAGCCCGCAAGCACTACGACGCAGAGCAGACTTCCGGTCCCGCCAGTTCCAATTCGTAGGAGCCCGGAGATGCATGAAGGCTCGTAGGATCAGAACGAGTTGGAGAATGCGGCGTCCGAGAGAGGAGACCGAGACAATGAAAATCGAAGACATGATCATGATCAGCGTGGACGACCACGTGGTCGAACCCCCGGATGTATTCGAGGGACGGCTGACTGCAAAGTACAAAGATCGCGCACCTCATATCGTTCACAAGGACGACGGCAGCGACGTGTGGGTCTTCGAAGGCCGACAGATGCCCAATATTGGACTCAATGCGGTGGCGGGCCGGCCGCCCGAAGAATACGGCGTCGAGCCGACCGCCTACGATCAACTCCGTCCGGGGTGCTTCGAAGTCAAAGCGCGCGTCGACGACATGAATGTCAATGGTGTACTGGGGTCGATGTGTTTCCCGTCGTTCCCGGCCTTTTGCGGCCAGATCTTCTACGGCGCCAAGGACAAAGAACTCGCGATCGCGGTTCTTCGTGCCTACAACGACTGGCACATTGACGAGTGGTGCGGCGGCGCCCCAGGTCGCTTCATACCGCTCGCCATCCCGCCGATCTGGGATCCCGAGTTGATGGCCGAGGAGGTACGGCGTGTGGCGAAGAAGGGTTGCCATGCGGTGAGCTTCTCAGAGAATCCAGAGAAACTTGGGCTGCCAAGTCTTCAGCAGCCTCACTGGGATCCCTTCTGGACCGCATGTGCGGACGAGGGAACCATCATTTGTCTGCACTTCGGAAGCGGCCGAGGGATGATCGCGCCTACGATGGATGCGCCGATGGACGCGGTGATCACATTGATGCCCATTGCGATGGTCGACTGTGCTGCGGACCTCGTGTGGTCGCCAATCTTGCGAAAGTTTCCCGAGATCAAGTTTGCCCTGTCGGAGGCCGGCCTCGGATGGTTTCCTTTCTTCCTGGAGCGAATCGACTTCGTCTATAAGCAACACCGTGCCTGGACCCGCCAGGACTTCGGCGACAAGCTGCCAAGCGAAGTTTTTCGCGAGCACGTTGTGACGTGCTTCATCACGGACCCAACGGGAATCAAGAACCGGCACGCCGTTGGCGTCGAGAACATCACCTGGGAATGCGATTATCCGCATTCCGACTCAACTTGGCCGCGTGCTCCTGAGACACTGATGAGCGAACTCGGTGGCGTTCCTGACGACGAGATCGACTTGATGACGTACAAGAACGCGATGCGCCTCTTCCGCTACAATCCCTTCCAACACATTCCGAAGGACCAGGCGACGGTCGGCGCGCTCAGGGCGCAAGCAGTCGGCGTCGATTTGAGCCTCAAGAGCCATGGCGGACTCCACGCCCGAGATGGAGAAGGAATTGTGACTGCCGGCCAGGTCGCGAGACAACTCGCGACTGCGATGACGACGCTGGATTAGCCGGATCTGCGTACTTGGCGGAGGGCGTAGCGGGGGGGCTGATCCAGTGATCGGTGATTCCCGAATCCAGGAGTAGACTCCATGCACGATCTATTGATTCGAAATGGCACCGTCGTCGATGGGACAGGGAAGCCGCCCTATCTGGCGGATGTGGCTGTCGAGGGGGATCGTATCGTCGAAATTGGCAATCTGGGTGCCAGTCGCTCCGCTTTGCGCACCATCGACGCCTCTGGACGGATCGTGACACCCGGCTTCATCGATCCGCACACTCACCTCGACGCCCAGCTCTTCTGGGATCCGCTCGCGAGCCCATGTTGTTGGCACGGTACCACGAGCGTCGTGGTTGGAAATTGCAGCGTGACGTTTGCGCCCGTGCGCGAGGGGGATGTCGAGCGCCTGGCCCGCACCCTCGAGTCCGTCGAAGAAATCCCCTATGAGAGCATTCTCGCCGGAGTCCCCTTTGATTGGACGACCTACGGCGGCTATCTCGATAGCCTCGCGGCGCGACCGCTCGGCGTGAACGCTGCCGGTCTGGTCGGGCACGCCGCGCTGCGACAGCACGCGATGGGGGAAAGGGCTGGGGATGAAAATCAACAGCCCAATGACGACGAACTGGACACCATGTGCACCCAGGTTGGCGAGGCCCTCTCGGCAGGTGCGCTCGGCTTCTCGACTTCCCGCACCGCGAGCCATTCCACTCCTGACGGCCTGCCCATCCCGGGATCCTACGCCCTGGACGCGGAACTCTTCGCGCTCGCGGATGTCGTTCGAAAGTCGGGAAAGGGCCTGGTGCAATGGGTCTCCGGATTCGGTGAACGGGATGAAGGTCCCGAGTATCCGCGGGCCAGAGCAGAGGTCGCTCGAATCGCCGAAACGAGTCGACGCTCGGGCCAACCTGTCGTCTTGAGTATGTTTACCCACGAGCTGGTCCCCACCCTTCACCGGATCGTGCTCGAGGAAATTGATCGTGAGAATGCACAGGGGGCAGAGATCCGGCCCATGTTCAACCCCCGTCCTGTTCTCTCGTTCATTGGACTGGGCAACCATTCGCCGATTCGCGGTGCTGCCTGGAAGGCACTCTACGAACGCGCACCAGAGGAGCGTCTCGCGGCACTCGAGGACGTGGGCGTGCGCACGAGGTTGTGTGGCGTCGGGGCCGAATACCAGGCGCGAGCCGCGAACTCCCTCTATCTATTTGGTCCGGAAACGTGCGATTACGACCTCCGTCCCGAACGTCGCCTCGATGCCGTGGCAAAGGCCCGCGGAGAGGACCCCGCCGAAGCAGTCGTCTCCTTGATGCGCGAGACGCGCGGTCGCCAGATCTTTGTTTCCGTCGGAGCGAATCAGGTGCCCGAGGCTGTGGAAGAGGTCTTCTCGCATCCGGGCGTGTTGGTCGGATTGGGAGATGCAGGCGCGCATGTCTCTGGGATCTGTGATGCGAGCATGACGACTTATCTGCTCGCTCACTGGTGCCGCGACCGGGGTGTTCTGACGCTAGAAGAGGCGGTTCGGCGGCTCAGTTCGGAGCCCGCGGATGTGTTTGGTATTCCGGGGCGCGGCCGGATCGCGCCCGGTGCCTATGCCGATCTCAACGTCCTTGATCTCGAGGCCCTTGGGATGGAGGTGCCCGAGTTCGTATTCGACTTGCCAGCAGGTGCCGGTCGCTGGACCCAGCGCGCGCGCGGCTATGACTACACCGTTGTGAATGGAGAGGTCGCGGTCGAGCGAGGGCTCCACACCGGGCGATTGAATGGAAGGATCATTCGTGCATGAGTGACGAACTGGAACGAAGCGGTACTTCGCCACGGAACTCCCGAGTCGATGCGAATCACGAGAGATCGAGTGCGTCACAGCATCGCTGAATGGTCCATGTGCGGATACAGCAGCTCGCAAGGTCGGCACCTCCCCGCTGCCCAAGGAACGCAAGCTCTTGTGACCGGTGTCGTAATCGCGATTTGCGGCGTCTGGATGATTGTCCTCGGCTTGCAGCGCAAGCACACGACTCAGGAGAGCCCCACATCCACCGGCGGCAGCGCGCCCAGTTCTTGCCAGAATTCGCCCCAAGAAGCTCGCCGGTCCCAACACGCCGCCCGCCCAACAAGGCGTTGAACCGGACGTGGCAACGCCTAGGCTGTTTCGCCGGTGGTAGAATTGCCCGGGGCTTAGTTGTCAGAATGCCTGGTATCGGCGGTGCGGAAAACGCAGCTTGTTTTTCCTATTCCTATTCTCTTCAAGGACATTCCTGCGGACGAAACACGCAAGATCGTACGAGGCAATGCGATCAAGTTCTTCAAGCTGGACATCGAGTAGCAGGCGACGGAGCGTCCGGATCGATCACTTTCCTCTCCACTGCGGAGCGCGCTTCTCCGCGAAGGCTTTCGGGCCTTCTTTCGCGTCCTCGCTCTGGAAGACATGTCGGGCGAGCTCCGACTCGACCTTGTAGGCTTCCTTCAGTGGGAGCCCGAGGCCACGGAGAACGCTCTCCTTGGTGGCCTGCACGGCCAGGGGCGCGTTGGCATTGATGCGCTGCGCCCAGTCGTAGGCCTTGTCGAGCAGCTCACCTTCTTCGACGATCTCGTTCACCAGACCGACCTCCAGTGCGCGTTCAGCAGGGAAGCGCTCGGCGGTGAGGAGAAACTCCATGGCCGCGGGGAAGGCCAGCTGCCGGGGGAGGCGTACCGTCGTCCCTCCTCCGGCGAAGAGACCCCGCTTGGGCTCCATCACGCCAAAGCTCGCATTCCTGGTGGCGATTCGGATGTCGACTCCTCCCAGCATCTCCATGCCGCCTGCGACACAGGGGCCGTTCACGGCTGCGATCACCGGCTTGTAGAGCTTGACGTTGCGAAGCACGGCGTAGGTGCCGTCGCTCAGCTTGCAGCCGTCGATTTCGGTGACCTCACCCTTTGCGATCTCCTTCTGCAGCTCGGTGATCTGGGGGATGTAGGTCTTCAGGTCGGCGCCGGACATGAAGTTCTGGCCCACGCCCGTCACGATGGCACTCCAGGCGTCTTCGTCCTCCCCGAACCGGCGCCATGCCGCTGCCAGATCACGGAAGTGGTACATGTCCAAGGCGTTCTTTACCTCGGGCCGATCGATGCTGATGAGCACCACGTGCTCGTCGTTCTTTTCGTAGTGGATGGGCATCTCTCGCATTGCTCCCCGTAGTAGTATACGTCAGGATGAGTTCATGAACTTCGGATTCAGTGAAGAACAGGAGCTGCTGCGGAGTGAGGTGCGCCGTTTTCTCGACGAGCGTTGCCCGCTTCCCGAGGTTCGCCGCCTGAAGGAAACCGACCTGGGTTTCAGCGAAGAGCTGTGGGCCGAGATGGCCCGGCTCGGTTGGCTGGGCGTCACGCTTCCGGAGGCCTACGGGGGGGCCGGACGGACCTTCTCCGACTGGATCGTCATCCTCGAGGAAACCGGGCGCAGCCTCTTCCCCTCTCCGCTGATCGCCAACACCCTGGCCGCCACGGCAATCCTGGAGCTGGGCGAAGAAGAACAGAAGCGGCGCTGGCTCCCGCGATTCGCCGATGGCTCTCTCAAGGGAACGCTGGCGCTCTTCGAGGAGGGGGATGGGCTGCGGGCCCGCGACACGGCACTGCGCGGCGAGCGCGATGGCGCTGGCTTCATCCTGAGCGGGCAGAAGCGTTACGTCTCAGATCCGGAGGCCGCGGACCTCTTCGTCGTGTCGTTTCGCTGCGGTGACGAGCCCGACGCTCTGGGGCTCGCCGTGCTCGAGGCGAACGCCGCTGGACTCGAGGCGCAAGCGTATCCCCTGATCGACGCGACCAAACGCATGGGCAACCTGAACCTGGCTGGCGTTCGCGTCGGCCCCGATCAGCTGCTCGGAGCTCCCGGAACAGCGGGGCCTTCGATCGAACGGCTGATCGACCAGGGAGCCATCGCGGTCACGGCCGAGATGTCCGGTGCCGTCGACGCAGCCTTGCAGCTGACGGTGCAGTACGCGCTAGAACGGATCCAGTTCGGGCACCCGATCGGACACTTCCAGGCAGTGAAGCATCCCCTGGCCGAGATCTATGTAGATCTGGAGTCCTTCCGGTCCCTGCTCTACTACGGCGCGTGGGCCGTGGACAACCGCCCCGACGAAGTGTCGCGCTCGGCGTCCCTCGCGAAGGCCTACGCGGTCGACACCTTCGTCCGCATGGGGATCGACGGAATCCAGCTACACGGCGCAACAGGATTCACGCTGGCGAACGACATCCACCTCTACTTCATGCGCTCCAAGTGGGCGCGTCCGATGTTCGGCGACGCGAATGCCCACTATGAGCGCGCATTCGAGCTACGCCACCTCCCCCTGCTTCGAGGCGGAGCGCACTTCGATCTGACCTCAGAAGAAGAGGCGTTCCGCCAGGAGGTGCGCGCCTTCCTCACCGAACACTGTCCAGCCCGCAACAGTCGAGGTCTGGAAGAGATGGTCAAGTGGTGGGAAGCCGTACGGAAGAAGCGCTATGTCGGGTTCTCCTGGCCCCGCGAGTGTGGCGGCGGTGGCGGGACCGTGATGGAGCAGTTCATCCTCAAACAGGAGATGCTCAAGGCAGAGGCGCCGATGATCGGCAAGGACTACACGGGCCTGGGCTGGGTCGGTCCCGCCATCATCCAATTCGGAAGCGAAGAACAGAAGCAGAGATATCTCCCGGACATCCTCGACGGCAAATCCGCGTGGTGCACAGGCTACTCCGAGCCCGACATCGGAAGCGACTTGGCGGCGCTTCAGTGCAAGGCCGCGCGCGACGGAGACGAGTACATCGTCAACGGGCAGAAGATCTGGATCTCGCTCGCCCACATGGGAACGGGCATCTACTGCATGGTGCGCACGGACTTCGAATGCGAGAAGTTCGACGGCATCACCTGCTTGCTGATTCCGCTGGACTCCCCCGGCATCGAAGTTCGCCCCATCAAGAGCTTTGCCGGGGATCAGTTCGCGGATCTCTACAACGAGGTCTTCTTCGAGGACGTTCGCGTGCCTGTGGAGAATCGCGTCGGCAAGGAGGGCGAGGGCTGGCAGATCATCTGTTCCGCGCTCCAGAACGAGCGCTCTGGCATTGCCGAGGTCAATCGCCACCACAAAGCGCTCGAGCGGCTGATCGAGCTGGCGGGTGAGTCGCGAATTGCGGGCAAGCCCGCCCTCGGTGATGCCGAGCTGCGGCGCAGCCTCACCCGCTTCTCTGCCAGAATCGAAGCGGCTAGCCTCAACGGGCTGCGAACCCTGACGCGTCAGGTGCGCGGGGAGCTCACGGAGAGCGATGCGTCGATCAACAAATTGCACAACTGCAACCTGCTCGTAGCCATGGCAGAGCTGGGAATGGAGCTGCTGGGCGGTGCCAGTCCGTACACTGGAGACACGGCGGCATCTCGCGACCGCGGCAGGTGGCAGGTCGGTGCCCTGGGCTGGCCCACGACGGTGATCGGCGGCGGCACCCCCAACATCCAAAAGAACATCATCGCCGAGCGAATGCTCGGGCTCCCCAAAGACTAGGCAATGGATCCGCTCAGCCGCCTATTCACCTGGCTCGAAGACCGCGTCGAGCGGCCTCGCCTGCTTGCGATCCGCAGTGCATTGAGCAGCAACCCGGGGGCCCTGCGCACCATGGGCTTCGTGTGCCGAGAGCACGCCGAACGGATCCCAGACCACACGGCCCTTCGCTTCGAGAAGGAAGTGGTGTCCTTCGGGGCATACAACGAAGGCGTCAATCGCTACGCCAATCTCCTCCGCAGTCGCGGCGTCCAGAAGGGTGACGTGGTCAATATCATGATGGAGAACTCGCCCGACTTCCTGATGGCACAAGGCGCCTGCGCCAAGCTGGGCGCAGTGGCTGCGCTCATCAATCATCACCTCGAGGGTGAAGCGCTGGTTCATGTGCACGGCTGCTCGGGAGCCGAGATCGCCCTCGCCGACCGGGCGAGTTTACAAGTGCTTGGACCGCTGTCCGGGCAGCTCGCCGCGATCGAGATTCACGGGGATGTTCCCGACCCGCATCCGGGAGGTTCGCATTTCCGTCCTCTTCGCGAAGAGCTCGAGGATGCCTCGACGGGTGAGCCGAAGATTCCGGACGTTTCGCTCGGCGATGTATTCCTCTTCATCTACACCTCGGGCACGACCGGGTTTCCGAAGCCGGCGATCGTTCGTCACCTCCGCTTCACGGCCGGCGGCCGTTCGCTGGCCATGTTGCACGAAGTGACTCCTGCGGACTGTGCCTACGCACCCATCCCCCTCTACCACGGTTGGGCGAACTTCGTCGGATTCTCTCCTGCGTTCCACACGGGCGCCTGCTTCGCTTCGCGTCGGAAGTTCAGCGCAAGCGAGTTCCTGGCCGACGCGCGGCGCCACGAAGCAACGATCTTTGCGTTCGTCGGTGAGCTGTGCCGCTACCTGATGCGCACACCGCCCACCGATGCGGACCGGGACCACTCGATCCGCCTGGCGACGGGCACGGGCCTGCGTCCCGACATCTGGGTCGACTTCCAGAAGCGCTTCGGGATTCCCAAGATCATGGACACCTACGGGCAGACCGAAGGAAACGTGAACCTCCAAAATCGCAGGGGACGTGTCGGATCCGTGGGTCGCTGCGCGCCCGACACCCACGATCAGCTTCGCCTGGCGCGGTACGATGCCGAGAAGGGCGAACTCGTACGCGGGCTCGACGGAATGCTGGTCGAGTGCCCCGTCGGCACGACCGGTGAACTGCTGAGTCGGATCTCGGAGTCGAGCGCGATGCCATTCGACGGGTACGCGAACCCCGCGGACAACGAGGCCAAGATGATCCGCGACTGCTTCGAGAAGGGGGATCTCTACCTGCGGACGGGTGATCTCCTGCGACGGGACCGCGCGTCCTACTACTACTTCGTGGATCGGATCGGCGACACCTTTCGCTGGAAGGGTGAGAACGTCGCGACGCTAGAGGTGGAGCATCTCTTGAACTCGGCACCGGGGGTGCACGAAACAGGCGTTTACGGCGTTCTCGTACCCGGCGCGGACGGGCGCGCCGGCATGGCACTCGTGGTTCCGGAGGATGGCGCCAGCTTCGATCCCCAGGCCTTCCTCTCTCATGCGAAGAAGAACCTGCCGGTCTACGCACGACCCCTCTTCATCCGCGTCGCCAGCGCCATGGACGTGACCGGCAATTTCAAGAATCGCAAGCTGCGCCTGCAGACCGAGGGGTTCGACCCGACCGGCATCGAGGACCCCCTCTTCTTCCGCGACGACGACGCGGAACGCTTCGTCCCGCTCGACCAGGCTCTCTACTCCGAAATCGTGGCCGGCACACGCAGGTTCTGAGCGGGTCTTCTATCGCGGGTCGTTTACTCTTGCTCCCGCCCCTTCGCCTTTCGGCTTCGGCGTGCCAGCTCGATCGCCAGGATCGGGTAGATGGCCTTCATGCTCGCACACGAGCAGCCCGAGACATTGGCCCATAACGTGAACTGGATTCCGGTACCGAAGGGTGAGTTCCTATTGGCCATCCGTTTCTACGCCCCGACGCCCGAGGTCTTGAGCTTCGAATACGAGACGCCGGCACTCAAGCGTTGGGAATAGCCGGTCCGTTCTCGATACTCGTCGTTCCCGGAATCCATCGGCCTTCGCATATGCAAGCCAGATCGATCAATGCGCGCAGGTACCAGATGGACTGAGCCTTGCGTTTGTTCACAACCCCGAAGCCGTTGCTGAGCAATGTGGGTGTCGCAGCGAACCGCAGGAGCCGCATAGGCGCGCCGTGCGATCGTCTCGATATGCGAGTTGAGCGTGTCATGACTCGTTACAAGTCGATTGAGGATCGGAACTTCAAGCTGCGTTTTGGAGAAGCGGCGCAGTAGCTTGGACGCGTGAGTGGCAAGTGGCTGCGTGC
>DUCN01000048.1 GCA_012959805.1 Myxococcales bacterium | reverse complement strand
GCTGCTCTCAATCTCATCGATTGTATTGCTGATGACTTCGCGAGTTTCACGGCCGACGGGGCCTATGACACGCTCGCGATATACGATGCCAGTGCGGCGCGAGGTGCCGCAGTCATTGTCCCACCCTCGAGGAGTGCGACGAGCTCGCGTCAACAAAGATCTCGGTCGAGTGTTCGCGATGGTACGATCATGAGAGTGAAAGATATCGTGCGGCGCCAGTGGAAGAAGGAGTCGGGGTATCATCAGCAGGCCCGCGTGGAGAACACCTTCTTCCGATACAAAACGATCGTCGGCCCGAGACTTCGTGCCCGTCATTCGAAGTCACAAAAAGCAGAGGCGATTATTGCCTGCAATATCTTGAACCGGATGACGGGCCTTGGGATGCCGGAATCCTTCGCTGTGGGTGCCTGATAAACGTCTCGGAAATATCGGAGCTGTTGCGGTCTCCCGATTCACGCACCAACGCCGTGATCCGAAACAGGGAATCTATTCTGACCAGCAGGGAATCAGCAGGAATTCTAAATGGGCTCTGAGCCGCTGCACTCGAGCGAATCCATCCAATCACTTGCTCGGTCAGACGGGGACAGTAGACCGATCTGTGGCGCAACATCGGTGAGGCAAATGGCCGATTTCGTTTCGGATTTCGATCGGCTGAATTTTTCCTCACCACGAGGTCTGCCACGCATTGTTAGCTGGTCAAATGTCGTCAGGGATAGGCTCAAGAATTGCTCAAGGCACCAATATTGAGAACCCATAGATTGAAACCGACTCAGCCGCCACGCCTCATGTGCATTCGGACATACATCTGGTGAGGATGTCCATGCCCTCGCCAATCAAGTCTTCGGGAATGGTGAGGGCTGGGAGAAAGCGAATCACGTTTCCGCGCGCCCCGCACGAAAGCAGGATCAATCCATGCCGAGCGGCAGCGCCCACGAGCGCCTTCGTGAGCTCAGGGTCGGGCTGGTTCGCATCTCCGTCCTTCACCAGTTCCATGGCAACCATGGCGCCACAATTTCGATAGTCTCCGATCACCTGCGGATATTTCTCCTTCAATCGGACGATGTGTTCGATGAAGTGCTCACCAATCACGTTGGCGCGCTCGACCAATTCCTCTTCTTCGATGACTTCGATGACGGCAAGCGCGGCCGCGCACGCGATCGGCGAGCCGCCGTAGGTGCCGCCCAGCCCGCCAGGTAGAGGCGCATCCATGATCTCAGATTTTCCAGTCACTGCCGAAATCGGCAACCCTCCGGCGATGCCTTTGGCGGTAGCCATCAGGTCCGGTTCGACGCCCGCATACTCAGAGCAGAAGTACCGTCCTGTGCGTCCGAAGCCGGTCTGGATCTCATCGGCGACATAGACAATGCCATGTTCGTCGCAGATTCTGCGCAATGCCTGTTGGAATTCAGCCGATGCAGGATAGAAGCCACCTTCGCCCTGGACAGGCTCGAGGATAACGGCCGCGACATCGCTGGGCGCGATGTCGACCTTGAATAGATCGTTTAGGCCACGAAGGGCGTCATCGAGTGTTATGCCATGATAGTCGATCGGGAAGGGCGCGTGATAGATCTCGGCGGGAAAGGGACCAAATTGATTTTTGTACGGAGTGATCTTGCCGGTCAAGGCCATGGCAAGGTTGGTTCGGCCGTGAAATCCGCCGTTGAATGCGATCACGCCTCGGCGACCGGTATGAGCGCGCGCGATCTTGACGCAATTCTCGATCGCTTCGGCCCCAGTTGTCAGAAAAATCGTCTTTTTCGGCGTGTCGCCGGGCATCAGCTTATTCAGCTTCTCTGCGAGTCGGACAGAAACGTCATAGGGCGTGACCATCACGCAGGTGTGGCTGAATTTTTCGAGTTGTTCGGCGACTGCAGCCTTGACCTTGGGATGGCCGTGGCCGGTATTCACGACGGCGATGCCCGCACCAAAATCGATATAGCGCTTGCCCTCTACGTCCCAGATCTCGGCGTTATTGGCGTGATCAACGTAGATCGGGGCCATATTTCCCTGTCCCCGTGCGATGGCGGACTCCTTGCGCGATTGCCATTCAGCGTTGGTCGTCATCTGGTTCTCTCCTAGAACAAAGCGATTCTATTTGTCGATCCCGCCGAGACACATGTATCTGATCTCGAGGTAGTTATCCATTCCGTATTTCGAGCCCTCACGGCCCGATCCCGACTCTTTGACTCCGCCGAACGGCGCCATCTCATTGGAGACGATTCCTTCGTTGATACCGACGATTCCGTATTCGAGTTCGTCACTAACCCGCCATACGCGACCTATGTCGCGAGTGTAGAAATAAGCGGCGAGCCCAACATTGGTGTCGTTTGCAATGGCGATGGCTTCGTCTTCGGTCGAGAAACGAATGATGGGCGCAACGGGACCGAAGATCTCGTTTCGCGCAATTGGCATGTCGTTCGTGACATTGGTCATGAGGGTCGGCTCGAAGAAGCCAGGGCCCAGGTCGCTGCGCCGACCTCCGAGCAGGATGGTTGCGCCAGCGGCAATGGAGTCCTGCACCAGTTTTTCGACGTCGTCGACCGCGCCCGCATCGATCAAGGGACCCGTTGTCACTGTGTTGTCCGCGCCCGAGCCGAGCGTGAGCTTCTTGACTTCCGCTGTGAGTTTCTCAACGAAGGCGTCGTAGACGCCGTCCTGAACAAGGAAACGGTTTGTACAGACACAGGTTTGTCCGGCGTTGCGATATTTCGAGGCCATCGCCCCCACAACAGCGGCGTCGAGATCGGCGTCGTCGAAGACGATGAACGGTGCGTTTCCGCCTAGCTCCATCGAGGTCTTCTTCAGCGTGTCTGCACATTCCGCCTCGAGAACTTTCCCTATCTCGGTCGAGCCAGTGAAGGTCAGTTTTCGGACGATTGGATTCGCCGTCAGCTCGCCTCCGATGGCCCCGGCTGAACCAGCGACGACGTTGATGACACCGGGCGGGAAGCCCGCGCGTTCGGCCAGTTCGGCGATCGCGAATGCCGAGAGCGGCGTCGCACTTGCAGGCTTGCAGACGACCGTGCATCCGGCGGCGATGGCTGGAGCGATCTTGCGGGTGAGCATGGCGTTGGGGAAATTCCAGGGCGTGATGCAGGCCACTACGCCGATGGGCTGCTTGACCACGACGATGCGCTTGTCCTTGGACGGCGGTGGGATCACATCGCCATAGACGCGCTTCGTTTCTTCCGCGAACCACTCGATGTAATTCGCTCCGTAAGCGATTTCGCCCCGGGCTTCGGCGATAACCTTACCCATCTCGGCGGTCAGAATCTGGGCGAGATCCTCCTGGGCGGCCAGCATCAATTCGAACCACTTGCGCATCAGGCCCGCTCGCTCCTTGGCAGTGGTCTGGCGCCAGCTGCATTGCGCACGCTCGGCTGCCGCAATTGCTCGGCGGGTCTCCACGGCTCCAACTTTGGCAACGTGGGCGATGGTCTTCCCATCGGCGGGATTCTTGATCTCCAGGGTCGCGCCGTCATCGGCATCGGTCCATTGACCATCAATGTAGGCCTGGGTTCGTAGCAGGGAGGGCTCAGTGAGTGGGATGGTCAAGTGCGACACTTCTTATTGGTTGGTCGATGTCTGCGGGCGACCGTTTTAGTTGATGGGCTTGCGGTTCCGGTTTTCAAATTCGACTCGCCTAACGCGACAATATGGATCGTTCGTTCGAATCCCAAGAGGTAAAGCGGACGAGTATGCTGTGACGATTCTGAATGCAGACTCGAGGCCAGGCCGAATTGGTGACGAAAGGAATTGATGCCTTCCCTCTTGAAGTTTGAGGCGCACCTAACTTTCGGTGTTCAGTGAAAAAATGATGGACTAAATGGCCTTCACCTAATAGTGTCTATCCGCTAGTGCGATGCATGCCATTCAATTCTCAAGGAAAGCGATGTTATGAATCGGAGACTTCCACTCATCTTGCTCGCAACATCGTTCGTAGTCGGTTCGTTGTGGTGGGTCACGCGGGATACGCCGGACGGGCGCACCCAGTCTGCTGTAGGCCAACAGGGAGCGGAGTTTTCCTCGCCAAACTCTGCCGAGTCTGATCGCATCGAAAGCCCGGTCATCATGAAGCCTCCGCATTCTGAAAATGAGCTCGAAGCAATGGAGCGGGCGAACTCACGAAGTCGAATTAGAGGGCTATCGGGCAGACAGAATTCGTTGGATCGCCGAGGCGCGGTCGACAGGCCCAATCTAGAGTCGGATCGCTCAGCTGAGACCGAGGGCGAACTCCGAATTCTCGGGCATGAGTCCTCTTCCCAGCTGCTGAACACGCTGCGCAAGATTGCGCGAGGTGAAGAATGGGTTGGCTCAATCGATTGGGATCGAACGGCGCTGAACTCAGAAGAGTTACGCAGCCTCGATCTTGACCAGGATGGTTTCGTCGCGGAGTCGGAGGTCGAAAAGGCGCTGAAGCTTGTCGAACGTGCGGAACGGTTCCCAGTCAATAGTGACTTCGTCGACGGATCGTATCCAATCGAGCGTGAAAATTCTCGGCGACCGGAATGGGAGTTCGAGGTCGTCGACACGAATAGAGATGATCGGATCGAGATCGAGGAGTATTTGTCGTTTCTTCTCGTCGCAGAGTCGACGAAGGCTCGACTCGATGGCGACGGTGATCTGAACGTCAGCTTCGAGGAGTCGGGACTCTCCGCTGACGAATTCGCACCTCTCGACCGTGACGGAGACCGGACACTGAGATATTCCGAGATTCGGCGAGCCATCGCGTTTGGAGCCTTCGACCAATCACCTGCGGCAGAGTAATCTGAGGACAGCATCGGGAACCAGGGCCGCGGATGGGACGCGCACCGTTTCCGATCGAACGCAAGCAGTATTGTGAAGTCTTCGAGATGGGCCATAGCTCGACTAGCGTGGATCCAATCGAAAGATCCAGATTTCATTCGTGTCTGCGTCTGCGTCCTCCGACTCGAGAGCGTATTTCTTTGCATAGAGTTCGTTGACATGCGCCTGCTCAGCCTCGTTCTCCACACGGATAGCCTTCAACGCATAGATGTTGGACCCAGTCCGCTTCGGCCCCTTCGCCCGCTGCGATGTAGAAATTCTTCCCAGAGGCCACGCCCCGATGTTCACGGAATAGGGATTGCCCGGTCTGGTTTCGATCTGGATGATCTCGATGTCGTGTGCCGATGCCCAGTTGTCTGGGAATGTCCGAACCGTCCCCGACAGTTCTCCGCCCGGAACGGGGCCGAGCGGGCCGCAGCCCAGGAGAAAGAGAATGCACGAGAGGGAAAGGATTTTATACAAAACGATGAGTTCCTTTTGTGGCGGCGCCTCTGGACGTGTGGACTCTGTCTGCGGATCTAGTTCGAACCCGCGGTCAACTGCTGGTGAGCTTCCCGCGTGTTGGCAGCAAATTTTACGCGTACGACCTTTCCGCTTTCGATGACCCACCGATCGATGATTTCGTATGTCACGGATCCGCCGTGGGCCTCGATCCCGTAATACTCCGCTGCAAATGTGGACCGGAATCTGGCATTCACCATCAGCGTTCTCCCGTCGAAGATCGTGTCGAGTACCTCCTCGGTCGCGTCAGGAAACGCCTTGGCGGATTTCTCGAAAAAAAGTTCCGTGAAATCAGTGGCACCCCGAACTTCGAGTCCAGGATGCAGCCAATCGCTGCCGACGACGTCATCGGCAATGAGATCGCTCCACTCGATCTCGACCGGCTCCGACCGGTACATCGAGATGATTGCATCGGCGACGTCTTGATTCGAAAGGTTCTGGGCTGTCGCTGTCATTGGGGACCCATCCGTTCTTAGAAATTAAAGTGAGGGGAGTACGTTTCTGGCGAAGGTCCGCAGGCCAGCCATCGTGTGCTCGTAGCTACTGGTATCGACGGTGTCTATGCAGATGACGATTTCATTGATTCCGATATCGCTCGTGGATCGTCGGACCCACTCGGCGCAGCGATCGGGGTGGCCGACATAGGAGACGAGATGATCTTCGATCTCTTGGCGCAGGATTTCAGGGTCCTTGCCAATTTTTCTTGCGCGCGCTTCGATTATGCCGCGGCGGTTAGTGTCGGTGACTACTTCGTCGGTGAACAAAATTGTCGCGAGTCGACTGAAGAGGATCGCGGATGGGTCGCGCCCATTCGTTAATGCTTCTTTCTTGATGTCTTCGCAGATGATCTTCACCCGATCTTGGTCTGCCGTTAGGCAGTTGACCCTATCCGCGTGACGCCCCGCGACCTTGATCATGGCCCTTCCGAGCACCCCGAGGAGAATTTCCGGATGCGGATTGCTGATCGGCTTTGGTTCGCAAATCCCGCCCTTGATCGCATAGTGCTCGCCGACGTAATCGGTGCGTCCTTCGGTCCACATGGATTTGAGAATATCCAGCTCCTCCGAGAGCATTGCGACACGTTCGAGAGGTTTTCGGAAGGGCTGATTCAGGGACTTCTGTTGTTCTGGAGCGTTACCTGCTCCCATTCCCACAATGAGACGACCGTTGCTTAGCTGATCCGCCGTCGACGTGATCTTGGCAAATAGGCCTGGATGACGTCGTCCTGCCGGGGAAACCATTGATCCGATCTTCATTCGACTCGTGGTGGCAGCCATTGCGCCTAGCATTGTCCACGGTTCGAAGGTCCCAACGTCGGCATCGGCCTGATGAGCGAAAAGGTCGTCGCCAATGTAACAGGCGTGATAACCGAGCTCCTCGACTTCCTGCCAACCTTTTTGGTATTGCTCCGAGGTCCATCCCCAACCGACTAGTAATACAGATGCGTACATCGTGTCGTTATCCTTCTCAGGGAAAGCAGTCGTTAGTCGCTCACGAGGTCGCGAAGCACTCGATTCGTGAAGTTGTAGTGCGGCTGATCCCAGAATGGCGAGTAGAAATTCTGCTCGTACGCGATCGAAGATCGTCCGTGCTGTACTGCCTCGATGACGCCGCCGTCTTCAGCGGCAGCGCCTGCAAAGGCAGCCGCGAGCACATCCATTGTCTCAGCGGATTTCTGCCCGATTGCGTGGGGGCTCAGCAGTGTGAGTCCGCTCACTAATGTGCGGTCCGGCGCCACCGGCAGCGTGAAGCTCGGAGCCATTACAGTGGGCATGACTGCCATCGAAACGTTCGGATAGAGCTGAAGGAAATATCCGTGTTCCGGGCGACTAGTTCGGCCGATGTGGGGTAGGTCGAGCTTGGGGTATGTCTTGAGCACATCTTTTTCGAGATATCCGAAACCGAGGACGTTGCCGGTTTGGACGACTTCGAAGAGTGGGTGTCCGTCCTTGTCTACGCGGGGAACTTCCGGAGAAGCGCGATAGAGGGCGTGCGTGTGCCCCTCATGCAGGATGTTTAGACAGTCATTTTCTACAAAGGTTTTCCAGTTCGTTTGGACTTCATCAGTAAACGACTGCACGACCCCGCTCTCGTCTTCGTCTTCGTCGAGACAGGTGACATCGTATTCGCTCAGTAATTCGATCAGGGGTGTTACATGATTCATCAGGGTTCCGGCCTTGCCGGAAACGTTGACGAAGAGGATGCCGATGAAAATTCCGGAGTTGATTTCGATAAGCCTTCGATGTTCAGCCGGTACCGCATCAATCGTGCTATTGGGATGGCCTCCCCAGAATGGGGCGTCGACCAATTCGCCTTTGAGGTCGTAGCACCAGCCGTGGTACGGTACTCGAAGCTGGTCGACCCCTCGCATTGGTTTCAGTGCGATCGGATGGCCATCGTATGGGCAGACGTTGTGAAAGACTCGAAGAAGCCCGTCGTAACCGTGAGCCACCAGGAGTGGCAGACCGAAAGCGTCAAGAGGCAATACATCGCCGGGAGTCGAGACCTGGCCGGCCACGCAGAGCCCCGCCCAGTTCTTGCAAAAGACTTCCGATAGCTCGACATCGAAGAAATCCTGGGACGTGAAGGCTCGCCGAGGAAACGTTCGGGCCGTTTCGATCGGTGCACGGATGCTGCGAATTTCGTTACTGGAGAGAATCTGTTGAGGATCGCTCATGATGCGTCCTTCTCGGAATCGCCATCACTTGCTGCTGGGCGGTACATGACGTGTGCTTCCGAATATCGACATTCGTCCTTGTCGATGTCGACCGTGATCGGCTCGTGTGCGCCCGGAACGATGTATCGCCCCGAAGCGGGAAAGGCTATCCCGGTCCACGTTTCCCAATCCGATACGGTGCCCGCAATGACCGTGGAATCCTCGATCACCTTGATGAACTCTGCTCCACCGCGGACCATCGTGCGCATCCACGGCTCAAAGGGAAGTCCGTCTTCGGTTTGCCACTCAACATATTCCTTGATGGGTGTGATCGGATATTTGTCCTTCAGGATGGGCCGAATGTTGATGATCTGTCCGAGACCATGCTTGACCGTGAGTGTTCGAATCGCCTCGGATAGAGGCTGAGACAAACCCTGCCCACGTGCCGATGGCATCGTCATGGCTTGAACCGGGTGAAGGGTATTAGGCGCGATGCCCGCGTCGTACTCCCGAACGGAGCGAAGAAGCACTTCTTGGAATCCCGGCAGGTCGGAGTCTGAGCCGTCCCAGTTGAATGCGACGGAGTTTCCGATGCCCAGCAATGTGTCCGCTTCGTCGAAGAGGAAGACCTGGTAGTCCGCGAAGTCCGTGATCATGCGCGGCCAGACTTCAGCCCATACGCGATCACCCTGGGTGATGAAATCGGGAAACGAATCTCCTTCCATTTCCTTGATGCGGTCAACGAGATCGGGACGTTCGCTTAGCGTGACAATTTTATAGGCCATGTTCTAGGTCTCCGAAATCATGTAGGATTATGGTTGCTTGGATTCGTGATGACGGTCGTACGAATGAGTGACACGAGAGCTGCGAGACACCACATCCCCTCGAGCACGACGAAGGGAATAAAACCGATGCCGTAAGAGGCGTACGCGGCTATGCCGGCGCCTACGGCGTTCATCCCCTGGTAGACCGGTGAAGTGGATTCAAGCCGACCCATCAGGTTGCCGAGGAAGGCGGCCATTAGAATGCTTACGCCGATCGATGCAAGGATTGTCATTCCGAATCGAGCGCGTTGAGGATGAGATTGTTGAACTCGTAATGGAGCGTGTCCCAAAACGGGGAGTAGAAGACCTGGTCATGGGTGGGTGACTGCCGTGCGCTTTGAACGCCAGCAACCATCGCACCGTCCTCTTCGGCAACGATCTCACCGATGCGATGAATTCCAGCGCAGAGATCTAAATAGTTGGGCCTCTTCGAGGCGCCCTTGGCCAGGTAGCTAGCTTCCCGAATCTCTGTACGAGTGGCGCCGAGGGGCCGCGCAATTTCGATCGTGATGTGTTGAGGTGTCAAAGTGATATTCGTGTTGGGGAACAACGCGCAGATCGCCATGTCTGTTGGCACGTCTCCATTCGGGAGCGTAATGGAAGGTGCATCCATGGGAGGATAGGTCTCGCTGGCATCCTTCAGGTCGAAATAGAGAGCCAGCAGCCCACGATCGACGACTTCCTGAAATGTCTTCTCGCCATTTACATTCACGCGGGGTACATCAGGAGAGTCTCGATAGAGTTGGTGCACGAAGCCTTCGTGATAGATGTTGATACATGTGTTCTCCATGTAGGTCTTCCAATTCCCCTCGGAGAAGTATGTCGAAGTAAACGAATTCCCCTCTCGATCGCTGGTCACTTCCAATTCGCTGACGTCTCGTCCGCGGAACAGGGTGAGGACGGGCGAGATGTAGTCCTTGAAGGGCTGCGCATTCCCCGAGAGGTTGACGAAGATCGTGTCGCACCAGATGGCCGACGGGATTTCTTCCAGTCCAACCGCGCGGTCACCCATCGATTCAATGGCGGGATTCTTGCTGCCGTCCCAAAATGGGGCCGCGGTCAGGTGTCCGCGCAGGTCATAGCGCCATCCGTGATAAGGCGAGACCAGCTCTTTTTGTCCGGTACCTGGAGCGAATTGGATCGGGCAGGCGTCATGAGCGCCGATGTTATGGAAGACTCGAATTTTCTCTTCGTCATCGCGGACGATTAGAAGGGGTATGCCAAAAATCGACAAAGGGAGCACGTCGCCGACATTTGAGACGGAATGGGCGAATTCAATACTCATCCATGTTTTTGAAAACAGCCGTTCGGCCTCAAGCTGCTGAAACTCTTCGGAGAGGAACGCCTCCCGTGGCAGTGTGAGAGCTTCAGAAATGGGCGCGCGAATCGCGGACTTTTGCGCGGGAGAAATGAAATGATCAAGGGGGATGGACAGTCGGGATCTCCTCGCTTCTATTTCCTGTTCAGCTGCCTCGTCGTTTGAGGTAGGCATCTGCTAGTTCGACGAGGCGATCGCGTCCAAAGCTCGCATCATGCCCGCCGTGTACGACGTTGACTGGGATTTCTCGCAGGCGCTTCATCGTCTTGAGGTAGACCGCGATGTCGCTCCCGGGCAGTTCGTCGAGTAGCGGGCCGTCGTAGATGGAGTCGCCTGAAAAGAGCGTGCCGCTCTCCCTCTCCCAGAGTCCAATGCTTCCCGGCGAATGGCCCGGCAGATGCAGAACCTCGAAGGATCGGTCTCCGAGATCGATTACGTCCCCTTCGTCGACTTCCCACGTAGGCCGCGTTGGAGTGATCATGAAAGTTTCGGGATCGAAGGATGCGTGGGGGATGGCCGTGATAAGTGGGCCGTCATCGATCACGTAGCCAGACTCCGCATATTCCTTCAGCGCGTCAGCCGGAAATCTCCCCGCTATGAGTTCCGCAAAGTCCTCATACGGGTCCATCAAGGGCGCTTCGATGCGGTGCATGACGCGCGTCTCGAACTCATGGAGACAGCCCACATGGTCGTAGTGCACATGTGTCGCCACAGCGATCACCGGCTTGTCGAGCATTGACGCGAGCTCGTCTCTCACTGACGCTAGGCCGAGGCCCGTATCGACAATCAGATCTCTGTCCCGGCCCCGTACGTGCCAGATATTGCAGCGTAGGAATGGATGGACATGCGGCTCCCAGAGCCAGGTGATCTGGTCGCTCAGCATCTTGCGCTCAAACCAGCGATTTGCGACTTGGAGGCGGCTCACGGGGAATTTCCCTTATTCATAAAGCTGACTATTATGACAGTTAATTCTTACAGAAAGAGTAACAAGGTGTCAATGTATTCGTCTGCTCCAATGTCTTTTTGATTCAAGATGTAAATATAATCATGGAGTATGGGAAGAATAGGACGATATTGTGCATCAATTATCTCAAAATTGTCGAAATATCATGAAAATGACAAAGTATTGAATAAATTTCTTGACACTCGTGCCAGTTTAGTGCTGACTAGGTGAATAGTTAATTCGTTCTGTCTGCCCCGCGCTCGTTTAGCGTTCGAGCAGAGTCAGGCAGCACATTTCAATGTTCAACGGATGAAAGAAGTTCCAGAGAAAGGGAGCGACACATGACCGGTTCCAACTGTTCAACTCGCAGAACACCAAGGCGGTACGGATTCCTTCGTGGTTTATTAGTCACATTAGTTAGCATGGTGATCAGCTCGACGTCCGCAGTGGCCGCACCTGCCTTGTTCACCGGCCAGGTTGACTTCCTTGATTCCTACGGGACCTTGACCTGGGCGACAGGTCCAACCGCATTGGCTCCGAATTTCCTACAAGTCATTCCGGCTGCGCCTGCCGCGAGCGTTAGCCTCGCTGGTGGTATCTTCTCGAACAATTACACGCTCACGAATATTACCTACATCCCGGGCTTCCCTGTGCTGACCTTCTTTACGGCCAGCACCCAGCAAGCCGGCGCGTTTGGTCCGGGCTTCTTGAGCACGACGCTTACCGTGCCAGCCAACACGACGGCCGGCCCTCAGCTCTCAGCGAGCCCGCGAGGTGGATTCCTGCGACTGATCCCCGGAGTCAACGGCTTCGGCGGCATCATGGGAGTGAACCCCCGGTTCAACGCGACCGGCGTCGCGAATGCTTCTGTTGGTTATTACAACGTTCTGGGACGCGCTCGGGACTATGTCGCAGGCATCACGCCCGGGACCGCGATCTCTGCGAACGCGATCAACTCCGTTCATCAGAGCCTGACAGTGAGCGGTACACCGATTGTTCGAGGCGGCATTCGCGTCGCCAGCGTGGCGCCTTGGGTGACCGGAATGGCAACCGCACAGAATCCGCACGGTTACTACATCTCAACCCATGTTCGAACGGGTGGCGATGCCCGAAATTCTGCAGGAACGGTAGGAGCCCTCTCGCTGGTTTCGCCTGCGAACACATTCATCTACTCGACCTTCGGCGGCGGACCGCCTCTGTCGCTCAACGAGGGGCGAGCTGTCGTGTGGAAGACCACGATGACGCTGGTTCCTGAGCCGGGCCAGCTCATGCTGCTCGGAGGTGGGCTCGTTGGTATCTTTGCCCTCACTGGTCTGCGAAATCGCCGGCGCGCGCATAACTAAATCTGCGAGGAGTGAGGTTTTCGATTTCGCGGAGGCGCGGCATCTTGTTGCCGTGTCCCGTGCGATTTCGACGGTGGTTCGATTACCTTTTGGAAGTTTCACCGACGGCGGTGAGCACACAGAAGCGATCCATCACCGTGGGCTTCTCCGGGGCCTGCGCCGTAGGTTCTCGCAATCCTGAACGCAGTACGCGACAGGTACGCAGCGCCCTACTTTGACGGCATAAAATTGGATCGTGGCCCTGGCCGAGTTCGTTGAATGGGGGCATGCAGGCTCCGAGTGCCCTTGAGTCTGCATCGTCCGCTCTCCCAAAGCCCAGTCGTTGGTGAGCGCCGCTGGGATCCGAAGATCAGCCACGACTGCTGGCCGGATAGATCGCTTTGCTTCTTTTCGGAACGATTGACTGCCATCGCAGCAAGCATTTAGGGTCAGCATTTCGAGCTAAATCAGTCCAAGATGTTTCAGTGTGCGTGTATTTAACTTCGATTTTGAGAGTTTTGACACTGCGGGCTCGCTTGGCAATTCTTGGTTGACTGTCACGACAGTTTGTTTCACTCTTACGAAACCTGATGGGTTAGCGGCGTTCGAATCGACTTTCCAAGTCAACGGGTTCCCCTAACAAGACACCGGGTCGAGTCGAACAGAGCGAGTGTGGTGGAGAGCATGTGATCCCCATGAAAAAATTCGATGTTTCAATATTCGGTTTGGTGGGTCTGTTTGCGTTCCCCTCTTTCATCGGTGACTTGCAGGCACAAGAGGCAGAATTCGCTGATCCCTGGGCGGGCGTCGAGGAGATGGTCGTTGTCGGTGCCAGCTCTCTTCTTGGAACCAGCATGGCCACGTCGGCCGTCGCATTCGACGCCGAGACCCTGAGGGCCGAGGGAATCACCGACGTCGAAGGCCTCGCGAATTTCACCCCCAACCTAGAAATCAAGACTGCCTTCGCAGCGAGCAATCCGACGATCTTCATCCGCGGCGTAGGTCTCGATGATTTCAACGCCAATGCACCGAGTTCGGTCGCCGTCTACCAGGACGGCGTCTACATGAATTCGCCGGCGGGTCAGCTCTTCCAGTTCTTCGACATCCAGGGCATTGAGGTTTTGCGAGGTCCGCAGGGCACTTTGAGAAATGCCTCCGCCGGGGCGATTCGGGTCGTGACCAACAAGCCGAGTGATGACTTCGAAGCCGAGTTCACGACGACCTACGGTCGCTTTAATCAGACGGATATCGAAGGCGCAGTCACGATTCCGATTTATCCCGAGTTGCTGAGTTGGCGTGGAGCCTTCAAGGTCAGCCGTAGAGGTGGTACGACCGAGAATCGATGCAACGACCTGGTAAAGAACGCCTCACCGGCTGCCCGGAGCCCATGCGGGCAGGCTGTTGGGCAAGACATCAGCGACCACGTGAATAACACGAGTAATTGGGCGGCAAGGAGCCTGTTGGCGAGCGAGTTCTCCGTTGGAGATTGGGAGACCGCTTGGCTCCTCAATATTCACGGGGCCGAGAATGACAGCGACGCGACGCAGTTCCAGCACAACGGCTGGCAAGCGATTCCAGGAACGGGTGGAAAGCTTCGTCGGGGCGTGGACCAATTCAACTATCGAGACACGGACGGTGATCCATTTGCAGGAGATTACGACTTCGAAGGTCTCGAGCGTCTGTCCCTCTTCGGTTCGTCGCTCACAGCCATCGTGGATTTTGGCAACGGACTCAAGATCAAGAGCATCACCGGATATGAATGGCACGACCGCAAGACAGCCGAGAATTCGGATGCCAATCCGAGGCGATGGCTGGAAACGATATCGACCGATGATGCCTGGCAGCTCAGTCAGGAGACACAACTGCGTTGGGAGTGGAGCGATACGGGCGAGATGCTATTGGGGGGCATGTTTCTGAGGGAGGATCTCGATTCCCAAAACTTCTTCATCAATCGGCGCGGTGTCGGGACGACCTTCGATCAAACGTATATCCAGAATTCGACGGCTTATTCAGGCTATGGAGAAATTCGCTGGTCGCCGCCGGAGCTTTCGCGGTGGTCCGCCTTCCTGACCAACATAGACTTGGACGCGGGAGTGCGGTTCAACTGGGAGGAGAAAGAGTTCGGTGTCGCCAGCGATATCATCATCACCAACGGCGGTTCAGCGACCTCCAAGGATCCCGAGTTCGTCACCGACTCCTGGAATGGATGGAGTGGATACGCGAGTCTGACCTACAACGTCACCGAAGAACACAGTCTCTACGCGAAATACAGTCGAGGATTGAAGCCGGGCCATTTCAATGGCGGGACCCTCTTCAATACAACACTCGTCACGTCGGTGAAACCCGAGCAAGTTGATGCGCTTGAATTGGGTCTGAATGCCAGCTGGTTCGACGGACGGCTGGAGATCTATCTTGCCTACTTCCTCTACGACTATCAGAACCTTCAGGTCTTTCTTCTAAAACAAGATTCGCGTGGTTTTCTCATTCCATCGCTCGTCAATTCGCGGAAGGCAGACGTCCAAGGCGTCGAGATCGAGCTTGATTTCGAGCCGATCGAGGGGTTGGCAGTTTCGTTTACTGGAGCGTGGCTCGACAGCAGGTACACCGATTTCAAGACGAGCTTCGACAGGGTCGAGGGTTTTCGGCCCGTTCGAATCGTTAGCGTTGAGGTCGATTTCTCAGGAAACAGACTCGTCGCGTCGCCGCTCTGGTCCCTGTCTGGATCGATCGAGTACATGTTTGAGATCGAGGGGATTGGTACGCTCAGATCTCGACTCTCATATTCCTGGAAAGCCGACATCTTCTTTGATCCGAATGCTGGAGCCGGCCAGCAGAACCGACTTCCGGAAGGCACGCTCGGTCAGGAAGCCTTCTGGCTTCTGAATGCCGCCCTAACCTGGGAGTCGCCGGACGAGAAGATTGAGGTCAGTGGTTGGGTGCGAAATTTTCTTGACGAGGCGTACAAAGTCCAATCCTTCGATCTGACAACGCCCTTTCGATTGACCACCGATGTTTATGGAGAGCCCCGAACCTATGGACTTACGGCCACGTTTAGGTATTAGGCAGAATCGGTTCATATTATGAGTCGAAACGCCGTAGTCGCTGCAATCGCCTTGTCTCTTGCCATTGGTTTTCTGACCGGATCGTATTCTTCGAAGGTTGTTCAACGCTCCAATCTGGAGCCAGTCGAAGACCTGGCTAAGGCGATTGATCAGGTTCTGCTCGAAGGCAGCCGATTGGATCGGATGTCGCGGCTCGGACCTCTTCTTGAGCAACTCGACGCCGAAAACTTGAGTAGCGTTGAAGCGATCTACATGCGCGACCTCCCTAACCTAGGCGAATGTGACATTCGGCCCTTTGTGGATGCCTGGACGCGATTCGACGCACCCGGCGCATTTAGTAGTGCGCTCCAATGGAAATATGTGGCCAAGAGGCGGATTGGCGTTGAAGCCGCCGTTCACGGATGGGCCATTCGAATGCTTCCTGGAGCCTTGCTGGCGGTCGAGCAAACCGCCGAAGAGCGGCCCAGACTTGCGCAGATGCTTCGAGAGAGTCTTGTTAGTGGTTGGGTGCATTCTGGTGCTGATGGGCTGAGTCAGTATTTACGCGAAACTCCGGGTGAGCTCGATCCGCTTCTGACTATCGCAGTGGGCGCGACGCTGAGGAGGCATGGCGTTGAAGAACTCCTCCGTTGGTCGGATGAATTTGGCCATGGGAGTACCACGGCCTTTCAAGCGAAGGTCTTTGCCAAGACCGTCCATACAGTCGGTCGGCGGGATCCAGAACGCGCGGCGACGTGGATTCTCGATCACATGGGTAAGGACTATGTCGCTGACTCCCCCCGGATCCTTGCCGAAGTCTGGATCGACGTCGATCCGATCCGGGCATTTGAGTGGCTCCGAACCGAGTCTCCGGAAGAGGGTCGCGGGAAGGCTGTCGGTTTGACCTTTGGGCGTTGGCTCTTTATGGACCGAGAGGCCGCTCTTTCATGGCTTGGCGAGAAACCCCGGACTCCATTTCATGATCCAGCTATCAATACGATGGCTCGTCAACTGTCTCGCACAAAACCAGAGGAATCCATCGAGTGGTGTGGCGAGATCATGACTTCCGAGTGGTCGCAACGCTGCCATTTCGCAACGGCCAAGATCTGGTATCGCAGAGACCCGAAAGTGGCCGAGCAATGGCTCGCGGCGAGCCCGCTCAGTGAAGACGATCGCGAGTCGGTTCGGGAAAGCGCGATGAAACGTTCTCAGAAGAAAGCGAAAGTTTCTGGGAAGGGACGCGTCCAATGAGTGGGGCTGGTCTCTCGTTTCGGATCGGACTCTTAGTCGCCGTGATCGACGTAGTAGTGGCCTGCTCCCCTGAGCCGGTTGGCATGCCAGGAATTCGTGGGATGCATGAAGAGGGACGTTACGCGGAAACCCTGGAGCTGCTTGCCAGTTTGCTCGATGAGAGTCCTGATGATCTCGCGCTGAATCATCTCTACGGTGTTGCGCTTCTCGCGACCGGGAATAGCGGAATGGCAGTCTGGCCTCTGCGCAAGGCCGCAGAAGCCGCCGATGATGGCGTAGAAGATCGACTGTTATTGGCTGCTGCATTGCTGAGGTCGACCTCGTCAGAAGACGGCATTGTGGCACTAGGGCAGGTGCTCGCTCTCGAGCCGGACAATATCGAAGCGCTGATCAAGCGCGCCGGCGCAAACCTCGAGCAGAACAAGCACGAAGAAGTCCTCGCGGATGCAGAGCGAGTGCTCGCTCTCGTCCCCTCGAACATGAGGGCCACCCTTTGGCGGTTGAAGTCTCTCGCCGATTTGGACCGGATCGATGAGGCAAAGATCGCGCTCGAAGAAACTGTTGAATCTCTTTCGACTTCAAAAGCGAGCCGGGCGCTCGAGCCACGTCTTTGTGGCATGGCCGCCGAGTTGGAGGAAGCGGACGGCGATGACGATGCGGCCCTGCACAAGTGGGAGGAATGTCTAGAGGAGTTTCCCGGAGCGGAGATGTTGGTCACCGAGGCCGTCCGCCTCTTCGACAAGCGTGGTGACCACGATCGGTCCGAGGCGCAGCTACGTAAAGCCATCGAAGCGCGCCCGCGCAAACTTTCCTTTCGAAAGGCGCTCGCTGCTCGGCTGGTTGAGCAGGAACGTCTGAAGGAGGCGGAACAACTTCTTCTCGATGCCGCAACCACTGAGGAGAAGGCACCCGCGGCTTGGATGGCGCTCGCCGACTATTACCGGTCTCGCGATGACGCCGCCGCATCCGCCCGTGCCACAGAACAGGCATTGCACCAGATGGACTCGGTTCTCCCCGTGGTGCTAGGTCAATACGCGGACGATCTGATCCAGGCCGGAGAGTTCGCGAGAGCGAATGAAGTGATCGCCGAACTCGATACTCCTCGTCTCGTCAACCTGTTGGAAGGTCGGATGTTACTGGCCAAGGGCGATCCTGCGTCGGCTCTAGAAAAGCTGGAGGCTGGGCTTCAGCTCTGGCCTGGAAATCCGACCGCACGTTGGTTGGCTGGTCGCGCCGCAGAAGAATTGGGTGATTTCGACCGTGCCATCTCCGAATACAGAAATTCCGTTCGGGCGGGCGCCTCGCAAACCGACGCGGCGATTCGTCTCGCGCATATTCATGAAGCCGAAGGCGCGCTCGGCGATGCGCTGTTTGTACTCAGTAGTCGAATCCGAGCGAACCCGGATGATGTTGATGCGTATCTGTCGATGATTAGACTCGGTCGTCTGGGCGGACCGCCCGGGACATCGCGAGATGCTCTCAAGGCACTGTCCCGCCTTCCAGGGCAGGAAGTCACTTCCTTGGTCACGGCGGCGGCGCTGCAGGCCGGGGTAGGAGGGGCGGCGGCGGCAGTAAAGGTGATCGAGCGCGGTGAACTTGACTTGAACGCCCCCGAGAATTTTCGAGCATTGGCTGCGATGGTCGAGCATCTCGCGTCTGCCGGCCGACTGGATGAAGGGTTGACTCGTGTGTTGACGGCGTTGGAAGCGCATTCCGATTCCGCTGAGTTCCACCATATTCATGGTCGCGCACTTCGCGCCTCGGCAAAGCCAGCCGATCAAATCAAAGTGGCTTTCGAACGAGCGCTGGAGCTCGAACCCGAACATTCGCAAGCGCTCGCAGATCTTGCAAGAGCCGTCGCTGAAGAAGGGCGAGTCGAGGAGGCGTTGGCGCTCTACGATCGTGCCATCTTGGCGGACGACAACGATTCGAGTTCGGCTTGGGCAGCTGTTCAGCTCCTCGATGAAAAGGATGAGCGAGAACCAAGGCTCATTGCACTACTCGATGCTCATCCGCTTCACGCCAAGGCCGCGACTTTGCTCGCTGAAATCTTAGTGGAGCAAAACGGAGATCTAGAACGTGCCGAACAGCTCGCCAATCGGGCTGTCCGATTCGGCGGAGGGCGCGAGGCGCGTGACATCCAGGCGCGGGTTGCGCTTGCTCGGGGTGAATGAATGAGGGCGTTCGAACGGTTACGCGGTGAGGTTGGTCATGAGTGAATCGACGGCTCGAAAGCGAGGGCGATTTGGCCCGGCGCCTCTCGCACTGTTTTTGGCGTTGGTATTGGGTTGCACTGCGCCGGAGGTCGTGACGGATTCTCGCCCGCTCGGTTCACTCGAAGATGTCCTCGCCATGCGAGACCGCTCCGATGTGAATGTCCTCTTCGTTCTCGTCGACACTCTCCGGGCAGATCGACTCGGCGCGTACGGCTATTCGCGCGACACGAGTCCGACGATCGACTACCTCGCCGAAACGGGTGTGCGGTTTGGAAACCAGGTCGCCCAATCATCGTGGACGAAATGTTCGATGAGTTCGCTCTGGACAGGTCTCTATCCCGCTCGAACGGGGGTGCTGCGTTCGCAAGATGCGATCTCCCCCGACGCTCGAATGCCTGCCGAGATCATGCTCGACGCAGGTTTTCGAACTGCAGCGATCTGGAGAAATGCATGGATCGCACCGAACTTTGGCTTCTCGCAGGGTTTCGAGATCTACCATAGCCCCCGCGCCATCAGTGTTTCCGCCGATCAGAGAGCTGCCAGCCCCGGAAAAATTTCAGGCTCGGACGCAGATCTCATTCGATCTGCATCGGAGTTCCTGCGCGCGCACGCGGACGATCGGTGGTTTCTCTACCTGCATCTCATGGATGTTCATCAATACGTCTACGATGACGATTCCGCGCTTTTCGGCACCGGCTATTCCGACAGCTACGACAATTCAATTCATTGGGTCGACAGTTTACTAGGGCGTTTGTTTGAGGAACTCGAGAAGCGCGATCTTCGCAAGCGCACACTGATTGTTTTCGCGGCCGACCACGGCGAGGCATTCGGCGAGCATGGCGGGGAAGGGCATGCCCGGAATGTCTATGGCGAAGTGACCACGACCCCATTCATCTTGAGTTTTCCATTCCGACTCGAGCCTAATATCGTCGTGCAGTCTCGCTCTGCGAACGTTGACCTCTGGCCGACGGTTCTGGACCTGGTGGGATTGTCGGAACTCGATGATCCGGATGGGCAGTCGCTCCTGCCCGCGATTGAGGCGTCCGCTCGCGGTGAGAAGCTGGCGGAGGATGATCGCCCGACTTTTGCTCAGCTGGATCGAACTTGGGCGCGACTGCGTCTCGAACCACAGCCCGTCATTGCGGTTAACAGCGAAAAATGGCGGCTTGTCTACCAGCCGGATCGACCTGACCACTCAGAGCTTTTCGACAAGGAAGCAGATTCGGCAGAACAACGGAACATCTCGTTGGAGCAGCCGGAGGTCGTCGCAGCTCTGGTTAGAGAGATCGACGCACACCTAGAAAATCCTAGTCCTCCCTGGGGTACGGCCGCGCACATCGAAATCGACGAGATGCAGATGCAGCAGCTACGCGCAATCGGATATGGCGTGCAATGAAGGTCGGTTCAGACCTTTTCGAAATCAAATTCTTGGAGACTGCATAGATCACAATCTGTTTGAACAGCGTCTGCGCATCAAACGTGGGCTCAATTTTCAAGGTTGCGACCGTGCAAACGAATGGAGAAACGGACATGACAACTTTTGGAATTTACCAAGCCGGTATCGGATGGGATTTCGGCCAGTTTCGAGACTATGTCATCGAAGCGGAGGCCTTGGGTTATGACGCTTTCTGGACGATGGACAATGTCGTACTGATTCATCCTGAGACAGAAGAACAGGTTCCCGTTTATGAGACTTGGGTCCTATTGCCCGCTCTGGCATCGGTTACGAGTAAGATTCGTCTGGGACCCTTGGTCACACCATGCAACCGTCGGCACCCAGCGCTCTTTGCCAAAATGACCACCTCCTTCGATCAGATCAGTCATGGCCGATTGGATCTCGGAATGGGACCTGGCGACGACCCGATCTATTTCATTCCGTGGGGCATGAGTTACCCGAAAACCTCGGAGAGAATTGCGATTTTGCGCGAGGAGATCGAAGTCATCAAACGAATGTGGACGGAGGAGAGAGCTTCCTACGAAGGTAAATTTTATCGTCTGGACGAAGCAGTGAATCATCCTAAACCCGTGCAGACTCCTCATCCACCGATCTGGATTGGATTGGTTATGGGCAAGAAGCTGATGCCCAGGTTGGCGGCAGAAGTCGCCGACGGAATCAACTTGTACAACGGAAGTGATGTTGCCGTGCGGGAACTCCTCGATACGGTCAAGAGGAACTGTGATGAGACCGGGCGAGACTACGATGCGATCCCCAAGTCCCGCAGCGTCAATGTGAT
The DNA here is from genome assembly GCA_012959805.1 of Myxococcales bacterium. Taxonomy (GTDB): domain Bacteria; phylum Myxococcota_A; class UBA9160; order UBA9160; family UBA4427; genus UBA4427. Next base: position 4,845 of record DUCN01000048.1, on the reverse strand, counting down.
CTTCTCTGATCAACCGATCGCGAACGACGAATCGAGCTACTTCCGTCCCAAGGACGTCGAAGTCGTTAAGAAGATGTCACTGGACGATCAGCTGGCCGAGATGAAGGTCAAGAAGTATTCAAACTTTGTGAGGTTGACTGAGCGCTTCGTCGTTGGCACACCTGATCAGATTGCCGAAGAACTGAGCGAGATCAAGGACATGGGGTTCGATCAGATCATCCTTGGGGGGTTGGAGACGGCTGAGGATCTGGCCAGATTCAAAGAAGAAGTGAGGCCGAAGGTCGGTTGATTTGGCGGGTTGCCAATATCAAGGGCTGAACCGCCCAGGGCCTCCCGAAGACTCACGCGATCGCTGCCGCCGATCAGCTCCGGCATTCGAATTCAGCGCCAACGGTGGTCAGTTAGGGGCATCAAGTTGGAGATCAATAATTCGCATGCGGCGCGCGCGCGCCGGTTGTATTCATCACCAAAGAGGAGCAACTGCATTACAGCATTGTGTTCAAAAATGCAGGTAACGGCATATGCGACTACGGCGCAGTCCTTCTGACGCGCGCCGGTGGCCGCTACGAGCGCGCCCTCGAATGCTTCGAGAAAGTTCTCCCACATTTCGTGGATTTTCACCCTGACGTGGTCGTTTCGGGTACCGAGACTAACTAACTCCGAGAAGGCGTCTGCCTTCTCCCCGGTCGGAATGAAGAACGTGTTGTCAAACACAGTGTCAAGTAACAAAGACACGCTCAATTCGGGTTCGGTACCGAGGGCAGCATCGAAGCGGCTTCTGAGCATGGTTACGTCAACATGCTGGATCAGGCTGTCGATTAGGATCTCTCGATCCTTGAAATAGTGGTACACGAGGGTTCTCTGTAGGCCGGCTTCGTCGGCTACATCACTGACCGTCGTTCGTTCCAAGCCGTTGCGTCCGATGCAGGTCAGGAATGCATCGAGAATTTGTCTCCGTCGCTCGTCGTTGTTTCCCCGAGTCTTCCGAGATTTAGAGCCTGAGCTTTTCTCTGCCGGAAGGTTCTCTCGGTGTCCTTCGTCCATCGGTGTCACTGGCATATCGTCCTCGTTGCTCGGCGGACCCATCTAGCTGCCCTGGGAGTTGGTTCACAGGAATCGTGTTGACTGTCATGTTAGCATTTGATTTTGGCTCACCCCCCGAGGGCGTTGTCGCCGAAGCCGTGTCTCACCTTGGACATTCTACGCGAAAACTGCCAATTCCCTCTGCCTCAAAAAAGAAAAATGATATGATATTGACTATCGTGACAGTTGACAAACATTTATGAACTCGCGAGTGATCAAAACCTCGGGCACCCACAGATCGGGCGGGCTTGAGTTTCAGCTGGCAACCCTGGGCTCGAACTGACCAGAGTGCGTGTCGTTGGCCTCCAGCCCTCTTTCGATTCGCTTCAACAGTTGTAGGCAGAGGTGAGCTGAGCGACCGGGACGCATTCGAACTAGGCCGTCCGATTTTGGAACGAGACGAACGGCGAAAAAATTTGGTGGCGAGTTCAGATCATTGACCTGAAGATCATGCCCTACTGACGGCCCAGGAAGAGGATTAGGTGACAAGATTTTCTCTCGATTCGGAATTTGGTGTTCTGCGTGATGTGTTGGTCTGCCGACCGGAACATTTCGAGTGGCTCCCTGTCAACACGACTGGTTTGAAGTCCGTTGCGACAGGTGACACTGTCAATCGAAAGCGGGTACTCGCACAGCATGATGAGATGGTCGACGCGCTTCGTCAGGCGGAAGTAATAGTTCACTACCTCGAGCCCCAGCCGCATCTGCAGTACATGATTTACACGCGCGACTCGTCACAGATGACGCCCTGGGGCCCCGTCATCAACCAGATGCATTGGAGCTATCGATGGGGCGAATTTAAGTATCTCACCGATTTCTACGACTCTGCGGGCGAAGGTGTTTTCGAATACATCACTCGAGGCTCGATCGAAGGGGGCGACATTTCTGTCATTCGTCCAGGGTTGGCAATTGTGGGCGTCAGCGGCGTACGCACGACTGAAGAGGGTGCCGGTCAGTTCCTCTCGTTTTTCGAGAGGGAAGGCTGGGAAACGAAGATGGTTCCCTTTGATGACTATTTCTGTCATCTCGATGTAGTTTTTTCGATGGTGACGGAGCGTTTGGCGCTTGCGTGTGTGGAAGTGCTCGATAACGAGTTTATCAAGTGGCTCGGCGATCACGATATTGAGATCATTCCCGCGACGTACCGTGAGGCGATGGCCTTGCAATGCAATGTCCTTGCACTCGGTAATGACCGCGTCGTCTCTCCGCGAAATCACACCGATGTGAATGCCCGCCTTCGCGCTGCGGGAATCGAAGTACTCGATCCAGATCTCAGCGAGATCATTCGAGGTGGTGGAAGCGCGCACTGTACGACGCAGGCCCTCGTTAGAGATGGGGCCTAGGCAATGGCGAATCAGGTAGATGGAGAGAGGCTATGGAGCCGACTCATGGAGATGGCGAAAATCGGCGCCACTTCGCGTGGGGGGAGCAACCGCCAAGCATTGAGTGACGAAGACGCTGCCGGGCGAGCGCTCTTCTTGGAATGGGCCCACGCCGCGGGTTGCCAGTCTGAGGTCGACGAGATCGGGAACCTCTTCGTTCGCCGTCTAGGGCGCGATGACTCACTTCCACCCGTTCTGGTGGGAAGTCATCTAGACACTCAGCCGACCGGTGGCCGTTTCGATGGTGTCTATGGTGTATTAGGTGGGCTCGAAGTCATCGAATCGCTCAACGATTCTGATACTGAGACAGAGGCTCCAATTGAGCTAGCGGTCTGGACTAATGAGGAGGGAGCGCGCTTTCAGTACTCGATGATGGGCTCAGCGGTCTGGTCGGGGAAGCTGAGTCTAGGCGCGGCGCGGTCATTGGTCGACGTCGACGGCATAAGCGTTGGGCAGGAACTTGATCGATTGGGCTGGGCTGGAAAGCGTTCGGCCGTGCCTCGTCCCTACGTCGCGACATTCGAACTCCACATCGAGCAGGGGCCGATCCTCGAAGCGGAAGAGTTGGAGGTCGGCGTCGTCACGGGCGTCCAGGGGTTTCGCTGGTACACGATCAACCTGCATGGCAGCCCCGCCCATGCCGGGCCAACACCGATGGACGGGCGTAGCGATCCGGCTCGCGCGATTGCTGGAATCGTTTCGAATGTCTACGCAATGGCCGCGGACTTCGCGCCCTGGAGTCGAGCGACTTTTGCTCAGTTCGCATCCGAACCAACGTCACCCAATACAGTGCCCGAGCGGTTGACTTGCTCTCTCGACCTCCGTCATCCGGAAGCGTCGACTCTTGACGAGATGGAGGCGCGGTTCAGGGAGATCGTTAACTCGGAATGCGGCGGACTCGGCGTGCAGAGCGAAATCATCGTCGACAACAACTCGCCGCCGGTGGCGTTTGATCGGACTTGCATCGAGGCCGTGCAGGTTTCCGTGGATGAACTCGGGTATTCGAACCAGCGTATGGTGTCGGGTGCCGGACACGATGCTTGTTATGTGGCAAGCGAATGCCCCACCTCGATGATCTTTGTTCCTTGTGAGGGGGGCCTTTCTCACAATGAGGCCGAGAGCATCACCGCGGCTCAAGCGGCGCGCGGCGCGAGCGTTTTGCTGGGCGCAGTTCGGAAAATGGCGAAGGTCTAGTCGTACGATGAATGATGGTAGATAGGAGAACGCAGATGAATACCAATACTGATGGGCTTGGGGACCTACGCAGATGGGCGGTCGATTCTAAAGAGCAAATGCGGCCGCTGCCCTTTTCGCTCTATTCGTCCCCCGAGGTTCTCGATCTGGAGATTGAACGGCTGTTCGACGGCGAGTGGGTCTGCGCAGGTCACGTGTCGGAATTGAGCAAGCCGGGGGACTTCCTGACCTTCGACATCGTGGACAAGCCGGTCCTTGTCGTCTGCGACGACACCGGCACGATTCGTTCTTTCCTGAATGTATGCGTGCATCGAGGTTCGCTTTTGGCGGAAGGCAGTGGTCATCGAAAGTAGTTTACCTGCCCCTACCACAGCTGGACCTACGATCTGAAGGGAGACCTACGCGGTGCGCCCTTTATGGACAAGCAAGAGGTCAAAGGCAAATGCTTGGCCGAATACCGGGTCGAGGTCTGGCTTGGCTTAGTCTTCGTGAGTGTGAATCCAGACGTCGAATCGCTTGCACCCGGCCTCGAAGCGCTCGCGGATCGTCTCCAGCCATACGACCTTGCAGCGTACACAGTGGTTCATCGTGCAGAAGGTGAATTTGAATGCAACTGGAAGGTCCTCGTCGAGAATTTTTGCGAGAGCTATCACGTTTTCTCCGTTCACAAGAATACGCTCGAAATCAACTCTCCCACTCGAACGACTAAGGTCCTCGAGGGTGGTCCTGGATTCAACCATCACACAATGACCGCGCTGAGTTCCGATACGTTCTCGGATGAATCTCTCGCCAGGTTGCCTTCCGAATTAGTGGACATCGGACATCTCATCTGCATTTATCCCTGTCTCGCCTTCTCGATCGATCCCGAAATGGCTCTCTGGCTCACCGTCCGACCGACCGGGACACTATGCAGATCTCTCACGAAACGATTTATCGAACGCTTTACATCCAGGCGCGCGGGGCGCTCAAGAGGGAGCTCATGGCGCATCTTCGGACCAGAAGGATGATGCGACGCTCCAAGAAATCGACGACTCGTGGCCAGCCTCGAGGACAGATCATCGACGCAATATCGATTAGCGAGCGACCAGCAGAAGTGGAAGACCGTGCGATCCCTGGACACTGGGAGGGAGATCTGATCTCGGGTTCAAACAACACGCACATCGTAACGCTGGTCGAGCGCCAGTCT
>DUCN01000047.1 GCA_012959805.1 Myxococcales bacterium | reverse complement strand
GAACGGGCCCCTTCGGGCCTACTTGCCAGAAGACCTAGTATCGGTGGTGCGGAAAACGCAGCTTGTTTTGCCTATCCCCGCCAGAATTCGCAGCACCCAGGACGCTATGGGACGCGCCTAGCGTAACCGTTGGTGTGGCACTCACCTTCTGCAGTGCCTTTTCCTGTCTGGCCAAAGCAATCAATGCTTGGCGATACCGAATTTCGGCATTCTCAGCGAGAATCTGCTGAGTGAGCGACTGCATCATTGGTGTTGCCCCATCAAGGACCAATAGCTGAGAACGAGGAATCGGCATATCGCTTGCCACGTCGATTAACGTGAGTTCCGCCAATTCCGTTTGAGCAACGCCAAGCTCTCCCTCAAAGCGCATCAAACTGGCTCTGCTCTGGATCAGGCGGGCATTGATCAGTTGTAGATCGGTATCCGAGGCAAGCTTTCCCTGCTGGCGCCGACTCGTCTTCTCGTATAGCGCCTTGAGTTTGGCAACGTTCAACGTGGCCACCTCGATCTTCTGCCGGATCCCCTCGATCCGAGCGTAGGCAACCGCCGTATCCCTGAGCACTCGACGCTCAACCCGCAGCAGTTCGCTGCTTTCCACCTCCTCATCCAGCTCGGCAAAAGTGATGGCACGATCAATCTTGCCAAATGCCCAGATGGGTTGATCGAGGCGAAAAGCGCCAGAGAAAGCGTCGCTACGATCTCCATCGCTCACCCGGTTCCCGCCGAGGAAATTGTCGTCCCCGACCGCATTGAAACCCAATTGGCTACTCAGTCTGGGGAGACGGTTGGCCTTGGCACTCTTCACCGCATAGCCCTTGGCGGCGAGTGTCGCTCGCTTTTCAAGGATGGCAGGGTGATTCGCGAGAGCCGCTCTGAGCGCCAGGGCAAAACCACTTTCCGTTTGCACGCGCACTGGAGACAACGGCGCCTCAGCCCCCGCGAGCAGAGGAGCAGTCACAGAGCGAAGCAGCATGACGATGACAAATAGGCGGTTCATTCAGCCTGACTGTGGGTAGAGTCTCCGCCACAAGGCGAGACGCAAGCATGGGTTAGGTTGCGCTCTTTGCTCATTCAACAACGCGATTCGATCCCCGCATGCCAGCCATCGCCAGCCAGTGATTTCAGGCGACCTGCCGACGACACCAGTGCCCCCATGCGCGCCGAAGCAGTTGCTCCAAATTCTGGGTGTAGGCTCGACTGTCGGTCAACCCACTATCGCGCATCTCGCGCGGAATCTCTTGATGCAATTTCCGCAGCCGTGGAGTGTCTCGAGCCAGTTCAGTCGCAATTGCGACGTACTCCTCTTCACTTCTGGCCACCCACTCCGGGTGACCCAGGTGGGTAACGATCGACGCTCCCATTCGGTGATGAAAGCTCTTTCCGGCCATCGTGACCAGTGGAGTCCCGGCCCACAACGCCTGCTGCGTCGTGGTCCCTCCGTTGAAGGGGAACGGGTCAAGGGCGATGTCGATGTCTCGGTACTCGCGCATCATTTCGTCGAGACCACTCAGCCCACGAAACATCAATCGCTCCGCTCCGATTCCCAATTCGCGAAATAGTCCCTGGTAACGCGCGACACAACCCGGGTCCTGCATCGACGCGGCTTTGAGAAGCAGCCGGCTCTGCGGAACCGCCCGCAAAATGTCGGCCCAGACCCGGATCGTAGCCGGGGTCAGCTTCGGCACATTGTTAAATGAGCCAAACACAACCGCATCTCGCCTATCCCTCATCTCGTTGGCCGGATGAAGATCATCGGGATAGCAAAAAATACAGCGATCCAGGCAAAGTAGTTTCTCGCTGTAGAGATGCGCCATCTCCGGAGGTGTCAGCACAGCATCGCCTAAGAGATAGTCCATGGCTTCCAGGCCTGTGGTGTGCGGATACGCAACCATGCTGAGCTGGACGGGCGCCGGATGGCGAGCAAAGAGCGTCAATCGATTGCGCGCCGTGTGGCCCGAGAGATCAATCAAAATGTCAATCGAGTCGTTTTCGATCTGGCGCATCAACCGCTCATCCGGCCAACCCTGGACCTCCACCCAGCGATCGGCCACGGATTTGGCGCGACGCGTACGATCGTCGTAGCCGACACCGTTGTAGTAGATCGTCACGTGAAAGCCGCTGCGATCGTGTGCTTCAAAGACCGGCTGCATGTAGATATCCACCGGATGCTGTCGATGCAGATCAGCGCTGACATAACCCAATCGCAGGCGGCGATCTGGATTGACGTCATTGTTCCAGTGCGCAACGGCCTCGACTTCTGATGCCAACAAACCCGCACTATGGCGATGTTGCTGAAAATTATCTTGCGCACTGATCTGATCACTGTAGAGGCTGGCAAAGTTGAGACGGGCAATTTGCTTACTCGCAGACGTAGCTTGATCGAGCCGAAAGGCGGCGAGTGCCGCTTCGACATCCCCCCGCTTGAGATGGATGCTGCCAATCAGAGAGTGCATCGCGCCGGGGTCATCGGCGAGCTCACTGCAGCGCCGACTCACCTCTAGCGCCTCCGTCAGCCGCCATGCGGCAGCACAGGAGCTGGCAAGATTGAAGTAGACCTCTGGCCGCTCCGGCGCGAGCGTCACAACGCGTCGCAGCAGCGCAAGCGACTCGCGCCAATGCTTGAGGTCCATCGACACCTCGGCAAGCCGAGTCAAGAGGGCAATGTCTTCGCTCGCCGAGAGGCGTTGAAAGATCTCTTCGCCGGCCTGGGTGTCGCCCAAATGCGTAAGAACCAGGCCGAGCTCGAGCCGCGCGTACGCATGATCGGGGGACAATTTCAACAACTTGTCCAGGATCGACTGCGCCTCTTGGTAGCGCCCATCCGAAACGTATGTGCGCGCCATCGGCAGCAAAACAACCGCGGGCTCACCCGACTGCCTAACCGCTTCACTCAGATGATGCTCAGCCAAATCGAGCTCATCCCCTTCAAAGAGCAAACGCGCCAACGCATAATGGCCTTTCCAATCGTCGGCATCGTGATCCAGCAAGGCCTCAAAGCATCGCCGCGCCACCTCTGGGCGCTGGAGTGTGCGCTCCAGGTTCCCCCGCTCCAGCAAAGCATCGTGATGCTTGGGCTGTGCGTTCAACAGCTGCTCCAGAACGGCACTGGCTTCTTCGAGCCGCCCCAACTCCCGCAGCGCGCGGCTACGCTGTTGCAAAGCCGCAGGGTGTTGCGGCTCGCGGCTCAGCAGCTGCTGGTTGCTCACCAGCGACGCGTCGAATTCGCCGCGCGCCATATAAAGGTTGGCCAAATTGAAATGAAGCTCGATCGGAGGGTTCGGCAACTTCAAGGCCTGTTGGTAGCTTTCGATCGCCCCCGCCTCGTCCCCGTTCTGGCGCCGCAGCTGCCCTAGGTTCACCCAAGCCGGTGCGAAATCAGGCATTTTCTTCAGAAGGCGCAGATAAAGCGACTCCGCCGTCGCCAATTCGCCGCGCTGTTGGGCACGCACTGCTTGATCAAATAGTTTCGGCTGACCTAGACGCCCCGACATGCCGATTATGCTTCAGGCCCAATGCGGAGGTTGCGCCGAATCTGATCGTTGCGAAACCCGACAAAGCTGGCACGTCTCACGCCTGGCACCACGACTACGTCGTAGAGTTCAGAAACGATTCCGGAGATGTGCAGCCAATGTTCGGTGTCACCACTCTCGAGGTTGACGATATAAACCCCACAACGCGCTTCGCAATCCATCTCCCGTAGCTTGTCATCGAGCGGCAAGCCCGCAAAGGTTCGGTTGTGACGCGGCTTCGAGAGACCCACAACCGCCCAATGGTCGATAAACGCGATCCCCCTGATATACCCCGGCAAGAACGCCCTCGGCTCGAACTTGCCGCTGCCAAGCTCAACAGTCCCGAGCTCGCCGGTCCCCGAGTTCGCAACCCAAAGCTCGTCACGATACCAGCGCGGCGAATGAGGCATCGAAAGCCCGCGAGCCACCACCTCCTTGCTCTCGACATCGATCACAACACCGCCATCCTTGCGATGCGCCCTCCACCCGTCGACCACATCGCTCTCTGAAACTGCCGTAACAAAGGCCGCTCGCCCGTCCCGCATCGCGAGACCATTGAGATGGGAACGATCCTCGGGCGCCAGCTTGGAAAGATGTTGCGGTCGCCAAATGGGCCTAAAGCTGTATTCATTATCCGTCGTCGCGAGACAACCAAACAGCGTACAGACAAAGATCGGACGACCATCGGGGCGTACATTCAGATCGTGGATGTCGAGATCGCCAGTGATATAGCCCGCCTGGGGGATGTATTTGCGATCGAAACCGTCTTCCGACTGGCCCGGCTCAAGCGAGTTGGTGAAGCGATAGAGGGTATAGAGGGTGCTAAGCCAGATCTGCTGATCATCTGCATAGAGTCCCATCGGACGCTCAAAACTGCGTTCGAAGATCGACAACTCGCCCGCGGAATTGGTGCCCAAGAAAAACAGCTTGCCACTCTGATAGGTTGTCAGCCCTAGAGAGCATCCCCGCTCCGCCAGCCAACTGGAAAATTGGCGCGAGGTAAAGAGTTCGAACTTGGCGTTGGCTTCGGGGGCG
>DUCN01000046.1:1508-4580 GCA_012959805.1 Myxococcales bacterium | reverse complement strand
AGCAAGGCGCGCCGCGAGGAGTGACCCGATGAGCCAAGCCAACGCCGATCCATCCACGCCCCGCCAGCCCGCTTGGGTCCCGCCGCTCCAGCGAACCGCCGGGCAGCCCGAGCCGATCGCGGCGAATGGCGGAGTCTCCTACGCGGCCCTTGAGCGCGACGGCGACGCCGGCACGACGGCCGCCACCGAAGACGCGATTCGTCGCGCGGTGTCCGGAAGAGGACAGACCGTCATCGATTCGATCGAGAATGCGCCGCCGGGGCCGATCGAGACGAAATGGGGGCTCGGGTTTCGGCGCTACCGAGAGTGCCTCGACTACATCCGCGAACAGGGAATGGAAGGGCCCGAGGGCGGGATCGCGGTTCCGCTCCGCTACACGGTTGACGAAGATCCGACCTACTCGATCGTGCCCTCGAACGCGCTGTGGCAAGACCCCGAGTGCGAAGCCGAGGCGCGGGCGCTGCGCCAGGACGAGCGAGACAACGTCCGCCGCTGCCTCTACTTCCCGCAGGTGCTACGCGATGCGCGGCGAATCGAGGAGTACTACCCCGGGCTGTCGCCGTACACGTCCGAAAGCATGGACAAACTGGGCGTGTCACTCGCCCCCCTCGACTCCGAGTGCACGAACTTCTACGACGCGGCCGAGGTGGGACGCGTCTACTACCCGGAGATCGAGAAGCTGCTGCTCGACTTCTTCCCGGGTGCGACCGACGCGATCGTCTACAACCACGACGTGTTCGACAAGCACTACGAGGGCGACCGCACTGAGGACCAGGCGGCCAAGAACCCGGGCGTCAACGCCAACTACGCGAACCTCGTGCACAACGATTTGAACGACAACAGCGGGCGCGTGCGCTGCCGCGAGTTGTTGAGTCAGAACCTGCGGAACTTCGGACGCGAGCTGCACTACACCGAAGAAGAGGCCGACGCGAAGATGTCGCGCCGCTTCATGTCGATCAACCTCGCGAAGCCGATGGAAACCGTCCAACAGAATCCGTTCGTACTGTGCGCGTGGCCTTCGTTCGCCAGGCAGCCCTACATCAACAACTACCGCGTGTACGATGATCGCGTCGGCGAGACCACCCAGTTCACCTACCGCCCCGAGCACGAGTGGTACTGGGTTCCCAACCAGACGCCGACCGAGGTGTCGATGCTCAAGTGCTACGACTCTGTCACCGACGGCTCGGTGTCGCGCTGGTCGTTCCACTCGTCGAGCATCGATCACACCGCGCCCCAAGACGCGCCGTGCCGGAAGAACCTGGTCGTGCGCTCGTACGTGTTCTTCTAGATGCCCCGCCCCAGCATCGCCGGCCGAGTGTGGATCGGGCTCGGGGGTCAAGCTCAATCGCACGAGCCGGCGCGAACTGCACGAACGAAGAGGCCGAGCGTCTTGTTGCTGGCGTTGAGGCTGAACACCTTGCCATTTAAGAAGTACGCGAACCACGCGAAGTTGGGATTGGTGGCGAAACTCGACGCCGACCAATAGTGCGACGACGCTGTGGGGCCGCCGACCGCGGCGAAGCCGGGGTCGATGCAAGGCGGCCCGGCACAAGTCGTTGCCTGACCCGTCGCATTCTGCCCCGAGTTGGGATCGGGGGGGTCGGCGTTCGCAACCGTTTCCACCCCAGAACCCACCGGGATGCTCTGCACTTCCAAAATGAAAGGCAAACGCCAGTCCGCATGCCCTGCAAAGCTGCCCGCGTTGAGGGTTGCCAAGAAGTCCGTATACGCGTTGCCATCCGGTGCTGCCCCCGCGCTCGACCACTGGTAGCGGTTATTCACGACGTGCGGGTCGGGACAACCGCCGGGGGCTGTACTGCAGATAACGGAGCCAGCCAAATCGAAATATGTCCCCGTCTTCCGCTCCTAGAGCAGGCCCGTCGCGGTATCCTCCACCGTCAACCCATCGGCACACGCCACGAAACGCACAACCGGGCCGCCTGAGTCTCCGCCCGAGCACCCAATTCCGCCTGCGCCCAAAGCCATAACCAAAACCAGAACAGCGCCCGATAGCGTCCGCCTACCTACTCTTCCTCCCCGATTGGTTCCCGATTGGTTGTTGTGTCTCGATTTGACGGTAGCGAACACTTCCCAACACAACCGAACAGGCCATTCGAGTTGGCTTCCGGCGCAGCGTCCGGGTATGGGCGTTTTGTTAGATTCCTGCGTGGGAGCCCCGTCCGGGGAAAACGAGGAGAAAGCAATTGGGTAGAGCGGCCAACGTTGTGAGAGAGGCGTGCCAGGTCATCTGGAGTGAAGGGAAAACCGAGAGAGTGGGCGATTTCTATTCACCAGAATTCGAAGCGGACTATCCCATCACTGACTGGGGCCAGGGGCTGGCGGGTGTGGCGGCACTGGCGAGCAAGGTCAGGCAGGATCTGCCAGGTTACGCGGAAGACATCGAGGAACTCATCGAGGCGGGCGATGAAGTCGTAGTGCGCTTGACCATATCCGGGCGCAATCCCGGGACAGACGAACCCGTCAGTTTCAGGGACGTGACGATCCTGACGGTGAAGGATGGATTGATCACGCGTCAGCGGGGACTTTCCGATCATCTTTCTTTGTTCCTGCAACTGGGACTTGTGGAGTTGCCTTCGTTATGAGCACAGAGCAGTTCAGCCTCTTCAGCGGTGAGCCGCAGCACTATCAGTTTTGCCGTATGGATGCGTTCTACCCTGTCAGGCGGCTTTCGTCGGCAGCAAAGCCTCAGCCTTTTCCGGTGGGACAAACCCTGACCGTTGGGTCCCGAGGTGGTGTCTGAGCGGCAGCGACTGATGGCCCGGCTTAAGGCCACCTCGAAGCAAGACGACTTTCCCGAAACTCTACTTTCCGGAGAAATCAAACCTTGTCCACGGATCAGACGGCAATTGAAAGAACAGCACTGTTTTCGGGCGTACCGCAGTACGAAAACTTTTCGCAGATGCAGCACATCTATGCTGTCAAGACAATGACACCATCTGAACAGCCTTTTGAATTTCAAGATGGTGCCAGAATGGAGCTACCCACCACTTATGAGATCAACGGTGAAACACGAAATGTGCATGCGCTCTTGGGGGCAACGCATACGTCAGC
>DUCN01000046.1:331-1449 GCA_012959805.1 Myxococcales bacterium | reverse complement strand
CTATTGGCTTAGCGGAGGGAGGGAAGTCCAATGGATATCCATGTCCGTCGCCAAGAGTTTCGTGTCTGCCCTCGTCGGCATCGCCCTGTCGGAAGGGTTTATTCGCACAATCGAAGACCCGATCAACCATTATGCACCAGGACTCGATGGCAGTGCTTATGAAGGCGTGCGAATCAAGGATGTGTTGCAGATGTCATCGGGCGCGCGATGGAATGAAGACTACAGTGATAGCGAGTCAGAAATATTTCGACTGAGCGAAGCGACCAGTGCAACTGGGTCGTTCGCTAATTTCATGGCCTCGATGCCGCGCGAAACAGAGCCTGGCACCCGCTGCATGTACAACTCAGCAGATACCCAGGCTCTTGGGATGCTCATCGCGGGAGCTACAGGCTCCTCGTTGACCGAATACATGCAAGCGAAGTTGTACGCCCCGCTCGGAATGGAATCACCCGGCTATTGGATCACCGACAGTGTCGGATGCGAAATGGCCTACGCGGGACTCCTCATGACAGCGCGTGATTTCGCCAAATTGGGCGAACTCTATCGCAATCATGGGAGTTGGCAGGGCCAACAACTTGTGCCGGCCGCCTACGTCGAGGCCTCTGTTCAAGCAGATGGACCCCATGTACAACCCGGCGGACCCATAGTTGGTGACCATGTTTTTGGCCCGGGCTACGGCTATCAATGGTGGTTGCCAGCAGGAGATCTTGGCGACTACAGCGCGATCGGCGTCTACAACCAGTACATCTACGTCGATCCGAACCGGGACACGGTTATCGTAAAACTTTCAGCCAACCCGGCTTATGGCACAACGACAAGAGAAGAAGACAACAAGGACCTGGAAAACCTCTCGGCATTGCGCGCGATCAGTCAACATTGCGCTTCCTAAAGGCATAGCGGCGAGAACCAGTCCAGATTTCCGGGTTGCCCAACAACTTGGCCGAACCAACCCCAAACTGACGCTTCGACATTACGCCCACATGCTGCCCCAAGAGGAAACCGACCTCTCTTTCGCTGACTTTGGCGGCCCCAAACGTCTCAGAGCCCTCCCCCAACAAAACGGCCCCGGCCTAAGCGACCGAGGGCATTGGGAAAGGATGGAGCGCGAGACCGGGTTC
>DUCN01000046.1:0-253 GCA_012959805.1 Myxococcales bacterium | reverse complement strand
GAAGTTGTAGTTCGTTCTGTATCTGGACGTCTCTCCATGTATCAAGTGCTCGGAGAAACAGAGCTTTTGGCTGGGAGTGGAACACCCAGCAACATCCAGAAACAAGCGGCTTTCAGAGCCCGTTGCGGGAGCCGTTGCGGGAGTGCCGCGGATAGGAAGCCGCCAGAATGAACAGCGCGACGATCGCGCGCCCCCAGCCGCCCAGCGCGGGTACCGACGTTGGCTCTTCGCACAGGGCGGAGATCGGCGGGGT
>DUCN01000045.1 GCA_012959805.1 Myxococcales bacterium | reverse complement strand
GCGCCCGCAGAAAGCCTGCGGCCCCGTCACGGGATCCCCTCGGGATTTAACATAACGCCCATACTCGGACGTTATGCCTGAAGGCAGCTTGTATGTCCTATCCCCTCAGCATTTCGACGGCGGTGGGGCCGGATTGGCGTAGGTTGATCGGAACTCGTCGGTCGGCCTGGTCGACGCTCGGAACGTTCGGGTGATCGGCTCGATCCTTCTTGGTCATGCGAATGCTCCCGTTTTTCTCCGGTTCGATGGGTGTCAGCCTCGAACGCGTTCGTTATCGGGATCGTAGAGCGAGCCTCGGGGGATAGGACATTCAAGCTGGGTTCTGGCATAACGTCCGAGTATGGGCGTTATGTTAAATCCCGAGGGGATCCCGTGACGGGGAGCCCCGTCACGGGCATCGTGCGTTACGAGCGCTTGCCAAAAAGGTGATCGACTTGGCTCATGAACGAAAGGCATTTGGCCCACTATCGGATCAGCCAAGCTACTCGGAGAATCCATGAAATACATGAAGCCCTACTTGATATTCAATGTGGCGGTCTGGCTGCCTTGGGGACTGATCTGCATCTTCGATCTTGCGACGATCCAGAACATCATCGGCGTCACCAGCGTGAATGCATCGGGCAGCACTGACGTCCGAGTGATGTATGGCGGCGTTCAGACGGCGATGGGACTCATGGCAGCACGCGCGCTCTACGATCAACGCCACTTCGAGACCTTTCTGCACGCACTCGCGATCATGGGCTGCACAATGGCGCTGAGCCGAACGATCGGTCTGATCCTCGATGGGAGCAGCACGTTCTATACGTGGGCAGTACTGCTCTACGAGGCGTCTGCCGGAATCAGCGCGATCGTCTGGCTGAAATTTATTTCTCGACGAAGCGTGACTCAGTGAGGGCTCGACTTCCCCTGCCACTCCTCACCGCAGCGGCGCTAATCCTATTAGCCAGTATCGCGCATTCCGATTCAACCCATCCCGTAGATGGTCCGTTCAGGCTGGCGGCGCAAGCTCAAATCGATGAAGCGTTCGAGGGCGTCACGAGCGGAAATAACGTCCAGGATGCCAAGGTCGAATGGCAGACTAACATGCCAGATGGATTTCAAGCTAAACGCAATTCATCGTATCCATGGGGAACCACGACGTACGGAAGTGATGAGCTGTGGATGGGCACCATTGCCCAGGGTTGGTGTGTTTGGCCCTATCAGAATCTGAATTTTCCAGCGTATCTGACTACCTATGAGAGCCAGTTCACGGGTTGCTCGATCCAGAACGTGTTGTCCACTCCCTCACTGATCATCGTCTACAACTTCGAGACGGGCACGCAGGAGCTCATTCACGAGGGTTCGTTAACGAGCGGAGGCAAGGAATTCGCCGAAGCCATGGAACGAGACGACGACATGTCGCTCATGTCGATCATGGGCCTGCGCGCGGCTGGAACGTATGGTGATCTGGTCTTCTTCGCGGGGCACCACCTTCATAGTGGCGGCGACGGCTGGCTAAGAATCTTTGTGTTCAATGCCAAGGAGCGCTCGTTTCTGGGTTTTCGCGAGCTGCGTGGCGACACGACGAGGCGCTTCGAAACCATCACAGACGACAGCGGAGACACCGGCTTCTACACGATCATCGGGGCAGAAACTGGCATGACTCAGAATGGTCGAGGGCCGACGGTCATGTTGCGCTGGGTCGGCACGCCGGAAGAGCCGTTCCGCGGCGGCAACTATCTTCAGACGGGTGACGGCAAGGGCGCCGGCTGGGATGTCGTTTCTGCACCTGCCCTGGATCAGCACTATGGGATGATTGGCGACTTCAAGCAGTTCTCACACGTCGACGGCACGCAGCGCCTAATCATGTCTTCGGCTGCGCACCCTCTGCTCTACGACCACGACACGGGCAAGCGCGACCCGAATAGAAACGAGTCGGTCATGCTGCTCTCCGAACCGATCCCGACAGGTGGCTGGACCCGCGAAGACCGGATGGACTTCAAAGTGGTATTCGGAATGGATCGCTACGACCCGGATGTCAAAGGCCGCTGGGGGGCGAAGTGGGGAACCGCGAACTTCCACGACGGCTACATCTACTTCGGCACCTATCACCAGGGGACGAACGCCGGATTTACCCACCTAAAAGAGGCCGATGAAGACCTGTACGATGAGCTGACTAATACCGATGCCAAGTACGACGAGTTCTTAATCAATCAGTGGCGCGCTTCGTCGGTCTTTCGCATGAAGCTAGAGAACATCGAAGCAATCACCGCAGGCCGCAAAGATCCCGAGCTTCTGTATGGCTACGACGACTTCAAGGTCGCCGACTCGTCGGGCCAGTGGCAGACCAAGAAAAACCTGCTCGGCGTAAAACCGCGCTTCGGTCGGGCCGGGATGGGCAACCCGGGGAATATCTACTCTTGGACATCTGTAAGCAAGGACGGCCAGCTGTTCTGGGGCTTCTTCGACGCTTTTTCCGGCACGCACGACTTGCTGCTCAAAGCCGACGCAAGCCGGCTACTGATCTATCCCGGCTTCTGGGTGCCCGTGCCATTTTGGGAACATTTCAGAGACACGAGCCCGACACGAACCTTGTACGACTGGGCCCGAAGTGAGATGACCCGAAACGGACTAACGGATGATTTCATTCCTGGCGGTGACCTCGTTGTCTTCGAAGGCGAGGAGCCCGCGCGCGTTCTCACCAAGGTCGGCTTCGGTAATCCCTGCGCGAACGGCGTGCGAAACGTAAATGTGCTCAACGATCGTATCTACTTCGCGACTTCCACCTGGTGCAACCTGTCCAATCGAGCGGGCCTGGAGTTCTACGAGTACGTCCCCGAACTCGACATGCATAGGGCTGAGAAGCCCCCGGAGAAGTAGATGCGAGTCATCGAAATGGGATAGCTGGTCAAAGGTAATCAGTTGTCCGGGCGAGCAGCCCTTCGCCAAGCATCGGCACATTCGGAATACTCCGGGTTCATTTTTCACCACGGGGATCAACTCCAATGTCTTCCTTTACCTCTCCCATTGCGACCTCAGATCTCGGCCCCTGCCTCGTGACCGCCGGTCGGGGCGAGATGGTGACGCGAGGCCCCGCCATGGGGCTCCCCATGGCGGCTTAACCCTACGCCCCTGCCCGGACGTTGTGCCAGAACCCAGCTTGAATGTCCTATCCCCCGAAGGGCGGGAATACGGGATCACAACAGCAGCTCGGGGTTCGTGGGCGGGCAGCCCTCTTGATCCAGGTGTAATCAAGCAGAACGCATTACATGGCCGGATCCAGCCGTAAGAGTTCGCGCTCCGGCGGAAATCCCATCAAGACCAGGAACCGAAACGGTATGGGGTTTTCGGTGGCCACCCGCTCGAACTCATCCCCTGCCACCGCTACCGCAAGGCGGTCCGTCACGGCGCCATCGATCTCAACACGCACATTGGGGTTCTCGAGCGCTCGGCGGTACCAGCCTCGCGTCCAGTGGTGCGCGGAAACGTATAGATTTCCATCTGTTTCAAATCGCGCCAGCCGCCGGTCCCGGGACACGCCCGAAGCATCCGTCGTCGTGATGACGAGCATCGGGAGTCCCGTGCCCTCGAGCTTGGGTTGGTACATCCCCAGAAAGAACGTCTCGAACGTCACAACAAAGACGACATAGACCCCGACAATAACGCCAACCCGCTTCAACACCTTCATAGTCAGTCTCCTTCCGGTCCCTACGATCGCTGGAACTGCGACGAACTCGTTAAGACTTCGTGGCTCGTGGGGCGCCGCGACCGCCGTCCAACGAATCGGCGTTCCCCGGCCAAGAACGGCGCCGACCGGGCCCAACCCTGTCCAAGAAGTAGCCCATAGGTATTTCAAAGGCCCACCCAAAGGAAAAAGTCGGACACCGGGAAGGATTCGCGCGTTCGCTGGGCTCACTCCACGAATCCACGGCTGCCAAGCTCGCATGGGGGCCAGCCAGCACCCGGAATTCGGGGGTCATGGTGGTACGCCACAACGAATCCCCGCGTAGCCTTCGGCGGCGGAGAGAAGCCAGCGGAACTGGTCGCTCATGGCTGGGCGATTTCAGGCGTTGTGTTGACTGTGATGCAGGTACAGCGCCCAAAACCAGGTCGACCCGAGGACGAAGTCGCCCGCGAGCAGCCCGACGAATCCCTTGGATGCACTCTCGAGCACCAACAAGCCCACACCGATCAGAAAGAAGCAGACCTTCCCGAACGCGCCCACAAACAAGAGCGGCTGGTAGACGTTCGGCTGACGAGAAAGCCACGCATAGATGAGCCCAAATATCAGAACGACGAAGGACAGCAGTGATGAATACAGGAGCGGAGCGTCTCCAGGGAGACCCAACAGGTTCCCCAAAAAGGATGACGGAAAAGCCAATAGGTACGCGGCAACAAAATTCAATACGACGGACGCCTTGAGCGTGAGCCTCACTGCGGTTTCTGCGTTCACGCTTCTTCCGATCGCCGCAAGCATGGGTGCATGCCGAGGCCACGCATTATGACGCGCGTACCACCAAAACCTAGTCCATGGGTCGTCGACACCGCAGAGAGCATCAGAATATTTTCCCCTTGTCGATTTCGTTGCTCCATGGCGCGCCTGAATTCTTCCAGCCATTCCCGTCACGGGATCCCC
>DUCN01000044.1:4065-4648 GCA_012959805.1 Myxococcales bacterium | reverse complement strand
ATGGGCATCCCCGCCTTTCAAGCTCGTTTGCCAATGTTTTTAAACTCAGGTCCAGTTTATCAATATCCTAAAATAAAGAATTGCCTCAACACGCCAATAACTTGACCCAACATGATTTATTTAAACTGGCCAGGTTCGGTGTCTTCTAAAGTATACTTTCCGGTACCTTTTTGACCCAGCCACAGAATGCACCATACGAGTGTCTTGTAAAATGTCTTATTATTCAATCTTACATAGCCTAGAGAATTTAAGACGCAGGTTTTTTTGAGAGATGCACTGGCACCGGTTTTTTTGCAGACTCGGTAAACGTTTTGCCGAGTCATCAACAGCGGTTTTTTCCCAAGGTGTCATATCTCAAAATGATTTTGATAGATCACCGACAGCAATATTTTTACCAGGCACCACTTCGGCAAAACGTTTACCGAAGTCCCCAGCACCGGTTTTTTTGCCGAGATGCCATCTCGGGTAAACGTCTGCCGATATACACCAACAGCAATATTTTTGCCGATATGCAGGCTAAACAGGGTAAGTGTTATAACATGTCATTTATTCTTATCATTGAAAGCCCATAACATGTCATTAG
>DUCN01000044.1:0-3810 GCA_012959805.1 Myxococcales bacterium | reverse complement strand
ATCAAATTGAGAAAATCCAGCAGGATATGCGAGATCTTAAAAGTGAATCCTTAGATAGAGAAAAGCGATTGATGGCATTACTTGAACACAAAAAAGAGGGTAATTCTGGATTATTTGGGAAGCTATTTAAGTGAGTATTAATTTAATACTTGTATAGCATTAAACCTAGACGGGACGGGGGGTAGAAGATAATTCTGATAACTTCTTATGAACGTGTTACTGTTCATATCAGTAGATAAAAAAATGGCCGAATCATTATAGTGACTCAGCCAATTTTTATTTGCAAAAACAGACAATTCATTTCGAAGGGACTTGTCTATTCAAAGCGATATACAGTGATAATACTAGCACCAAACCTGATTTAGGTAAACAAAAAGTGCTACCGTTGTCAGCCCCGTTTTGAATTAAGTCCCCAGAAATGAATTGTCATTATTTTTTGAAATAATGGTGAATCACATGCAAGCAATACCCCAAAAATACATCTCTACGAAATCTGTAAATTATATCTGTGCAAGAGATATATACGACTCGGATAAATATTGGACTTCTAAAGATATCTTATTTCGCTATATCAGAAGTGGGCGTTTCATTTACCCAATGAAAATCGGAAATATGTTTTTCTGGATAAAGTCGGATGTTAACAAGTGGTTTCTTAACCATCCAAAAAGGTAAAAAAAACCCCTCACTACGTAGAATAATGAGGGGTTATGAGATCTTATGAGGCTTCAATTATAACATCTTTTTTACCCCTCAAAGGATTGAGACTTATGAAAAATCAAAACCCGATTATGGCGTTATTTGATAGCCACAGAGAAGTTGAACCAAGCAGCTATTACACCTGGGACGGTTTAGCTGACTTGCTACAAAACCCAACCACATGCGCAAAATCTGATGCAGCAGCATTAGCACCGCAACTATCCTCAGAGAAGACGAAAGCGGCTGTATTAGCCAACGATTCAATGACCCTTTTATGGGCTGATCTGGATTCTGGGAACCAATCAATCGCAGATATCAAACAGCAATTGCAAGCCATACAGATTGGCTCAGCCGTAATCTATAGTACGGCATCAAGCACACTTGAAAACAAGCGGTGGCGGGTGCTGATAGAACTAGAAGCACCTATTTTTTGTGATGGTTGGGTGGATATTCAGGAAAGTTTGGCGATATTACTAAAGGGAGATAGTAGTGCAGTCCGAGTCCAACAAATTTTGTACGCTCCCTGTCGTACTAGCGGCTCAAATCACTATCAATACGAAATTATACCCGGTCAGCCATTCTCAAAAATACCAGACCCCGTAGCAAAAATCATTGATGACTTGAAAGCTAAGCGCAAAGTAGTGTTTGAGCGGATATCTGAAACCATCGAAGCCAGGACAAACAAGATTGATTCTGGTATTAGCTTAATCAATGATTCGGTCGATATCGAGACGTTGCTCAAGGGCTATGGCTACAAGCGCAAAGGTAGAAAGTGGATAAGCCCAAACAGTAACAGCAAGACTGCTGGCATGATTCTATTCAAGAATGGACGCTGGTTTTCGCACCACGCATCAGATAGCAAAATCGGGCGGGCAGTAGAAGGCGGTGTCTGTGGTGATGTGTTTGACCTGATCACTTTTTTTGAATACGACAACGACCCAAGACAGAGCTTACCCAAACTGCTTGGCTTTCTTGACTTAGAAGCACAGAAGAAACGCAGATTCGAATGGGTCAAAAATCGGGGTGGGTCATGAGCAAAAGCAAAGATGAAAGCCAAATCAAGACAGGCAAGCAATTAGCAAAACGGATTGAAGACATAGCGAAATCTGCAAAAATTGAAGGCTTCAACATTAAGTCGCTTGGTGTCAATCCAGCGAATATAACCAAAATCATAGCCCGTACTTTTTGGGATCCCAAGCGAAGCCGGTACTATTCGTTAACTGATAAGAACGTGCTGAATGCTTATTCATCAAGTGCAGGTTTGAAGTTCTTGGTTATGAGTGCGGGCGAGATTTTCAAGACCCATTACTTAATAGAAATGAGGGAAAAATCATTGATCGGGGTGTTAGGTGCTGTAGTAACAGATTACCTGATACTTGAAAGCCAGCGCACCAATATCGAGATGCGAGTGGATATGTTTGCCGCTGAACCCCGTATTGAAATGCTGGATGAGTTAGCCAGGATTGTATACGTTCACAGGCCATTTCAAACTGGCAAGTGGAACAAAGCAATTGTTGCAGACTACAAACAGCATTTCCCACTACTTGATGAATTTCTTGATTTCATAATAGCCAGTCGATTTGCCAGAGATAGAAAGAAGTCTTACCTATGGCTTAAAGCGGATTCAGATTGGGGCAAAGGATTTTTGATGGGCGTGTTGTCTCAGTTGAATATGTCAGTCGAGCTATCAGTCAAAGAAGTTGAGAAGATGTTTGAAGGTTCGCCAGTGGGCAAGTCTATGATGGATTTCAAATCAGCTTTTGCTATTGTGGTTGATGAGTTCAAAACGGTTAAATCTGAGATTAAGCAGCTTCAATCCGAGATCAGTCTTGCACCTAAGAATCAGCTCAGCTTCAAGGTGGAGGTATTCGCTAAGCTTTTTTTCAGTGCCGAGTCTGTCAATTCTCTGGTAAGTGAACATGGTGTTGAAGATCAGTTCATCAACCGGTTCAACCATTTTGACTTGAAGGGGACGATAGACGCCAGGGCGTTGTATCAACAAGTGGGCAGCGGTAAGTACATTTCAAATATTGTTCCCTATGTTGCTGAATACCTGAACAATGGAATTGAAGCAAAAAGGGCAGTAGGCAAAGCGCAGGCAGAGTTTGATGCTGAACAGTATTTAATTCAGTTCATGGGCAAGCATGGCATAGGCAATAGTTACGATTCATTATCCGAAGGGCTGGAGGATTTTGTCATAGAATTGGCAGAATATATTAGAGCGAATCCACAAATTGACAACTACATCAAGCGAGTGAATGACGACTACTACTTGAAGTCACCCGCAAAATTCATAGACGATTACATCCAGGACACTGTAGCGTTCAGCAGTAGAACGATGATGACTATGAAGCGAGCAGAGATCATGGTGCTGTTATCCGAAGATGGAAAAGGCTCAATGTCACACCGGCTGAACAAGTATGACAAATCAATAAAAGGAATTAAACTCAAGCCCGATCCCGAGCCCGAGCCTGAATGATAGGATGGTAAAGGCTTGCGGTGTAACTTTGTAACTTCTTGTAACTTTTGCAAAAGTTACACAGCAAGCCAATGGTGGCGGGGGTTGTAGCGGTTGTAACTTTGTAACTTCTATTTTCTAGTTAATATATATTATATATATATATATATATATGTATATGTGTAATAGGGAAAAGTCAGGTTACAAGGTTACAAAACCAAAAAAAGGTCTGTAGGCCGCATGAGCTATATCTTGTGGTGTGACTTTTTCAAAAGTTACAAGGAAGTTACAAAAGTTACAAGGTTACAAGTCAGGTTACAAAGCAGAATGTAGAAGAGAATCTATTGATCAGAGCAAAGCAAAGAGGTTGATAGGATGACAAAACGGCCAGGCTAAGCACTATTCTGTTTTCAATCAAGTCTCTCGCCTTATGCTTTACAGCTCTATTGCTCCAGCTCCACCGCTTGCAGGGGTAAGGGTTGCTCATCAATGGATCAATTTGTTAAACAACCGATCATACTAAAGCACGCGAGTTTTTGTGTAAGGAACAACTAAAGCGTTACTCACACATCAAGGGTAGGGGGGGGGCAATCGCTAGAACCAAATCCAACAACAACCTACCCACTAGGAAATGGCACACGTACGCAAAATTGAGA
>DUCN01000043.1 GCA_012959805.1 Myxococcales bacterium | reverse complement strand
TATTCTTCCGTCATGCAGATCCCCTCGGTCAGTGTCTGCCATCATCATGACAGGGTGTCCGGCGGGATCTGTAATTTCACAGGAATCGGGGCTCGAACCGTCTTGGCCGCGGCTCGACATGATCCCGACGGCTTTCAACTGTTGTGGCGTCACGCCGCTCGTGAGCCGCTCTTCTCCACATATGCCGCGGAGCTCCGAGAGTGGGCTGTAGGCGCAGCGCAGAGTTCCATGGCCGATCGTGTTCCCGTGGACGCGCAGCGGTGGGCTGCTCATGCTGTGGTGGGTTACCTCGTCGAGGCCGTGCTCAACTGGCTTGAGTTCGGTGATCCGAAGCGTGACATGCTCTTCGTGAAAGCGACCAATGCCGCCATGCGAGCGGGAGTAAAAGTCTGGTCGAAGACAAATTAGCGGAGCAGAGAGAAAGCCTTTGCTCACATCTGGAGCCTGCCCAGCGACCGGAACCTCTAGGCGGCTAGAATCGATCGTTGAGAGCCAAAACTCGAATGGAGATCGCATCATGACTCAACTCTTTCGTGAAGAGCGACTTCTCATTGACGGCGAACTCGTTCGAGCGACCAACAATCGCACGTACGACAACATCAACCCTGCCACCGAGGAGGTGATTGGTGTCGCCGCCGACGCGGGACCCGACGACATTGAACGTGCGATCGCTGCGGCGCGGAGAGCTTTTGACGAGACGGATTGGTCACGCGATCACAGCCTGAGATCTCGCTGCATACGTCAGCTGCACGACGCCTTCCAGAGCAATCTCGAACCCCTGCGCGAGAGCTATGTCGCCGAAGTGGGATGTCCCGTGAACATGACTTCGGGCCCGGCACTGGAGGTTCCAGTCCGTAGCCTCGGCTACTACGCTGACTTCATCGAAAAATTTGAGTGGTCCGAGAATATGGGCGAAGCCGACACCCTGGGTATGGGCAAGGCTCACCGCTGGATCGAGCGCGAGGCCGTCGGCGTGGTAGGTGCGATTACGGCTTGGAACTTTCCGCATGAGCTGAACCTGAAGAAGGTGGGCTGGGCTCTCGCGTCTGGTTGCACCGTGGTGCTAAAGGGTGCACCCGCGACGCCATGGTGCACGCTCTTGCTCGGTAAGCTCATTCAAGAAAACACCGACATCCCGTCGGGCGTAATCAACACAATCACGTCTTCGCGCAATGATATCGGCGAACAGATCACTACGGATCCGCGGGTCGATATGGTGTCGTTCACGGGGTCGACCGCGGTTGGCAAGCACATCCTCGAAGTGACTGCGCCGTTCGTGAAGCGAGTGTCCCTCGAACTCGGTGGCAAGTCCGCATTGATCCTGCTCGACGACATGCCTGGCATCCCGGACATCGCGGCGATGGCGGGAGCAAGCGTGTGTATGCACGCGGGGCAAGGCTGCGCGATTCTGTCTCGGATCCTGGTGCCCAACGATCATCTCGCCGAGGCGGCCGAGAAATTGAAAGTCGCAATGGCCAACGTGAAAGTGGGCGATCCTACCGATCCCGAAACGGTGCAAGGTCCCCAGTGCAGTGCAGCCCAGCGCGATCGAGTCGAAGCGCTTATCCAGCAGGGAATCGACGAAGGCGCCACGCTTCTGTGTGGCGGGGGCCGGCCCGCTGGGCTGACGAAGGGCTACTACGTAGAGCCGACGGCCTTCGTCGCCGATCCCGACTCGATCGTTGCACAACAGGAGTTCTTCGGACCGGTGCAATGTCTAATTGGATACGAGGACGAAGAGGACGCGATCCGGATCGCGAACAATTCCAGCTACGGACTTTCGGGCGGCATCCTCGGTCTCGATATCGAACGCGCCAAGCGCGTCGCGCGGCGCATCCGTACTGGAACAATGATGATCAACGGAGGCATGTGGTACGGCCCCGACATGCCCTTCGGTGGTTACAAGCAGTCCGGTCTGGGGCGGGAGAACGGTGTCGCGGGATTCGAGGAATTCCTCGAGATCAAGGCGCTGGCTGTACCTGCGGGATAGTAACCTGCGCCTAAGAAGGACTGAGCGTCCAGACGCGAATACACGAAAGACTTGATCGACGTTTCATTGGTCACAGCGTTTGCGCCGGCTTCTCCCACGCAGCGCCGTCAGAAAATACCCAGCGTGCGTAGAGCATGTGCTGGCACCAGGAATTGCAGCGTCGGTCCATCTCGTGAGATCGAAAACGCGTCGAGTTCTTCATCTAGACGCAGCGCCTCTACGCGTTCGAAGGGGAAGCCAAGGGTTACGCGAGCCTCTTGGGGAGCCTTGGTCGGATTCAAGACCCGCAAGACAACACCGTCACCACTCTCGGAGGGTTTAAAGGCGGAGACGACGACACTCGACGGTTCGACTTGTACCAGCGGCTCGCCGGCGGGCACCAGGGGTTCGTCGCCACACGCGACGGCTTTCAGCCCGACCTCAGCTTCACGTGCGCGTGCCGGGTCAAGCCCTGCAAAGAGTGACAGGCGCGCGGTAAGGGAACCAGCGCATTGAGCACCGGGAGTGTCCGTCCCGGGTCCCGCGGGTCCGGGTCGGCAACTCAGATCGGGACGCGACAACGAACCGACGCATCGCAGCAGCGTAATGGCAATGCGATCGGGCTTGCCCGGAATGAGCTCGGCCTCGGCGAGCCCCGGCGCCACCACGCTGAGACCGTTGGCGTGCACGAAGCCCTGATGCGGGAAGGTCGCCGGCGGGGTCTGTACCCACCCCGCCTCACGAGACGAACCCGGAATGCGTTGCGCCACATCAAACGTAGTTGCGGCATCGAACTGATCGACAGATCCAGTCACGGGAAACAACATACGCAGGCGGTGGTCCTGCGCAGCGTTCACGATTTTGAGTTCGACGTCGACTCGCTGGACGCCGGGGGTGATGCGCAGGAGAGTCTCGACTTTGAGCGGGACTGTTTCTGTGGAGCGCTCTTCGCGAGACGTCGCGAGAAGCGCCGGAATCGTCAGCTGCCTGATCACGCGCAGTTCACAAATTCCGCTCGGATGTTGATGGCGCTCGGCCGAGATCGATTCGAGCATCAAGCCGGCGCCTTTGCCAACTTCTTCGTAGTCGTACGTGTCACCGCGGTCGCCGGTGTCTTCAAGCTCACCCAACCCTCGAAAGTCGCGGCCTTCGATACTCACGTCAAAACAGCCATCCTTGAGCAAGGCGACTCTCACGCCCTCCGCTTGGATCGAGGCATTGGCATCGCCGGGCCACACTTCCTCAACCTGATCGTGCGTGTCCGCGTCCTCGGATGCTCGGCGAACGCGGACACGCAGGAATCCCGTCGCGGGGACATTGTGCGCCACGAACTCCAGGTCGAAGACCCCGCGATCGGGGAGCAGCTTCATCCGTCCTGTCTCCGCAGGTACGAGTCTGGCGGGCACGCTATCCACCGTAAACTTCATCTGTTCCAGATCCTGCACGACCGTCGGGTGCATCGATTCGATCAGATTGGGGTTCGGAACCATGAATGGGTGGAAGTCGAGCGGGAACCGAACCACGTCGGTCCGACTTCGTGGTGAGGGATTCGCGACGAAGAGATCGAACTCATCGCTCCACGGCGAGTCTCGGTCGGGCCCTAGTCCTGCGATCCGCTCAAGGCAGCGGCGTGCCGTCTGTTCCGCCAATTCGCGTGCGGTATCGAAGCGAGGTCTCATTTGCTCGTGTACTTCGTCCCGGGAACATCCGCAAATGGAATCGTGCGCCTGATTCTTGATCAACGCCTTCCACGCGAGCCGCAGGGCCGGCGATTCATCGGCCAGGCCGAACCTCATGGCGAGTGCTGCGAACGGTTCGGCCCATGCTTCGAGTGCTGTCTCCGCACGACGATTCTGCAACTTGATCCAGGTGCGTGTGGACCAGACTCCCGGTAGCAAGGGGGCAACTTTTGCCCCGATGAGTTCGCCTGTGTGGCAAGGTCGGTCGGCTTCTATTTCGAAGACGCTGTCGACAAAATCGTCGAGTAGTCCGCGCCGCACGTCGAGTCCGGTCGCTCCCGCAATCTGCTCTGCCAGGATCTTCGTTCGCGCTTCGGGCGGCGCGTGGTCGAGCCCGTTGAGCAGGAGTACGACGTCCGAGCGGGTCCGAGCGGCGAGATCCATCGTGCGGTCGCCGATGAGTTTGACACTGGCTTCGAGATCGGCCCGAGACGTGGTCGCGGCCGAGAAGTAGCCCTTGCCAAGGTGGCAAGCGACGACACGGCTGCCATCCGGTGCCTCCCAATCGTACTCCGGCGGAAGCTCGTCGATCTCGTTTCCGTTCCCTCGCCAATAGATGAAGCTGCCGATTCCGAAGCCGCGGAAGAGCTGCGGGAATTGCGAAGGGTGACCGAATGAGTCCGGCGTATACCCGATGCGCGACACGGAACCGACGGCTTCACCCACCTGGCGTCCCAGAAGCAGGTTTCGCACATGCGCCTCACCTGACGGCAGAAGCGAATCGGGCTGCACGTACCACGGGCCGATCGCGATGCGCCCCTCAGAACACAGCGCCTGTAGTTCCTGCGCGCGGGTAGGACGGATCTCCAGATAATCCTCGAGGACAATGGTCTGCCCATCGAGCAGGAAGTAGTAGCCCGGATCCGCCTCGCAGAGATCGATCACTCGGTCGATCAAGTCGACGAGCCGTGCCCGAAAGTCTTGAAAGGTGCGGTACCACTCGCGATCCCAATGGCTATGCGAAACGAGGATGCACTTCATAGACTGACCGGCTCCGAATTGCAGCGTGACGACGGTTCACGCGATCGACTTCACGTCTTCGCACCGGGCTCGACTTGCGACCGCCGAGATGGAGTGCGAAGCTTATTATCCACGTGGCGAATAAAAGAACAGATCACTCCGGGTGTCAACGTGCCGTCCCGCCGGGAGACTTCGTAGCCCCGGGAGAGAATTGCCTTCGCACGGAGATGTTCGCAGCGCTGCTTCCGCTCTTCTTTTTCGTCGGTACGGCAGGGGCAGACGTTCCGGTCGAAGCCGTCGGCCGCGTCGAGACCCTCGATCGTTCCTTCGATCCACATTGGCTCTGGGCCGCGGATGCGTCGAACGCCAAGCTTGCCCTTGTCGACCTCGACGGAGGGACGGTTCTCGGGCAGATCAGTACCGGCTGGGGAATGCCGGATGCGGCATTTTCGAGAACGCGGTCCGAGATCTACGTCCCCGAGACCTACTACTCGCGCGGGACGCGCGGTGTGCGAACCGACGTTGCCACGATCTACGACGCCCGCTCCTTGGCCGTGGTTGACGAAGTGATTCTGCCGTCGAAACGGGCGATCAACCCACTGCCCATTGGAAATTCTGCATTGTCCGATGACGATCGTTTCCTGGCGATCTTCAACATGACCCCCGCGACGTCGCTCAGCATCGTGGATCTGGAAACACGAAGCCTGGTGGGGGAGGTTTCAACTCCGGGTTGCAGCCTCGTTTACGCGATCGGTGCTCGGAAGTTTGCGACCATCTGCGCAGATGGCGGTCTACTCATCATCGAACTCGACGATGCTGGTGGCGTTGCACGAAGAGTCCGGACCGAACCCTTTTTCGACCCGCAATCGGACCCCGTGACGGAAAAGGCCGTGCGTTGGCATGATCGCTGGATCTTCGTCTCCTTCGGGGGATTGGTACACCTAGTCGACTTCTCGGGACCGGAACCGCGGTTCGAATCCGTCTGGTCTCTTCTCTCTGTTGAAGATCAAGAACGGTCTTGGAGGATTGGGGGCTTGCAGCATCTCGCACTTCACGCAGCGTCCGGCCGCCTTTACTCGCTCGTCCACAAGGGCGGAGCGGATACACACAAGCAGGCAGGCGAAGAGGTCTGGGTCTACGATCTCGAGGCGCGGGAGCGCGTGGAACGCATCGAGCTCCACAATCCCAGCTTTACCTTCATGGGGTACCCGCTTCCGATCGGTAGCGACTGGCTCAATGACTTTCTGCTCGATCACATCGTGCCGACGATTGGAATCGACCAGATCGCTGTCACCCAGGGCGACGATCCCTTGTTGCTGACTGGGGCAAAGTATACGGGTGCCCTGTGCGTCTACGATGCACGAAGTGGAGTGCTCTTGAGGCGCATCTTTACAGGCAACTCGACTACCCAGGGACTATTTGCCCTGCCCAGTCGAGTCACGCACGGCCCGCGATAGGCGGATAGGTGCCGTCGAATTTTCGGTTCGAGAGGAAGGAGAAGTGAACATGAGAATCAATCGTGTGAGGGAAGCCATCGCCTTCGTCGCGCTTGCTCTCAGTCTGATTGTCGCGTGTGTCGCGATTCTATCTCGAGATGTAGCCTGGGCCGATCGGGATCTCTCCACGACCGGAGTCGAGCCGGACCCCTCGACACCGCAGGGAGACCCAAACGACGAACGCTTCTGGCGCTACTGCTCGATCGACGGGTTTCCAGCCAGTGCCTCCGGCGGAACCGTCTCGTCGTGTCCGCCCGGCACATTGATGTCTCCAGTGACGTGGATTGGAACCTGCCGCAACCCGGCGGACGGCAAGGACTACATCGTGTCGTACAACGATTGCTGCGGGAAAGGACCTGCGGGTGGAGCCTTCATACATCGAAACGAAGGAGACAAGCCGGTGTACTACGCGCACAAGAGCAACGACGTCGGGTGGTGCATGGGGAGCGCCGATGCGGCCTACAACTCTACAGTGTCGATCGTCATCGGTGTGGCTGACGGACCCGACCATTGAACAACCGAAGTCCCGTTTGCGCATTCATCTCGTTGATTCGGCTGTGTGCGGTGTTCGTACTCTTGGGGGCGGCTCCTCCAGCGGATGCGAACTCCATGGGCGACTACATGCTGCAATGTCAGGGTTGTCATATGGCCGACGGCAGCGGCGTACCGGGGAGTGTCCCGGATCTCAGAGAGAACCTGGGCCTCTACCTTGGCGTTGAGGGCGGGCGCGAGTTTCTCATCCGTGTTCCCGGTAGTGCCCAATCGCCCCTCACGAACTCGGAGCTCGCGGAGGTGTTGAATTGGATGATTCGCAAGTTTGGTCCCGCGGAGGTCGGAGCAAATTTTGAGCTGTTCACTGCGGAGGAGGTCAGCCTGCATCGCCGACCTCTTGCCGACGTCGTCACCGTACGCGCTGGCCTCATTGAACGAATTGCATCTGCTCGGCCCAATGATGGGGGGCCATAGTGGCCTCGATGGCCTTACGAGAGCGGAACGATGATGTCCTCGGAGTAGCGCTCCATCGCTGCACGCTTCTGCTCAATGCTCGACTTCGGTCCGAGCGTATACTTGAAGGGCCAGTGAACGATTCCAGTCAAGCCTTCATCTTCGAGACGCTTGTAGACATCTCGATCGGGCATGGCGGTAACCGATACGCGCGTTTCGATCGGCGTATCCTTGAGATCGGTATCCCTACGAAGCTCGCCAAGCGAGTTGAGGATCCTAGGGATTTCGTCCGGCGCGCAGCCGGTGCCAATCCAGCCATCGCCAATGCGTGCGGCACGTCGCAACGCTGGTTCGCTGTGCCCACCAATCCAGATCGGGATCTCCGCAGTGGGTGCTGGTGAAATCTCGAGTCGATCGAAGTCGTAGTGTTGCCCGTGGAATTCAGTCATTCCACCTCGCCAGAGCAAGCGTAGGATTTCGATCTGCTCGTCATAGCGCTTGCCGCGATCGTTGAAGGGCATTTCCATTCGTGCGTATTCTTCGCGCATCCAGCCCGCGCCCGTACCGAGTGCAACGCGATTGCCAGAAATTACTGCGGCGGTGCCGACGCTTTTTGCGACTTGAAATGGGCTGCGAAGCGGGAGGATGTACACCGAAGTTCCGAATCGCAATCTCGATGTCACGGCCGCCATCGCAGAGATGCTGACCCAGGGATCGGGCCAAACCTCTGTGGAATCGAAGCCTGGCTGGCCATCGGGCGTATAGGGATAGGGCGAATCGAGCTTCTCGGGGACGAGAATATGGTCTCCAAGGAGGACGCCGGTGAACCCAACTTCTTCCGCGATGCGAGCGATTTCCGTGAGTTGATCAACTTCGGTGAAGGCCAGGAACTGCCAGAACTCCATGCTGTCTCCCAATTCAAATGAAGCTGGATGCTGCGCTCAATCCCAATTCGGAGAAGGGGCCTCGAACGATCGTCTGAATGTTCCCCCACCCTCGCCCTCCGCCTTCGGGATCATCCACCGAGACGAGACAATCGCGAAGCTGGTGAATACGACGAGCGGTCTCGGGTTCGCTGCAGTCCGCCAGATGCTCGCCGTCAACGTGAAGCGCGCCTCGCCATTCGCCGTGCCAGTGATCGTCGAGGCCGAAATAGAGCCCCGCGCCCAAATGAAAGCCAGTGTCGCCCAGAGCCTCGACCTGCACGGTGCGAGTTGAGCCATCGTGTAAGCCGAAGTGGAGATGACCGCCGAGCAGGCGACGGTTTTTCTGATCAAAGCGAAGCTCTGGCCGAAGAGAGACGAATTCGATTCTCTGCCCGTTGGGATGCTCGATCCCGCCCTGCATGCTGACACTCTGGTACCCGGGCATCGAGACTGAATGGTAATAGTGATGGATCCCATAGGGCTCGCCCTCGGTATCCATTAGCAGCATCGGCGACCAGCTTACCATCACGGCGAGATCGTCCGGCTCGGGCCGTGGTGCCAGATCGTTGGGTGGTCTTCCTACCTGCAACCTTACGCCCCAGGAGTGATCTCGCGTCGAGAGCCAGCTTTGGTTGTCAATCTCCGAACGCTCTCCCTCGACCTCTACCCATCCACTCGCGACACCGATCTGGTGGTAGCGGAGTAGGTCCTCATCGACTCGATAGCGATCGCGGCTACGGCGATGCTCGCGTTCCTCCAGTACCGCGGGTAGCTTGGACTCGAAGGTCCACTCGAAGGAGATCGGCTGCGCGTCATTCGGCTCGAGTCGAAAACGAACAGCTCGGTACGGCTCCAGAACTTCATAGTGGATCGGACCTATCGAGGTCGAATCAGCGTCAGTGTGTAACCCCCGACTCGCGCGGACGGTCCATTGCTCGCGTCCTCGGGAAACACCCGCGAACGCATCCATCACGTTGCGATTCGTATACTTGCCAATGCCAAAATCGAGCTGAAGTGACCCGTTGCGCGCGCCCGCCATGGCGGCCACTTTTTCAGTCCACGAGCGATCGGACTGGCCCACAGTTGCAAAGGTATCGACGATCTGATGGCAGAAGCTTTCGTCTGCGGCCACCAGGGGGCCGATGGTTGTCTTCACTTTTCACGTTCCTTCTCTTCGTCGATCGCGGTATGCACTTCTGTCGAATCGAGAATTGAACCATCGTTGATCTTATTCGCCAGTTGGATAATAATGGCCGAGGTGTTCGAGTGTTGCAAGCAATGTTCTCGGCGGTGACTTGCGCGGCTCCAAGGTGTTAAGAAAAAGCCGACCATCGGAAGGAAGCCGTTGACTGACTCCAACACCCGCGATGCTCCAAATCGAGACTTCGAAAGTTGGCTGCGTGACCGCCTGGATACTTCGGCTGTCGAGCTGACTGACTTCGAGACGCCAAGCCACGGTGGCATGTCGCACGATACGTTGCTCTGCGATGTCTGCTGGACTGGTGCCGACGGTCCACGCCGCCTCGAGCTGGTCGTGCACGTCGAGCCAGTCGGATCCAAACTCTTTCCGCATTACGATCTCGCGGCGCAAACTCGCGTCATGGAAATCTTGCGGGCTAAATCTTCGATTCCGGTTCCGCGAGTGCTGTGGAGCGAAAGCGACACTGCCGTACTAGGTCGCCCCTTTTACGTAATGGAGCGAGTGGTTGGCGAAGTACCGAGTGACAATCCATCCTTCTTGTTGGGTGGCTTCCTTCACAAGGCATCGCCGGACGAACAAGCGACCGCGCAGCGGAGCCTGGTCGAGCAAATCGCGGCACTACACCGCCTCGACTGGAGAAACCTGGGTTTCCAATTCCTGGATCGTCAACAGTTCGGAGCGCAGGGCCTCGAGCAAGATCTGGGCTACTGGCGTCACTATCTCGACTGGGTATCGGAAGACGGAGCGCTGCCGGTTTTGGAGGCCGCCTATGAGTGGTGCGCGAAGCATGCCCCGAGTCCGGGCGGACCCGTCGTGCTCAACTGGGGCGATGCCCGCTATGGCAATGTGATCTACGGCAAAGACTTTCGCCCCGCCGCCATCATCGATTGGGAGATGGCGCTTCTGGGCCCGGCGGAGATCGACCTTGGCTGGTTCATTTTCCTTCACAATACGGCGCTCATGTGGCTAGAGGATCTTCCAGGCTTCGTCGGCCAGGAGGACCTCGTGAAGCAATACACCGACGAGCTTGGCCGAGAAGTACAGGATCTTTACTTTTACGAAGCTTGGGCAGGCTTCCGCGCTGCAGCAATTCGCGCTCGAATGATTCACTGCGATTATCGACGTGGCGATTGCAAGGATCTGAGGCAGCAGGAGCGCAATCCGGTTGCGCTCAGCTTGCGCCGACTGATTGATCTTCCAGACGCCGATTAATCATTGGCGCCGTACTGCGATGCCAGACCGGTGCGCCCTTGAGTCACGCGATCAAGATCGGAAATGGGTTCAATCCCGCAATGCCATTCGAGGGATCGCGGTTGTACTGCAGGCTCATCAGCCTCCGGAAGTTTTCCGGTAGGTGAACGGAAATGGAGGGTCAAAAGAAGGAAGGCACTTCCTCGGCTCCCAACAGAACTCGTCCCGCAGCGCCACAGGTCTTCGTTTGATGAACAATGGGGAGGGAGCGTGCGCCAGTCGAATCAGTCTAGGCTACGGGATGGCGCACGCACCAGGCACACAACTTGACGTGGCGTCTTCTTTAATGAGCAATCCGTGCCCCTTCATGCCGCTCATCCGGGCACGAGAATGATGCACGCATTGGAGATGACCCTTGAATCGCGCTCCTTGATCTTCGCCTCGATCAGAATGCGATCGGCCTCCTTCCAATACGCTGTGACATAGGTCTCTCCCGGGTAGGCCACCCCACTGAATCGCGCCTGATAGCGGGCCACCTGCGTGACGTCTCCGCCGAGCACGCCGTCTACCACTGCTTTACACACAATTCCGTATGAGCAAAGGCCATGAATGATCGGCCTGTCGAAGCCACCCTTCGCGGCGAACTCGGGATCGCAGTGAAGCAGGCTCTTGTCTCCACAAAGCCGATAGAGGAGCGCCTGTTGCGGCAGGGTGCGTGACTCGATGATTCCGTCCGGTTCCCGCTGCGGGGGTTTGTTGCCTGCGCTTGGTCCCGAAGGTCCACCAAAGCCTCCCTCTCCTCGTAGGAAGAGGGAGGTTCGAGTGGTGAAAAGGGGCTCGCCCGTCTCGCCTCGAACCCTGTTCTCTGTGATGAGCAGGGCGGCCTTGCCCTTGTCGAATATATCCGCGATACGGCCCTCGCATGTGAGCTTCGCGTCGATCGGCAGCGGGCGATGGATCTCTACATCCTGCGCGCCGTGAAGAATCAGCGCCGGGTTGAATTCAACTCCGGGCGTACTGAAGATATCGGCGCCCCCTGCGTTCACCACCATCGGGAAGCTTGGGAGCACCTTCAGGTTCTTCTCGTAGGTGTACTCAAGCTCACCCGGATTCGTGGCGGGAACTCCAGCTCCGACCCCAAGGTGATAGAGGATGACATCGTTCGCCTGATACTCGCCCACACCTGGCGGGAATACGTGAGCCAGAGCCTTGTCGCGATCGATCGGCATCGCGGGCTCCTGGTCTACGACTTGAATTCGATCGGAACGGAGAGCAATCCGCGAAAGGCCCCGGAGTACAGCCGCTCGGTTGGTGCCGAGACGTGGTACTCGGGCAGTCGCTTTGCAATCTCCTCGAAGGCGATGCGAGTTTCCATTCTGGCAAGGTTCGCTCCAAGGCAGAAGTGGCCGCCCCAACCGAAAGCGAGGTGTGGGTTCGGCGTGCGCCGAATATTGAATTCATCCGGGTTTTCGATCACGCGCTCGTCGCGATTTGCCGCCCCGACCATCAGGAACACCTTGTCTCCTCGCTTAAGTTTTTCGCCTCCGAGTGTCAGCTCTTGTGTCACGATTCGTTCCAGCCCCTGCACCGGAGACTCAAAGCGTAGGAACTCGTCGACCGCGGTTTCGATTCGTGCGGGATCTTCAAACATGTATGCGCGCTGATCCGGATGTTGATCGAGCAGGACGGCGGCGTTGCTGATCAAATTCGTTGTCGTCTCGTTCCCCGCGATCAGAAGCAAGACTGCGAAACCCACGAGTTCCGCCTGATCGAGGCGCTTCCCGTTCACCTCGGCCGCAAGGAGCGCGCCCATCAGGTCATCCGTGGGATTCTTTCGCTTTTCGTCGAATATACTCGCGAGATACCCTGCCAACTCCATGACCGGGTTTGAACTCGATTCCAGGGCGGCAGGGTCCATGTCCATCCCGGGACCCACCATTTTTACGAGGGCGGTCGACTTCTCCTTAAACATCTCTCGGTCTTCCGGCGGGACGCCGAGCAATTCCGCAATCACGATCGTCGGGAGTGGCGCAGAGAAGTCTCTCCACAAATCACAGCTTCCAGCCTCGATGAACTGCTCGATCAACTCGATCGAGATCTCGCGAATCCTCTTGGCGAACTCGTCGACGCGGCGCGGAGTGAACGCGCGGCTAAGTAATGAACGGAGTTCGCCGTGTCGCGGAGGATCCATGATGACGATCATCGGAACGTTCGACAGCCCGTCATCTGAATCGAGTGATCGTCGCGATGAGAATGTTTCCGGTTCGCGTAAAGCTGTCTGAACATCCGCGTATCGCGACACAGCCCAGAAACCCAGACCTGGGACGTGCATGACTGGTGCCTCGTCCCTCATCGCTCGATACGTCGCGTACGGGTCGTCCTGGAGTGTCTTTGAGTGGGGATTGAAGTCGATCATCGGAGCTCCTGTTCGCATTGGCTCGTATACTTCTGTGGTCGCATCGGCCGCTCGTTAGTCCTGGATCGGCACCCACGAAGGGGGTCGTTTCTCCACGAAGGATTTGAAGCCCTCGGCGCATTCAGGAGCGCGGATCGAAGCACCCATCGTAGGTTCGTCGACCCAGCCGTACTGACTGTTTACGATTCGCTTCCACTGCGCGCGCGCGATCGGGGCGGTTTCGAGGATTTGCGAAGCGATCTGCTCGGCGGTTTCGAGCAGCTCCTCGTGCGGAACGACTCGAGCAATCAACCCGATGCGCTCGGCTTCCACCGCGTCGATGCGGCGAGCTGTCAGTACAAGGTCGCGAGCCCGCGCGATCCCAACGTGCGCTGGTAGTACTGCGGCGTACCAGGAGTCAGCGACACCGCGCAGTAACTCCGGCGCACGAAACGTTGCTCGGTCGCTCGCGACAGCCACGTCCGACAACAGAGCAGTCATCAGTCCACCGCCTTGGCAGAGCCCATTGACCGCGGATACGATCGGCGCCGCACTATTGCGCAACGCGTTGAAGGGCAGAACGTCCATGCCCAGCAGCGCTCCGACATTAATTTTGCCCTCGTCGTGGCGCCCGCCCATTTCTCCGCCAGGCGCGAAGACGTCGCCGGTCCCCGTAATGACGAGTGCTCCCAGATCGGGGTCACCGTTGACCAGGTCGACCGCCTTGCGGAGGCCGAAGTACATCGATGCCGTGAGCGCATTTCGCGCCTCGGGACGGTCGATGGTGCACCACCCTATGGGCCCGCGGCGTTCGAAGCGCAAGTGTGGAGTGCCGAGATCGTCGCTCAATTTGGTCTCCTCTGATCTTCTCTTCAGGGTGCCAGGTTCTGGAGTCGTTCGACTGCCTCGAAGTACTCCTCGACGAGCGTATAGATCACATCGCGGGTCGATCGAACCTCGTTCACCATGCCGACTACCTGGCCCCCGGCATTAAAGGCTACATCCTGGGAACGATTGGCATAGTGTGCGGTGCGCGATACGGCCTCGGAGGTCACCATGTATTGCAACGGCATTCCAAGTGGCGTCGGCGAATCTTCCGCCTCCCACGCATCCGTCCATGCGTTGCGGAGCATTCGGTTGGGTTTTCCGGTGAACGAACGGGAGCGAACAGTGTCACCGGTTCCGGCTCGTAGGTACGACTCCTGTTGGGCGGGTTGTAGGTCCGCTTCCTCGACGAGTAGCCAGAGAGAGCCCGTCCAGACCCCCGCGGCGCCCATGGCCAGGGCTGCCGCGATTTGTCCGCCCGTTCCGATGCCACCAGCGCCGAGCACGGGTATGGGTGACACCGCCTTGATGACCTCTGGCCACAAAACCACGCTGCCAATCTCTCCAGTGTGCGCCCCCCCTTCGTGGCCCTGGGCGATGATCAGATCGACGCCCGCCGCCTTGTGGGAAAGGGCGTGTTTGGCACTTCCGCACAGAGCCGCGACGAGACGTCCCGATGCTTTAACCTGTGCAATCACGTCGGCTGGAGGTGTACCCAACGCGTTGGCGATCAGTCTTACCTTGGGGTGAGTCAGGGCGGTATCCACGTGCGACTTTGCAGTCGAATCGACCCAGCCGATCAGCTCTCGGACGACTTTGCCCTCCGGAAGCTCCGGCACATTGTGTTCGTCGAGCAATCGTGCCACGAATTTTCGGTGTTCCGCTGGGATCATCTCCGCCAGCTGTTCTTCGAACTCGCGCGGGTCACCGTGGTCATTGGCTTCTTGCAAGCTCGGCATGACCACGTCTACACCGTAAGGGCAATCGCCAACATGGGAGTCGATCCATTCTAGCTCGACCTCCAACTCGTCTGCGGTAAACCCCAATGCGCCCAGAACACCAAATCCTCCCGCCTGGCTGACTGCGGCGACGACATCCCGGCAATGGCTGAAGGCAAAAATTGGGAGCTCAATCCCGAGACGATCACAGATCGTGGTATGCACGACGCTCTATTCCTCGCTTTCGAAGCGTGTATCCAGCCCCACGTTCAGCAATTACTTGCCTGAGACGGAGCGTCGGGAATCCTGTCTCCCCGCCATGATCGAGCACGTTGACCTTGACAGTGCGTGGTCGCGAATGCTTTATTATCCATGTGGCGAATAAGTCTGGCACGCCCGGTCGCAGGACGCAAGCCGAATCCGAGCGCACGAAAGTGCGGATACTCGAACGTTCAGAGCGGCTCTTTGCCCGCCGAGGATTCGGCGGTGTCTCTCTGCGTGAACTAGCGGCTGAATGCGATGTGCAGCACCGAACCGTTCAACATCACTTCGGCTCGAAACTGGGTCTCTATCAGGCTGTGCTGGAACGTTGGGATGAGGAGTTGGAATCTCGCCTGTTGGCTGCAATCGATGGTCAAACGGAGATAGCCGATGTCATCGATCGCGTGGTCGAAGAACTATTCGACTACCTCCTTTCCAAGCGAGAGTGGGTGACTCTGACGGCGCGAGCCAGCATGGGCGAAGAGCTTCCCGAAGGCGCGAACCTCAATGACCAGAGCTGGCTTCGCTTCATGGATCGTGGGCTGAAACGTCAGAACTTGGGCGCTGGAAAGGTAGACCTTGGCCTCCTGCTCATCAGTGTCGAGGGGATGCTCAACAACCACATTCTGGCTCGATCGCACTACCAAGCGCTGTACGGCAAGGACGTGACCGATCCCAAGCTCAAACGACGGACCAAGGAGCACTTGAAGACCATCCTCCGCGCTGTTTTGGCTGATGACTGATGGATGGGCGTTGGTGCATAAATAGGTATGCCGCCACAGCTCCCCCTTCCGCAACAATTATTAGGCGCCAATCGCCAAGGATTCTGGCCCGCCGACGGTGATCATCCGATTCACGATGTTGCACGCGATCAGCGCCTCAGCCTCCTGTGACTTCGGATGGCGAGCGCGGAGTGTGGGGCCAATGATCGTCTTGTACCGGAAAAACGTGTTCTCCACGTGGGCTTGCTGGGGGTATCCCGACTCGTTCTTCCATCGCGGGCGACCGATCTCCTTCGCTCTCATGATCGTGCGATCCCGAGCACTGAGTAGAGTCCCTCGGTGTCGCGATCTTGTTGCTGTCTTGATCGGCGGGACGACCACTTTGGCGCTGCGCGCTGCTGCAGCATCGTAGATCGCGATCGTGTCATACGCTGCGTCTGCCGTGAAGCTCACGATGTCACCCTCAACTTCATCGATGAGATCAAGAGCGGTTCTTGCATCGTCAGCACTCCCGTGAGTCAGCGCCTCGGCGACGATGACACCAGATCGATCGACACCGAGATGGAGTTTCTTCCAAGCACGTTTGCCGCGCCCTCCGTGCTTTGCCGCCGCCCATTCGCCTTCGCCGACAATGGATAATCCTGTGCTGTCGACAACGAGATGAATGGGTCCGTTTGCCGCAGCGAGACGGAGATCAACATCGAGTTGCTGACTGCGTCGTGAGACGGTGGTGTGATCGGGAGCCTCGAGATTAAGATCCATCAAAGACAAGATCGATCGTAGGAAGCCTTCCGCCTGCCGAAGCGGCAGCTTGAATACGAGCCGCAGTGTTAGGGCGGTTTCGATCGCATGATCGGAGAATTTTCTCTGGGCACCTCGTCCGCCGGACGGTGCCGGTTTCCAAGATGCGATGGCATCCTCCGAGATCCACAGAGGGATGTCGCCTCGCTGCACGAGGGCTTGGTCGTACTTGGCCCAGTTACTGACTCGGTACTTCGTTTTATGCTTGGGGTGGACTCTCGACTTCATGCGGGAATCGTGGCCCATTTGCCCGATACTTCGCGAGCCCTTGGGTGCCGGATCGCCGCAAGCCCGCGATTCGTGCACCAACGCCCCATTCATGCACGAACGCTGCCCACCACCACGTTCGCGACGCTGCGGGGCTCTGGTGGCAGGGAATAGACATTTCGCTCGTAGTCTTGGTTGTAGGGCGAAATGTTCAGGGTCTCTCCGTTGACGACCAAAGTCGCGCTTCCTCCCGGATCGAACCCCATTCCGCTCTGCATGCCTCGCGCCAACAGAATTTCCGCCATTTCGACGTGGGTTGCGCCAACCGACTCGCGAATGCGGCCATTCACCGCAAGGACGATCAAGGTGCCTTCGTCGTCGAGCCCGATCGCGATTTTCGGCCCCCGCATGTCGAGGTAGTCGATCCGAGCGGCTTGGGACTGGATGGACGTTCGTGTCTTCCAACCCTCGTGTTCCATATCGATCGCGATCTTCCCCTCGGCGAGCAGTAGCGGTCCCGCCTCCACCGCATTCGCGATGCCCGCTAGTCCAGCGATTTCGATCGTTAGTGCCCGTCCGACCTTCCAGGTGTTGGGAAGACTCTTTGCCGAGAACGAAACAACGAGGCCGACTGGGAGCACCGCCGGATGTTCGCCGGACTTCGTATGCACGATCTCCATGATTCGATTGCCCACGAGTCGGACGAGGGATCGACCATTTCCGGGCAGTGTCGGTGCATCGTAGAAGAGATCGTAGAAGCACGGCTCTGATCCGGGCACGGCGAGATTGCGAGATTCTGGACCGAGTTCGATGGTTGTGCGACCGGCTCGAAAGATGAGTCCCTGCTGGCAACTCACGCGACGAATTGAGAGTTTGCGATCCTCTCCCACCAAGAACGCGGGCTTGTTAAAGAGCGGCGGACTCAGCAACTTGTCCCGGGAAATGATCAAGCCCAGAGGAGAGCCGATGTAACTCTCCGGGAGACCGAGCTTTCCCACCAGTTCAGCGTTGAGGATGTAGCCGCCATTCCAGGCGATCTGCGCGCGATGGCTGGCCGCTTTGTCAAAGCGACGCACGAATTCGGGCACGGTCTGATTGCCCCGGTTGAAAGCGAGAATCTCGTATTGGAGTGCCTTGCCAGTGGGCGGAACTTTTGCAATTACCCCCGACCACGGACAACCATCATCGTAGACGCCGTTCAATGCAACGGCGTCGACCCGACCCGGCGCAGAACGCTTCGAGGTCGCGAGGCGTTCGACGAGGTCGTCAACCCGCGAACCATTGGAGATCGCATCCTCGCAGAGTGCCTTCCGCAGCGCCGAGTCGCCGAGACGCTTGCGGAGCCGCGCGAAGCGCCGGGTGTGTAGCGTCTCGCTGAGACTCTTGGCGGTCTGAACCGGGGTTGGATACGCGAGGGTGGTACGCAGCCCTGCCGGTGCCCACTGCACATAGCCCGCTCCCAGCGCGACGCCGAGGATATTTGCCGACATCAGATCGGTTGCGCGACCAATGTGAAATCGGTCGAGGGTTGCGGCGTCGGTGGTCACGGCTGCGTCTTTACACAGCGCAATCATGAAACCATCCGCTGCGCGAATCCCATCGAGAACCCGAATGGCCTCATTGCCAAGTTGGCGGAAGTCGATCCCCACCGAAAGCTGTTCACTGGCGACTACGCGACAGACGCCACTGTCGTGGAGCAACTTGAGTTCCCAGTCCGCCTGTTCCACCAGAAACTCTTCGAGCGACTCCGCGTCGACACCCCCCGGCAGAGGTTCGCGTCTCTCGATCAGGGTGATTGGCGCGAGGCGATTGATGCGACGCAAAAACTTCGTCGGTATCTCGTCGTGGATTCCGAGACCCAGCCGCCTGCGCACCGTCTGGAGCACAAAGACTTCAAGTTCGTGCTCTGTCAACGCTCCGGGGAAGATGGCGATGGGAACGTCCTCGCCCAAGCGTTCGTAGAGAAAATCCCGGTCGTCAATCTCGGGAACGCCACCGCCGAAGCAGCGCGCCACCATCGTGGACCAATCCGCTACTTGATGCGAAGCGTCGTGCGCCACGGCGGTCGACGAGAGCGGACCGAAGACATCCCGATGGATTGAGGTGATGACTCCGGTGAGTTCTTGGGGAGTCAGCTCGCGATACGGGAAGCGCAAGCGATTGCGGTGCCGGTACGCAAGGGAGTGATCGACCCGAGTCGGGTTCTCGCCGTCGATGACTGAGAAAAGACAGTCCACGG
This sequence comes from Myxococcales bacterium, assembly GCA_012959805.1. Classification (GTDB taxonomy): domain Bacteria; phylum Myxococcota_A; class UBA9160; order UBA9160; family UBA4427; genus UBA4427. Next base: position 9,293 of record DUCN01000043.1, on the reverse strand, counting down.
TGTTGAAATAGTCTGCGAAGTCATCGAGGTCGAGATCGCGCGAACTCGCCGTCTCCCGCATCAGCCGCTTCGCGAACGCGAACGCCATCCCGCGAGCGTGCTGTTCCTCGATTCGGAAGTGGCTGGGGTCGATCAGCGATTTCAGCATCAGCATGAAACCCATTCGACCAAAGCCGGGTAGATACTCGCGTTGCCGAGTCTCGAGCAAGGCGTCGAGTTCGGGGCTCGTCACCGCAACTCGCTCAGCGAACCGTTCCATCTCGTCACTCGCGCGCTTCATCCAGCGATTGGGCTTCTGTATTTGGAGGTGGAGCTGGCGGAGGATTTGTCCAATATCGAATGTCAACGTGTGGATACTGAAACGGCGCTCGACCACCCTGCGATTATGACTGCGCATATCCTCGGGACGATCGGGAGACAACAATTGCTCACACAACCGCTCGACGATCGCGTCCTTGAAATTGGACCCTCGAAAGATGATGACATCGAGGCGATCCTCTCGAGCGAGGGATTCGCCAATTACCGCAGTGAAGACCTCAGCGGGTTCGTAGTGACGGGTGAGGATTGGGACACCACACGCCGCCGACTCGATGATGGGCAGGCCCCTTCCTTCGGTTTTGCTAGGCAATACTGCGAGGGAGGCGATGTTGTATAGCTCGGGCATCCCAATCGGATCCGAGTGCTGGCCGCGAAATTCTGGGTGATCGAATTCACTAAACAGGAAAGCGACGTAGACCCGATTCTGCACTGCCTTCGGCAGTCGAGAGACGAAATTCGAGAACTCGAGGACCAATCGTTCCAGATAGGTATCGTGACCGGGAGCCACTGGACCACTGATGACGAGCGTGAGCTTCTTCTCGGGGTGATCGAGAAAGGCGTCTAGAAAATTCGCATGTCCGAATAATTTTTCAATGAGCTTAAAGCTCACTTCGATTCGTTTGCGGGCGAGAATTCGAGTGGGTTGAAGGAGAACCGTGTTGGCGATTGCAAAGTCGACATTCTGCTGCTTGGTTCCGGCGATCAGTATCGGACGACGACCCTCGGCCGCCAGTCGACCGTCCTTTAAGACGTCGCCAGCCGCATAAGCCGGAAGCCTTGCGCGACCATCGCTCAGGATATCCACGACCTGCTTCCAAGCTTCTTTCGTACGGGCTCGGTCGAGTATCCGATAGCGGTGGGAATCGATTGCGGTTCCAACCTCAGCGAGGTTCGCAGGATTGTGACCGAAACGTTCGCACAGCGCGTCGACCTGAGCCTCGTTGATGCACGCCGATACCCAACTGCGCGACTCCCAGGGATAGAGCATCTCGATCACCGAGAAAAACTCCCCCACATGCGAATTCGTGAAAAAGTGATCGCGTAGGCCCCGGGGAGTCCCCGTGACCTCGCGCCCAACGGCGCTCGCCCCGTCCTCCCAGTAGAAGTCGTGACAGTTGTTGATGACTGGAGTCCCAAGGTGTTCGGACACGAGGACCGTCGCCAGCGCAAGGCTGACATTGCCGGGGTTTGAGTTTGTGTTTACGAGATAGAGGAGACCAATGTCATGTTCTTCGATGATCCCACCTAGCTTTTCACAGATGTCTAATACCTCGGACCAAAGTCGCCCGATCAACTCGTTGTATAGCGGCCCACCGCGGTCGAGCTTTCGCGAGAAGAAGTCTCGATAACTCGGCCAATCGTCGAAGCCCTGCAGGATCGGCAGCGTGTGCCAGGTATCTGTGGAGCTGATGACGTGGTCCGAAAACGCCTCGTAATGGCCGGCGATGTAGTGGATCTTCGGATTTCCGAGAAACAATCGCAGCGCGTCGGCGTACTTCGCGATCTCCATCGAAACGCCATCGATCCCGATATCGAATGTAATGAAGGCGACTCCCGCCGCGATGTTTCGTTCGAAGGCTGGCAAGTCGGCGCTGGGTCTGCACGCGGAACTCGGTCGGTTTTCCCGCAGGCGATCGAGATAGAGACCCAGATCGAACCAGGTCGTGACGTTCTCTTCGCGCAACGAGTTGAGCATCTCATCACTGCGCGGATGTTGTTTCGGTTTCAAATAGACCCCTTTGTCTCACGGGGTCGCGAATCGGTGCAAGCGGACAAAGATGGGCGGTACTAAAACGTGAAGAGTTCGTCGAGCTTGTCCTGGAGCACCTCAAACGAAAAATGTTCGCGGCCGAGTCGAAAGTTATGCTCGGCGATCTCCTTGCGCAACTCGGGGTTGTGGAGAATTTCATCGACGTCTTCGAGCGCCTCATCGGTGATTTCGTTGTCTTCGAGCATCACACACTTGAAACCCTTGCTTCCGATGTCCGGCCAGAAGACGGGCTTGTAGTTGTTCACGAATACCGGTCGCTTCGCCAGAATCGTCTCGACAAACGCGTTGCCAAAACCCTCGTAGGTGCTGAAGTAGGTACACGCGAGGCTGCTCGCATAGGCATCGGAAAGGGAGTAGATCTTTCGGCCATTCGCAAGCTGGCCCCGGTCGGACAATATGCGGTGATAGGCGAAGTGAACTCGATCGCCGAGACCCTGATTCGCGATCTGGTCAACGAGGCGTTTGAAATAGCCCTTCCGTTCGTCGTCCGCGGCACTGCCTGTGATGATGAGCTTGACACGGGGGTCGTCCAGCTGGTTGACCAGATCAATCGCGACTTCAATTCCCTTCCGCTCCACGATTCGCGTGATCTGGAAGACCGGGATGTCGTCGTGGTTGAAGCCAATCTCTTCGAGGAGATCGCGGTTGTACTCGTCCGGGACAGCGAAGGGTTGCTTAAAATCCATCACATTCGGGACCACGTGGGCGTCGATGTCAAAGCGCTGCTTGATTTCTTGTTGAGCCGCGGAGTTGATCACTGCGTGACGGATCTGGGGATCCGAGCGCAACGGGAACGTGTCCCGCACTAGACTCATAATTTCTGGAAATGGAGAATCGTATCGGGAACCGCGTTCCCACGCGTAATCGTGATCGTGGGTCACCACCGGAATGTCCATGGAGTCGACCGCGAGCTTGATTCCGAGCCCCATCGATAGATGGCAAGGCAGTGCGGACGCGTTCTCGGAGAGCAGTACGTCGATCTTGTTCCGCAACGCCCAGGCGAAGATCTCCGTCGCGATGTTGTGGGCGTTGCTCTCTACGGTGACGAGGAGTTCATCTGGATCGTCCGGGGGGAAGAAGAACGCGCGATTTTGTTCCCACTCGCATTCCGGCGAAAAGAAAGACAGGATCGGAAGGAAGGTCTCGCGTTCGCGAGGGACCGGATGGCCCCTGAAGCGCCCCGACAGGATGAAGACCTCGTGCCCCATCCGGGCCAGCACGTGTATCCACTTTTCGGCTTCGAGCGCAACGCCGTCGACGTCGCCGATCCGACCGATGATGATCCCAATGTTCACTTCGTCCCGGCCCTTGCTTGTGACAGGACACTTTCGCGTCCTCGAGCACTGGATACAGATCGGCTGGAGGGGCCATCGCCATGAGGCGTTGGTGCATTCATAGGAATTTGGAGGCAGCTCCGCCACTTCTGCGCTCGTCAGCAGGCTCCGATTGCGACGGATTCGGCCTCCCGAGAATCATCATCCCGTGGTGTGCCAAGACTCGGCCGATCAAGATCCGAAATGAAATCAGCTACTTGGCCCGCAGCCGGAACCTCTTAGGTCAGCGAAACTCTCACCTTCGACCTAGATCGGGAACGGATGGATTGGCTCTATCGTCGCAGCTTGGAGGCGGTTGTCGCCCGCCCGGGATTTCCCTGCTTGTCGAAATGAATTCCCTGCTCCTGCTCACCGGGAATCGGTCGCTGTTGCTGCGGATAGGCTTGGGAATCTCGGTTCTGATTCCAGTTAGGTAGTTAGATATCGAAGAAATTCCCTGTAGTTTCCCTATAGATCAGGGAACTTACTGCAGAGACGAGTTCGCACTAGACTGCCCCCACCGCCACCTAGTCTCGCGTTGCAGAGACTTTCCGCGCGCACCGGGGAACAGCCTGAGAAAACACCGCGATTCCGCGGGGTCTTGGCTGTTGAGCCTTGGCCAACCCGAACCGGAGACTGCGGGTTCGAGGTCTGAACAACGCCGCAATGCGCGTTTGTATCCGTTGCCAAGTCGGGCGGTTCGGATTCGCTTCACATTCGCCCCAACGAAGAACCTGGCTCGGCAGAGCTGCATTCCAACTTCGACTTCCACTCGCTCCGCTACCCCGCCTCCTGGGAGATCCGCTCGAGCATGAGCTGCGCGACTTGCGGTCCATGGGTCTCTTGCAGGAAGTGACCGCCGTCCGCGATGCGATCGATTGACGCTTGCGAATAGTGAGCCGCCCAGGTGTCGAGCCACTTCTCGTTGAAGTTCGGATCCTTCAGCCCCCAGATGAAATGGACCGGCTTCGTCCACCCGAGCAGCGTTTCCCAGTTGCGCCTCTGGCCTTCGGCGTCACCGTCGACGGGGTTCCAAAATGGAAGCGACAGCGGAAACCTGCGCGCTCCGGCCTTGGATGCGATGTCGGGGAACGGTGCCTCGTAGGCCGCGTAGAGCTTTGCTTCGAGTTCGGGCTTGGCTTCCGGGTAGTCTGACATCATGACGAGTGCCGCGATCGCGCCGCACGGCTGTTCTTCGCCTTTGAGACCCCAGCGAATCATCACACGTCGAGCGATCTTTACGAAAGCTCGCCGCAAAAGATTCGGGTCCTCGATACGTCGGCCCCCCGTCGTGTCGACCGGGTGCCATACCGCATTCCAAATGCGGGCAAAGAGTGAAAATTTGAACGCAGGATTCTCGAGCCACGTATTCAGGATGCACAAACGCTCGAAGCGTTCCGACATGTGGGCCGGTTGATAGAGCCCGATCGGGCCGCCCCAGTCCTGAGCGATGATCGTGATTCGCCTCAGATCTAGTGCTTCGATCAGCGAGCGCAGTGAGAGGCAATGGCGTTCAATCGAGTACCACGCGTCATCCAACACCTTGTCGCTTTTGCCGAAGCCGATGAGATCCGGCGCGACGCACCGATAACCGGCGCGGATGAGCGGCGGAATCATGCGTCTATATAAGTACGACCATGTTGGCATGCCGTGCGCCATCAGAATAACGGGTCCGTCGCGCGGCCCTTCATCCAGGTAGTGCATTCGCACGCCCTCGAACTCGTGATAGTTCGCCCTGAAGGGATAATCCTCGAGGTTGTCGAAGCGCTCTTCGGGGGTGCGGAAGATCTCCATCACGGTCTCCATGCTTTCTCGTGCTCCCGAACCTACTTGCCCTTGAAGACGGGCTCTCGTTTCTCCGCGAAGGCGCGTGGTCCTTCGCGCGCGTCGCTGGAAGTCATGACTCTCGCGGAGCACTCGTGTTCGATTTTGAAGGCTTCTTCGAGCGGTATCCCGTTGGTTCGGATCGCAGTCTCTTTGATGGCCTGCACCGCGAGTGGCGCGTTTTTCGCGATCTTGGCGGCGAGTTCTAGCGCGCGAGGCATCAACGCTTCGGGCTCGACGACTTCGTTTATGAAGCCGACGCGGTGTGCCTCCTCGGCGGTCATGTTGTCGCCGGTCATCAAAAGTTCCATCGCCTTCGCGTACGGGATCTGGCGTTGCAGGCGCACCATTGAACCACCGCCGGGAACCAGCCCGCGTTTTACTTCGGTGAGCCCGAACGAAGCGGTTCGCGATGCGATGCGGATGTCGGTTGACTGCAAGATTTCGGAACCTCCCGCCATCGCGTAACCGTTCACCGCGGCGATGATCGGTTTGTAAAGCTCGAAGGGCCTAAGCAGCGCGGTCGCCATTACGTCGCCGAGATTGCTCATCAACTCGTGATCCCATTCGGTTTCGGGCTGGCGCGCGCCCGTAAACATTGGAAGCAAGAGCTTTAAGTCGCCGCCCGCGCAAAAGGCGGTGTTGCCCGCGCCGGTGAGGATCGCAACCCGCATCGCGTCGTCTTCACGGAAGTCCTTCCACGCGCGTGCGAGCAAGACCATGGTTTGCGGGCTGAACGCGTTGCGCTGCTCGGGACGATTCAATGTGAGGATCGCGATGCCATCGCGTTTTTCGTAGAGCAAGTCGGGCATGGGTGAACTGTCTCCGGCGCTAGAGAGCGCGATTAATTTCGAATCTCACGTACGACTTCGGTGGCTCGTTTCGCCTTTCACAGGAACCTGCGGCTCAAAACAGGACCCAGGCGAGTGTCGAATAGAGCCCCTGCTTGATGCTTCGCCAAACGGAATTGCCTTGCCTTGCCTGCAAGTCCTCGTGAGCCTGCTCGATGATATAGGCATGGATGGCATCTGCCTGCTGCGGAAGGTCTTTCGTTGTCTTCTCCACGGTTTGTCGTGCTGCCAATTTACCCAGACCTTTTAACTCCGCAAGTGAAGAGTTACGTTAGCGGTTAGGGAAAGAACGCTGTTGAACGGCCCGGAGGCGTATCCCCAATGCCACGACCATCCAGTCGAGAAAAGTTGCTCGACTGTGCGGAGGATCTCTTCGCGACACACGGTGTTGGTGGCGTGTCGTTGCGAATGATTCAAACCGCCGCGGGACTTTCGGTGGGTTCACTCCGATATCACTTCAAGTCCGAAGCGGAACTTGTTACCGCGGTGATGGAGCGCCGCGTCGGTCCCCTCATGGCGCGGCACGAAACACTGCTCGAGGCGGTCGCCGCGAACCCTTCGCCATCGACGGCCGAAATTCTGCGGGCGTTGATTCAGCCGCTCATCGAACTCCTGCATTCCCAACCCGAGCGAGGTCGGCGCTACCTCACGCTGATGCACCGTCTTCAAGTGGGGCATCACACGGCACCAGTCTTCGTCGCGCGGTGGCCCGGCTTTGCGGAACGTGCCGAAGGCTTGCTCAAGAAATCGCTTCCTCATCTTTCAGATGCGTCGATCGGGTTTCGTGTGACGCTTGCATGGGAAACGATCCTTGGGAGCCTCGCCGGTGCGACGAGCCTGACCGCGAAAGGTCTTGAACGGCACACGGTTGAACTCATCGACTACTTGACCGGCGCACTCGAAGCGCCCCAAACAAATCGGCGTCGACGTCATTCATAAATTCGAAACGTCGTACGACGCAGCCCGAGGATGAGGAGCAAACATGAGTGACGATCTTGATCTGCAGACGATTCGCGATCGACTGCTGGAATCGCTTACCGTCTCGGGCTGCAATGCCGTCGGTGTCTGTACCCAGGACGGTCTCGAAGGCGGCCCACCGTCGACCGACTTGACGCGTCAGCTCGAAGGCGCGCAATCAGCAATTGTTGTGTCCTACCCCTTGGACGAGCACAAGGTCGAACTCTATATGGGCAAGATCGACCACGAGCCCTATCAGCTTGAATACATCAAAGTGAACAACATCGTCCAAGGTCTGATGGGCGAGGCGACCAACCAACTTCGCAAATTTGGTTACGAGGCAGAAGCTGTCTATGCGGGGAACACGCCCGGCGACGGGACGAAAGCCGATGTCATGCCGACAAACGACCGGCAGCGCAAAGCTGCCGAGTTAAACCCCGCCAAGGCGAGTGACGTGATGATTGGAAGTATCCCATTGATCTCGCAGCGCATGCTTGCGGCTGCGTCAGGGGTCGGCTTCTTCGGAATGTCGGGCAACATTTTGACCGAGACCCACGGCGCCGCGATCGTGCTCGGCGCGTGCGTGACGACGGCCGAACTTCCCGCGACCCCGGTACTTTCACAGGACGTCAACTACTGCGACGAGTGCAACTGGTGTGGCCAAGTCTGCCCGACGAGCTTCATGAGCGAAACCGATTTCACAACGGTCAAGATGGGCGAGCACGATCACCACAAGTACACGACCCGCGAACATCACTTGCGCTGCGCATCCCACATGACCGGTATGGCGGGGTTATCCAAGAACGGAAAGTTCAGTTCTTGGGGGCCGGGTCGGAAGCACCTTCCAGAGGATGATGATCAGGTCTTGCCCGCGCTAATGCAGCTGGTCGGTGATACAGCGAAGCGGCCGGTCGTGCCCGGCGGTTTCTACGATCCGCAGAACGGGAACAAGATGAACATCATGTGCAGCGCTTGCAATCTCGTTTGTCATCCCGAGAAGAAGGTCCGGGCAAAGCGGCTCAAGATGTGGACCCAGGGCGGCGTGACGATTCAGCGCGAAGACGGCCGGGTCGAAGCGATGCCTCTCGACGAGGCGCGCGCATACCTCGACGCGATGCCGATCGAACGTCGGGTGCTTTACGAAGACGTGGAGATTGACCCTGCGTAAAAGGCGCCACTCCGCGTCTTCCACGATGCGGGTTTGGTTCGCGCCGCGGCGGAAGGCGTTCTTAACGAAGGAAGAAAGTTGCTCCCCACGCTCGTGCGCCAAGTGTTGGCTCGGGGGATCGAGCTAGGCGACGTGCGCTCGGATCTGAATCTCGACGACATGGCTCACGTCGTCTCGGAAGTTTTCGTTTCTGACAGATTGCTCGAACTCGCAGTCGTGAGCACGCGAGTAGGACGTCGGCGTGCCGAACCCGTGGTCGAGACGCTTCTTCACGGGTGTGATCGGGGAGCGAGCAGATTCGCATCAATTCGACCGGATCCGTGCTGCCTAGAAGTCCGGCCGCGTCATGGACTCCGGCACGTGCCCAGAACAGACCGGCAACACCCTGAAACCAAAGAGGTTCTCGCCATTTGAAGTCGTCCTTGAGGAAGCGGGGTCGTGGACGTTCGGCGAGGGTGTCGGGGGCTCGACCCGCGCACCGATGCCGGGCTCGCCAGCCACCGCCTCTTCTGCGAGCCGCTCGATTGCAATTACCGCCTGCATTCCAAATTTCGAAGCGATATCCAACCATGACAGTGGCGACCCGGGGACCAACTCAGGCTAGACTCCGGCGCCGCGGATTTGACAGCCGTTCGAATCCTACACAACGCAAAGAAAAGTTTATAAGCGCCCGTAGCTCAGATGGATAGAGCATCGGCTTGCGGAGCCGAGGGTCGCACGTTCGAGTCGTGCCGGGCGCGCCATAAATGACGAGCCGCTTCGCGCAATTGCGCGGAGCGGCTTTCTTACGACCGACCTTCACGCATACCCAAGCTTCGGCGGCCGACCGACCGGGGTTGGCGGTAGATCTTCCGCGGACCGCGGCCAGACGATTGGCGAGACGTCGCCGCAGATCTTCGCATCGACTTCAACCTGTTGGCGGTCAACGGTAGGGTGAGGAATTGCGTTTCGCCGAACGCATCCGTCTGCGAAATAGATGATGCAATAGACGCGGCGCTTATCGGGTCCCTCGTTTGCTCCAGCAAGATGCACGGTGAGGGAATGGTGGAAGACCACTGAGCCTGGAGGAGCGGTTACCCAGACCGGCTCAA
>DUCN01000042.1:41442-312241 GCA_012959805.1 Myxococcales bacterium | reverse complement strand
AAGCATTTGTGATCGCTGATGGAACTCTTTGAGAAGGCGATTCGCTTTATGCTCTTCGACTTCGGAAAAGGTGTCTTCGGCTTTCTTCTTTGATTTTGATGCTGGTGGCATTTCTGGGGTCTCACTTTCTGGTGGATTCAAGGAATGGGGAAGGCTCATCATTTGATCGACTGGTCTAGAACTTTGACGATGGACTTCAAGGCAATGGAAAAGACTCTGGCTTGATTGTCGATTGATTTGGATAAGTTTTCGATGTTCTTTCTAAGTTCTTGAAGGGCTCTTTTGTCTGGTGTCATTCGGCTGGCTCTCTTTCTTTCGTTGATGTTCTGTTCGCGTTGCTCACAGGCTCACTTCGTTCGCTACATCAATGTTTGTATTCAATGTTGTTTCTTTAGGTATTTATAAGATTGCGGCAACGTCGAGTTTTGGATGCAACTGTCCCGTCAAAGGAACAGCTGCATCCGAATTCTGCGTCTAACGCGTCATTTCGGGAACAAGTAGTGAAGAGGAACCATTCAACGTTCTGAATGGGCAGCGTGGGAACTTCGTGACGCTTTACCCTCTGCTTCAAAGGTCTGTGAATATCTACAGGATTCTTGGCATCACTACCTACCGCGACGAATCCTGACTCATGGCGCTTTCGTCCATGTCCTATCGGTGCGTGTGTCCCTTTGTTGGTTCTTCTCAAGCGTTTGTGACTCTGGGACTCGCGAATCGTTTTTAGAGAGGCGATGCCGATTCTCTTTACCTCTTTGGAAACTTCCTTTTGCACTCGCATCCTGAACTCTCTTCAGGAATCACCCTCATCAGGCTTTGGCTTTTGAATGCGCAGCGGAAACTGCTGCTGACGGCTGGTGGAATATGGAGCCTTCGTATATCGCTTCCTACACACCTATTTAGACGTGGAGACTCGGTTTTTCGGAATCTTTTTTGAATTGTTTTCGTATAAAATGAGGCGAAAACGACACAAAAAGCGCCTGTATTGTCTCGTGATCGCTGGGAGCAGCTCAGACAGGAATTGGAGAACTGGAAACGCTGAATTTGCGCTAATGGAGGGGTCCAAACTCGGCAGGTACAGGCTCTGTAGAGGCTGTTGGCAGGGGTATGCTGCTCGTCGACCACAGCTAAAACTGGGACAGAATTGAGACAGATTGAATTGATGAAAGCGCAGCCCTGAGAGTGCTGGATTCAACACTCTCAGGGTGTCTGCGACGCTTACGTCAGATTGACGCTAGAGGTTGTAACCCCGCTCGTCATGCAGTGCGAGGTCGAGACCACTCGACTCGTGTTCTTCTTCGACGCGAAGACCGACCGTCATGTCAATGAGTTTGAGAAGCACGAAGCTGGCGAAGCCAGCCCATGCGGCGGTGATGAGCGCGGCGGTAAGTTGGACACCGACCTGGGATGCGATCGACAGCCCGACCTGGTTTCCACCTAACGCGGCGGCACCGAATATGCCGGCCATGATCGTTCCGATGAAGCCACCAACGCCGTGAACTCCGACGACGCCGGAGAATACGGTCCGGGCACAACGACATCCAGAGAAAATTCGCGGTTCAGGGAACCTTGCATTCGAGTCGATCGATGGCGTGGACCGGCGGGCTTGGGCCGGCCATGAGATCCGCGATTGCGCCGTAGACGCGTTGCTGTTGTTTGACTCGGGAGAGGCCTTCGAAGACCGCGTCGATGACCGTGATCGCGAAATGTCCGGGATTCTCCGGGTGGACAACGATTTCGGCCTCGGGCATCGCTTGGGCTATGGCCGTGCGAATGCGCTCAGCGATTTCTTCGGGCGGTGGCCCGGCGTTGATGATTTGGAGTGCCATGGCGGGGGATGATCCTCGTTGAGAAGCTAGGGTTGCCTAATACCGGGGCGCGTCGGGATCGATTTCCTGGCTCCAGGCATCGATGCCACCGATGACGTTGAAGACCTGACTAAATCCCAGCGCGATGAATTGTTCCGCGGCTTGGTGGGAGCGGCCGCCGTGATGGCAATGAAGTACGAGCTTGGTTTCTCGCGGGAGCCCTTCTATGCGTGCGGCTTCTTCCTCATTGAGCAGAACGGCACCCGGAATGGCGGCGATGGCACGCTCCTCCGGCGTTCGGACGTCGAGCAATTCGATGGGCTCATTTGCGTCGAGTACGGCTTTGAGTTCCTTGACCGACATTTTCTGCACCTTCGGTGCGTTGGGGTTGTCGACCTTGAAGGCTTGGCCGTTCGGTGTGTCGGCGACATCGATCGTGATTCCATCGGCGCGCGGGGCAGAGATCGGGTCCAGCAGGATGACGAATTCGGTGGAGGCGCCTGAAATGATGGCTTCGACGTCGGCGGGGGTTCTCGGCGCGATCGAGAGATTGGATTGGAACGAGGCATCGACCACGAGATGGAGCTCTCGGCCGGGCCCGCCGTGTTCTTCGGCTGCGAGAGTCAGCGCTTCAGCAGCGGGGGCACTCACCTCGATCTTTGGCTGCACAACTTCGACCTTCTCGACGCCGAGTGTCTCGTAGATTTCGCCCGAGCCAAACATCTCCTGGATGATGTCGCATCCGCCGACGAATTCGCCCCTCACATAGAGCTGGGGCACGGTCGGCCAGGAGGAAAAAACCTTGATGCCATCGCGAATATGCGGGGCGGCAAGAACATCGACGGTTTGATAGTCGGGCAGCATCGAATCCAGAATGCCGACGACAGTCGCGGAGAAGCCACATTGTGGCGCCTGCCGATTGCCCTTCATGAAGAGCACGACGTCGCTTGCTCCGACGAGTTCCTTGATTTCCTGATGGACGGCTTCTTCGAGGGCCATGTTTTCTCCTTGGGGCGCGCTGTCCGGACTCGCCTAATTGATCGCCTTGGACTGGGCGATTGCGATACGTCTCTGTCAGGACTTTGATGAGTTGGATGTGAGTGAAGCGAATGTGGTTTCGGTGAGGCCGGCGATTTTGTCTGAAATTCGGAGATCGGCCTCGGGATCCGCTCTATCGTGCCTGTGTACTGATTTGAGGGGGCGATACTCGCGTTTTTCGAACGCTCGCATCTGTCTTCTAGCGGGCATATCGAGTGCGACTGGCTGTGGAACAGCTCGGCACTGTTCCACAGCTGCGAAGTCTAGCAGATAGAGGGCGATTCACGCGGTTTCGGGTTCTCGGGTACAGCCGGGGACCCGGGGCGGCGGCGGCAGGTCGGCTTCGAGATCGACTCAGCCGGAGACAGCGCTGCTTTCCTTGATGCGATCCGAGCAGGCGGTGAGGATCGGGTCGACATCATCGGCGGCCAGATCGAGAAAGGCCCAGGCGGGCTGTGCCGAGAGGTCGAGATCTTCCAGTGGGCGCGAACGTCCGACTCCGAGCTTCGACAGGCACAGGCTGGTGATCGTCGTCAAGGCGCAGACCCGCGCGACCTCGTCGTCGAGTTCGGCCAACATTCCAGGGTTGTGATGATGTTGGATGGTCTGAACGAGGCTATCGGGAAGGCCCCATTGCTGCACGACCGCGGCACCGAGTTTCGCATGGCTGAAGCCGAAAACCTCGTTCTCGACGTCTGTGAAGCCTCTCGCTTCGTTGTATACCGTCGCCATCACGTGCTCGTAGTCTTCGCGATGGCTGTTGGCGAGAGCAGTCTTTCCGATGTGGTGCATGAGTCCAGCGGTAAACGCGACATCGGGATCAATGGCGATTCCCCGATATTTGGCGAGCATTGCGGCGGCGGGACCTGCCAGGGACGAATGCTGCCAGAGGAGCTTCTCCATCAGGCCGAATCGCTTGTAGGCGTCTTTCATCGATGCGGCGTCCTGCTCGATCAGGCTGCGAATATCGTCGATCGAGCTATCCGGGTTGTCGGCGGCCTGGACGACTTTGCCTGCGATTGCGGGCATGCTCGGCAGGTCTCCCTCCGAGGCCTTCAGCTAGCTTTCGAGTGGTTGGTGGCTCATGGACGGACCGGCTCCGCACGCGCCGTGTCAGTTGGCTGTGGCACGCAAAACGCTGAATCGATTCGAGAGTCGGCCGCGGGCCTTCCTCACTCGGACTTTTGACCAGAGCGGAGCTTTCCATGAGCATTTGATTTGCGTGTTTGTGAAACGAGCCCGATAAGAGCGTTCTCAGACCGCGAGTATTGACCTGAGAGCACCAGCCCCAAGGTTTCCATCGGGGGGCGCGGGCTCTATGCCCTCTCCATCGGAGGCGATCCAATCCACTCGAAGCCGTCCCTCCGGTCCGGGTGAATCAATACCCCCGCTCCGTTCCCGCGCCGGGAGAACATTGCCGTACGGTCGAGGCGATCCGGTCACATTCCAGGGTTTCGGTGACGCCGCCGGTGACCTGAGAACAGGCTCCGCTATGGGCTTGGGCCTCAGCCGATGCGGCGTCCGCCGCGAGCGCGGTCGAGCAGGCCTTTCGACCCTTGTACTCGACGCAGATCTCGCATTCGATCGAGGTTTGGTCGAAGGCCGTCCAGATTACGGCTGTGACGAAGGCGATTCCGATCGCGACGCTGATTGCGGTTCTTGCCATGACGACCGAGTGGTCTCCTGAAGTTCGACGAGGTCGGCCAGGATATGCATGGCCTCCACGCGCTGGGGCGTGGGTTCGTCCTCGACTTCATCCTCTTCTTCGCCCTCAGTGTATGGCGTCGCGTCGGCTCCGCTCGCTTCTTTTTCGCCGCTTTTCCCTGCTTCGCTTTCGGCGGCCGCGCTCTCCTTGGAGTTCTCCGTATCCAACCCCGGAGCGTCTTCCAGATTCTCGGAGGACTCGTCGCTGGACTCGGTCGAAGTGTTTGAATCGGCCGACTCTGAATCGTCGGTTTCATCTTCGGCCTCTTTGCGTTCCCGAATCAGCTCGGCCAGATGGATGACATCGCCTCGGGCCGCTTGCTTGGTGAGTTGTTCGGTGATCTTTACGAAGTCCTCATTCACTTCGACTCTTAGAGTTGAGCGTCGATTGAGTTCGAGGATGACGTCACTAGAGAGTTCCGACCAGTCCGGCTTCATGCGACTCATCGGCGCGACCGGTTTCTCGAGAAAGGGAGGGATCATCTGACTCGTGAGCGAGTAGTCGGTATAGCGTTCGCCGAGATCTTCAGTTGCAAAGACCGACGGAAGAACGACGTCGGCTGCGACACCGTCATGTTGAGTCGACGCGCCGCCGGGGCGGAAGAACATGGCGGTGGTGACCTTGATGGCGCCGAGGCGTCCGGGCTGGTTGACGAAGCTCTGGACCGTTCCCTTACCGAAGGTGTGGTCGTCGCCGACGATGATGGCGCGCCCGTAATCTTTCATGGCACCTGCGACGATTTCAGAAGCCGAGGCTGTTAGGCGAGATGTGAGGATCACGAGGGGGCCGTCGTATGCGATTTCTTCATCGGTATCGGCGAGAACCTGGATCTCCGAGAAGACGTTCTTGACCGCGACGATGCCGCCTTCGCGAATGAAGAGTCCGGCAATCTGAACGGAACTCTCAAGCTTGCCGCCGCCATTACGGGACAGATCGAGGAGCAGCCCATCGGCCTTCTCGGCTCGGACTTGACGCAGTAGGTCGCGAACATCCCGTCCACTCTGGCGCTTGTTTGGATCCGAGTCACCGTAGAAGGTCGGCAGATCCAGAATGGCGAGTTTGCGGGTCTTGCCGCCGATTTCAACTTCTTTGAACTCCACGCTGGCGGCGGAGTCGGCGATGGTGACCTTGTCCCGCGTGATTTCGACTTCGAGCCGTTCTGTCGTGTCTGTCTTGCGAAGGAAGGTGATCTGGACCTTCGTGCCTCGCTCTCCGCGGATGATCGAGACAACATCACGAAGCGACATGTCGATGATGTCGACGGGGTCTTGATCGCCCTGGGCAACGGCAATGATCTTGTCCCCGGGCTCGAGGGCCGACGCCTTGTCCGTCGCACCGCCGGGAATGATTCGCTCGACGATCGCATACCCATCTTTCGAGGAAAGAGCGACACCGATTCCATCGAGAGAAAGGCTCATCTGGATATTGAAGTCTTCGACGGCCTCGGGTGGGTAGTAGGTTGAGTGTGGGTCGAGGGCGCTGGCGAAGGCATTGAGGAAACCTCCATAGATATCCCGGGGTACGAGTTCACTGACCCTTTTGGTCATGAGCTCGTAACGATGGATCAGCTTCTCTTTGGCTTTGTCGAGTTCAAGATCGCTGCTCAGATAATTCGACATTTGGAAATGAACGAGTCGTTCAACGAGTCGCTCACGGTCATCCTTGTCCGCGGGATGCCCGCGCTTGTGAGAGTCGAGAATCAGTCGAACATCGGTATCGAGCGCATAGTCTTCATTGGAAATGAATTCGCGAACCTGGGATTCCATTCGCGTATAGCGCGTGATCAGGTCGGCATGAATCTGTTCGAGGAGTTCGCATTCACCATTCTGCATTCCGAAGAAGACGCCCCGCAAGCGAACGCGCAACGTCGAGACTTCGTCGGTGAGAAAGAGGCTCTTCGAGGGATCGATGTCCTCGATATAGGAGTTGATGGCGCGCTCGCGCAGCTCGGGATTGAGATCACGAAAGCTGATATGCCTTTTCAGCAGACTCTTCACGAGGTCCCAGCTCCGTCCGCACGTCAGCTCGGGCGGCGAAAAGACACTTGCCCCCGCAGGACCGGCTGCCGCGATCGAGAGGCCCATCGAGAATAGGACCGTCGCCGCCAAAGCGAGGTGTGCGATTCTGCCAGATCGGCGAACGCGACTCGGACCGGTCGGGAAATTGGGAAGAATCTGGGCTCGGTGTTTTTGCATCATTACTCCCATCATAGAGAGGGGCGCCTGCGCCGTCAGGTTCACAGACGATTCTTCTCCGCCTTTTCAATCGGTCAGCGGCCACAGATAGCTGAGCGCGGAGGCTCGTTTCTGGCGAGAAGGGATGAGATTGACCGAGGCTCGGCTACGCTCGGCGCCCCGAAATGCCGGGTTGTTGCTCAAGTTCTGATTCGAGGCTTGCTGGTGGCGTCCGAATCCGAGCACCCCAACCCGGAATTGCACCGAAAAACAAGGAGACACGTCGATGGCCGATTTTCACTATCAGGAAATGTTTGAGCTCGGCCCCGACGAAACGGAATATCGAAATCTCGGCGCCGAGTATGTGTCGACGATCGAAGTCGACGGTCGAACGATCTTGAAGATCGATCCCAAGGCGCTTTCGACCCTTGCTGCGGCCGCCATTCGCGACGTTTCCCATCTCTTTCGCCCGGGCCATCTCGCTCAACTGGCGAAGATTCTCGAGGATCCCGAAGCCTCGGAGAACGATCGCTTCGTCGCGCTCGAACTGATGAAGAACGCGAATATCTCTGCGGGCATGATTCTGCCTTCTTGTCAGGACACGGGAACCGCGATCGTCGTCGGCAAGAAGGGTCAGGACGTCTGGGTCTCCGGCAATGACGAAGAGGCGCTCTCCCGAGGAATTCATCAGACCTATACCGAGACAAATCTTCGCTACAGCCAGCTCGCTCCGATCAACATGTACGAGGAAAAAAATACCGGCACAAACCTTCCCGCCCAGCTCGATCTCTATGCGGTGGAGGGAGACGAATACAAATTCCTCTTTGTCACCAAGGGCGGTGGCTCCTCGAACAAGACCTTTTTGTTTCAAGAGACGAAGGCGCTGCTCAACCCCGAATCGATCAAGAAATTCTTCGCGGAGAAGATCAAGCTTCTCGGGACCGCTGCTTGTCCGCCCTACCATCTTGCGATCGTGATCGGCGGAACGTCTGCGGAGGCGACACTCAAGACGGTCAAGCTCGCGAGTTGTCGCTATCTCGATTCGCTTCCGACCTCGGGGAACGATCATGCGCGCGCCTTTCGCGATGTCGAACTCGAGGAGGAGATTCTCCAGTTGACCCGAGACGTCGGGATCGGCGCGCAGTTCGGTGGAAAATATTTCTGCCATGACGTGCGGGTGATCCGGATGCCTCGGCATGGCGCCTCATGCCCGGTTGGAATCGGCGTTTCATGTTCAGCGGATCGCCAGATCAAGGGCAAGATCACGAAGGAGGGCGTCTTTCTGGAGCAGCTGGAGACGGATCCGGCGCGCTTCATGCCCGAACAGATTGCCCACGAGCTGACACGGGATCCAGTTCCCATCAATTTGAATCGCCCGATGGACGAGATTCGTGCGGACCTTTCGCAGTACCCGGTGACGACACAGTTGGCGCTTTCGGGAACGATCATCGTTGCACGGGATATTGCCCATTCGAAGCTCAAGGAGCGGCTCGATGCGGGCGAGGATCTCCCACAATATTTCAAGGACCACATCGTCTATTACGCCGGACCGGCGAAGACGCCGGAAGGTTATGTCTCGGGTTCTTTCGGCCCGACGACGGCGGGTCGGATGGATGCCTATGTCGAACTCTTTCAGTCCAAGGGCGGCTCGATGGTGATGCTGGCCAAGGGCAATCGTTCGAAGGCTGTCACGGATGCGTGCGCCGCGCACGGTGGTTTCTATCTCGGATCCATCGGGGGGCCGGCCGCAATTCTCGCCAAGAACTGCATCACGAATGTGGCGATCGAGGAGTACGAAGAACTCGGCATGGAAGCCGTCTGGCGAATTGAGGTCGTAAATTTTCCGGCCTTCATCATTGTCGATGACAAGGGAAACGACTTCTTCGCCCAATTCTGATCGGTTCCTGTCCAGCTCTCGTCGCAGCTCCGTCATCTCGGGCGTCGCCGCGATTGCCTCCGATGGGGCTGTCACCGGCAAGCTCTTGGCAATCCGTGCGCAGGATGCGGCATTAGGCCGCTGAGAGAATGAATCTCCGTCACTTGAGCGGCCTGCCCCGCACTCACCTCATGAGCGATAAAGCGCGTTCGAAGTCGAACGTGGCAGGTCGCCTACGAATGAGGCCATGAGTCAATGGCAAAAGCATTGCTTTGGATACATTATGGGTTCTGCACCTGCCTCGGTTTGGCAGTGATCGGATTGGCTGCGGTCTCCGCATCGGCCCCGCCCCCCGAAGCTTCGTCCATGCTGCGCTCCGACTCCGCATCCCGTCTCTAGCCATCCAAGGAATGAGTCCATCACACCCTGGATGGACTGCCGCTTCGCCGTACCTCGAACGGCGGAGCGGCTTCATCTTGGGCGCCGCCGACGCTGCGCGCGATGGCCCTCGAATCCGCGCTGTGCTTGGATCCCGTCATGCAAAGCGTGACGGTGACGGATTTCGAAGATCCGCGAATCGAGATCTACCGAAATTTGAAAGACCGGGAGCTTGCGGGCTCGATGGGACGTTTCATCGTCGAGGGGCGCGGCAATCTCCTCGTTCTGCTCCAGCGTTCCGCGTATCAGCCCGAATCGATTCTGCTGAGCCCGCGGACCTACGCGTCGATCGAGACGGAACTGAAGGCACTGAAACCTCGATGCCCCGTCTATGTCGCCGATCGACCCATCTTCGATCGCCTGGTTGGATTTCCGATCCATCGCGGATGTTTGGCGGCCTGCGCGCGGGAGGATGTCGACGACCCGCTCGAATTGGCGCGGCGGGCGCTTGCGAAAGAGCAGGCGCCTCGCCTGATCGTTCTCGAAGGACTGGCGAACCTCGACAATGTCGGACTCATTTTTCGCAACGCGATGGCCTTTGGAGTAAGGGCCATTCTGCTCTGTTCGAAGACCTGCGATCCTCTCTATCGAAAGGCTATTCGAACGTCGATGGGGGGATCACTATGCGTGCCCTTTGCCCGGGCGAAGAGTTTCCCCGAGATGCTCTCCGGCCTTCAGACACTTGGATACGAAGTGTTGGCATTTCATCCGAGTGCGGACAGTGTGTCGATTGAGTCTCTTCGATCGGGGCAGATCGGTCCGACGGCGCTGTTATTCGGGACGGAGGGTCCGGGGCTGACCGAGAGTGCTCTGGCGGCGGCCAGTCAACAGGTTCGGATCGACATGGAGCCCGGTGTCGATTCCCTGAATGTCGGGGTGGCCGCGGGTATTGGACTATCGCTCTTGCGATCGTGAGATGTGCCGATGCGACTTCGAGTGTAGATGGCGTAGATGAATGAAAGAAACGAGTGATCAGGGAATGAAGAATATGGATCCACCGATTCTCATCTTGAAGACCGGGGAGGCGCTTGCGCCGGTGAAGGCGCGGTGTGGGGATTTCGAGGATTGGATTGCGACGGGGCTCGGTCTTCCTGTCTCATCGCTGGCCGTGGTTTCGGCTCATCTTGGAGAATCACTTCCATCGAAGTCGTCGATTTCCGGGGTCGTCGTGACCGGGTCTCCGGCGATGGTGACCGAGCGGCCCGATTGGAGCGAGGGGGCGGCGCGCTGGCTGGCCGAGCTGGTGGAAAGCGATGCAATGCCTGTACTGGGCCTGTGTTATGGCCACCAACTCATCGCCCACGGACTCGGCGGAGAAGTTGGACCGAATCCCCGAGGCCGAGAGATGGGGACCGTTGAAGTCACTCTGCCGCGGGATTCCGAAAACGGCGAGCGCGCGCGTTTGGGCCCACTTTTCGAGCCCGGCGGATTCCCCAGCCATATGTCTCATGTCGAATCGGTGCTGCGACCACCGGAGAATGCCAGGATTCTTGGGCGGACCAAACTCGATCCCCACACGGTCCTACAGTTCGGACCGCGCCAATGGGGCGTTCAATTCCATCCGGAATTCGATCGCGACATTATGCGGGGCTACGTCGAGGCGCGTCGGGAAATTCTTCTCGATGAAGGGCTCAGTCCGGACGCCATGATTGCCGGTGCCGAGGAGACGGAGGCGATCACCCGGGTGTTGGCGCGGTTTGCGGAGTTGGTCGCGGCGCTCTGAGCTTCGCGACTTGACGGGCGCGGCGACCCTGTGATGGCGAGTCCTGGCCCAGAGTTCTCTTCAGCCCCAAGGTCCCTTGCGTACTTCTTCGCGATGTCGCTTGACCTGTTCACCGTAGACCCAGCGTAGTCACTGCGAGCGATTGTTTTCGTCGAGTCCCTGGAATTCGACGGCCACCGTCTGCTTGTGTTTTGCCGCGGTTTGCGAGTCCGCGGACCGCCGGATTTTCGCGGGCAGCACGAAGCAGAGTGGACCCGGCAATTCGAAATGACACACGACGTCTTCGTCCTCTTCGAAGTCGTCCTCGCTTTGAAAGCGTATTCCGCCGGCCGAGATGTCAACGAGATCGTAAATGGAATCGTGGGGTCGGCTTCGATGATCAGCCGGTACTCTTTGGAATTGGAGTTTGTCCAAGGTCCCACCCGGGCTGGCCAAGGCCTTCGGGAGCCCTACAGCCTTGAAATTCCGCTGCGATGAGACACTTCCGTTTCGGTGATGAAACTCCCGTCTCGAGCCGATTCGCCTGAGTTCCCGAGGGGGTCTACGTGCCCGCTCGTTTGACAGAATTCGACAATCGGAGTGATTGCTCTTAGAGTGATCGCATGGAATATCGTGTTGCCGAATTGGCCGTGGCGGCCGGAATTGCCGTCGACACCGTGCGCTTCTACCAGGCGCGAGGCCTGATTTCCGCCCCGGAACGCCGGGGACGGTTCGCGATCTATGACGCCGGCCATCTCGAACGGATTCGTCGGATTCGGGCGCTGCTCGAGTCGGGTTTCAGCCTGGCCCAGATCCGCAGCCTCCTCGACGCGGAATCCGAGTCCGAAAATCAAGTCGCTGCAAAAAGGGCCTCAGATCGGGGGCTCCTCGAAGCGCTCGCGGAAAAGAGTGTCGGTGCCGGGACCGTCTCACGAAGCGAACTCGCCACGCAAACCGGTGTGCCCGAGGCCTTGATTGGCTCGGCGATCCAGGCCGGCTTGATTGCACCGATCGAAGTGAATGGCGTTCAGCGTTTCACGCGCACAGATCTCGAGATGGTCAGTTCAGCACTCGAGATTCTGGACATGGGGCTCCCGCTCGACCGGTTGCTCGAGATGGCCGCGTTTCACGCCGCCCATGTCGATGCCTTGGCCGAGCAGGCGATTGACCTTTTCGATGATTTTGTTCGGAAGCCAAACTCCGACCCCGACCCCGACGCGGATTCGCCGGGGGGCGCGGCCGCCGATGATGATCCGCACGCAACCGAACAAGAGGAAGCGGTACGGAAGGTGTTTGAGCGCCTTTTGCCTCAGACGACCCAGATCGTGGCGCTGCATTTTCAAAGAACAGTCGTTTCACGGGCGCTTGCCCGGTTGCGCGGTCAGGGGGACTCCGCCGCGCTGGAAATGGCACTCGAAGCGACTCAGTCCGCACGCCTGGAGGTTCAGTGGCGTTAGGTGATCTACCCACCGGCGAAGAGAAGCGAATTCGCGTGCGAGAGATGTTCGATCGCATCGCGCCGCGCTACGACGCTCTGAATCGTGTGATGTCCATGGGGCTCGATCAGCGATGGCGTCGTCATGCGTTGGAGAAGATTGCCGTCGGGCCTGATGATCTCGTACTCGATCTCGCCTGCGGGACCGGAGACTTCTGCGAGCTCGCTGCCAAGCGCGGTGCACGGGTGGTCGGCGTCGACTTCGCTCTACAGATGTTGCGTTGGGCGCAGACGCGCGGGCTCGACTCCACGACGGTTCAGGCGGACGGCGAATGGCTGCCCTTTCAAACGGGCTCAGTGGACGTTGTGACCTGCGGATTTGCTTTACGCAATTTTGTTTCACTGAATGCCGTGATGCAGGAGATCGCACGGGTGGTTCGGCCAGGCGGTCGAATTGCGCTGATCGACGTCGATCGGCCCGCTTGGGGACCCGTGCGTGCCGCGCATTCGCTCTACTTCGATCGGATCGTTCCCCTGGTGGGCGGGCTCATCTCCGATCGGGCCGCCTATCGCTATCTCCCTCAGTCGACGGCCTATCTACCGCCTCCCGAAGAATTGAAGACCATGTTATCCGCGGCGGGATTTCTCGAGGTCCGCCGTGAGGTCCTGTTATTGGGTTCCGCGCAGATCCTCACCGGGGTGCGTGGGCCTCTTACGCCGGTTGTGGGGCAATCGAAAGCGAGTGTCTCAGAATGAGCGTGCCGACTTCGCCATCGGGTCGAGTATTGACCCCCGAAGAACGAGATGGGTTGACGTCCTGTGTGCGGGAAGCTCAGGCATCGGGTGAGGTGCGCTGGCTCGCACGAGTCGTGGAAGCCGAAGGCAGCGGTGTCCTCGAATGTTATGCGCGGGCCGAAGATCAGGATCGCTTCTTCTGGCAACGAGCGGAGGCGGGCGACCTTTTTTGCGCGCTCGGCGCCGTAGATGAGATCGAAAGCGATGGGCCGGGTCGCTTTGCGGATATTCGAAAGTGGTCGGCCAGTCTTTCGAAGAGAATGGATTGGATCGGCGCGAATCGATCAAGTCGCAGCGAAACCTCCCCGGTTTATCTCGGAGGCTTTGGCTTCGAGAACGAGATGGCGTCGTCCCCCCATTGGAAGGCGTTTCCGGCAGCTCGTTTCGTTCTGCCTAAATTCATTGTCGAGCAGAGAGAAGAGAATGAAACAACCGTAGGCGGGAAGGGCGGATCCCGCTGGGTCCACTTTGTACGCGTCGAGCCCGGGGCGCCGGCGAGCGCCGTCGAATCCGAGCTATTGGGTCGATTCGACGAGGTGCTGACGATGAGTTCGTCCACCGGTGATGGCATCGGCGAGGATTGTTCAAGAGACCTGGGGCGCGCGGGGGAAGTCGGGCCCGAGTACATCGTCCGAGCTGATCGCCGACACTCGGTTTTCGAGGCGCAGGTTCGACGCGCGATCCAGGAAATTGAAGAAGGCGGACTGGCGAAAGTGGTTCTCGCCCGTTCATTGTCCGTTGATCATGACGTGCCATTCGATGTCCCGGCCTTTCTTGCCCGGCTTCGAGATCTCTATCCGAGTTGTACGTTGGTGGCGATTGGTCGAGGGAAGGACACGTTCTTGGCGGCGACACCGGAACGGCTGGTTCGTGTGGCCGGTTGCGAAGTCGAATCGGCGGCGCTTGCGGGATCGGCTCCGCGCGGCCGTCATCCAGAAGAGGATCAGGCCTTCGCTGCGGCGCTGCTTGGTAGCGAAAAGGAAAACGAAGAACACGCCTATGTCGTGGCGTCGATCCGCGGTGTCGTCGAAGTGTTATGCGATGACTTCGAATGCTCGGCCACGCCCGAGTTGCGGCGCCTGGTTGGGATTCAGCATCTAGAAACCCGATTGCGAGGTCGTCTGCGACTGGAATCCGATGGTCAGAAAGTCATCGATGTGCTCGGCCTGGTCGAGGCGCTGCATCCGACGCCCGCGGTCGGTGGGTTGCCGGCCACGGAAGCCATGGCATGGCTGAAGCATTTTGAGGGACTCGATCGAGGCTGGTATGCCTCGCCGGTCGGTTGGCTCGATCAATCGGGCGGTGGCGATTTCCGGGTCGCATTGCGTTCGGCCCTGATCCGTAATGGGCTTGGCCCGACCGGTGAATCCGGGGCCAGCCATGCAATCTTGTTTGCCGGCGCGGGAATCGTTGCGGGTTCGGAACCCGAGCGGGAGTTGGTGGAGACCCGAATCAAGTTGCGGGCGCTGCTTGCGCCGATGACCGAGATCTAACCGTGTCCTCTGCCGACGCTTCCTCCTTTCTCGCCGACCCGACGGCTGTCTACACCTTCGTCGGGCGATTTTTCAACGCGTTGTGCGCGGCCGGCGTAGAACATGTCGTGCTTTCGCCCGGCTCGCGCTCGACTCCGCTTTCGATTTGTGCGGATCAGACGAATGGGCTTCGAACATGGGTTCAGCTCGATGAGCGATCAGCCGCATTCTTCGCCCTCGGACTTGCCAAAGCGACGCGGCGGCCGGTGGCCCTGGTCTGTACATCGGGGACGGCGGCTGCCAACTATTTCCCCGCCATCATCGAAGCGCACTATTCGCGGGTGCCCTTGGTTGTACTGACAGCGGACCGGCCGCCAGAGCTGCGGGATTGGGGTGCCGGACAAACGATCGAGCAGGGCAATCTCTATGGCCGTTATTCGCGTTGGTCTGTCGAGGTTCCGATTCCGACCGGCGGAGATGCGGCTGAGAGGGTGGCCGATAGAATCGCCAGCCGCGCGGCGTCCATGGCTCTGGCTCAGCCGAGCGGGGCGGTTCATCTCAATTGGCCTTTGCGCGAACCGCTTGTGCCACCCGCGGACTTTCCGCCATCGTCACGCCGAGCGGAAGAATCTTCGAGGATGCAGTTCTCGGAAGGCAGAGTGTCTGCGGAGCCCGAAGATGTTCACGAACTCGTGGAGATCGTTCGGTCCAATGAGCGCGGCGTGATCTGCTGCGGCCCAATGGATATCGAAGCGCCTTTTGCCCTCGCAATTGCCGAGTTCTCCGCGGCCGCGGGCTGGCCCATCCTGGCCGATCCGGCTTCGCAGCTTCGCAATGTTTCCGAAGCGGTCGGCGCTCCGGTTCTCGACCTGGGCGATGGCCTCGCGCGAGCCGATCGATTCAAAGCGGAGATGCAGCCTGACATCGTTCTGCGAATTGGCGATTCCCCGGTTTCGAAAGCTCAGCGCTTGTGGATAGAAGCCAGCGCGCCGAAGGCCGTCTGGTGGCTGGATGAGGGCGGCCAATGGGGCGAACCCTCGCATCTCGCAACCCGCGTCGTGCGCGGCGGCGGCCACGACCTGCTCGCGGCGGCGAGCCGTGACCTGGAGGGACATTCGGGCCGGGAGAGCGAGTGGTGTTGCATCCTGGAGTCCGTCAATGCCCTGGCCCGAAAGGTCATGGTCCATCACAACTGCGCGGAGGAGTCATGGTCTGGTCTGGCGGCGACTGCGGCGGTGACTCGGAGTGTGCCGGAGGAGGGCGTGTTATTCATCTCGAATAGCATGTCGATCCGGCTCCTCGATCTCGCTTATGCGAATGGTGGCACGGACCTGCGTGTTCTCTGTAGTCGCGGCGCGAGTGGGATCGACGGGATTCCATCGACGGCTCTGGGTATCGCGGCCGCCGGTCGGCCCACGGTTCTGCTGACTGGGGACCTCGCGTTCCTTCATGACCTGGGCGGTCTACTGATCTCTCGGCAGGAAGAGCTGCCGCTCTCGATTGTCGTTCTCGACGATAATGGCGGCGGCATCTTTTCGTTTCTTCCTATCGCCGCACAGGGCGAAGAAATTGGTTTCGATCGGCTCTTTAGGACGCCCCATGATGTCGATCTCAGTCGAGCAGCCGGGCTTTTCGAGCTCGCCTATCACTGTGCGGAGGATCTCCCTTCTCTCGAGTCCGCACTCCATGAGAGTTGGGAAACGCCCGGTGTTTCGATCATCCACGCTCGATTTGATGCGAAGGCGAACGAATCAGCGTTTCGCAAATGCGTGACAAGTATTTGTGACGCCGTGGATGCGGCACTTGGCGAGGGCGCTTCGTCATGACGAGGCGCGAACATGGAATGTTTCGAGATGGCGAAGTCTTTATCGATGCGTGTGGCGTTCGTTTGCGCGCGGTCGTTGATGGGTCGGCGTTAGGCGACGATGCGGAAGATGTAGCGGGAGACACGGTACTCGTTCTGCACGGCTTTACGGGAGCTGCGGAAAGCATGGAGACGGTCAGGGCTGCTCTGTGCAACCAGTACCGAGTCGTTCGCTTGGAGTTGATTGGGCATGGGGGGAGTGCTTCGCCCGCGGAATCCGATTCCTACGCGATGAAGTCCTGTGCTGAGCAGATCGTCGAAGTGGTGCGCAAGCTTGCGCTTCGTCGGCCGCATCTGGTTGGGTACTCGATGGGCGGCCGCGCTGCGATCGCTGCGGCGGTGGCTGCGCCGGAATGCTTTTCGAGCCTAGTCTTGATTGGCGCGACCGCGGGAATCGCTGATCCGGCCCTGCGAAAAGAGCGGTTCGCCGCGGATTGCGCGTTAGCAGATCGAATCGAATCGGCGCCCCTGTCGGAATTCGTGGACTCGTGGATGGCGCTGCCGATCTTTGCGAGTCAGTCGAGTCTTGGGGCGCAAGCGCTCGAGGGGGCGCGGGTGCAGCGCATGGCGAACGAAAAAATTGGACTCGCAAACAGTCTTCGGGGAATGGGTGCTGGCGCACAGCAACCGTTCTTTGATCAGTTGGGATCGATTGCGGTACCGGTATTGCTCGTCGTGGGCGAAGCGGATGCGAAGTTCCGAGGCATCGCGACTTTGCTTGCAGCAGACCTGCCCGATGCGCGAATCGCGGTCGTTCCCGGCGTAGGGCATGCCGCTCATCTCGAGGCGTCCGATGCCTTCGGAAAACGCATCAGCGGTTTCTTGGCTGAGGTGGCAGCTACGGCGAAGAAGCCGACGACGAGTCCATCGGAAGTCATCTCGCCGGATCGCTCGGATCGCGGATGAGCGACATGCAAGCCGGAAGCTCGGTCGCTTCGCCGGCCGTGTCCGCCGGGTCGGCCTGGCTGATGGCTATCCGACCTCGAACTCTTCCGGTTTCGATTGGACCGGTTCTGGTTGGGACGGCAGTCGCCTTTGTCGAAGGTGGGGTTCGCTTGGGGCCTGCGCTGGCCGCTGGCCTGGGCGCTCTACTGCTTCAGATCGGCTCGAATTTCGCCAACGATGTCTATGACTTCGAAAAGGGAGCGGACACGGCAGACCGGATCGGCCCGCCCCGCGCGACACAGCTCGGTCTTCTTTCTCCTGCCGAGGTGAAGCGCGCAATGATGCTTGTCTTTGCCCTTGCGACATTGGTTGGCGTCTATCTCACCCTCGTGGCGGGTCCCGCGATCATCGTGATCGGTGTGGTCTCGATCGCCGCCGCCATCGCCTATACGGGAGGCCCTTGGCCACTGGGGTATCACGGGCTCGGCGAAGTCGCGGTCTTTATCTTCTTTGGGCTGGTGGCCGTTCTCGGAACGACTTTCGTACAGCTGGGATCGGTTCCGGTACTCGCCTGGTGGGCCGCGCTTCCCGTCGGATTCCTGGCTTCGACGATTCTCGTCGTCAACAACCTTCGCGACATCGAGACCGATGAACGGGCCGGCAAACGCACGCTGGCGGTTCGGCTGGGTCGAAGCGGCACTCGCTGGGGATGGATCTTGTTAGTGTTAGGTGCGTACGCGGTGCCCGTCGTTCTCTGGTTGAGTCTTGAAGTGGGCATCTGGGCTCTGCTTCCGTGGCTGACCGCGCCCCTCGCATTTTCTCTTTGGCGTGTCGTTTCGCGCAAGGAAGATGGACCTGCCTTGAACGAAGCGCTCGCGGGAACGGCCAAGCTCGGCGTTCTGTTCTCGCTCTTTTTTGCGCTCGGGATCAGCATCCCCTTCGGGTTTTGCGCGTGAGAATAGGGCGCGCCGAAATGCGGGCCTTCACGCTTCCCCTGGTCGAATGCTTGGCCACCGCCCACGGACCCATTCGGGTGCGACAGGGCCAGCTCATTCGACTCTTTAGCGACGATGGTTATCGCGGCCAAGGTGAAGCGACGCCGCTTGCCGAATTTGGAACCGAGGATGGGCCTGCCAGTCGGCGGGCACTGGCTCGGGGAATCGAGGATCTGATTGCGGCCGGATCGTTTTCCCTCGAAGACGGATTGGCCCTGATTTGGAAGTCCGCCTCGCACTCACCCTGCGCACGGGCGGCCCTGGATTCGGCTCTGCATGATCTGGCCGCACAAGAGATGGAGCAGCCGCTTTCGACCTGGCTGCACATGCACTCAGGGCTGGCCGGCCGGCCGGCCTCTCGAGTGGCGGTTCAGGCGATCGTTTCGGGAGGTGAGCCGGAGAGTGTTTGGTCCTCGGCAGAGAGGCTCGTGGCGGAAGGGTTCGACGCCTTCAAGCTCAAGCTTGCGACGAATCCCGACGGCCGGGGGCTCGAAGCCGATCTTGCGCGGGTGGCTGCGCTCCGAGACTGCATTGGGTCGGAGCGACGCATCCGACTCGATGCGAATGAAGCGTGGACCTTCCCCGAGGCGATGGCGGCGCTTGATTCCCTCGCGTGTTATTCGATCGACTTTGTCGAACAGCCCGTCCCGAGACATGAGCTGATGAATCTGAGGGAGCTCGATCGATGCGCCGCCATTCCGGTTGCCGCCGACGAGGCGCTTCTCGGGTCGGGGTGGTCGGCGTGTCTCGAATCGCGGTCGGCATCGATCTTTGTTGTGAAGCCTTCGGCGTTAGGCGGAATCAGGCCGGCATTGGCATTGGCTTCCCGTGCGCGTTCTCTTGGTATTCGCGTCATCTGGTCGAGCCTCATCGACGGCGCAGTCAGTCGGGCGGTCGGAGTCGTATTGGCCGCCGGTCTGGGATCCGAGGGTGAAGTGCATGGGCTTGGGACGGCGGGACTTTTGGCGCGTGATCTCGTCGATCCCGTCACGCCGAACGTGGATCCTCAGCATGGATCGATCTTGTTGAGGAAGTCGAACGGATTGGATTGTGCCTTGGGTGATCTTGTGGATGAGGATAGTGAGATCTGGGGCGAGCTGAGGCTCTTTGAGCGGCGATCGTGATGGAGTTAGCCGATCACGGCGTCGACTGGATCGGCGCGCTTGCGAAAAACGGCGATGCCGAAGCGTTGATGATAGGTGGTGAATCGATCTCCTACGCACGGCTCGGCGAAATGTCTCGAAATCTCGTGAATGACCTCAATGCGCTCGACCTCGAGGCGGGGGACCTGGTTGCGGTTCTCGCGACACCCTCGGTGCCCGGTGTCGCGCTCATTCATGCGCTTCTGGATCGTCGAATCGTGCTCCTTCCCTTGAATGCTCGACTGGCGGAAATAGAACAGCTCGATTTGTTGATGCGAGCGCGGCCGCGCTTCTTGATCGTCTCGGAGAGCATCGATGATGGGCTCGCGCATCGGCTGGTCGAACGGGGGGAGTGCGGTCTGGTTTTGCTTTCCCCGGGCGAAGGTCGATCAGGAAGCCTGATCGAGAAGCGATCCGGCGTGCGGGGCGTCGATGGGCCCGACATAGACCCGCACTGCGATCGTGAAATTCGCAGAGGGCTGGACCTCGCCCTCGTCTTGTCGACATCGGGAACCAGCGGGCCTCCAAAATTGGCGATGCTCAGTCGAGAGAATCTGGTCTCGAGCGCGCGGGCGTCGACCGAGATGTTAGGTCATCAGCGCGACGATCGATGGCTTCTGTGTATGCCGCTCTTTCACATCGGGGGCCTGTCCGTGCTTGTGCGGAGTGCGCTCGTCGGAACCAGTGTCGTGGTCCACGAAGACTTCGATCCGCAGCGCGTCGCGGACAGTCTCGAGGCCGATCGCATCACCCGTGTGAGCTTCGTTGCGACGATGCTCGAGCGTGTAATCGATGTGCGCGGCGAAAAGCGATCTCCGGCGAGCCTTGTACTCGTGTTGCTCGGAGGCGGGCCCGCAACGACCGAGCTTCTTCATCGCGCGGAATCTCTCGGCTATCCCGTTGCGCCGACCTATGGGCTGACCGAGGCGGCGTCTCAAGTGGCGACGCGCCCGCCCCTGCATGAAGCGGAGCGTCCGATTGCGCCCGACCGTGATCTCGCAGCTGGATTGCAGGCGCTGGCTGATGTGGAACTTCGCATCGTCGATGCGGACGGGGGACGGGTTGCCGATGGCGTCGAGGGTGAAATCTGCGTGCGTGGGCCGATTGTGATGCAAGGGTATTTCGAAGATCCCGTTGCAACCTCGGAAGCCATCGCAATCGGATGGCTCATGACCGGGGACATCGGCCGGCTCGATGCGGCAGGTCATCTTCGTGTGCTCGATCGGCGCTCGGATCTCATCCTCTCTGGGGGCGAGAACGTTTATCCCGCCGAAATCGAATCCGTGATTGCGAGCCATCCCGATGTCGAGCAGGTGGGCGTGACAGGCCGACCGGATGCGAAGTTTGGTTCGAGGCCGATTGCTTTCGTGGTCTGGCGCGGTTCGGAACCGATGGACGCGGAGACCCTGGAAGCGTTATGTCGGGAGAGACTGGCCGGGTACAAGGTCCCGGTCGCATTTTTCGAGGCGCCGCATTTGCCACGGACGACATCGGGCAAGCTGATTCGGCGCTTGCTCCGTCGTGACGCGTAGGTTGGAAGAACTCTACATCGAGGGTTGCTCGTTCTTGAGTGCGTCCGACACGACTGCCCGGACGCGTTCCAGCATCTCCTCTGCAGCGCAGGCGGCGACTTCTGCTGCAGGTATCACGGGCAGGATCTCGATCGAAATATCGTTGCGGCCCTGGAGAATGAATCCGCGTTTGGGCAGCGCTTCTGCGGTTCCCCGGACGATGATTGGCTGAATCGGAACCTTGTTGCGCTCGGCGATGTGGAAGGCCCCAGGCTTGAAGGATCGAAGTCGACCGGTGGAGGAACGCGTGCCCTCCGGAAACATCAAGATCGAATTCCCATCCGCGAGCGCGCGGTCACAGTGGCGCATCATCATCTGGATACTGCCGGCTTTCCCGCGCTCGATCGGGATGTAGTCGCAGAGCGTCATGTTCCAGCCCACGAAGGGGATGCGGAAATTTTCGTGCTTCGACACCCAGCGGAAATGACTCTGCAATCGGAACAGGACGAGGATATCGACGAGTGATCGATGGTTGGCGACCAGTACGGTCGGCCCCCCTTCATAGAGATTCTCGCGGCCGACGACGCGGACCCGCCAAACCGGATTCAGCCATGTATAGAGGCTCGCCCAGAGTGACGTGAAGCGGTGTAGCAGGAAGCGGCGTTTGTCGAAGCGAACGGTGACGGCCCAGATCAGAACCGCAAAGGGGAAGAGGAGAACAGAAGAAACGAGCATGAAGCCCCAGAAGAGAAGCGAGCCCAACATTTTCATCATCAGCTTCTTCCGGTCTCGCAATTCGCACGATTCTCATGGCGTGTGCGGCAGGCGTCAACGAAGGCCTCGAAGAGTCGCTCGCTCGCAGGGCCCGACATTTTTTCCGGATGCCACTGGACGCCGATTTCCCAAGAAACATCGCCTTCGGCATCGGCTTCACACGCGCTCACGTGTTCGATGGCTTCGATGATCCCGTCCGCGCTCGTAGCGACCACGCGATGCATTGGGCCGACGGCGCGAACGGCCTGATGATGCAGGCTGTTTACGTCGCCAGTCTGGGACTCGAAGATCCTGGCCAACAGACTCGTCCTTTCGATGAAAATTGCGTGACGCGCGTCCGCCGAGAGCTTGTGGCATAGAGCTTCCGGGCGCTCGCTGGGCAGGTGGATGTCGAGTTCACCGCCTCGAGCGAGCGCCATGAGCTGCATTCCATAGCAGATACCCAGAATTGGAATTCCACGACGGTCCGCCGCCGCAAATAGCGCTCGGTCGAAGTCGAGCTGCTCACGGCTCACGAGATCAAGCTTCGCATCGAGAGAGGAGCCTTCCGCGGATGCAGAGCTTTCCGCCGATGCGGAGCCTTCAGCCGATGCGGAGCCTTCAGCCGATGAAAAGTCGTCGCCGCCGGGGAGAAGGAGCCCGTCGAGCGAATCGACGAGCTGCTCGACTTCCGATTGGATCGGAAGCTGATGGGCTCCGGCGCCAGCGACCGTGATGGCGTCGGCGTAGCTCCGATCGATGTAATGGTAGCTGCGTCCCTCACGCCATCGGCCACGATCGTCCAGACAGAGTGAAATGCCGATTTGGGGGCGATACATGGCGCGAGCATAGCCATCTGCGGCATCCTGATGGAATGGCACAAGTGGTGATTGCAGGATGCGGATATGTGGGAAGCGAACTCGCGCAAATGCTCAAGGAAGACGGTCATGAGGTCTTCGGAATTCGTCGGGACGTGTCTGGGCTAGATTCCAAGATTCGGGGCATAGAGGGGGATCTCGCGGAGCCCAAAACCCTCGGACCGGCTCCGAAACGAGTGGAATGCGCCGTCTACTCTGTGTCCGCGGACGAGGGTTCGGAGCACGCCTACCGCCGAGCCTATGTCGATGGCCTGGCGGGGTTTCTCGAGTGGCTGGCCAACGAGGGACAGCGTCCCAAGCGTCTCGTGATGGTTTCGAGTACGTCCGTCTATGGCCAGCGGCGCGGTGAACACATCGATGAAGATTCGCCGACGCATCCGACACAATTTCGGGGCGAGACACTCCTCGCGGCAGAGGGCCTTGCGGCGGCGAGCGGAATCTCGACCGTCGTGATCCGGTTCGGCGGAATCTATGGCCCGGGTCGAGAGAGCCTGGTCGGGCGTGCTCGCGACGGGCAGCTCGAGCTCCGAGACGCAGAGCATTTCACGAACCGTATCCATCGCGACGATGCCGCTGGGGTATTGCGGCATCTCCTGTTTCATCCGTCCCCGGCTCCCCTCTATTTGGGAGTGGATAATGAGCCCGCGGAAGAGGCGCAGCTGTTTCGCTGGTTGACCAAAGAGCTCGGAGTCGATGAGCCCTGGCTGCGAACCGCCGAGGCGACGAGTCAGGATCACCGCACCGTGGGCAGCAAGCGCTGCAGTAATAGGCTGCTTCGCGAGAGCGGCTATGCCTTTCGCTATCCGACCTTTCGCGAGGGGTATGGCGAGCTGATGCGCTTGCGGAGCGTTCGATAATGGCTGAAGGCTCCAATTGGCTGAAGGCTCCCAATTGGCTGAAGGCTCTAAGAATGGCTGAAGGCTCTGATGACTGATCCCTCGAATGGGTAGTGGCCCTCGCCTTGCGCCCGAGACGCAAATGATGCCCGGCGCGGTGTATTCGCCTTTTGCAGATCAAATCTCGGGCAGCGATGGACCGATCTATCCGCTGCACGTCGGCGATACCTGGCGCGACCCTTTCGTGGGCGCGCGATCGGAAGACATCGCTTCGGCGGATCACCCGCGCCTGCATGCTTACGGAAACACGCGTGGGCTGCCGGAACTCGTAGAGCGCGTCCGAGAAAAGCTGCGCAAGCGAAACGACCTCGAACATTCGCCCGAGGAGATTCTGGTGACGGCGGGGGCAACCGGGGGGTTGGCGACCTTGGCGGGTGCGACGCTTTCGCCCGGCGATGAGATGTTGATCCTAGCCCCGTTCTGGCCCCTGATTCGAGGCATCTCCCAGAGCTTTCGGGCCACGCCCGTCGAAGTTCCCTTCTACGATCGTGTGTCGACGATGGAAGAGGCTGTGGCGGCGGTTGAGTCGAAGATCACGAGTCGAAGTCGCGTGCTCTATGTGTCGACGCCATCGAATCCGACCGGGCGAGTGATTCCCGGCGAATGGCTCGAGGCCCTCGCCGACCTCGCACGTCGCCATGATCTTTGGGTCTTCGCGGACGAAGTCTACGAAGACTATGTCTACGAAGGTGAACACGTTTCGATGGCGCGCTTCGCATCCGAGCGAACCGTCTCGGTCTACTCCGTTTCGAAGAGTTATGCGATGGCCGGCCAGCGCGTCGGATATCTCGCGGGACCGGAGTCGATCATCTCGGAAGCGCGGAAGATCGGAACGCATATCTACTATCACGCGCCGGTGATTGGCCAGCGAACGGCGCTTGCCGCGATTGAAGGCGGTGCTGCCTGGATCGAATCCGCGCGAGAGGAATATCGAAAGACCGGGGCACAGATCGCGGAACTGCTGGGTCTTCCCGCTCCCGATGGTGGAACCTTTCTATTTTTGGACGTCAAGGATCGACTCGACGATCGCGGCCTTCACGGCCTGCTCGAGGACTGTTTTTCGCAGGGTGTGCTGGTCGCGCCGGGCGGGTCTTGTGGCGAGGTGTATGGTGATTGGATTCGGCTGAGTTATACCGCCGCCCCGCCCGACGATGTCCTCGAGGCGGCACGTCGATTGGCCAAGGTCCTGGGCCGATCTTAGGTCGGTGGTTGCCGTTCTCTCGCTTGGAAGGAGTTGCCCAGTGCTTCGTAGGCTCATCGTTCTGCTCGTCTCGGTTTTTGTGACCGGTTGTCTTGGTGCGGCGGGTTCGCTCGCCCCTTGTGACTCGGAATCGAACCATGCGGCAATCTGTGGGCTGACGAATCCCGAGGACATGGGGTTCTTGCCAGATCCTGAATGGATCGTCGTCAGTGAGATGGCGCCTAACGAGCAAGCGGACCAGTCGGGAGAGAGCGTGACACCGAGCGGTCGATTGACCGCAATCCGGCTCTCTGATCTGAAGCGACGGTCGCTCTTTCCGACCGATCGATCCGCTCCGGACGCCCCGGAAATGGCGTCGCAGCCGGCGTCCGGGGATCCGGTGAGCTGGGGAGACCCGAGTTGCCCGGGGGAGCCGGATCCGATGAAGTTCCAGCCGCATGGAATCGATGTCGGAGTAGGGGAGACGGGACGTGCATCGGTCGCGGTCGTCAATCATGGCAGTCGGGAAGCGATCGAACTCTTCGAGATCGTCGACATGGATGGGCCGGCGCTGGTCTGGCGGGGATGTGTGCCGATGATTCCGAATCGCAGCGCGAACGATGTGGCTTGGCTGCCGGGTGGCGCCTTTGTCGTCACGAATTTCATGCCGCTTCTTGACCGTGTGTCGATGAAGGCGATCTGGACACTCCTCAAGATCGGCTTCGGCGCGAAAACGGGATCGGTCCTCGCGTGGGCGCCGGGGGAGCGCCTCCAGGAAATCGAGAACAGTGAGGGCAGTGCGCCAAACGGTGTCGAGGCGTCGGCAGACGGTACGAGTCTATTTGTGGCGGAATGGGGCGGTGAGTCGGTGTATCGGCTTCGGCTGGTCGGAGACGGTCCACCTCAGCGAGATGAAGTCAGTCTCGAACAGAATCCCGATAACCTGACCTGGATGCGGGACGGTCGGCTATTGGTGGCCGGACAGCACGGTGGCGTCTCCGCGTCGATGAGCTGTGCTTCCATTCAGAATGCAGGCTGTGATATTGGCTACTCCGTGTACGTGATTGATCCGGACGCACTCACGGCGTCGAGACTTTTCGAGGGCCGTGGCGCTGCAAGTGTTGCGCTGGAGATCTCACGGGACGACGCAGGCGAAATTTTCGTCGGCTTCTTCATAGGCGATCAGATCGAACGCGTTTCGCGGGCCGATTGAGGTTTTTTCATGTCGATTGACGTTGTCATCAATGCTCCTTCTACGCCGGCGCGAGAAGCCGGAATCAAGTCGATGCGACTCGCGATGGCGGGAGACGTCGAAGCCTGGCTCGAGCTCTTTGCCGAGGACGCACGACTGCAAGACCCGTATGGGCCATCGCCCATGGATCCGACAGGAGCCGGCCGCATCGGAAAGCAGGCGATCGCCGAGTTCGGCTCGATCTTCATCAGGCCGGACAGTCTGCGATTTGAAATTCGTCAGACCCTGATGTCGGGCCATGCTTGTGTGAATGTTGGGACCATTACAGTCCGTCGTCCGGACGGGAAGACGGCGTGGACCGAAGTGGTCAACGTCTACGAGGTCAACGAAGCGGACAAGATTACTTTGCTTCGTTCGTATTGGGATTTCGACGCCAACCTGCAGTCGGCGTTCTAGGTCCACGATTGCTAGTCGTCGAACGCAGCAATCGGATGGAGAGGCTCATGGAGGGTCTCGCGAGTCGATTGATGACACCGGGCGGTGATCCCCTTTCGCCTCGTACAGTCGTCGTTCAGGGTCCGGGGATGGAGCGCTGGATCGCTCAATCCATCGCGCGTGAATACGGGGTGCTGGCGAATACGCTCTTTCCGTTTCCGCGCGGCTTTCTTGATCGCGTATTCCGCTCAATTCCAGACCCCGCGCATGCGAAGGCAAACGCGAACTGGGAATCTGGAAAGCTGACCTGGCGAATTGCCAAGCTCATCGATTCGAAGCGGGACGAATCGGATTTTCGACCACTCGCCAAGCATCTGCAGGCGACGGACGGCGATTGGCGAATGGTGCAATTGGCGCATCGAGTCGCCAATCTCTTCGATCAGTACATCACGTTCCGTCCCGATCTGGTTTTTCGGTGGCTTCAAGAATCGACGCTTCCGATCTCCGCGGATGAGCGCTGGCAGGCCCGTTTATTTCGTGAGATCCATTCCGAGATCGGGTCGGGCCATGTCGCGGATCGGGCATTGGCCTTTGGGCAGGCACTGGTCTCGAAAGACGCGGCGCTCGTCGAAGAACAACTGCGCGTTGAGTTCGGAGCTGCGGTGGAGATCTTTGCGGTTTCGACCCTCCCGCCCCTCTACCTGTCGGTGATTGATCAGTTTGCGACGGTCTGTGACGTGCATCTCTCGGTCTTGAGTCCCTCGAGCGAATACTGGGCCGATCTCTGGCGCGAAGTCAAAGATGAATCTGGATCCAGTGATGAGAGGGTTTTCGATCTCGATGGGCCATCGCATTCGGCGACCCTGCTCGCGGGCCTCGGACGACTCGGCGGCGAATTCCAGCGCAACCTCGAAGAATTTTCCGAGGCTCATGACGGTGGCGTCGATCTTTTTGAAGTGCCGGGCGAGGCGTCCGAATCCCCCACGATACTGGAAGGCATTCAGGCGCGACTACTTCGCCTCGACGACGTATGGCCCGACGTGGATCAGAGTCAGTCGGCTGATTCTCCGACTCGCGCGATGAAGCAGCGCGTTTCTCGGGCCGATGACTCCATTCGCGTTCATGTCTGTCATGGGCCACGGCGCGAACTCGAGGTCATCCTCGGTTGTCTTAGAGAAGCCTTTGAACGCGATGAATCTTTGATGCCCGAAGACGTTCTCGTCATGGCACCCAAAGTCGACGAGATCGCCCCGGATATTGTGGCCGTCTTCGGGGCCTCATCGGAGGACGCTCAGGCGATTCCATATCGAATCGCGGATCGGGGTGCTTTCCGGCGCTCGAAGGTCGCTTTGGCCTTCCACGATCTACTTGGCCTGCTCGGTGGCCGTGCGACACGCAGCGAGATTTTCGATTGGCTCGCGAACGAGTCAGTCGCCGCACGTTTTGGTCTCGATTCGGGCGGGCTCGAAATTCTGGCCGAATGGGCCGAGAGGGCGGGCTTTCGATTCGGGTTGGACGAGGATCATCGGGAGCGAATGGGGCTCTCTCGTGAACGCGCCCATACACTCAGCGGCGCAATCGATCGCTTGGCACTCGCCCATGCGGTTGGGTCCAGCGAAGACGTTTTCGCCGAAGTGTCCGCCGTCGTCCTCGACGGACTAGGGTCTCCCGATCTGTTAGGCGCGCTGGGCGATATCGACCAGATCCTGCGGAATGCATTTCGGATGACATCAACGCCAAAGGATCTTCGGACATGGTGTTCGGAGCTTCGCAAGCTCCTGGATCGTTTGTTCGAACGAACGGATGCGAATGCCCATGAGCACGCCCTGATTGGGGAAGTGTTGACAGATCTGGTGGATTCCTCGGAATCGGCGGCCTTCGACTTGGCGATTCCTTTCGAGGCCGTTCGCGAACGCTTAGGCGCCGCCATCGAGTCGGCGCCTGCGGCACAGCCCTTCTTGTCTGGTGGCGTCACGTTCTGCGAACTCGTTCCGCTCCGGGCCATTCCGTTTCGCGTCGTCGTGATTCTCGGGATGAGCGACGATGCATTTCCCAGAGGCCGCTCCGCCGTTGGCTTCGACTTGATGGCTGATCATCCTCTGCCGGGCGACCGGACGACGCGTAACGATGACCG
The DNA here is from genome assembly GCA_012959805.1 of Myxococcales bacterium. Classification (GTDB taxonomy): domain Bacteria; phylum Myxococcota_A; class UBA9160; order UBA9160; family UBA4427; genus UBA4427. The sequence goes on along the minus strand of DUCN01000042.1, from coordinate 283,936 downwards.
CTACCTCTTCCTCGAAGCACTCTTGTCTGCGCGAGATCAACTGATTCTGACCGTACCCGGACGCGATGTGAGAGATGGGCGCGATCTGCCGCCCTCGGTCGTGATTTCGGATCTGCTCGACATGATCGAAGGTGTATTCGAACTCGATTCGATCGATGAAAGCGAAGATGCGAAAGCCGGGTCGTCTCCCCTGCGCGATTGGCTCGTCGTGAGACATCCGTTACAGGGCTCGAGTCCTCGATACTTCGAGGCTTCAAAGGATCCGCGGCTACTAGCGCGGGACGCGGAGGCCTTCCGCGGTGCGCAGGTGCGACGCACGGTCCGAGATGGGGACGGCGGTCCTCCACGTCGCTTTCTTGCTGAATCCGGAACGCCCGTTGCCCCGGAAGAGGGGCTCGTCCCCGCACTTTCACTCGATGCGATGGTGGTTCGCATTCTTCGATCGACGAGAACATTTGCACGAGAAGAACTGGGGCTACGGCTTCCCCGGCCCGAGGCTTCCGTGGAAGATCTGGATCCAATACTGCTGGGCGGATTGGCGCAATTCGATCTTGGAAACGCGATGCTCGACATGCTTCGAGAGGGCGCTTTGCCCAATGAGGTGGCAAGGCGTTTATTGGCCGAGGCATCGGTTCCCGTGGACGTCGCGGGTCGTCTCTCTCTGCATTCGATGCGCTCCGAAGTCGAAGTGATCGCTGAGATCGCGGCCGAGCGATGCGCCGGGGAAGCTCTGCCGGATCATGAATTCGAGTTGGACCTCTACGGGGATGCAGGTTCGGCGGACGGAAGCGAAGGCGCGGTCGACACTGGCGGCCGCATCGTCGGCCAACTTGCTGGCCGTTTGGATCAGCTCCGGACCAGCGGACGTGTCGCGGCCGGCTTTACGCGAATCGGGCGGCGCTCGGAACTCGATCTTTGGATCCGACACCTCGTGCTTTGTGTCTTGGTGGAAGAGGGTGGGGCGGGATCGGGCTCGCCGCTTCCTGAGCCGAATAGCATCTATGTGGGGCGGGGGGATTCAAGGACTTCGAATGAACGGGTCGTCGTGTATGCGCGGGTCCCCGATGCGCGCGTCCATCTGACGCGAATCTTCGAATGGGCATCGAGTGTTGCCTTGGCACCCTTGCCCTTCTTCCCGCGGACGTCGTGGGAATATGCCGAGAAGGCGATCGCAGAAAAAGTGCAGCAGGGGATGCGAGGAGCTCATCAAACCTTCGAGGGGGGCGACGGCTGGAACCGCGTGACGCCCGAGTCACAGGAAGAACTGGAATTTGCGCGAATCTGGGAAGGGTGGTCTCCGCTTGATTCGCAAGGCTCGCGACCGGGGGCTTACGCCTTTGATGTGGTCGCCGAAGAGTTCTTTCGGCCGATGCTCCTGGCCCGCGAGGTGTACTCGCGATGAAGACACTCGATCCCTGGGCACTCGAGCTCGGAGGCACGCGACTCATCGAGGCGAGTGCGGGTACAGGCAAGACCTATACGCTGACGACAATCTATCTGCGTCTACTCGTCGAGCACGATCTCCTGCCGTCGGACATCCTGGTCGTGACTTATACGCATGCCGCGACAGCGGAGCTTCGGGATCGAATCAGAACTCGAATTCGCGAAGCCATAGCGATCGCAGAGGCAGAGGAAGGCGCAGTGAGCGAGCCGGCGGCGGACCCGGAACTCACGCGCCTGGCAAGACAATCCCGCGAGATCGGAGCGGAAGGCGGTCGGTCGGATCCGCTTCGACGCGCGCTCCAGGAATTCGATGAAGCGGCGATCTTCACGATTCATGGATTCTGCCAACGCACGCTTGCGGAACACGCCTTTGAAAGTGGCATGGCATTCGATGCCGAGTTGGTCGAAGAGTCCCAGACCCTCGACCGTCGAGTCGCCCATGACCTCTGGTCTCGGCTGCTTGCCGGGGAGGATCCGAGCTTCGTCGAATGGCTTCGTTTCGGTGGCGGAAGTCGTTGGCAATTCGAGCCAGAGGAACTTCGGCGCTCCATCCTCGAGGTGTTGGGGGCGGATGAGGAGATGCCGATCTTGCCGGCCATCGAGTCCGTGGACGCATCCGGCGATCTCGATGGTTTGCGAAGGGCGGCGGAGCAGGCCTGGAGTCGCTGGGCGGATTCCTGGCGGGTGCGACGAGAGGCCGTTTCGACACTTCTCTTAGGCGATAACGATCTGAGCGGGAACAAGTATAAAGTCGTTACGATCGGAACGAAGTGGTTCCCGCTCATGGATGGCTGGGTAGAGGCCATCGCGGCGTCAGGAGATGGGAAATGCATGAACGCGGTGGAGCTGCCCGCGTGGTGGAAGAATGTCGTACCCGATGGCCTCGTTTCAGGGCTCAACAAGGGCGGCAAGCCGATCGAGGATCCCTTCTTTGGCCAGTGCGCCGAGCTGAAAGAATCTCTCGATGCACTCGACGGGGCGCGTCGGAATCGGGCCCTTCTCTTGCGTCTGTATTTCGTCCGGGAGGCCCGCGCCGAGGCGCGCAAGCGCCGTGACGAGCACCATATACTCTTTTTCGATGACCTGTTATGCGAACTGCGTTCGGCCCTCCGTCCCGAAGAAGGCGACCGGCTCACGCAAATTCTGCGGAGTCGATACCAATTTGCGCTGATCGATGAATTTCAGGATACGGACCCGGTTCAGTACGAGATCTTTCGACGTGTCTGGCACGAGGCAGGGGAGGACCGAGAAGGTGGTTTGTTTTTGATCGGCGATCCGAAGCAAGCGATCTACTCGTTTCGTGGGGCGGATGTCTTCACTTATCTCGCTGCGCGCGATGACGCCGAGGCCGGTTTGCACGGGCTCGGTATCAATTGGCGATCGAGTGCTGGACTGATCGCCGGGATCAACACTCTGTTCAGCCAACCGAAGCAGCCGTTCGGACTCGCGGCGATCGAATTCAATGCTGTGGCGTCGAGGCCCGGTCTGACAGAAACCTTCGAAGTGCCGAATCGGTCGACGGCAGGTCTTCGAGTTGTGATGGCCCATCGAGAAGAGGCCAGGTCGGCCGGCGTCGTAGAGGAGTCCGTTGAAAATGGATTCCAGCAGCGTTTTGGTCGCACGACATTGATGCGAGTACTGGCGAGTGATGTGGCTGACCTGCTCGATTCCGGAGGCACGATCGACGGGCGCCCGATCGAGCCCTCGGACATTGCGATTTTGTGTCGGCGAAAAGTGGAACTGGCGGGTGCGCGCCGCGCGCTGGAGGCGCTCGGCATTCCCTGCGTCGATCGGGGCGATTCGGATGTCTTTGATTCGCGAGAGGCCTGGGAATTGCTCAGCGTATTGCGCGCCTGGATGCGGTCGAGTGATCCCCGGCTACTTCGCGGGGCGCTTTCGACCGCCGCGCATGGACTCGACGCAACGGCGATTCGAAATCTCGAGGATGATTCGCTTGAACTCTCCGCCGTTGCCGAGCGCTTCGGTGAGTATGCGCGGGTCTGGTCGCAGTCGGGCTTTGGCCTTGCCTTTGAATCCTGGCGCCGAGCCGAGTCGGTCACCGAGCGACTGCTCGGCTATCAGGATGGCGAGCGCCGCCTCACGAACTGGCTTCAACTGGCTGAGCTGTTGCAGCGTCGTGAGCATGATCAGGGCGTCTCACGGATCGGGTTGGTTGCCTGGCTCGAGCGAATGATCGCGGCCTCGGACACTCGAAGTGAGGCGGGTGCGGACGCATCGCTCTTGCGACTCGAGCGAGATGATCAGGCGGTGTCGCTTGTGACGCTTCATCGCAGCAAGGGCCTCGAGTACGAGATCGTCTACTTGCCGAGCCTTTGGGAAGAAGCCTCAGCGCGGGGACCCTCCGCTGAGTCTGCGAAGGATGCAGCGACGTCGAGGCCGCCGATTCGGTTCCATGATGTGAAGACGGGGAGGAGAAGTCTCGATCTGGGGAGTCCCGACTATGCCGAACATGTCGAAGTGGGTCGCGAGGAAGCTTCCTCCGAGCAACTTCGCTTGCTCTATGTCGGCTTGACTCGGGCGAAACAGCAATGTGTCATTTTGTGGGGCGCGATCGGAAAGGCTTACGCAAAAGCGCCGATCGCCCAATTGCTGGATGCGCGCAGGACGGAGAGCGAGGGTGAGGATCGCGTGAAGTCGGCGAAGGCACGCCGTGGGTGGTCGGATACGCAATGGGTGGACGCCTGGCAGGCAGTGGCGGAAGAGGCTGAGCAGCTTGTTCCAGGCGCAATCTCGATCGAGTCGGCTCGCTATTCGGTGCGCGAACGCTGGCGTTCGAATCAGCTCGAATCCTCACCGCTGGAATTTCAAGCCTTGCGACGAAGGCTCGAGCGCCCCTTCGTGACGACGAGCTTCTCAGCGCTCGTGCGCAATGCACAACATGTTGACCAATCGAATCAGGCGCACCCGTCCACTCGAATGCCAGAGCCGCTCGGGGGACCCGGGGTGACTGGGCGGGATCACCAGGATGGCTCTGCGGACGACGTACTCCGGGAGATTCCGGGCCTTTCGAATCTGGCGGCCTCGATGGATGAGTTTCCGCGGGGTGCGGAAGCGGGGACTCTGCTTCATGATGTTCTTGAGCATGTCGATTTCTCAACATGCCGAGCAGATGACCCGGGCGGGACGGAAAAAATTCGAAGTCTGGCCACCCAGGCGATCCACGGAAGTCGATTCGGATCGAGCCTAAGCGAGAAAGCATCGCTAGTGGATCAAGTGGTTCATGTGGCCGTCTCCGTTGCACGCACGCCACTTCGCCCCGAGGTGGATTCGTTCTGTCTGGCGGATCTACTTTCCAGACAGCAGAGGGCCGAGATCGAATTTACGCTCGTAGCGCCGGGTAGCGAAGCCGCGGAAGGCTTTTCGCCGTCATCACTTTCAAGTCTTTTGACCGGTACAGGCGCAGACGAAGAGTCGACACTGTTTCGTTATGCGAGTCGACTGTCGGAGATGGGTTGGCGAGAGCTTCGGGGATATCTGCGAGGCTTCATCGATTCCGTATTCCACGACGGTGAGCGCTACTACCTGATCGACTACAAGTCGAATCATCTCGGCTCGCTCCAGGAAGATTATGCACCGGCGCGTCTGATCCAACCGATGATCGATCATGACTATGTTCTTCAATATCTCATCTATTCGATCGCGCTCGATCGGCATCTCCGTCAGAGGCTTCCCGCTTACGACTACGTGGAGCATTTTGGAGGCGTCTACTATCTCTTCTTGCGCGGCCTGGCCGAAGCCCACGAACCGGACTGTGGTGTCTTTTTCGATCGGCCTTCTGCAGAGATTATTCGCGGTGCCTCGGCGCTCCTGGGGTTCGGAACGAAGGGGAACTCATGAGCGAATCGGGCGAAGAAATGCGGGACTGGTCGCCGATGACGGGAGTGAGTTTGCTCGATACCGGTCGCTTGACCGGCGTCTTGTCCGCCCTCGATCAGCAATTCGCGAGTCGGTTGTCCCGGCTCTACGGGGAGCACAGCGCGAGTTGTTGCTGGGCTCTGGCGATCGCGAGTCGTCAAGAATCCGCAGGTCATGTCTGTGCGGATTTACAGCGGCTCTCACGCGTCGGATTGAACGCCGAAACGCCAACGGGCGCGGTCACCTATTCGGCGTTGGCAACCGCGCAGACGGTGGAGGAGTGGATCAGCGAGTTACGCACCAGCTCGCTGGTCGAACTGGAAGCCGCACTCGATACCGATTCGGAACGCGAGGCTGAAGCGGCGAAACCTCGGCCGCTCGTAATGGACGAACAGGGTCGACTCTACTTGCGTCGCTCCTACCGAAGCGAAATCAGGTTGGCGGAACTCATTCGGGCTCGAACCGAGGCCGCGGATCTCGAGGTGGATTCGGAATTGGCTGGGCTTGGGATTCGACGCCTATTGCCGGAGCTGAACGAGGACGATCCTGCGCCGCGAATCGCGCTGGAGACGGCGCTGGCTCGGCCCCTGTCCATTGTGACGGGGGGGCCTGGCACGGGCAAGACTACCTTGGTCGCACGATTTGTTGCGTTGCTAGTCGAGCAGGCCCTCGCCAAAGGCGATCGCGCGCCACGAGTCCGATTGCTCGCACCAACCGGCAAGGCCGCAGCGGCGATGGGTGCTGCCTTTTCGCTTCAGCGAAACGCCTTGGATCTCTCGGATGAGATTCTCGCGGCCATGGAGATCACCGCCGAGACGGTGCATCGCGCACTCTTCCAACACTCTAGGCGCCGCACATTGGGTCGAGCTTCGGACTGGACCTTCGAAGCGGATGTCGTCGTGATTGACGAAGCATCGATGGTTGATCTCGAATGGATGACGCGTCTGTTCAGTGCTTGTCGATCGGTGGGACGGGTCGTTCTTCTGGGCGACCCCTCGCAGCTGGCTTCGGTGGATTCGGGCGCCGTCTTGTCCGAGCTCTGCGAGGCGCCGGCCGAGAAAGCTGAATTGGGAGCTGGCTTGTCCGCCCCCGGACCCTCTGAAGCCTATTCTCCCCAAACGAGACCGGGCAGTTCGGCGGTTGCGTCGCCTGGACTTCGCGACTCGATCGTGCGGTTGCAAAGAAGTCATCGCTATGACGATGCTGGCGGAATCGGCCGGCTCGCCGAAGCCATTCGAGTGGGGGACGAAGAGGCCGTGATCGGCATTCTGGAAGATCCGCTCCAGCCGGCGGTCGAGCTCTGCCCGATCGAGTCGATTTCTGAGACCCGTGCGCGACTCGTTCGCGCGAGTCGAACGATTCATCAGGAAATCGGAGGGGCAGACACGGAGAGCGATAAGCTCGAACGGTTGGGTCTCTACCGAGTGCTCTGTGCGCATCGCCGGGGCCCCCTTGGTGCCGAGGCGCTTTGTGCAGTACTCGACGAAGCAGCGGCCGCGCAGCGTCATACCATTCGTCGATCGGATTGGTGGAGCGGCCGAATGCTTTTGGTGACCCAAAATGCGCCGGATCAGAATCTGTGGAATGGGGATGTGGGTTTGATCGAAGAGACGACGATGGGATTGCGCGCGATCTTTCCCGATGGCGCGGGGGGGGTTCGTGTTCTTTCTCCCGGTCGCTTGCCCGCGCACGAAAGTGCGATCGCGATGAGCGTGCACAAGAGCCAGGGTTCTGAATTCGATGTGGTCGATCTAGTGTTAGGCGATGTGCTGTCGAGGGTCATGACGCGGGAGCTGGTGTATACGGGTGTGACTCGTGCGCGATCGAAGATCCGAATCCATGCAAGTGAAAGTGTTCTGCGTGATGCGATCGGACGGCGGGTTTCGCGGGACTCAGGTCTTAGCGACCGGGTTTGGGCGGATTGAATCATGGCCGCAAAGCGAAAACCATCGAATCGGAAGCAGCGTCGCCCGAACAGTGCCAAGGAGAACGTGAAGGGAAAGCGCAGTCCACCCCCGGTGCTCACAGACGATGAAATTGCGCACGGCGAGCCGGGGCGGGTCGTTGCCCATCATGGTGTCGCGGTCCTGGTTCGTTTCGATTCCGGGGCCGAACGCCAAATCTGGCTCTTGCCGGAGCAGCGCGCCGTGGCTGGAGATTGTGTGGTCGTTGCACGAGATCGTCTGGTTGTGATGCCGGCGGAGGGCGTGCTTCGTCGACTCGACGCGCGTGGGCGCGAGCGAACCATCGCGACGAATCTCGACGTTCTGGGAATCGTGATTGCGCCCGAGCCCCGCGAGCCGCCCGGATACATCGATCGCGGATTCGTGATTGCGCGTGCAGCGGGAATTCGACCGATGCTCATCTTGAACAAGACGGATCTGCCGGGCGCATCGCCACTCGCCGAGAAATTGACTGAAATCTACGGGGCTTCGTGCGAGATTTGTCTGGCATCGGCGATATCGGGTCAAGGCGTGGCGGAGCTTTCACGATCGATCGCCGCCGGAAAACTCGGTGCACTCGTTGGTCCTTCAGGCGTAGGTAAGAGTTCTCTCTTGAATGCTCTCGTTCCCGATTTGGACCTACGCGTCTCCGCACTCAACCGCGGAAGTCAGAAGGGTCGTCATACGACGACGACGGCAACTGTGCACGACCTGCCAGATGGAGGGCTGCTCGTGGACACGGCCGGCTTCAAGGACTTCATTGCAGTGGATCTCGACGCACACGAGGCTGCCCAATTCTTTCCGGGTTTCGAGACGGCGCTCGAGGCCGGCTGCCGATTTCGCGATTGCCTGCATCGCAGTGAGCCGGAATGCGGTGTTCTTGCGGCGATTGAGGAGGGCATCGTCGACGAGCGAAGGCACCAATCCTACGTTCAGCTCTTGGATGAACTTGCGGCTCTGGATGAGTCCCCGAAGCGATCTCGTTAGTCGACGGGATCGACGATCGTTTCCGGGGAGTTCCCGAGATGGTCGCCGGGAAAGTCCTCGGGTCTCTCGAAACTGATCGGACCGACTTTTCCGGCCCGCAAGTCGCGTAGAAAGAGGTCTGCGGCGCGGTCGAGGTCGACATACCCGCCAGAGCGCAGGGCGCCACGTTTGCGGCCGACTGCTTCGAGCAGTGCGACGGCCCGTGAAGCATCGCCGGGATCGTCGGAGGTCGACCCGAGGATGTCGTCGATTTCTTCATGGAGATTGAAGCGAAGGGTCAGCTCTTCTCGGTAACGCGCGGCGACAAAACACACAGCCCATCCAGCGACGTCGACGAGTTCGAATGCGGCGGCGCCGATGGCTCCGCTCGCAGCCAAGCGGTGTGCGCCTTCCTGGTCGTCGAGCTTCGGCCAGAGTACTCCGGGCGAATCGAAAATAGAAAGATCAGAATCGAGTTCGAACCTTGCGGCGCGTCGCGTAATGGCTGGGCGATCACCCACCTTCGCGATGCGTCGTCCAATCAGCGTATTGATCAGCGTGGACTTGCCGACATTGGGAATACCCACCACCAGGGTTCGAAGGGTGCGTCCCGGGCCGCCTCGACCCGGCGCGAGTTCGCGACATCGTTTCGGGATTGCTCGTACGCTCTTGTGGTCGCTCATGGCGAGAGCCAGCGGCCGCTCGCCCGGCCAGGCGTCTTGCCAGTCCGCTGTTGCGACCGGGTCCGCAAGATCGGACTTGGCGAGAACGGTGAGAATGGGCTTGTCCGTGGCGAGTTCGTGTAAGAGCGGATTTCGGCTGGAGAAGGGCAGGCGGCCGTCGACTAATTCGATCACGACATGTGCCTTCGCGATGGCTTCGCCGATTTCTCGGCGCGCGCGATTCATGTGTCCGGGAAACCAGTTGATCTTCGTCGAATTGCTTGTGGAGCTGGGCATGATTGAGTTCACAGGTTGTAAAGAGTGGCCGAACAATAGCGGGGCAGCGGCCCGAGAGGGTAACCTCCGAGGCGCGCAGTCGCCGAGGCGGCCATGTGCTCGCACGCTCTGGGCCTCGGTCCTTTGGATGACCGCGTGCCAATTCGAAAGACCGCTGGAGTGGAGAGGGAAAGAGAATGGGATTCGAATCGATCCGAGGCATGCTCGGCCGCCCAACGGCCGGCGATGCCGGCGTGGTGCAAGGCTGGCTTCGGACGGTGCGCCATGCCAAGGAGGTGTCGTTTCTCGATGTCAACGATGGCTCTTGCATGGATGGATTACAGGTCGTAGCGAATCCGGAAACCGAGGGATTTGACTCCGTGGTTCGTCAACTCTCGACCGGTTGTGCGGTTCGCGCCGAGGGCGTGGTCGTCGAGTCGCCGGGAAAAGGACAGCGCTATGAGCTGCACGCCACGAAGGTCGAACTCGTGGGCGACGTGGCGGAGGGCTATCCGCTGCAAAAGAAGAGGCATAGCTTCGAATTTCTTCGCACCATCGCACACCTTCGGCCGCGAACGAATACGATCGGCGCCATTCTTCGGATTCGAAATGCCGCTTCGATGGCGATCCACAACTTCTTTCAAAACGAGGAGTTCTTCTATCTGCAAACGCCCATCGTGACTGCCTCGGACGCCGAGGGGGCGGGTGAGATGTTTCGTGTGACGACTCTTCCTCCGGGCGTCGATGAGCGCAAGGAAGACGGATCGATCGACGCAAGCGAGGACTTCTTCGGTCGACCGACTTTTTTGACGGTGTCGGGGCAGCTCGAAGCCGAAATCGGCGCGCTCGCGCTGTCACGCGTCTATACCTTCGGTCCAACTTTTCGCGCGGAGAACTCGAACACGGCGCGACATCTCGCCGAGTTCTGGATGGTCGAGCCCGAAGCCGCGTTTTATGATCTCGAAGCTCTGGCCGATTTGGCGGAACGCTTCTTGAAATCCGTCTTTGCCGATGTCCTGGACCGATGCGAGGACGATATGGCGTTCTTCGAGAAACGCATCGAGAGCCAGGCGATCACGCGGATGAAGACGGTGATCGATGAGCCCTTCGAGCGGATTCCGTATCGAGAGGCGATGCGGATTCTCGAAGGCTGTGGGGAGAAGTTCGAGTTTCCGGTGGGTCAGGGTCTCGACTTGCAAAGCGAGCATGAACGCTGGCTGACGGAGAAGCACGTCGGGCGTCCCATTGTGGTCACGGACTGGCCAGCCTCGATCAAGGCTTTCTATATGTACCGCAATGATGATGAGGAAACTGTCGCAGCGATGGATGTCTTGTTAGGCGGTGTTGGGGAGATCATCGGGGGATCGCAGCGGGAGCACAGACTCGATGTCCTTGAAGGGGCGATTCGAGCTCAGGGCCTGGATCCCGACGATTATTGGTGGTATCTGGATCTGCGCCGTTACGGAAGCGTGCCGCATGCGGGCTTCGGACTCGGATTTGAGCGAATCGTCCAATTCATGACCGGGATGGCCAATATCCGAGATGTTTCGCCCTTTCCGCGTGCTCCGGGTTCGGCCGAGTTTTGAGCGCGAATTCCAAATGTATCGTCCCGCATCATTGCTACCCAATCGTGCGGCGTTAGGCGGCGCAAATAAACCCCACTCCCTCGCGAAGCCCAATCGCGCTGAGCGCCGCACGGATTTGGTTGCGCGGGCCTCGGCCGGCGACGGACACGATCACGGGGTCGATCGGACCCGGGGCTGACGGTGAGGGGGTTCCCTTGGCATGGCCGGGCAGCCTGGCGAGATCTTCCGGCGCGATCACAAGAGCGCCGCCGATGCGCTCTCCGATGCGGCGTGGATGGACGTCCACGATGAACGTCGCGTGATGTCCGAGGGTCGTTAGCTCGCGGCGTAACGCGCGTCCCGTCTTGCCATGTCCCCAGAGAATGTAGTCTGGTTTGCCCGCAAGATAGTCTCGATGTAGATGCCAGGCACGGCAGGCCGTGAAGCGAGCCTGTTCGTAGCGCGAGTCGTTTCGGGACAGACGCTTCGGTCCGTCGCGCCAACCGAGTAGCCGGCGATTGACATTCCCAACACACGGACCTCTCCGCAGCAGTCGCAGAAGCAGGTCATAGTCTTCGGGCCAAAGGCGATCTCTGTATCCGAGTTCTTCGAGAATTGGTTTCCGAATGGCGAGGGTCGGGTGTGGAATCGGGCATTCGATGAATCGCTCGCGCCAGATTGTGGCCGCGTCCTTCTGTTCACTGAGCCATGTTTCGTAGTCTCGACGCCCGTCTCGCATCTCGCGTCGCGGGAAGATTCGAACGAAAGAGCCAACGGCTTCGAGTGAGGGGTTCTCTTCCAGTGCGCGGGCTTGTAGTTGCAGTCGATCTCGATGCATCCAGTCGTCGGCGTCCATTCGAGCGATGATCGGCGCTGTGCAGAGTGGAATTGCTGCGTTGAGCGTCGGTATGAGTCCGGTATGGCGGCAAGCTTCGACGTGAATCCGGGAGTCGTGATTCGCAAAGCCGCGAGCAATTTCGAGAGAGCGGTCGGTTGAGCCGTCGTCGAGGAGGATGCATTCCCAATCCACTTCTCGTTGGCGCAGACAACTCTGTAGGCAGGCGGGGAGTGTCCGTTCAGCGTTCCAGACCGGCAGCAATATAGAAATTCGGGGGCTCATCTGGCTTTGAATGGAGGTGCTGAACCCGGAATGTGGGTAATTCGCCTCGCATGAGTGTCGTTTCTCATGGAGGGATCGTTTTTCGCCGACGAGTTGGCGATGCAATTCACTGTGGAAGCACCCGGCTTCCTATCTGGAGTTCGAAGCGTGTTTCGAGCGAGTGAGATTAGAAGCGTTCGATGCCGGTGACGAGCAGTGCCAATGGGTGCATTGCTGGCGGCGTTTATTGCCCTTTTTGCAACTTCGCTTCTGTTTGCGCCAAAAGCCAAAGCACAGTCCGAAGACCCGATCATGGCCGCCTTCCTTTTCAATTTTGCGTGCTATGTGGAATGGCCCAAGAATGCCTTCGATCGATCTGATTCGCCCGTCGAGATCTGTCTTCTTGGATCGGGCGATTTTTCGGATGTGGTGACTCGCGTAGTGTCCGAAAAGCGTGTCGGCAATCGCTCCGCCGCCGTCCGTTCGATCGCCAAACTGGAACTCACGAGCGGTTGCCACATTCTCTTCAGCGGCCACGATCTCGATACCGCGCACGATGATGCTGTTGCGTCTCTTCGCGGACAAAGCGTCTTCAGCGTTTCCGACCGCGAGGAATTCGCAACGGCGGGCGGGATCTCCAACTTCATTGGTTCAGAGAGCCGCATCCGTTTCGAGATCAACGCGGATGCAGCGAAAGCGGCTGGGCTCAAAGTCAGTTCGCGCCTTCTTCGGCTGGCGAAGGTCGTGAGGTAGGTCGTGGTATGAGCGAATTCGACGTCGGTCGCAATTCAATTCAGCAGCGGATCGTATGCGAGTTCTTGGCCACGGCCGGGCTAGTCCTGCTCCTGACCGCCGGCGCGCTCTCAGGCACGGCGTTTCTTCAGTTCCAGGACATGACGAACGAAAATCTGATCGGAGTTGCTCGCGTGATTGGTGGCAACTCCAAAGCTTCATTGCTCTTCAATGACGAGCAGGCCGTCCAGGCAAACGAAACCGTTTCGGATCTCGCCGCACATGCGCAGCGACTCGAAGAAAACATTGATCGGTTCCGACTCTAGAGGCCGCGCTGCAAGTTCTTCAATTCAATGTTAGTTGTCGGGAGATCCAGCGTTCGGTGCGATCTCTAGCTCGGCCCGGTCCGCGAAAATCGGACTCGACCACGCGACTCCTCCTCCTTCCTGAATGATTCGGACATAATGAAAATCGCCCGGGACGAGCGGCGGAATGATTCGTTCGAAGTCGAGCGAGAGGGCCCCGTCCCCATCGATCAGTGCCACTCGACCGCTGCGAATGAGATCGATGCGAAGGATGGGCGCTGTGGCCTCGTAGCGGATATGCAGTCGATGATTCGCCGGTGCCGTGGACGAAACCGCTAGCCCTCCCCCCATTGCTGTCGCATCGATCGAAACCGAGAGCCAGGGTCGGATTCCATTCGTTGCGAAGGTGTGTCTTGCGCGCATGGCGCCCAGGAGTCCCTTGCGATCGAGACTTGTCGTGAATATGCCGGCAAGTCCGCCTTGGTCACCGGCGGCGAGTTTGGCGAGACCCGGATGGCCGTCATGTGAGTCGCCGCTGCCGATGAAGCCAAGCCGTGCGCCTCGCAGCAGAACGTCTCGAACGAAATTGCCGGGGATCGCGCCGGCGACGGGAATCGGCACGTCGTCGGCTTCGCTCATGCCATGAATAGAGGAGATTTCAGTCAGCGGTTCGAGCAGTGGATCTGGTGGAAAGAACCAGTTCGTCGCGACGGGTTCGCCGGCGGAATGATGAGCGAAGGTGAGCGCGTTCCGGCCGCGCAAGGCATCCCAGAGTTCGTCCGGCCGATCCGTTGCGGGGTCGATGGAGGAATAGATGGGGGTCTGCGCAACATCTTCGTCGAAGTAGAGAACGTGCCGATGGCCGTGTAGCCAGCTGGTCCATTCGTATCCGGGGATGGTGACGAAGCGCCCGGGATCATGAAAACGCTCGGAGGTTGTGAGGATTCGATCGGCGATTTCGTGGAATTCGTCGATCGGACGGACGCCCCAATGGTCATGGTCGGTGAGTGCGATGGCATCTAGGCGAGCGATCTCGCGCGCGTACCTGAAATAATCTTCCGGCGTGCCGGTCCCGTCGGAGAGTCCGGTATGACCATGAAGGTCGGCCCAGATCAGTCGAGTCTTTGAATTCCGCACGACGATTGGATTGACCACGGATTCGAAATCCGCGAGCGCGCCTCGTCCACGAATCACCAATCGGATCGTGTCGGGCGTGTTGGGTGCGGTGAATCGAATTCGATGGGCGTCTGCGGCCGGGCCGTCCAGCTCGACCCGAGGATTTAGACCTAGCATCTCGAGAGAAGGACCCTGAATCACGTCGATCTCGAATTCACTCGCGACACGGCGATCGCCGCGAAGGTCCACACGATCATCGTTCGCATTGGGTTCCCGAATATGGTCCGGCCACAGGGCTCGGTTTCCCCGCTCGTCGACGATTGCGATGTTGAGTTCGATGGATGACCCGGGAGCGACGTCGGCTGGGCCCAGGGCGATGATTCGTGTCCCGGCGCGCGCGCCAATATGGAGACGGGCGGATTTCTCTATCCAACGCCGTGTGCCGTCGCCGTCGGCATCCACGGCCACCAAAATTTCGGCCTCTCGTCCAGCGAATTCGTCGACGATCGTGCCCATGGATCCAGCCCCGAGGACGATGTCGATTTGTTCCCCGGGTTCGAGCGCACGGCCTTCGACTCGAAAGATCCCGCCACCGACCATGGGCACGAGCTCGACGTCGGCGAGACGTGCGGTCGCGGTCGTATATCCGACTAGATAGGGGGTCTCGGCCTGGGCTTCGCTCCAAGACCAGAAGGGCTCGGGCATGACGTATAGGATTCCGCCTTCGCGAATTCCCAGAGGCCCAACTTCGAAGACTAACTCAATCTTCTGTGCGGTGGAGACGGGTACGGGTGGTGAAGGGTCTTCGCGATGGGATGGACCATCAGCCCGCCGCCAATCCGATGCTTGCCACTGCGTATCGATCGATGTTTGCGCGACGAGCCAGGCGCGTCCGCCGCCATCTGCGGGGTGAAAGACGATCTCTTTCTCGGCCAGGCTTCCAAGATACGCTTCGACTTTCGCGTTAGGCGAGAGAATCGGATGCTGTCTGTCCCAGTCGTCTGGAAACGTGAATGATGATGCTTGCTCGGAAAGGGCGTCGTCGCGCCCTTCGTTCCGAGCAGAGTTTGGATTCATGTCGGCTGTTGTCTGGACCATTGAATCGGAGGAGATCGCAGACTCATCCTCCTGCCCGTTGCATCCTGCGAAAATCCACGCACAGAGTGTCAGCACGACCCAGCCGAATGTTCTGTGAAACGTGTTGCGAGCTCGACTCCCTGTGGGGGTGGGCACTTCTCTCGGTGTGTGATGGCCCACATCAATTCCCGCTAAGGCGGGGACGTTCTCCGTCCGTTTAGACGGAGAACGTGTGTCTTCCGGTTGAAGGCCACGGTTTTGCGCATTTGCACCGGTCCCTGCATTGGCGTCAAAGGGGAGAGGATCGAATTGGGTTGGCCTAATAAATTGCCGATCGTGAGTCTGCTGTTGGCAACCGCAATTGCCGGCGTGCCGTTCTTGCTCGCGCATGAGAGAGGACAATCGAGTGGGCTGTATGAAGCTGTGCGTGAGGAGGCTCGCTCGTTCCTGGTTCTCAATCCTGAGCTCAGCGTGGACACCGCCGGCAGCCTGATTCTGGAACGCGAATGGCTGGTTGAAATGCGCGCCCTCACTGCGGAGGCGGAGGCCAACTCTGCCACCCGAATGGACTTGCCGGCCGCAATGCTGGCCCGCTCCCAGGCTCGGCTG
Organism: Myxococcales bacterium; assembly: GCA_012959805.1. GTDB lineage: Bacteria > Myxococcota_A > UBA9160 > UBA9160 > UBA4427 > UBA4427. The sequence continues at coordinate 268,267 of DUCN01000042.1, read as the reverse complement.
GATGAATCTATTGCCGCCGCCTACAAACTCAGGCAGACGAGTGATCCGGCTTGGCAATACGGCGTGCTCGACTCGCGAACGCCGACCCCGAATTATTTCATCCATGCGTTCGTCCAGCCCAACGAGATCGGTGTCGCCCTGACCATTGCAGTCTTGTTATTGGCCGGCGTCGCTCTCGAAATAACCTGGGGCTCACTGATCTTTGCGACCTTCGTGGCGGCCGCCATCCCGCTTTCAGCGGAGGGCTACCGAATTCTGGATGCTTCAAGCGGTGTTCCTTGGAGCGGCGCTGCCGGACTGGCGGGTGCGCTGCTCGGAGCGTACTTCATTCGCGGACTCGGGGGGCACTTTACGATCCCCGGGTGGATTCTTCTGCCTTTATGGCTGGGATTGGAAGCGTTCGTTGTCCGCGGTTTCTGGATCGATTCTCTGGGCAGCGTTTCCTGGGCAACGTTTTGTGCGTCTGTCGGGATCGGGGCTGTGTTCGCCGGCGGATTACGGCTCACCCATTTGGATTCCAGGATTGCCGCTCGCCGGGTGAACCAGCGGCCCAACCCGATCGTTTCGCGCGCTGCGCGGTTGCTATCGGATGGCGACCCGTATCAGGCCTTCGATTTAATTCAGGCCGCGTGGCGTGACGATTCGAGCAGCTCTGAAATTGCCGAGGCCTTCTTCTCGATCGCTGTCGAAGTCGACCAGCCCGAGGCGGCTGCGGAAGCCATCGTTCCGAGTCTTCATCAGGCGCTTCGCAAGGGCGAAATTGCTCGTGCCATCGACTACTGGTTCCCCCTTGCGGCCAAGGGATGTGATGTACGGATCGACTCGACGGCCGCGGTGAAGTTAGGCGAGGCACTTCTGGATGCTGGGCATCCAAAGGAGGCGATCTTTACCTTTCGGTCGGCCATCGATGTGGGTGTCTCGGCCGTTCACGCAGCTCGAATCGTCCGGATTGCCCGGGATCTGGATGAGTCGCTTGCCCGTCGGGCGGCCGCGATTGCGATCGGTGATTCGAGTCTCGATGCCAAGTTACGTGCGGAGCTCGAGCCGATCCTGGCCACTTCAGACGATTCAGCAGATCAAGCGGAGCAGGCGCCCCCGGAACCCGAATTCAAAAGTCGGTCCCAACTCGATCGGCGGGTCTCTGCTGAGCATCATGCAGTCGAGGCAACGGTTTTTCCGATCGAGGCGGTTGAAGACTTTTCGCAGATGGATTCGAATGAATCTCAGCTTGCCGCACAGTCGCTTGACGCGGGCGCTCTTTCCCTGGAGAGCTTGTCGTCAACGGACTCGGCTCCGGGTGCACCGGCGGCTGCAGAAGGAGATGCCGAGTCCGGGGTTCTCGCTCCGATTTCGAGCACAGCGGATGGCTTCGGCGACGCTTCTGGGCGAGCAAGTACAGAAACCGCTGATGTCCTGTCGCATCGGAACGACTCCGACTCGCTGTCCGACGCTTCCTTGTTGAGAAACACCACCGTGTTGGCAAGTGCATCCGTGTTAGGCCAATCGGTCGATCTCTTCGGGGGAGACTTGGGTGAGGAGTTTCCGGACGGGAGTGCTCTCGAAGCCAGCGAAAGCGGGTTCGACTTTAGACCGAGCGCCTCGGGTTCCGATTTCTTCGCAGGGCAGGAGGACGAGAGGGACTCGGATCTCACGCCGATGATTGATGTCGGAGTCGATGCAACGGATGAGCTGACCAGTCCACTCGTTCCGAATGAGACCGTGGCATCAATCGAGTTGCCGGTCGCGGATTCGGCGACTGGGTTCTTCGCCCAGCCGACCATGTTCTTCGATGCGCCGGCCTCCGAGGTGACGCCACTGTCGAGTCATTCGACCCGATCACTTGGCGAGGTCGCGCTTCGGCCACTCAAGGCACTTGAGGCCGTTCCGATTTCGATGGGCGCGGACTATGTCGAGATCGATGCGTCGCCAAAAGGAAAAACAAAGCTTCCATTCGCCCGGATTCAGACGCTGTCGATGGCCGCGATCGATGGGCTTGGGCCGAAGTCGGTTCTTGTCGTCGATTGCATCTTGTCGGGATCCTCGGCCGTCGCAGAGAACGCCGAGGCCATGAAGTCGATTCGCTTCCGCAGTGATCGATTCGATCCTCGTCAGTTCGTACCGGACGCGCCGAATCCACTCGCCGCACTCACGGCCTGGGTGAATCGATTACAGGCCGGTTCAAACGCGAATTGTCTGCCCTCGCGCGAGATTTTGAACGGGATTTTTCAGCACTTCGCATCGGTCGAGGCGTATGAACACGAAGTTCTGGACGCCGCCCAAGAAGACGAGAGCTAGTCGAAGATGGCTGGGTCGAGGTCCACGCCGACGGGACAATGATCCGAGCCCATCACGTCTGGTTCGATAAAGGCATTTCGTACGAAGGGCATGGCCGAGGGTGATGCGAAGACGTAATCGAGACGCCAACCGACATTCTTGGCTCGGACACCGAAGCGCTGGCTCCACCATGAATAGTGTCCGGGTCCGCTCTCGAATTCACGAAATGTATCGATCCAGCCGGCCTCGGCCCACCGATCGAGTTCTTCGCATTCTTTGATCAGGAAGCCGGAAGTCTTCCGATTGTCTTTCGGACGGGCGAGGTCGATTTCCTTGTGGGCGGTGTTGTAGTCACCCATGACTAAGACTCGGTAGCCGGCTCGGCGCCATTTCTGGAGTCGATCAAAGAGCGCCCGATACCAGTCGAGTTTGTATTCGACGCGATCGTTGCTGCGGTCCTTGCCCGAGCCATTGGGGAAATAGCCGTTCGCAATGATGAGGCGGCCAAATCGGGCGATCTGAAGACGACCTTCGGAATCGAAGCGCTCCTCCTCGAGAGAAATGTCGAGACGATCCGGCTTCCGGCGTGATAGGAGGCCAACTCCCGAATAACCTTTTCGTTCGGCAGCGACGTAATGATGTTGGTAGTCATCGAGTGCGAGTACTTCAGCGGGAATCACGTCGAGCCCGGCCCGAACTTCCTGTAGTCCGATGATTTCGGCATTGGACCTTCGGATCCAATCCGCGAGGCCCTTTTTCGTCGCAGCGCGGATGCCATTCACGTTCCAGGAATAGACGCGGCATGAATTCGCCGCTCTCTTTGCTTTGGTTGGCAAGGTTTAGCTCTCGCCTTGTAAATAGGTGTAGTCGGCCAGCCCCTCGTCGTATCGGCGCTTGAGGAGCGCAGAGTCTTCGAGGCTGATTCGGCCTTCGCGCAGCGCCTTCTCGATGAGTCTTCGAACGCGCTCGGTCAGGTCTCGCCGGTCGTATTGGACATACGACAAGACCTCGGTTACGTCGTCGCCTTCGACGATGTGCTCGATTTGGTAGTTGCCATCACCCTGGTCGTCCAGTCGAACATGGACCGCATCGGTGTCCCCGAAGAGATTGTGCAGGTCACCCAGGATTTCCTGATAGGCGCCGATCAGGAAAATCGCCAATAGATAGGGCGAACCATTCCACGAATGAAGTTGAATCGAGTTCTTTTCTTCACCGTCCCCGATGAATCGATCCAGTCGGCCATCGGAGTCGCAGGTCAGGTCGACGACGAGAGCGCTTCGCGTCGGTTCTTCGTCCAGGCGATGAATCGGCATCACGGGAAAGACCTGCTTCACCGCCCAGGCATCGGGGGCCGATTGGAAGACCGAGAAATTTCCGAAATAGGTGTCGGTCAGGATTCTTTGCAGGTCATTGAACGTGTCGGGTGTCTCGCCGAGTTGTTCGAGTATCTCTCCGATGAGAACACAGCCGGCGCGAAAGAGGCGTTCTGATTTCGCACGTCCACGAAGATCGAGGTAGCCGAGCGAAAAAAGAGAAGAGGCTTCGTCGCGGCGGTGCATCAGGTCGTGATAGCTCTCCGAAAGATTGTCGGGCGAGATGGCCTCGACGGCTTCTTGGAGCGCGTGGAGCACCGGGTGGTCGGATTCCTCGCTGCCCTCTGCCTCGGGATGTGATTGATCCCGGTCGACGCCGATCACATCGAAGACCAGCATCGAGTGGTAGGCGGTCATGGCGCGGCCTGATTCGGTAATGATGTCGGGAGCGGGGATGTCAGCTTCGGAACAAATTTGTTCCGCGGCGAAGATCACATCGTTCGCATACTCCTGCTCGGAATAGTTCATCGACGAAGGGTTGTCGGTCCCCGCTCCGACGTAGTCCACGCCGAGCCCGCCGCCGACGTCGAGTAGATGCAATGAATGCGCGCCGAGGCGATGAAGGCCGACATAAACTCGCATGGCCTCGCGAAGTGCGTCCTTATGGGCGCGAATCGTCGTGATCTGTGAACCGATGTGAAAATGAAGTAGCTCGAGGCAGTCGAGCATGTCTTCGCTGCGCAAGCGATCGATGACGCGCACGAGCTCGTCGGAGGAGAGTCCGAATTTTGAAACGTGCCCGGAAGATTCGACCCAGCGGCCAGCGCCGACCGTCGATAGGCGAGCGCGAAGTCCGATATGGGGACGTATGCCCAACACGGCCGCAGACTTGATGACGAGGTCGATTTCGTTGTAGCGATCGATCACGATGACTGGATTGCGGCCAAGGCGCTGTGCGAGCAGCGCGGTTTCGACATAGGCGTGATCCTTATAACCGTTGCAGATGAGCAGCGCATCGGGCGTGTCGAGCAGCGCGAGGGCAATCAGGAGTTCGGGCTTGCTTCCTGCTTCCAGCCCGACACCGAAGGGCGCGCCGAATTCGATGATCTCTTGAACGACTTTTGCCTGCTGGTTGACCTTGATCGGATAGACGCCGCGCCAACGACCCTGGTATTCGTGTTCCTCGATGGCGGTCTCAAAGGAGCCAGCCAACCCCTCTATGCTCGAGGCCAGGATGTCCGAGAAGCGAATCAAGATCGGGCGTCGTAGTCCGCGCCGATCGAGCTCGTTCGCAAGCTTGGGCAGATCGATGCTGGGCCCGTCCGACAAGCGCGGATGGACGAGCATGCTCCCCTCTTCGGAAATCGAAAAAAAGCCTGCGCCCCAATTGGGTACGCGATATAGGTCGGAGCTCTGTCGCGGTGTCCACTCGCTCATGGTTGGCGGGTTTCCGCCGCTCGGACCGCGTCTAGATTTTCTTCGTGTTCTTGCTGCGTCGCCAGGTCCTTCACTTTTACGACGCCGCGGGCGCGCTCGTCCTCGCCGATGATGTAAACGTTCTGTGCACCGGCTTTGTCGGCATCTCCGAGGATTCGTTTCAGCTTCGCCACTCCCAGGCAGAGTTCGACCTTGCGGCCCTCGGAGCGCAGGCGGTTCGCGACGCGAATGGCCGCCGATTTTTCATCGGGTCCGAAGGCGTAGACAACATCGTCGAGGGGTCGCGTGAGTGCCGGCCAGAGACCTTCATCCTCGAGCAGCTCTCCGATGACCGCGTCTCCGAAGCCGAAACCCACCGCCGAAACCGGTTTTCCACCCAGTGTTTCAGCGAGTCGGTCGTAGCGCCCCCCGCCGGCGATCGCTCGAAGCGTTCCAGCCGTGTCGAAAGCTTCGAAGACGACGCCGGTGTAGTACGCGAGTCCACGCACGACCGAGGCATCGAAGGGAATCTGATCTGCGATTCCGTAGGCGTCGAGTAGATCGTAGAGCTGTCGGAGTTCATTCAGCGCAGCGGATTCCGAAGCCGCGAACTTCTGCGCATCATCGAGCGATCGCGCACCCAGCATTTCGAGCACGTGTTCTGCCTCGCCTGGGGAGAGTCCGATCGCCTCGCCCTTCTCACTCGTCGTCTCGCATAACAAGTCGGTTACAGCCTGGGCTCCGATCTTGTCGATTTTGTCGATCACGACACACAAGGGCTCGAAGGCCTGTGGCCGATCGGCCAGGACGCCGTCGCGCAGGGACTCTTCGAGAAGTCGTCGGCTGTTGAGCCGGATATGCACTTTCCCTCGAGCCAGGCCGAGGGCATCGAGGGCTGTCATCATGGCGGACAACAGTTCGGCTTCGGCTTCGACGCCGGGTTCTCCCCAGATATCCATATTCCATTGATAGTGCTCGCGACGTCGGCCTCGGGTCATGCGCTCGTAGCGCCAATTCTGGGTCAGCGTGAACCAGCGGATCGGGAACCGCATGCCACCCTGATGGGCGATGATCATGCGCGCGATCGACGGCGTCATTTCCGGGCGAAGCGCCAGGTGGCGGTCGTGTATTTCGAAGTGGTAGAGCTGGTCGACGATCTCCTCGCCGGCCTTGCGAATGAAGAGCTCGGCATGCTCGACCATCGGCGCGTCAACTTCTTCGAAGCCGAATTGCATCGCCGTGCGACGGAAAATGTCGAAAAGCCAGGAACGCCTTCTCATGTCATCCGGGTAGAAGTCGCGAGTGCCCCTCGGGGCTTGAAGGTCGGTGTCAGCTTTCTTCTTTTTTGGGCCTTTGCTCACGGATGAGTCCCTTCCTGGCTCTGAAGAATTCGCGACCTGGGTCAGCGATGCGACCTGAGTGAGAGACGGAGGGAATACCACGCCCGGCCGATCCAGGCAGCGAAAAACGACGCCTCTCTGGAGCTTTGTCAGGTCGTGAATCGAGAACCTCTGCGCAGCCATCGTCCGGATTGCTACAAAGCGTTCTGAGCACGTATCGATACGCCTGCCGATCCAAGGAGAAAAATTCATGAAATCACCCCTGCGCTCCATTGAAGTGACCGATCGCCGCGGCGGCCGGCAACGCAGGCGCGCCGCTGGCGTGGCGGTCCTTTTGGGTTTGACGCTGATGATGTCCGTGGGTTGCAGTGATGACACGGCGCCTACGAAAAAGGCGGAGGCACCGAAGCCGGCTGCCGCGAGCGCGAGGCCTGCGGTCAAGCCATCGACGCCCGACGACATGTCCATGGCCCTGGTTCTCGGTTTATCCGCGTTTGCCGAAAGGCAGCCCGGCGACGAGGGCATGCCTGTTCCGCTTCCTGCAGAGCTCGAATTCATCGTTCGACGCGGTGGCGAATGGGTGACGACGACGATGACCGACTCGGACAGCAACGTCTTCCACAAGGCCCTGGCCTATGAAATGCCGAATGGCGAGATGGGTCTGCTGACGGGTGGCGGGTCGAAGGCGATGCTCAAGCTCTGGACGAAAGAAGACGGAACGTTCCAGAGCCAAACGCTTTGGGAGAAAGATTTTGGTGGCCGATTCTCCCGGATTCGTGACATCGAGGTGGGAGACATCGATGGCGACGGTTCGAATGTGATCGCCGTTGCCACCCATGATCAGGGGGTCGTGGCGATCGTTCGACCCAAGGACGGCGGCTATGTCGTCGAAGAACTGGATGCGGAGAAGGACACCTTCGTCCATGAGATCGAATTAGGCGACCTCGACGGAGATGGCACGATCGAGATCTACGCGACGCCCTCCGAGCCGAACCGGCTGGATGGAGCAAGTCAATCTGGTCGCGTGGTCCGCTACACGCCGGCGAAGGGAGAAGGGCGCGTGGTGGTGGCGGACCTTGGGGACCGCCATGCCAAGGAAATCCTGGTGGCGGACCTCGATGCGAATGGAAGCGATGAGCTCTATGTCATCGTCGAGGGCCAGAAGAATCCAGAGGGTCGCGGGCTGCTTCATCGTACCGAGATTTGGCGTTACGAGGCTGATACTCCGCCGGATCAGGGTGTTGTGATTGCGGAACTCGATGATCGTCTCGGGCGATTTCTCACGCCGAGCGATCTCGATGGTGACGGCCAGCAGGAAATTGTCGTCGCACTCTTCAAGAAGGGTGTTTGGTGGCTGCGGCCCAGGGAAGATCCGACGAAGCCCTGGCGCAAGAAGGCGATTGATCGACGCTCGAGCAGTTTTGAACATGCCGTGATTGCGACGGATCTCGATGGGGATGGGATTCAGGAGCTTTATGTGGCGAGTGATAATGATAAAGCGCTGCGTCGTTATGTCTGGGATGGGAGACGCATGGTGAAGGAAGAGATTTACAAGCGGGGGGATAATCGGAGTATTCTGACCTGGAATATCATGCCGATTCCGATTGGGCTTGTGGCGGAGTAGCGGATGGGCGGATGGGCCGAGTCCGGCGTGATGCGGCGCGATCACGCCGTGACGCAGAGCTGTAGGCTGCTTGTTATTCGTCGCTGCTTGTTTTTGGCCAGAGGCTAAGGGATCGGTCGGGGAGGTTGACGAGGGCTTGTTTGGTGTCGAAGGTTTTGAAGCCAGCGGCGTAGTAGTTGGGAAGAGCGCGCGGGTGATCGAGGCTGCAGGTGCTGAGCCAGAGGCGGGATGGGGCTTGGCTCCAGGCGATCTCGATCGTGCTGGCGAGGAGTTCCCGGCCTAGGCCCTGGCCCAGGAAGGTTGGGAGCAGGCCGAGGGATCGGATTTCAATTTCGTTGGCCCGGTGATGGATGAACTCGACGTAGCCGGCGGGACAGCCCTTGTATGTGGCGATCCAGATTGTGAGATCCGAGCGGTGTGCGTGTTCGTGCCAGCGATCCTCGGTCCAGTCGATCCGGTCGTACCAACCCCAATCGGCACCGATGGCTCGATAGAAGAAATGGACGACCTCGGGGCAGGGGATCGCCGCTTGCTCTAGGGTGAGTCGGCGTTCGCTCGAAGGCGCCGCCGCCTTGGGTGCATGCGCCATTTCGAGGAACGTTTCGCGAACGAGTTCTTCCATGGGAAATGCCTTCGATCGATCGATGGACCGTGTCAGGTCAACGAGAGCATGGCTTCGGTGGCGACGTCGATGCAGGCCGTCATGTTGCGGTTGATGTCCAACTCGTTGGGGCCTGGCCAAGGGGTACGGTCGGAGACGACGCAGATGGCGCCGGCGCGGATGCCGAATAGACTGGCGAGGGTCAGTAGGATTCCGGTTTCCATTTCGCAGTTGAGAATGCGGGCTTGCTGCATGTCGCGAATTCGCGCTTCGAGGTGGCTTGGCCAATAGCCGTCGACGGACATGCTCTGCATCGTGTCGTTGGGTCCCGCCACCGCGTTTCGCACATAGAATGCATCCAGCGACCAGGTCACTCCGGTTTTGGCGCGAACCTTCCGGTTGGCGGCCGCGCCGACGAGGGCGCCGACGATCTCCCAATGGGCGACGGCCGGATACTCGGGGATGACGTAGGCCTTGCTCGTCCCGTCATCGCGGACGCTTCCTGTCGTAATGGCCAGGTCGCCGAGTTCGAGTTTGGGGTCGAGACCGCCGGAATTCCCGATGCGGATCATGGTCTTCGCGCCGAGCTTGATCAGCTCTTCGATCAGGACGGCCGTACTGGGCGCGCCGATACCGTGGGATGCCGCAGAAAGGGCGACGCCATTCTTCTCGCCGGTGACGATGAGATATTCCCGTGCGGCACAGACCTCGCGTTTCGAATCCCAACCCTCGGTGATGCGATCGATTCGAGCGGGATCTCCGCAGAGGAAGACACGCTCCGCGATGTCTCCGGGACTGCAACCTGTAATGGGTTGGGCATCGCTCAAGGCGGATTCCTTTCAATCTCGATTTCAGGGCCGTATCGGGTTGTCCGGCGTCGACACCGATACGGCAACGACCGACCGATCAAGGAGCAAAGCGGTTTTGCCGCGTCGCTGCCAGGGTGGATTTCGAGGGCGCATGGCGTGACGTCATGTCGCTCCAAGAGTACGCTCTTTGCGAAGGCAAGCTGAAGTTCGCCAGCCAGGAGACCTATGCCGCGTCGTTCGATTGGAGGCCCGCTCGCCATTGGGATCATTTCGATGGTTCTGGTGCTCGCGCTCGCGATCGGCTGGCAGATCCTTGTCTGGCGAGATGACTCTCAGGCCGGTGCTGGATTGTCGCGATTTGACGCGGTGCTCTTCGTGTTGGGTAGCCTCTTCTTTCTCTTCGTCTTTGTGGGTGTCGTCTGGCTCTGCGTGAAGCTCGTCCTCGAAATGCGTCTCAACCAATCACAGCGTGCGTTTCTGGATGCAGTGACCCACGAGCTGAAGACACCGCTGTCCTCCTTCCGACTGGGCCTTGAAACCCTGGCCCGGCATCAGCTGGAACCCGTGAAGCGTGGCGAGTTCATCGACCGAATGAGCGAGGATCTCGATCGGCTCGAGCGAACGGTGGGATCGGTCCTGTCGGCGGCACGGGCGGAGGAGACACTTCATTCGAAGTCGTCGAAGGACCATGTCGAACTGCTCGGCCTTTTGACTGGCAATGTCGAGGAACTCCGGGAGCGACATCAGCTGTCCGAGGACGCGATTGAAGTTGCCAAGACGCATCCACTCGACGTTCGAGGGAATGCGAATGAACTCGGTCTGGTATTTCGAAATCTCTTCGAAAACGCGGTTAAATATTCAAATGATCCCGTGAGGATTCGTGTTGGAATCGAAGAGGTCTCCGATGGGCGCGTACGCGTCGAGATTTCGGACGACGGGATCGGAATCCCTAAACACGAACTGCGCCGGATTTTCAGGCGCTTCTATCGCGCGGGTCGAGACGTTCAGAGACAGGTCTCGGGGCTCGGGTTGGGTTTGTTCGTCGTCCGGACATTGTTGCGAAAGCACGGTGGCCGAATCGTCGCTCTTTCCGAAGGGGCCGGTCGCGGAAGTCGATTTGTCGTGACCTTGAGGCCGGCATGACCGAAATTAAAGATGTCCAATCTGAACCCATTCGCTTGGCCGATCTTCATGCCCAGCCTCTTCGGATTCTCGTCGTCGAAGACGACGTCCACATCGCCGACGGAATTCAGTTCAATCTTGAGCAAGAGGATTATCAGGTCGAGCTCGCCGGAGACGGGCGGGTGGCGGTCGAAAAGCTGACGCGGTCCATGGATCGACCCTTTGATCTCGTCATTCTCGACTTGATGTTGCCCGAGATGAGTGGATTCGAGGTGGCACGCCGCACTCGGGCCTCTGGAAACCTCGTTCCGATTCTCATGCTCACCGCAAAGGATGACGGCCTCGATATTGTTCGCGGCCTCGAGGAAGGCGCTGACGACTACCTGACCAAGCCTTTTCGCCTGAATGAACTTCTGGCCAGAGTGAAAGTTCTTCTCCGAAGGCGGCGATGGGACGGGGTCGAAGCCGCGAATGAACCGCTGCCCGACGTCGAAGTCGGTCAGTGCGTGATTCATTTCGATCGATTTGTGATCGAGACTCCGGATGAGACCGTCAACTTGACGACCAGAGAGGTCGGTTTATTGCGCGCATTGGTGGATCGAGAAGGAGAAACGGTGACAAGGGGGGAGCTCCTTCAAGAGGTATGGGGACTCCGCTCCGACACGAAAACGCGTGTCATCGATAGCTTCATCGTGCGGCTTCGTCGCTACCTTGAACGCGATCCCAGTCGACCGGAACACATAGTTTCAGTGCGCGGGCAGGGATACCGCTTCGAGCGATAGGCTGTTTATACATCAACGAATTTTTGACTTGTGAAACGTGGCCCGATCGTGTCACCCTCTCCTTGTTATGAGTTCTCTCCGAATACATGTTCAGCCGATTCTTGGTGAGCCCACCCTGATCTTGGCTTTCGAAGGATGGAACGACGCCTGTGAATCGGCGTCGTCGGCGCTCAGCTTTATCAATGAAACACTACGCGGTGTTCCGCTCGCCGATATTGATCCCGACGACTACTACGACTTCACCGTGCTTCGACCCGAAGTCCAGTATCGGGCAGGCAAGTCGAGTGCCATCGTCTGGCCGGTCAACGAATTTCGCTATAGCGTCAGCGAAGAAGGGCTGGAGCTGATCACGGGAATGGGGGTCGAGCCTCATATGCGCTGGCGAAGCTATTGCGAGGCAGTTGTCGAATTGGCGGTGGATATGGGCGTGCGACGCTGCCTTCTGTTAGGCGCCTATCTCGCGGATGTCATTTACTCCCAGCCAGTGGTCGTTAATGGCTTTTCGAGTGATCCCGCTCTGCTCGAACGCTTCGAGGTCGAACCGACGAGTTATGGGGGGCCGACCGGGATCGTTGGCGTGTTGTCCAATGCACTTCAGGATGAGGGCGTCGAAGTCCTTTCGTTCTGGGCGGGACTGCCGCATTACATCAGCGCCGCGCCGAATCCGCGTGGTGCGCTCGCGCTTCTTCGCAAGGTTTCCCAGTACCTGGAAACCCCCTTCAATCTACAGAAAATGAAGGAAGACGCGCTCCGCTTTGAAGAAGGAATTTCGAAGGTGGTCGCTGAGGACGATGAATTGACGGAATACGTCAAGGAACTCAAGCGCCGCGAGTTTGCCCAGTAGCGCTGGGGCCAGGCTCCTAGCTCAGCTCGATGGACTGATCGATCAGCATGATCGGGATGCTGTCATCGACGATGTAGAGGACCTTCCGGTCTTCCCGGAGCAGCCCTTCCTCGATTTGCTTCTCGACAACGTCCCCGCCACGATTGCGAAGCCTGGACGCGGCGATTTCTGAATTCAGGCCCTCGAGAATTTCCGCAGAAGCAAGGGCGACGGTCTGTCTCGATTCAGGACAAACCAGGATTTCTAGCAATTCGTTGTCGATGGGCATGGCGGATAACCTAGCGCAGCATGGCAGAGGGGTAGTCGAGAATTCGGCGTGCCACGATCAATTGATTGATCTGTTGGGTTCCCTCATAGATATCGTTGATCTTTGCATCCCTCATCCACTTCTCGACGAGCAATTTCTTGGAATAACCGACCGGGCCAAGAATCTGCACCGTCTTCTGGGTGATCTTAGTGACGGCGAGGCCGGCTTTGGCCTTGGCCATGGAGGCTTCGAGATTATTTCGCTTGCCCGTGTTCATCATCCAGGCAGCGCGCCAAGTCAGCAGCCGGGCCGCTTGCAACTCGGCTTCCATTTCGATCACGTCGCGCTCGATTGCGGTCAGCTCTCTGGGCGGTGTGTCGTAGCGAATTTGTATTCCCTGATTTTCGAGTTCTTCCTTCAGGAAGTCAAGCGCGGCGCCACCGACACCCGTCGCCATGGCGGCAACGATCGGGCGACTCGCATCGAATGTCGCCATGGCTCCTTTGAAGCCCTTGTCACCGGTCTTGGTGGGACCCTTCTTCCGAACTTCTGCACTGCCGAGGAGGTTTTCCTTCGGGACGCGGCAGTTGTCAAAGCGGAGGGTGGCTGTGTCCGAAGCGCGAATGCCGAGTTTTTTTTCGCAACCGATGAGTTCCATGCCGGGCGTGTTGGCCATGACGACGAAGGACTTGATTCCACCGCGACCCGCGCTCTTGTCGATGGTTGCCCAGACGACGATGAAGCCTCCGTCGGCAGTGGAAGCGCCTTCGCCCGCCGTACAGAAGATCTTGGTTCCGTTCAGAATCCATTCTTCCGTGTCGGCATCGAAATCTGCGGTGGTTTCGATCGCAGCGGCGTCGGAGCCGGCTTGGGGTTCGGTAATCGCCATGGCGCCCCAGATCGGATGTCCGCCCTTCTCGCGGAACGCGGACATGAATTGCTCGCGCTGTTCATTGGTTCCCGCCGAGCTGACTGCAGAGCCGCCTAACGCCGGAGTTGGCATTCGAAGATAGAGCCCGGCATCTCCCCAGCAGAGCTCTTCCGCTTGAAGGCAAACCGTCACGAAACCATCGTTTGGGGCGGTCTTGTTCTCAGCCTTGTCATGAAACGAAAATCGGCCTTCGTCCCACCAATAGTCGACCCATTCGGTTGGGAGGTGATGTTCGGCGAGGTCGTATTTTCGTGAGATGGGTCTCATCTGGTCGACGGCGACCTGGCGGTAGTGAGCTTGTGCGAGCTTGCTGCCTTCGGAGAGTTCGAAATCGATTGGCATGTTAGGCGCCTCCTGGAGTTGCGGTCGCTGTTCTCAAAATTCAATTCTCGAAATTCTTACACCCAGCGGATCAGACGAGGGCGAGGGTTTCGAAACTCGCGAAGCCCGCGATATTTCGCAGGTGGAGTTCCGGTAGATATTCGCGGATGTAGCCATGGCCGCCGTAGACCTGAACCGCGCCGTCGGTCACCGTGAGCGCGATGCGCATGGTCTGGTCGTAGGCCAATCGGGCGAGTCGGCTGACGTCCTCGCCCCGATCCAGGGCGGCGGCGGCCTCCCAGACCAGGAGACGGGCCCCATCGATTTCGATGGCCATGTCGGCGAGTTTGAAGGCAATCGCTTGTCGAGTCGCGATCGGCTGGCCGAATGTTTCTCGCTCCTTGGCGTAGTCTCGGGCGACCTCGAAGGAGGCGCGGGCGGTTCCGACCCCGGCTGCGGCCAAGGCGATCCGGCCCCGATTGATCATCTGGCGAATTTCATCGTCGCTCGCCGACAGACGGGCTTCGGCGGGAACGCGCACCGACGAAAATGTGACTTCCGAGGTGGGAAGGCCACATATCCCCATTTTCAGTTCTGGCTCCGCCTGGAGACCGGCATGGTCTCGGGCCAGGACAAACGCGGCGAGACCCGCCTCCTCGCGGGCGATGACAGCGACATGTCGGCCCCCTTCGAGCCACGGCACCTGGCATTTCACACCATCGAGCAGATATTCGTCGCCATCGCGTTTCGCCGTGGTCTGGGGATGGAAGACATCAAAATCGAAGCGCGGCTCGACGATGGCGAGCGATCCGGGCACGAAGGCGTCGCCCACCAGCCCCGGCAGAATTTCCTTCTGGAGGGATTCACTTCCAAAATCGGCCACCGGAAATCCAAGAAGCCCGGGCGAGAGGATCGCAAGGGCGATTGCCAAATCTCCCCAGGCCAATTCTTCGGCGATCAGCACGCCGGTCATCGCCGAACGTTCGCCGCCGCCCCCATGTGCTTCAGGCAGCGAATTCGCGACGAGTCCGAGTTCGTGGGCGGCTTCGACTACATTTTTGGGTGGGGCACCGGCTTCGTCGGCGACGCGGCAGAGCGGGCGGATTTCGTTTTCGGCGAAGGCGTGAACCGTCTCGACGATCAGGGCTTGTTCTTCACTCGGTTCGAAGTCGATCATGGTTGGATCTCCCTATCGGCTCGACCGTGGGTGTCGAACGGAGGACGCAGCATATCAATTTGGCGTAGCGCCCGCCTTTGCGACCGGGACCGAGCCATCCGCGCTCGATCGATGACGTGAGTGACGACGCGACGAGTTCGCATTCGCGCACCCGACAACAACCCGGCTTGGGTGGTCCGCAGTTGATCAGAGAATCACCCGAGTGAAGAATCCCGAGTCATCCTGCAACCATTCGCTGCGCGCTCGCGATACATGTCGCGACGATACTCCGGCGTCGACCGCTTGACGTCGATTTGGCGTCGTTGTAACCAAATGCGCAGACCGCATTTACGTTCGCGGCCGCGCAGTACCGCAGACCGAACAGCCAAGCAGCATGATTCAGTAGAACCGATCTTTTTAGCCGAATTTCAAAGCGTTTCGAACCTTCGGCCAAAGAGTTCATGGACCGTGTGCACAGTAGGCTTCGCGCGTAGTAGGCCAAATGGACCGTAATTTTAGGTCTATGCTTGGCTGAAAGCCGAATGTCGTGCGCCAATGAGGCCGTATTTTTTCTATGCCCGAGCAAGCGAACGAGCATTCGAACCTCCCGTCCGGTCCCGCCCGCAAGCAGCGATCGTTATTTGCGGCCGCCCTCACGGTTCTTGCCGTTGTGGCCCTTCTTTTATGGTCGGGTTGGCCGGATGCGAGTGGCGGCCAGGCCCAAGCAGCAGGTGGCGATGTTCTGATCGCGACCAGCGTGTGCGAAGCCCATTCATTGCGTGCGCAGCAGGAAGAGGATCCCGATCTCGAGATCGAGATTCCTGCCGAATTCGACAAAAAGTGGCCGTCAGCGAGTGCATGTTCCTCGGCGGTTGCGGCTTGGGATCCCGAAGCGCCGGGCCCGATCCAGCCGATCCCCTTCAGTCATAAGCATCATGCGGGCGAATTCGAGATCGAATGTCTTTACTGCCATGCCGGAACAGACGAGTCTCCGTCCGCGGGCGTTCCCTCCGTCGAAGTCTGCATGGGCTGCCATTCACAGTTCCCCCTCGAGTACGACCAGATCGAAGGCATCCGAATTCTCAAGGATCATTGGGAAAACAAGAAGCCGATCGAATGGGTTCAGATTCATCGACTTCCCGAATACGTCCAGTTCAAGCACAACCGACACATCAAGGCTGGGCTCGCTTGTCAGACGTGTCACGGGCCGGTCGAAGAGATCGACAAACTTTATCTCGTGCCGGACTCCCATATTGGATATCTCGTTCCGGTTGCGAAGCTCGAGATGGGCTGGTGCATCGACTGTCATCGACAAAATAATCAACAGGCATCGCAAGACTGCCTGACGTGTCACTACTAAATCGCCTATCTGGATTCGGCTTCCTGGCGGAGTCCTAAGGGTTGCGAAACCGGTCGAGCTGCGAGGCCGACCACTTGGAATTAGGGAAATTGCATGTCCGAGCTTGATCGTCGTGACTTCCTGAAAATTGTCGGCCTGTCTACGGGCGCGGCCGCCGTCGCCGGGTGCAGTGACCCCGTGGATAAGCTGATTCCCTATGTGATTGAGCCGGAGGAGATCACTCCGGGAATCTCGGTTGAATACGCTTCGACATGCCAAGAATGTTCCGCGGCTTGCGGTCTCCACGTGAAGACCCGAGAGGGACGGCCGATTAAGCTGGAAGGGAATCCCGATCATCCGATCAATCAGGGGCGTCTCTGTGCGCGTGGTCAGGCTGGAATCGGTCGCACCTATCATCCCGATCGCATCGAGGGACCGGCCACGCGAAATAGTGACGGTTCGCTTCAAATGACGACCTGGGACGACGCCAAGAACAAACTGGCCGCCGAGCTCGGGAGTGCAGCTGCCAAGACATGGATCCTCGGCGGTCCTGTCGGGCCATCGCTCGACGGCTTGATTGACGGCTTCGTCGCCGCGGCTGGATTGGCCGGACGCCTCCGCTACGAGACTTTTGGACAGCAGGCCCTGATTCAGGCCAGTGAATCGGTTTTCGGGGTTTCAGCCCCTCCCATTTTCAATCTCTCGGATGCCGATCTCGTCATCGATTTTGGATCTGATTTCTTGGACACGGGCTCCTCGCCCATCGAACATTCCGGACAGTTCTCGAAGAGTCGGGACCTGAGTGCGCATTCGAACGGTGGAGCACGTCTCATCGTCATCGGGCCTCGCCAGAATCTGACGGGTTCGAACGCCGATCAATGGGTGCCCGCGGCGGCTGGAAGTGAAGGGCTACTTGCCCTGGCGTTGGCCAAGGCCGTGGCTGCGCGAAATAATTCGAGCGTTTCGGACGCTGCGATATCAAGCGCCAACATCCCGGCCGCGATCACGGCGGCTGGACTCGAACGATCCACTTTCGATGGCCTCGTCGAGAAGATTGCTGGCGCGGATCATGCTGTCGCACTTCCGCCGGGACTCGCTGCGGCGACCACCGCCGGTGCCGGTGCCACTGCTGCGGTGCTTCTACTCAACGCCGTGGTCGGCGCAGTCGGTCACCAGCTCACCTATCCCGCCGTCGACGCCGCGCCAACCTCGAGCCTGAAGGACGTCCTCGCGCTCATCAGCGAAATGAAGAATGGCCGGGTCGAATGTCTGCTGATTCATGATCTGAACCCGGTCTACTCGCTGCCCGAGTCTGCTGGCTTCAACGAGGCGCTAGCCAACGTCGATCTCGTCGTGTCCTTCGCATCGCTCGCGGACGAAACGACCGAAGCGGCCAGTCTGCTCTTGCCCGACCACACGTCGCTCGAGAGCTGGGGCGACGCGAGTCCGCGGCCGGGCGTTCGATCTCTGGTTCAGCCGACAATTCGTCCGCTGTATGACACCCAGGCGCTCGGGGATACGCTGCTCGCAGTGGCTCGTACGATCGGTGGGAATGTGGCCTCTGCTCTTCCCGCCGGCAGCTGGAAGAGCGTCGTCGAATCGAATTGGTCGGACACGAACTGGCGTCAGGCATTGGCTCGCGGCGGCGTTTTTGAAGCAACGCCACTGCGCGACGTGACGGCTCTTCTGGGAACTGGGTCGGGTGCCGGGAACTTGCGGCCCGCGGCTCCTCGCTTGCAGGGTTCCAGTGGTCTGACACTCGTCGCCTTTCCCCACTCCTTTCTGGGAGATGGGCGCGGCGCGGCACTACCGTGGTTGCAGGAAATTCCGGACCCGGTCACGAAGTTGTCCTGGAATACCTGGGCCGAAGTTTCGTTCAACACGGCCAAAGAACTCGACGTCGTCTTTGGCGACGTGCTTCAGGTCGAAACCGATTCTGGCTCCATTGAAGTTTCGGTCTTCCCACGTGGTGGTATTCGCGACGACGTGATCGCCATTCCGCTCGGACAGGGTCATACGGTCGGCTACTACGCGTCGATGTCCGGGGACTATGCCGCCGGCGTCGCGGAAAAAGGGCAGCCCGGAATGATGCGAGGCGCGAATCTCGCAACAATTTTGCCGGCCGCGTACGATGAGGCAGGCGGGCAAGCGTACCTGTCCACCAAAGCCTTGGTGACGAAGACGGGACGCTTCCGGCGCCTGGCGTTGTCACAGTGGACGGACAATCAGCGAAAGCGCGGTCTCGCCCAGGAAGTTTCGATCTTCGATCTGGCGACGGGTGGCGGCGCTGCTCACTTCGCTGCGGCCGCGATGGCCTCCGAATCAGGCCATGGCGACGGCGGCGAAATGGCCGGCGGTGATCACGCGGAAGCGGCCGCGGGCGGACATCATTTTGATGGCCCTCCCTTTGAATTCGATGCGGCCAACGACTCGCATCCGGAACAGCCCTATCGCTGGGGAATGACGATCGACAACGACAAGTGCACGGGCTGTAGCGCCTGTATCGCCGCCTGTTATGTCGAGAACAACGTTCCCATCGTTGGAGAGACCCAGGCGATTCGCCATCGCGAAATGACCTGGTTGCGCATCGAACGGTACGTTGGAGAAGGCGACGATGATGTTCGGGACGGCTCTGAACGACGCCCGACGCCCGACGGCGAAATTCTCGGCCACGCCGAGATCCGCCATCTACCCATGCTTTGTCAGCATTGTGGTGCGGCGCCCTGCGAAGCGGTCTGCCCGGTGATCGCAACCTACCACTCGCCCGAAGGCCTCAACGGAATGATCTATAACCGTTGTGTGGGTACGCGCTATTGCGGCAATAACTGTCCGTACAAGCTGCGACGCTTCAACTACTTCGACTATGGGCGGCTTAACTGGCCTGGCCTGCTCGGTCTGATGCTGAACCCGGACGTCACGGTTCGTGGTCAGGGCGTGATGGAGAAATGCTCGTTCTGTGTCCAGCGGATCGAATCCGCACGCCAGCCGGCGAAGGACGAAGGTCGAGAGATTGCGGATGGCGAGGTCGTGACAGCCTGCCAGCAGGCTTGTCCGTCGCACGCGATTACATTTGGAAACGTCAAGGAAGAGTCGAGTATGGCTGCAAAGCAGGCCAAAGAGGGAGACGGACGCGCCTATCACGCGCTCCAGGAACTCAACACACGATCTGCCATAACTTATCTCGCACAAGTCCGACGCGAGAAGAACGAGGGAGTCCACTAAATGGCACCGCCTCCCGCGTCCGCAGTCGCTGACTCAATGGTTGTCGCAAGTCGGCCAAGAGATTCGCAGACCAACGTCGACATCATGGCAGTCACGAAGGGTTTCCACTGGCCTTGGCTGGTAGCTTTCCTCTTTGCGGTCTCCGGCGTCGTGATGGCCCTGTCGGCTCTCGTCTACCAGACTTATCATGGCTTTGGTGTTGCTGGCTATCAGGCCCCCGTCTTCTGGGGCGTCTATATCATTACCTTCGTTTTCTGGATCGGCATCGGCCATGCCGGGACTCTAATCTCGGCGATTCTCTTCCTCTTCCGAGCGAAGTGGCGCAACGCCATCAACCGTGGCGCCGAGGCGATGACGGTCTTCGCCGTGTTGACCGCTGCGCTGTTCCCCCTGATTCATATCGGTCGATTGTGGAAATTCTACTTCCTGCTTCCCTATCCGAACCAAAGATATCTCTGGGTCAACTTCAAGAGCCCGCTCCTCTGGGACGTGTTCGCCATCAATACCTATCTGACGATTTCCGTCCTCTTTTTCATCATCGGATTGATCCCCGACATTGCCATCGCTCGCGATCGCGCCGTCGGTTGGAAAAGGGCGGTCTACGTCGTTCTCTCTGCGGGTTGGCAGGGAACCGGGAAGCAGTGGAAGGCGCATAGCCGAACGGTTCTGCATCTCTCGGGCATCGCAACGCCTCTGGTGCTCTCGGTTCACTCGATCGTTTCCTGGGACTTCGCAATGTCCATCGTCCCCGGATGGCATGCGACGATCTTCGCTCCCTACTTCGTCGCGGGCGCCATCTTCGGTGGCTTCGCGATGGTGCTGGTCGTGATGATTCCGGTTCGCAAGATCTTTCGACTCGAGCGTTACATCACCGACTACCACTTCGAGAACATGTCGAGGTTCATTCTATTCACCTCGCTGATCTGCGGGTATGCTTACGGCGCCGAGTACTTCATCGCCTGGTATTCGGGTGTCGAACCGGAACAGACCTCATTCTGGCAGCGCGCCTTCGGTCCCTACTGGTTCTCGACCTGGTGCATGATCACCTTCAATGTCGTCATGCCCCAGCTCCTCTGGATCAAGAAACTTCGCACGAATATTCCATTCCTCTTCGTGCTGGCGTTCTTCATCAACCTCGGCATGTGGTTCGAGCGGTACGTCATCATCATTACGTCGCTGTCTCGTGAGTTCGTCCCCGCAGCATGGGGCCTGTATATCCCGAGCACCGTCGAACTTATGGTCCTGACGGGAAGCTTCTGCTGGTTCAGCATGTTCTTCCTGCTCTTCCTGAAGATGTTCCCGATCATCGCTATTTCAGAGGTGAAGGAACTCGAGATCCATGCGCGAGATCATGCGCACGGAGGTGCACACTAGATGGCAACGTTAGTCAGCGTGTACGACATGCCTTCGGACGTCTCGACGGTCGTACGGAAGCTCAAGAATCGCGGTTTCGAAGACCTGACGACCTATTCGCCAGCACCCTTCGAAGAGATCGAAGAGGCGGAAGACCCGAAGCCTTCGGCCGTTCGCGTCTTTACCCTGATTGGTGGTCTGGTGGGCGTCGTCACTGGTTTCGGTATTCAGATCTGGATGTCGATGGATTGGCCCATCAAGATCGCGGGCAAGAATATCGCCGCCATTCCGCCCATGTGGATCATCGGCTTTGAACTCACGATCCTGTTCGGTGGCATCCTGACCGTCATTGGATGTCTGATTCTCGGCGGCCTTTATCCGCGGCCTCTGGACGATCACTACAGCCCACGTTTTTCCGCAGAGGAGTTTGGGGTCGTCGTTCGCTGCGAAGACCGAGATGTGGCCGAAGTGGAATCTCTCATGCGGGGCAACAACGCCAAGGAGGTGACTCTTGCTGCCTCTCACTGAAAATTCCTCAGCCCTTCGCTCCAAGCAAATCCTCTCGACGGCGCTTCTGCTTTTCGTCTTTGGCGGAACCGGTTGTTGGGAACAGGCATCGGTCGAATGGTGGCCGCAGATGAAATGGCAGAAAGCCGTTCAGGCTTTCGAGGTCAATGACTACCAGGATCGCGTCGCTCTGTTTTCTCCGCCAGAAGGTACTGTTCCCGTCGGGTGGGGAGACGTGGCCATCCCGTCGATATTGACGACCGCCGAGCAAGAAGCTTTGGTGAATCCTCAGAAGGCGACACTGGTTTCGCTCAAGAACGGCGAGACGCTCTTCAATGTGAACTGTGTGGCCTGCCACGGACCGACGGGTGCCGGGGATGGACCGATTGCCGCGCCCAACGGACCCATCGCAGGTGTGCTGCCGATTGGACCGGGCTCACCTCTTGGATTCAATCTTGCCGCCAATCTATCGGATGGGCATATCTACACGACGATTTCAATTGGACGAGGACGAATGCCCAACTACAAACGCATCTCGCCCGACGGTCGTTGGGATATCGTGAACTACTTACGTGACCTCGCCGGTCAGGGAGGTCAATAGTGAGTAACGCAGCCGTGGCCCCCGAGCACGCGAATCCCGGCGTACTGCCTCAGCCCTTCTTTAATATCTGCATCGCCTTTGCCGTCCTCGGTATTGTCTCCTTCGTTGGCGGCCTCATCTCGGATCCGCAGACCGCTTGGCTCGCCTACCACTCGAACTTCATCTTCTTCACGATGTTGGCGTGCGGTGGGCTGACGCTCACAGCGATCTACTCGATCGTTGGGGCATTCTGGCCTGGCCCCTACCGCCGCTTTGCAGAGTCCTTTGCGGCATTCATTCCCGTCGCCCTCATCCTGGGCATCATCGGGATCTTCGGTGGCGAGCACATCTTCGATTGGCAGAAGAACGGTGCGATGCACGGCAAGGAAGCTTGGCTCAACACAACGCGCTTCTACGCCATGGACATCGGACTCCTCGGCATCATGTCGCTCCTTGCTGTGATGTTTCTGAAGGCTTCGGCACGGCCGACACTTCGGAATCTGGCCGAGAACGGAACGGGCTTCGCCAAGCGAATGGCCGAGAACTGGACCGCCGGCTGGAAGGGCGACGAAGAAGAGCGGGTTGCTTCCAAGAAGCGAACCGCATTCCTCGGACCGATCATCGGACTGACCTACGGATTTGGCTTTGCCTTCTTCAGTTTCGATCAGGTGATGTCCATGGAGCAGGCTTGGTTTTCGAATCTCTTCGGAAACTTCGTTTGCTGGGGCGGCATTCTCTCCGCGGTCGCCGCATGTGCACTCTCGGGTGTGTTCAGTCGAAATATCGACGGCATGCAGGGTGAGATCACCGAGCGCCGCATGCACGATATCGGCAAGCTGATGTTCGCCTTCTCGATCTTCTGGATGTACCTCTTCTGGTCGCAATATCTGGTCATCTACTACGGCAACCTTCCGGAGGAGACCTATTTCCTTCGCGATCGCCTCGGTGACCAGTTCATGATCGACAAGGGCTACTCAGCAGCGGCTTTCGCCAAGAGCTGGTCGAACTGGGACTTCGAATGGGCGCGCTTGCAGACCGGCTACGGCTGGGTTTCTATGGCCGTCTGGGCTTGTAACTGGCTGATCCCGTTCTTCGTTCTGCTTGGTCAGCGACCCAAGAAGACTCCATGGATTGCGGGTCCGGTCGCGGCGACTCTGCTCTTTGGATTGTGGCTCGAACGAAACGTGCTCATCTGGCCTTCGGTCATCAAGGGCGACATGCTCTCCTGGTTCGGCATGATTCAGGTCGGCATCGGTCTTGGTTTCTTCGGAATCTTCATGCTCGTGGTGCTCTACTACTCGCGCGTGTTTCCGACGGTCGCCGTTTCGATCAAAGACTGAATCGGGGACGTCTGGGCAAGATCGCTCAGGCCTACTACTCGCGGGCTCAAGGCGGGTCTTCGAGCTCAATGCTGACCCTGATGATTGCTTCAGGCAATGCGGAACCAATCCAATCGGGTCGGTTCCGCATCGTCGTTTAGCCATTCTTCTGAGCGCTACCATGCAATGATGTCGTCCGATGATGATTTGAGTTCTTGGGAAGAGGCACCTGCGAATCGCCGGATCGATCTGGTGGGCGGTGGCGCCATCTTGTTCGAGTCGGACGGCTTCCGGGTTCTCGAATCCAGGGGGCGGACACGATCTCCTCTGCATGCATACGAGTCGATGACGCATGTTTACGTGGCCGATCAGATGTTGTTGATTGGATTGAATTCGAAATTGCTTACGATTCGAAACGGTCGATTCAGGGATCCCGAAGAGGGTCCCTCCGACGCCCGCCGACTCTTGCTCTCGCGATTGGCCGAGCGTCCTGACGGTCGTCATTGGCTGGATGAAATGGACCGGCTCGATCGGCTCGGGAATCGCAAGACTGTCAGTTGGGTCACCTGGACCACCGTCGTGCTCTGTGTTTTCGGAACTTGGTTTCAGCTTCGCGATCCCATGATCGAGCAGGTCGGCGCTTTTGTTCCGGACCTGTTTACTCGGGGCGAGTTCTGGCGCGGGGTGACCGCGCACTTTCTGCACGGCCTGCCGCGTCTACCCTTTCATCTCGCAGTCAATGTGGGTGGGCTCGTCGTTCTTGGTCATCTCGTCGAACGGCCGCTGGGGTCGTGGCGAACGGCGGCGATCCTGGGCGCCGGTGCGATTGGGACGATCGCGGGAATTCAGTTTGGGGATCAACAGACCGTGCTGGGCTCCTCCGGTCTGGTCTCGGCTTTGGCGGGTGCGATTCTCGCCCTCGAGTTCAACTACCCGGAATCGCTTCCCGCGTTCTGGCGATTGCCACGCCGACTCTTCGTGGCTGTGCTGATCCTTCAATTCGTGGTGATCGATCGACTCCTCTCGGACTACGTTGCGGGCGGCGCGCATTTAGGAGGTTTCCTGGCTGGATATTTTGCCGCTTGGAATCTTGGTCGCCCGACTCTCGAAAGCCTCATACCGACCCCGCCTCAGCGGCTGGCCGCCTACGTGACGGCCGTTTTCTTAATTCTCGGCATCCTCGGTTCACTGCCCCTCATGCGTCATGACATGAATGCCCTCGAACGTCATGCGTCACGACTCTTGAACTCGCCGACTCGGCTGGATCTCTACCCTCATGAAAATGCAGCGGCTTGGTTCATCGCGACCGGGGGCGGGGCGTCATCCGCGGCTCTCGAATATGCGGTTGCCCTGGCGGATCGAGCGGTCGCCAGTACGCAGAGGATGCATCCCGACATTCTCGATACACTGGCGGAAGCCTTGTTTCAGCGAGGTGATCGCGTGGGTGCGCTGCTCACGATCGAAGAAGCCATTCGTCTCGTACCGAGCGAGCCTTATTTCATCGAGCAGCGCAGACGGTTTACAGGGGAACGCGCCGAAGACGATCGACCACCACCGCCGGGAAGTGCTCCGCAAGATCAGTCGGTGGATGGGGATGACCTTCTTCCGCACCCGATCGATCTGAACGCGCCACGCATGACCATCTAGAACGAAGCGAACGGCATACAAGCCACGAACGAAATTCAACCAAGGAACGAACACGATGACCTCCGAAAAAGAATCGACCTCTTCATCGACAGCAATCCCGCTGCCCGCGGTCGCATTGGCCGCCGTGCCCAAGCGACGCCAGGCGACCCTCGAATTGGGTCGCGAGATTGAGTCGCGCGGATTTGCCGGGATCTACTGCGCGAGTTTTGGGGACGCGATGGGTTTGTCCCAGTCGCTTGCTCATGTGACCGAGACGATTCATTTCGGGACGTCGATCGTGAATCTCTACATGCGACATGTCTCGGATTACGCGCAGACGGCGGCGATGATTCATGAACTATCGAACGGACGCTTTCGCTTCGGTGTCGGAGTGAGTCATGGGCCGGTGCATCGTCGTGCTGGAATCCAGGCGGGGAAGCCGCTTTCCGACATGCGGGAATTCATTACGAATCTGCGAGAAGTTCCGCGGATTGGCGATTTACCACCGATCGTGGTTGCCGGCTTGCGAACGAAGATGGTGGCATTGGCGAGCGAACTCGCTGAAGGGGTCGTATTTGCGAATGCGTCACGGCGTCATTTCTCGACTTCGATCTCGGTTCTTTCCGAGCAGCAGCGAACCGGAGACGACTTCTTCATTGGGAATATGATTCCGACATGCATTTGCGACGATCTCGAAGCCGCCGCAGCCGTGAACCGAAAGACGCTGAAGATGTATTTGGGTCTTCCGAACTATCGAAATTATTGGAAGGAAGCGGGCTATGTCGAGGAGATGGAAGCCATCGAGAAGGCCATCGAGGTCGGCGATCGTGATCGACTTCCCGAACTCATGACGGACGAATGGCTCTCGGACTGCACGCTTTATGGACCCGCGGAACGAGTGCTTGATGGACTTGCGGCGTGGTACGACGCGGGTCTTCGGACTCCGATTCTCGTGCCCTCTTCGGCGGTCGGCAACCAGATGAAGGCCTTTGAAGAGTTTTTTGAGCTGTTTGATCGGCTTCGCTGAGAAGGCGAAATCCCAACTGAATATGATGAGCCACCGATTCGAGATTCGTGGTGACGAATTCTTTCGAAAATAGGAGATCAAAGATGAATGAGGGCGCACCAGCGCAACTTGAAGAACATGCGCAGGTCTTTCGCGATCTGATGAATGAAGTCGGCAAGGTCGTCGTCGGGCAAGAGGAGATGATCTCGCGACTACTGATCGGCGTGCTGGCGGGCGGGCACGTCCTGCTCGAAGGCGTTCCCGGACTGGCCAAGACATTGACAGTGCAGACTCTTGCGACGGCCATCGATACAAAATTTTCGCGTATTCAATTCACGCCCGACATGCTGCCCGCGGACGTTATCGGGACCGAGATCTTCAATCCAAAAGAGGGCACCTACAGCGTCAAGCAGGGCCCCATCTTTTCGAACCTTGTTCTCGCGGATGAGATCAATCGCGCGCCTGCAAAAGTACAGGCTGCTCTGCTCGAGGCGATGCAGGAGCGACAGGTCACGATTGGGGGAACGACGTTTCCCTTCGAGGAACCCTTTCTGGTGTTGGCCACGCAGAATCCGATCGAGCAGGAGGGAACCTATCCACTCCCCGAAGCGCAGATTGATCGTTTTATGTTGAAGGTCGTCGTCGGTTATCCGACGAAGGATGAAGAACGAAAGATCGTGGACCGAATGGCGGCGGGGAATTCCGAAATCAAGGTGAGCCCAGTCGCCACGCCCGATCAGATCCTGGCCGCTCGAAAGATCGTCAATGAGGTCTTTGTCGACGAAAAGGTCAAGGCCTATGTCGTAGATCTTGTGCATGCGACGCGCGATGCCAAGGCTGCGGGATTCTCGGACCTCGAGGGAATGATCGAGATGGGCGCGTCGCCGCGGGCCTCGCTCTTCTTGACCAAGGCCGCCAAAGCCCACGCCTTTCTCCAAGGTCGCAATTATGCGACGCCTCACGACGTGAAGAATCTCGCCCTCGATGTCATGCGACATCGAGTCGTCGTCACCTATGAAGCGGAAGCCCAGGGTAAGACCAGCGAAGACATCATCGAGCGAATTCTCGCCGGTGTTCTCGTTCCCTAGTGTGGAGTAGTGCCGAGTTGTGTTGACTCGCCCCGCCTAACCACCGACTGGATCGCCCTCAATGCTCTCTAGTGAAATCATTCGCCGCGTTCGCGAAATACAGGTTCGCACCGGTCGCCAGGTGGCGGACGTATTGGCTGGTGAATACGTTTCCGTCTTCAAGGGACGTGGAATCGAATTCGATGAAGTTCGTCCCTATGTGCCCGGCGACGACGTGCGATCGATCGACTGGAATGTCACGGCGCGAATGGGCGAGCCCTACGTCAAGCGTTACGTAGAGGAACGCCAGCTGACTTTGATGCTGATGGCGGACGTTTCCGCGTCGCAAGATTTCGGGTCGGGGAGGCGGAGCAAGCGAGAGGCGACGGCTGAACTCTGTGCGTTGCTCGCGTTTTCCGCTACTCGCAATGATGACAAGGTGGGGCTGGCGCTTTTCCATAGCGAACTCGAGCAGTTCATTCCGCCTCGGAAGGGCCAGAAACATGCGCTTCGCGTTGTGCGTGAAGTTTTGGCACATGGCAATGTCGACGAACTCGCGAATGCATCGCCCGGAAAGGGTTGGCTCTCGAGTCTTTCGACGAAATTCTTGCGCGGCCGCGAACCGCGTGCGCCAAGAGAGGCGACGGACATCCGCCGCGCCATCGAGTTCTTCATGCAGGTCACCAAACGACGAACGATCTGCTTCGTCGTCAGCGACTTCCTGGACGAGGGATTCGAGAAGGCGATGGTCGTTGCAAATCGTAAGCATGATGTGATCGCAGTACTCGTGACGGATCCGAACGAGCTCGAGATTCCGGATGTCGGACTCGTTGCTTTGCGTGATGCGGAGTCGGGTGAAGCTCGGTTGGTGGATACGGGATCTCGTGCGTTCCGAAACGAGACGCGGGAGCGCGCAATGGTCCGTGTGCGGGATCTCGCGAAACGATTTGCCGCGGTGGGGATCGATTTTATTCATGTGGATGCGGCCGGTGATGTCGTGGATCCCCTGGTTCGATTCTTCAAGATGCGCGAGAGGCGCGGCCGATGATGCGAAAAATGCATCGAATCCAGCGGGCGGTGACGCTTCTCTTAGGGGTGACTGTTGGGGTGTTGCTTGCGGGGGCGGTTGCCGCGGTGGAAACGATCCGACAAGAGACCACGCTCGGTCCGGTCCAGCTTAAAGTTGCCGTGTCGCCGGGAGAGCCCGTAATTGGTGACATCATCAAACTCGAACTCAGCGTGCTGGCGGCTGCAGGGGTCGAAATTTTGATGCCGGAGTTTGGAGAGGCACTGGGTCGGTTCGAAATCGTCGACTTCGCACCCAGCGAAGACCGTACACCGGCGGGAGAGACGCTTGCTCGGCAGGTCTACCGACTCCAACCCGTGCACTCGGGCATCCAGTCGATCCCGCCCCTGCGTGTCGAATTCGTGGATCGCCGTCTGGGTCAAAAACAGGCGCCCGAAGGTTTGGACGCCTACGAAATCATGACCGATCGCATCGCACTCGAAGTTGCGCCGATTCTCGCCAAAGATGCGCCACTGGAACTGCGCCCTCGTCATCCGGACCTTGGGAGACGCACGACGACTTCGGAACGATCCATCTGGATTGCATTAGCCGTCCTTGTTGTCGTTGCGCTTGCCCTTGGTCCCTTCGCCTGGCGCTTTCTCAATGCTGCGCTCGAGCGCCGCCGTCGTCAAAGTGCATTCGAAGTGGCTCGAGCGGAACTTGACAGCCTACTGGGCGGCGGTCGGCCGACAGCCGAAACCATGGACGCCTTCTACGTCAAACTCTCGCTGATCGTTCGTACCTATCTAGAGGACCGCTTCGGCCTGCGCTCCCCAGAGTTGACGACTCAGGAATTTCTCACCGAGATGGGCCGCTCCCCAGACCTGGCGCGCTCCCATCAGAATCTTTTGCAGAATTTTCTCGAAGAGGCAGATCTCGTAAAATTCGCCGGCCACAAACCGGACGCCGAAGTCGTTGGCACGTCGATCGCTGCCGCGGAGCAATTTCTCACTGAGACGAGGGACTTCGTTCGCGTCTCGGACGTAGATTCGGAGCCCGCTCGTGTTTGAGTTGCGCAATTTCGAATTCAGCGATCCGCTTCTGATGTTATTCGGACTTTTCGCACCACTGGTTTTCGTTCAAGCCCGCCGGCTTCCGTCGGTGATCCGCTATTCGAGCCTTCAGCTCGTGACCGTCCGAAAGACGTCGATTCGAATTCGGCTGGCCTGGCTGCCCGCGGCACTCCTTGCGGTGGCCACCCTGGCGCTTTCTCTCGCTCTGGCGGGACCTCGGACAGGGAATGCCGTGAGCGAGGTCAAAAGAGAAGGTATCGCCATTGCAATGGTCGTCGATCGATCGGGCTCCATGCAGGCGCGCGATTTTGTTCGCGGTGATACCAGTACGAGTCGGCTCGATGTCGTCAAGAGAATCTTTCATGACTTCGTGACGGGGGAGGGCGGAATGGGGGGCGGCCGACCAGATGATCTGATTGGCCTCGTGAGTTTTGCGCGATATGCGGACGGACTCTGCCCCCTCACGCTGGACCATGGAAGCCTTCTGGCGATTCTCGATCAGCTCGAGACGCCGACGGATCAGCGAGAAGATGGTACGGCGGTGGGCGAAGGCCTTTCTCTCGCAGTGGAGCGACTCCGACGTCAGGAGGCGACCTCCAAGATCGTGATCTTGTTGACCGATGGCGTGAGTAACGCCGGCGAAATCGAACCGCTTCAGGCGGCGGACCTGGCCGCGCAGTACGGAATCAAGGTGTATACGATCGGTGCCGGATACACGGGCTATGCGCCGTTTCCGGTACAGCGTGCCGATGGTCGTACCTCTCTTCGGCGCGTCCCCGTGGAGATCGACGAAACGACGCTTCAGCGCATCGCTCAGCGAAGTGGCGGTCGCTACTTCCATGCCACCGATGAGGACGGGCTGCGTGAAGTGATCGAGGAAATCGGCCGACTCGAACGCAGCGAGGTCAGCGAAGTTCGATATCTCGAGTACGAGGCGCATTTCGCTCCCTTTGTATCTGTTGCTCTCCTGTCCGTGGCGCTCGCCGCTCTATTGTCGAGTACCTGGCTTCGGAGGCTCCCGTCATGAACGAGGCTCCGCTCATTTTTGCGCAACCTGAATTCGCAGGCTTGTTCTGGATCTGGGCCGCCGCTGTTGCGTGCGTGATCTGGTACGAGCGGCGCAGCGGTGACGCGCTGGGTCGATTCGTTGGTTCGGCCTTGCAGAACCGACTCGTCATGGGTTCGCCGGGGTGGCGACGTTGGGGGCGGATCGCACTTCTTGCTGTGGCCGGCGCCGCGATGATTACTGCCTTGATGCAGCCTCAGTGGGGGGTGCGTTATGTCGCGAGTCCCAGGGTAGGTGCCGAGATCATGATTGCACTCGACGTCTCGCGCTCGATGTTGGCGGACGATGCGAAGCCCACGCGGCTCGAGCGAGCCAAGGCAGAGATTTCCGATTTGCTCGCCTATCTCGATAATGACTATGTGGGTCTGATCGTGTTTGCGGGTCGGGCAAACGTTCTTTCGCCGATGACACCGGACAAAAGCTTCCTTCGATTGGCCCTCGACAGCGCCGGACCGCATAGCGTGACGCGGGGTGGCACGCGATTGGCTGAGCCGATCAGGCGTGCCGTTGCGGGTATGGGCGAACCAGGTCCGGCACAGCGGGCGCTGATTCTGATTACGGATGGCGAGGATCACGATTCATTCGTCATGGATGAGGCGAGAGCCGCGGCGGAAGCAGGCATCAAGATTATTGCGATCGGCTTTGGCGACGAATCCGGAAGCCAGATCTATCTTCGCGATGCGAAGACGGGAGCAAGGACCCTGCTGCGCGATGGGGAAGGGCGTCCAGTCGTGAGTCGGTTGGATGGCGATCTGCTGCGCGAGATCGCATTGGCGACGGATGGAGCTTACGTGCCCGCTGGTACAGGGGTTCTCGATTTGGCCTCGATCTATGAAGCGCATATCGCCGATCTGACGCGTGGCCAGCTCGATGAACGTGGACGAACGATTCGGGATGAGGCCTATCAGTTCTTCGTATTATTAGCCCTCGTCAGCTTGATCGGCGCGGTGTCGATTTCATCGGTCGCGTCTCGTGGCCGATCCCGGAAGGCACAGCTTGCGACTTCGATGTTGATGATCTTCGCATTCGCAATGCCTGCGCCTTGGGCACACGCCCAGACGCAGCAACAGACATCTGCGCCGATCGGCGAGGAGGCATTTTTGGAGACGCCGCTCGTCGCAGACGATGAGGCCGGCTCCCAAGCGAAGGAATCCACGGACGATCCCAGGCAAAGATTCAATCGGGCCAATGAACAACTGGGTCGCGGTGATCCGATTGCGGCGACTGCGCTGCTTCGGGATGCGCGCCGGGACGCGACGGACGACGCCGAGCTTCGTTATGCGGCGACCTACAATCTCGGTATGGCTGCGGTCGCGCGTGCGGACACGCTGTTGGCCGAGGGGGATGGTCACTCCGCTGAGGCCCTCGATTCGCTCTATGAGGCGGCGGATTGGTTTCGCAAGGCGGCGGCAGCCAGACCGGACGAAACGGACCCACGCCACAATCTCGATGTGACATTGCGTCGGGCGCTGATCCTGGCGGACGAGATCGCCCAGAAAACCGAGGGTGACCTCGAATCCGAGATCGACGCGATGATTCTTGAACAGCGAGAGCGCATCTTGGACTCGGCGGCGCTTCTCGCACAGGTCGGTCGCCTGGGCGAACTCGATGCGGCGGAAACTCTGCGCCCTGCATTTAGGCAGTCGGCCAGTAGTCAGCGAATCCTGCTCTCCGAAGCAACGACCCTGGCTGAGCGTGTGGAGCGAGAGTATCAGCGTATTCTCGCCGTGGCCGAAGAGCAGAAGACGCCCGAGGACGTTCTGCGTGGGGGGCAGCTCGAAGGGGTTCTCGACTATCTGGATCAGTCCATCGATCGAATGGGGCAGACCCGCAGGCAACTTCGGCAGCGTCGAGCAGAGCGCGCCTATCGGCGTGGGTCGGCGGCGCTGGGATTCTTGAAGCGCGCGCGGGATCAGTTGCGAGATCCCGTCGAGCAGATCGACATTCTTCTCGCCGAAGTCGGCGGGCTTGCCAGAACAACGCTTGACCTGTCTGGTGAGGGCCTTTCCGAAGCCGGGGCACTTCCCGCGCACGTGACACCCGAAGCAGCGGAAGACGAGAGTCTTCAGATTCAGGCGCGCATTGACGAGTTAGCCGCTCGCTTTGATGCGGCATCGAAGGCAGCCGAGCAGTCCATGGCCGAGGGCCCATTCGGCACATCATCGGACTCTGCGATGCCAGGCGAAGATGTTGACGAAGGGGAGATGGCGCAGAGGCTTGCTCTGATAGAGGCCGCCCCTCTGGTCGGAGAAGCGGCGCGGGCGATGGGCCGCGTGAGTTCGGATATAGGGCAGAAGCGCTTTCCGGCGGCCCTCGAAGGAGAGGTCGCAGCGGGCACGGCGTTGGCGGCTGCGCGGGAAAGCTTCTTCGATCTGCGACAGGTCTTGAATGTGACCTTCGCCGATGAAAGCCAGATTGCGGTTAGCGCCGAGGCGGTGGTGTCGGCGGAGGATCGTGCGGACGGCGGCCACGGTGTCGATTTGGGGCAGGCAAGGAAGACCATCGAGGCAATTCAAGAGAAGAATCAGGCGCGTGCGCTTCGACTCGAGGGCCTTCTCGATCGCGAAGAACGGAGTCGTCTGGCCGAGATCGAGGCGAATGCGAGTGCCGGAAGTGCAGTGCCGCAAGCCGGGGCTGAAGGGGATGAACCGGACCCCGCCGAGCTCGAGGTGCAGCGATTCGATCTCGCGCGTCAGCGTCTCGCGCTTGCCTCGGGTGCCATGATGGAAGCGACCGACGCGATCCGGCGAGTGGACGAAGCGGATCGTGCAGATTGGCCGGGGGTGCAGGAGTCGGCTGCGCGCGCTGCCAAACAGCTCGATGCACTTCGCAGTCTCTTCTTCACGATTGCCGAACATGTCCGCAAGCTCGCGGCCGATCAGGTCGAACTTCAGGACCAGACCCAGGATGCGGCCGCTCTTTCGGTTGCGGAGTCGACGAAGGATCTCGAAGCGGATCCGGTCGAGATCTCGCCGAACCAGGAGGCAAGCGCTCCCGAATCGCCGGTCAAGGAGACGGTCGATGGATTCCTTCGCGGGCCCGATACGCGTATGCGAGCCTCTGTGTTAGTCGACCAACAGGGTGAACTCAGATCGCGCGCGGACCAGATCGCGGATGCGCTACGCGGGCAAGCGGAGGAAATGGCGGCCGCGCCTTCAGAAGAAGCGGGGCCCGACGCGCAGGCGGATGCTTTGAGAATCCAAAAGGCGGCGGAGTACGTTGCCTCGGCAGGGCTTGCCATGAGCGCGGCGGGCGAGACGCTTCAAGACGATGGTCTTCCGATCGAACCAGCGCTGCCGCAACAAACGCTGGCGACCCTGGACCTGAAGGAGGCGCTCGCGCTGCTATCGCCTCCGCCAGAAGAGTCTCCCCCTGACGAGTCCGATGAGTCCGAGAATGACGAGAGTGGCGAGGGCGATGACTCGGATCCACAAGAGGATCCGAATTCGGGAGAGGGCGAGCAAGACTCCGAAACTTCCGACGAGGAAAGGATGGACGACCCGTCGCAGCTGCTCCAAGGTGTGCGGGATCGTGAGGCCGAGCGTCGCCGAGATCTGGATCGTCGCAAGCAGCAGCGCCGAGCCCAGCCGGTGGAAAAAGATTGGTGAGACGAATAGTGCAGCCGCGAAAGAATGCGTTGATGCGTGCAGGGGCGAAACTCTGTGTTCTTCTCGCGCTGGGCCTAGTCTTTCTCGGAGGGGTGACGGCGGCGCCGGCTGCAGAAGCACCCGCCGCTCGGGTTCAGGTCGCGCATGGTCCCTATTATGTCGGTGAAGCCTTCGAGATTCAGGTCGTGGCAACGAACTTTCAGGAGGAGCCCGCGCCTGAGATCTCGACCGGGGTGTACGGGGGTGGCGTTCTTCGCTTGTCGGGCATTTCGCCGAGCACGTCGACTTCGATCTCGATCATTAATGGCAAGATAACTCGCGTGCATGAAGTGACCTTTGTGTATCGCTACGAGTTTACGGGGACGCGAAAGGGGCGGGCTCGAATTCCCGAGTTCCTGGTGAGCCAGGCGGGCGTTTCGGAAAGCACGAGAAGTTTCGAACTGGAGATCAGCGGCGTTCCGACGACGAATCGCGTAGGCATCGATCTTCAGATTCCCACTGGGCCGATTTTTGTTGGGCAAAAAGTTCCAATCGTCATCGAGTTTCAAATCGCTCGTGAGACCCAGCGCGATCTCGTGTCCTACCAGATCCATGTGCCGCTCTTCGATTTGTCGACGCTGCGCTTTATCGACGAGCCGTCCGCGAATCCGGATACCCAACTTGAGATTCAGACCGAATCCGGCGTCCTCATGCTCTCGGCAAGTTCTCGAGAGAGCGTCATTCGAGGGCGACCGATGCTGACGATCCGGGCCGAGCGCACGATGATTGCTGTTTCGGCGGAGGCGATCGAGGCGGCCCCCGCGACGGTCTTTATTAGTCGAGGCGTAGGCTTTCGGCGCGATGTCTTTAATCAGCGGCGTGCGACTTCGACGGAGAAGTTGATGGCGGCTGGTGATCCGATTCGGATCGAAGTCGGTGAGGTTCCCAAACAAGGTCGACCGGAGAGTTTTGCGGGGGCGGTGGGTGTGGGATTCAGTCTGGAAGTCACCGCGGATCGCAGCGTCGTTCAGTTGGGCGAGCCGATCGCACTTTCGTTTTTGCTGCGCGGTGACGGCGACCTGTCGAGTGCGAGCTTGCCGCCGCTCGATGCGGCAGGTCTATTGGACTCGGAACATTTTCGAATTCCAGAGGATTCGCCTGCCGGAATTGTCGATGACGACGGGAAACATTTCGACGTTGTGCTTCGTGTGCTGGATGCGGGGGTTCGAGAAATTCCGGCACTGGCGTATTCGTGGTTCGATGCCGAAACGCGAAGTTTTCAGACGACGACCTCTCGGCCGATCGCCCTTTCGGTCGGCGCGGCCGAGGTCATTGGCGCCGATGCGGTGGCCCGAAGGCCAGAACAGCGATCGGCTTCGTTGCCGGGCAGTCCGACCGACCCTCGGCCAGGCGCGATGCTTCCGACCGACTCGACTGTGATTAGCGGTACCTTGCCGGACGAAATTTCGGGAGGCGCGACCATTCGAAGGTCGTCTCTTGCTATGTCGGCAGCGAATTTGGCGGTTGAACGCGACCCGGCACGACTGCTGCGAGATGATCGCGTAGTGGGCGGAAATCGGCCGCTCGCGATTGGGCTTTATGGAACGGGACTCGCGGTGCTTCTATTCGCAGTCTTTGATGCTCGGCGACGGGCGATCAATCCTGCGCTCCTGCATCGCGCAAGGGTCTTCAAGCGGGTCGAGCGAGAGTTGTTGACCGCGTTCGGCCTCCCAAAGGAGGCGGGTGCGGCGGCGTTGGGTCGAGTGCTGCGGGAATTGGTCGCTGAACTTCCGGAAGAGGCGAGTCAGGACCTGGATGCGCTGATCGCGGAATGTGACACGCTCCGATTCGCAGCGGGAGCTGGGGCCTCCACGGCACGCGAGCAAGTATCGGGACAGGTGCCGGACTCCTTGCGTGAACGAGCGGTGAATCTGGTTGCCGAACGATCGAAGTCAGGCCCAGGGCAATCGGGTGGGTCCGGATCATGACGACATTGGCAAAGCGCGCCGCATTCGAAGTGTTGGTTTTGATCTCAGTACTCGGTGCGGCGATGACGCTGGCTTTCCCAGTTCACGCGGAGCTGCAGGACGCGACCGATCAAGAGCTGCGCTTGGAGCGGGCGCTCACTTTCTATGCGCGCGCGCTCGAGGATTCGAATCGTGATTCTCGAATCGCGAATTTTTCGGAGGCGGAAGCTGGCTTCGCATCGCTGCTCGAGTCCGGAGCTTGGAACGCGGCGCTCCTGACGAATCTGGGAAACGCGGCCTTGCAGTCTGAAGAGATCGGTGTAGCCGTATTGGCCTATCGCAGGGCGCTATTACTGGATCCTGAGGTGACGACGGCACTTCAGAATCTCACTTACGTTCGCGGGCTGCTTCCGAGCTGGGTTTCACGGCCGGATTCGAGTGACCGGTCACAGGTTCTCTTCTTCTATCGAAAGATTCCGGCCGTTCAGCGTGCAAACCTTGCGGCTGCTTTCTTTCTGCTCGCCGCGGGATGTCTGGCCATTTCGAATCGACGCAGAGAGGGTGCGTGGCGCGGCTTGGCCGTGTTGGGGGCTGCTGCATGGGCGCTTCTTCTCGCGTCCGTGTTATTCGATCAGGGTTCGCAGACGGGGCGTGGCGCTGTCGTGACTGCGGGCGAAACGCTTGCACGCTCCGCGGATTCCCGACTCTCAGCCCTGGCGCTTCCGGAGCCACTCCCGGCCGGGGCCGAGGTTGAAATTCTCGAACATCGGCAGGAATGGACAAGGATTCGTCTGTTCAGTGGTCGCGAGGTCTGGGTTCGTGGATCGAGCGTGACGCGTATCGCCCAATGATTGTCCCGAGGGCATCGCGTAGAAGGGAGCGGATATGACGAAGATTCGCGAGTCCGCCCAGCATGACGCTCCGTAGCGTTTAGGAGTGGATCTCGAACGCATGACCGCCGTTTTTGGAAAGCGCCGCTTTCAGCTGACTCATGGGGTCGTCGGCATCCGTCGTCTTGGCCAGGAGTTGAGTGCGCGCGACCGATCCATCGACTCTACCAATAGGTGGCGATGCGAAGTCCGATGGCATTGGCGAGGCGATCTGTATCGATTCCAAGATCGTAGTTGATGGCGGCCTCGAAGCCGGAACGCGTCCGAACGGTCCAGCCCACGCCGACGCTGGCCGAGTTTGGTGGAAGATCCGCTCCCCGAATCTTGAAGCCGGGATTCGCGGTGGCACCAGCGAAGTTCGCGTCGATCGCTCGGTCGCGATCTAAGAACTGATGATGCCATTCCGCTCGAATCTCGGGCAGTATCCAGGTGTCCGCATCGAGGTCGAAGAGAGCGACGAGTCGCGTACCGAAGTTGAACCGGAGCGTCTCGAGCTTCTCACGATCGATGCGCAGATTGATGGAAGTCGCGCCCCGTTCTCGAATCGACGAGCGCTGCAGATGCGCATAGTCGAGACCTCCGTAACTTTCGAGCACGAACACTTCGTTCGAAATCCATTTTCCGCCGACTTCGACGCGAGTTCCTAGATCGAGTCCGTTGAAATCGGCCTTGGCCTTTCGATCCAACGTGCCAACGACAATCCTTCGTTTGCTGTCCATATCCGAGTAGGCAAGGCGACCCGAAAGAGCCGCTCGGAATCGATCATTGGACCATCCACCATACAGGGCGCCCATATAAGAATCTGCGGTGCCGCTTCCAGTCCGGTCGTCGAATTTCAATTTGCTTCGGCCATAAGCGAAAGCCGCACCTAGGCGAATGTTGCGAAGTTCGTTCGTCTTGGAGGGGAAGGGGTGGGTCTCGACACCGAGGGCGCCACCAAAGACGGTGTAGTCGACATCACTCTCACCTTGATGACCAGTGATGCCTCCAAAGACTGCGAAGGGCTCGGACCAAAAGTCGATCTGTGGAGTGACCGGACGGGTGCTGGCGGCACTGAGCCCAGGAAGTCCCATGGATGTTTTTCGCCGTCGGCCTCGGCGGCGTCGTGAGACATCCAGCGCGTCGCTTGCGTTTCGCAGTCGGGAATGCAGGGAAAAATCAAAGCGGTCCGCGAGTTCGAATCGTGCGGTCGCGAACTGGGTGAGGGTCTCGCCCGAAAGAGAATCAAGGGCAGCCTCGAACTCAGGCCTTTGGAGAGTGGAAAAAGCATCGATCACCAATTTCAGATCGGTCCCGTCTGCCGGTGTTTCCTCATCGAGTGCATTTCCGACAGCGCGCTGATTCGGCGTCGTCGCGACATCGCCGATGTCCTCTCCGGTCGAGTCGACAGTGAGGACGAGAGCATTGCGCGACTCCGACTGCTCCAGAACGATGTCGAGAAGTGGGAAGTCGAGTGCAACCGAAGGGATGTCGACTTCCGTGCCCGCTTGCGCTTCCACAATCGTAAAGGATGCATTCGTATAGGTTCCGATTCCGATTCTGAGGTCTAAAGCAGCGTCGGCGAGATCTGCCTGCCCTTCGACGTCGAGTAGATCCGTCGCGCCACTGGGATCGATCTCGATCTCGAGAACCGAGCCCGGTAAAAAAGAGATGCTGTCGACCTGGAGCGTTCCGATCGAGGTGCCCGGGGCGATTCGTCCGGAATTCAGGACATCACCGTTGATGCTGCCGGTTCCTCCAAGCGTTGCCCCGCTCGCGACTGTGGTGTTGAGTGTTTCGAGCCCGTCGACGTTGAGACGCCCGGCGCTGATCGTCGTCGAGCCGGTGTAGGTCTGAACACCGCTCAATGTAAGCGTGCCGGAACCTGTTTTGATGAAGTTCCCGTTGCCGCTGATCGTGTTGTCGTAGGTTCCGGCGACCGACTGGTTGAACATCAGCGAAGTCCCCATTTGAAGCTGGAAGTTCGTTGGAAGACTCGATGTGTTTCCGATCAAACTTCCTTCCCTCACCATGATCGCATCGGCCGAAGTATTTGTTAGGCCGGAGTTGTTTCCGGTCAGCGTGAGGGTGCCGTCGCCGAGTTTTTCAAATTTACCTGCACCACGGAGGTTTCCGCTAAGGTTCGCCGTTCCGGTTTGGTTGATGGCCAGCGTTGCCGTAGGAAATATATTCACGTTTCCGGAGATCGCGGCGGCATCTCCCTGGAGCGTGCCGTCCGTTACTTGTCCTTGGGACCAGGAGTTGGGGTCGGAGGTCGGGTCCAAAGTCAGGATGCCGGTGCCCGATTTTACAAACATTCCCGCGCCAGTGATCGAGCCGACAAACGTTCGGTCAGAAATGTCGGTAATTTCGAGGGCGGCCCCTGAGTTGATTGCGATGTTGCCTTGAATCGAATCTGGGGTCCCCATCAGCTTGCCGTCATTGATCGTCGTGCCGCCCTCGTAGTTGTTGGTGCCGGTCAACGTCAAGGTACCTGCTCCGCTCTTTTCGACAGCTCCTGCCCCGGAGATCCTACCGCCGTATTCCTGGTCCGGAGTTTCGGAGAAGCGCAGGATGGTGTCGCGTCGTGTTCCCACGTCCATGCTGATCGCAGAGGTTGTGACTTCGAGTGTGCCTTGATTGATCTGGGTGACGCCGGTGAAAGTATTCTCTCCGGTTAGGATGAGTGTCCCAGCGCCCGATTTTATAACCGCTGCGGCATTGGTCCCAGTTTCGGTGATGGTGTCGCTGATCGTGATGGTGTCGCCCGTGACATCGAACGTTAGGCTAGAGGAGCTACCCAGCGAGAGCTCGCCAGCCGAGAACGAGATGTCGTTTAGTTGAAGTTGACCGCCTCGATCGACGCTCAATAAGTTCGTTCCGTCACCTCGGATATCGAGGCCTCCCGAACCCGTTCCATTGAGGACCAGGGTTCCGTCGACCTCGAGCACTGGTGCGCCGAGCAGGAATGTTGATTCGCTTCCAGCCTCGAAACCCTCGAAGTTGATTGTATTGTCCATGTCCGGTGCGTCATTCGAATCGGTAATTCCCTGACGAAGGCTGCCAGCACCGCTATCCGCGGTCGTGTTGACCGTGAAGTCTTCTGCGGCCACCGGTCGGGCCAAAAAAAGAACGAAGCAAGTCAGAGCGAATGCGAGGGCCCAGAAGGCTTGGCTAGGCACTCTGTCGGTCGAGATCATCTTCTCTTTCTCTCTCGCATCATTGGGAATGGGCCGAATTCGCATGACCGAATGGGTGTGCTCGGAAGACCTGCGGTGCGGTAGACGCAACTTAGCACCCGAGTCATTCCGATCCCTCAGCTCGCTCGGTTCGAGCGATTCTTTTCCTGCTCCGCCGCGGTCTTCAAAATCAGGAATTCTTCCTATTTTATCTTGCGGGTCGGTGACCCGGCACTCTATGCTCGGAGCGTGAACCCAACCCCCCCTGAAGATTCGGCGCTGCCGCGCCGAAATCGTTCGCGCCAGCGCGACCAGATCCTGGATTGGGTGCGGGCGACGGATACGCATCCGACGGCGAATGAAATTTATCAGGGTCTCGAGCCTGTTCTAGCCGGTCTTTCGCTGGGTACGGTCTATCGAAATCTCGAAGTTCTGGTCGAGGACGGTGATCTCGAAGAGGTGAAGGTTTCTTCCGGGGCGACTCGTTACGATGGAAATCTGTCCAGGCATCATCATTTCGCGTGCGAACGATGTGGCCGGATTCTCGATATCGAGATTCCAGAGCCGCGTGGACTGAAACAGAAACTTGTTCGCGACTACGGCCATCAGCCGGCTCGCGTCTCGATTTCCATTTCCGGAATCTGCCTGGAGTGTGCAGATCCTGAATCATGAATAGTGACCATGAACAACCATGAACAACCACGAATAACC
Source organism: Myxococcales bacterium (assembly GCA_012959805.1). Classification (GTDB taxonomy): domain Bacteria; phylum Myxococcota_A; class UBA9160; order UBA9160; family UBA4427; genus UBA4427. The sequence goes on along the minus strand of DUCN01000042.1, from coordinate 228,010 downwards.
AAGAGAAGGAGGGAATCAAGATGGCTGACCTGGACGGAAGCAAGACTCATCAGAACCTGAAGGACGCGTTTGCGGGGGAATCCCAGGCGAATCGTCGCTATCTCTATTTCGCCAAGCAGGCGGATATCGAAGGCTATCCCGATGTCGGCGGACTCTTTCGCGACACGGCCGAAGCGGAAACCGGCCATGCGCATGGTCATCTCGATTTCCTGAAGCGTGTCGGTGACCCGGCGACGGGAAAGCCGATTGGCAATACGGACCAGAATCTGGGCGCCGCGGTGGCCGGAGAGACCTACGAGTACACCGAGATGTACCCGGGAATGTCGAAGACCGCGCGGGATGAGGGTCATGAGGACGTTGCAGAGTGGTTCGAGACTCTCGCGAAGGCCGAGAAATCCCACGCCGGGCGCTTCCAAAAAGCCCTGGACGGTCTCGAAACCCTCTAGCCCGCCCACCCCACCGTTCCAACTCGCAACTCGTACTGAGCGATGCGCGCGAGTTCCCCCAACTCTTTGAGTTGGGGGAACTCGACGGAACCCGAAGGGTTCCCGGCTCCAAGGAAGTCAGTCATGAAGAACGCCAGTCTGCGAGATTCAGAGTTCCTCGATCGAGACGCCCTCGACGCTGAGCTCACGCGCGTGTTCGAAAAATGTCATGACTGTCGTCGTTGCCTGCCGCTCTGTCCATCCTTCCCGAGTCTCTTCGAATCGATCGATCGTCACGAGCAGGAAGCCTCGGAGCTGACGGTGACAGAGCGACGCGAGGTCGTGGATCTCTGTTACCAATGCAAGCTCTGTTACAACCACTGCCCCTATCATCCGGACCATGAATGGGCGATCGATTTCCCGAAGCTCATGACCCGGGCCAAACTGGTGGCTGCGAGAGAAGAGGGGATTCCTCTTTCGGAGCGGCTCGGCTCACAACAAGACTTGATGGGCAAGGTCTCTTGCCGAAGCGCGAAACTGACAAATGCAGCGTTCAAGAATCGCGCGGTTCGTCTCTTGATGGAAAAGACGACCGGCATCGATCGGCGCTGGATCATGCCGACCTACGAAAAACAACCCTTTTCGAAGGGGCTCGCCAAAAGGCCTGGCGTCTTGAAGGAGAAGGGCCGAGTCATTCTGTTCAGCACCTGTTTCGTTGAGTACAGCGAGGCCGAGACCGCTCGGGCGGCCGTTCAAGTTCTCGAACACAATGGAATCAGCGTCGAGGCGGGGTATGACGCCTGTTGCGGTGCGCCCTTTCTGCATGGTGGAGACCTCGCTAGCGCGCGGAAGAATGCGGCAAAGGTCGTGGCCGGTCTGGCACCGCGAATTCGCGAGGGCCTACAGGTCGTTGTCCCCGGTCCCACCTGTTCGTACCAACTCAAGAAAGAATTTCCGGAAATGTTGGAAACGGAGGATGCGCGGCTCGTCGCCGCCAATACGCTCGACCTCGGGGAGTATGTCTTCAAGCTTGCAGCCGCCAAGGAGCTCGATCGGGACTTCCCGCGAAAGCTGGGGCGTGTCGCCTATCACTTGCCCTGCCACCTCAAGGCGCAGAATATCGGTTTTCGATCGAAGCAGATTCTGGGGCTCGTTGCGGAGGAGGTCGTGATGGTCGATGCCTGCTCCGGCGTGGATGGAACCTGGGGCATGAAGGCGCGCTACTACGAACAGAGTCTGAAGGTGTGTTCAAATCTGACGATGGCGATTAACGAGGCCGCGCCAGATCACGTTGCAACGGATTGCCCACTTTCGGCACTTCGCATCAGAGAGCAAACCGGTCGAGAGGCGTTCCATCCGATCGTGCTCTTGCGTGATGCCTATGGCCTTACGGATAGCCCGACGAGTGGCCTCTCGAATGGAAGGCAGGAGAGTTGAGCGATGAAAGAAATTGAAACCAGCGATGTGCTGGATCTCACCGCCTATGAGAAGGTCCGAGAGGAGGTTCTCGCGCGGATGATCAAAGACAAGAAGCCTCGCCGAGTTCATGTTGGGGAGATTCTCTGCTTTCTCTTCGAGAACCGAGACACGGTCCTCTTCCAGATTCAGGAGATGACTCGGGCCGAGCGTCTGGTTTCAGAAGAAGCGATCGCTGGGGAAGTCGCGGTCTACAATGAGCTGATTCCCGGTGCGGCTGAGCTTTCGGCTACATTGATGATCGAAATTCCGAGCGAGACGAGCATTCGGTCGGAGCTCGATCGTTTGATCGGGATCGACGAGCATGTGCATCTCGATATCGGCGGCGAAAGTGTGTCAGCTACTTTTGACGATAAACAATTCCAGGAAGATCGAGTGTCGGCTGTTCAATATATTCGCTTTCCGCTAGGTCCCGAGTTGGCCAAGCGATTTCGGGATCCCGATGTGACGGTCGAGCTTCGCGTGGATCATCCAAACTATGCGGGAAAGACTGTGATCGAGGGTGAGGCCAGGGCTTCTCTCTCTGCGGACTTGGCGTAGCCGGACCGCGTTCATTCAATTCGACTAACATTGTGACCCACGGGCTGCGACCCAAGAGCTGTGACCGAATCCGGAAACAGCGACGTGGTCTCAACCCAAATGAAGGAGCTCGATATGGCAATTCAAGTAGGCGACAAGATTCCAAGCGTGACGGTCAAGGCGACGGACATGAACGACATCTCGACTGATGATCTTTTCGGCGGAAAGAAGGTTGTTCTCTTCGCAGTGCCCGGTGCGTTTACGCCGACGTGTTCGAATCAGCATCTGCCGGGATTCGTCGAGCAGGCGGATGCGATTCGCGCGAAGGGTGTCGACGACGTCATCTGTATGTCGGTGAATGACGCCTTTGTGATGGGCGCCTGGGGCGAAGACCGTGGTGCCAGCGACCGGGTTCGCATGATCGCGGATGGCAATGGTGATCTTTCGAAGGCGCTCGGACTGGATTTCGATGGCTCGGGAATTGGCTTTGGACTTCGCTGTCAGCGATTCGCGGCGATCGTCGAAGACGGGGTCGTGACGACACTCGCGGTCGAGGCGCCGGGGAAATTCGAAGTGAGTAGTGCTGAAGCAATTTTGAGCGCGCTCTAGAGGAGCCGCGTACATTCGGCGTGGGTCGGGGAGAGGTTCGCCTCGACCGATGATCTCAGCCGCTGACAGGAGGTTCGCAGATGCCGGCATTGGATGGACTTCGGATTCTTGATCTGAGCCAATACGAGGCGGGGCCCTCCTGCACCCAGGCGCTCGCCTGGATGGGCGCCGATGTTGTTAAGGTGGAGTCGATTGGCGGGGGTGACCCGGGTCGTTCACTCGCGGTCGGCGGGGATTACTCGCCGTATTTCTGTAATTGGAATGCGAATAAACGGAGTCTTGCGATCGACTTGATGCGTTCGGAAGGGCGCGATCTGTTTCTGCGACTTCTGCCCCACTACGACATCGTGATCGAGAACTTTGGTCCCGGGGTCATGAACAAATTCGATCTCGATTACGAAACGCTGAAGTCGATTCATCCGGCGGTCATCTTCGTGGCCATCAAGGGTTTCGGGGCAAGCGGTCCCTATGCCGATTTCAAAGCCTATGACATGGTGGCCCAGGCTTCTTCTGGGGCGATGTCGGCCACAGGAGAAATGGGTGGACCGCCGATTCTTCCCGGACCGACGATGGGAGATTCGGGAACCGGGATGCAGGCGGGCATGGCGATTCTGGCTGCGTACATCCAACGTCTGCGGACCGGAGAGGGCCAGAAGATCGAACTCTCGATGCAGGAGGCGATGACCTACTACATGCGGACGCGCATCGCGCTGCTGGCAGACTGGGGCAACCAGGCGGCGCCGCGACTTGGCAATCGCATGGGGACGCTGCCCACGGAACTCTATCCGTGCCTGGGTGGGGGACCCAATGACTATATCTATCTGATTACCGTCACCGCGCGGCATTGGGATGCACTGTGTCTGGCGATCGGCCGCGTCGATCTCATCGCCGATGAGCGATTCGCGACAGGCGGCGCACGAGAAGAAAACGGCGAGGCGTTATTCGACGAGATTGCGAGTTGGTCGCGGCAGCTCGAGAAGCATGAAGCGATGCGGATTCTTGGTGAAGCCGGTGTTCCGTGTTCAGCCGTGCTGGACACCCATGATCTCTATCATGATCCGCATCTGCAGGAGCGCGGCTTCATCAAGAAGGTCGAACATCGCGAGCTAGGCGAAGTTCCACTGCTCGGTTTCCCCACTCGCTTGTCCGAGAGCCATGTCGAATTCGAGCGTGCACCCTATCTCGGCGAACATACGGACGAGGTTCTCGCGCAGGATCTCGATCTCGACGCCGAAGGGATTCAAAAGCTGCGCGATGCGGGCGTCCTCGGCTAGCCCTCGGTTCATGGGTAGGGAGCTGACATCGCGTATTGCGAAGTTTCGACCGGTGGACTCTTCGGTCTCGGTCTCTGGAACAAGGGGACGGATTGGGGGATGGTGAGCGGCATCGTCGGTGCTTAGCTCGGAACGCTGCCGATCTCGGCGGCATTGGCAGCGTACATGGCGTTCGAGCTTCGCCAGCAGGCAGCGGGTCCCCCCTCCCTTCTCGATGCACGCGGCTTGTGCATCGCCCCTTTCTTTTTCGCTCCGAAAGATCACTTTGGAGGGCACGCTGAAATGGTCGCCGGTTCAGCGCAGTGTGCGATAATGGGACTTCCCGCTGCCGGAGCCAAATTCTTGAAACGCCATTTATTTCTTGTGATCGTCCTGTGTTCTGCGTTCTCGGCACAGACGGCAGAAGCTGCTGATGGGAATCCCGGCGGCCAGGGCGGGGCCCTCGTACCGGAGAAGAGCCGGAGCGGTCCGGGTCTCACTAAAATTTTCGAAGCCGGCGTCGAGTTTCTGGCGGCTGGTGATTGCAAACGCGCCGAGAAGAAGTTCAAACGGGTCCTGAAGACCGTTCCCCGCAACTCCGAAGCGAACTATCTACGCGGCGTGTCGTTGCAGTGCCAGAATAGACACAAGCAGGCAGTCCGTTATTTCAAGAGGTCAAAGCGTGATGACGCAGGCTACCACCGCGCCTACGCCGAGCTGGGTCTGTCGTATCTCGTCTTAGAGAGGCCCGACCTGGCTCGAAAGCAGCTCGAGACATTGGAGCAGAGGAAATCGATCTGTGGGAACCGCTGCCCGCTCGATCTCAAGAAGGCCTACGCAAAACTGCGTTCCGCATTCGATCGGATCGAAGGAAAGCTTCCACAAAATCCTGCGAGCGATGACCAACACGGACTGCTCTTCGACAGCGTGAGGGAGACGCAATAAGCGACGTCGCTTCGATCTGGCTGATCGACCGCGAGCAGTTCGACGCAGCGATTCGCGAGCTTCATCGACTGGCGACGAGCCGCTGTCCGCATCCCGTCGTGGAGGTGATTGTCGAGCGGACCAGGGCACCCGCCGAGTGCTTGTCGGATCCACGGACTACCTGGGACGATTCCTCGATTTGGCGCGCCCATTCGAGGTCGCTGAATCTCCGCACATCCCAGCCGCCACGCAGATCGCCAGGGTTTCGAGTCGGCGACGGTATTGAGCGACACTCGGTCGGTCCTGTTTGAGACCGCGAGGGGAGAGCAGGATCATCTCGATCCAGCGAGTCGCGGGTTGGCCGGATCGCTTGGAATCGAAAAGACCCAATGCGGTCAGCTCGCTGAAATAGCGGGACAGTCCAGCGCGAGAGCGTCGGGCGGCGTCATCCAGGATGTCCGCAGCATTCGAATCGTCGGCGGCGAGCAGATCATCACCGTGAAGAGTCTCCGTAAAGAGTTCCATCAGGTCGCCGTGGTAGCGATCGAGAAATGTCGTCAGCTGCGCCGCCAATGCGCGTTCGAGCGTGGGGCCTCTTAGGCCGGTCAGTTCTGTGGGGGCGAGGGCATGCTGTCCGTTCGCAAGCGCCCGATCGAGAATGGTCTCGAGGGTCGCGCGAAAGATTTCTTCCTTGTTTCGGAAATGGAGGTAGAGGGCGGGCCGCGACATGTCGGCGGACTTCGCGATATCCGCCATCGAAGTTCGCGCAAAGCCGTAGGCCGAAAAATTCGTGAGCGCGGCATCGAGGATTCGTGCGCGCTTTTCGAATTTGTCGTTCGCTTCCGAGCTGTGGATGTCTGCAGCGGACATGTCCCGACAATGTTTGACACATGTCGCTCGTTTTGTCAGTATGCCTTTCTGACAAAAAGACTAAAAAGTGTCAGCACGTCAGAGCACAGAAGGCATGCTGTCGCTATCCGTCCCAGGAGGATTCAAACGATGACTCGACTTGGCTATCAGATTCCCAACTTTACCTATCCCGACTCCCGCCCGGATCAAATCTTCGACAGGGTGATTGCGCAGGCCAAGGCGGCGGAGACCGCTGGCTATGACCGAGTCATGGTGATGGATCATTTCTACCAACTGCCGGGGATCGGCGCGCCCGAAGAGCCGATGCTTGAGTGCTACACGATGCTTTCGGCGATCGCCCAACATACTTCGAATGTGCGGCTGTCCGCGCTCGTGACCGGCAATACCTATCGGAATCCGGCCTTGCTCGCCAAGACGATCACGACGCTCGACCATGTTTCCGCTGGCCGCGCAACGTTGGGGATTGGATGCGGGTGGTTCGAGAAGGAGCATACGGATCTTGGCTTCGAGTTCGGCACCTTTGGTGAACGATTCGAGAAGCTCGATGAAGCACTCCAGATCATTGGGCCGATGCTCCGATGTGAGCCGGTGACGCTGAAGGGCAAATACTATTCCGTCGAGAATGCGGTGAACTCGCCGGCGCCGATCTCGAAGATTCCAATCATGATCGGCGGTGGTGGTGAGAAAAAGACGCTTCGCATGGTCGCGCAATACGCGGATGAGTCGAATCTGATCTGCGAGACCGATGAGATTCCGCGCAAGCTCGAAGCGCTGGCGGGGCATTGTGAGCGCTTGGGTCGTGATCGTTCGGAGATCACGGTCACGAAGCTGATGATGGTGGCGGTGGCGCCGACGATGGAGGAACTCGAGGCGGATATGGATGCCATCGGCAAGATCAAGGGCTGGAATGATGCGATCAAGGGGATGCTGAAGGATCGACTGATCTACGGCGACCCCGATACCGTGGGCGAGAAGCTTTCTGACGCCGTGAGCAAGGGACTCGATGGCATCACCGTTGACCTCCCAGTGAACGGACATAACCTGGAGCGAATCGAACTGCTCGGGGAAATCTCGCGGAAGGTTCTTGGCTAGCTTCGCCTTCTCCCTCGACTTGCCTGTCGACTTGGGATTCGCTCGGACGTTTGATCGTCTTCGTGATGAGCGGCCGCGCGAGATTGTTTCGAGGCCGCCTAACTCGAAGGCTTCCAACCTCGCTCATCGGCTGCGTGGAGGCGGTCGATCAGCACGTTGGCGACGGCACGCACGCGCGGGACATTCCGCATGCTCTTTGCGCAGATGAGGTAGTAGCTACTTGCCGGGAGCGAAAAGCCGAGGTCGATCTCTGTGAGGCTTTCGTTCTCGGTCGCCGTGTCTTCGGCACCCTGCTTTTCGAGAACCATGACACCGAGTCCGGCGAGGAGTGCGCGCTTTAGGACCAGATAGTTGTCCGAGGCAAAGGCGGGTCTGAAGTCTGGAATTCGGCGTTCGAGCATGGGCCTCGGTGCGACTTGTTCGTAGGGGGTTGCCCAGGTGATCCAGTCGAGGTCTTCGATCCGATAGGGCTTGGACGGGCGACCGGTGTCGGCCAGTTTTTTCATGAGTTGTTTTTTGTACGCGTTCGTTGCATAAATGGCGGTTGAAAATTCTGCACTGTAAATCGTCGTGAGTTCCGGCTCCTGGTTCTCTCGCGTCCGAACGGCAAGATCGGCCCCGCCGCGAGCCAGGTCGATGTAATCGACGCTCGCCAGCACTTCGAGGCGGATCTCCGGGTGCTCTTCACGCAGGGTCGCGGCCAGCGGAGCCAGGACTTCGAATGCGAGCCCGGGAGGCGCGGCGACACGAACTGTTCCCGTCGGCTCGATCTCAGTGCCCTGGGCGAGCCGACCGAATTCTCCGGCCCAGCGCGCCATCTGTTCTGCGGCGGGAAGCAGCTTTGCGCCGGCTTCAGTCAGCTGGGCCCCCAATTTATTCCGGGTGAAGAGCTGACACCCCAGTCGGTTCTCGAGGTTCGCGATTCGGCGGGAAATCGTCGGCTGACCTACCCCGAGCATGGCGGCAGCGGCGCTGAAGCTGTCATGCTCGGCCACGGCCAGGAACGTTTCTGCGTCTTCCCAGGATGTATTTATATATGCATATTAACATGCATTTATTGCCAATTTAAATACGAAATGAGATGGACGATTCTTTGATCTCAAACAGAGGGTGCCCCGAGCGACACAGGCATTCTCGACAACCAGGGAGAGATTTGATGATCACGACTCGAAAATTCCGGGCCTCCGCTCTATTTCCGATCGGCCTCTGGCTGATGGGTGCCGCGTGTGCGGCCAGCCACCACCCGACGCAGCCCTCGGCTCTCGGCCAATCCAGCGCATCGGGGAATCTAACTGCGGTGATCGAACTTCCCGGTCCCATCGAGTTCGAGACGGTCAAAGCCGCGAATTGGGCCGTCGCACGGAGCGGCATGATCAATCTCGAGCATCCGGCTGCGCAGGCGGCAGGTCTCGAAGACGGTGACGAGCCGATCGGAGTCTTCTTTCATGTCTTGCGTCATCCCGAGTTCGGGATGTTCATCGTCGACAGTGGCGTAGAAAGTGGTTTTCAAAGCGCGGACGGAAATGATCGCATCGCATACTTGGTGGAGAACGCGATGAATACCGAGGCTCTTGATATTCATGTGACGACCGCCGACTGGCTTCAATCGCAGTCGGAGCCGTTGGCCGGCGTTTTCTTGACTCATCTCCACCTCGACCATGTGATGGGACTGCCGGATGTGCCGAAGGGAACCCCCGTCTATGTGGGACCCGGTGAAACTTCGGCTTCCAACTTTCTGAATCTTTTCACGCGCGGGACGATCGACCGGATGATCGAATCCGCCGGCGTGCTGCAGGTCTGGCCTTTCGAAGTCGACTCTGATCGTCGTTTTGCGGGTGTCGTCGACATCTTCGGAGACGGAAGTGCCTGGGCCATTCACGTTCCCGGCCATACGCCCGGAAGCACCGCGTTCCTTGTTCGAACGACGTCAGGCCCGAAATTGTTAGTGGGAGACGCCTCGCATACTCGCTGGGGTTGGGATCATGGCGTCGAGCCTGGAACCTTCAGTCTCGATCGCCCGCGCAGCGTCGAAAGTCTCGCAGGTTTGCGCAAGCTGGCGAGTGAATTTCCAGACCTCGAGGTTCTTCTAGGACATCAATAGCCATTGCGTGCTAGATCTATCGCCGCCGATCCCCAGGAAACGATTGGCTAGAATAGAGCCCAGGAAAGAGATTGGAGAGTCACATGATTATCGTACTCGTCGAAGTCGAGAGTTCAGTCGAGGCCATCGCTGGAATGCGCGAGGCGCTCGTCACCATGCAGGCGGCCAGTCGTGCAGAGGAAGGTTGTCAGGATTACACGTTCTGTCAGGAGGTTGGCGACCCGAATCAGATGCGGATCGTCGAGATCTGGGAATCGATGGATGCACTTCGTTTTCATTTCGGGACCCCGCATATGGCCGCCTTTCGCGAGGTCATGGCGAGCTCGCCGCCGGCATCGATGAACGTAAAGGTTCATGAACTCGGCGCGCAGCTCGAAATGCCGAGTTAGGCGAAGCGTGAGGGACCGAAATCTTTCGTCGAGGCGGCGAGTCAGTGGCAGAGCAATGCTCCATGGCTGAGCGGGCCTTCGGGGACGGCGATGCGACGTTCCAGGCTCTGGGCAGGGAGCCGGGGATTCGGGCTCTTGTTGAGTCCTTCTATCGTGAAATGGATTCACTTCCGGCTGCGCAGAGGATTCGCCGTTTGCATCCCTCTGATCTTTCCGTCTCCATCGAGAAGCTCATCTGTTTTCTTTGTGGGTGGACGGGCGGACCAAAGCGTTATGCCGAGATCTATGGCCCGATACGCATTCCACAAGTGCATATTCATCTGCCAGTGGGCGAGGCGGAGCGAGATGCATGGCTCCTCTGCATGAAGCATGCGCTCGCCGAACAGCCGTTTGGGGACGATCTGAGCGCTTATATGTTCGAAGAGCTCTTCGTTCCCGCGGAACGGATTCGCTCCGTCGTGGCGGCACGCAGAACCGCAGGCAAAGCCGGGAACTAGAGTCCTGTTCCCGAAGTTCGCAAGCAAAATCATTTGATTGAGCCGGGGATCTCGTCTGCGGTTTTCGCCGAGACGAAAGGCATTGGATCCTCGTTGCTGACTTCGATGGGTTCCTCTACGAAGTTGTTTGGCGGTGAGTGTCGCGAACCATCGTTTTCAGAAACATCTTGAACCCGATGGGCGCCAGCCTCGATCATGCCGACTGCCGACTGCCGACTGCCGATGGACGCTCCGTGTGAATCGGCGCCGACTCGTGCTAACTCGGCATCGCCGAGACGCCCGACAGGAAGGGATGGGCGAAGAGCAATACGCCGTACGCAATCGCGGCGATGAGTAATGGTTTGAGGTCGGCGGATACGGGGGTCGGCTCCGGTTTCACCCATTCGCCGTCACGGCGATTGATCGTCAGCATCGCAACGATTGCCCACGCGCCCATGCCACCGAACAAGACGAGAGATCGCGACTCGCCGTTCGCGAACAGATGCCCAATGGACCAGACGAACACACCCGCGAGTTGAGGATGCCGGAGAAATCGCTTGATGTTGCTTGGCATTCCGGACGCCACGAAGAGAACCAACGCGGGATACACGAGCACGACTGCCGCAAGCCGGCCCCAGGCCGGAACCGAGTAGACGGGATCGGGCGGCGTCGATCGCCAGCCAAAGATGATGAAGGCGAGGGAGGTCAGAATCCCCAGCGCGAAGAGGCCCTGATATTTCTGTTCACCGAGACGTTCGATGACGCTTGCGCGAAGGGGTTGCGCGACGCTCGGCATCAGGTGGACACCGGTCCAGATCAGCATCCCGAGAATCAATACAAGCATGTTGCCTCCCATTTAGTGCCTCTCGAAAGACTAGCCGGTTCAACGTGCGGCGAGGGAATTGAGTCAGGGATTTGGCGTGTGTTCCGTCTGGTCTGCAGCAAGTTCCTCGAAATACGAGCGAAGCGTCGTCTTCCCAATGCTCGGGGCAACCCCGTCGATCTCGCCAGCGGTGACGATGAACTCGAAGAGATCCCCGAACTGGGTGTTCAACAAACGGATCAGCCTCACTCCCCCGCGCATCAGCCACATTGGAAGCACGACAATCTTCGCCGGCTGCCCCAAGACATCGAAGGCCAGTTCCGCTGCCTGTCGTTGCGTCATCGTGTCAGGGCCCCCCGCACCGAGCTCCGGCTCGTTTGATTCCATTGCATCGACACAGACCTCCGCGAGATCTGCACCGTGAATCGGGTTGAATTGGTTCTCTCCTGCGCCGACGAGAAACGATCGGCCCTTCCGCGCCATGTCCAGCAGGACGCCCATATCAGAAAAGTATCCGGAGGGGCGAACGATGCAGTGGGGAAGACCCGAGTCTTCGAGTGCCGCCACAGCCTTTTCGTGGGCACGGACGATTTCGAGATGACCGATTTCGGCCTGCCCCCAGAGCGAGACGTAAACGAATTTCTCCACGCCCGCTCGTTTCGCGAGGTCCACGAGCAATCGGTTCGCCTGATGGTCGATCTGCTCGAAGGTGAGGCCGTCGCGTTGGCGCGAGATTCCGACGGACGAGAAGACAAGATCAACTCCATCCATCAGTCCATCCAGCGTGTTGGGTTTCGTGATCTCGCCGACGAAGACTTCGTCGACGAACTCCGCGACCGCCGGAGCCGTAAAGGGGCCCGCTTCCGCGAGCCGCTCCTCGCTGCGCGTGAGCGCACGAACGCGATAACCGCGCTGGTTGAATGCCCGGACCGCGAACTTGCCGAGATACCCCGTTGATCCTGCGACCAGTACCGTCTTCGCCATCGCCACCTCTCCCCTTGTGTTCCCTCTCGATGACCGAACGCTGGGACCCCGCAATGGGTACCGCTCCTTCGGCAAGGCGAGAACTTCGATTAGCCAACCGTATCGTTGTCAGCTGGCAGACCCTTGGCTCGCCGGGTCGTTGCGCTCCTGAGGTTTTCCTCGGTCCCTATTTCGATCGTGGATCGGGTCGCCCGGTTTCGGGTCTTGGCATCGAGCCTGTAGTCGCACGTGAGGCAACGCCGCATGCCTTGGCGCATGCTTTCGTTCCGCGCTTGTAGGCTCCCGAGTTCCTTGCGCAGGTGCCTGATCACATCTTCTTGTCGAAGCACTATTCGTGGTAGAGAGAGTAGGTCGAACAGCTTTGACATCCGAAAACAGCTCCTAGCTGGGATCCCAGCTCATGCGAACCGAGCAAGACGTCTGTGGAAGATGGGGCTCGAACTCGATCTTGAGTCCCCCATTCTCACCCTTGAACATCGCTTCGAAGGGGCCTTTACAGATATAGAGGCAACCCTCTTCAGGCAGCGCTTTAGGGTTGGGAAGAGAGTTCTGTTTCGCACAGGTGTGCCAAGCGCAATCCGGAATCTCCATCGTGGTGGAGCCATTGGCGAGATCGATGGCGGTCACCTCGGCGGGTCCGGTCAGCCAGCCTGCCGGATTGAATACGTTGAACATCATACGCTGGGACCACGTAGGTCGTGTGGATGCTCCCGGTTGAGGGGTCTTCGCTGGACTGGTCCTGTTCTTGTCCGCCATGCTGTTCATCATGTCGAGAAACCCGGAGGCATTCTCATGGGCGAGTGCGACGCTCGTACCCACGACGATCTCCTCGTACTCCTCCTGATTGAAGTGCTTGCGCAGTTCCAAGAGTGCCCACTCGACTTCGCGAACGAAATTCCCATACCGCTTGCGCCATTTCTCACGAGGGGATTCGAAGAACGAGAGACGCTCGCGCCGAGATCGGACCTCCGCATAGTCACGGTCGATCTGGTCCGCATCTGCGGTCAGGCGGAGAATCGGCACGAAGGTATGACTGATGATCGGCATCGCCTTCTTGACTAACATCGTGTTGGACATCCACATGTCGATCCAGGCCTGGGGTCCCCACTCATAGATGAAGCCTCGGTGACTGGCCTGCGTCGTTTCGAGTTCGGGTGCTGTGGCGTCCATGCCCATGAGCTCCTTGATCCCTGTGTTCATGATGGCGATCTCGAGGATAGTGGAGCCAGCCCCGTCCGTCGCCACCGCTCAGCGGTCGGATATCGATACGGTCGGCGCCGTTGCGCCGGTCTGTGCTGCTGTTGCCCGCGTGTTTAGGCTCGTCGATCTGCTATTTCGGGTTGGAAGATGCGCGGCGAATGCATCATGAATCCCAGACGGGAGGTCGCCTTCTTGGTTCGCTAGAGTGGACGGCAAGGAAGCGCGGAGGCGATGATGGACGTATTCGAGGAAAGAGTCGCGGTCGTGACCGGTGCTGCGAGCGGGATCGGTCTTGCGTCGGCAACACGATTCGCACAATTGGGGATGCGAGTCGTCCTGGCCGATATCGAGCGGGAGGCCCTCGACGGGGCTGTCTCGAACCTGCGGGGTGAGGGACATGAGGTGCTCGGCGTCGAAACAGACGTCCGCGAGCTGGACGCCATACGCCATTTGGCCAGCGCGACCCTCGATGCGTTCGGACAGGTCAATGTCTTGCATAACAATGCGGGCGTCGTGCGTGCCGGTCGAATCGAGGAACTCAGCATCGCGGACTGGGAGTGGGTACTCGGAGTCGATCTCTGGAGCGTGATCTACGGTGTGAAGACCTTTCTGCCGTTGATTCGTGAAGCAGGAGATGGACATATCGTGAACACTGCGTCGAGCGCCGGGCTCCAATCTTCACCGGAAATCGGTCCCTATAATGTCGCCAAATTCGGTGTCGTCGCGCTGACCGAAACCCTGCAGCTCGAACTCCGCGCCGAAAAGAGCGCAATCGGCGCGTCCGTTCTGTGTCCAGGCGCGATCGCGACCCGAATCACGGAAAGCGAGCGAAATCGTTCCGACGCGGCCGCCGAGACCGAGACAAGTCGGCGCTTTAACGCGTCGGCCTCAAAAATCGTCGAACAGGGACACTCCCCGGAGAGTGTCGCCGAGCGAATCGTCGAGGCGATTCGTGCTCGAGAGTTTTGGATCCTCACCCACCCGGATTGGATCGACGTCCTACGAAAGCGCGTCGAGGGAATGGAGGATGGGCGGCGGCTCGTGACGGGCTTTGGAGGCTGATTCCATGAGCGAACAGGTTGCGATCATCACGGGCGCCGCAAAGGGACTTGGCCGCGCTTTTGCCGAGGGTCTAGGCAATGCGGGCTTCGCGATCGTCGCGTGCGACATCGACTCCGGGATCGACGAGTTGGAGGGTTTAACCCTGCGCGCAGACGTTTCCAAGCCAGACGACGTTCGTCGGATCGTCGATGCAGCGATGCACGAGCACGGCCGAATCGACATTCTCGTCAATAATGCTGGCATCGCGCGCGCAACTCGAGCCGGCGACGATTGGGAGTCGGGTCTGCGAGATTTCGACGAAGTCGTCGGCACCAACTTCTTCAGCACGTTCCTTTTCGGCCGTGCTGTGGCGCCCATCATGATCGAGCAACGCTCTGGGCACATCGTCAACGTCTCCACGGACCATGTCTATCCGATTCCCGGCGAACGTGTCTGGGGCCACGGCGGAATGGATCTGTACAACGCCTCGAAGTGGGCGCTCAACGGACTGACACTCGATTGGGCCGCGACCCTCGGCTCACGCGGAATTCGAGTCAATGGAATATGTCTCGGTGCAACCGATACGCCCATGTTGCGGGAGTTCGCGGGCAGGGTCGACGAAAGTGTGATCGCAACCTGGATGCTTCCGGAGCAGATCTGCGACTTGGTTCTGGAGCTGATCGCCGAGGGTCCCGAAGGAAGAACAGGTCACAACCTCGGATGTTGGGTCGGACGACCCGTCCGTCTGGATGACAGCATCGAGGCTGGCCATCGTCGGTAGCGGAGCCAAATCGACGGCAGTTCGCAATGATGCTTGAAAGGGATTGTCTCCTATGTGCGATTCACACGATGTCAGTAACCAAACCCAGAATGCCGATCCGCGAAGTGGCTACAGGCTCGCTGAATCCTGGCCTATCTATCCGGAAGACATGCAATTCGAAATGGGGTCTGGTGTGGCAGTCGATGACGAGGGTGTGATCTATCTATTTACTCGCGACGTCGAACATTGGGCGGCGCACCCGTTGGCCATGCGCGAAAAGATGGGCAAGAGCAGCATCTCGATGTTTGATCGGGATGGCAACTATCTCGGAAAGTGGGGACATTCCGACGAGCGTGGATTCGCGCTCGGTGCGCATACGCTCTACATCGAAAAGGACGGCATGTTCTGGACCACCGACCGCGATGGTCACGTGGTCCGCAAGTTTCATCCGGATGGAACCTTGCTGCTCACGCTCGGAACCTTTGGCCAATGGGGAGACGGCCCCGATACGCTCAATGGCCCCACGGCGGTCGTGGTTCAGGAAAACGGCAATATTGTTGTTGCTGATGGCTACTGGAACTCGCGGCTCGTGTGGTTCACGCCGGAAGGTGAGTTCATCAAGTCCGTTGGAGAGTGGGGTCGAGGTCCGGGCCAGTTCAATACGCCGCACGCTTTGGCACAAGATTCCTCGGGGCGATTGCTCGTCGCAGATCTGTGTGGTGGAAACTTTCACGACTACATGACGGTGCCGAACCAGATTGCCGAGCATCGTTTTCGGCCCGAAGAAGGATGTGAAAGCCGGATTCAGATTCTCGATGCGGAAGGGGAGTTCGTCGAGGAATGGAGTCACATCATGCCGTTGAGCCTCGCGGTGTATGGTGACTACGTGTACGCCAGCGACAAGATGAGCAACCTCGCCATTCTCGAAGCGGCGACCGGCAAGCTCGTCGATCGGGTCGAAAATATTGCGATCTACATTCATCAGCTGGCGATGGATGCGCACGGCGACCTCTACACCGCGTCGGTCTATCCAGAACACGCGAAAGAAAAGCGTGGGCGCGAAGGACCTTCGCATCATCGATGGACGCGCCAGTCATTCTCGGGCTTAGACGCATCGGCCTAGGCGGCGTCGGCCCCTGACGGTTGAGGCCCGAGGTGGCAAGCTCGCGTGACGGCCGCGCCTGACTTCGCGCCTGGCTACCGAAGGTAGGGACGTCCGTTGTGAAGGTCTGTGTAGAGGCGTCCACCCTGCATCACGGTGAGTTTCGTTTGATCCTGTAGGACGCGGATGTCCTCGAGTGGATCGCCATCGACGATGATCAGGTCGCCCGCCGTGTCGAGTTCAAGGGTTCCGTAATCGCCGTTGCGATCGAAGGCAAGACCACCGTTGCGGGTGGCGCAAATCAGGGCTTCTGCCGTGGACATACCGAAAAGTTCGACAAAGTACTGCAGATCTTTTGCGTAGGTTCCGTGTGGCGCGATGCTAATTCCATAGTCCCCCCCGACGACGAGTCTGACACCGGCATCACGTAGTCTTTTCACTGTTTCGATCGTCGCCTCGATTTCTGCCTCGTAGCCTTGCGCGCGTACCACGTCCTTCGAGACGCCGAGTGACTCGCACTTCTCGAGATAAGTGACCTCCCAGGCGATGGCAGGCCCGACGAATGTGGTGTCACTCTTGCTAGCCAATAGATCGACGGCTTCGTCGTCCAGGTAATTGGCATGTCCGATGAGCCCCACGCCGGCACGTGCCGCCTGCTTGACCGCTTCTGCGGAGCGCGCGTGACAGGCGACACGGAGCTTTCGACGATGCGCCTCGTCGACGATCGCGCTGACTTCCTCGTCCGTGAATGAAAGCTCTCCCGGCGGATTGACGGAGTTGATCGCCTCGCCGTCGATGAATATCTTGACGATGTCGACACCGAGCTTGCGTTGCTCGCGAACAACCTTGCGCAGGGCCCACGGCCCGTCTGCGATCTGACTGAGACCACCGCCGAGGTCCACGTTGCTTGCCGTTGCGCCGATGTCTCGGCCAGCTGCGAGCAGTCGTGGACCCACGATCGAGTGGGCGTTGATCGCTTTGCGCAATGCGACATCAATCCCGTACGCAGAACCAAAGCTGATGGCCGAGGTAAAGCCGGAGGCGAGCATGAGACGTGCATTGTTGACGGCGGTGATGGTCGAATCTTCAACCGATTCGATCCCGATCGCGAATGGGCTCGCGTTGGCAAATGACAGATGCGCATGAGTCTCGGTCATGCCGGGCATGACGAACTTTCCCGAGAGATCATGGATCTGTGCCTCGGGAGGGCTAGGCGGCAGACCCTCGCCCTTTCCTACATATCGGATCCGACCGTCGTGAATCCAGATCGCCCCTTGATCGATCGACTCTTCACTCGTCGCCGTAAAGAGCGTTGCGTTCTTGAAGATGTGGTCGACCGAGGTCATTGAATCTCTTGTCGTTGGTAGAGAAGCGGTTAGTCGGTGAAGAACGCCGTTTTCATCTGGCCGTCGGGACCATAGACCGACTCACCGCGTTCGACGAGGTAGGCCTGATTGATACTTTCCCTGACCCCCGCGGCGGAGAGCTGCTCCACCATATTGTGGTAGTTCGGGTGTTTGAAATGGGCAGTCAGGCTGTCGCTGTCCTCCCAGAGCTCGTATACCTGTATGCGCGTTGAGACTGAGGGATCCGGCGCGAAGCAGTAGTCGCGACATCCAGCTTCCTCTACACGGGTTGCCAGCTGAACATCCGCGATCAAAGAGACCGCGTGGTCCCGAGCCGCCTGGTCTTCGAATCCGAGTGCTGCGACGACGATGATCATGGAGGTTTCCTTTCGGCGTTTCGCGAGAGCGTAACAGAATCGAACCCGCGTCCGGAGTCAGGCTGAGGACTGTACCGAATTCGCTGGAGCGACCGCGATCGCGTCTCGAGGCTCAGGAGAGCCGATTGATTGGAGTGAAGCAGACCTGACCAATTTGGGGGTAGCATCAAGCGGCCGCGCTTTGTGCATTGCGCGGTGGAATCGATCCCGCATTCTCGTGGCCGCGACTCCCACTCTTCGAGTGGGAAGTCTGGCCTAACGGTCGAGATTCGATAAACGCATGGAACGGAAATCCAGAAAGGACTGTCATGGAGATTCATGGACGTAAGGCCATCATACTTGGAGGGACTTCGGGCATCGGTCTCGAGGCCGCACGCCAGCTCGTCGATGGTGGGGCCGAGGTCGTCGCCGCCAGCCGCTCGGATGCCAATCGCGACACGGCGTCCCGAACGCTCGGGCCGAATGCCGTCATCCGCGAGGTCGATGTGCTCGACCGAGAAGGCCTCGCCGCACTCTTCACGGAACAGGCTCCCTTCGACATCCTGGTCTGTGCCGCAACCGGCGGACCGCGCGCGCTCGGCCCCTTCCTCGAGATGGAGCTCGATGGATTCCGGGGATCCTTCGCCAAACTCTGGGGCTACACAAATGCGGTTCGTCTCGGAACGAAATTGATGAGCGATGATGGAACGATCGTGCTCGTGAGCGGATACCCCGCACGCCGGCCCAGTCCCGGAGCCTCGGCGATCTCGACAGTGGGCAACGCGGTCGAGGGCTTTGCCCGCGCGATCGCTTCCGAAATCGCACCGCGGCGGATCAACGTGGTGTCGCCGGGTGTGATCTCGACGCCAATGTTCAACCTCGAGCCCGAGCTACGCGACACCTTTCTCGCGTCGGCAACCGAATCCTTTGCGATTCCACGAGCGGGTCAGTCGGAAGAGGTCGCGAGCGCAATCATGTTCCTCATCCAGAACGAGTACGTGACCGGCACGACGGTCGACGTCGATGGCGGTGCGCTGCTCTCCTAGTTTTCAAAACCTTTCGTGTGTGGCTGATGTCGTTCCTCAAGCGTCTGGCTGATTCCTGGAATGACGCCATGCCGGGTCTCCGCATTGGAAGACAGCGTCGCTTACGATGTGCGATCGTTGCGCAATGAGCCAAGATACGCCCGACAGCGACCCGACCATTCATGGAATCGACCTTGACTCCGTGGATTGAGTTCTCGAAACCACACGATCCGTGCGTCGACGCATCGATTTCGATCGGCCAATCGAACCCGAAGTGATCGAGCGCCGCATTGAAATTGCCACGCAGGCGCCCACTGGAATCGACGCCGAGAACTGGAGCTTTCTCGTCGTGACCTCCCCCGAGAAGAAGTTGGAACTAGCAAGGCTCTATCGGCGCGCTTACATGTCGCTCGCCGAGGCGCGCGGCATCCCACTCAAGCCGACTCAACAAGCGCTCATGGATCGACTCCATGAAATGCCAGCGATGATCCTGGTCTGCGCGGAAGGGCGCGAAATCGGAAGCACCACGTCGATGCAGGTCGGGTTTCGGGGTTCGATCCTTCCCGCGGCGATCTTCTCTGCCCAGGCATTGGTTTCCGCTTCCAGCTGATCGTGGGGAACGACTTTGTTGACCAGGCCGAGTTCGAGCGCACGATCGGGCAGTAGATCGTCGGCGAGAAAACCGATCTCGCATGCTTTCGCCCACCCAACCAATCTGGGCAGAAACCATGTGCCCCCACTTTCGGGTACGACGCCGCGCTTGGCGAACCTCGGAAGTAGCTTTGCTGTATCACTCATCAGACGGTGTCACGACCGAGCGCGAGGTCGAGCCCGTAGCCGGCCGCAGCGTCCTTGATATCGAGGCCGCTATAGAAACCCCGTCCGCCTCGGCCAAACGATCTCCGATGACACGATGATGTTCTCCTCGGGCTGAGCCGGTTCGTTCGTTTCCCGGCTCGATAATCCGTGTATAGGCCATGCGTTGAGCATTGCCAGGGGATGTAGGCGGGAACAGGGGGCAGTGTGAAGGGCGCTTGCCCCGGACGGCGTCGGGTCATATGCGGGCGTGAGAAAACCGCGATCGGATGTTGACGCGACGTTCCCTTACGCGCAGTGTTTGTCGACATGGTCGAGAAGATGTCTACGAAACGCCAGCTCGCCTATGCGGCGGGTGCCCCAGGGTTTGCTTCGATCGATCACGTCGTCGGCGGGATGTTGCTCTACTACTACCTTCCACCACCGGGCAGGGGATTGGTCGCGCAGCTTCCGCAGGAGACGTTGCTCGGGCCATTGACCGCGTTCGGTATTGCGATGCTGATCGCACGGACCGTCGATAGCGTGGCCTCGCCCTTGATCGGCCATGCCTCGGACCTCTCGCGCTCGCGCTTTGGCCACAGGCGCGTCTTCATGCTACTCGGCCTGCTGCCGATGCTCACCCTCCCTTTGCTCGCCTACTGGCCGCCGTCCACGGTCGGCGGCACGATCAATGCTGTGTGGCTGACGGGTGTGCTGTCTTGTTACTACTTGTTCGCCACGATGTATACGGGTCCCCACGGCGCTCTGGTGCCCGAGATCGCGCACTCCGATGAGGAGCGGGCGCGCCTGACACGTCTGCTTGCGCTCTGCGCTTTTCCGATGGGGGGGTTGCTGATGGCCTGGCCACGCGGCATCGATTGGGGGCGTGAAGTCGGCATGGCACCGACGGAGTCAATGCGCACGATCGTGATCGTACTCGCCCTCGTTGCGCTCGTTCTCTGCAGCATTCCGCTGTTTGCGATCGACGAGAAACGATTCACCGAGCGCGCTGAACCAGAGCGTCTTCCGCTCCGCGAGTCCCTCGCATCGCTTCTTGCCAACCGGCCCTTTCGAATCTTCCTCGGGGCGCATTTGCTCTTTGCGTCCGCCGCAAGTCTGATATTCCCCGTGCTGCCCTACATGGCGACAGTCTTGTTAGGTCGTTCGGAAGGCTTCGCTTTCGAACTCAGTGCTTCGCTCGGTCTGATGATCGCGCTTGGCTATGCGATCGTTCCCCGGCTCCTTCGCCACCTGCGTCCGAAGAAGATTTTGCTGATCAGTTTTTCGGTCTATGCAATCGCCGCAGCGGCGCTGGGTATGCTTGTGCCGAGCGCTCCTGGGGAACCTCGGGATGCCTTGAATCTGGCCATCGCCTTTGTTTCGCTGGGCTTCATAGGCTTGGCGATTGCGGGTGTTTCGTTACTTCCCAACGTGTTGGTCGGACAGTTGATCGACGAGGATGAAGCACGCAGTGGGGCGAATCGCTCGGCCCTGTTTCTGGGCGTGATGCGCGCCTTCGACAAATGGGCGTTCGGACTCTCCTCGGCGATGATTGCATTCCTCTTTGCGCGCTTTGGCAATGGCCCCGACAACCCGCTGGGCGTGCAACTCGTTGGGCCGATTGCCGCGGCCTTCGGCCTGGGCGCGGCCCTGATGCTCACGCGTTTCCCCGAACAGCGGGGCTAGAACGCCGAGCGTCGATGCAGGAGCGCACTCGCATGTCGGCAGGCCAGTCATCCACGAGCGGCGCGGCGGGTCCCGGAATTGGATACTCTGGGAGTTCGACCCGGAATCACTCGAAGAAGACATCAATCCTAGACGAGAGGTATCCCCATGGCCCGCTACGGCGTGACGATCTTTCCAACCGACTATTCGATTCAGCCAGTCGAGCTTGCGCGCGCCGTTGAAGAGCGCGGTTTCGACTCCTTGTTCGTCACGGAGCACACGCATATCCCAACCAGTCGACGCACGCCCTGGCCGGGAGGCGCCGAGCTGCCCAAGGATTATTGGCACACGCTTGATCCATTTGTTGCGCTCTCGGCCATGGCCGCCGTGACGGAACGAATCATACTCGGTACCGGCGTTTGCCTCGTGGTGGAACGGGATCCGATTCAGCTTGCGAAGGAAGTGGCTTCGCTCGACATGATCTCTAGTGGTCGAGTCATTCTCGGAGTGGGCGCCGGATGGAACGCGGAAGAGATGGAGAATCACGGTGTCCAATTTGCCACCCGCTGGAAGGTCGTGCGCGAGAAAGTTCTCGCGATGAAGGCGATCTGGGCCGAGGACGAGGCGGAGTATCACGGCGAGTTCGTTGATTTCGACAAGTTGTGGTCGTGGCCGAAGCCCGTGCAGCCCGGAGGTCCGCCGATCTGGCTCGGTGCGCAGTCGAAATGGGCGTTCGATCGCGTCGCCGACTACTGCGACGGTTGGATGCCGATCGGCCTGTCGGGTGGACTCGAAGAGGGGATCGAGGCATTGCGCAAATCCTGCGATCGTTCCGGTCGAGACTATGAGTCGATCGATCGCGCGATTTTTGCGGCCGCTCCGAACGAAGAGGCTTGTCGCAAGAATATCGACAGGGGATTCACGGATCAGATGTTCGCGCTGCCTTCGAAGTCGGCCGACAAAGTGCTGCCGATACTCGACGACCTGGCGGAACTCGCGAACAAGGTGCGCTGAATCGTGGTCGATGGATGAAGAGCTTGCGTCTGCAGTGGTTGCCGGAGTAGAAGCCCCGTCCTCGTTGCCCTCCAAGACCTAATGCGTCACGCGCGGTCGACGATCTTCGCATTTCTGGTCCAATACCGATTGGCCCAGATCCCTTCGGGCCGCTCCGCCTCTCCCGGCATGCGCCATGAGCGAAGCTCGGCTTCGGCAAGGGCCATCGAGCACAAAGCGCGCGGTTGATCGTCCGTGCTGTCAACATACCCGTTGGCGCCATCGGCTGGCAGGTAGCGATGGGCAATCCGGCGGTAGCGCTCGCGCCATACATCATCGTCCCCGATTTCAAAATCGATTCGAGCGCGTCCACGCACGACCACCTTACGATACGGCGTCGCGCTCTCGTCGATGCTCAGGGCAACGCGATCGTCGTTGCGAATGTTCTGAAGCCACTCCGAATGCTGGCGTGGGGTAAACCAGATGCGCCCTTCCTCGAAGATGAACCAGATAGGCGTGACCAGCGGCGCGCCATCGCTGGCGACGGTTGCGATGTGCATGATCACGCCTCGTTCGGCAAGAAATGCGTCGCGTTCCGCGTCTTCGAGTTTAGGCATGACGGTTTGGCCTTTCGGAATGGGAGATTGACGTGCATCGATTCCGAATAGGCTAGCGAAGCATGACACCTAACCGTCGATGCGGGGCGGGGGCGCGGATGCCGGGTCCGATGTACGCTGCCCGCATGGCTTCAACCGACCCACGTCTCATCCCACTGCTCGACACGTCGAAGCGTCCCGAGCCGAAGGTCTTGCCGCACCCGCTAGGCGGTGAGCGCTATACCTCGCGCGATTTCATGGAGCGGGAGTGGGAGCGAGTCTGGACACGGGTCTGGCAGATCGGCTGTCTCGAGAGCGAGCTTACTGAGACCGGCGACTTCGTGACCCACGAGATCGGCCGTGAGTCCCTGATCTTCGCGAGACACACCAACGGCGAGATCCGCGGCTTCTACAATGTCTGTCAGCACCGCGGTAATCGTCTGGTGCCCGAAGAGCGTGGGCGCTCGGGGGCCTTCGTGTGCCCCTATCACGGTTGGGTCTGGCAGACCGACGGGGAGCTGCGAAAGGTCCAGGACGAGGAAGACTTTCCCGAGAGCCCCTGCGGTCGGTTGAGTCTCACGCCCGTGCGGGTCGAGACGTGGGCGGGCTTTGTCTGGTTCAACCTCGATCCCGACGCCGGTCCACTCATGGAGTTTCTCGATCCGGTCGCCCGGCAGATGGACACCTATCGCATGCAGGACATGGTCCGGACCGGCTATACGACGGTCGAGGTTGACTGCAACTGGAAGGTCATCCAGGACAACTTCAGCGAGTCCTACCACATCCCGACCGTCCACCCGGGCCTCAAGTACTTCCTCGACGACACCTATCAGTCGACTCAGTTCGACCTTTACGAGCGCGGCCACACGCGAATGATCATGGTCGGCGGCGGTCCCAGCGAGCGGGCGCACGGTAACGAAGAGCTGATTCTGCGAGGGCTCCGCGAGGAGCTCGAAGGATGGGGACTCGATCCTGAATCGTTCCGCGGTCGTCTCGGCGACATGCGCGCCGAACTGCAGCGGCAGAAGCGGAAGCTCTCCGGCGAGCGGGGGTACGATTTCTCCCACTACGTCGACGAGCAGCTCACCGACCATCTCCACTACACCGTCTTCCCCAATCTGGCCTTCTCGATGAAGCCCGAGGGCTGCATCTTCCTGCGTCCCAATCCCCATCCCACCGATCCCGAGAAGTGTCTGTTCGACTGCTGGTACTTCACGCTCTTCCCGGAAGGCGATGACACCTCTCGTGTCCAGCAGACCGACGGGGTCTGGTCGACGAGTCGCGAGCCGGCCGCGCATTCGAAGGGACTTCTTGGCGAAGTGCCGCTCGGGGCGGGGATCAGCGAGGATGCGAGTGTATTCATCAGCCAGCAGCAGGGACTGAGGTCGCGGGCATTCGGGGGCGCGACGTTGGCAGGGCAGGAGCGCCGCATCGCCTACTACCATCAAGTGATCGACGAATACCTCGACGGTTCGCGCGGCTGACTTCCTCGCTCAGGCGACACGCGACTAACCAACTACCCAACTACCCGACTATGCGACTAGGGGTTCCCGGCTTCCGCGAAGCAGGACCGACGAGACGGTGCAGATGAAGACTTCGAGCCCGATCGCCATGCCCGTGTAGCCGGTGTAGCCGCCATCCATCGCGAGCCCGATCAATCTGGCCGTGAGTAGACCGCCCGATAGCATCGCCAGCGCGATGAGCGCGCTTTTTGCGAGGTGCGATTTGATTGCCGCCAGGAGCGCGAGCGCGCCGATCGCGGCCTGCAGGCCACCATACATTGCACGTATCTCAGTCGTGGCCGTCGGCGTCGTCGCCACAACGCCCGACGATTCGGCGAGGAGGCCGGGATCGATGAAACACATCGCGCCATAGGGGAGCCAGACTAGGGTCATCAGGATCAGGAATCCGCGTTCGAACATGGGGTGTACCTTTCTAATCTCAGAGAATTTGATGCGCTCAGTCTTCGCTCGACACGAAACGGCGACGTGCTCGCGGGCCACGCACGTAGCCGGCGGTGGGTGGCGGGAAGTGGGTCCCAAGAAGCAGGCATTGGGTCTCCGCATTCGCGTCGAGGAAGCTCTTTCGGGTCGCGCTGGCCCGCTTTGGATCGGCGTCGAAAGGACTCGCCGTCAGCTCGGGAATCGCAACCTGGAGCGGTGTATGCATCACATCGCCCGTGATCACGGCGCGCTCACCTTGGGATTCGATCGCGACCGAGACGTGTCCGGGCGAATGTCCCGGGGTTGGGATCAGGCGGATATTCGAGGTCAGGATGTGGTCGGTCTCGACGAGTTCCACGACACCCGCGTCGAGCAGCGGCGCGATGGAGGGCTCGTGGACCGACGAGGTGTCGGCGCTCTCGAGCTCCACGCGCGCGAACAGGTAGCGCGCATTCGGAAACGTCGGCACGCGATCCCCATCGACGATGCAGGTATTCCATCCGACGTGGTCGAAGTGGAGATGCGTACACAGAACCGTGTCGACGGCGCCGAGGCCCCCGTCGATCGCACTCGAAAGGCGCTCGAGAAACTCCGGGTCGCCGGGAAGCGGGCGCGCAGGGTCGACGCCTGCGCAGGTATCGACCACGATCGTGTGCTCGGCATCGAATACCACGAAGGTGTGGACAGAGAGGAGCAAACGTCCCGAGCGGCTAAAGAAGGGCGACACCCAGTCGGCATGCTCGGCCAGATGTGCATCCGTGATACCCGGCACGAGCGTCTCGCGGGGCACGCCATGAATGCGCTCCTCGACACGCATGACCAGGACGTCGCCGATGCGCCAGGTGAGAGGAATCGCGGTCAATTCGGCGCGACCGAAGCGAGCAAGGCGATCGCGTCCTTGATCACGCTCGCTCCGTCGGACGCGCTCTTCGACTGGTCGACATGCGTTCCTTGCGATCCTCCGGCATGCCAAAGGGCATGTTCCGCTCGATCAAAAGCGCGTCGGTCCGCAATCGATCGGCGTTAGTCGACAGGAGGGCCTTGTCGATGCGGTTCGTGCCCGGGGAGTTCGACGTGATCTCGGCCGCCAACTCCGCGACTGCGTCGTCCAACTCCGTCTCGGTAATCGCGCGATCCACGAGCCCGATCGCCGCGGCCTCGATCCCGCTGATTCGACGGCTGGTAAACATGAGCTCCTTGGCTCGCGATCGACCGACGCGTTCCGGCAGACGAACCGACATTCCCCAGATAGGAGCAAGGCCCCACTGTCCGTGTGTGTCGCCGAGTTTTGCATCTTCGCTGGCGACGAGGAGGTCGCAGGCGAGAGCGAGTTCCAGCCCGCCCGTGTAACAGTGACCTCGGATCTTCGCGATCGTCGGCATGGGGAGTTGCTCGAGCGCATCGATCGTTTCGGGCTCGAAGTGCCGACTCGGCGCTTGCCCGCCACTCGCGATCGACTCGAGGTCATGGCCTGAGCAGAACGAGCGGCCCGCTCCCGTAACGATCACGCAACGAAGGGAAGGGTCGTTCGTCATCGTGTCGAGATGTGTTCGAAGTTCGACCATGAGGGGAATGTTGATCGCATTGAGCTTGTCTGGTCGGTTCAGCGTGAGTGTTGCGACACCGTCCTTGTCTTCTCGTGTGACCAGCATGTCTGTGCCTCTCTTTCTAGTCGCCTTAGGGCTGAGCGATGCGTTGGCCTTCCAATCCTTGGAAGCGCGCGAACGGCGTCGCGCGGCGTATGACTATTTCGATCGTGTCCGCGCCGCTCATCCGAGAATCCCTTCCTTTCGAAGGCGTGCGATCTCGTCTTGCGAGCGTCCGAGTTCGGCGAGTACTTCATCGTTGTGCTGACCCAGGACCGGGGCCGATCGAGCGACCTCTGCCGGGGTCGCTGAGAAGCGGGCTGCGGGTCGTGGTTGGCGGACGTTCCCTGCGGTCGGATGCTGCCAGGTCACGAGCGATTCGTTGTGCACGACCTGGGGATCGACGAGGACCTGGTCCGCGTCGAGAATCGCGCCGCAGGGCACATCGTTGTCGAGCATCCGCTGCATCGCCTCTTTCGTCGACAGTTCGAGAAAGGCCTTGGCAATCAGCGCTCCCAGTTGCTCCAGGTTGTCACCTTGCGTGCTGGCGGCCATCGTCGCGAAGCGTGGGTCCTCTTTCCACTCGGGATGGCCAAGCGCTTTGAAGAGGTTATGTCGCTGGCGATCTGACGCGACGAAATAGATCATTTTCCCGTCGGCCGTCTCCGTCAAGCTGTAGATGGTCGAGAGCAGGAAGCCGGGCGAGGCGTCTTCGTCGAGCATCGTTTTGTCCATCATCCCATCGGGCCAAAAGAAATAGAGGAATGAATCGAGCATCGGGACCTCCGGGTTGATTTGACGCGAGATCGCCCCCGTCACGGCCTGGATGATCGGATCGAAGACCGGTCGGCCGAGGTCGACGTCTTCGTCCAGAACTTTAGACCGGGCGCCTGCGATCGAATCGGGCTCGGATACGAAGCGATCCTCGCCGTCAATCCGAAGATCATCTACTGCTCGATCAGCGGCTTCGGACCGACCGGACCTTATTCGGGCCGCCAGTTCGAGCGCGATCTTCCGACCTTCCTCCTGTGTCAGATCGAGAGAGATCGCCCGCTTGCCTCGATTGTTATTCATGTAGAACGCTGAGAGGCCACCCTTCGCGAAGGAGGGGAGTCGCGTGACGTCGCCCGAGCCGTGGATCGGCTCGATCTTCGTGACCTCCGCGCCTTGATCGGCCATCAGCATGGTCGCCAGGGGGCCCGAGACAACCTGCGATAGATCGAGAATCTTGATGCCATCGAAGGGGCCGCTCATATTACCTCGCTACTTCGATTCCGCGCGGAATCGATATCGGTCAGTGGCCCGGTCAGGGCCTATCGAGGAAAGGCGAATCACTAGGTTGCCAGAGTTCGTGCGCTTTGCGCCATTGTGCAAAGGCGTTGAGAATATGAGGCGGGTCGCCGTGAATCTCCGTAAAGCAGCCGTTGACTGCACGGGTATCGAAATACGCCGCATCGACTCCGTCTGCATAGAGACGCGTCGCACATTCGAAGCCCAGTCGCTCGAGTCGGTCGAATTCGGCTTCGAAGTCGTGAACCAGCACGTCGACATGGTGGAAGCCCTCGCTGCCCGTCGCAAACATTTCCCGGTAGATCGAGGGCGTGTCGTCATGCTGGACGATGAACTGGATCATCATCTCGCCGAGATAGCCAAACGCGTACGAGACGTCGGCTCCCTGCTCGGTTTCGCGATAGTCGAATCGGTCGGTCTTGTGATGATGGGTACGCACGAAGGGGCCCGCTTGAAGGAGTTGGTTCCAACCCAGGATCGTCTTGTCCAGATCATTCACGAGATAGGCTAGCTGGAAGAACGGATAGCGGCCGGGCTTCATATCGTCTTCGTTGCTTTCTCTGTGGGCAGAAAACTGTCAATCGATTGTCTCCAGTCCTCGTTTTCCCACCGTCAATTTCCATTGGGCTCCCAGGTTCTTTTGGGAAACTCTACTGCCTATCCTATAAGGTGCCCATAGAACGGATTCGTCGATTGGGAAAGGGCCATGAGGCGTCTCGCTGGCCTGCGGCCGCAGCCAAGAACGATCGGTTGAGCCGGTCGTTCATCTTCGCGAGACTGGGGGGGCGCCGGCCTTTCTGCTCTACGACCCATGGACTGGCCGGGCCTAGACCGATGCACTCGATCCAGGGGAATCCGACCCTTCTAAGGAGCTTGATCAACCATGACCCGGAGTGAAGATATTCTCGAGATCCAAATGCTTGCCCAACGTTATGCGGATGCCGTCATGCGCCATGATGCCGAGGACTGGTCGGCCTGTTGGGCGGAGCAGGGCGAGTGGTATCTCGGCATGCCGGAGCCTATGAGAGGCCGGGAAACGATCGTGGCTGCGTGGAAGGCTGCGATGTCCGGCTTCCCCTTCGCAGTTTTTCTAGTACAACCCGGGATTGTCGAAGTCGATGGTCAGCGTGGGAAATCCCGTTCGTACGTCGAGGAAATCCTGGAAGACAACGACGGGAATGCGATGCGCGTCTACGGAGTCTACGACGATGAAGTCGTAGTGGAAGACGGCGCGTGGAGATTCGCGGTGCGTCGATACAACGTCCTGTTCCGTGGGGCGATCGAGCTGGTAGGCGACAAGACCGGCTATAGGGGCTGAACGCGTCATTCAGTGAGGTTTGACTCGTCCGCTCTGTCGATGCTCACAACGATTCGCGCGCCGGGCGGTCTCGTCGGAGAATCGGCAGAGATCATCGGAGGCGGTAACTCGCTCAATGGAGATCCTCATGACGACCCCGAAATGTCCCAGCCATGCCGATGAAGTCGATCTCTTCGGAAGCGACTTTCAGGAATGTCCGTATCCCGGGTATGAGGTGCTCCGAAAGGAGGCTCCGGTCTGGCAAGATCCCAAGACCGGTTTGTTCGTCGTGACTACTTTCGAGTTGCTCCGCGAAGTCCTTCTCGATCCAGAGACCTTTATCAGTGGAGGCCCGGGCCGGAATCGAGGGGCGTCCGAGCGAGAAAAGCGTATGAGCCAACTCTACGAAGAGCACGGCTGGCTGCCAGCGAGGACGCTGGGTGCGCGCGACGATCCGGATCACCGAGCACTCCGCGCGATGTTCAACGAGGCGTTCCGGCCGGGAAAGATCAAGCTTCTCGAGCCTTTCGTCGAGGAGACCGCGCGCGGACTGGTCGACTCATTCATCGATGATGGGGAGTGCGAGTGGGTGACCTCGATGGCCGTTCCTCTACCGCTGACCGTGATCGGGAAGCAGATGGGGGCGAACTCGGAGGATCTCGGTCGGATCAAATCCTGGACGGACGCGTGGGTGCAGCGGCTCGGGGGGATGCAATCCGAGGACGAAGAGCGCTGGTCCGTCGAAATGGAAATCGAGGCGCAGCACTATTTTCAACCGATCTTCGACCGCCTTCGAAGCAAGCCTGATGAGACGCTTCTGTCCGAACTCGTCAATCGAGAAATCCCCGAATGGGGCCGCCCCATGAACGACAATGAGCTGCACGCGGAGATGATGGCGGACACCTTCGTGGGCGGGTCGGAGACGACGACCAATGCACTTTCCGCCGGAGTCATGCTTCTGTGTGAGCGCCCCGACGTCTGGGAGAAATTGAACAGAGACCAGGACAAGTACCTGCGTCCGTTCATTGAGGAAGTGTTGCGTCTCGAGTCCCCCGTCCAGGGGCTTTTTCGAACGGCTGCTCGCGACGCCGAGCTTGGCGGAGTTTCGATTCCCAAAGGTTCCATGCTCAACGTACGGTACGCATCGGCCAATCGAGACGAAAGAGAGTTCGAGTGCCCGGCGAGTATGGATCTCGACCGAGAGAAACCTGCCCGTCATATGACGTTCGGCTCCGGTGTCCACCACTGTCTCGGTGCGCCGCTCGCACGGCGGGAGCTTTGGTGGGGCTTCAAGGCCTTCTTCGACCGCATTGAGGAGGTCCATGTGACCCCCGGCCGCAACGATTTCCGCCACCAACCAAATTTTTCGCTCCGGATCTTGAAGGCGCTTCACATCGGCTTCACGAAGACATGATTGCCGTGTTCGATGTCAGTCTTTGATCGATTCCCGGTTGCTGGTACAAAAAGGAATCGGGTCGGGTCGGGTCGCTCGACGAAGCGCGCAATGGAAGCGATCTGTGACTAGAATGTCTGGACAGCACACACGATCGCAGTTCGCACGATATAGGAGAGGACCCCATGGCCACAGTCTTGATCACCGGCGCCAATCGCGGCATCGGCTTGGAGCTCACCCAGCGTTACGCCAAGGCAGGAAACGACGTTATTGCTTGTTGTCGAGCGCCGCAGAAGGCGGACGATTGAAAGGCCTGGATAATGTTCAGGTCTGTGGCTTGCGCGTAGCCGATGGCGACTCGGTGGCCGCGTTGAAGAACGAGATTGGAGAGCGACCGATCGACCTCCTGATCAACAACGCCGGTACGCCAGTGCCGCTGAAACAAACAGCGCTGGAGATGGACTACGATGGCTGGGCGGAAGCCTTTTCAGTCAACACCATGGCCCCGTTTCGCATGCTGCAGACTTTTCGTGACAACCTGAAGGCTGCGGAGGGAGGCAAGATCATTACGATCACCAGTCAGATGGGCGCGATGGATCTCAATTGACCGGTGATGTACGCGTACAGTTCCACGAAGGCCGCGGTCAACAAGATCATGCGTATGGTGTCGTTGGAACTCGCCACGGACGGTACCGCGGTTGCGTTGATTCATCCGGGCTATGTCAAGACGGACATGGGCGGGGAAGGGGCAGAGATCGAGGTGGAGGAGAGTGCCGCCGGAATCATGTCTGTGATCGAGGGCGTTTCATTGGAAGGAACCGGCTGCTTCATGAAGTGGAATGGCGAGGTTCACCCGTGGTAGCGGCGGATGCATGATCCAGGAGGTCATCCTTGCTGTTATGTCACGGGCCGCTGAGGAGTGAACGATAGAATGCAGAGCCAACCCCTTCTCGACCTGAGCGGTCGCGTCTTCGTCGTGACCGGCGGAAATGGCGGCATCGGCCTTGGCATGGCCGAAGGGATCGTCATGGCGGGCGGATCAATCGCGATCTGGGGGCGAAAGGAAGCCAAGAACGCTGCGGCCGTCGCACGGTTGGAAGAACTCGGCGGACGCGCGGCCAGCTTCGTTTGCGACGTGTCCGATGAGGAGCAGGTCATCGAGTCGATGGATCGATCGATCGACGCGCTCGGCCGAATCGACGGTCTTTTCGCGAACGCTGGCCGAAGCGCTCGGCCTTCCAAGTTCGAAGATCTCTCGCTGGAACAGTGGCGTGCCGTCCTCGACGTGAACCTCGATGGTGTATTCCTCACTCTTCGTGAGGCCACTCGACGTCTCATCGCCCAGGGAGAAGGCGGTAGTCTCGTCGCGGTCTCTTCGACTTCGGCGATTCATGGCGCGGCTCGAAGCATCTCCTACGGAGCGGCGAAGACAGCCGTCAACGGACTCGTTCGGGCGCTCGCGGTCGCGCTCGCTCGAAACCGGATTCGTGTCAATTCGCTACTGCCCGGTTGGACGAAGACCGAACTCTCGACCGCCGCATTCGAAGATGAGAACTTTCGTGAAGTCACGACAAAACGCACTCCCGTGCGTCGATGGGCCGAGCCCTCGGAGTTTCGCTCCGTGGGTGCCTTTCTGGCTGATCCAAGTCAGACTTTCCACACTGGGCAAATGATGACCGTAGACGGCGGCTACACAATTTTCTGAGTTCGTGAAACGACACTGGCTGCGAGACTTGTGGCATTTGTTCCCGAGCGCAATCAATGAGAACCCCCGGCGAGCAACGGCCGTCGGACCTTCCTCAAGCCCGGAATTGAGTTGCGCAATTTCGACTCGATTCTCGTCGATCCCTTTATGATCTCCTACACGAATCCGCGAGAAGCGCCCGAGGGTCCGGCGCGTACACTCGATGAGAAGACCGAAAAACATGTGCTCGGGCTCATGCGCAATATATTCATCGACCAGATGGGGCGCAGTCGAGAGTTCGAGGTCGTGGAGGAACCCGGTCTACGGACGATACGCGTTCCAGGCTGGTTGTATGACATCTTCGTCGAGGAGCCGCCGCGCGAAGATCCCCGCTTTTCCGCTCTGCTTCGCGAGGATGAGAGCGATTCTCACGGTCCGGCACTCAGAGACAGCCGAGCCCCTCGCCCGTGTTGTCGATCAGATCAAGCTCTCCTGCGCTGCCGACCGGCACGCACGCTTCTATTCCGTGCAGTGGCGGGATGTGGAGAGTGCCGCGCTCCGGCCATGGGCGACCTTCTTCAGAAAATGGCTTGAGGAACTCAGGGAGTTTTCGCCGGCTTCCTGAGTGCTGGCGCCCGTCGGAAATGTCGAATTGTTGGAGAGATTCCTCTCGACGTCCGAATTGAATCGTCACAGGACTCCGGCTAGGAGTCCTGTCCGGCTTGGGACTCTTCCGCCCAACGCCATTCGAAGTTCAAGATCGTCAGGTAGTGCTCGCCCAATGGAATCATTGGCTTCTTGGTCTTGCGCAGTTCGCTCTCGGCAATCGCCTCGATCGCCCAGGTCGCAAGCAAGATATGGGGCATCTCGAGCACTCTGATGTTTGTAGGCCTTCCATCCCTCGCGAGATCGAAGGAGATCACGACGCGACCTACGATTCCAGACCGCTGCGCCGAGGGTTCGTAGCGCGGTCGCGGTATTTTCAAAGACGAAGGGGGAGGGACGTGAGTGCTTTGAGTGGCATCGGCAATTCGTAACACCGGTTGGCCGTCTCGTCCCTCAACGGCGATTGGTTTCTGATCATAGAAGTCCGCCAAAAGCCGGAGGTGTGCAGACGCGAGTTCCGTGAGCCCAAGTTTTTCGTAACAGCGGGCTCTCATGGTTGTGGACTTGCGAGCATAGGTTCCCAGCTTCAGCGTTGCCTGAGCGCGGTCGAGCGAGAACAGCGCGGGGGCGCACTTTCCGTTTCGAGCGTAGTCGCGGGCGGATTCGACCGCGACGACGCGTTCGCCTTCGCGAACTCGTTGCCACATTGAGCCACAGCTGATCTGTGTTCCAGCGACGAGCAAAAGAATCGCGATGAGTGCGATTCTTTTACTCGGGTCCAGCTCTTCGATCTTTCGACCACGAGGCGATTCGTCATAGTCTGACTCGTTCATGTCGTCTCCAATCCATTTTCGAAATCGCATCCGATGGGCGTAGCCCGGCGGAAGTCGGGTCGCCGGAATCATCGGGCGGCTAGCAATATTCCACATCGAGCTTCAGTCCTTCGATCCCACGCAGGATGAAACTGGGCGAATATCGCAGCGATGCTTCATCGACGACGGAGAAGGAATCGATCCTTTGACACAAGACTTCGAGTCCCACTCGCGCTTCGAGCCGAGCGAGGGCGGCGCCCAGGCAGTAGTGGACGCCCTTTCCAAGCGCGAGGTGGTCGTGAAGGTTCTTCCGGTCGGGATCGAACTCATCGGGGTTCGGGAAGACGCGTTCGTCGCGATTGGCTGAACCAAACATCGCCCATACTGCAGAGCCCTTTGGGATTGCCACGCCTCGAATTTCGGCGTCGCGCGTTGCGATTCGGAATAGTCCCTGATTCGGACTGGAGAGGCGCAGTCCCTCCTCTACGACTGCTTGGATGAACGTCGGATCTTCTTTCATCTTCCCCCAGATCTCCGGACGGTGCGAGAGGCGAACCATGGCGTCCGCCAGCAGGCTCGTGGTGGTCTCGCTTCCCGCGACCTGGATCTGTCGGATGATGCTCAGCATTTCCCCCATCGAAAGGGGGTCTCCCTCGATCTCGTCCTCTTCTGTTAGGCGCGCGTTCAGGAGATTGCTCAAGAAATCGTCGCTCGGGTCGTTGCGACGGAGCTCGATCTGATCGGCAAACCAACGCTGCTGTTCGACGATCGTACGCTGCGATTCAAGCCTCTCATCGTCGCTGATGGTACGGCCGATCGCTGCGACCGATTGATCGGCCCAACGCTTGAAATCGCTTTGGTGATCGTCCGGTACGTCGAGTATGTAGGCGACGGTCGTGACGGGCAGCGGCACGCCGAAGTCCCGGTTGAAATCGACCCTTTGCTCGCCCTTCCAACCGTTCACGAGATTCTCGCATAGCGCCCTCACTCGGGGCTCCAATGAGCTGATCATTTTCGGCGTAAAAGCCTTGGAAACCAGTTTGCGGTATCGGGTGTGGACCGGCGGATCCTCGGTCAACATGGTGTCGACGTGTGCCCAACCGGTCGCGCTGATCGCCTCGAGTTGCTCTTGTAGCGCTGGCTCCGGGACGGAACCCGTGGAACCAAATCGAGAGGAGTAGGTCTCGTGATCGAGGAGGACGCTGTGAACATCTTCGTGGCGCGAGACGCAATACACCTCGTCGCCGGGACGCCCGACCTCCTCACCCGCTAGCTTCATCACTGGGCGTTCGGATCGCATCGCCTCGTAGTAGTCGAAGGGGTACTGCTGGATTTCGTCGCTCTGGGGGCGGAAGTGATCTAGGTCTACATCGTTCATGAGATTTCCTGATTTCCTGGAGTCGAGGAGCTTCGTTTGGAATCGGACTTGGGTTGGCGCAATTGTGCCTCACTATCAATCAAAGGAAGGGAAGGGACCCCGGGGCTCCCGGGGCATGAGGCCATCCATGAGAGGGACAGCGTCGCGCAGCGAGACGATGT
Source organism: Myxococcales bacterium (assembly GCA_012959805.1). Taxonomy (GTDB): domain Bacteria; phylum Myxococcota_A; class UBA9160; order UBA9160; family UBA4427; genus UBA4427. The sequence goes on along the minus strand of DUCN01000042.1, from coordinate 193,040 downwards.
AGACGACCCTTTCCTTGACTTCGCCTTCGGCGTGCCACGCCCCTTTTGGAATGACGAGCCGATCGCCCGGCCCGACTGGAATCTTTTGTTCGTCGGCATCTAGAACATAGGTCTCGCCCTCGATCACGTAGCCGATGATGTCGTGATCGTGGAAGTGGACGGGGAGTTCTGGTGATTTATTCGAGATGTATGTGGTTGGCCAATAGCCAGACTCTCGAATGTCGTCCATGACTTCGGCTCGCGTGCTGAAATAGTTCTTCTCGACGACCATCTTGGACATGGGATCTCCTCGCGTTGAAGTTCATTCGTTCTCGATCAATAGAATGCGTTCAGGAAATCTCTCGAACGTCGGAGAACACCCGAGCCTCCGACGAACGTCATCGTCCTCAACCATCCATCCGCGGATCGACGAGAATCTTCACGTCGCCTTCGTTCGCAAGCAAGCTTCGAAACGCAGCGTCGAGACCGGCGAGTCCGATCGTCCTGCTGTGTAGGGGTTCGAGGCGCAGCCGCCCGTCCGCCACCAACTGCATCGTGTGATCGAATTCATCATGCAGGTAACCGAGGGAAGCGACGAGGCGAACCTCTTTGATCAGCCAGTTTCCCGGAGCAATTTCAGCGGGCAGGGAGGCCAACCCGACGAGCGATACGACTCCTCCGCGACGCGCCAGGGTCACGGACTGGTCGATCGTCTTTGGGATGCCGGCGCACTCGAAGACGACGTCCGCGCCGAGCGGGCCGCACTCTTCTTTGACGCGCGCTTCGACGTCCTCGGTCGTGGGATCGATCACCGCTGTGGCGCCGAGTTCTGCCGCGAGTCGCGAGCGGTCCGCTGCGGGCTCGATCATGACGGCGCATCCGGCACCGGCGGCTTTCGCACATTGCAATACAAGCAACCCGATCGGGCCCGCTCCAAGTACTACGACGGAGTCGCCGAGTCTGATCGGCGTGCGGCGCACAGCGTGGACGGCGACGGTCGCCGGCTCGAGCAGTCCCGCCTCCGTGTCGCTGAGCTTCGGATGAATCGGATACAACCGTTTCGCATTCACCGCGAGTGACGGCGCGAACCCGCCGTATGGGGTCGCAAAGGGGCCGGCGCCGAGCATGCCTAACAAGACCGACTCGCAGTGGGTTGCATCTCCGCCGCGACACTCCGCGCACTCGCCACATGCGGTCGGGACGCCAACGCCAACCCGGTCGCCTTCGCGAATGCCTACGACTTCCTTGCCCACCGCTGATACCGTCCCCGCCCACTCGTGACCGCAGATCGCGGGGTTGTAGGGAGAGCCCGTATGGAATGCGTGCAGATCGGTGCCACAGATCCCGCAATGCGAAATCTCGACGACGGCGAGTCCCTTCTCGGCGACCGGAGAAGGGAAGTCCTGGAGCTCGATCTTCTCACGACCTGTAATCAATCCGACTTGCATCTCCCATCCTTCCAGCGCGGAGGAAAGATCGAATCCCTTGGTGGATTCGCTCTGCCCGCACTTTCAACGTAGCGCTCGCAAGAGACTCCGGCGCGATCACTCGTCCAAGGGTGGCTTTTTGATGAGTTTTCGAACCGCCTCACCACCCGACGGTACGACCGGTATCTTGTGTAACAAGCTGTTGTGTGCGTGCGAGAGCTGCTGAAGCGTCATGGCGCTGCGCAGCGAGCTGTAGAGTCCCTGATCGTTCTGCATCTGATTGACCGATTCCTTGGCAGCCTTCAGACCCATCATGGGCTGCTCGGCGATCTCCAGGGCCATCCCCATGGTTTCCTCAGCCAATCGCTCGCGCGCAACGACGCGGTTGACCATGCCGATCTCCTTGGCGGTCTGTGCCGTAATCGCGCGCCCCGTGAACAACATCTCCTTGGCCTTGCGGACGCCGAACTCCCAGGGGTGACCGAAATATTCTACGCCGTTCACGCCGAAGGCGACGACCGGATCCTGGAAAGTCGCATCCTCGCTCGCGACGACCAGATCGAACGGCCATACCAGCATTAGGCCACCGGCAATGACTTTGCCTTGAACTTCCGCAATCGTCGGCTTGGGAATGTTGCGCCAGCGCCAGCAGAGTCCGAAGTAGACCTCTTCCTCGAACGCCCAATGGCCTTCCGCGCCCGGCTGCCCGAAGCCGAGCGACGTGCCAACCGCGACATCCTTGAGCGAGTAGTCGTCCGGTCCGCCCATCGGGCCGTGCCCCGATGAAAAGTGCTTGCCGGCGGCGGCAACGATGATAACTCTGACGTCGTCGTCCGCGGCGGCTTTGTCCAGTGCCGAATTCAGGTCATAGAGCATCTGCAGGTTCTGGGCGTTGGCCTTGTCGGGCCTGTTGAGCACGATGCGCGCGATCCGCTCGTTCGGCCGTTCGTAAAGAACAGCCTTGAATTCTGTTTCGGTTTCGACCGCCTCGCTCATCGTCTGCTCCCAGATACTGTCGATTAGAAAATGGATACGAAGCCTACCGACTTGATCTGCCGAGCGCCTCCACACGATGAGAAGCTCGTGCGGCGCGCCTTCTTTCGAGCTGCCGATGCATCGCAGTCGTGCGCGTGCTGCAAGCGTGAGGCTCGTCATCGGACTCACGGTTGGAGGCCCATGATGGTGATCCCGCTGATATGATGTTTACGTATGATGTTCACAACCCGAGATTGCGAAATGCGAGTGAGGAGGTCCGGACATGGACGTTGAACGGGACCCGTTGTCTACTTTCGCCAGTGGATTTTTCCAGGGGCGCACCGCGCTGGTCACGGGCGGCGGTCGCGGAATCGGTCGGCGAACGGCCCTGGCCTTCGCCCGTCTAGGCGCTCGCGTGGTGATCGCCAGTTGAAACGAGCAGAACCTGGAGGAGACGTCGACCGAGCTGCGTGAGATCGGAGCCGAAGTCTTGGTGGTGCCGATGAGCATCCGCGAGATCGACCAGGTAGAGGACTTGATCGCACAAACGATCGAGCGCTTCGGAAGCATCGACTTCCTTGTGAACAACGCAGGCGGGCAGTTCCCAGCGCCGCCGGGTGCCATCAGCGATCTGCGGCGGAGCCCTGCTTCGCTACCTCGACGAGAAGGCTGAGTTGCCCGACGAGGGCGCGGTCCGTGCGAAGGCCCGGCTTGAGGACATCAAGGATCTGCTGCCTTCGAACTTTGCCATGCCAGGCGTGGCGGCCCTGGTTCCGGGTTTCTTCCAGTTGATGCCGATCGTGCAGGACGATTGCGCGCTCAATATCACCGTGATGGGGATCGAGGACGCCCTGGACTTTGGCGTGGTCTCGTGCGCTCGGGCGGTGCCTGACGCGGAGGTCATCCGGGATCTGCTGGCCGACGCCTTCGTCGAACTCGAGAGCGCGTTGGCCCGCGCTTAGGCAGTCAGCGGTCGGTCTCGGACTTGAGTGCGATGAAGGCATCGACTTGGACCCGCCGACGATTTGGCGGTGGTCCGAAAACCTGGCATGTTTGAACGGATCGGTGTTTGCTTCCCTGGCGGCGTCATAGTCTGATGAGTTGGATCTGAACGATCGAGTGCTGGTTCCATGACGATTGGAAACGCACTCGACCCTACCTAGGAGTTCCACATGAACGAGGTGACCACGACCGAGAAGGACGCGTTCTTCGAGGAAGTTTCCAAGGCTTCCGCAACTGCGATCTGGTGTGCCCTAGCGACCGTCAACCGAAATGGCGAACCCAGGGTGAGGATGGTGCATCCAACCTGGGAAGGAGATCTGTTGTGGGTTGCGACAGGGCCTGAGACGCCAAAGGCCAAGCAACTGGAGAACAACCCCTGGGTCGATGTCCAGTGGCAAGTCGCGCCACCCAGCTTCATCCACATCATGGCCAGGGGTCGCGCGGAGATCTGCCGCGATGCCGCCACAAAGCGACACGCATGGGACGTCTTCGACTATGACCTGAAGGACTTCTTCGCCGAGGGCCCAGATGATCCCGGCTACATCGCCGTAAGGATCAAGCCGACTCGAGTCGAACTGTCTGAGATGTTTGGATCCACCAACAAGCGGGTCTGGCGATCGGCCTAACATAAGAAACCAAGCCCTTGAGCCGGAACGGGCAAGATCCTTGAGCGGGAGGTTCGCGCACCGTATCGGGCCGAAGCTGGCCGATCGATCTGACCTGAGTTCCGGCTGCTCTCCGTGAACCGCGAGGGATCATCCCGCGCGGTTTCTCACGAAGCATTTCCTCACGAAGAATGGGGCTTCACCACCTGCTCGCCAAAGGCCAGCAGCTTGTCCATGCCGTCAGGTCCGGCGAAGAAGAATGCGGGAAGCATCACTCGCTCGACCCCGAGCTTGGCGAGTTGTTCGGCGCCGGCAATCGGGTCGGCCATCTGCGGACCGAACATGGCGTGGATCGCAATCGAAGCCGGATCCCGTTGCTCTTTCTCCGCTGCTTTTCGTACATCCTGAATCAATCCCGCCAGCACATCGTGATCGGTCGTTCCCGGGTAGTAGCCATCTGCTAGTCGTGCGGCACGGCGAATCGCCGCCGGCGTATCGCCGCCGACCAGAATCGGAATCGAGCCATTTTGCGGCCGCGGGCTGCATGTCGCCGGCGGAAAGTCGACGAACTCTCCGTGATATTCGGCATGCGGTCCTGCCCATAGTGCGCGCATCGCTGCGACGTATTCGTCGTTTCGAGCTCCGCGTCGTTCCCAGGGAATACCGAGCGCTTCGAATTCCTCGCGCATCCAGCCAACGCCAAGCCCGAGTTCGACGCGACCATCGGTCAGGTGGTCGAGTGTCGCCAGCTCCTTGGCGAGCACGAGCGGGTTGCGCTGCGGCACGATCAAGATGCAAGTTCCCAAGCGAAGGGTCGGGGCGACGGCGCCTACGTAGGCGAGCCAGATGAGCGGGTCGGGAATGAGAGTCTCGGCGTCGCCGGGCATCTCCCCGTCCGCCGTGTAAGGGTAGGGAGAGTCGATCTGGTCGGGACGGATCACGTGTTCGCCACCCCAGACGGAATCGAAGCCCGCGGCTTCGGCCGTGCGGCAGATGTCGAGTGCCGACTGAGAGTTCGTTCCGATGCTGCTTGCAAAGGCAAGTCCAAATTTCACGGGTGGTACCTCCGGCGGGCGATCGTGCCCGGATTGGTTGAGTGGTTTGACTAGACGCCTTCGGCGCGCTGGACGGAAACAGGGATGGCGCTCATGCACGGGAGGCCAGTGATGGCATCGTAGCTACGCAGATCAGCCAGCCGACCAGTCGGCGAACCGATTTCACGAACGGAAGCATCGTCGGCGGGCGTGCCACCCCACGAATGCGCCATCGAAACGACCCCGGGTCGCAAATCATCCGATACCGCGACCACGCCACGGATCGAAGCACGTGGTGAACTGATGTCGACCAGGTCTCCGTCGCGTAGGCCTATCGACTCTACGTCGTCTGGATGCATGTAGGCATAGTTCGTCCCACCCTTCGCCCGCAGGCCGGGAATATGCTGCCCGGTTGAATTGAGGACGTGCCGGAGTCGTCGACTGATCAGCCTCAGAGTATGAATATCGGGATTGAAGTCTGGGACCTGTTCTGCGGAAGTGGTCTCGCCTAGCACCTGCTCGAGTTCGGACATCAGAAGTTTCGGCGCCACTGTAAAACGTCCCGTCGACTCGGGGTCCGCGGGTAGGACATGGATCGGTTCGAGGTCGTAGACGTTGCCGCCGTCACGTTTGCGAATTTCGGAGAGAGGAACGCGCGACTTCGCGTAGAGCAGGTCGAGGACCTCATCGCTCGAAGGCTTGACTTCGAGATCGAGCGCGCCGCCTGCCAACTTGATTGGCGTGCCCAGGCGCTGCGCCAAACCATAGAGGAACTCCCATTCGGAGATCACGTCGAAATCCGGTTCGACGATAGCCGATGTGTATTGGGTGTAATGCGTCTCGAACCACGGATCGATCGTCGTCGGCACGTCAGCACGTTCGAGTGAAAGCGTCGATGCCACGACGTAATCGCAAAGGCGAGCGGTCGCACACATGTGGACGTCGTGGGTGACATGCAGTTCGAGTTTTGAAAAGGCCTCCAACGTCTTCAGTTGATCCGGGAAAGCGACGACAGGGTTTCCGCCAATGTTGATGAGGGCGCGGATCTGTCCCTCGCCCTCGGTCAGGATTTCTTCGGGGATCGAAGAGGTGGGCTGTTCGCCCAGGATCGGGGCGATGCCGCGAACGCGTGGCGCGTCGCCCGAACGGAAGACTTTCTGCATGGTGGAGGCTGTAGCGACCTGCGCTTTGTAATCCTGCCGTGGCGACAGCACGCCTGGGTTGATGATCTGGTCTCCCTCGCGATTGAAACGGCCGCAGACGACGTTGAGGCAAGCGACCAGATGTTCCATCAGGGTGGAATGCGGAGCCATGCTGGGGCCGGTGCCGGTGCCCGCGATGCCGCGGGGTCCTTCGGCGAACATCCTTGCCGCCGCGTCGATTTGTTCGACCGGGACACCGGTCTGGGCGCTGACACTTTCGAGGTCGAAGGGAAGGATGGCCTCTCGAAGCTCGTTGAGACCCTCGACGAAGTCTTCACAGAACTCATGGTCGTAGAGATCTTCGGTCAACACGACGCGTAGCATGCCGGCTAGCAGGGTCGGATCTTCGCCTGGAATCGGCTGGAGGTGTAGGTCGGCTTGCTTCGCGAGTTCCGTCTTGCGGGGATCGATGCAAATCAGGCGCAGTCCGCGGCGCTTCGCAGTGCGCAATTTGTCTGCGGCACTGAAGGCCGGGATCGTACCCTGTGGCGAGAAGCTCGATACCAACGGGTTGTTACCGATCATCATCACGACATCTGCGCTCGCGAAGCTCTGCACGCCCCCTTGCCACATGCCGATCTGCGTCGAAATAATGACCTTGGCCGGCTGATCGATCGTGACCGAACTGTAGAAGGATGGGGAGCCGAGGCCCTTCATCCACGCCTTGGCGACGTTGAGGCCCGTAGCGCATTGGTAGGCGCCGGTTCCGCAATACACGGCAACGGCACGCGGACCGTGCTTGTCCATGATGGCCCGGAGGCGCTCGGCGATCTCGTCGAGCGCTTGCTCACTCGAGATCTTTTCGAATTCGTCGCCCTTGCGGCGCAGCGAGGAACGCAGTCGATCCGGGTGGTTATGCTGTGCCGGCAGCTCCCGGCCCTTGATGCACGTGTAGCCGCGGAACATCGAATTATCGCGATCGCCGCGGACTTTCACGACGCGGCCGTCCGCAACATCGACTTCGATCGCGCACGAAGCATGACAGAAACGACAAAACGATTTGTGCGTTGTGATATCGAGGGAAGATTTGGATGCCGTCATAGGCTCGATAGCTTAGAGGATGACTGAGTGGGCGACACTCCGAAGAATGACTAATGTGAGGGCGCAATCCAAGGGTCGAGTCGACCATGAAAGAGGGGGTGTTGCGATGGGTGTGCTGGACCAGTTCGGGCTAGCGGGACAGGTGGCGGTCGTGACGGGATCGGGCAAGGGGATCGGGCGCGGAATCGCCCTGTGTCTCGCCGAGGCCGGTGCAGACGTCGTCGTTGCGGCTCGAAACGAAGCGGAAATCAAGGAAGTGGCTTCCGAGATCCAGGCGCTCGGTCGTCGCGCGATCGCTGTCCCGACCGACGTCACCGAGGAGGGCGCGCTTGAGGCCCTGTCGAAGAGAACGATCGATGAGCTCGGCTCGCTGACGATCTGGGTGAACAACGCGGGCGGCATTCCGGACACCACAGCACGCTATCTGACAAAGGTTGACGACACCGCTTGGGACTTGCAATTGGATCTGAACCTGAAGGCCGTCTGGGCTGGCTCGAAGGCCGCGGCCGCCGCAATGTCCGATTCCGGCGGCTCGATCATCAACATCTCGTCTCGAACGGCATTCGGGCCACAGAACAAGAACGGGCCCTATGGTGCGGCAAAGGCGGCGGTCAACAGCCTGACCGAGACACTCTCTGTGGAACTGGCGCCGCGCATTCGAGTCAACGCTGTCGCGCCCGGGCCGATTCCGACACAGAACTTCATCGAATGCACGAAAGTCGATCCGAGTCAGCTCGACGCGATGGAGAAAGCATTGCCTATTCCGCTCAAACGTTTCGGAACGCCCGAGGACATAGGTGCCGCGGTGGTCTTCATGGCTTCGCCCGCCGCGAGCTGGGTGACGGGGCAATGCCTGTACGTGACAGGCGGCATGTAGTCGACGCTCAGAATCGCGTGGACTCGTCAGTGTTAGGGCCGCCGATCAACTCCCCTACGAAGCTGTCACCTCGACGCGGTAGTGCTCTGGACAACGGATGAAGAACACGGGTACGTAGGGCGGCGATTCGTCGAGCAAGCGGATCTCTGCAATTCGTTCGGTCGCAATGCGCAAAGCCGTATTCGCTTCGAGCCGACCGAGCGACGCGCCGAGGCAGTGGTGGATACCGGAGCCGAAGGCGATGTGTCGATTGGCGGCGCGGCCGATGTCGAATTCATCGGGTCGCTCGAAGTGGTCCGGGTCGCGGCCGGCGGCACCGAACAAGAGCAGGACCTTTTGGCCCTCAGGGATCTTCACGCCGTGCAACTCGACATCCTTCACGGTATGCCGAAAAAGACCTTGGTTGGGTGCATCGAAGCGCAACGACTCCTCGACGGCGCTCGCTACCAAAGACGGATCTTCGCGAAGTCGGTTCCAGGCTTCCGGGCGCCTCGCGAGTTCGAAGAACAAGTTACCGATGAGTCCCGTCGTCGTTTCGTTTCCGGCGACTAGCAAGGACAGGCAGAAGGAGATGACTTCGGGCGTGTCGAGCTTCTCTCCCTTTGAATTTGATCGTAACAGTTTAGAGATGACGTCGTTTCGCGGCTCTTTCTGTCGCGCTTTCACGATATCGCTGAAGTAGGCGTCGAACTCCCGCTGACTATTCCTGGGATCGACCTTGCCACCAATTGCGCCCACGATGTCGTCCGACCACTTCCGGAAGAGTGCATGGTCCTCTCGCGGAACACCGAGCAGTTCTGCGATGACGATGACCGGGATCGGGATGGCGTATTCATCGATGAGATCCACCTTTCCCTGCTCGAGAATCCGGTCGATGCACTCGTGTGCGTAGGCGTCGATGAGAGGTTCGCACGCGGTCACGGCGCGAGGTGTAAAGGCTCGCGCGATGATCGAGCGCAGTCGCGTGTGTTGGGGCGGATCCGATTGGAGGATCGACGCGACGGGACTTTCGATGCGCTGCGGTCCGGGTCCCCAGGTCGTTGAGAAATGTTCCCAATCCTGAGCCGCCGCAACGACATCGTCATAGCGGCTGAGCACGAAGAAGCCATATTTCTCGGCTTTATGGACCGGCGCTTCCTGCTGCAACAGCCGGTAGTAGGGGAACGGATCCGCGATGACTGCGGGGTCGAAAGGATCGTAGTCGTCGAGGCTGATCTTGGTCTCGCGAGTTGTTTCGGACATGGCTGCTCCCTACAATCGAGATATCAGAGGCTCCGCGACGACTGTCCGACGAAGAACCATAGTCGACACGAAGCTCTTCGAAGCCCTAGACGGCGAGCAACAGCTTGCCGGTGTTCCCGCCTTCGAAGAGCATCTGCAACGTCGCACCGAAATTCTCGATGCCGTTCTCGATTTGCTCGGGGAGTTTCAAGGAGTCCGCCCCGAGCCATTCAACGAGTTGGGCCTCGGCCTCCTCAAATTGCGCGCCGAAGTGGGTGACCGCGAAGCCCTCCATGCGCGCGTGTCTTTCCGCGAGCCGTAAGTAGAGGTTCGGGCCGCGGACGCCCTTCGACATATCCCCGTGGTATTGCGAGATCGCGCCACAGATCACGACGCGAGCCTGCTCTCGGATCTGGTCGAGCACCACGTCGAGCATCGGGCCGCCGACATTGTCGAAATAGACATCGATTCCTTCCGGCGCGAGTTCGCGGAGCCGCTTGTCGACGTCTTCGCCCTTGTAGTCGATTGCTGCGTCGAACCCGAGCTCCTTCGTCAGATAGGCGCACTTCTCGGCTCCACCGGCGATTCCGATCACACGTGCGGCGCCATCGATTTTCGCAATCTGTCCCGCAAGGCAGCCGACAGCGCCTGCCGCGGCCGAGACGACTACGGTCTCGCCTGGCTGCACGCGTCCGACCTCGCGTATCCCGAAATAGGCGGTCAACCCGGTCGTCATGCCGAGCACGCCCAAAGAGGCGGTCATCGGCGCGCGCTTTTCGTCGATCGGTTGCAGCATGACGTCGGGTAGCGTCGCGATCGTTTGAGCACCGAACGGGGCCATCACGGCGTCGCCCGGATTGAATTGGTCGGAGCGACTCTCTCGTACACGACCGACTCCGAGAGCCACGATCGTTGCGCTGACTGCAGCCCCACCGTGATAGGCGACCTCTTCGAACGTCGTGCGAATGAACGCGTCGATTGAGAGATGCGATACGTCGATTCGAACCTGTCCGTTTTCGAGGGGTGCCAGCTCTTCGTCCTCGACACGAAAGCAAGACTCGTCGGGGACGCCATCTGGTCGTTTTGCAAGGACCACCTTGCGATTGAGCTCTGCGGTCATCTCTACATTCCTCCACTAACGCTGAGTATTTCGCCGGTGATCCAGGAAGACGCCCGTGAGCAGAGAAAGAGCGCTGCCGCGCCGAGGTCCTCAGGCGTACCGAGGCGACCCGCCGGTAGCCTCAGGTTCTTCTCGAGTGCGGGGAGATCGTCTTCGCTGAGGCGGAGCGCCTTCATCATGATCTCCGTCGGGACCGCGCCGGGCATGATGCCATTGACCAGGATCCTTGGGCCGAGTTCCGCAGCGAGCGTCGCCGTGAGCGAGTTGACGCCGGCTTTGGCTGCTGCGTAGTGTCCGCTTCCGGGAATCGGGCCGACGGCGGCTCTCGATGAGATGTTGAGGATCCGACCGCCATCCTCCATGTGTTTTGCTGCAACGACGCTGCATAACCAAACCGCTGTTAGGTTCAGGTGCAGCGTTGCGTCCCACTCCTTTCGATCCAGTTTGATGAGCGGAGTAGAGACGGGCGAACCACCGGCGTTGTTGACCCATATGTCGAGCTTGCCGTACTCGTCGCGAGCGGCCTGGGCGAGGGACTCGACCGCATCTTCGTCGGTGACATCGGTCGTGACCGCGATCGCCTTGCCTCCGTCCTTGCGGATCTGCTCGGCGACGCGTTCGATCTCTTCTGTGCGCCGAGCTGCAAGGACGACGCTGGCGCCCGCGCCTGCGAAGACTCGCGCGATCCCTTCTCCGATGCCCCGGCCGGCGCCAGTGACGACGGCGGTGTCCTGCGAAAGGTCAAAGAGTTCAGGAACCTTCATGGAATTCTCCATTTCGTGCCGCACGGAAGTCGGTGTTTCCCGGTGAGGAGGGACGACCGATGGCGGAGGCGGCGACGGTAACACGGTCGCTTGAGTTTGCTCGCCGCTCCCCATCGCGTCAAAATGTCTCGCGACGTCGACTCGACATCGATTTGAAACTCCGATTTCCTCGACTCATGTGACTGCAGTCTCCGCGCAAGGCTTATCTCGAGGGGTCGGAGCGGCGTTTCCGACTTGTTGAACAGAGGCGCATTCCGCGGCGGAAGGGGCCCGAGTTTGAATTCTGGGGCAGCGCGTTCCTGGGAAGACTTGATCCGCGGCGCGCGGGCACGATCGAATCCGCATCAGCGGGTGACCTCGGAGAGTACGGCCGACGAGCGGAGTCGTTCCGGTCCATATTTCATCGGATACAAAATAGGGACACGTTCCATAATTACGTTCTGAGCTGTGGAGAATCCATCCTGCCGGGATTTTCAGCACCGTTTGATGTTGGGGTGCCGCCCGGGTAACGGCCGCTCAGAGGGCCGCTCAGCGACAAGAGTATTGATTGCTCCATTTCCTCGCAGATTCTCGGGTCATTGCGTGATCGAGCACGGCCGTGATCCTCGATTTTTCCCGTCAAACCCGGCTGAGCGCGCGGAGAGACATCACAAAATGGGCCCGGGCTCCGATTTTGGTGCGGATCTGCCCTGAAAAGCCGAGGATTCTTGGTGCGATCGGGGTCGTCGCGGTTCATTCCCGTGTATCGACCGTGCGATCTCGCGATCGCGCCTCGTTGGCCGCACGCGATGACCACGGCTTGTCGCGGCTGCGGCATCACGCGAAGATCGCTGGCGGACTGCATTGGAGTGACTCCAACAAGCGACCAGGAGAAGAAGCTGTGAGTGAAGTGCGAAAATTCGACCCCGACCAAAGCTGGGCGCCTCTCGACGCGCGACTCTCGAAGGAAACGGACCCCCGTCGCCGCGAGGTCCTTCAGCAGGTTCGCGATCACATGCGTACCGAGATCAGCGGTGACTTCGATGGACTGATGGCGACCCTGACGGATGAGCCTCGATATCATTTTTGGGGCCTGCCGGTCGAAGGCGGTCCGAAGGGCCACAAGGCCATCGCGGAGTTCTACAGCCAGATGATCGCGACCGGGGGCCATCGCTTCCATTTCGACATCGAGCGGATCGTGGTCGATGAAGATACGGTCGTGACGGAGGGCAAGATCCACCAGAAGATTGCGCTCGAAGCACTTCGCGCCTCCGGAATCGACGAGGTGGAGGGCGAGCCATTGGACGACGACGCCACCTATATCGCCGAGACTCACATCGTGACGGTTTGGCCAATCGCCCCCGATGGTCGGATCATCGGAGAAGACATCTATTTCGGAAGTCCACCGCTTGCAAATCTACGCCGTCTCTAAGCCGACGGGTCTCGGGAATGGTCAGGCCGATAGGCCTTGGTTGCCCCCGATTCCCTTTGCTCGCGTTGGCGAGGGCGATTGACCAGAACATCACACGGAGCGTACTTAGGGGATGCGAATGAAGTTCGGGATTCATCTACCGCAATCGGGACCTGCGGCTTCGGCCGACGCGATTTCGGGCGTCGCGAAGCACGCCGAAGATCTGGGGTTTTCGGATGTCTGGGTCAGCGACCATATCGTGTTGCCACGCGGCGCCGCGTATCCGCCATCGTCGTATATTCTCGAACCCCTGGTCGCTTTGACGTGGGCCGCTGCCGCCACCGAGCGCATCGGTCTGGGCACCACCGTCCTCGTACTTCCCCTGCGTCCACCCGTATTGCTGGCGAAGATGCTCGGGTCGATCGACATCATGAGCGGTGGACGCCTGACCGTCGGTGCCGCGAGTGGTTGGCTGAAGGAAGAATTCGATGCCCTGGGCGTGCCCTTCGAGGAGCGCGGCGCGCGCACGGACGAGACGATCGATCTCATGCGTCAGTGCTGGGAGAACGACCCCATCGATGCGGTGGGGACCGCAACCGGCGTGAAGTTAGTTGCTATGCGCGCGAAACCACAGCCGGATCGCCGCATCCCGATCTGGATCGGCGGGCATAGCGAAGCGGCGTTTCGCCGGGCGATTCGGGTTGGCGACGGCTGGCATGGGGCCTTCCAATCGCCCGAAAAGACGTTCGCGATGACGGCGCGGCTGCGCCGCGAGAAACCGGAGCCGGCTTTCACTCTTTCGATGCGGGCGTCCTGGGATGCGCTGCGAGACGATGCGAGCCATATCTTGCGTGAGCTCGATCAGTTCATGGAGGCCGGTATTCAGCATATCGTCGCGGAGCCGATTCAGCGCGACCGGGATTCCTGGCTTCGCTGTGGCGACGCATTCGCCAAGATCTTCGAGCCGGTGATGTAACGAATCGAACGCCCTCGAGTGGTCTTTCCGAATCCGGCGGGCTGCTACGCTCAGAAGTGTTCCCGAAAGCGAAAGCGGAAGGCACCGAAATGATCGAAACCAAGAAGACGTTCTGCCGCTTTTGTCATGTGTTCTGCGGGCTCGAGGTCGACATAGATTTCGGTGAGGCCTCCGATTTCGGTGAGGCCTCCGATTTCGGTGGAGCCCCAAAAGTCGGTGAGGCCTCGGGTGCTGGGCGGGGTCGGGTGGTCGCGGTGCGCGGTGATCGCGATAACGAGGTGACCAAGGGCTATAGCTGCCAGAAGGGACGCGCCGAGGTCGAGCGGATCTATCACCCCGATCGACTTCTGACGCCCGAGAAGAGGGAAGGCGACCGCTGGTCGCCGATCCCGACCGTGCAGGCGCTTGACGAAGTCGCCGAGCGACTTTCCGAGATCGTCGATCGCCACGGTCCGAACTCGGTCGCCGTATACACGGGCTGCGGCGGGCATCGAACCTCCGCGGGTGGTCCATGGTTCGTCCAGCGATGGCTGGGCGCGCTCGGATCGAACCGGATGTACACGTCCTTCACGATCGATTCGCCGAGCCTGACGATCGCCGGGAACCGACTCTTCGGCGCGCCCGTTCCGGTCAACCTGCTCGACGTGGATCGCGCCGACTGTGTGATGTTCGTGGGTACGAACCCGGCAGCGTCCCATCAACTCAACATGCCCCAATCGAGCCCTTCGGCGAGGCTGAATGCCGGACGCAAACGCGGGATGAAGATGATCGTCGTCGATCCGCGGCGCTCGGACGTTGCGCGAAACGCCGACATTCATCTTCAAGTCAAACCCGGCGAGGATGCGACACTGCTCGCCGCGATGATCAAGGTCGTCCTCGATCGTGGACTACACGACCACGACTACGTCGAGCGATACGTGAGCGGCGTAGCTGAATTGCACGAAGCTGTTGGTCACTTCGACCTCGAATACGCTTCGCGCCGTACCGGCGTCGCGAGCGAATTGATCGAAGCTGCAGCGGAGATGTTTGCGACCGCGGCTTCGGGTGCGGCGACGAGTGGAACCGGTCTCCATATGGCGACACATCAAAACCTGACGACACAGCTCGTCATGACGCTGAACGCAATCTGTGGTCGCTTCGATCGCCCGGGCGGCATGAATCGCAACGAGGGCGCACTCGGACGAAAAATTGCGCCCGACAATACGATGGAAGCGATCCGCTTGCCGACGCCGCCGAAGACACGGATTCGAGGGATCTCAGCGATCAATGGTCTATTCGGATCCTATTTCGAGATGCCCACGAATACACTCGCCGACGAGATTCTGACTCCAGGGGAGGGTCAGATCCGAGCGTTGATCGTGAACGGTGGAAATCCCGCGCTGGTTCTTGCCGAGGAAGGCTCGGCAAAGAAGGCCCTCGAACAACTCGATCTGCTCGTCGTGCTCGATCTTTTCCGGTCGGCCACAGCGGCCCACGCCGACTACGTCTTTGGGGTACGCCACCCATTCGAACGCGTCGACGTATCGAAGTTGATGGATGCCAATTACCCCTTTCCATTCGGTCAGTACACGCCAGCGCTCGTCGATGCACCGGAGGGGACCATCGAGGAGTGGGCGTTCTTCTGGGAGTTGGCGATGCGACTGGGGATTCCGCTGCGTATTGGAAGTCTCACTGCGAACGCGAAGCCGACGACCGACGAGTTGCTCGACGCGATGAACCGGCACGCACGGTTACCGCTCGACGAACTGCGAAAACACCCGAGCGGAATTGCCTTCGCCGAGCGTCATACGGCCGCGGGCGGAGTCATCCCGAATTTGATCGGGCATCCCGACAAAAAGATGGCCGCTGGTCACCCCGATCTTCTCGCGGAGCTACGCGAAGTGCGAGCGGAGTCCGTGATGTTGGGCGGGGGTTATGCGCGGGACGAGGATTACAGTTTCAGGATGATCACCTACCGCATGAAGGAGGTCTATTGCACGCAGGGTCAAAATCTTCCCTCCCTTGCGAGCAAGCGACCCTACAACCCGGTGCTGATGAACCCGATTGCGATGGACGACCTCGGGCTGGTGGACGGGGACCCGGTGTGGGTCGAGAACGCGCACGGCCAGGTCGAGGGCTTCGTCGAGGGCAGCGATGACGTTGCTCCCCAGACGATCGCCTTCGCGTTTGGCTGGGGAAATCCGAACGATCCACGACCGGCGCGAGAGAAGGGTTCGAATGTGCAGCGCTTGATTTCAGACGATACGAATTTTGACAGTGTTACAGGCCTCGCCCGGCAAAGTGCGATTCCCGTCAACGTTCGCCCTTCGGATTCTGGCCATTAGGTAGACTTGCTGCCCAGGGATCGCCGATCATCAATCGCGAACGCCTAACAAATTTGCAATTTGGAGAGAGACGATGAGTGGATTCGACAAGGATACCACCACAGACGAAGTACTCGACGGATTGGACCTTTCCGGTCGCCGTATCGTGATCACCGGCACGTCGAGCGGTCTCGGCCTCGAGACTGCTCGTGCGATGGCTTCGAAGGGTGGGGCCATCACGATGTTGGCACGGAGCGTCGAGAAGAATGAAGCCGCCGCCAGCCGCGTCCGCGAGCAGGTGCCCGGCGTCGATCTCGAGACGCGAGAGATCGACCTCACTTCGTTCGAGAGCGTTCGAGCATGCGCCGAAGGGATCCTCGAGGCGCATGACAAGATCGACATCCTGATCAACAACGCCGGCGTGATGGTCTGTCCGTATTCGACCAACGCCGACGGTTTCGAGAATCAGCTCGTGAGCAACCATCTCGGTCACTTCCTGCTTTCGGTGCTGCTCACACCTGCACTGATCCGTGGGGCGCCGGCGCGCGTCGTCGAACTCTCGTCTGGCGCCCATGGCATGAGCGATTTCGACTTTGACGACCCCAATTTCGCGCACCGCGAATACAACCCGTGGGTTGCCTACGGACAGTCGAAGACCGCCAACGCGCTCTTCGCCCTCGAGTACAATCGCAGGCTCAGCGATCGTGGCGTCTCGGCCTACTCGGTCCATCCGGGAGTGATCATGACCGAGCTGGGGCGGCACATGACCGAGGAGACGATGCAGCAGATGTTCGATCACGTCCGCGCTGCGGCGGAGGCTTCTGGCGAAAGCCTGCCGGACGCGCCCCCGGCCATTGCATACAAAACCGTCGAAGCGGGTGCCGCCACTCAGTGCTGGGCGGCGACAGCCTCCGAACTTGATGGCCAGGGCGGGAAATACCTGGCAGATTGCCAGGTTGCGATCGTTGGCGGTGACACGTCCGAACGGGGTGTCATGCCATACGCGCGGGACCCCGAGGCGGCTAGAAAACTCTGGACGCTGTCCGAAAATTGGGTCGGACAAAAACTCGAGGCGTAGCGAACGACTTCGAGATCAGGCGGGATCGGCGATCCAGCTTCCGTGAAAGCCGAAAGGCACTCGCGTCGGAATCTTCACCCTTGCCACCGGAGCGGCGTCGAAGTTTCCGGCGTCGGCGATGAGCAAGTCGCTCTTGTCCGTGGCTGCGTCGTAGACAAAGCTGAGAATCCATCCGTCGTCTTCGGCGCTGTCTGCACTCGTCGATGCCGCAAAGACGGGCTCGCCGGCCTGACGACCTTTCCCGAGATCGTGCGTCCATGATTTGCCCGAATCGAGATCGTATTTTAGAAGTGTGGAACCAAGCGTGTCTGCGCCAGAACCCATGCCTGCCATGTAGCCGTAGCGATGCTTCAGACCAGTGACACGATCGTGAACGCGCGGGAAATCCGCTGGCCGATCGTCTAGCGGCTCTTCGGCAACGCTGCGATTTGCGGTATCGATTGTCCAGCGGTGAAGCATTGACGGTGTTCCCTTTCCGTCCGCCGGACCGAACGCGAGCTTTTCGAAGCGCGATGAGTCGATCACGATCTTGTCGCCGTCCTCGTAGGCATTCATTGGATGGAAGACGTAACACGGATCGACGTCGTACCACACGACGTCGTCGTTGCCGCCTTCACGGGGCATGACACCCAGGCGAGCACCATATTCGTCGCTCCAGCGGATCGGCATGCCCCCTGCGGCGGCGGCCTCGAGATCGAAGATCATCGGCAGGTCCATGAAGATGACGTGGTTCCGTGTGATGTTCCAGTCATGCATCATCGTCGGTCCCTTGACGTTGATCTCTTCGCTTTGCACGAGCTTTCCATCGGCGGATACGCGGTAGTAGGTCAGGTACGGAGGCATCGCACCGTACCCGAAAAACAAGAGTTCTCCGGTTTCTGGACAGATCCGTGGATGCGCGGTCATCGCTGTCTTCAGTTTGCCGTCGAAGTCGTAGGCACCGACGGTGTCGAGTTCCTTCGTGATCTCGAAGGGGAAGGAGCCTTCTTCCAGCGCAAGGAATCGTCCGGCATGGGAAATAACATGGGTGTTTGCGCAAGAACGCGTGCGGTCCACGCTGCCGTCCGCACTCATATGAGGCGCGTCGGGCTCTTCGAGCAGTGGCGTCCGAACGTAGCGATTGCGATACCAGACGGCCTTGCCGTCGCGAAGCTCGACTCCGTGGATCATCCCGTTGCCCATGAACCAATGTGGCGACGAGCCAGACTGTGGATTCGATCCGTTGCGAAAGAATCGTCCTTGGAGTTCAGGAGGAATAGCGCCTTCGATCTCGAGGTCGAAATCCGTCCGTTCGTCGAAGACGGGCGCGAAGTTACCGGTGAGGTGGAAGGGCAGATCTTCGGTCGGAGTTGCTTGGCTCATGGGGGCTCCTGGCTGGGGGTGGCGGCATCGCGCGCCGACTATCATTGCAGAGGACGGGCGGGACGGCCACACAGACATGTGGCGAGCGTGATCGACGAGTCCCGGCCGGCCGAGAGGGGAAATGAAGTCTCGTTGGGGTGGGGCTGCGCCACTCTTCGCGAAGTGTCACACTGCGCGAATCGAGAACGACATGCCATTCCCCGTGAACTTTGCCCCGCGAACTACGAGAGGTCCCCATGTCAGAGACACCCTTCTACATGCAAGGCAATTTCAAGCCGATCGAAACCGAGGTGAGCTTCGAAGAGCTCGAGGTGATCGGTGAAGTTCCCGCGGCGCTTTCCGGGCATTTCTTGCGCAATGGTCCGAATCCGACGAAGGGCGATCCAGGTCATTGGTTTTTCGGTGACGGGATGCTCCATGCGATTCGACTCGAGAACGGACATGCGACCTCCTACCGGAATCGTTTCATCAAGACTCCTTCCTATCTCGGTGAAGAGGTTGAGATGGTGGATGCCAACGGTCAGATGAATCGATACGCAACCACAGCCAATACGCATATCGTCGAGCACGCGGGGAAACTGCTCGCTCTGGCCGAATCCGCCTTTCCGGTCGAGGTGACGCGAGATCTCGACACCGTTGGTGCGGTCGACTTCGACGGAGTGCTCAAGACGTCGTTCACCGCGCATCCGAAGTTCTGCAACAAGACAGGGGAGATGCTCGCTTTTGGCTATTCGTTCCTGCCGCCCTACCTGACCTATCACCGGGTCGATGCGCAAGGGAAGATGGTTCAGAGCGAAGCCATTGAAGTTCCCGGCTCGACGATGATGCACGATTTCGCCATCACCGAGAATTATGTCATCTTCATGGATCTGCCCCTGGTCTTCAAGATGGAAGAGGCCATGGCCGGAAACATGCCCTACGTGTGGGACGATTCGTACGGTGCGCGCCTTGGAATCATGCCACGCAATGGTGGCAATGCGGATGTGAAGTGGGTCGAGATCGAGCCCTGCTATGTCGTTCACACGCTGAACGCATTCGAGCAAGACGGAAAAATTGTGCTTGACGCTGCACGCTATGCGGAATTTCCCGATGTCAGTTTCAACAGCTCGCCCGGGCTGATGAACCGATGGACGATCGATCTCGCAAACAGCAAGGTCACAGAGGAGATTCTCGACGATCGAAACTGTGACTTCCCCCGACTGGATCCGCGTCTCGAAGGTCTGCACAATCGATTCGGCTACAGCACCGAGTTTGCGGACGGACCGGGTCTCGAGATGAAGCAGCTGATCAAGTACGACCTCGACGCTCGCAAGACGGAGACGCACGACTTCGGCGAAGGCGTCGCCCCGGGTGAAGGGGTCTTCGCTGGGGTTGCACCCGATTGCGGCGAGGACGAGGGTTTCATTCTCGTCATGACGTGCGACGAGGGCCGTCAGCAGAGCGAGCTGCAGATCCTCGACGCGCAGAACTTTGCGGGCGACCCGGTCGCGCGGGTCCAGATGCCGCAGCGCGTTCCGGTCGGTTTCCATGGGAACTGGGCGCCCGACGTCAGGTAGGCCGAGAAGCCTCCGGTAGCGGCTTTCGATTCGGGTCGGCGTGCTGGCCAATCGGAGCCGCCGCATTTCGGGGACGTGTAGGCGTCAATCATTTCCTCGCGACTTCGCGATTGAGCTCGACCCGCTTCACGGACGCCTGGACGATCGGGATGTCCTCGTCGGCGAGCGGCTGCATCACTTCCTTGCGCGCGAGGGCGGCCTCGATGTAGGGGGCGAGTTCTTCGGCCTTGGCGCGCTCCCGGGATTCGGCCTGCGCCGCGAACGGTCCCATGACTTCGTCTGCGAAGAGCTGCAAGGAGTCGCAGATATCCTGATGTCGATTGCGGCCGGCTTGCTGCATGAAAATGATCTGGTCGACCCCGGCATTCTGGAATTCCTTGAGATGGGATCGCATGTCATCCGGCGTTCCAATGCCGGTGGCCTTGTAGTCGGGATCCAGCGACGCCTGGATGATCTCCTCCGTGCGGTTGCCACGGGCAGCCTGGAATTCCTGCCACAGTTGGGTGCGACCGGGAATCGTGTCGTGGGTGACCAGGGCACGAAGCGCGTAGTTGAAGAACTCGAAGCCCTCCTGGCCGCGACGGATGGCTTCGGCGCGATCGTGATGGAGTGAGAAATTCGAGACCATGGCGATGTTCGCATTGACGCTATGCCCGATCGGCACACATTCGTCGGAACGAATGATGTCGTAGTAGGTGTCCGACCAGGACCTCGCCTCCTCGGGGTCGACGAAGGAGAAGGCCAGGGCGCCGAGACCGTTGCGTGCGGCGACACGGATGGTGTCCCGATTGGTGCAGGCGATCCACATGGGTGGATGTGGCTTCTGTAGAGGTTTAGGCAGAACGTTCCGACACGGCATCGAGAAGAACTGCCCTTCGAATCCCGGATAAGGATCGAGCATCATCATGTTGGCGATCTGCTCGGCGGCCTCGAGGCTCATGGCGCGCTTCTCTTTCGCCGATATTCCGAATCCACCGAGTTCGAGTCGCGTCGCGCCCTCGCCGATTCCGAAGTCGACGCGGCCATTCGAGACGAGGTCGAGCGTCGCGATGCCCTCGGCTGTTCGGGCCGGGTGGTTGTAGTTAGGGATGACCTGGCGAATGCCGTGCCCGAGTCGGATTCGCTCGGTTCGGCCGGCCGCACACGCGAGAAAGATCTCGGGTGATGAAGAATGGGAATATTCGTCTAGGAAGTGATGTTCGACTTCCCAGGCATAGTCGAATCCCAGACGGTCGGCGAGGACGACCTGCTCGAGTGCCTCTTGAAAGAGCCTGTGTTCGTCGCCTTCGTTCCAGGGCTTCGGTAGCTGCAGTTCATAGAAAACACCAAATCTCAACGGCCATCTCCCTTCGGCTCAACCCCAATTCAGTCGGCTCGGACTTTCGTTCGTCAAGGTTTCTTGCGAGCCGCGCCGAGTCGGCTGAAACCGACCACGCGAACGCTCCCAAAACGACGATTCATGATCCTTGTGTAGCCCGCATTCTCCGCCCGTTCGATCAGCCAGGGCATGACGTTGGCGCCATTCCCCGTCCATTCGATTGCAGCAAAGCGATCGCTCTCGCGAAGGATCGGCTCCACGATCGCGTCGCCGATTCGTCGTTCTCGGGAATGATCTTCCAGTAGAAGGCGGACTTTCCTTGGAAGTGAAACGACATGCCCGTCGAGTGGATAGTAGGCGGTCGGTGCCGCGAGATAGGCGGCGAGTGCCGGGTCGCGTAACCAGTTCTCGTCTTGCGATTCGATGAGACCGCTGGCCAGAAGAACAGGGACCGATTTTTCGGCGGCGACGAATCGATTGACTGCGAGGGCTGCGCCGCGAAAGTCGTCCACCGGTCGGGTGTAGCTGACGAGACAGGCCAGAGCGATCACGATCATGGCGAGTCCACGTGCAGCGCGGGAGTCGATTCTGCGTAGCGCAATTGCGTACAACAAGGACACAGCGGGAAGGGACGTGATGAGGTAGCGATCCAAAAAGATCGAAGAGCTCGTCAGGATCGAAGCGAAATAGAGGACGAGGAGTGGAGTGAGCGACCAGACGGACAGCAGGATGCCGACTTCTCGGTCGATCGCGGGAATGGGTTTCAGCTTGTTCAAGTTGGTAGCGGTCGCGCCCTTGGTTTCGGGAGTGCTCTTGCGTGATATTCCGTCGACGCACAGTCCCGCCAGCAAGCCAGCGACCGGAGGCGCCCAGACGAAGGCAGTCAAGAGACGCTTGAGACTCGGCGTCGGAGCGAACGAATAAGATCCGCGATTGGCCAGGAGAGTGAGCGCGGCGGGAATTGAAAGCAAGGCGGCCACGGTGATCAGGGCCCCGATGAGTGCGCCTTGAT
This sequence comes from Myxococcales bacterium, assembly GCA_012959805.1. Classification (GTDB taxonomy): domain Bacteria; phylum Myxococcota_A; class UBA9160; order UBA9160; family UBA4427; genus UBA4427. The sequence continues at coordinate 170,798 of DUCN01000042.1, read as the reverse complement.
CGAGTCGGACAGGAGTCGATCGCGACCTCATCACGCCATAGAGAATGAACGCGGGGTAGGTGAGGGCGAAGAACACATGGAAATGGGGAATCACTCCAGCGAGGACGCCAACGCACCATGCGTCCCGCCATCGTCCGTTGTCGAGCCAGGAGACCACGCTGAGGGCCAGGCCTATGAGTAGAGTCGTGCCGAGTGCAAACGAACGTGCGTCGACTACTTCCCTGAAGACGATTGAGGTTGAAGCAAACACCACGGCCGCAAGAGATCCGAGCGCTCGATCTCCCGTCAATCGGGTTCCAAGTCTGGCGAGCGCGGCACAGGCAACGAGCACCGCGAGTAGCGAAGGCAATCGCAAGATCGTTTCACTGGTTCCCAAGGCCTGCGTCCAGAACCAGATCAGTAGGTAGTAGGCGGGCTGTGATTGGAACTGAACGCCCCGAGTGACGGCGTCCCACAACCCATCTTTCACGGTCCAGAAAGTGAGCGTCTCATCGAGCCAGAGTGAATGGGGGAGATGAGGCACCCATGCCACGGCAGCCACCGACAGGATCAACACGGTGGCGATGGTCGTCTCGATCCGTCCGTTCGGAGCCTGCTTCACGAAGCGATTGAGTCGGGCGAAGGAGTTGTCCACTGACAGATAGTTGCACCGGCCCCTCGTCGTCGCCAGACAGATCGCGCCCGCGAGGGCGACGCGAACCGGGAGCGCTCCGTACCGGACAACGCTTGCGAAACCTAAAACGCGGGGCCGGGTACTTGGGCCCCGGTCTGTACCTGCTGTTCGCTGATCGAGAGACGTGCCCGCTCTCCCGACGAGCTGATGAGGTAGGTGGGATCCGGCCGAATGGCTTCGGGAGATCCTTGGTTGGCGTAGGGGAGTCTGAAGCGATAGTTCTGGTCGGTGTCTGCCGTGGTGGACACTCTGAAGACGATGGGCTCGCCCAGGTTGTTGACGAGTGGCAGGCTGGCCGTAACGCGCTGACCAGCGGGAGCTCGTCCTGTGACGACGGCCCCTTTGACGAACTCGAAGACCTTGAAATTGGGTCGTTTGGATGTCTCGGTCAAAGTGGATTCGTAGAGCAAGCGGAACCTTTCCATTCCGGAGCCGTTTCTCAGATAGAGTTGGCTATGCAGTCGGCGTTTTTCGGAATCAGCGCCAACGACGAGATAGCGCACGCGCAATTCCTCGAGCAGCTTTGCAGCCTCCTTCGGACTGGAACTGAAGACCTGTCGGCCGCGGGCGAAGTTCGTGACACCCACATCGTCTCCAAAGTTGCCGAGGACCGTCGGGCGTCGTGCCAGATATTTGATCATGTGTCCGTGATCCCAGCTTGCCAGGACCCCGTATTCGGGTTCTCGAGTCGTGTCGAGAAAGCCCGACGTCTCCGGGGTATTCCCGCGCATCCATTCGGCCGCCCGATGCAGTACGAGTCGCCTGATTTCGTGGGGCCGACGCTGAACCGGTTCGCCGCGGACGAGGCGGACATTGTTGTCCAGGGCCGGGGCGTATGCGAGCAGAGTTGGCCAGAGAAGCCAGAGCACGAAGATCGTGAGCATTGCGCCCACGAGTTGTCGTTTGCGCCGAGTCGCGAAGCGCTTGGTCATGGCCCTGTAGGCCCAGACGCAAGCCCACCCCGAAGTGATGGCGAGAGCGACGGAAAACGTGTTGAAGAAACGTTTCTGTAGAAGCGTGACGACGCATAACGTCACAGACCAGCCGACAAATAGGAACAGCGTCGCTCGATCGGCGCGCTCGCGCTCGATCCAGGCGAGTGCGAGGACGGCGGGCAGGAAGAGATAGAGGAATCTCGACAGGCGCAGCTCGGCGATCTCTACACCCAGTCGATTCTGTACGAGGAACAAGGGGCGCGATTCGTTCACCATGTACTGGAAGTCGTCCGTCTGACCCAGCCATTGCCAGGCGTCCGTGACCGCTTGTAATAGATCGGGGAAGATCAGCGGACTCGCACCGAGCACCAAGACTCCGAGGGCGAGGGACTGCGTCGTCCTCGCGCGGCGAGTCTTGGTTGCATCCACTAGTCGAGGATGCTGCCAGAGAGCTGTGCAAGCCAGGCCGTAGATCGCGAGCACGCCGAAGAACCACGGCTGGAATCGAGACAGCACCACGGAACTGAATTCGCTCCACTGTGGCCAGTCGTTGAACGCGGTGAAGGGTAGAACGATTGTGAAGGAGATGGCGTTCGCGAAGGCCAAAACACGAGCGACCGTTAGAGCTTCCTCTCGGTCGTTACGAGTCAAGAGCAGGAGCAATAGCCCGATCTCGACCAGGACCAGATACAGGATTGCGCCCGGCCATAGAAGCAAGAGGACGGCGGCCACGATGGCCATCAAGGCCGCCTTTGCAAAGATTCGCCGACGATGATCAGACGCAGAAACGAGATCGCTGACGAGGTCCATTGCGCTCGCCAACAGCAACGTCGAAAACAGGGACACAGCGGCGTGGTGGTCGACGAAGCCGATCTGGGAATACCAGACGTGCGCGGAGAGAACGCTCAGGATCAGGCTGGAGACGACGGCGATCGCAAAACCAAAGGTGCGTTTTGCAAGAAAAAAGACCACGACGACGGTTGTGGCGCCGAGAATCGGCGGGACCCAGATCACGATGCGTTCGACGACGGCCAGATCCGATGACCAGTAGAAGGGGCGGACGAGCAGGGCGATGGCGACGTCGAAGAGAGGCGACCAGATGACTTTGGCGCCCTGTGGAAAATTCACGTAGGGGTCGAACTGGAGCGTTTCCGGGAGTCGCTCCAGCGCGTACGCGATCCTTCGCATGTGGTAGTAGGCGTCGTTTCCGAAGAGGACCACGCGATCCGCCACCAGGACGGACGTCCATTGCAGACCACGAACGCCAAAGGCCAGTACGAAGATCAGCCAGGGAGCCAACTTCCGGCCGCGGCCCGAACCCTCTTGCACTGCCTTCTCGGTCCTTACGGATCCGCTGAGGGATGCTGCCATGCCTTCCCGTGAAGCGCGTCGCCGCAATCGAGATTCCCTTCAGATCCTATCCGAGAGTTACTCCTGCGGAGGGAGGAGTCGTCCCTCCGCATCTCTGCGTTCCGGGCCAATGACACGCGCACGGCCGTCGCCAAAGGGAGCGTCTCGATCTTGAATGACCTGCTTGACGCCCTTCGTCCCGAGATCCTTGAACACCTGCCTTGCCGCCCGGGTGGTATGCGCCTTTGCGTCGTTCTCGGACGCGAGTCGCTGAAGCGTCTGGGCCCCCATGAGTTCCATTCCGAGGTTCACGATGCGCTTGTTCGCCGACAGGAGCGCAGGATCGACTAGCGCGAAGCGATCCGCGAGTCCCTCGACCTCGCTTTCGAGGAATTCTTCCGGTACGGATTTCATGACGAGACCAATGCGCGCGGCGTCTTCGCCGCTGACCGAGTCTCCCGTGAGGAGCAACCGCTTGGTCCATTGGGGACCGCAATGGTAGAGCCATAGATGGTTCGGCGGTGCTCCCATGTTCCGCAGCGGGGGAAAGCCGATACGCGTATCGTCGGCAGCGATGAGGACATCGCAATAGAGCGCGAGGTCCGTCCCTCCGGCGAGGCAGTGACCATGGATCTGTGCGATCGAAGGCTTGTGCATCTCCCAGAGCGTTCGAAGGCAGCGTTGGAAGCGCTCGAGCATCCAGGTGTCATCGTCGATTCCGCGTCCCGTTCGGCGCTTCACCCCGTCGTCGCGACCGGTCAAATGCGTGGGCGCGAGGTCGTACCCTGCGCTGAACCCCGAGCCTGCCCCTCGAAGGATCACCGAGTGGACGGACTGGTCGTCATCGGCTTCCCAGAGAGCGTCCCGAAGTTCTTCGAGCAGTGCGAGGGAGAGTGCATTGCGTTGATTCGGGCGATTCAGGGTCACGCGAGCGCGCCCTTTCTCGACCTCGTAAAGAATGTGTTTGTAGCTGCTTCCGTCCGGCACGGACTTCTCCTTGGGTTGATCGAGCAGCGGCAGTATAGTGAGCAAAACTGAGTTATTCGACGTGGTTGGATAGAACCCAAGGATGAGTCGGGTTTTCCGGCGTGGCCGGTTGCACCAGGTGTTATCTTTGTGGGCGCTGGACATCGCACACTGGATGGCGAGCGACGACGTCTTCAGTCGCTGCCGAGAGAGAACTCGTGGAGAAGCCCGTATGACCTTTCAGCCAGAAGAGTTGCTAGTCAATGTCGAAGAGCTGTCCTGGGTGACAGTCGGAGAGGGAGCGTGGGCCAAGCTGATTCGAGCTTGTGCGCAGACGGGGACGTGGACGGTCATGTTCAAGCAGGCCGCCGGGACCGTCGCACCGCCCCATAGGCACCTCGCCCCGGCCGACTTCTACGTGCTCGAGGGTTGCATCGAATATCAGGGGGGAATCGCAAAGGCGGGCTATTTCGCTCGGGAACGAATGGGCGCCGAACACCCGAAGACGACGTTCTCGGAAGAGACCATCTATTTGTTCACGTCGTACGGGCCTCTCGCGATGTACGGACCCGATGGAGCAATCGCCGGCATATCCGATGCCGAGGGTTGGTATAGGATGCTGTCGAAGAAGTAGTCTGCCAGGAAGTCGAATCGAGACCGGTGCGGTATCGGGTGGCCATGCACGATACGACGATACGAAGGAGCCTCTAGTTCATGCCTGAACCGATTCACGCCTACCTCGTGGCGAACGCCCGTTACCACGACACGGACTTCGCACGGCTGGAGTTGCTCAAGCTTCTCGCGGAGAATCACGATGTCTGTACGCGCGTCGCCGAGAACTTCTCGGACACCGAAGCGATTTCCCAATCCGACTTCCTGGTGACCTACACCTGTGATCTACGGCCGACCGAGGTCGAGGAGCGGGCACTGAGGGACTTCGTTGCGGGGGGAGGGCGCTGGATCGCGCTGCATGGTACGAATGCGATTCTGGACTTTACGCCCGAAGGTCTGCAATGCCCGCGGAGCCATAAGACGTTTATGGAGACTTTGGGCAGTCGGTTCATCTCCCACCCGCCCATCCAACCCTACAAGGTCACGGTTTCGGATCCGGGACATCCGCTCGTGGCGGGGATCGAGAGCTTCGAGGCTTCGGACGAAATCTACCTCTGCGAATATTACGGCGACGTGAAGCCGCTGCTCGAGACGCGTTTTACGGGGACATTCCACTCGGGGTATGTCGAGAACGAATGGCCCGAAGATGATCCCAGGCTCGTCGCCTACACCCACCCGGTCGGTGACGGCGAGGTTCTCTACATCACCCTTGGCCATTGCTGTGGCAAGTACGACATGCGTCCCATGCAGGAGATCGCCGACGTCGTCCGCGGCTCCTGGGAGAACCCGATCTTCATCGAGCTGCTTCGACGCGCGCTGCGATGGGGCGCCGGGACCCTTTAGCAAAGGGCACCCATTGGAAATGCCTGCAGCGCGAACCCGCGGCATCGAAGCTGTTAGTCGCGGCTCGCCACGCCCGTTTCCTCAGGAGACCAGACCACTGGGAAGACGTCGGGGAAGTCGCTCAGGGGCTGACCGGTCTTCGGTTTGTACTCGTAGAGAGCGCGGGGGTCCGGAATGATCTGTCCGGGTCTGTGCTGGTACCGCACGTCCGACCCGGCCCAGAGCGACGCGTGGGCACGGCGCGGGTTCGGCGACTCGACGCCACCGCCTGCCCCGTGGAGGATGTGTCCGTGAAAGAGGATGACGTCGCCGGGCTCGTAGTCCCAGCCCAGGATGTCGTAGGAGTCTCGGCGCCCCTCGATGTCCGGCACAGCCGGAAGGCTCTTGTCCCGAACTCCGCTGAAGTAGTTCCAGTCGTCATAGGCCTCGACTCCGAGCATGGGTTCATCGGGTCGAGAACTCTCGATCATCGCCTTCGCGTCCTCGTCTGCATCGGGGTCGCGGCCCGCGAGGGGACTGTAGGTGACGTTCCAGAGATGTGATCCACGCACGACTTCGAGACTCACGTTGCGCGGTACGGGATCCGGCGACACCCAGGCGCGAACCAGGTCTTCGCCTGCGATATTGTAATAACAAGTATCCTGATGCCACGGTGTTGGAAGGAAGAGACCCTTGGGCTTGTAGAAGAGCTGATCCATGTAGAAACGCACGGGGCTCTGTAGTGCGCGACCGACGATCTTCGCGATCGGTGAATGATCGATGAAGTGTTTCAGCGCCTCCGACTTTGCAGCCGGAAACTGATCCACTCGGAGTGTTCCGAGGTCTTCGGACATGACGTCGGGACGCTCGATCGCGGTGTCGGTCCCTTCGCGGATCAGATCCACCCACTCGTCCGAGAGCACATTCTTGATCAAGGCGGCACCGTCTCGCTGGAAAGTCGCTACTTCTTCATCGGTCACGGGTCGGCGGGGCTCGTTCGACATGACAATTTGGATACCCTTCCGGCAGAAGTGTTGCCGGCTTGCACAAAAGTGCCATGTTCTTCGAGCCCGCGCCAACCCCCTTCAACCCGCAGGAGAATTGCGATGAGCGATCGAGTGAATAGACAGTGGCGCCTCAAGACCCGGCCGGTGGGCATGGTCAAGGAGAGTGACTTCGAATACGTGGAGGAGCCTGCCGAGTCGCCGGGCGAAGGGCAGGTGCTCGTTCGCAACTTCATGGTCGCGTTCGAGCCCGCGATGCGAGGTTGGATCGAAGATGTCGAGAGCTATGTCCCGCCAGTTGGAATCGGTGAGGTGATGCGTGCGTCGACGGTCGGTGTCGTCGTCGAGTCGAAAGCCGAGGAGCTTGCGGTAGGGGACATCGTAACCGGCACGCTCGGCTGGCAGGAGTATCCGCTAGTCGATACCCGCGCCCCCAGCATTTTCGGCGGCGCTCAGAAGCTGCCGCCGGGGGCAACCGCCGAGCAGGCGCTGAGCGTCTTCGGTCTGACTGGACTCACGGCCTATTTCGGCTACCTCGACGTCGGGCAGCCGAAAGAGGGTGATGTCGTATTGGTTTCGGGCGCTGCGGGCGCGACAGGCTCTATTGCCGCTCAGATTGCGCGCATCAAAGGCGCGTCGAAGGTCGTCGGCATCGCGGGCGGCCCGGAAAAGTGCAAGTGGCTGACCGAGACCCTTGGTCTCGACGCGGCGATCGATTACAAGTCCGAAGACGTCTCGTCTCGGATCGCCGAAACATGTCCAGACGGCGTGGATCTCTTCTTCGACAATGTCGGAGGAGCGATCCTCGAGGCGGGTCTCGACAACATGGCGCAGAAGGGGCGGATCGTGCTGTGTGGTGGGATCTCTGCCTACAACGAAGAAACGCAACCTCCGGGACCGCGCAACTACATGCAGTTGGTGATTCGGCGTTGTCGCATGGAGGGCTTCATCGTCATCGACTACATGAATCGAATCGGCGAGGCAATGGTCGATCTCGGGACCTGGGTCGCCGAGGGCAAACTCGTCGCCGAGACTGATGTCCAGCACGGAATGGAGAACGTGCCGAAGACATTCCTGCGATTGTTCGAGGGGAAGAATCGAGGCAAACAACTTTGTCAGATCGGTGACGCACCGTGATGGAAGGATCAACTTTGAAACCGACTCCTGGACGCCTTCGACTCCTGCGCGGGATCAAGAGACTCCTCTATTCCCAGCTCTACTTGCGTGATTTCTTCATGATCATGTTTGGGAAGAGCAAGCCGCTCGTCCCCTTCAAGGTCGAGGCCTCGCCGCCCTCGGTCTATTGGAACTTCGAGATCCGACCGGAGAAGGTGGAGAACCTGGAGCGGGAACTCGGGCTTCCGCTTCCTTTGGCGAAGATCCGGATACTGGAAGGCGAGGAGCCTCGTTACTATCTGACCCTGAACCTGTACCGCGTCTCGGGTCTCGCCAATGGTATCCGAGCCGAGTGGTCACTCTTTGTCGAGGATCCGCATAACGCCAAGCCTCGGTATCTCGTCGTCGAAGCAACGTCGGATCAACGTGCGGTCGATTCCGTAGATTTGTTGACCGAGATCGGGGAGATCTCGCATGAGGCGTCGGGGGATTCGCTCGAGAGCTTCGTGGTCTCGGCGCGAGGCGGTCGATTTACGTGTACATGCCACAACATCAAGGGCGGCAAACGCGTGCGCGCCGCCGCCGAGTGGGTTGAGGCCAACGACTTCATCTATTGGCTGACCGGGATCTGCGATCGCACGTTCTACGACGCCGGCATGGCCAACGCTCGAATTCGGCAGCTCGAAGTCTCTGAGTATTCGATCAAAGACGGCAGCTTCTGGAGTGGGCTGGTGGACCCGACTCCTCGGCACGTGATCGTCTACGAAGATGCAATCGAGTTCGCGATGTCGCCATGGTGGAACCTCGACGACATCGAATAGCGTCCCCGAGCACGCCATCTGGAATTCTCGAAGGCGGGGTCTTCCGTTTCCGGTAGGCTCCCAGGGTACAACTCTGAGTGTTGCTCCAAATAACAAGAGGAGGGCTGGACATGGACGGTAAGACGGTGGTCCTGACAGGGGCCAACACGGGCATCGGTAAGCAGACCACTCTTGAACTCGCGAAGCGCGGTGCCCGTGTTGTGATGGCCTGTCGCGATGCGGCGCGCGGCGAGGCCGCTCGTGAGGAGATCCTCGCCGAAACAGATGGACGCGGCGAGCTCGACGTGCGAGAGGTCGATCTGTCCTCGCTCGCATCCGTTCGTGCGTTCGCGGAGAAAACGAACGCAGAGCTTCCACGAATCGATGTGTTGATCAACAATGCCGGGATCTTCCCGCAGAAGGGCTGGAAGACCGTCGACGGGTTCGAGGCACAATTTGGCGTGAACTACCTGGGGCCCTTCCTGCTCACGAACCTTCTACTCGACAAGCTCAGGGCCAGCGCACCGAGTCGGATCGTCCATCTGACCTCGATGCTGCATACCAAGGGTACGCTCGACTTCGAGAGCTTTCGCGGCGAGAAGCCTTACAAGGCGACCGCGGCCTACAACCAGAGCAAGCTTGCGAACCTTGTCTTCTCGAACGAGCTCTCCCGTCGTCTCGAAGGTACGGGGGTGACTTCGAATGCTGTTCATCCGGGTACGATCTCGACAGACATCACTCGCGAAATGCCCTGGGTTGTTCGCAAACTGGTGGGCTTCATGTTCAAGGATGTGGCCGTCGGTGCGAAGGGCCCCGTGCTCGTCGCGACGGATCCAGCGTTGGCCGACGCATCGGGTCGCTACTGGAAGGAGACGACCGAAACCGAGCCTTCCGCGGAGGCTCGGGACCCGGCAGTCGCGAGTCGACTCTGGGAGCAGAGCGTTCGATTCTGCGGACTCACGTAGGCGCGGCGGGTCTTCAAATACGACTTCATGATCGTCGGGCGTCCGACGTGTCGCTGAGAATCAATGAGGGTGAAGCCTATGCGCTCCGCCCGCCCGCCGCGAAGAAGCGGAGTCTTCGGGAGCGGTCAGGCCATCTGACTCGCAAAAGATCCGAGGTCGAAATAGTCTCGCCACGCCTGAATCTTTCCGTTCTCGATCTCGAAGGTTCCCATGACGGGCAAGGATAGCTTCTTCCCGCCTGCGAGATCGAAGTTGTCCACGCGTTCGGTGAGAACTTTGTTGCCGTTTTCGGCGATCGACAGCAACTCCCAATAGACGCCGACAGGGTCCATCCCGCGTAGAAATGCGCTGGCTGCCGCCCGCCCCTCGATCGGCTGCATCGGAATGTTGTGGTAGAAGATGTCCTCAGCCATCAGGTCATCGATTGCATCCCAGTCCATTCGGTTGAAGGCGCCGATGAACGCCTCGATGATTTCGGTATTGCTCATTGTCATATCCTATTCTGTGTAGATTCGGGGGTAGGTCGCAGAGGGTCGAGTTCGAAACCAGTCCCTCTCCTCATGGGCCGACGAGATTCCTGGCGATTCGAAGCAGTCTGCTGATGGTATCTCGAACGGAGGGTGGGGGCACAAGGGTACGCGGATCGATCCGCCGTCGTGGGGTAGCGCGGCTTTATCGGGAAGCAGATACTCTCAAGCGAGTTGGAACGTGACGCTGGAGGAAGTGATATGGGAAAGTTCAATCGGAAATCGACGGCGGAAGAGGTGTCGGCTGGCATCGACCTTACGGGGCGGCATGCGATCGTCACCGGTGCGAATACCGGGATCGGTCGAGAGACGGCTCGTGTGCTCTCGCTTCGCGGCGCGTCGGTGACCATGGCTTGTCGCGATCTTGAGAAGGCCGAGGCCGCGCGTGACGAAATCCTGGCGGCCGACTCGAGAATAACCAAGGACCAGCTCGAAGTAATGAGGCTTGACCTTGGCCAACTAAGCCAGGTCCGAGACTTTGCGAAGGCCTTTCTGGAGACGAGTCGTCCAATCCATCTACTGATCAACAACGCCGGGGTTATGCTGCCGGATCGGCGCGAGACCGCCGACGGCTTCGAGGCCCATTTTGGCGTCAACCACCTCGGGCACTTTTTGTTGACTCATCTTCTGCTCGAGCGTATTCGCGCCTCCGCTCCTGCACGTATCCTCAACGTCTCTTCAGATGCGCTCCATTTCTCGAGTCTGACCGAATCACTCGAGGACCTGAACTGGACGAAGCGGAAATTTTCCGGATGGCGTTCATACGGCGACTCGAAGTTGATGAATGTCCTCTTCACGAACGAACTAACTCGACGCCTCGATAACGACGGTGTTGTTTCGAATGCTCTGCATCCGGGCATCGTGAAGACGGAACTCGGGCGTGATCAACCCTGGTGGATGAGGGCGGTCGGACTTCTCATGCTCCCGATTTCGAAATCCCCGGAGCAGGGAGCGGCGACATCGGTCTATCTGGCCACGAACGATGAATTGGGTCGCGAGGGCGCGGGGTACTTCGCGGACTGTGCGCCGGGTCGCATCCATCCACTTTCGGACAACGCGCAGCTGGCGAACTCTTTGTGGAAACTAAGCGAAGAGCTCGTCGGGCTATGAAGGGGAGTCGTACGAGCACAGCCAATCCGAACTCGCCGGAGAAGACGGACTCGGCCGATACCGGGTTGCCGGCCTCTGGTCTATGGTGCTGACATGATCCCGGCGAAGGACGCGATGCAACGGCTCGTTGGTCACCGGTTTTCCGGCGGCCAATACAAGATCGAACATTGGGAAAATTTCCTTCTGAGTGAGGCGACGGGAATCGAACCGTTGCCCGACTCCCTTGCCCATCCCGTTCACCTCTTTCATGTCCCGATCAATGGCGTCGGAACGAGTATCGCGGAGCTGTTTGCGCTCGCCGAAGTTGATCGTGCATCACCCGTGAGCATCGACTACTACGATTGGTCCATCCATACGCCGATACGCGAAGGCGAGACCTACTCACTATCCGGCGGTATCACCGCGTATGAGCGCAAAGAGAAGGCTGGCTCGCCGACCGTCGATTCCTTCATCTATGAGATCGACGTAGCCGGTAAAGATGGAGAACTCGCAGCGCAAGTCGCGTTCCGCTGGCATTATTGGCGAGTCGAATCGTGACAGAGGGGGAGTCTTGAAAGTCGAGGTCGGTGATTCGATCCCATCGTGGACGATGGACAGGGTTACACCAGAGCGCATGAAGACGGTGGCCGCGATTCTGCGGGATCCAACGCCGATTCATTGGGATCGCGACGTGACACGTGCGATCGGTTTCGACGGTCGGCTACTCAATCAAAGCCCGATCAACCTGGGCTATGTCATCAACATGTTGATCACCTGGGCCGGACCGGAGTGTGTCAGGCGGATACGCACCGAGTTCCCCCTTCCGGTGCTCGATGGTGATTGTGTGACCGCGGGCGGAGTCGTGAAAGCGATCGAGACGCAAGAGGGCGTGGATGTCGCGGAATGCGAAGTCTGGCTCGACCGGGATGACGGTACGCGAACCGTTCAGGCCAGAGCTTGGGTTGCAATCGCGAAGGAGGGGGTCACGGGCTGATCCCGGGTTCCGCGAGGTCGACTTCGCGAACCCCTATTTGCGCCGATTCATTCGATTGTAGACCGCATCGTCTCGGCGACTCCCACGCAATCCGTTCGGAGCGGCGTCGAAGTAGACGTCGTTCGTTTTTTCCGTGCGGCTCCAGTCGTTGCGTTCGCTGCGATAGGCGATTTTCCAAACGCCGTCGCGTCTCTCGTAACGATCGATGTACCGGCCTGCGATGATGAGGTCCTGGAATTCCGACTCGACCATCACTTTGTGGTAGGCCCGAAAGTAGACCTCGCCGTAGGCTTCGTTTCCTTCGACCTCGATCAGTGTGTTTCCGATCATATGATGATTCGCCGCATGACTCTCGAGGGCCTTGATCGCAAACTCAATGAATTCTGCTGGTCGACCGTCGTAGAAGCCGTATTCGCAAAAGGCGTCTTCGAAAAAAACGGATCGCAGCAGTTCCGCGTCGAGTCGGTCCAGGCCCCGGCAATATTGACAGGCCAGCTCATAGATAGATTGTTTCGCCAGTAGGATCTCAATTTCATGGTCTGCCAAGTCTGCTCTCCTTTGTGTTCGATGACCTTGTGTTCAGTGAGCTGTTCGAAGGTCACTCCGACTTCGACCAGAACGCATGAATCGGATCCGCGCTGTCATTCGTCCCTTTGGTGAGGTCCGCGAAGGATTCGCTCGTCCTTTCGTCCTGGACCTCGAGCCGTCGGCTCCAATCCATCACGACTGTGCGAGAGCCGAGCTTCCAGAGGCCCTCTCGGCATTCCAAGACATCCAGGTATCGGCCGCTGTAAAAGAGTTCTTCTCGGCCGCCATGAAGTAGATGATGAGCAGTGAGATACGATTCCGTTTTTGCGACTTGCCCCTCGATGTCGACTAGCGTGTTGCCGAGCACATGTTGTGTCATCTCGTACTGCTCACGCAGGACCGCGACGACGATGTCGGCGAATGTATGTGCCTGCCCCTTGAAACTTCCGTAGTCGACGACGGCATCGGGCCAATAGGCGGATTTGATCCACTGCGCCTCGCAGCGATCGAGACCTCGACAGTGCATGTTCAGGACGTCGAGGATCGCCAGGCGGGAAGCGGTCTCCTGGAGATCGGGTGGTGTGCCGAGTCGTCTACTCATCTTTACCTGCTCTTCCGCGTGTTGGCCATGTGCTACTCATGGGATCGAGATCGACACTGAGTCAATGTGAGTACAGGGTAAGACTACAGCTCACGGAGTAGGTGGGGAATGAGCAATTCCGAGCACGGGCGCGCACGAGCGAAGGGCCGAACAACCGCTGAAGTCCTGGGCGCCGATCGCGTTGAATCACCGCCGCCCTTACTTGAAGAACGTTACGAATTCCTCGGCGACGAGGATATATCGATTGATCGCTATATCTCCCGAGACTTCTTCGAGAGAGAGATCAAGACGCTGTGGCCCCGCGTCTGGCAGTGGGCGTGTCGCGAGGAGCATCTCCAAGCGGTGGGCGATACCTATGTCTACGACGTCGGGCCCTACTCCGTCATCGTAGTCCGCTCCGGTGAAGATTCCATCGAAGCCTTTCTCAATACCTGCACGCACCGGGGGACGCGTATTCTTGCGACGGAGGGCAGCGGGTTCAGCCCCGCCTTCACTTGTCCCTTTCACGGCTGGTGCTGGAACCTCGATGGTTCAATCAAGAACATTCCCGCACGCTGGGATTTTCCGCATGTTGACGATGACAAACACGGACTGCAGCGAGTGCAATGCGAGATCTGGGGCGGCTTCGTTTTCATCAACATGGATCCAGACGCCGCCCCACTCGCGGACCAGCTGGATGTCCTGCCTGAGCATTTCTCTCATTCTCCGCTCGAGCGACGGCGCATCGCTGTTCACGTGGAGAAGCGGTTGCCTGCGAATTGGAAGGCTGCGCAGGAAGCGTTCATGGAGGCCTATCACAATATTGAAACGCATTTCTCACCCAATGGTGCGAATGCGCAATACGATATATTCGGCAGATTCGTGACCCGTTTCATCCATAACATTGGAAGCTACAGCCCCGATGCTCTCGAAGATTACGGTCCGTCGGCCGCGCCGTGGCTCGATCCACCCTTGACCGAGGATCAGCAGCTCCGGACGATGGGGTTGGGAAAATTCGATGACGAGAATATTCCCGACGGCGAGACGGCGAGACGCATCGCGGCGGAGGCGTTGCGCAAGAGTGTCGGCGCGAGACTGGGTATTGATCTCTCCGATTGCAGCGACAGCCTGATGGTCGATTCCATCGAGTACCACCTCTTCCCGAATATGTTCTTCTTTCCGGGAATCTCGATTCCGATGGTCTATCGATTTCGCCCGGCCGGCGATGACGTGGATTCGAGTCTCTTCGATTTGCTGATCCTCGAACCCCTGCCGGAGGGAGCCACTCATCCCGAGCCGCCCGAACCGGTGCGGCTCGACGTCGAGCAATCGTATACCGAGGTGGAGGCGCTGGGCTGGCTCGGCAATGTGTACGATCAGGACACCGGAAACCTCCGCGCACAACAACAGGGATTCAAGGCCAGCCGAAAGCCTGGGATTACGCTTGGGAACTATCAGGAAGTGCGAATCCGACGATTGCACATGACGATCGACGAGGTCATGAACGAGGACTGAAGTGGCGTTGGGGATCGGCGCTGTCCAGAATGATGACACCGGGAACGTCAGGCCGTATCTTTCCAACATGATCGAGTGGAAAAACCTGAATCCTCAAGTCGTCTCGGAATTTCGAGCGAATGGCGGGAAGGTTGCGCAGTTTGGCGATCTTCCGATCGTGATTCTGCATACGGTTGGTGCACGGTCCGGGACGGTGCGCGAGGTCCCGCTGATCGTGGTCTACGAAGGTGACGAGATTTTGCTTTTCGCAACGGCCGCCGGAGCCAGCAAGCATCCTGATTGGTACTACAACTTGAGGGCACATCCTCGAATCGACATCGAGCTCGGCAAGGAACATTTCGTGGCCGACGTCGTCGAACTCTCCGCGGATGAAGCGCGGGAAAGGGTCGAGTTTCAAGCGAAAACGGTGCCCCAATTCGCCGACTACGTAGAGTCGGCGGCGCCACGTACGATTCCCGTGTTTTCGATCGTTCGACACTGACCGCTGTTGGCGAACTCGGTCGGGCTCACGCGAAGCCGTCCGTTGCGATCGAAGGGCGTCGACCGATCAGGACGCGAGCGCCTCGAGAAGTTTCCAATGGGGCTGCGGACCGCCTGCCTCGGGGTTGTATGCGCTCAAGGCAATATGGGAAGCGCCGGCAGCCTCGTATTCATCGACCCGGGCTCGAATCGCAGATTCGTCTCCCCACGCCACGATCATGTCGATCAGGCGATCGCTTCCGCCGTTCGCCCAATCCGTCTCGTCGAAGCCCCAATTGCCCCACTCCTTTTGATAGGCGGGCAGCGGCATGTAGATGCTGAGAGCCGCACGTGCGATCTTGCGCGCAATCGCTGGGTCTTCGCAGAGGCAACACGGCAATACAACGTTGAGCCGCTTGTCAGGTCCGAGGATTCTTCGCGCATTTTCTGTGTGTGACGGAGGAAGCAAGTAGGTATTCGCGCCGTCGCAGCGCTGGGCAACGAGTTCGAGCAGCTTGGGGCCATTGGCCGCGAGCCAGATCGGAGCGGGCTCGGCGGCCGGTGGCGAGTCCACGCGCGTTGCCTCCATGGTATCGAGGTAGGCCCGCATCTTCGTGAGCGGGGGTACCCATTCGAGTCCGTGCATACCCGCCATGGGTGGGTGCGAGACGCCCAGCCCCAGCACGAAGCGACCATTGGATAGCTCCGCCAAGGTCTGACGGTTCTGGGCCGCCACGACTGCATCGTGTGAATATACATTTGCGATGCCGGTGGCGATCTTGATGGTCTCGGTTCGGGCGAGGACATGTGCAGCCGTTGTATAGGGATCACGGCCGGTAAACTCCGTGACCCAGAGCGAGTCGTAGCCGAGACCCTCGATTCGTTGCGCGAACTCCTCGAGTTCATTGACGGCAAACCCGTCCGTGTAAGCGATTATGCTCGGGCGATTCTTCATCAGACCAGACCTCTTGCTATGGGCGGATTAGTCACGGTCAAATCCGTGCGCGCTGTCTACCGTCATCCATGATTTTAATATGTTACATCGCTTTTAATGTGTTGAGATAGGAGTGGAACCGATCTCTGGAGGATACATGGCTGTCGAGGAACTTCCCTTTCACTTACAAGGCAATTTCGCCCCGAAGCCCTTCGAGCACGATGCGGATCTTCTCTTCTGGAGAGAACTTCCTCCGGGTTCTGCGACGGATCTCTCGGACAGTTACTTCGCTTGTTTGCTTCTTCTTCTGGTTCGACATATAGACACGCTTCTTGGGGTCACGGACCCCGGAATGTGTCTCTTAGCTTAGGAGGTCGGGAGTCCACTTCCTGCTGACGGGTTACACGCTCTGCTTGAGGAGTGGATCAAGAAGTCGTGACGACGAGGTTCCATGGCTATCGCCGCGTGGGAGTCGCATAGGCAGGGCGCCTTCGAATCTGCATCACTGCACGCGCGACGATCGGATCGTCAGGCGCAAGTTTCTTTGCACGATGAACGAGCAGGCGGGCCTTGCCTGTGCCGCGCCGAGCGAACTCGGCATAAGCGCGTTGCGTCAGACGGTGGGCTTCGCGAGTGTCGGGGTCGGTCGGTGCGAACCCGGAAGGGGTGCGGTCGATCGCGAAGGCATTCGCCTCGTGAAGGCGTTCGATGTTCTGTACGGAGGCGATCCCGCTGAACGATTCAGGCGGCGCCCGATAGGCAGTGAATTCAATGACGGGATCTCCCCAGCGATTGATTGGTCCGTTGCCCACGGCTTTCATGAGCGCCTCTCGGTCCGCCAGCCACCCCAATCGAAGCCAGTCGATCTCTCCAATTCCCACCCCGAGTAGACTCTCCATCACTCGAGGGGGTACATCCTCCTGTTGCATATGTTCGCGGCCGTCGAGAGGACGTTTCGAGCCCACGAGAAATATCGAACGAGCCGGATGGAAGAAGACGTTGAGATGCGGAAAGACCGACGCGGCCGTCCGCACGATCACATCGAAGTCTTCGGAGATATTCATCGTGCCGATCCATTGCACGAAGAGTCCACGCTCGCTGAGCCGAGCCAAGGCGAGCCGATAGAACTCCTGGCTCAGTACTTTCGAGTTGCCCGAAAAGTCCATGTCTTGTTTTCCGTCGGCGACGATCATGTCGTAGGTCGACTGGGTCCGCAGTAGATAGTGGATCGCGTCTTCGATATGCACGGTCACGCGAGGGTCGGCAAGGGCTCGAGATTCTTCGAAGAACGCGGCCCCATGAACGACGGCTTCGTTGATCTCAACCGCATCGATCCGTTCCAAGGTCGAGTGTTGTGTCATCGAATCGAGCGTGGATGCGGACCCGAGCCCGATCTGAAGGGCGCTTCGCAGACTCGGTTCCAGCGCCAAGGGCAGGTGCGCAAGAATGACTTGCTTGCTGTAGGTCGCATGGCGCCAGCCGGCCGACACTCCGACCGTGGCTCCGTCGATGCTCATCCCGCGAAGCGTCGGGTCGGCGATTGATTCAGCAACTCGCACGGTCGCCAGTTCACCTTCCTGCTCGAAGATCACACGGGACGGAATATCACCCAGCGGATTCCACGGGTAGTTTGCCGTCGCCGGAATGAACGCTGTGGCGATCGCGACGGCCGCGATGCCGGGGACGATCCAACGGCTTCTCTCGATCTTGGTGCCCGTGTCGAAGAAGGCGACGACGAGAGCGAGCGAGACATTGGCTGCGATGAGGAGTTTCGTGGCACCCATGCTTCCGAACGTTGGCAGGAGGAGGGTCGCCGCACCAATCGACCCCACGATGCTTCCTAGATTCGCGAACAACACGGCGCTGCCGACGCGCTTTCCGGCTTGGGTCGGGTTGTCGACGTACAATCTGCTCGCAAGCGGAAACGCCAGGCCCATCAAGAGCGTTGCCGGCAACATGATGAGTAGGGCGGTGACGCCATGGAGGAGGAGCCGGGTAGGCCAAGCGAGTGTTCGAATGTCCGAGTTCCATACGGACAATGAGATTCCTTGCGGCGTTTCGAGAAGCAACGCCAGGCCTGCCATACCTACGGCAGCAGCGAAAGCAATTCCAACTTGGACGAGAGAAAGGCTTCGGATCGGATTGCCGGAGGCGATGACTCGTCGAAGGGGGAGTGCTCCAAGGCCGAGACCTAATAGAAAGGTCACGAGAACAATCGTGAAGGCGAAGGTGCTGTTCCCCGCAATCGGTCGATAGGCTCGAAACCAGATGATCTCATAGGCGAGTGTCGTGAAGCCCGATAGAAAGAGTATGCAGCACGTGACGGCCCGAGGAAGCGCGGTCGAAAGCTGTTGATCGCGATTGGGTGTGATCCGAGGGGATTGGATCTCGCGATGCAAGCCCCGGCCATCGATAGTCAGCGCTGCGGCGGCGACGGCGAGATTGAGGGCGACGCCGACGCCCACTGCACCGTTCAACCCGATGGCGGGAATCAGTCCGATTCCCGCGAGCAGACCGCCGAACGCGGCACCGATGGTATTCCATCCATAGACGGCGCCGAGATGACGGTCGAGGGTTTCAGGATTGGAGATCACAACACTGCATAGTGCGGGATAGGTCGCACCGATGAGTGCCGTAGGGAGGAAGAGTACGGCAAGCGCCGTCATCACGCGGGCAACGATACTCATTGCGTCGCCGGTTTCCGAGAAAGATGGAAGCAGCGTTGAAAAGAGAACGGGTAGACGTTCCAGAAACCATGTCAGTCCGATCGCACTCAGAGCGATCGAACATTCGAGCCCTGCATAGAGCCTCAAGGGACTGTCGACGCGAGCCTGTAGACGATGATAGGCCCAGGCGCCGACTCCCATCCCGCCCATGAAGCCGGCGACCGTCGCGCTGACGCCCAGGGTGCTGCTGCCGAAGCTGAGTGATAGCCACTTTGTCCAGCTCACCTCGTAAGCGAGGGCCGCGGCTCCAGATAGAAAAGCCAAGGCGTAAAGTCGAGCTGCGATTCCCACACGAAGGTTTCGCGTGATGTCGACGCCGTGAGCCGCCAATTCAGCGCGCAGCGTGGCGTTCGCGAAGATCGCGCTTCAAGATTTTTCCCGCGGCCGTGACCGGGAGAGGGTCGGGCTGCAGGGTCCAACTCTTGGGGACCTTGAAGCCCGCAATCGTCTTGCGCGCGTGGGCGGTCAATTCGACTTCGTCGATGGCCGCGGGGTCGCAAACGACGACGGCATGCACGGTTTCCCCCCAAAACTCGTCGGGCAAGCCGATCACGGCGACTTGAATCACGTCGGGGTGAGAACTGATCGCGTTCTCGACCTCGATCGAATAGACGTTTTCACCGCCGGTCACGATCATGTCCTTCACGCGGTCCGCGAGAAAGAGATAGCCCTCTGCATCCAGGTGGCCGGCGTCGCCGCTGCGATACCAGCCATCGAGCAGCGAATCCTGCGTTTGTTCTGCCTTGTTCCAGTACTCCGTCATGGTCGAGTCGCATCGAACGTAGATCTCCCCGATCTCGCCCCGTGCGCTTGGGCCTCCGTCTGACGTGCGAATGTCGATTTCGACACCGACGGCGGCCCGACCCACTGACTGGAGAGGTGCGCCCCCTCGTCGGTGATCGAGCGGATTGAGAACGGTCACGGTCGATGCACACTCGGTCATCCCGTAGGACTGAGCGAATGAAAGATCCGGAGACAAGGTCATGAGTCGGTCGAGTAGGCTCGGCGGCATCGGCGCCGCTCCGTAGAGGATCAGCCGCAAGCTCGCGAGCATGCCGGGCTCGAAGTCCGGCTGTTGAAGCATCTGTGCCAGCATGGTGGGAACCGCACCGATCAATGAGATTTCATGCTCGCGAATCGCACGGTTGACTGCGATCGGCTCGAAGGCTGGAAGGATCACAGTGCGCCCACCGACCGGAAGCAGAAGACCCCAGCTGGTGATTCCTCCGATGTGAAACATGGGCATGAAGTTCAAGAACCGAGTACCGGTGGTGATCGGAAACTCGATCAGCATCCGGTAGATCACGAGGGCAATCGCTCTTTGGCTGAGCAACACACCCTTCGGTAGACCCGTGGTTCCACCCGTGTACATGAGGACCGCAGCCGCTCTTTCGTTCGGCTCCGTTGGAAACGAGGCACTCGCTTCGCTCATCAATTCGTCGAGGCGGACATCGCAACCGGCCGCCTCGTCCTCACCGATTTGGACGATCTGACGCAATCGCGGAACGCGGGCACGAACCTCGAGCGCGACGCGTACATTTGCCGCGTCGACAAAGAGAATTTCGGCGCCGGAGTCGTTCAGGATGTATACGATTTCGTCCGCGGCGAGACGTGTGTTGAGCGGGTTGATGATCCCGCCACCGACGAGACCGGCTCGCCAGAGTTCGACGTAGTGATGACTTGCGTTCGCCAATACCGCGAAGGGGGCATCACTGCGGATCCCGAGCGCCGACATGGCTCCGCAGACCTGACGGACTCGTTCGAAATGCTCTCCATAGTTGGTGCGGTGACCACTGCGCAGGTCGTGAACGGCGACTTCGTCTCCGAACCGCTCGGCATGCCTGAAAATTCGCCCGAAATTCAGTTCGCTCATGACGCGACCAATCAACTCGTATGCTTCGCTAGACGATCCGACCGGGTCGCGCTTCGGTGTAGTGACCGTCGCGCAGCACGATCTCCCCATTGATTACGACTGCGGCGTAGCCGCGGCCCTCACGGACATAACGGTTGGCTTCACCTGGAAAGTCGTTTCGAAAGATGCTCTCGCCCACCGAGACACCCTGTGGATCGAAGAGTACGAGATCGGCGGGTCGGCCGACGGCGATCAGACCACGATCGGACAGACCCCAATCCTTTGCGACTTCGCCTGTCATGCGATGGACTGCGCGTTCGAGACTCAGCTGACCAGTCTGCTTCACATAGTATTCGAGCAAATGTGTTGTATCTCCGGTCCCACAGAATTGTGTGACATGGGCACCGGCATCGGACGCTCCGAAATGACACAACGGATGATTGATGAGGCCAGCCACGGCCTCTTTATTCGCGTTCAGGACGTCGACGAGCTGGAACTCGGTCTCGAGATCGTCCGCCAAAGCGATGTCGAGTACGACTTCGCCCACGGCGCGTCCCTCGCTTGCGGCGATCTCCATGAGGGTCTTGCCCACGAAGGGCTGATTCGCCTCCGACTTGACTTGACCCACGCGCAAGAGGGCAACCGCCGCGCTCATTCCGCCCGCCGCGCTCATTTCGTCGACCAACGCCGTGCGCCGATCGGGATCGGCAAAACTGGCTATGCGTCCGGGCATCGGCTCATCCATGATCGCCTTCCAGCCCGGCAACCCATAGAGGAGCATGCTGGTTTCGGATAGACGCATGTTGAGGTCGAAGCAGCGGGGCATTACCTGTCCGTAGACGCGTGCGCCCTTGGCGTGCTCTTCCTCGAGCGCCGCAATCGACTCCTTCGCATCTGGCGAATCGGGCGAAGAAAGGATCGGCTGCAGAGAGCACATCACGCCGGCTGCTCGACTGATCTCTCCGAGCTCCTTGATGTTGGCCAATTGCTGAACCGGATCGGGAAAGAACGGAACAACTTGCCAGACGCCCCGACCACTCTTGGCCATGGCTTTGCAGAGCGCGATTTTTTCGTCGAGTTCTGCAAAGCGGCTCGGAACCGGGTCCATGTTTTCGTCGATGTCGACATAGGACGATGAGATGCCCAAAGCGCCCGCGGCCATGGCCTCCTCGACGATGACGCACATGGCTCCGATTTCTTCCGCGTTGGCCGCACGTTTCTGAGCGTTTTCGCCCATTACGTAGAGCCGGATTGCGGAATGACCAATCATCGCGCCAACGTTGATGCCGAGGCCTTGGCTGATGTGATCCAAATATTCGGGAAAGGTCTCCCACGAGAAGGGAACCGCTGCATCAAAGGTTCGCTTCTTGATGTCCTCGATCACCTCGAACATGCTGACCACTTTGGAGATGCCATGCTTATGCACGGGTGCCAGGCTCAAGGAGCAGTTGCCCGTAACGATGGTCGTCACACCATGCTCGATCGAAGGTGTGGCAAGGCTGTCCCAGCAGAGCTGGGGATCGAAATGCGTGTGGATGTCGATGAACCCGGGGGCGAGAGCGCGACCGGTCGCATCGATCTCCTCCATGCCTGTCCCCTCATAACTTCCGACGGCAATGATTTCGCCGGCGTTAACGGCGACATCTCCCTCGAAGCCGGGCGAGCCCGACCCATCGACGATGAGAGCATTTCGAAAGACGAGATCGGCGGATGACATTTTGGAGCTCCTCTATCTCTATATAGGCGGGTCTGAAATTCTACTTCATGGTGATGCTATTTGGATCCCTGTTCAGGCGTCGACCGCGCCTTCTCGAATTTGAGATGCAATTCGAGCGTTCCGAGCATGATGCCTGGTTGGTGCAGAAACTCGTTGCCCCGCGCGTATTCGAGCGACGCGATGCGGTCGAGTAGGCGATCCCAGGCAATCGTTTGTTCGAGCCTCGAGATACCGGCTCCCGGACAGGTGCGGGGCCCCTGGGAAAAGCTCAGATGTGCGGTCACGCGTTTACGGTCGAGCTGGATCTGATGAGGGCACTCATATTCTTCGGAGTCGACGTTGCCCGCTGCCCAGCGCAGATGGAGAAGCGACCCCTTCGGTACCCGCACGCCCTGGAATTCCTCGTCTTGCGTCGTGACGCGCGTAGATAGTCCCTGCGTTGGTGCGCGCAAACGCATAGCCTCCTCGGTAAAGGCCCGCAGCTTGGTGCGGTCGCGTCGAAGTTCGGCGAGGAGTGCGGGGTCATCGCATAGCAGCTGGGCCTGTTCTTCCAGCGCATACTGGGTCGTTTCCAGTCCGCCCAGCACCATCGCGTAGACCACGCCGTGTATTTCGGGGTTGGTGAGCTTTCGTCCGAGTGCCTGATAGGTGACCTGGGTGAGGAAGCTGATCATGTCGTCACGCGGGTCCTCGCGCTTCAACGCCACCTGCTCCGAGATGTACTCTCCAAAGCCCTCGAGGATTCGAGCCTGTTCTTCGATCTCCTCGCGAGAGAGAATGTTGCGGTGACCCTTACCATGAACGAAGGGGGCTACCTGTGCAGTGCCCCATTGGGCCAGGCGGGGGACGTCTTCCAGGGGAAATCCCAAGACCCTGGCCACGACCCTCTGAGGGAGCGGTCTCGCGAAGCGCGAGATGAAGTCGACTTGAGCATCGTCGATCCAATCGTCGATGAGGGCGTCGACAGTCTCCGTGATCATTGCAACATGACGCTTCGCGCCCGGGCCCACCCATGGATCCGTGAGTTCGCGTTTGTGTGCGCGATAGAGTTCTTGAGTGGGGCGAAGCGTCGCCATCGACGCAACCATCGCGTTGAGCTCAGGCGGAAGCTTAGCGTCGGGTCCCTGCGCCTCCGCTTCGAGCAGGCTGCGTTTCGCCGCTTCGATCGCAAAGCTGAGGGTCGGTTTGAAACGCTCGGGATCCTTTACGACGCGCGCGATATCCGCATAACGGGTGAGTATGTAGCCGTTCGAGCCGCCACCGAGCCCTTCGCCCGGAATAACACGCACGGGACACTCGCGGTGGAGGATTTCGTAAGCCTCGTACCAGTGCTCCTGGGCACCCGGGCCGAAGAGGTCGACGTCTTCGAGCGACGCCGGGCAATCCATTTCGCTGAGCTGATGGTTGGGGGGCTTGGCTGTCATGTCACCTTGAGGGTAGCGGGTGCTGGGCATTCCGGTGCAGCTGGAAAAGTGCCTGGGGCAGGGCGTCGTTCGATCGTATCGGGCAATCCAATTGTCTACGACGAGACGACGTCTAGTTCATGTTGATCGTCAAGGCGAACTTCGGCGATGCGATCTCGAATTTTGCTTGTTCAAACGTCGGCGGACCGAATTTCCCCATCGCATCCATCGAGAAGCCGAAGGGCTCCTTCGGGAAGCCGACGAAGTTGGTATCGAGTTCTCCATTCGAGTTCTCGTCGTGGAAGACCTTGATGGCGTAGGTTCCGTAAGGAACGGCGCGGAGATTGGCAAGGCCTTCGCCGCGCGCGACGGCGACGCTTTCGTCGCGGACGGCTGAGCTGTTCGAATCGAAGGCCTCGGCGTTGTTGATCAGCGCGACGATCAGATTCCCCTCGTCCGTTTCGAGGCCCACGATCTTGATCGTGAGATCGCAGGTTTTCGAGTCTTCCGCGACGGCGGCGTAGGCCAGCATCAGACCGCCGATGAGCGCCGTTACAAAGGCCAGACGCAGAGCGCGCTGGTACGGAGGCAATGAGCTCGTTTCCAAGGGTTGTCCAGACATCGTATTGCCTTCCCTTTCGAAGTCCGAATCGAAGACCGAAGTCGAGTCGATCAGGGTTCGAGAACTTTCGGATTTCCATCCCGCCAGGAGACGATGAGTCGTCGTTTCTGAATCAGCCATTTCCCGGCCTGACTTCGAAGCGAATCTTCATAGGTTCCCGCGACGATCAAACTGGCTCCGCCCGCGAGCCCCTGTCTCACGTGTTGCGCATGGAAATAGCATCGACTCGTCGCGACCTCGCCGGTCGCGGTGATCTCGAAACTGCCGAGCAGGTGTTGGCTCACCTCAAGCGGTTCGAGCATCTGACGACACAGGCCGACGATCGCCTCTGGACCTTCAAAGACACCGGTTCCATAGTCTGCGACCGCGTCGTCGGCGAAGCAGCTCGCAAGTCGATCCCAATCGCGGTCATCGAGCGAGGTGGCATAACGGACCAACACCTCGTGGATCGCATCGCGATCGAGAATATTCTGAAGTCGTGGGTCCAGGAGTTACTCCGCCATCTCTTCCTGCGCCGACCGAATGAAGTCCTCGACTCTGGGCAGACGCCGCAGGGAGGCTCCGCCATCGATCAGCAGATCTTGTCCGGTGACGAAACTGGACTGGTCGGATGCTAGCCAATAGATCGCATTCACGATGTCGTCGATGCTCCCAAAACGACCGAGCGGGGTCTCTGCCACGAAGGCCTTGCGCACGCCCGGTGCATTGATGAGTGCTGCTGTCATCGGGGTTTCGACGAGCGTGGCGGAGACGACGTTGATTCGAATTCCCTTTGGTCCGTACTCTGCCGCCGCGATCCGTGAGGCATGGTTGATGCCAGCCTTGGCGCCCGCATAGGGCGCATAACCATCGGCTGTGAGGGTTGCGGTCAGAGAGCCGATCGTGATGATCGAACCCCCCTGCTTCATTGCATTGGCCATGTGTTGGATGAAATAGAGGGCCCCCGTGAACTGCACGGCAACCATGCGCTCGACGCGCTCCGCCTCGAGATCGGCAACCGGGCAGTTGTCCTCGTATCCCGCACTGTTCACTGCGATGTCGATCCGGCCGGACTCTGCTAGCACGACGTCAGCGAGTGCTTTGACGTCTTCGCTGCGTGTGATGTCGCATGGCTGATGGCGTGCACCGAGTCGCTCCGCGCTCTCCTTGCCACGGGCCTCATCCCGAGATGCGATCCACACCGTTGCACCCTCGTCGCGAAAGCGCTTGACGGTTCCCTCTCCAAATCCGCCTGACCCACCGGCGATGACTGCGACCTTGCCTTCGAGAGATCCCATTATGATGCCTTCTTTTTGATGTCGAGTTCGAGATTCTTCAAGCCACGCAAGATGTAGCTCGGTTCATACTCGAAGGTGTTGCCGGGCGCGAAGTCCCAGCTCTCTATGCGTTCCGCGAGCAGTTCGAAGCAGACTTTGGCTTCGAGGCGCGCCAGCGGGGCGCCGATACAGAAATGTGCACCTTTTCCGAAGGCGATGTGTTCACGCAAATTCTCTCGCGTGGGATCGAAGCTGTCCGGATTGGGAAAATGGCGCTCGTCGCGGTTTGCCGCTCCGAACATGACCCACAAAGTCGAGCCTGCAGGAATCTTTACGTCGTCGAGTTCGACGTCTTTTTTGACAATTCTGAACAAGCCCTGGTTCGGACTTGAGAGCCGGAGTGCCTCCTCGACCATGTTAGGGATCGTGGACGGGTCATCCTTGATCCTCTGGAACTGATCGGGGTTCTCGATCAACATCTTGACGGTCTCATTGACCAGCTTCGTCGTCGTTTCGTTCCCCGCCACCATGAGTTGGAGGATGATGCTCACGAGTTCGGCATAATTGAGTACTCGCGATTCGCCGTTCTCCTCGGCAAAGAGGGCCTGTGTGAGCTCTGTCAGGAAATCGTCCTGTGGATTCGCGCGACGGGACTCGAACTCCTTGACCCAATATTGATGCGACTCCACGATGGCGCGTGCCGCCTCGATTCTCGACTCGTCATCGAGCGCGACGCCGAGCGCCGCGACCGACGCATCGGACCAACGCTTGATATGGCCGATGGCTTCAGGAGCCATGTTGAGGGTGGCTGCAATCACGCTGACAGGGAAGGGTACCGAGAAAGCGTTCACGAAGTCGACGCGTCCCGAGTCCGGCATCGCATCGATGAGCGCGTTGGTGTTCTCTCGTATCATCGGCTCGAGCATCGCGATGCGTTTGGTTGAGAATGCACGGCCGACGGTCTTGCGATACCGGGTCTGCGTGGGTGGGTCCGCCGTCAACATCGTATCGACGGCCGGTTGTCCGCGCGAGCCTATTTTCTTCAGCTGCTCGAGCATCTCCGGCGACCCGGGTGTTGTTCCGGTATTCGAGAACTTTGACGAGAAGGTCTGAGGGTCGGCGAAGATCCGATTCACCGTATCGAGCCTCGAGATGAAGTAGATGCCCGAAACCGGATGTTGATAAACGGGCGCATCACGCCGCAATGCCTCGTAGTAGGGGAACGGGTTCTGCTGAACTTCGCGTTTCATCGGGTCGTACTGACTGAGATCGATCGCAGCGCTCATGTGACCTCCTGATTGTGGACCGAGATACTATGCAAGTACGCGGGACCGACCAACCGGTCCGCGATCGGACGAAATTGATCAGGGTTGTCGCGGACGCGACGTGCCTGGAGAGAATCCCCCTGCAGAATCGGCGGGAAGGAAGCGCCTCCACAAACTGCTAGCGTCGTTCTCGTCGAGAATGCCCGCCGCTTCGGGCACGCGAATCGAGCATCAATCGGGTACGCCCGCTTCCATCAACGAGAGAACCTGTCATCTGGGAGACACAAAACAGACATGCTGATCACGCAAACTCGAATACCCAAAGCGGATTTTGAACGTGGCACGGGATGGTCGATCCGGCCGGAGGGCGCGTGCCGAGGCGATGTATGTGTGCCCCTTTCGGATGGGCTGACAGGAAATGACGTCGATGTGGCTGGACTCGCGAACGCTCTCGGGATGTCGATTGTTCGGCACTCACGAGATCTTGCTGCGTTAGGCCCCGCAAGCCTGGGTGGACGAGCGCTGAGTAGTGCCGAGGCACCCGATCTGGTTCTTCCCGATTTTGCTGGCAACGAATTTGATCTGTGCTCACTGCGTGGTCAAAAAGTCGTAATGGTGGCCTGGTCGCCCTATTGAGGCTGCGCAAACGACCTGCCCGGGTGGCAGGCCCTTCGCGCTGAGCTCCATCCCAAGGGGCTGGAAATTGTGACCGTGTGTCTCGAATCGATGGGCGCGGAAGCGGCCCGATCGTATGTGGACCTGGCTCAGCCGGAGCATCCCTGTCTGATCGATGTCGCTCACCTGGTCGATGAGCGCTTCGGAGTGGTCAACATTCCCAATAGCCTCTGGATCGACGAGGACGGGTTGATCGTTCGGCCGGCTGAGCCGGCCTGGCCGAGTGCGCCCGACCTTGCCGCTGAAGATGCGCCCTCTGAAGATGCGGAGACCGAAGCGGCCCCCCCGCCACCTGGCCGGATGGGCGATATGATGGCTGCTGCCGCCGAGATCGTGACGGACCGGGTCCCCTATGTCGCGGCGCTTCGAGACTGGGTGGCCAAGGGAGCGGAAAGTGAGTTCGCCCTGGCTCCCGCCGACGTCGTCGCGCGATCGGGCAGTCGGGGCCTCGACGAGTCGTCGGCCGCGGCGGAATTCGAACTGGCGCTGCATCTACGCAGTCAGAATGATCTCGAATCCGCGCGTCCGCACTTCCGTGAGGCGCATCGCCTTGCGCCGGGCAACTGGACCTACAAACGCCAGGCCTGGTCCATCGAGCCCTCGCCGCTGGATGGTCCGCTGGCGCGATTCTGGCAGGGTCCACTTCCGGGCGCCGAGGCGGATTGGGCCTATGAGAGTGATTGGGTCAAGGACGCCACCGCCGGCGGTGCGGCCAACTACTATCCGCGATTCAGGCCATAGGCTGGAAGTTCTTTTTGTGTGAAGGAAGATGAGATGAGTGAGAAGCTAGAGCAGATGGCCAGGTGCCCGGTCCATGAATTCGCGCCGATGCATCCTGAAGTCTTGCGTTGTCCCGCAATGCTGAACCGCAGGCTGCGTGAGGAGGCGCCGGTCTTTAGGGATCCCACAACAGGGATGTTCTTCATTTCGCGCTACGAGGATGTTCAGGCGATGGCGCGAGACCACGCGACCTTCTCGAGTGCGATGCCCGCCGTCATGAGCGGCGCTGTGAACTCGGGAGACGAGGAGCTCACCGCGCTGATGGAGCAAGGCTATCCAAACGTGCCGACGATGTTGACGCAGGATCCGCCGCTGCAGCGTCGGTATCGAAAATTCGTTGACGGTGCGTTCTCGACAAGTAGTCTCAAACGACTGGAACCATTCATCGAGGCCACTTCGCATGAACTCATCGACCGCTTCATTGACTCGGGCCAGTGTGAGTTTCTGGGCGAGTTTGGTATTCCGCTACCACTGACGGTCATTGGATCCCAACTCGGAACGCCGGTCGAGGATCTGCCCAGATTGCGGAAGTGGACCGAAGCATTTGTCGCCAATCTGGGCCAGCAGCTTGATCGTGAGGGTCGGCTAAAGGCGGCAAAGGACGTTGTCGAGTTCCAGCACTACTTTGTCGAGAAGATGGAAGAACGCCGAAAGGTGCCCGAGGACGACATTCTCTCAAGGGTGGTCAACGCGAGCATCGATGGTGAAAAACCGTTGGACCACGCCGAATGCCTGTCGATGCTGTCTCAGATCCTGGTTGCTGGAAACGAAACGACGGCCGCCTCGTTGACTGAAGGAATTTGGCTGCTGATCAATAATCCGGATCAGTACGAGCTGGTGAGGAGCGATCCGTCCACAGAGATGATCAGCCGTCTGGTCGAGGAAGTACTGCGCGTATCGAGTCCCTCCGCGAATATGTTCCGGCGCACAACGCGAGACGTTGAACTTCATGGAGTGACCATCCCGGAGAATTCCATGTGTTTCGCGCGTTTCGCATCGGCGAACCAGGACGATGGGCAGTTCGAAGATGCATTGCGCTTCGACATCATGCGGGAAAATCTGCGAGACCACCTGGCCTTTGGCAAAGGCATCCATCATTGCCTTGGAGCCTCTCTCGCGAGACGCGAGTTGAACTGCGGCTTCAAGGCAATCCTCGAGCGCATGGAGAACTTTCGTTTGCAACCCGACGCCCATGAGCCACAATTCGCACCGAATGCTCTGCTTCACGGACTGGAAGGCCTCCAATTGGCATTCGACATCCGATAGACGGTATCGACCACGACTACTTTACGACTTTGCGAGGAAGAACGGATGTCCGAAGGAAATACGAACTACGACGACGTCAAGCAATACAGGCTCGATCCGGACCGCGAACAGGAGTTGGTGAACTCCGCCGGTGAATGCGTTTTCTGCTGGGCGAACAAGGCCGGACATCCGATCGGAGTCATCACGGCCTACGTTCCGGTCAAGGGCAAGATCTGGATGACGGCGACCCGGGAACGAGTCCGCGTGAAGGCGATCGCGCGCGATGGCCGGTCTTCGGTCGTCATGTCGAGCAAAGGCACCGCCATGGGTGGCGGCAAGACTGTAACCTACAAGGGGCATACGGTGGTTCACGACGACAGGGAAACCAAACTGTGGATGTACAACCTGCTGGCACACGGCATGGCTGCTTCAAAAGATGACGGCAACGCTTTTACGAGCGGGTTGAATCCGGACTTGTTTGTGAAGTTCCTCGATACGCCAGAACGGGTCGTATTGGAGTTCACGTCGGAGATGTCGATCCCCTTCGATGGTGACAAGATGGCCAAAGGAACCGCAGCTGCCTATGCCGAGTTCGCCAAGCAGGGCTGATCGGCGAAACGGTCGTTTTCAAAGGGTTGGACAGCGAGCGCGCCGATCCATGATGATGAGTTGAATTTCGATCGGAGAGCCGAATGAGTGGGAGCGCGAACGCGGGGCAGGTCGTCGTCGTCACCGGTGCGGCTTCTGGAATCGGACGTGCGTTATGCGAGCGGCTGGCTGCCGGTGGGGCCTCGGCGGTGGCCGTGGACCTCGATGCAGGCAAGCTCGCTTGGACGGACAGCGTCGACCGGATCATTTCGCTCGCTGGTGACATAACGGAAGAGGCGACCAACGCGGCCATGGTCGAGTTGGCCGTCAAGGAGTTCGGGCATCTCGATGCGGTCGCGCTCAATGCCGGCCTTCCGTCCAGCGGCGCGGTCGAGTCGCTTCCGTTGGCGGACTTCGATCGTGTCATCGACGTCAATCTTCGCGGCACGGTTCTCGGGACACGTGCAGCCATTCCCGCGCTGCGCAAGTCGGGTGGCGGCGCGGTGATCGCGACCGCATCGGTATCGGGGTTGGGCGGCGATCCGGGCATGTGGGCGTACAACGCTGCCAAAGGCGCCGTCATCAACTTTGTGCGATCCGCGTCGATCGATCTGGCTCGCGATGCCATTCGAGTCAATGCAGTTTGCCCAGGGCCCATCCATACAGGAATGACCGCGGCCATCGAAGCGTCGGCACCCGAGGTCCACGAAGCCTTGCGGAGTCATATTCCGCTCCAGCGGTGGGGAGAAGCGACCGAAGTTGCCGCCGTCATCGCCTTCCTTGCGTCCCCGGATGCGTCGTTCGTGACCGGGGCCGTCATTCCCGTCGACGGCGGCGTCAGCGCGGGCACAGGTCAGTTCCTGCCCCCTCAACTTCCCGAGGCCCAGGGTCCCCCGAAGACAAGTTGAATCGCCGTTCCGTGATGCGGGGCGATCCAGAGTTCGTCTAGCTCTGATCCCGCTCCTCGTCGATTTATTTTGTTAGTCGTGCGCGACCGTATGGCGCCCCGTGATCAGTGGTAGGTCCAGGAAAGTGCGAATGCCGGGCTCGGCGCGGCAGACATGGGGAACCGCGTGAACTGCGTGGAGAGCGGTGCCGACGAGGCCGTTGGAAATCCAACCTTCTTCCAGTTTGAAGGAAATTTGCGGACGACCTTCGATGCGGACAATGCCGCCGACGTCCGCCCAAATCGGAACCAGATCGCGTCGGGCTCGATAGATCGCCTCCAGAACGATTCTTTTCTCGCCGCCCGCGATTCCGGACCAACAGAAACGCTGGGCTGCAATCGTCCCGGCTTCGATCGTTCCGGCGGCGATGTCGAACGTCTCCGGCGCCGTTTCGAATTCGGCCGTCTTCTGGATCTCGTCTAGGTCGACGCCGAGACCATCGGCGATCATTTCTACGCTTTCGCAGAACAAGCCAGAGAGCCAGTCTCGGTAGCGCTTCGACTCGGTATCGAACTCGGCGGGTGGTTTTCCGAAGCCCATCATGTTCACGATCACTTCACGTGACGGGTACCACGAGAAATCCGTCGACTCCATTACGTAGACCTGATCGATTCGTGAGCACATAGCCGACATCGTTAGCGGCAGAAGCTCCCCCATCCAGCCCGGGTTCACTCCCGTACCGTGCAGGGAGCTACCGCCGGTGGCGCAGGCGCTCTCGAATCGATCGACGAGCTCGCGCCCATAGGCCTTTGGGTATACATAGCCGACGGTGGTGATCACGTTCTTGCCCGATTCGAGCAATCTGCAAATGTCCCGCACATCGGTGTCTGGATCATCGCCGTAGCGCACAGACGGAAGTGGCATGTGGAGTACGCAGTCCGCATCCATCGCGAGGATCGCTTCGACATCTGCGGTGGCCGCGACGCCCATCGGATCGCGGTTGCACAGCGCTCCGGCATCTTGGCCGGCCTTCTCCGGGTTGATAACGAGTAGACCGGCTAGTTCGAGTTCGGGGTGGAGGGCGACTGCCTGCAGCGATGCACGTCCTACATTTCCGGATGCCCACTGAATGACACGATAAGTCATCGGTTGGCCCTCGATCCGCAACACGCGAAACGTGAGCGCAATTCGGCGCGAGGACTCTTTTGTCTTTTGGGGACGAAGCTGCGGAACCGTTCGACGTCGGATGCGAGGGAGTTGAATGAATCGTTCACTTTGGCCTCCTCGGATATTAGGCTGGAGCGAATCCTACACGAGATGGCGGTCGAGGAATATCCCCTTGTCGTGGCGGAGTGCGTCCATTCCCGGGTTCGCAGAGGCTGCAGAACCATTAATCGTCGAGTCCGTGCCGTCCATACAGAAGGGGAGCAGTCGCCGCCATTTTTCGCCATGCTGTCACTCCGTCTCGTTGATTGGAAATGCGCGTTCGTCATACGATCGATCGTTGCCCGATTGGCGAATCTTTCGATGAAGCCGGAGTCGACGAATAAGACATGACCGATGAACTTGAAGGACCGCCGCAGCGCCTGAAAAATTCGACCTTGTTCTTCTATGGGATATCCGACTTCCCTGTCATGCTGGCCGTTATGCCCATGATGCTCTACCTCAAT
Organism: Myxococcales bacterium; assembly: GCA_012959805.1. GTDB lineage: Bacteria > Myxococcota_A > UBA9160 > UBA9160 > UBA4427 > UBA4427. The sequence continues at coordinate 138,243 of DUCN01000042.1, read as the reverse complement.
GTGTTCTATGCGGGCGAGATCGGTATCGATCTGATCGACCTGGGGAGTATGCTGTTATTCGCCCGCGTTTTCGATCTACTTACAGATCCGCTCATCGGCTACTTGAGTGACCACACGAAAACCCGTTGGGGCCGACGCAAACCATGGATGGTCGCCTCGCTGCCATTCTTGATGCTCGGGTTGTACAAGGTGTTGATCCCCGATGAAGGGGCCGACATCTGGTATCTATTCACTTGGGTCATGGTGATGTGGTTGGGCTGGACCATGTTGATGATCCCATATTATGCGTGGGGTGCTGAACTGACGGGTGACTATGATGATCGCACCCGCGTTACCGGTTGGCGGGCCGCCATGGGCAGCCTTGGCCAACTTTCTGCGATCGGATTCCCTGTCATTGCTGCGACATGGTTCGAGCTCGATGGATTCGCCGGTATCATGCGCATCACCGCCTACGCAGTCTTGGTTTTGATGCCGATCGCCGTGTTGGTCACCGTGTCGACGGTGAAAGAAGCCGAGATTGCACATCCGCCAAACACGAGGCTCTTCGACGGCCTCGGTATCATGATGAAGAATCGCCCATTCTTGTGGCTGGTGGTCGCATTCATGATTTCGTCGCTCGGCGTCGCGGTGCTGATGCCGTTGAACGCGTTCTACGCGACAGCGGTCCTGGGTGCCGCGCAGAACGATGTCCCCTTGTTGATGCTATTTGGTTCGGTCGCCGGGTTATTGGGAATTCCATTCTGGGTGTTCGTCTCGGGACGGTTCGGCAAGCACCGCGCCTGGATCGGTGGCTTCATCTGGGTGACGGCGTTCAGTCCGATGTACCTCTTTCTCGGTCCCGGAGATTTCTGGTTGATGGTTCCCTTCGCCGTCATCAGCGCCTTTGGGACTGGTTCCTTCGTTGCCCTACCGAATTCGATGAAGGCCGATGTCATCGACGTCGATACGGCGCAGACGGGGGAGAATAGGGCGGCCGTTTTCTTTTCGGCGTGGTCGCTGGCGACGAAGTTGGCATCCAGTCTTGGCGGTACGCTCGGCCTATGGGCACTCGCGTGGATCGGATTTGATGCCGGCCTTGGCGTCGACAATTCGCCTGCTGCCATCCTAGGCATCAAGTACGTATATGCGCTCCTGCCTGCGGCGATCTTCATACTCGCAGCCATTGTGATCTGGAACTACCCGCTCGATCGAGAAGCGCAGCAACGCGTACGGGCCGCCATCGATCACCGAGAGGGTCGCGGTGAGATTTCGCAGTCGTTGGGTCAATCATCGGAGTGATCGAGCTTCGCGTTCACATTCCCGCGATTCGATTCAGAGGAGCGTACTGAGCTCGACGTGCTGCAAGCGTGCATTCAGGCGCTCGAGCCAGTGGCTCATCATCTCCTGGCCGCGACCCGGATCGATCGCGATATCCTCGCTCGGTGAGAGGGATGAAACGGTGAGCATCAGGGCCCGCTGGTAGTCGCGGCAGAGAGACTCGAACGGGTAGTCGTCGACATCGAGCAGGCGATGATACGCATGGAGAAGATCGCGTTCGTCGCTCGCCGTGGTCTCCGGGGGCAGCGCGCCGCCGAGGAAGTACGCGATATCGTAAACCGCAGGTCCGACGCGGGTCAGTTGCCAATCTAGGTACGCGCAAGTGTCGGTATCGAAACAAACATTGTCCAGGCGCAGGTCACCATGAACCAGGGTATGAGGGGCATCTCGCGTGAACGATTTCTTCAACGCCGCACCATTCGTGCCGAGCCACTCCAGATGAGCCTTCATCTCCGGAGCCGCGATTTCCATAAAGGCTGGCAGTGATCTCTTGAACATCCAATGTCCCATTCGGGAGTCGATGTCCATCGGCAGCAGCCAAAACTTCTCTTGTAGAGATGCAGAGTTCCAGAAGAAACGATGCGTGCCGGCGATATGCGCGAGTACCTGAGAGCATTGCTCGATGGATGCGCCAGCCAATTGGTCGCCCATCTCCAGGCTTCCAAGATCCTCCATGATCATCAGGTATTTGCGATTCTTGCCGGCTGCCACTCGGGCCCCGATCGCGGCGACGACCGGGATCAAGAATCTTGGCAGTCGGTCGAAGGTCTTGAGGATCTGTTTCTGTTTCTCGGAACCAGCGTCGCGATCGAAGTGAGAGAAAAAGACCTGCGGTGTTCGCGCTGGAACCTGGGTCGCAAGCTCCTCGAAGAACATGATCTCGCGTTCATAGACGCCCAACATTTCGCCGACGCCCCGGTTCGCCTTTTTGGGTAGTTTGGCGATGACGCTATCGGGGGTTTCGGTGTCTTCGCTTGTTAAGCGAAGACGTACGATGTCGCCGAGGAAGCCCTGACCTTGGCCAAGGATTTGTTGCTCTACGCTATTGATCGGCCAGCCCAGCGCCTGGCTCAACCATTCGGCTGTCAGCTGTTCGGGCGTTTCCGGCAGATCAAGATTCACTGTGTGACTCCGTCTTGACCGACTCGACGATTCCAGTGAGTTGGGCAAGTTCGTTGATCTCGTAATCCGGCTGTGCAGTGATCTTCAAGCCGCTGGTGAGCGGCGTAGTAATTCCTTCCTCGATGATTCGAGCGGATCGCAATCCCGCCGCGCTGGCTCCCGCGATATCGTGATGTAACGAGTCGCCCACGAAGAGGGTTTCTTCCGAGCTGAGCCCGGCCTTCTTCAGGGCGTAGTGATAGATCGCCGTATGTGGCTTGCAGGACTGTGCTTCTTCAGAACTGGTCCAATGGTCGAGTACCTCGGCAAGGCCATGTTTCTCGACCAATGGATCGAGATAGTCGTCATCGATGTTGGACACGATCGCCAGGTATACGCCCTGTGTCTTGAGAGTACGGAGTGTCTCGAGGCAGTCGGGGCGAATTGGCAGATGATCGACTACGGCCGCGCGCTGCGACGAATGAAACCTTTCCGCGACCGGCTCAGGAACGGGAACATCGAATGAGGAAGCGAATGTCTTCAACGTCTGGACGAAGAGATCCCGATGCAGGAAATAGTCTCGTTGCGAGAAGTCGCGCATCACTGACTCACCGGCTTTGTGCCAGGCGGCTCCGATCTTTCGTCGCTCTTCTTTGAGCCCGAGCGCTTCGGCCACTTCGAAGATCGCGTGGCCCATCTGCCTTTGGCCGGCGTAGCTGAAGAGCGTCCCGCCGAGATCGAATAGCATTCCGTTGATTTCCACAGCGACGAAGTTCTCCTGAATCGAGTTGTCATGAAATGAAGGCGGTCGCAGGCATACGCGCAACGTGCGAAATCGAGTGTAGGCCTATTTGCCTCTGGATTGGTTTCTATGGGGCGGGCGCGATCGGTCGACCCGTCGACCAGTCGATCTTTCGAATCGGGCTCTTTACACCGTCCCAGCCCTCGCCGCCCTTCTGGATGACTCGGAACAGCTCGTCGTTGATCTCGTTATGTGCCATGAGCTGGATCATGATGCCGGGAACGTCTACCGAGTCGAGGTAGGCATGTCGATCCCCGTAGCGCTGAGCGACCACGTACTGCTTTCCCATTCGATCGAGCCGGGCGAGTGTCTCCTCGATGTCATCGACCCAGAACGCGAGGTGTTGTAGTCCACCGAGCGGATTCTGTTCCAAGAAGCGGCTGTAGATCGAAGTCGCGGAACCGAGCGGTTGAATGACCTCGATCTGCTGGTCGCCTGAATAGGCAAAGGCCGCATCGAGATCGAACTGTGTCTCCTCATTCTGATAGAGCCCGGTATACCCTCGGAGTTCCTCGAAGAAGAAGGGGCCGATCCCACGCTCGATCCAATGCCGCATGGCGGCCTGCAGGTCGGGTACGACATATCCCTGCTGCACTGTCGGCCCGAATAGCACACTCATGAGCGTGATCTCCCAAATGTCGAGTTCGCCAAATCGATCCTGACGGACATCAGTGTACCATGGGCGAACTGATCCACGCGATGAGGGTCGCCGTGACTTCTCCGACGTGCTTTCGTGATGGTCTATAGTTCTGGCGTTCGCATATGAGTGATTGGCTGATGTCGTTCGCTGAAGTGTAGGCGAATGTCTAGCTGGCTAGAAACCAACATCGCCGAATAGCACTGGTTGTGGCATTCGCACTCGTAGCAGGGATCCCTGCCGGGCTTGCGGCCCGCCGTCGCTCTTCGACGCATCCTGAGGAGCATTTCCCTTGGCCACAATCCTGGCGCATATACAAATTCACGCTGGAAAGGAAATCGAGTTCGAGACCCTGATCCGCGAACTCTTTGCTGGCACCCGTCCCGAAGCCGCAAAGCGACATTACGAATATTGGAGAAGCGCAGAGTCCGGGCTTTACTATTGCCTACTCGCGTTCGACGACTTTCATGGTTTTCTCGCCCACCAGACGAGCGACCACCATGAGAAGGCAAGTCCCGAGCTCGGGAAGCTCATTTCGAAGATGCGACTCGAATGGATCGACCCCGTGCAGGGCGCCTCTGAACTCCCGGCGACTGAGATGCAGCCGCTGCCGGTGGACGCGGATGAGTTGACTGCGCGATACCACAAGCTCTTCGCCGCGACTCTTCAGGACTGGTGGCAACCGCTTCGCTCTGCCTGACCTGGATCCTGATGGTCATGGGACGAGCAGACGGCGGCGAGCGGAACTTTCTTACGTGGATCCTTCTGAAGCGGCGTCCGCAAAGTTTCGGGCCCCTTCCGATGCCGCCCAGCGAATCGCGTTCGCCAGAATCTTTTGAAACGTAGGGTTCTCGTAGGCGGATGGTCCATCTCCGAACTGGAGATAGGCGATGGGGCTTTTCTCGTAGCGCTTGACCCAACCCACGATGTTCGATCCGGGTGGATGCGACCAATCGTCTCGACAGTTGATCTTCCCCTCGAGCGCTCGACGCGCCGAAAAGAAATTCGAGTCGATGAATTCGAAGTTGCTCCGGAAAAGCGGAGTGATCGAGTCTTCAAAGATCGGCGCCAGGTAGAGTTCGTCGACAAGCTCGAAGGGCTCGATGCCCTCGGTGATCGGGTGATCGGACACGGGCGAAATGGTGTGGGTGACGTCGAGGCGGTAGCCAGAGTCGGGAAGATCGCGGCCTCGTGAGGCCATGGGCTGGTAGAGGAATTGTCCACCCACGAATTCTGCCCACTCCGGCCACGCCGGCCACGCTGCCATTGCGTGATGCAGCACGACGAAAGGCGCACCGATCTGCGTCATGGCCCGAAGACCTTCCTTGAAGTGATCGGGGGGTTCGAAGAAGACCGGAGGAGCCCCGGGCATGAACTCGATTCCCGGCATGTCGTAGAGCACATAGCAGTCGAATTCGCGGGCGAGCTCCGACGTGAAGAAGTGCTGGGCCGCCGGGTGCTCGACGTTCGCCCATTCGATTTCGTGGTTTCGTTCGAAGATCGCGAAGAAGGGATCGCGGGGAAAGGGATGGCCGCGCGTGATGACGAGGACGCGGAGCTTCTCACCTTTGGCGGGCCAGCGCGTCGATCCGTTACCGCGCGGTCGACTGTTCCGGTGATGCTCTGCCACTTCTTCCTGCGTCATCGCGATACCATCTCTTCCCCTCCGAACGCGTGTTTCGACATCTTGTCGTCGACGGCTGTGGAGACGTGATCCAACGAGTTCGAGTGCAGCTGACCAATCTATCATAGTTCGATCGGGCTCCGCGTTTCCCCGAGGCACTTCTTTCTCGGGTGGAATGAGCAATTTGTGGGGTAGGCGACAGCCGATCTCGTTTCGCTAGCCTTGATTGCCATCGATTACGTGAGACGTGAACGCAAGATTTCTTGAAGAGGGAAATGCGATGAAGACCAAGCCAGCACTCCGGGACCCAAAGACGATGGCCCGATCTCCGGGCATTACCTATCAGCAACTCCTGGACGAGGATACCCAGACGGTTCCCGACGTTCTTCGACTGGAATCTCCGATGGATTTCGGAAACGAAGATATTTCGATCGAGCGCTACACGTCGCGAGAATGGTTCGACCGCGAGGTCGAATTCTTGTGGCAGCGCGTCTGGCAATACACTTGTCGAGAGGAGGAAATTCCAGAGACCGGCGACTACTACAAATACGATATCGCCGGTCAGTCGTTCCTCGTTGTGCGAACAGGACCCGGAGAGATCAAGGCCTATCCAAACGCTTGCCTCCATCGTGGACGAATGCTCAAGGAGTACGACGGCCGCGTATCCGATTTTCGTTGTGCGTTTCACGGATTCTGCTGGAGTCTCGATGGCAAGCTGAAGGACGTGCCCGCTCGATGGGACTTTCAGCACGTCGAGGATGAAAAATGGAAGCTGCCCGAGCTTCCGGTTGCGACCTGGGGAGGTTTCATCTTCATCAACCCGGATCAAGAATGCGAGCCCTTCGAGGAGTTCATCGAGGACATCAAGAGCCAGTTCGAGGGTCGCTGGCCTCTGGAGAAACTCCACATCGCATCGCATACGGCAAAGACTGTCGACGCGAATTGGAAGATCGCACAAGAGGCTTTCTGTGAGGCCTATCATGTGAACGCGACGCATCCGCAAATTCTGATGTCCCTCGGTGACACGAACTCCCAGGTCGATGTCTGGCGCAACTGCGCACGGGTGATCACACCGGGGGGAACGTTCAGTCCACTGCTCGACGAGCAGCCGACGAAGGAACAAATGATCTCCTATGCGATGGATCTACGTGAAGGAGAACCGATTCCGGAGATTCCGGAAGGCATGACCGTTCGCGCTTTTCGTGCGGCGGGGATGCGGGCGGCGCTTCGCGGCCCGGTGGGTCCGAGTATCGATGAATGTTCCGATGCCGAACTCGTGGACAGTATCGATTACACGGTCTTCCCCAATTTCCATCCCTGGGGCGCCTATAACCAGATCGTCTACCGCTTCAGGCCGAATGGAAACGACCATCGGTCGGCGATCATGGAATGCATCATGTTGGCGCCCTTCGAAGGCGAACGTCCACCGCCGGCCCAGATTCAATGGCTGGCCGAGGACGAGTCGTGGTCCGAGGCCATCGGCTTTCTCGGAAAGGTCTTCGACCAGGACTTCTTCAACATGCCCAAGGTTCAGCAGGGATTGGAGTCGACCTACAAATCGGGGGTGACGCTCGCGAGCTATCAGGAATCCAAGGTCCGATGGCTCCACCATCGATTGGGGGAGTTCATCGAAGAGGGCGAGAAGAAGGCAGGTGCGAAATGAGTGGTGGACTGAGACATCCCTTTGGAGGCGCACTCTATACGTGCACGTCCGAGGGCAAGATCAAACTGGAAGACGAGGGTCGATCTGGCCTGTTTCATTCCGATGGGCGCTGGATCGAGGGTGAGCTACGCGAGGCTGATCCGCAATTCTGTGGTTGGGTCGCCGGTGACCGCGTTGTCAGACGAGGGATGGAGGAGGTCGAGTCCGATTAGTTCCTTCGGATGATCTCCAGATCCGATGATGCGGCGCGATGACCGAATCGCTCAGCTTCGGTTTCGGCGCGCGCGCTTGAAATCGGGTTCACGTTTCTCCAGGAAGGCATCGATTGCTTCGAGATGCTCCGGGGTTTTGTAGCTCTCGTTGAGTGCCTCGAGTTCGCGGCGTTGCACCAGTGCGAGGTCGCTTTCCGACATATTTTCGGTCAGCAGTTGTTTTACGGCGCGTACGGCGGCCGGTGGATTTTCGCCCATGGAACGTGCGGTGCGACGCGCCACGTCCAGGAGTTCCTCGGGTTCCGTGACGAGGTCGACGAGCCCGATCTGCAGGGCCTCCTCGGCATCGATCGTTTCGCCCGAAAGCATCAGCTTGCTCGCGTGGCCGAAGCCGGTTCGCGCCAGCAGGAATCGCGAACTGCCGAGTTCGGGAATCAGTCCCATCTTGATGAACCGAAAGCTGAGCTTCGCGTTCCGTGAGGCGACGAGGACATCCATCGGCATGAGTTGACTCAGGCCGACTCCGATACAGGCGCCGTTGATCGCTGCGACAATCGGCTTCGAATCCCGAAGCAAGTCCACCCAGGGGAGAAGGTCGTCGCCGCGTCGATCGACCTGGCCTTTGTCCGCTTGGGTCTTGAAGAGTGCCTTCACGTCGGCACCCGCGCAGAATCCGCGACCTGCACCCGTTACGACGAAGGCGTCGACTTCGTCGTCGTCGTTTCCCTGGCCAATCGCTTCGCAAAGCTCGCTTGCCATCCGGTAGGTCCAGGCGTTCAGCTTCTCGGGGCGATTGAGAGTCAGCGTAAGAACGCCGTCCTCCATCTCAGTCAAGATCTCTTCGTATCCCATCGGATGATATTCCTCGCTTTTCGTTCGTGATCGCTCGCTACCAACTATCGACGTGGAGGACGTCCTCAAGACGACGGTTCTTCGCCGGCTTGAAGTCCGTGCCGATCGTGAATGCGACGGGAGACAGCGCTGCTTGCATCACTTCGTCGAAAGGGATGCCAAGGATTTCAGCGATCTCGCGTTCGAACATCAGATGGAGCGTTGTCCAGGCAGTACCGAGTCCTCGCGCTCGTGCCGCAAGCATGAAAGACCAGAAAGCCGGAGCGACCGAGCCCCAGACGGAAGCCTGGGTGAGATGTCCCATCGGGCCATCGATTTGTGGAACGCGTCCACTCTGGCAAGCGATCGCGATCCATGGGGCGCGATGGAGATTGTCTGAAAGCGCTTCGGCCGAGGACACGACGGCGTTCATCGTATCGGTCTCTTCGTGTTTCGCATTCTCCGCGAGCGCGTGGGCGGAGAAGGGCATCGTACGGTACTGCTCGAATGCCTGTCGGTAGAGATCCCCGATCGCTTTGCGTTTCTCGGTGTCGCCCACGAGAATGAAATGCCAGCCGCGTGCGTTGGATCCGGACGGCGCTTGAACGGCGATCTCAAAGCACTCTTCGACGAGTTCCCTTGGGACCGGACGCTCGTAGTCGAGGCGTCGACGGACAGTGCGCGTCGTGGTGAGGAGTTGGTCGGGGTCGAGAGAGAGTGTGTATGCCATGGCCTGAGCTTAGCGTCTCGAACCGCGGCGACGTCGACGAATGTGACCGTGTTCGACTCATGAGACGTGCACGCCCGAAGATCAGAGATCGCGCACAGGATCTCGACGGTCCCAGTCACGCGCGGCGTTTCGCACCAGCTCGTAGAAGCCAACCAGTGACGGAGAGGGCTCGTAGATCTCCAACATATGTCCGGTTTCCGAGGTTGTGTCGATGAATGCGAATTCGGATCCGGCATTCTTCGTGACGGCGCGGGTCGCGAGTGGGCAGCCCGCGCGTTCGAAGGTTTCGATGGTTTCGTCGATGGACGAGACGAAGCTTGCGACGTGATGCAGGCCCTGCTCGCCGGGCGCATAGAGGTCCCGGAAAGGAGAAGGACCTTCCTTGTCCTGTTGGACTAGCTCCATCATCATATTCCCCCATTGTCCGTAGGCGGAGGAATGAAGGAAGTCACAGCGGGCTCCTCGATGCACCCCCCAGTCCAGTTCGATGTGGTCCAAGACGTAGAACGGGCCTGCGCCGTACGATTCCGCTGCGCTGCGCGCGGCCTCGCGAATGTCGGTGACGAAGTAGGCCATCTGAACCGGTCGAATCGATTGCTGCATGAGATTTCCTTCTCTCCTCGGTCTTGCCCATGTCGGGATGTCCGTCCTCGAGTGAGAGAATACCCGTCGAAATTCTGAGGGCACCCGGTCCATATGCGCTCAGGGGCGCCATGGTATCTCGATTTTCGATTCTTGAGTGACCGCCGCGTTATGCGCCGCAGGCAGAACGCGACCGGAGTCGCCGACCCGGCCGATTCTTTCGGTATCGGTATCGGCAAAGGTCTCCGCCTCGGGGTCTTCCCATAGACGTCCTGGGCCTCTAGGATTGAGAGAGCGATGCGTGATGAGGCGTGCATCATGACGGTGTCACCGGTTCGCAAGCGGAGGACGAATGATGGGTCGGGTCGAAGGAAAGGTCGCGGTAATCACCGGCGGCGCGAGCGGAATTGGCGAGGCGACCGTGCGTCGCTTTTGCGAAGAGGGCGCTCGTGTTGTGATTGCCGACATCCAGGAAGACCGAGGCAAGGCGCTCGCTGAAGAACTCGGTCAGGTTGCTCGGTTCGCTCGAGTCGACGTCACGCAGGAAGACGAAATCGCGGCTGCGATCGCGATCGCGGTTCAGGACTTCGGTCGGCTCGACGTGATGTACAACAATGCGGGAGTGGTCGGTGCACTCGGGAGTCTTCTCGAAACCTCCGCCGAACAGTGGCGCAAGACGATCGACATCCTGCTGAACGGAGTCTTCCTTGGAATCAAGCAGGCGGCGCTGGTCATGGTGCCGCAGGGCTCGGGCGTGATTTTGAGCACAGCCTCGACAGCGGGAATCGTCGGAGGTCTCGGTCCGCACGCGTACACGGCTGCCAAGCATGGGGTTGTCGGACTTACGAAGTCTGCGGCGAGCGAGTTGTCCTCGAAGCACGTGCGCGTGAACGCAATCGCCCCAGGGCCGATGGCGACACCCATGATTGCGGCCGTCTCGAGTCGCGTTCCCGGCAGCCTCAACGACATGGATGTTGTCCAGGAGGCGCTGAGGGTTGACTCGCCTCTGGGCGTGGCTGGTCAGCCGCGCGACATTGCAAACGCGGCGTTGTTTCTTGCGAGCGACGAGTCCGGGCAGATCACGGGGCACACACTCGTCGTCGATGCGGGTGTGACGACAGGCGCAGGGCCCTCGGGGCTGACTACGACCAACGCCCAGACGCTCTTCGAGGCGGGGCGTCGCGAGGGGGCATAGGCGCCGGAATCGTCGCTGGATTCGAAACCGAATCCAGCGATGATGCCGATCAAGCCGATCAAGCCAAGGGAACTAGCTCGTTCCTTCGGACCGGCGCGCGTAGCCTTCCGTGGGTCGTTTGCCGGTTTCGTCGACGACGTCGAACTCTTCCGCCAGATCTTCAACCCATTGAATCGATCCCGTACGCTTCATGAGATCGTCGCTGGCCAGCAGGGCCGCCGCAGTTCGTCCAACGAACAGCGGCGTCTGTGACTGTGACAGATCCATCTCACGGTCTTTGGCTGCATCGAGTATGAACTCGGTTGCGACCGACCCCGGATAGAGCACGACCGCTGGGATGCCCTTCGGCTCGAGTTCGACGGCCATGTCGGCTGTCAACCGGTCGAGGCCCGCCTTGCCAGCCCCATAGCAAGCGCTGAAATGATAGAGCTGTCCGCCCGGTGAAGAGACGTTGAGCATCGCGGCGTTTTTCGATTTGAACATCAGCGCCGCCGCGTGCCAACTCGCGACGTAATGAGCGCGCAGTCCGATGCCCACCTGGTCGTCCCAGATCTGAATCGGGTGGTCCCAGTACCCGCCGCCCCAGGCCGGTGGATTCGGGATCTTGTAGACGTTGTTCACGAGGATGTCGATGTGGTCGACTTCCTTTCCGATCCGTTCGAAGAGGGCAGCGATCTGATCATCGTCCCCGTGGTCACATTGAATCGCGCGACCCTCTCCGCCGGCCTCGCTGACTTCGCGAGCGCTCGTGTCGATCGTTCGTTCTCCGTCGCCGACTGTTCTGCCGGTCACGTAGACCGTGCATCCGCGCTCGCCGAGCGCGAGAGCGATGCCTTTTCCGATTCCACGACTCGCGCCGGTCACGACGGCGATCTTTCCCTTAAGGTCTGCCATCTGCGTACCTCTCTCCATTCCAGGCGCGTTCCACGAGGCGCCTCAATTGCGATTGCTTTTCATCGAACGTTCGCCCAGGAACGTCGCCCGGCCGATTTGGATTCAGCGTAGTCCAGCAGGCTTCGGCCACTCGGTCAGCAGTGGCACGCTAGCGGGCTAGGGCTTCTCGATCCATTCTTCGAGAAGTGCATGAAAGTGGCGAATCTTGGTTTCACCATCATCCGCGAAGATGACAAAGGGCTGCTTCATGGCCTTCAGGCCGGCTTGCACCTTGGGCATATTGAGAATGTCCTGATTGAAGACCTTCGCAAGCATTCCCATCTCCGGCGCAAGTGTCCAGTCGTCACCGACACCGAGCCAGTGTATCGGCGCCGCAGGCGGACGCTTCTCGGCATCGGGCGCCGGAGCGAAATACATGCACTCGTGGATACACATGTTCGGCGTCACTGACTTCGTATTCGCGTCGCCGATCGTTTCGAGGATGGCGGGATGGGTCGCGATGACGTGCTAGGCCTCGGAGAAGGCTTCTTGCGCGACCTTCCAATTGCATCGCAGGATCTTGGCGACATGAGCAGACTTGTATCGGTTCTCGTAGGGAAGAAGACTGAACTGCTCTGAAAGGTCGCCGAGGAAATCTTCCAGCGGTTCTGCGTTCTCGTCGGGATTGATGAAGATGAATCGACCCCAGCGGCCGAGTTTCACCTCCGGCAAATGGGTCTCGCACGGGTCGACGGTCGAAAAATCGCACTCGCACGGAATCTCCTTGAGGCTTCCGTCGAGATTCCAGCTCCAGCCGTGAAAAGGGCAGGCGAAGGTCAATGGTGGCGCGACAACGTGGATCCTGCGTGCCTCTCTGTGTCCCATCGCATCGATGTCGTCACAGCTTGAGACAACTAGACACTCGCGTTGTCCTCGCGACTCAATCTGGCGTTTTTGGAAAGCGAGACAGGATTGGGCCGGCGGTCCCTGCGCGTGATAGGCTGATCTGTCCGAACGACTACCAGGAGACGAAAATGGCCCAGACCCAAGACCACGAGATGGTGTCGATCTATCCCTTCAGTGATGAAGAGGTTGATCAGCTCATGAATCAATCCAACGAATGTGTGCTCATGTGGGCAACCAAGGACGGTTGGCCTGTCGGAGTGACGCATGCCTTCGTCTGGCACGACGGCAAGATCTGGTTGACGTTCGGTTCACATAGGCATCGCACGACGGCCATCCGTCGTGATCCCCGTGTCTCCGTGAATGTCAGTAGCGCCGGCTACCCGCCCAGATCCGACAAGGACTTGCCGGGCGGCGCGATCACCTTCAAGGGCCGCGGTGAGTTTTTCGACGACGATGAATCTAAGGGTTGGTTCTATCCGGCGTTGGCGAACAAGCTGAGCCCGACGGATCCGAGCGCCGCGAAGTTCTTTACGTCGTTTCTCGATTCACCGCTTCGCACGATCCTCGCGATCACTCCGGAAAAGTTGATCATGTACAACGCCAGGAACGCCAATCGACACGTGGCGGGCACGATTTCCGAGGAGGAACTCGGAGAACGACTGCCCAGCGATGCCGTACGAATGAACGCGGAGCGGGCTCGTCGCGGGCTGGATCCCATCTAGATCTCCTTCAGGTCGAATTGATTCGCCCGAGTGATTTCAACGAAGTCGTTCCAGGAGAAGAATCCGCGTGAAAAGCGAGATACTCGACGCACGCCTCAATCAAATTGAGAAGCTCCGACAGCCCATCCTCGACGCCGCCGAAGAGGCCCAGGAGTTGCGTCGTCTGCCGGAGAGCGTTGTCGACCGCTTGGTCCAGGATGGTTTCTTCCGCTTCACGCTGCCAAGCGCACTGGGTGGTGAGGATGCGAGTTCACTGGATACGATCACTGTTCTTGAGACAATCGCTGCGATCGACGCTTCCGTTGCCTGGAACGTGATGCTCGGCTCCGAGATCAATGCGATGGCGGCCGGGGGTATGGAAGAGTCGGTCGCCAAGCAGATCTATCTCGACCATCCCGAGGTCATCATGTGCGGTGGAGGCGGACCGGGGACCACACCCGCGCGTGCCGAGCGACAGCAGGACGGCAGCGTGCGCCTCTGGGCACAGGCGACGTTCATCAGCGGCTGCCACAACGCGCATTGGTGTTTTCTCGCCGCGCCGCTCATGCGTGGTAAAGAACCCGAAACCGATGCCCATGGCCAACCGATCTTTAAGCTCTGGATGCTGGCGCGTGATCAGTGGGAAATCCTCGACACATGGGACGTTGCCGGCTTGCGCGGATCGGGGAGCCACGACGTGAAGGCGGATGGCGGGCTGGTCAGGCCTGAGCACGTCGACGTTGATCTCGTCGAGATACCGCCGAAGTATGACAATCCGGTCTTCCGTATCCCTGTTCCGCTGAGGCTTTCGTACAACAAGGTCGCGATCGCCCTCGGCGTAGCGAAGGGAGCCCTCGAGACTTTCTCGGATCTCGCACAGAACAAGATTCCGCTGATGTCGACCTCGAGCCTCGCCAATCGGCCGATCGCCCAAATCCGAATGGGCGAGGCGATGGGACAATACCGATCAGCACGTGCCTTCGTCTTCGAGGCGATGGGCGCGATCGAAGACGAGCTGTATGCGGGTGCTCCCTATCCCGGTGCGAAGACGACTCAGGATGCGCGGCTTGCGTGCGTGCATGCCGCCAACGTCTGTATGAACGTCGTCGACATGCTGCACAACACCGCGGGTACCACTGGCATGCGAATGAATTCGCCGCTCGAGAGAAAACTGCGGGATGCGCATGGCTGCGCGACCCACCGTTGGGTGTCGCATCCACTCTATCAGGACCTCGGTGCGATTCTGCTCGGGAACGATGCACCGCCCGAGTTCGCCGGTAATCTCGGCGGGCCGATGCCGCGCTAGTCGCGAGCCCGCGAAAGACGGAGGCCTCCCGAAACGAAAGCGGCTGCGACGTCCAAAGATGGATGTCGCAGCCGCTTCGATCTTGTCTCCTGCGCCGGTCTCGCACCGGTTTCTATGTGATCGCAGAAGCGTTCACAGGCTAGAAATTCACCCGCTTCGTGAATCCGCCATCGATGACGAAGTTGACTCCCGTCGTGAAGGCCGAGCGGGGGCTCGACAGAAAGGCAATCGCGTCGGCGACCTCCTGATCCGTACCCAATCGTCCCGCTGGAATCTGCGCGACGGTCGCATTGTACATTCCTTCGTTATGCGTCTTGATCATGTCCCAGCTACCGCCCTCGACCATGATGGGGCCGGGCGACACGGTATTCACGCGAATACCTTTGGGAGCGAGGGCCTGGGAGAGCCCGTTCGCATGAGTGATCAAACCGGCCTTGATGGCGTTATAGGACGTGGGACCCATGAAGGTCTCGACCGCTGCGGTCGAACTGATGAAGGTCACACTTGGCGAATCGCTCTTGGACAATGCCGCCACCGACGCGTTGACACTGCGAACGGCGCCCATCAGGTCGACGTCGAAGTTGGCCTTCCAAGCGGCTTCGTCCACTCCGTTGCCACCACTCGGATTGGAGATCAAGATGTCGAGGCCACCGAGATCCTCGATGGCTGCAGCGATGAAGCCCTCGAGCGCGTCTTTGTCTCCGACGTCGACGGCTTGTGCGAACACCTTGACGCCTTTGGCTTCGAGCGATTTCTTGGCTGTTTCGACGCCCTCGGCGCCGCGTGAGCAAATGGCTATATCGCAGCCTTCAGCTGCGAGGGTTTCGGCAGCCGCGCGGCCGAGGCCACGGCTTCCGCCGGTGATGATGGCCTTGCGGCCTTTGAGTCCGAGATCCATATCGTCTCCTTCTGGGGGTGGGTTTCGTCGATCAAGCGTAGGGGAAAATTTGCCGAGCGTCGCTCGTGAATTCAGCCGCCGATGTTCATCGACTGTGAAATCACGGCGAAGCCATCCGTGGCCGCGAGGCGCTTGCCCACGACCGCCTGATAATCGGGGCTTTCATACCAGGCTTTGGCCGCTGCTGTGTCCTCGAATTTGAGGATCACGGTCTGCGGTCCTGGCGGCGTGCCTTCGATCGTTTCTGCGGCAACGTCGAGTGTGACGAGTTCGCCGCCATGTGTTGCGATCGTCGGGCCGGCTCCCTTTTGATACTCGCCGTAGAGCGCGGGGTCCTTGACGACGTATTGGGCAATGAAATATGCAGCCATGGTCTTCCTTTCGGGACGGTCGTATTCGATTGGGGTCGGACGCCGTCGTATCTGGTTTTCTGGAGAGTCGCGACGTTAGCAAGCTCTCTGGAACACGCTGAGCGATCTCTCTATGCTAACCGTTGGTTGGATTTTGGTAAGGAATTCGCAGCAATGAAATTCGAAGATCAAGTCGTGCTGGTGACTGGCGCCAGTCGTGGCCTCGGCAAGGCTTTCGCCGAGTGCATTGCCCGGGCGGGCGCGACCGTGGCCGTGAACAGCACGGGGCGCGACGAGGCTGGCCCACTAACGGTCGAGGAGATCGTCGCTTCGGGCGGGCGTGCCTTTCACGTTCCAGGAAGAGTCGAAGATGCGACCGACCTGATCGAAGCAACGCTGAAGCAGAGTGGCCATCTCGATGCCGTCGTTCACAACGCGGGCTTCGTGCAGGACAAATCTCTGCGAAAGATGTCGCTTGAGCAATGGGATGCCGTGCTGGACGTGCACCTACGTTCGGCTTTCGGACTCAGTCGAGCGGCATGGCCGAGCTTCGAAGAGAGAGGGGGCGGCCGTCTGGTTTTCGTGTCCTCTTCGGCGGGGTTGTACGGAAACTTCGGTCAGGCGAACTACGCGGCGGCCAAGATGGGCGTGTACGGATTGTGTCGGACGATTGCGATCGAGGGCAAGAAGGCCAACATCCACTGCAATTGCGTCGCACCCTTTGGCGCGACGGAGATGAATAGCGGCAACATGCCGGATGAATTCAAGGCTGCGATCAAGACGGAATATGTGGCGCCCCTGATTGGCTATCTCGCCCATCCGGAATGCCAGGAGACCGGCGGCATGTTCGAGGCCTCTGGCGGCGCTTACAAGAAACTTCGTTGGGAGCGCAGTGAAGGCCTGCGCCTCGATACAACGAAGCCGCTCACGATCGGTGATATTGCAAGCGGCTGGGATCAAGTCGTCGACTTCTCGACTTCCGAGCATCCCGAGGACATGCGCGAGGCGCTTTCGGGTCTCTACAGCGGGTAAGTCAGCGCCTTGAGTAGCCGCTGGTCGGGTCTCTTCCGCGAACGTACACTGGTTGCTTCGGGCGCTTCTTCGACCTTGAGCTCGCGACCGATTCCGAACGATTTCGGAGGAGACGACGGATGAATCGCAAAGAGTTGATCCAGATGGCGCGGCGTAACCTGGAGCACGTGAAGGCCGGAAGTGTCGATCAGGCTGTCGATGTCCATCGGGTGCCATCCGCTCATTATGTCGATGACGACCGCTGGCATCGCGAAATGGAACTCATCTTTCGTCGTCTTCCTTTGGTGTTTGCGTTTTCGGCCGAATTTCGAGAAGTGGGTGACTATCGATCGATGAACCTGGCTGGCGTCCCGGTGTTGCTGACGCGGGCTTCCGACGGCACCATGCGCGCCTTCTTGAATGTCTGCCGCCATCGCGGGGCGATCGTCGCGAAAGAGGGAAGCGGGAACGCGTCGCGGTTTATCTGTCCGTACCACGCATGGTCGTATGACAACAAGGGCTCGCTCCTGGGGATCAACAATGAGAAGGATTTCGGGACGATCGACAAGAAATGCCATGGCCTTACGCCGCTACCGGTCTTCGAGCGTGCGGGCCTGATCTGGGGTGTGTTGACGCCGAAGTGTTCGATCGACTTCGATCGTTTTCTCGGTGGTTATGACGAACTACTAGAGAGCCTCGGACTTGCGGATACCCATCTCGTTGGTCGACAGGTCGTGGACGGTCCGGGTTGGAAGGTCGCCTATGACGGTTACCTCGACTTTTATCATCTGCCGATTCTGCATCGCGAATCCTTCGGGCCGGATATGCCGAGTGATGCACTCTACGATGCGTATGGTCCGCATCAGAGGGTGTCGATGCCGAATCCGGGGTTGCTCGAATTGGATTCAATACCCGAAGACGAGTGGCCACTCGAACAGATCATTGGGGGGGTCTGGACGATCTTTCCTCATATCTCGATCGCCGATTTCGACGCCGGTGGAAAGCTCTTCATGGTTTCACAGCTCATTCCCGGCGACA
Organism: Myxococcales bacterium; assembly: GCA_012959805.1. GTDB lineage: Bacteria > Myxococcota_A > UBA9160 > UBA9160 > UBA4427 > UBA4427. The sequence goes on along the minus strand of DUCN01000042.1, from coordinate 120,466 downwards.
CGCCTGACGAGTCCAAGACCATCCAGAACTTCCTCGCGATCGATGAGCCCACTCCCGAATCGCAGAAGCTCGTTGAGGAGCAGATGGCTTTCCTGCTTGAAGTCGTGCGCGACGAGGACTACGCGACGGGGAAACAGATCCAGAACGCAATCAAGAGTGGTTCGACAGAAGACGTCCTCTTCGGTCGCAACGAACTGGGCGGTCAGCGCTTCCATCGCTGGGTAGACGCCATCCTCGAGACCGACGACGCGGATCTCGACGACCTGTTCACGCGCGGCATCGTCCCGGCTCCCTAGGCGCCGATCAGCACGTTAGGCGCCGGCCCGCGCGCCGGGGATTTCAGTCGCGATTCCGGCCGGGGTCGAGCCATGGGTTTACGACGACCTTCGCGTCGGCTTCCGGGTCGGCGAGCGATCGAAACGTGGCTTCAACGTCGTCGAGGCCGACCTCGCTCGTCACCATTGGTGCGACGTCGAAGCGTCCGTCGGCGATGGCTCGCAGGCTGGTGTCGAACTCTTCCATGGAATAACCGAGTACGAACTGCAAGGAGAGTTCCTTGTTGATCGCGATCATCGGCCGGATCTGGTCGGCCTGCAGGCAGACGCCCACGACGATGATTCGCGCATCTTGCGGCGCGTCGAGAAAGAGGCGGTCGAGCATGCCTGGAACCCCCACGCACTCGAAGATGACGAGTTCTTTGGCCCGCTTGATGTCTTGATGCGCAAAGGGATCCTCGACACTCGGATCGAGTGCTGCATCGGCCCCTTGCCTTTGCGCGAAGTGTCGGCGACCCGGCGAGAGGTCCGAGGCGATAATCGGCCCCTGGTGCGTCCCCGAAAGCGCCGTCAAGACGGCGAGTCCGACGGGGCCTGTTCCGATGACGAGGATTGCTTCGCGCCCATTCAACCGCGCTTTGTTGATCGCGTGGAGTCCGACGGCCATCGGCTCGGTCAAGGCGGCAGCGGTGACGGGCGTGCCCTCGGGCACTGGGCGCATCATGCGCTCCGAGAGCACCATGTACTCGGCGAAGCCGCCGGGAACCTTCTCGTCATATCCGATTGCCAATGGCTGCGAACGCAGCAGCATCGGAATGGAGCAGACCAGTTGGCCGGAAGAGAATCGTCGCTCGGTGTCTGGGCCCTTGGCATTTGGGCCATAGTCGACGACCTCCGCACAGAATTCGTGGCCAAGGACGACGGGGTCGAAGGTCGTGAGCTTGAAGGCTCCGCCGGCTTCGCGGCTCGTCGTGACGAAGTCTTCGGTGTGGCGTACGGCGTGCAGGTCGGAGCCGCAGATTCCGCACGCCAGCGACTTGACGAGTACCTCACCGGGACCGGGCGTCGGGTCGTCGACGTTTTCTACCCAGAGTTTGCCCCGCTGCATCAACACGGCCTTCATAGAGGATCTCCGGCGTCGTTCAGGGAATTGCTCAGGCGGAGTCTGCGGTGAGAAACTTTCCAGACAAGTCCGGCAGCCCCTGGTAGAGCGGTACCAGCTTGCGGCTAGCGAAAAGCCATTGGTCGCCGCGTCGAACATACTCGTCGTCGTAGTAGGCGACCATGATGCCGAATTCGCCTTTCGACTTTTCGAAGTGCTCCTGAATATACTGGCGGCCATGGCCGCGTCCGGATGCTTCGTCGATTTCGACGCGTCCGTTGAGGACGGTCTGGATCACTGTCTCGAATCCGCCCATCGCCCCCTTCCATAAATCGAAAATTGCGTCTCGGCCCTCGACTTTGAATCCACCCCCTAGATCCCAGACGCCGTCTGCATCCCAAGTGGCAGCCCAGCGTGCTCCGTCGCGACACACGACGGCGTCTGCATAGTCATGAATGAGATCCGTGATCGAAGTTTGACTCACTGGGGGCTCCGAGAAGTGGTCGGTCGTTGGTCGCAAAGGGTGCCGAATCGTTCTCGCACGAAGGGAACGGGGCGGTTGTTGAATCAACGATACTCGCTAGGCGCTTCTCTGCATAGTGGTTCCAAGCCCAGCGAGCGGGCCGACTCGCTCGTGCGCGCTCAAGCATCGTCCGTCGGCAACGCCTTCATCTGTTCGAGACGGGGATCATTGGGGTGGATCCAGTCGTCCGTAATGACCGGATCGACGCGCAGCTCCTTCGGGATCAGTTCCACGCCGATCAGTCGATCGGCGGATTGGTGCCAATGGTAGATGCGAGCTTCCTGATAACTGAGGGGTACGCCCACAAAGCCATAGGACTCGACCGATTTCTGGATCGCTTCGCCGAATTGAGTGTCCTCGAGGAGGACCGCGCCGAGTTCGGAGCCGTCGGCGTTGGTCCATTGGTCGACGATCTTTGGCTTCGGTCCGTCACCCCAGTCATGCACCATCGTCCAGGTCTCGATGCGGGATCGATTGATGCCATTGGGCCAGAAAAGTAGAGGCGGCAGCGTGCGCTCGTTGAGGGGCGATACCCAATTCGGAAAGATGCCGTAGGACTGGGTGCAGGTGCGGCCGATCTCGCCCACGGTTTCGATCTCCGGCAGCTGCGCCCGCGGATCGGTCACGCGGGGAAGTGGGCCGTCTTTGTGGCCGGGGGCGATCATGCGACCGTGGCCGTTCGGATAGAGCGTGTTGACGTTACGTCGATCGTCGAGGATCGGAGCCACCGTCGTCGAATGGATCACCGGGACGTGATACACCTCAGTGTTCGCCTCCATCGCGATCTTCCAATTGCAGTTGAGATCGAAGATGTGGCGACCGGTTAGTCGGCAGCGGTCGAACTGGAACTCGCGCCACTCCTCCGCGATCGGACCGAGCCACTCCTGTAGAGACGGCGCTTCATCGTCGAAGTTGACGAAGATCAGGTTGCCGAAGCGTTCACAGCGAACCGGGCGAAGACCGCGACATGATTTATCCAATCCGGCGAAGTCCTCGGGATTGCGATAGCCCTGGAGAGACCCGTCGAGCGCGTACGTCCAGGCGTGATATTTGCAAATCAAGCGGCGTGATTTGCCGGAGGACTCGGTGACGACGGGGGCGCCACGGTGACTGCACGTGTTGTAGAACGCGCGGATCTCTCCGTCCTCTCCATGAACGATGATGACGGGTTGCCCCGCGTTGTCCCAAAGGCGGAAACAGCCCGCCTCTGGAACCTCGTCGAGATGCGCGGCGAGTAGCCAGCTCTTGCGCCAGATGTGTTGCCTCTCGAGTTCGTAGAATCGCGTATCGGTGTAGCGGCCACCCGGAATGTCGGGGAGGAAGGGGAATCCGTCAGGCGGCGCCTCGCGGCTGGCTTCGTACTCCATGAGCCGCTTCAGGTTTTCGATGCTCTCGGCGTTCATGATCGGGCTCCTCGATTGAGATTGCCTTTGCTCGACTCGTGATCAACTGGCCCTGTTCGGTGCAGAGTTCGCCGCAGATCGACCGGCGAGCTTTGTCCGCAACTCCGTGTGGCGTGTGGAGGTCAGCGGGTAGCCCCGCACAATCAAAAGGCCTCCAAGGAAGCATGCCATGGGCGCTCCCGCAAAGAAGAAGCGTAGGCCATCGATCGCTTCGCGAGAGTTGACCACACCTCGCGTTGCATCGAATCCGATCAAGGCGATTGCGAACTGGGGTGCTTCGAGCCGGGAGTACGCGATCAGTCGGTCGGTGGGAACCCGGGCGGGCGCGCTGGAATCGTTCAACGGGAAGTCAACTCTTCGTGACCCAGAAGGGAAACTCCATCGGCCGCTCCGTCTGCGATCTCTTGGCATCGTGTGCAAAGGATGCGCAGGAGGTCGGCGATGCGAGCAGTTCAAAATGAGAACACGTGTCAAATTTATGATTCAGACCACGCAGGGCTCACCCTCCCGGGTGTTCGCGCTATGCCTGACCGGCCGGTTGCTATCGAAACGAGCGCGTCTCAGGGCCCCTCATAGGGGCATTGCCAGTTTGTTGTTCGCGATTTCGTAGGATGCGAAAAAGGGGGTCTATTTAGCTACGACAATCGAGGATTCTGGCTCATTTCCGGACCAATCACGACACGCTGCGCCGGTCAAACTCGATCCAGAGCTCCGGGAGATTTCGCAGGATCAAGCTGGGCTCCGGTTTCGGTGCTGGATGCGCGGACGAGAGCCGGAAATTCTCCATTCGTTCGAGGATCGCGAGAATTCCTCGGTTGAGTTCCTGCCGGGAGAGCGGGGCGCCCGGGCAATGATGGGTCCCCGATCCAAACGAGAGGTGGGCGCCGGGATGGGGTCGGTCGAGATCGACTTCGTCCGGGTTCGGAAATTGCCGTTCGTCCCGGTTTCCGGCGCCGTAGCGCAGCATCAGGGTCTCGCCTTTTTTGAGGGGTACCCCGCATAGCTCGGTGTCTCGTGTAACCAGGCGCGGCAAGCCCTGCACCGGCGCTTCGAGTCGGAGCGCCTCCTCGACGAAATTGCGGATGAGTTTTTCATCGCCGCGAATTCGGTCCTGGATCTCCGGGTTCTTGCACAGGAGTTCCATCGCAAACCCGAAGGTACTCGTCGTCGTCTCGTGCCCGGCGACGAGAAACTGAGTCAGGATGCTCCAGATTTCTCCGTCGTTGAAAGTGCGATCTTCGTCCTCGAGGCGAGCGGCGCCGAGCGCACTGCACAGGTCGTCTTTTGGATCGCCCCGTCGTTTGTCGACGAGAGCGATCAAGAACTTCTCAAATTTCTTGTTCTGCTTGGCGCGTCGCAGCATCTCGTCCGGCGGTGACGCCTTCATCCGCAATAGCGAGGCCATGGCGGTCGCTTCCTCGGAGAAGAAATCGCGATCCTCCGGCGGTATGCCCAGCCGATCGGCAATGATCCGCAGAGGCACGGGAAAGGCGAAGCGCTGGGCAAAGTCGACCGGACCGTCCTCGTCGATGAAGCCATCGATGGCCTCGGCGACGATCTGGTCCACATAGGGTTGCATTTTTTTGACCCGCCCGGCTGAGAAGAGCCCACTGATCTGTGATCGATATCGGCCGTGGACGGGAGGATCGGCGGTCAGGAGGGTATTCGCCTGGGGCACGCGATCGGCCTGGAGCGCCATGAGTTCTTCCAGGATGTCGGGCGGGGCGGCAAGCATGCTTTGAATTTGCACTTGTGCGACGAAGGGAGACGCGTTCGAGTAGGTCGTCGGGTCCTTGAGCACCTCCATGATCAGGTCGTATCGCGTCACGATCGTTAGCCCGAGGTCCTCTGCACGGAAAACGGGCGCTTCATCCCTGAGGCGTCGATAGGTTTCCCATGGATCGATCAGCGTTTCCGGGCTGGAGAGCTGAATGTTGGACAGGTCGGCTTGGTTCTCGGCGGTCGCGGACATATTTTTCTCCCAATCACTTTTGAGTAGCCTATCCGATGTTTCCAACGATGCGAGTCGACATGATCCGGGGACACCCAGCGTTCCCACGACCTCACTGATGGGTCCGCCAGCAGACGATGCGCCAATGTGAGTAAGGACTCCTGGAGTCAGGGCTTGCTCGTCGAGGTGTCGCGCGGAATCATGCCCTCGCCGGAGATGCATCCGGGGGAGGCGAGCATGATTGATCTCGAAGTGGCGTTGAACGACGACGAGCGCTTGGCGCTCCGGCTTCTGATGGCAATCGAGGATGGGGACTTCGCGACCCGGGTGAAGGATCTTTGTACGCCGGATTTCGTCTGGGCCAATAGCGGCCTGCCGACGCTCCGTGGCCAGGCCGAAGTTCTGGAGTTGATGGCGAAGGGGGGCTTCGCGAGTGAGTTGCCGCTGTTGGCGGACATGACTCATTTCAGTGTGGACCTGCTCCATATCGCCAGTCGACCGGGCGAGCGCGGGCGCAACGGGGTCGTCTTTACCGAACGGATCGACCATCACTGGGCCGTTTCAGGCGCTGATTTGATGACGCCGCATATCGCGGGGGTGATGGAAATCTGCGATGGGCAGGTCGCCGCACTGCGCGATTTCTACGACACTGTGTGTTATTCGCAGGAGCCGCCGGCCGCCGATCCCGCATTCACCCTCGAAGCGTTTAGCGAACGCACGAGAGCGAGAGCGGCTACTGGAGTCCGCTAGGAGCGCAGCGGAGAAATGTGATGCCCGTCGTCATTCGCTTCGGTCTCCCATCCAGTGATTCAACCAATCGTGATAGTGCTGGACTCGGATCTCGTCGTCGCAGAGCTTCGCGTCGCGAAAGCCTCGAGATCGCATGCCGGCCTGGATGTCGCGAATGAGGTGGATGTCCTGATCGATGGTGATCGTCATCGATTTATTCCCGGCGATGATCTCGTCCTGCGTGAATTGGTCGTGTTCCGGGCGGGGTACGTCGGCAACGTCGGCTGGATCGTGGGGTTCGAATGCGACATTGGCCCGGTCGGCAACTTCGGCGCGCGGTTGTCGGCGGAACGTGAGTTTGTCCCAGAAACACTTGTTTGGATCGGTCGGATGGGGGCGTGTGCGCATCACGATTGCGTCGTCGGGTTGGACGGTGATCATCGTGTTCGGGAAAAAGTTGTACTGCTCGATATCGCTGAGCCGAAGGTCCGACATGTCGTCGTAGCACCAGCCGAGGCGCGGTCCCGCCTCGCGACGCAGGCGCGGGATGTCTGTCCGAATCTCCAGGACGCGGCCATCGTAGGCATCCGGGTCGCCTCCGAACATCCTCAGCTGTCCTTTCAGATATGGATTCGGCTTCTCTGGGATCGGCATGCGGGTGTTGACTGTGTGGCCGTCGATCACGACACCGGTATGGCCGTAGTCGAAGAGATGGTTCTCGGCCGTCGGGCAATCAAATAGAAGCTCGTGTTGGGGATGGATGTGGTCGACGTGATAGAGTTCGCCGAAATTGTCGAAGACCGCCTTCCAGTTGCAATCGAGCTCGACGGTCTGATCCTCGTAGAGCGTCATGTCTTCCAGGTGATAGGCGGCGACCGCTTGCCATGCTTCGCCGAGAAAGTCGGTGAGAGAGGGCGCCGCTTCGTCCATGCAAATCCAGACCAGTCCACCCACAGCCCCTACGCGAATGGGACGCAGCGATCGCTTTTCGCAGTCGATGCCGCCCGTAAACCGTTCCGGGTCGGGCACGTGATCGAGATGGCCGTCGTAGCCGTATGTCCAACCGTGGTATGGACAAACGAAGTTCTTGACCCATCCATGGTCATTGACCACGACCCGCGCGCCGCGATGCTGACAGACATTGAAGAACGCAGCGAGCTCGCCGGGCTCGGTTCGCGTGATGAGAATGGACTCGTACGCGATGTTGAACACGCGGTAATCGCCAGGCTCCGCAAGATCCCGTTCGAGGCCGGCGAAGAGCCATGCGCGAGGCCAGATGCGATCGGCTTCTCGCGCCAGCCAATCGGTCGAAATGTATCGATCCGCCGTGATCGGCTGGGCCGCAACCGGGGCGGGCGTGTGAATGACGTTGGCTCGGGCGAGTACATGATTCATCGCCGTTAGTCCTCCTCGCGAGCCCGGGAAACGAATAGGCCCTCGTCACTTTCTTCGACGAGAAAGCGCTTGACGCTGAAGGTAGCGGGTGGCGAGAGGCATTCGCCGGTTCGAACGTCGAATCGCGAGCCGTGGAGTGGGCAGTAGATCGTGTGGCCTCGGAGCCGCCCTTCGGAAAGGGCTTGGTCCGCATGACTACAAAGATCCCGGAGTGCGTGGTAGCGACCTTCGACCCGACAGACGAGGATCGCCTCACCTTCGACGTCGACGACGATCATCTGGCCGTTGGAGAGCGCTCGATACGGCACACGGCGCTTTTCCGATTCGATCATGGTCCGATCCGACGGCCGGGCGTCGCTCGGTCGAAAGAACCTACGCGAAATTTGCTCGCGTCGAACGCCATGGGTTGGATCGGCGCGCTATGGGAGCCTTCGTGAACGCAGACACGCTCCAAAATCCGCCACTCATCTCCGCGTTTTTCATAGAGGTCGAGGTAGCGGCCGTGCCAGGTGTCGAGAACATCCACGTCCTGTTGGAAGAGGTACGTGACATTGTAGATTTCGCCCCGTGCGCGAACGCCGTCGGAGCCGAGATCGATCGAGTGGTTGAAAATGCAGTGACTGGTCGAGCGCCACCGCAGATGGCTCTCCATGCAATTCTCACAGAAGACCCAGGCGTTGCCGACGAAGACACCGTGGTCGTCGGTCGCTTCGGCCCAGTAGGCCGACTTCATCAGCTCGACATCGAGCCGGTCCACGCCACGGCAATAGCGAAGAGCTGCATCGCGAATCGATTCGAGATCGCAGAGTTGCTCGGGCGTATAGGACAAGGGGGCTCCGGAGTGGGAACGATCGTGTTGGATGCTGAGAACGTAGGACATCGGCATCCGCGTCATCAATCCGGGCGTCTGAAATTGCGGCTCGCCGGCTCGCGCTGCGGCCCATGCGTGTCTCCACGATCGAGCGGCTATGCTGTTCGCTGCAACAATCGCTGTTGAAAGGAGACACACGAGATGAGTGAAGAGAAAGCTGAACGTATCGAGGCCTACCTCGTGGCGGGCGGTCGCTACCACGACATCGACTTCGCGCGGGTCGAGCTACTGAAGCTGCTCGCCGAGTATCCCCACGTTCGGACGCAAGTGGCCGCCGACTATCATGACGTTGAGGGAATTGCCGCAAGCCGCTTCCTGATCACCTACACCTGCGATCTGCGGCCGACGCCCGAGCAGCAGGAGGCGCTCCACGATTTCGTTGCTTCCGGCGGCCGTTGGCTGGCTCTCCACGGAACGAACTCGATCCTGGATTTCACACCGGACGGCGTCGCAGCGCCGAAGACGATGGACCGCATGGCCTACACGCTAGGCAGTCAATTCATTGCCCATCCGCCGATCCAACCCTACAAAGTCGAGTGCGTTGCGCCGGATCACCCGTTGGTCGCTGGCATCGAGCCCTTCGAGACCGACGACGAACTCTATCTCCAGGAATATCACGACAGGGACAAACTCGAGCCACTCCTTGAGACCACATACTCTGGAATGGCGGACGGTTTCGTTGTGGCAGATTGGCAGGATGCCGATCGTCACCTTGTCTCGTATGTGCGACCGCTCGGCAAGGGCGCTGTCCTCTATAACACCCTTGGCCATTGCCGAGGTCACTGGGACATGAAGCCTGCGATGGACTACTACCCGGAGATCGAGCGATGCTCCTGGAATTTGCCCGCCTATTACGAGTTGCTCCGTCGCGGTCTGCGTTGGTGCCTGGGCGAGCTGGGCTAGCAAAGCACGTAGGTTCGAAATCCTGGACGAAATGTAGATCGGAGCACGAGATGGCAGAGATCAAAGGACAAGTCGTTGTGGTCACAGGCGGGAGTCGAGGCATCGGCGCAGGCATCGTGCGTGCGTTCGTCGCGGCAGGCGCGATGGTCGCGTTCAATGGGCGCGCCAAGGCATCGGGAGAAGCATTCGCCGAAGAGCTGGGCGCACCAGATCGTGTCTGGTTCCGCCAAGGGTCTGCAACGGTCCGTGAAGATCTCTCGGCGCTGATCGACGGCGCCGTCGAACGGTTTGGGAAGCTCGACGTGCTCGTGAACAATGTTGGGGGCAGTTCTGCGACGAAGCTGGTCGTCGACCTGACCGAGCAGGAGTGGGACGACGATCTGCGGCTCAATTTGACGTCGACCTTCCTTGCCACGCAGCTCGCGCTCGGTCATATGCTGCCCGCGAAATATGGCTCGATCATCAACATCTCATCGGTCGAAGGCAAGCAGGGGACCGCAGCGATGAGCGCCTACTGTACGGCCAAGCACGGCGTGAACGGCTTTACGAAGTCCGTTGCTGCCGAGGTTGGACGACAGGGGGTCACGGTCAACGCCATCTGTCCCGGTCTGATCCTCACGGATCAAGTGATGGAGGGCGGTCCAGTCCTCGCAGAGTCTCTCGGAATGACCTTCGACGAAATGGTCGAAAACGTATTCAAATCGCAGACGATGACTGGCGAACTGAATACAGTCGAACAGGTGGCCGAACTCGCGCTAGTGCTGGCGGGGCCAGCGGGTCGCGGCATTACAGGGGCGCAGTTGTCGGTCGACGGGGGAATCGCGACGTATTAGGCGATCGCCTCAGCTCTTGACCATCCCGCCGTCGACCATCAAGGATTGGCCCGTGATGTTGCGCGCGGCTTCCGAAACGAGAAAGACGACGGCGTCTGCTATGTCCTCGACCGTCTGTTCGCGCCGCAGCGGAGTCCGATCGAAGATCTCGGGATAGTCTCCGCGGGCGATGCCTTCGAACCAATCGCGCGCGTCCAGACCCCTGAATCGAGGCAGATTCGCGACGGCGTTTTCCGCATTGCTCTTCCATGAATCAGTCCACACGATACCTGGGCAGACGGCGTTCACGTTGATGCCGCGGGGTCCGAGAACTTCCGCCAGGGTCGTGGTGTAGTGGCAAAGTGCGGCTTTCATGGCGCCATAGGCCGGGTGCGCGAAAATCTTGAGCATCTGGTCGGAGAGCGATGTCTTGCCCGCGATGGACGATACTTGAACGATCTTTCCGTGGCCCTGTTCGATCATGTTCGGCACGACGGCCTCTGTCATCAACACCGCGGCGCGCAAGTTCTGGTCGTAGAGCGCATCCCATAGCGCCGCGACCGGACCGAGTGCGTGGTGTTCGGCCTCGGACATTTCCTTCGGGCCGGCACCGACGTTGTTCACGAGAATGTCGATGCGTCCGAAATGCTCGCGTGCCCGGTTGGCCGTGGACAGGATCGTATCGGGGTCCGTGATATCTCCTGCGAGCGGGAGTGCCTCGGAGCCGGCTGCTCTGACTGCATCGGCGGTGTTGTTTGTCGTTTCCTCGCCATAGGAGTTGACCGCCACCGAGGCGCCCGCCTCCGCCAACCCGATCGCGATCGCGCGACCGATCCCGCGTCCAGCGGCGCTGACCAGTGCGACCTTGCCGTCGAGCTTTCTCCGATTCGGGTTCATCATCGTTTTGGGCTCCTTGGATGAGACTGGCTTTGTTGGCCGTGCGCCTGCCTCAGCGCATGATCGCTCCGCCAGCGACGGGTAGCGCAACGCCCGTGATATTAGGCGCCGTCGCAAGCTGGAGGACGGCTTCGCCGATGTCGTCGGGCGTCTGAGGCCGGCCGAGCGGGACCATCTTGTTCATCATCGCCTCGAAGCGCGCGGCGCGTTCCTCCTGCGACTCCTCGGCATCCGATGCGGGAAGTAGATGATCGAGCCACATGGCTGTTGCCAGAAATCCCGGGCAAACCGCGTTCACGCGGATTCCATCGCCTGCGAATTCCTGTGCGAAGGACTGCGTGATTCCGATGGCCGCGAATTTCGAACCACAATAGGCGGACATTCCAGCGTGGCCCTGCAGTCCCGCCACCGACGCGATATTCACGATTGCACCCTGACTCTCTTTGAGGGCGGGCAGGGCAGCCCGGCTCATCAAGAAGAGGCCCTTGGAATTGACGGCGAACATCTGGTCCCAGTCGCTTTCATCGAGGTCACCAACCAGACCGGATCGAACGATGCCGGCGTTGTTGACGAGAATATCGAGACGACCGAAATGATCGAGTACCGCCGCCAATGCGGAGTTGCAGCTGGCGCTCTGCGTCACATCGAGATGGATCGAGAACGGCTCGACACCAGCGTTGGAGAGGCGCGCGAGCGTGGCGTCGAGCTCATCGTGGTCTGCAAGGCGATAGGCGGTATGCTTTCCTCCGACCAAATCGCCGATCGCGATCTGGGCGCCCGCGCGGGCGAGTACTTCTGCAATGCCCGCACCGATGCCGCGAGCGCCCCCGGTTACGAGCGCGACCTTGCCTTCCAGGATTTTCGGATTCATTGCGGATACCTCTTCATTTCGGATGTCTCTGCGAACGCGCGATGGATGTGACTTGCCGCGATCAAGGTTACGAGCAAGACTCGATGACGTCCATTCTAAAACGCAGAGGCAATGAAGGAGTCCGACCATGACCAAGCCGTTTCGATTTGCCGTTCAGAGCTTCCATGCCGATTCCGCAAAGGAATGGCGCGAGGGGGCCAAGCAGGTCGAGGATCTCGGCTACTCGGCACTCCACCTGGCGGATCACATCATTGGACCGGGGCCCGCGCTCGAGGCGACGAATCATCCGCTCCAGACTCTGGCGGCCGTCCCCGCAATGGCCGTCGCGGCGGAAGCCACGACGAATCTCCGAGTCGGCTGCCGCGTCTTCTGCATCGACTATCGCCCTGCGGCGGTCCTTGCGAAGGAGGCCGCAACCCTCGATTTCTTTTCCGAAGGCCGACTCGAACTCGGCCTCGGTGCCGGCTGGCTTCAAGGCGAATACGATGCGATCGGGCTCCCCTTCGATCCGATCGGGACGCGGATCGATCGACTCGGCGAGACGGTGCGCTTCATCAAGGCACACATGTCGCCGGAGCAGCTCCACATTTCCGGCACTCACGTGAATGCAGAGGGCTACCAAGGCGTACCCCAACCGATCCAGAAGCCACACCCACCGATCATGATCGGGGGTGGCGGGCGTCGCGTCCTCTCGCTCGCCGCGCGTGAGGCGGACATCGTGAGCATCAACTTCAACAACCGCGCCGGCGTGATCGGCCCGGATGGCGTAATGAGCGGCACGGCCGACGCGACCGCCGAAAAGATCGGCTGGATTCGTGAGGCGGCCGGCGATCGCTTCGATTCGCTCGAGATCGAGATCGGCGCGTATTTCACATTCGTCGGCGACGGGACCGCCGCGATCGCCGAGGGTATGGCCGCAAGTTTTGGGTTCACGCCGGACGAAATGCGCGCCCATCCGCACGGGCTCTTCGGCAGCGTTGATGAAGTCTGCGACGAGCTCGTCAGACGTCGAGAAGCCTACGGAATCTCCTACGTCACGGTCGGAGGCGACGCGCGCGATGCATTTGCGCCGGTCGTTGCGCGACTGGCCGGGACCTGAGCCTCGCGACCGATCCGGCCCGCGTCTCGGTCGACGTGCCGAAGGGGAGTCGGGTCCGAATGGGTATTGGTTGGGTGGCGTTGTTCAGGTGTCGTATGGACTGGCGATCAGCTTGCTCATAGGGCGCGGTCGATCGCCATGCTGCTCGGTCCTTCACTTCAGCGTGAGCCGTACGAGCAGCGACTCCTTGGCGATTCCAATTTCACGGCGTTGACGCGACGGGTGGTCAGGGAGATTAGTTCCGATCGAGTGACCTTGTGTGGACTCGACAGCGGCATCGAAAGCGAGGTCGAGGCGGATCTCGTGATCCTGGAGACGGGTGGTGTTCCGCGCCGAGACCTATACGATGATCTGGTGGTGCTTGGTGTAGAAGCGCATCTCGCGGGTGATGCGCTCGCCAGTCGAGATCTGCAACACGCCTTCGCCTCCGGAAGGAGAGTGGGCGAGGCTGTCTGAGGACAGTCTTCTTAGGTTAATGTTCTTGCGACCGCTCACGAGATGGTAGACAAGCCGTTGCGCGAGTTGCCGGCGATAGCCGATGATGCACATCCGGTCGCGCTCGTCCCGATCGGCTTTCCGGATGCCAACTTCGGACCGACGAAGCGTAAGCCGGTCGAGGATGTCATTTGTTTAAATTCCTGGGGCTGAGATTTCTGCCCGTAGTTCGGATCGTAGTGATTCGATTGGAGACTGACCTTGACTGAAACCCTGACCGGCACCGATCGATCCGCGGGAATTGCCTACTCGGCGTTGCTGAAGGAGGACACTCATCCGGTCGGTGACGCGCTGCGTTCCGAGTCGCCGATGGCGCCCGGGAACACGATTGTTCCCGCAAGCATCTACTACTCGCGAGCGTTTCATGATCTCGAGGTCGAGAAGCTCTGGAGTCGGGTCTGGCAGAATGCCTGTCACGAGGACGAAATTCCCGAGGTCGGTGACTACTATGTCTACGAGATCGCGCATCTCTCATTTTTGATCGTGCGCACGGGCACCGGTCCCGACGACATCAAGGCCTATCGCAATGCGTGTCTCCACAGAGGAAGGTTGTTGCGCGAATCAAGCGGGCGCGGCGCGAAGAATTTGCGCTGTGCATTCCACGGCTGGTGTTGGAACCTGGACGGCTCGATGAAGGAGATTCCCTGTGAGTGGGATTTTCCGGACATCGACAAGAAGGATTTCAACCTCCCCGAGGCGAAGGTCGGACGTTGGGGTGGGCTCGTCTTCATCAATCCAGATCGCAATGCCGAATCACTCGACGAACACTTGAAAGGACTCGACGCCCATTTCGAGCCTCTTGCGATGGAGAAGAAATTCAAGGCCGTGCATGTCGCGAAGGTGATTCGATGCAACTGGAAAGTTTGCCAGGAAGCGTTCATGGAGGCCTATCATGTCATTGCGACTCACGCGACGTTGATCGAGACGCTCGGGGATGCCAACACGGCCTACGATGTCTTCGGCAATTTTTCGCGCGCGATTTCGCCACGCGGTGTCCCCAGTCCCCATCTCGCAAACCAACCGGAGTATGGCCAGCCGGAAGACGCACGGATGTTCTCGAAGTTCCGCCATCCGCTGAGCGGTCACCTCTACGAACGGAAGAAATTGGGGTTCGTCGAGATCACCGATCAAGACGGAGGCGTGAGTGTGTTCACGGGTCAGGGCGAGTGGGTCGAAGGGCCGCTGACCCAGGCGGATCCCCACCTCTGTGACTGGATCGGCGGCGAGCAATTGCCAGGGGACGACCCAATTCTCGTTGATCCGAAAGCACCAGAGGGAACGCCGCTTCGCGCCTACCTGGCCGAGCTCGAAAGACAGCGACTTCGTGAGCAGTACGGGGACGCGCTCGACGTCGATTCTGTCGCGGATGCAGAGCTGATCGACGCGATCTACCTGTCGGTGTTCCCGAATTGGCATCCCTGGGGTTCATTCAATGCGATCAATTATCGCTTCCGTCCCAACGGCGACAATCCCGACGAGGCGATTTTCGAGATCATGCTCTTCGTGCCATCGCCCAACGGTGAGAACCGTCCACCGCCGGCACCGGTCCACTGGCTCGATCCCGACGATGACTGGACCCAAGCACCCGAACTCGGCATGTTGGCGAAGGTCTTCAGCCAGGACACCCTCAACCTGCCCAAGGTTCAGCGAGGACTGAAGGCGCAGGAGCAGCAACAGGTGGTCTTCGCGAGTTACAACGAGTCGAAGCTGCGCCACTTTCATCAGCTGCTCAAGAAATGGCTTGAGATCGACTAACACACCGATCAAACGCATGCGGACGGCGTTCGCCCAGGGCGACCGTCCCCTCTTCTCCAGAAAGGATCCCTTTACATGGCGGATACTCCGAGTCTTCATGATCTGATCGACCTCAGCGGACAGCGCGCACTGGTTACGGGCGGCGGCCGGGGGATTGGCGCCGCGATCAGCCGCCGACTCAAGGAAGCGGGCGCCCTCGTGACGATTGCGGATAGGGACCCCGCGGCCGCTGATACGGCCGCAAAGATCGGCGCAGGATTCGTGAGCTGCGACATCGCGGATGCATCGCAACTCTCGGCCGCCTTCGACGCGGCCTCGAAAGACGGTGCGCTCGAAATCCTGATCAACAATGCCGCGATTTTTCCGACCACCGGCCAGATCATTGATGTCGAGGACGATTTCGTTGCTCGGATGCTCGACATCAATGTGCGCGCTCAGTTCAGCGCGACCCGCGAGGCAGCCAGGCGCATGACGGGAGGGGGCAAGATCATCAACATGGCATCGATCGTCGGGCTGGGTGGCGGGAATAACATCTCTGCCTATGGCGCGTCCAAGGCCGCTGTGATTGCACTGACTCGCGCCGCCTCGAGCGAGCTTGGCCGCAAGGGCATCCGCGTCAATGCGATTGCACCTGGCGTCATTGATACCCCGGGCGTTCAGCTCGAGATGGAGCCACTCAAGGCGGGCGGTCTCGACGTCGAGGCAGTGATCGCTGCCAATCCGTTAGGCATCGCAGGCGCGCCGGATCACATTGCTCGCGCCGCACTCTTTCTGGTTTCAGATCTCGCCGCGTTCGTGAACGGCCACGTCGTGGTCGTCGATGGAGGTTCGACCGCCTGATTGGCCGAACGCCGCAGAGGTCGGGAACCGGATAGGCAATCGCGAGGGTTGGCCTGCGAGAACGGTTGCTGTGTTCTCCGCTCGCCGTTGTTCTCGCGTCTGGGATCAGAGCCTCAAGAGCTGCTTGCCGAAGTTCTTCCCAGAGAAGAGACGCAACAGCGTGGCTGGGATGTTTTCGAACCCTTCCTGGACATCCTCTCTGTATTGGAGCTCGCCGCTTCGTAGCCAGGCTTCGAGTCGTCGATGGGCGCGGGAAAACTCGGACGCGTAGTCAGTCACGAGGAACCCGGCCATCGTCGCACGCTGGAAGACCAGGTTCATATAGTTTGCGGGACCGGCCGGAAGGTCCTCGGCCTCGTAGCGGGAGATGCCGCCGCAGACGACGACCCGGGCGCCGAGCGCGATGCGTGCGAGGACGTCATTCAGGATCGCTCCGCCGACGTTGTCGAAGAAGACGTCGACACCGCCGGGGCAGAGTTCCTTGAGCCGGACCTTCAATAATTCGTTCTTGTAGTCGATGGCACCGTTGTATTGGAGTTCGTCGACCAGCCAGCGGCATTTCTTCTCGCCCCCAGCGATGCCGATGACGCGGCAGCCCGCGAGTCGGCCGAGCTGTCCGACGATCGAGCCCGTCGCCCCGGCGGCGCCGGAAACAACGAGGGTGTCGCCGGGCTGGGGTCGGCCGTGGCGCAAGAGTCCGAAGTAGGCGGTGAGTCCCGTCCCGCCGAGGGGACCGAGGCGTGCCGTCAGCAGGTCATCGTTCGGGACCGTCTGGACATCGCGCGCCCGCACGGTCGCATATTCCTGCCAGCACAGACGGCCTGTGACTTTGTCGCCGACCTTCAGTCCCGGGTCGTTCGACTCGACGACCTCGCCGATTCCGTTGGCGCCCATGACGTCACCCTGACTCGTGGCGGCCGCATAACCGATGTTCTCCATTTGCCCCTTCATCGAAGGGTCGAAGCCCAGGACCTCGACCTTGACCCGCGCGCAATCCGCACCCAGCGGAGCGAGTTCGATGCTTTGTTCTTTGAAGTCCGACTCGCGCATTGCGCGGCCGCGCGGCTGTCCGTCGATCAACCATTGCCTGTTCATCATCGTGGGACTCCTCTTTGGTGAAGGTCGGACAGCATATCGCTCTAGGAGGAGGGTGCTTGGGACGAGAGTCCGACCTTGGCCGCCACATTCGCCATATAGTCAAGGTGGGCTTCCGTTGTTTCGAGGCCCATCCCCATTGTGACAACCGACGCGTGGGTCCCTCCGGCGTCCTGCCAACGCTTGATTGTGTCGGCCGTCGCTTCGACTCCGAGTGAAGCGAGCATGACGTAGTCGGCCCCGAATCCCTGTGTCGTGCGCTCGTTGTCCGTGAGGTGTTCTTGAACTCGTTTCCAGGCGTCGAGGACGCCTGTGATCTGTCCTGCGACCGAGTCGGTTGGACCCGCAAAGATGAAGCCATCGCCGAGTTTGCCGCCGCGACGAAAAGCGGGTTCAGAGAAACCTCCGACCCAGATCGGAATCGATCGCTTCGGTCGGGGATTGATATTGCCCCGGTCGATCGAATCGAATTGGCCTTTGAATGTCAGGAGATCGTTCGTCCAGAGTGCGCGCATGAATTCGATCTGCTCGGTCATCCGTGCGCCACGACTTGCGAAGTCCTGCCCGAGCGCATCGTATTCAACGTAGTTCCAACCCGTGCCGACGCCGAGCCGAAGTCTCTCGCCGGAGAGCAGGTCGACGTCGCTCGCTTGTTGCGCGACCAGGACGGTCTGTCGCTGTGGCAGGATCAGCACGCCGGACACCAATTCGATTCGTTCGGTGATGCCGGCCAGGTAGCCAAGGGCGACGAATGGATCGTGGAATGGGTCCGCTTCCGTGTACGGCCCCTGCAGCTTCGGTTCGCGTCCGGCATGGACGGCACCCACGACGTGGTCGTAGAAGAGGATATGGTTGAAGCCGAGTTCTTCTGCGGAAAGACCGATCTGGCCAATGGCCTCCGGGCGGCCTCGCAACTCGGTCTGTGGGTAGACGATTCCAATCTTCATGTTCTCTCCCTGGCCCGGCCGAGGGTTGGGAACCGGTCGAGCCGCCTCGCGTTAAATTGAACCATGTGTCAAGATCAACCGCTGCCCCAGGCAATCGATTCTTTCTTCTATATTCGTACGGATCCAGCCGGATCTTCCGCGAGTCCGTCCCTCGCGCCAATGACAGGAAATCCATATGGTCGCCTTTGCCAAGAAGCTCGCCGTCGAAAAACCCGAAGAAGTTGCGCTGCGCGATCCCGAGCGAACGCTCTCCTGGGCCGAACTCGATGATGCTTTGAACCGGACTGCGAATGGACTTCTCGCCGCCGATCTCGGTCCAGCCCATCGGATTGCAGTATTCGCCGAGAACGCCGTCGAGACCGCGATCGCTCACATGGGTGGATTGATTGGTGGTGCCTCCTCGGTGCCGGTGAATTTTCATCTGACCGCAGAAGAGGTTGCCTACATCCTCGAAGATTCGGACACGCGTGTCCTTTTCGTCGGTCCCGAAACAGCGGAGCGCGGCATCGAGGCGGCACGAGAGGCGGGTGTCGAAACCGTGATCGGTTGGCGTTGTGAGGCGTTCGAAGGTGTGAAGTCCTGGCCGGAGTGGATCGCTGAGGCCTCCAGCGATGATCCACCGATGGACCACGCGCCTCGACCGAATCTTCTCTATACGTCCGGGACGACGGGTCGACCGAAGGGGACGAATCTTCCGCCGACGATGTTCGCGGCCGGGGATACGGTTGGCGAGCATCTCGAAAGTGTTGCGAAGGGGCTCTTTGCAACATTTGGCACCCATGGCGTGATCGGGCCGCTCTACCATACCGGCCCACTCTCCGGTTCACGCACACTTGTTGCCGGGGTGCCGGTCGTGATCCTCGGTCGCTTCGACGCGGAGACGACGCTGCGCGCGATCCAGGATTACGGGATCGCATCGAGCGTTCTCGTGCCGACGCATTTCGTGCGTCTGCTCGCGCTACCCGAACAGACGCGCAACCAATACGATCTGTCGAGTCTCAAATGGGTTGCGCATACGGGGGCGGCCTGCCCAGTCGACGTGAAACGCGCCATGATCGAATGGTGGGGCCCCGTGATGGCAGAAGCCTATGGGGCGAGCGAGGTCGGCACGACCTGCTCGATTACTTCGCCGGAGTGGCTCGAACATCCGGGTTCGGTCGGGCGTGCGGTCCATCCCTTCGAAGCGCTCGTCGTCGACGATGAAGGAAAGGAGCTTCCGCCTAACACGGAAGGCAGGCTCTACTTCAAGGACGCAACCGGGCGCGGAGTCGTTTATCACAACGATCCGGAAAAGTCGGCGGCCGCTCATCTTCGGCCTGGTGTGTTTACCCTCGGCGAAATTGGCTACCTCGACGATGATGGATATGTCTTCATCACAGATCGGTTCAGCGACATGGTCCTGTCTGGTGGAGTCAATCTCTACCCCGCCGAGGCGGAGAACGTGCTGATCAATCATCCGGGCATCGCGGACGTCGCTTGTATCGGCGTGCCGAACGAAGAGATGGGCGAGGAGCTGAAGGCGCTGGTGATTCCTGAGGATCCGACGAATCCGCCGGACGGGGCGGAGATCATTGCTTGGGTTCGCGAACAGCTTTCGACTTTCAAGTGCCCGCGTTCGGTGGAGATCGTGGATGATCTCGGGCGAAACTCGATGGGGAAGATCAATAAGCGGAAGTTGCGCGCTCCGTATTGGGAATCCAACTGAGTTCGCGATCGGAGAGCGTAACCCGACATCGCAACGCGGCTTCAGCGATGCCTCGAATTTCGACCGATTCCGATTGGATTTCCTGCCGGCCGCGCGCCGCCGTCGCCGTGTCAGTCTACGGCGAGGAACACGCGGATGCCGATGCCCGCCCGCCAGAAATACTTGTCGAGGCCAAGACCCCAGCGCGCCGTATAGGTCTCCGTCGGAAGAAAGTCCCCCGAAAGCGTCGTTGATTCGGTGATCTCCTCGTCGCGATCGCCAAGCGTTCGATAGTAGGCCGCATCGAAAAAGGCACTCACGAGCACGGGACCCCATGGATCGGGTTCCGTTTCGATTGCGAGATAAGGACCGACGCCGGACGATCGGAGCTTGCCGCGGCCACGCAGTACGACGCCGCGAAAATTCCGGCCGTCGGGATCGAAGACGCTCGTTTCCGCATGGATCATCACGCCACGGATTTTCCATTCCTGTTCCATCCAGGATACGCCGGGCTTCACGTGGAATCGAAAGTCGCCTATCGAGACCGGAATCGATATTCCGCCCGTGACTCCGTACGCGCTTCGATTCATCTTGAGTGATGTTTGGCTTCCCTGTCCTTCGATCGCCGCTACGGGCGGGTTCTGGAATCCAGGGGGAACGAAGAAGCCGGTTGGACTGCTCTCCGTGGCGATCTTCAGGTCCGGCGGAAAAGCCACGAAATAATCCACGGTGCCGAATAGACGGATGCGACCAGGAAGTTCGGGCGTCTCAAGGCCCAGCGAGATGCGCGAGATCGGTGTGATGGCGATGTTGCGATCATCCTCAGGCAGTCGAATGTTTTCCTCGGCCGCCCCGATTCCCTCCTTGGTCGCGTTCACAAAGCCTGAAACGGGCGCGGCGTGAACGCCCAGCGCCAAGGACAGCGAAGGTGTCCACCCGGCTAGATTCCATCGCCGATCGGCTTCATCGGCTCGGGCGAGAGGAGCGGATGTTATCTGGCCGACGAACCAGACGAACATCGCGATCTTCAAGAATCGAGAAGATGACGAGAGGGGGTTGTAAAATCTGATCACCGCGCGAATCTAGACCATGTCCTACTAATCGGTAAGTGGCGATATGTGGAGACTTGAGAGTTCACGCCGGAGGAGGCACGTCCCAATTTCCCGGATCCCCGATTGTCGCAATTCGGACCATTATTTCGTTGACTACTTATGGGATCAATCACTCTCGTTCAGGGTGCATCAAGGTGTGCTGAGACTCGGCTTCGATCAAGCAATGCTGGGCACCGTCATTTGTCACTAGGTATCGCCAATTCACTGGAGACCCATGCGACGATGGATTTGACTTCTTATGCGAGCCGGCGCGAGACGCGTTCGTGGGGATCCCCGCTCGCACCCGCATCGATCGTTGCGATTGCCATCGCCATCCTATTCGGCCTCGCTTCAGGTTCGGCCTGGGCGCAGGCACCCACCAAGGCCA
The DNA here is from genome assembly GCA_012959805.1 of Myxococcales bacterium. Classification (GTDB taxonomy): domain Bacteria; phylum Myxococcota_A; class UBA9160; order UBA9160; family UBA4427; genus UBA4427. Next base: position 99,340 of record DUCN01000042.1, on the reverse strand, counting down.
GTTCGAACGCTTCCGACCCTTGGGCCGGCGTCGAGGAGATGCTGGTGATGGGCGAGCGCGGACTCTCCGAGTTGCTCTCCGGTCAGGCGTCGGTGACCGCATTCGACGCGGGCACACTCGAGGCGCTCGGAGTCGAGAATATCGCCGATCTTTCCGACTACACTCCCAATCTCGAGATCGTGACTGCCGGGACTACGTCGCCCACCCTGTTCATTCGCGGTGTGGGGCTGAATGACTTCAGCGCGTTGGCAACCGGTGCCATCTCCGTCTATCAAGATGACGTGCCGCGGGGTTCGCCGGCGATCTTGCTCGGCCGGATCTTCGATGTTCAGGAGGTCGTCGTACTGCGTGGACCACAGGGCACGGGTCCCTATCGAAACGCCTCGGCGGGCGCGATCAAAATCTTCCCGCGTCAGCCGACCGGTGAATTCAATGCCTACCTCTCCAGCTCATTAGGCAACTACGACCTCGTCGAATTCGAGGGTGCTTTCGAAATGCCGTTGATCGACGACTTGGTCAGCATGCGGACGGCATTTGGGTTCACGCAGCGCGGTGGTTGGATGAAGAATCAATGTGGAAATCTGCCAGCCTTTGCCGATCGACCGGTGCGTGTCGGCAGCGGCAACAGCAACGCGTCACCGAATGATCCAAACACCATGGGCGGCGCATCGCTGTGCGGAGAGAGGGTCAGGGGCCAGGGGCGTCCGTCCGACATTGCTCCGGGGCTGCCGAGCAGGATCAACGATCGATCGAACTGGGCGATTCGGACGATCTTCAGGCTCACGCCCGATCTGCCTATCGAGACCGATTGGTCCTTGAATCTACACTATTCGGAGGTCGATGATGATTCGCACGTCGGTCAGCAGATCGGCATCCAGCAGGTTCAATTTGATGTCGCGGGCAACCGGCCAGCGGATCAGATCGTCGGAAGCGGGCCGCTCAACTCCGCCGGGGGGACGAGCTACGCGGATCGAGACATCATCAATCGTCTTGCAGTGCTCAAAGCAGCCGGCTTAGCCAGATGCGGGGCGGACTGCACGGACCGACCGGTGAGGGACCCGGTGCGACGAGCTGCATTGCGCGGAGTGAATCTGGAGGCGCGTCTTCAGCTCGGGAGAGAACTCGAAGATCTGGATCAAGATCCGTTCTCGGTGGGCGTCAATCGAGTCGGCAAGACGACGAACGATACGTACGGATTTGCCTTGCGTGGCGAGCTCGCTCTCAGTGACACGCTGCAGCTCAATACCATCACGGGCTTCGAGCATTGGAAACGATCGAACGACTCGGATCTCGACTTCACGCCCGACGTTGCGTTCGAGCAGAAATCAAAGGACCGAGGCCATCAGATTTCGCAGGAACTGCGTTTGCTGGGGGAGGTCGATACGGCAGCGCCGATGGATTGGGAGGTGGGTGGTCTCTTTGTCGCGGACGAAGTCGAGGTGTTCAGCGTTGCGTTCAATTCGCCCGGTAACCTGGGCGGGGATTCCACGCGCGAATTTACTCAGAACGTCCTCGCTCTGTCCGCATATGTTCAGGGAACCTTGGAGTTGTCGGAGACGTGGGCAATCGATGCCGGTGCGCGCTGGAACTACGAACGCAAAAAGATCGACTATTCACTGAAGCCTTTCACCCCGCCCATTTTCGCGAAGGAAGACGTTTCATTCGACTCTCCGACGGGAACGGCGAGGCTCCGCTACGCGCCGACGGAAGAGGTATCGTTCTACCTCTCTTACAACCGGGGTTGGAAGGCCGGAAGCTACAACGCCACCAGCAATCCCAACAAGGGACTGACCTTCGCGGATCCCGAACGGATCGACGCCTTCGAGTTCGGCTGGGACGTGAGCGCTTTCGAAGGGCGCCTCCGGGTGTCCGGTGCTTTGTTCTACTACGATTATTACAACTATCAGATTTTCACGGTCGAGAGCAATCTTTCCCCGCAGCCTGAATTCGTCACGATCAACGCGAATTCAGCGGAGGTCTACGGCGCGGAACTCGAGACGGTCATCGAGCCCATCGATGGCACGATCCTTCGGGTGAATTTCGGGTGGCTCGAGAGTCAATTCCTCGATTTTGCCCAGTTCCAGCTCACCTCGGCACGGGACGGCAACGGAGTCCAGCAGATCTCCGAGAAGGCAATCATCAACACCGGCAATCGCCTGCTCAACTCTCCTCAGTTCAGCGTCAGCATCATCGCGAGCCAGCACGTGGATCTGCGCCAATTCGGTGGTCTGACCTTCCGATACAACGGCTCATGGACTGACGACACCTTTTTCGATTCGAGCGAGGGCGGCGGGGTCCCCAACACAAACGAAGAGCAGGTCCTCAGTGATTTCATGGTCGGGGAGAAGGCGTATTGGATTCACAATATTGGAATCGACTACTCGCCGCGCGACTCCGGCATCGTCGTGTCGGGCTGGGTGCGCAACCTGGAGAATGAGGCCTATCGGAACTTCTCGGCCGACCTCAATACCTTTCTGGACACGACGATCCACTTCATTGGTGAGCCGCGGACCTACGGTGTGAGCGTGCGCATCGATTTCTGATCGCCAGCACTCCCAGCGTGCGGCCCCTGGAGAAGACGGCGCCGACGGGCCCGAGCATTCTCGCGATCCAGCGATTCGCGGCCTAAATTATTGAGTATGTCAATATCCCCTTGATGCCCCAAGGGGATTATTGTACTCTGTGTCTAAATTCTCAGGTGTCCTGTTCCCAATCGGTGCAGAATTGTCCAGTGGTGCGAATAGTCACATCCAAAAGGAGTTCAGAGAGATGATTTTCTTACGAAACAAGATCATGCTCGTTTCAGCGCTAACGGTGGTCGGAATGTTACTCGTTCCGCTCAGCGCGCAGGCGGCATGTGACGGCGGCAGCTGCCCGATCGTCGGCGGAAGTCTCCGCACGTTGATCGGCGGCGGGTTCATTATTCCTCAGGTACCGACGGTGTCCCCTGGGTCGGGGCCGGCCGGACAGCTCGACTTTGCCAACACGGCCCATGGCGCCATCCGCCCGAAGCCCAACGCCCAGATCAATGTGCCGTCGGGTCAACCAACGGGACCCTTGACACCGAGGTCGTTCAGCATTCCAATCGGTCAGCTGAGCTACGGAAGCGCCGGAACCACCACAACGATGTCCAAAACCGGCTATTACACGACGCCCGTCCTCGTCCAGGTACCGCTCAACGGTTTCGTTGCGGCTTTGATGGGTGTGTCGACGAATATTGGCCAGTCTTTTCCGGGTGACGCCCGAACGTTTCCGACCAACCTTACGTCGCTCAACCCTCTCGCAACTGTGATCGGCGGCCCCGCACAGCTCTCGGCCGGTGGTCGCCCGGGTGCGGCGACGCTCACAAACTGCGCCGGCGCGATCGTGCCTGCAACCATCCCCGGGACCTGGTCGGGTGGCTGTACAAACTTCACGCCGTTCACGGCGAGTGGCTTAACCGGGATGCAGGTTGCCCCCGCCCTCATGCGCTACACGCGGACATCGAATCAATTCGGTGGTGCGGCCTCTCAGCGACAGGTCAGGCGGACCGCGGTTTCGACAACGAACAACTGGCTCGGCCGCATCAACTTCAACAACTTCATTGCCCCCTACACGGCCGCCGACATGGCCATGACCTCCATCAAGAAGGTCTATCCGACATTGCCACAGAATCTGATCGAGCCGGCCGTTTGGGGTGCCCCCTTTGGTGCGGTTCTTCAGCGATTTGGCACCCAGGCGGTTCCCGGTAATTTGGTCTCGGCATTCTTGACGACAAATGGAAAGCCGATTAACACCTCGACCGTCATGGTCACAACCAACCCCGTCTCGCTAGGCGGACCGGGAACCGGCATGGGCCTCGTCCAGACGTCCACGTCCTGGGGCGGGCCGCTCACGACAGGCATGGTCACCGTCCAGATGGTTCCCCTGGACACCAATGTGCTCCCGTCGACCTGGAGCAATACGGGCTCGGATCATCGAGACACAGGTGGCAACGGCTACGTCTCGCTGGTTTCGGGCAGCGTGTCCTTCCGCAACCTTTCGGGGGCGGGGACGAGCCGCACGATGCTCACCCTGTTGGTGCCGGAACCGGGGATGGCCGTTGGACTGTTCGCGTGCGTTGTCGCGCTGGCGGGGCTTTCGCGACGCCGCATCTAATCGCGGGGTCAGTGCTCCCGCCGCGCAGCCGCGAGTTGCGTTGTGCGGGAGTGAGAGTCTGATAGCGCGGCGTGAAAGCGCCTAACATGAATACGGAGACTGGCCCTTGCAAAGGGGGTTGGTCTCCGTTTTCCTTTCAGTAGGCGCAGCCCGAGCCTGCCGGCACGCTGCGCTTGTTCCCGCCGTTCCGTTTGCTAAAACCACAGATTCGGTGGGTGCCGAAACTTTCTCTCAGTTCATTGTGAATGAGAGAAGGGCAGGGTCGTCGAGTTCGTCCCGCAACCAGGCTGGAGGCGCCGCCCGTTAGCTACGAGCGCGTCGGGTGTGGGGGCTACACGCGCCACGCGACGCATCGCTCAGGAGATCGCCCAGTGTCGACGCAGGAAGCCTTGATGGTGAATACGAGTCCACCAGCCCCCTCGATCGAGAACCACCGCTTGGCGGGCCGTCTGAGAGCCGTCTGTTGGCGATTCATTCTCATTCTCATTCTCACGCTCACCGGCTGCTCGCCGGTCGAAGGCGATTCGATCGCCGAGCGCGACGTCGGCGTTGCTGTCGGGGAACACTGGGCGGGGCTACTCGAGATCGAAGATTCGCTGGAACGCACTGCGGCGATTGCCCAGTTCATGACGACGCTGGGAGCTGCGGATGCGGCAGCAATTGGCGAGATCCTGACCACGCGCTACCGACGCCATCGCTCGATCGACGACCTGATCCTGTGGAACGCCTGGAGCCGGCTCGACCCGGAGGCGGCGATGGCTCGTGCCCTAGTCGTCGGGTCGCCGATGGCCGAATCCTTGCGCGCGGATGTGATTCTCGAATGGGCGTCGTCGGATCCGCACGCGGCGCTCGCTGCCGTCGGAACCAAAGAGCCCGCGGTTCGACGCGCTCTGGTGAGGGGATGGTACGAATCGGGCGTTCCCGGGCTTTCGGAGTTCGTTATTGGCTCTGACCCGTCTCGTGCGGGTCAGCAACTCCTCGCCAACTACGCGGAGGAACTCGGTGCCGACAAGGGCGCTCAGGGTGTCGCAGACTGGGTCGACTCCATGCGCGATCGCACGGACCTGGAACCGGTCATCATCACGCACGTCCATCGAAAGGGCGTCATGGCAATGGCCTCCGCGGATGTGGAGGCGGCCATTGCCTATTGTGATCTTCACTGCGACGAACCCTACGGAGACTCGATGCGCTCGCGGCTTGCCGATCGGCTGGGCCTTCTGGGTCTGGGGGAACGAGCCGTGCGCTGGCTCGAAGGAGCCGTGGATGCCAATCAGGTGGATCGAGGCCGATCCGCTCGTCTCGCATTTCGCGCATGGCTGCGGGCCGACCGCGACGACGCCCTCGGCTGGGCGGATGAGGCACTCGCGAAATACGGAGACCAGAGCTGGTTTCTGCCATTGGCTCGCATGGCGATCTCCGTTCATACTCGGAGAGAGCCCGAGTCGGCTCTCGATTGGATGGGCGTTTTTACGGACGCCCAGGACCGGGAAGACGCGCTGATTCGGATTGTGCGCCGCTGGCTCGAACTCGACGAGAAGGCGGCTGAGCTCTGGCTTGAGACGTCTCCGCTTAGTCGCGAAGCCAGGGCCAAGGCAAGTACACCTCAGTCGATTCGAGGTGGGTCGCGAACTCCACGGCCGGCGTCGGATCCGACGCCCTGAGCCGGTCGAATCGCGAGACCCCCGAACTCGCTGGGGGTGCCATCACTCGATTTCGTAGCCGAGAGCGCGTAGCTGGTTCAGTTCGAGTTCATTGATTTCTCGAGTCTCCGGCGTGCCCCAGATCGGATCAATCTCGGCCAGTTCCTTCCCGCGAGACCGCATCGACTCGAGGACTTCAGTCCGTTCTGCGGAGAGGTCCTTGAGTTCCTGCGGATCGCTCCGGGCGTCGAAGAGTTCTTCGGAACTCTTGGTGTCAGTCTGTTGGTGGATGTAGCGCCAGTCGCCCGACGTGAGGGAGAAGGTGGAGCGCTCGACCTTTCTCTTTCTCTGTCCCCATCCTTGTTGAAGATGAGCGAAGCCCTCCCGCCGAAAGGCTTCTGGGGAGGTGCGGCCTCGAGCGGCGGCGAGGATGTCGGGGAGCAGTGATATCCCGTCGGCCTCGGCGAGTTCGATCGGCGGCGCGATTCCCAGCATGTCGTAGAGCGTGGGAAAGATGTCGATATTGCGCGAACGAGAAGAAACGACGATTCCGCCGTTCTCGAGTCGGAAGGGAAGCAGCATGATAAAGGGAGTCTCGGTCGTTTCTCGGTAGAGGAAGCGTGCATGACCTTCGTGGCCGCGCTCACGAAACGCTTCTCCGTGGTCGGAAGCGATCACGACGACGGTGTTCCGCAGTAGTCCCCAATCGAGCAGGTTTCCAAGAAAGATGTCGATCGTTGTGTCGGTCCAGAGGATGGAGCTGTCGTAGTTGTCCGAGTAGGAGCTACCGAAGACCGCTGAGGCCTCATCGTATGTGTATTCATGGACGTCCATCAAATGGAGGTAGAGGAACCAGGGCTTTTCGGCGTCGCCTTCGACCCGTAGGAATTCGAGCCCAGCCTTGACGATTTCCTCGTCGTTGGCGCGATGCGCCGCTGTCGGGTTGCTTTTTTGATTGGGTCGCGAGGCCAGGGTCATAATCGGTTTCTTGTAGACCTCGAATCCCTGGCCGAATCCGAAGACCGGTGCGACCCAGCCGTTTCTGTAGAGTCCGATCGTGCGATAACCCTCCTCGGCAAAGACTTCGGCCGGAAATTTGGCTTCGTCGGGAACGATGTCGTCGTACTCGACGACGCCGGTCCGGGTCGGGTAGAATGAGGTCCACAAGGAAGCCATCGATGCCTTCGTCCAGGACGACTGGGCTAGATGCCGGTCGAAACGAATTCCGACACGAGAGAGGTTCTTGAGGATCGGCGTTGTGTCGCGCTCATAGCCGTAAGCACTCATCCGATCGGCACGCAGAGTGTCGACAAGGATGAATAGGACGTTGACGTTCTCTCGGGTTGCGAGATCTTCGATATCCTGCGCGGTGCCGGATGGCCAGAGCTGGATCTGTTGCTGTTGCTGTTGCTCGGCCTGCCTTCGCATGTAGCCGATCGCGAAGACACCGGCGACAGTCACCAAGAGCACTGCGACGACCCCGATCAGAATCCGCTTTCTAGAACCCGAATCGGCGCGGCCACTCTCGGAACTATTATTGGAAGAACCTAACGAACCCATGATTTTCTCCACCCCTTCTCGCTTAAGCCATAAAGAGGGTACCCATTTGTCTGTCACGATTCGAAGGTTTTTCTGGCGTAGGGAGATCGCGCTGCGAATCGCGGCCGTCGCGTTGTTCGCTTGTCTTGGCTGTGGCCCGGGTGATCCCGTGACCCAGGCGAAGGACTACCTCGACCAGGGGCGAGTGCGTGCGGCGATCGAAGTTCTTGAACCTGTCGTTCGGCAAGAAAGAGACAATTTCGACGCGCAGTTTTACTACGGGCTGGCCTTGACGTTGTCCGGTGAGGCCGGACCCGCCGAGTGGTCACTTCGGCGCGCGATGAAGGACCCCGCACACCGCGAGGAAGCCGCCCGCATGATCGTCGGCAACGCGATGCGGGGCAGCAACCCCCTCGAAGCAGTCAATATTCTGAGCGACATGATCGAGGATGAGCCCGACAACATCGAGTTGTTGCTCGCGCGTGCGTCGGCCTATGCGAAGACGCGCGTGAACCTCGACGATGCCCTCGCCGATGTTGAACGCGTACGTGAGCTCGATCCGACGAATCTCGACGTGTACCGCCCGGAGATCCTCGGCTATCTGGCGGCGGTGATGACCGAGGAAGCAGCCGCATCGCTCGCGGCCCTGGGCAAGCGACTCAAGGAAGCACCGAGCACCGAGGCTCTCGACAGCTGGTATTGCACGACGATGGCGCTGTTCGCGATGGAGAGTGAAGAGAAGGAGCTTGCTCGCGAGCGTTTCGATGCCTGCGCTGAAGCGCATCCGGCGAACACTTCCGTCGTGCTTGCTGCGACGGATTTCTTTTTCCAGGAGAAGGAGATTGTCCGAGCCATCGAAATACTCGAGAATGCGATCGGACTCTACAAGGGGCGACGCGACTCGGGTTTCCCGCAGAGACTCGCAGGCATCCTGATCAGCGAGGGCCGGATCGACGAAGCTGAGAAGTTGCTGCAAAATGCCACGCTCAGCGAGAACCTGCGGACGTCGCTTAGTTATTCCCTTCAGCTCGCGAGTCTCTACGAGTCGCAGGGCCGTTTCGAGGATGCTGAGGAGGAACTCGAAGTCGTCGTGGAATTGACGGAAAGTCTTGGGATGCCCGCGGCCGCCTACGAGTTTCGAGTTGCAGATCTGGCAATTCGATCCGGATATCTGGATCGAGCGCTCGCGGTCGCCCGCGGGCTCGAACATCCACCGTTTCGACTCATGATCGAGGCACGAGTCGCTCAGGAACGAGAGGAACACGCAAGGGCAATCTCGCTCTACAAGGAAGTCGCTCGTACGTGGCCCGACAATGAATTTGCGCGGTACCACGCCGCCCGATCGGCCGAGCAGATCGGCGACTTCGAGGCCGCAATCGAACTCTATCGTCACGCGACCCGTATATCGGTCGAGACGACAAATGCCATGACCCGTATCGCCCTGCTGCTCTACGCGAGCGGCCGCTCAACCGAGGCCCTCGAGGTGTTGAGTGTTCAAGAGCAGCGCAGCCCGCTCGACGAAGCCGGCGAGCTTCTCAAGCTGGAACTCCTGGTCATCGAGGGGCGCATCAAACGGATCCCCGCCTATTTGTCGAGACTTCCAGCGTCGGACGCGATGGGAATCGCGCCGCGTTTGGCTCGGGTCTTTCGCGGCCTCCGGCTCAATGGACAGTCCGCCCTCGCCCTCGAGCTGTTGGACCGAGTCGATCGGAGCGTCTTCACGCAGCCGGGAGGTGAGCTGGCGTTGGAAGAGCTGACGAGGTTCCTGGGAGCCGGTTCCCAAGCCGAAGCGTTCGAACACGTGACTTCGATCCTGGACGGCGTGGCGGCTGAGCACCCCGAGTCTGCTGGGCTCCAAGGCGTTCGGGCGCTCCTCGCCGAACAGCGCGGGGATCGTCCGGAGGCGGTTGCATCCGCGTACGTGGCCGCGCTCGAACTCGATCCCGATCTCCCCATGGCGCTTCTCGGGCGAGCGCGAGGTTTGGTCGGGGAGAACGCGAGACTGTCGATGGAAGAGGGGAAACGTGCGCTCGAAGCAGATTCGGTCGACACACAGCGGGTCACGGAATTGGCTGTGCTTTTGATGCAAGCGGGAGCCAACAAGGAAGCGCTCGAACTTTGTACGCTCGTCTTGAAACGTACGCCCTATGATGGCGTCGCGGCGCAGACCCTTGCGAACGCTCGGCTCGTCGCGGGCGATCATTCGGATCGCACCCTCGACCTCGCACGCCGAGCTGCGCGCTTTGCGCGTTCCGAACGATCGATGACGCTTTTGCGGGACACCTATTCCGCGCGTGGGCAGCAGAACATGGCCGACGAGATCACCGAGCGGTTGAACAAGCAGAAGAAGCGTGTCGGGACGGAGGCTGATCCCGCATCGAGTGAATCTGCCGATGCCGCCTAACGGGCGCGCCGCGGTTCCCGCTCTGGTCACGCCATTCTGGGACGGCGTAATCGTCGGGGGATTGTCGCTATGCGCAATGTGCTCTGCGCTGGTCTACGTCTATCTATTTGGCGGCGAACTTGGGGACTTCGATAAATTTGATTGGATCGTCCTCTCGATTCTGATCAATTCTACGCACTTCATGGCGTCCTACCGATTGCTCTACGATTCACGCGAGCACGCGCGGGCAGCGCCGTGGGCGGCCATCTATGTTCCGCTGATCCTGGTGGCACTCTTCGTTTACCGGTTGATTGGCCCCGGCCGCGAGGTCGTCGCGGATGGAATTCTGTTGGTCAGCTCGCTCTACCTGGCCGTGCATTACACCGGGCAGGCATGGGGCATGGTGTCCACCTTCAATCATCTGTCGGGTGTGCGATTGGAGAGGAACGAGCGCTGGGCGATTCGGTCGGGGATGCGGGTCCTGCTCGCCCTTCACGTCGTGTTCGCCCTCGGCGGTCGCTATCCGCCCGCCGAGTGGATCAGCCGCGCGAGCTATCTCGATCTCTACCGTTTCGTGACGTTGTCGGTCTGGGTTCTGGCTGCGCTGACGCTGATCGCCGGGGCACTCGGGTTCTGGCGCGCTCGCCATCGTGGGGAAGGGGTCACCGTACGCGCGTTCCTACCGTGGCTCTCTCTCTATTTCTGGTATCCGACCTGGTTCCTGATCCCGGGTGGACCGCTCTGGGTTCAGCTCTCCCACGCTCTCCAATACCTTTCATTTCCGCTGCGCGTCGAGGTGAATCGGTTCACGGCTCGCTCCGACGGATCCGTGAAGAGGCACATGCTGCTCGTCTTTCTCGGACTCATCGTCGCAGGCATCATCTTCTTGAAAGGCCCACCCCTCGCTTCGCGAATCCTCGGACCGGGCTGGTACTCCGGACAAGCGATGCGCGACGCCTTCGGGACTTTCGTCCTGTTGATCAACATCCATCATTTCTTCATCGACGGTGCTGTCTGGAAGCTACGCAACCCCGCGGTCCGCCGGGAACTTTTCGCACATCTGGATCCGGTGTCTCGTTAGTCGAGGTCATTGGACTCCCCACTCGTGGTCGCCCATCTACACCGTACGCCTTTCGGGCACTGCTCAGAGGAGCAATCGGTAAGGGGCTTCGAGGAGGTCACGCACCGTCGCCAAAAAGCGTGCGGCAGGCTCACCGTCAAGCACGCGGTGGTCCCAGGTCAGCGATAGCCGCATCACGCTTCGCTTGACCGGCCGGTCGCCCTCCCAGCCGACACCCTCCGCGATCCGATTCACGCCAAGGATGCCGGTCTGCGGCGGATTCAAGATCGGCGTGAAGGAATCGACGCCGAGCATGCCGAGGGTCGAGACCGTAAAGGTCCCACCGTGCATATCGTCCATCCCGAGCGAGCCGCCGCGCGCGGCCTTCGCGAGGCGCGAGGCTTCGACCGCGATCGACTTCAGGTCACACCTCAGGGCTTCCCTGATCACGGGGACAACGAGTCCTTCGTCGAGGGCGACCGCGATCCCGACATGAATTTCTTCGAGCAGCGAAATTTCATTCTCACCCATGACGGAATTCATGCGTGGGTGCAGGGCCAGAGCCTTGGCGACCGCCTTCACGACGAGATCGGTATAGCTCGGACGGACGCCCTCAACTTCCCATTCGGAAATCAGCTGGGCGCGCAGCTTGACTGCGTCGTCCATTCGGACATCCATATCCATGGTCAGCTGCGCAGTGGATTGGAGACTCCTGTACATGTTTTTCGCGATCGTCTTGCGCATTCCGCGGACGGCCATGGTCGTGCCTGCGGCGGGACCTTCGACACCGGTCCGCGACGTGGCACTCGTCGAATCTGCAGCGGCCGCTTCGACGTCTGCTTTGGTGATGCGGCCATTGGGACCGGTGCCGATTATGCTGGCCAGATCGATTCCCAATTGTTGTGCCAGGCGCTTCGCGACCGGCGAAGCCTTGACGCGCTTTTCGGTCGTAGACGAGACAGCCGGGAGGATTGCGGTTCCGTCCCCCGGCTCGGGGACGTCCATTTTGACGATGCGGCCGCCGGGCCCGGACCCCTTGATCGAGGTCAGGGCGATTCCGCGTGCTTCGGCGAGCTTGCGTGCCGCTGGGGAAGCGAGAACACGTCCGCCAAGACCGCGGGTCGCAACATCGACCGAGGAAGTGGTTGTCGCACCGACTGCCGTTGAAGGCGTCTGAGCGCCAGGCGAGGGCTCCGGGACCGGCATGTCGTCGCTGGCCAGTTTCTCGCCGGTTGGCAGCGCATCAGGAATCTCTTCGCCTGCGGCATAGATCCAGCCAACGACGTCGCCCGGCTCACAGGTGGTACCAGCCCCGACGAGATGTTTCACGGTTCCACTGTCATCGGCATCGACATCGAGTTCGACTTTTTCGGTCTCGAGGCGATAGAGCAGTTCCCCTTTCGCGACGGGATCCCCGTCCGCGACAAACCACTCAGCGACGACACCTTCCGTCATCGTCATGCCGACTCGCGTCAGGTAGATCTCATTGGCCATCCTCTCCACTCCTTCTCATTCGTTCTGTTCGAGCGTTTGGTTCTCGCGAGACATCGAAGGATCGATGACTCCCATCGCGCTTACGCACTCGCATCCATTCGAAACCAACCGGCGCGAGCTGCGCGCGTGTGCACGCGATCAACGTCGATGACCCAGGGCCCGTCGCGTCCGACCCGCAGCGTCGCCCGCTGGTCCCGCTTGAGTAGTCGCTCACGCTCGCCGTCGAAGGCGAGCATGCCCAATCCTTGGAATTCGACCGGCTCGCCCAACTCGACGCGGCGAATGCTGCGAATGTCGACGGCCTCGTGGTGGCCGGGGGCAATGGGGGCTCGGACGCGGAAACCGCCCTTGCCGAATTCGATCAGCAAGCCGCCGTTATCGTCATCGGACAACGGGTCGATGAGTCCTCCGATCGCGGTCATTCCGATTCCGGATGCTTCCGCACGCGTTAGAAGCAGCGCGCGAAGCCGGGACGGATCAAGCAATGCACGGCTGCCTACAAAGCGGTCGCTGGTGAGGACGGCATCGATCAGGGCGCAATCGGGCGATTCCCCCTCGACTTCGACGGTGATGGTCTTCGCGCGAGTCGCCACTTCGCCCAGCGGCAATCGCCCGGTCGCAAGCAGGCCTGCGGCTGCGCCGGCGATCGTTGCTTCAATCAGTCGCGGAAAGACGTTATTCGTGCCCGTAGAGATCGGGATCAATGGTGCATCCGACCAGCCGAGCGTGAACGCGCGGTTTGTGCCGTCGCCGCCAAGCGTAATTGCGACGGCACAACCAGCGTCGCGCATAGCGCGCGCGCCGCGAGTCGTGTCGAGGGCGCTGTCGGTTTGTGGCGCATCGACGGGCTTGGCTACGATTTCACATCCTATATCGGCCTGGCCGAGGACTTCCTCGACGGCGGTGGAGGCAATGTCGTGACTGTCTGGCACGTAAAGAAACTCTCTCGCACCCGCCGCCACGGCGCCTTGCATCGCACGCCGAAGGATCGCGAGCTTCTCCTGGTTGTCGAACACGGAGGCGCGCGCCGTTAGGCGTCGGATATCTTTGCCTGAGGCCGGATTGCAGAGGATGCCGACCGGGCCAACGCGAAAGCCGACGCTCTGCCTTTCGTCTTGGACCGGCACGGGGTTTATCGGCCGAGGGTCTCGCGCGCGGTTGCGGCGATTCTCTTCGCGTCGGGCATGTAGGCCTTTTCGAGCGGCGGGCTATAGGGGACCGGGGCAAAGGGCGCGCCCAGGCGTGCGACGGGCGCGTCGAGATAGTCGAATGCTTCTTCCTGGATCTGAGCCGCGATCTCGCCACCGATCCCTGCGAAGCGAACCGCTTCATGGACGATCATTGCATGGTGGGTCTTCTGGACCGACGCAATGACGGTCGCCGTATCGAAGGGCTGCACTGTCCGCGGATCGATTACCTCAAGGGAAATTCCATCCTTTGCGAGTTCCTCTGCGGCGGTCAGTGCCTCGTGGACCATACGGCCAATGGCCACCACGCTGATGTCCGAGCCCTCCCGGCGAATGATGGCTTCGCCGATCGGGATCGCGTAGGGCTCTTCGGGAACGGGCCCGGTGATGCCGAGCGAGAGCTTGTTCAGGATGACGAAGATCGGGTTTTCCTCGCGCACGGCGGCGATGATCGAGCCCTTTGCGTCGTAGGGCGTTGTGGGCATCATGACCTTCAAACCGGGCAAATGGCAGAGCCAGGCTTCCAGGCTTTGACTGTGCTGCGCGGCCATGGACATGCCGGCGCCCCCCATCATCAAGACGGTGACGGGAAGTTTTGCCTTGCCGCCGAACATGAAGCGCATCTTCGCCATCTGGTTCGCGACCTCATCCATACACTCGCCAAGGAAATCCATGAACATGATGTCGAGGATCGGCCGGAGCCCAGTCGCGGCGGCGCCCACGCCGAGGCCGACGATTCCGGCCTCGGAAATCGGAGTATCGACGATACGCTTCTCGCCAAACTCAGCAAGGAGGCCCTTGTAGATCCCGAAGACGGAGCCGGCGACGGCGACGTCTTCGCCGGCGAGGAAGGCCTCGGGAAATTCATGAAGGGATTGCTGGACACCTTCCGTGATCGCCTTGACGTACGGGATTTCGCGGGTCGCTTGATCGGTGGCTGCGGCCATGGAGGACTCCTGAGTTCAAATTGCTCGTCGTTTTTGCGGAGCGAGAGGGATGAGTATGTGAAACTTATTCGCCGTTGTAATAGACGTCGTCGAGGAGATTCTCGACGGCTGGGTACGGACTGGCATCGGCCCACGCGATGGCTTCCATCGCTTCGCTGCGAACGCGCTCGTGAACCGCAGCGGCGTCATCGTTGGACAACACGTCCTGTTCAGCCAACCGATCTTCCAGGAGTTTGATGGGATCGCGTTGCTTCCACTCCTTGACCTCGTCATCCGAGCGATAGTCGATGCCCATGCCGCGGACGCCGACGTGGTCGTAAAAGCGGTAGGTCTTGCATTCGAGCAAAGTCGGACCCTCGCCGCGTCGCGCGCGATTGATCGCTTCGCCAGCGGCCTCGTAGACTGCGATCACGTCCATGCCGTCGACGATGACGCCGGGCATGCCGTACCCGGCCGCGCGATCGGCCACGTCACGGATCGCCTGGTGGCGTTTCTGTGAAGTGTACTCTCCGAAGCCGTTGTTCTCGCAGACGAAGAGGCAGGGCAATTTGTAGAGGGCCGCCATATTGGCCGCTTCGTGAAAGGCGCCTTCGTTGCTAGCGCCATCCCCAAAGAACGTGACGGCGACCTGGTCCGTTTCCCGATACTTGTTCGAGAACGCGGCACCAACCGCAATCGGCGGGCCACCGCAGACGATGCCGTTCGCGCCAAGGATGCCGATGTCGAAGTTCGAGATGTGCATGCTACCACCCATGCCCTTGCAATAGCCGGTCACGCGTCCGTAGAGCTCGGCGTACATCTCCTTGAACTGGCCACCCTTCGCCACCACATGGCCGTGGCCACGATGGGTGCTCGTGATTTGATCAGCGTCGCTGAGATGCGCCATGACACCGGCCGCGACGGCTTCCTGACCGACATAGAGATGAAGTGCGCCGGGGACTTTGCCGTTCTCCATGAGTTTGCCCGCTTCTTCTTCGAAGATGCGAATGCGGACCATTCGTTCGTGAATGTCGAGGAGAACTTCGTTTGAGGGGCCGTCGGCCATGGATACGTATTCCTTCGCGGTAGAAAGCAAGATCAACGATCAGTTCAGCACAATCCCGCCATCATTTCAGCAGATCGTAGCTGGGGCGCCCGTGGCGACGGGTCGACTTGGGCCTTCCAATCAACGGCTCAGGATGTTCACGCCGCTGATGCCCGGCGATCCGTATACGTGCGTGTACCCGACCTTCGGGTTGTTCGGTACCTGGCGTGTGCCTGCGTCGCCACGGAGTTGGTGAACGATTTCATAGACCTGGCGGAGCCCCGATGCGCCAACCGGTTCACCGTTAGCGAGACAGCCGCCATCGGTGTTCACCGGGAGGCGCCCGCCGATCTCGGTTTCGCCTTTTTCGAGCATGAATTCCTGTTCGCCATGTTCACAGAATCCATTCTCGGCCATGTGCATGATCTCGGCCCCGGACTCCGTGTCCTGGAGCTGCGCGACGTCGACGTCTTCCGGGCCGATTCCGGCGAGCTCGAATGCCTTTTTCGAGGTGTCGACAGTCGGACCTGCACTCCAGTCGAGGGCGAGTGACGGCGCGAGCACTTCGAAGCTACCGAAGCGCCGCGACTTGACGACGGCCGCGTCGAGGAAAATCGGCTTGTCCGTGTATTTGTGGGCCTGGTCGGCACGGGCCAGGATGAGTGCGACGCCGCCTTCTCCCGGCGAGCAGAACATGTACTGGGTGAGCGGGTACGAGAGCATCGCGGAATGCAGAATTTCCTCTTCGGAGAGCGGTTTGCGTCGCCATGCATTTTCGTTCAACTCTGCATTCCGAAACGCCTTGGCCGAAACGCGTGCGAGTGTTCGCTGTGAGATTCCGTATTCCGACATGTAGCGATTGATCTTCATGCCAAAGAATTGAGTCGTGAGCGCCAGTCCCGTACCGCCGTACCAGTCGCGACCAGTCGAAGCCGTCTTCACTCGAAACGCGCCGCGCTCGTGCTTGTCGAAGCCGATTGCTATGCCAAGATCGTAGGCGCCAGATTTGATCGTGCTGTATGCAGACAGGAGCGCCGATCCGCCGGTGGCGCACCCGTTTGCGACGTTGATGAACTGCAAGCCCGTCAACCCGAGCTTCGAGACCATCGTGTCCGCGGCGCCCGCGGCCATGCTTCCGCCGTAGGCAAACTCGATGTCACCCCATTCGACGCCGGCGTCCTTGCACGCCGCTCGAACGGCGTAGGAGCCCTGGTCCTGGCCCGAGACGCCCTCCGTCCGGCCGAAGGGGTGGATTCCGATTCCAACGATGGCTATGCGGGTCATGGTGTTGCTCCTTTTCTTGGAGGCGATTCAGGGTTCGGATTAAGCGCAGGGCTCGAAGGCGTAGGTGACCAGGTCTCGATCGTCCTCTTCGCAGAGCACGACGGTTGTGAGTTCCATCGGCATACCGACCTGGAGTTTTTCCGGGTCTGACTCGGTCAGGCGGGCTTCGACCTTCAGTTGTCCGTCGATCTCGACATAGCCGACTCCGTACGGTTGAAATTTCTCGGGACTCGCTTCACCGAGATAGGGCGGGGCCTTCGGTGGGAAGCCCTGAACAGTCCAGGCCCAAAGCTTTCCTTTGGTTCCGAGTCTGATCTTCTCGACATTGGTGCCGGTGCAGCGGTTGCAGCCTTCCTGATAAGGAAAGACGTGGTTGTCGCAATCCTTGCAACGCATCCCGATCAGCCGCGGTCCGTCATCGGTGAGTTCGAGAATTGTATCTTTGATCGATAGTTGCGTGAGGGCCATTTCTATTGTCTATCTCCTGTCGTGACGCGGGCCGTTCAGAATGACTGCAGGCTGGCGAATCGATCCCGGTGAAAGCTTGCATCGCCGAAGAGTAGTTCGGAGACGCGAGCGCGTTTCATGTAGAACCCGATGTCTTCTTCGTCTGTTACGCCAATTCCGCCGTGCATTTGGATGCCTTCCTCGCCGGAGTAGCGGAATGTATCTGACAGCCGCGCCTTGCAGGCGGCGCTCAGTTCGGGGGCCTGAACGTCGTTCGAATCAAGTGCGCGAAGCGTCTTCAAGACGATCGACTTCGAGAGTTCGACCTCGCAGAACCACCTCGCCGCCCGGTGCTTGAGCCCTTGAAAGCTGCCGATCTTGACGCCGAACTGCTCTCGATCCTTCAGGAACTGGACGGTGCGCTCGAAGGTGTCGAGGACGCCGCCCAACATCTCCGCAGAGAGCGAAGCCGCTACGCTGTCGAGAACCGGGTCGAGTATATCAGCGCCGGCCCCGAGCGCGCCTATCAGGGCGCCCGAGTCGACGCGGACTCCAGAGAGAGTGAGATCCGCACATGTGCGGCTGTCGATGAGGAAGGTTGGCTTGCGGCTCAGCCCCGTCTCGTTCGCATCGACCAGGAAGAGCGAGAGGCCGGAACGCTCGCCCGAGTCGCCACTCGTGCGAGCGACGACGATGAATCGGTCGGCGGCCGCGCCATCGAGGACGAGAGTCTTGGCACCGTCGATCACGAAGCCATCACCGTCTTTGCGGGCGGTTGTCGAGACGGAATAGGGATCGTGGCGGGCAGTTTCCTGGCAGGCGAGGGCGAGTAGTAGATCGCCTTCACAGACCGCAGGAAGAATCGCCGCTTTGTGTTCATCGGATCCAGCCCTGACCAGGCAGCCGGCCCCCGCCACGAGCGTGCTGATGAGCGGGGTGATCGCGAGTTTTCGCCCAAGTTCCTCGAGGACAACGCCGAGCTCGGCCAGGCCGAGTTCCGCGCCACCGTACTCTTCGGGAATGATGATGCCGGTCCAGCCAAGCTCCGCCAATTGCTTCCAGAGCGCCCTGTCGAATCCGGCGTCTTCGCGCTTTTCGCGAAGCTGACGGAGCGAGTCGACGCTGCACTGATCAGCGACGAAGTCGCGTGTCGTTTCTTGGATGAGTTGTTGTTCTTCTGTCAACACGAGCGATGAGGCTTCAGACATCTGGGGGCTCCGGGCTGGGGGCGATGGGAAGGAGAATCATGGGCAAGCGTCCGTCCAGGGGCTTGGTTGGGGTGCTGCTCGTCCGTCGACTCAGTCGGGGAGCCCAAGAACGCGCTTGGCGATGATATTCAGTTGTATTTCGGAAGTGCCGCCCAGGATTGTGGAAGCCTTCCCGTAGAGCCACTCGCGTGTGGTCTGTAGTTCCTCGTCATCGAATCCGTCGCCGTCCCAGCCAAGTCCCCGCGCACCGACGACTCGATGACGCCAGTCGCTGTTTCGCTGGCCGAGCTCCGAGAGGTAGAGCTTGAACATGGAGGTTTCCGGGCCGGGCCCGATGCCTGCGAGCGCCTGGTCGCGGCTGCGCTCGAGGGTCGCGCTGTAGCAGAGCCGATCCATATACAGCTGCGCGAGTTCGTCGCGCAGCACTCCGTCTGTCAGTGGACCCTCCGGTACTTCGAGAGATTCGCGCGCAACATCGACGAGCGTCTTCTTCTGGGTAGGGCGTGCGCCGGCGGTGGATTCCGAGAGCATTTCTCGCTCGTGCTGGAGGAGTCGCTTGGCGATCGTCCAGCCGCCGTTCTCTTTGCCGATCAGGTGCCGTGCCGGTACACGGACGTCGTCAAAGAAGGTCTGGCAGAATGGCGAGGCACCGCTGATCAATGGGATGGGCGAAACCGAAACGCCCTTGCTCTCCATGTCGAAAAGGAGGAACGAGATGCCGTCATGCTTAGGCACCTCGGTGTTCGTTCGCACGAGACAGAAGATCCAGTCCGAGACGTCGGCATCCGATGTCCAGATCTTCTGGCCATTGACGACAATTTCGTCGCCGTCGCGGACCGCGCGACATTGCAGACCCGCAAGGTCCGATCCGGCGCCGGGCTCGCTGTAACCTTGGCACCAGCGGATCTCACCGCGAGCGATCGGAGGAAGATGTTCGGCCTTTTGTTCGTCGGTCCCGTACTCGAGAAGGACCGGCGCGAGCATCAAGAGGCCATAGTTGAAGATCGGTGGACGGCATCGCAGTGCTTTCATCTCGGAGCGGAGCACCCTGACCTCTTCTCGCGACAGCCCGGCACCGCCATATTCGGTCGGCCATTCGGGCGCGGTGAAGCCCTTTTCGACGCAGCGCTCAAGCCAGATTTTCGCGTCTTCATTCGGAAACGTTGAGCGCCGACCGCCCCAGACGGTGTCGGTCTTTTCGGGCGGCGTTCGCATCGCGGCTGGGCAGTTCTCTTCGAGCCAGCTTCGGGTTTCGGAACGGAAGGTGTCGAGAGCAGACATGGCTGGGAGGTGACTCCTGGACGGAGCGCCCGGGTAAACGGACGGGTGGGTTTCAGGGAAGTGATTCGGACAAGATTGAGACGCAGTTCAATTTTACACTTCGACGCGCGGTTCTCAACGGGTGGATGCATCGGATCTGGAATTGCCGATCGGCGAGGGCGTCCCAACCACAGGCAGCAACACGTCAGGGCCCGTTCGTCGCCCGCCGGCCCTTCCTACGGGTGCGGTCCGTCGCTCGGCTGGGCCGGAGATGTTTGCCCGGTCCGCCCTCTCCCCGCGCGGACAGGCCTCACGAGTCGCGAAGAACCTGATCGAGCATTGCCCGCGCGTCAGGACGTGCAATGGACTGCAGGATTCTCACCATCGCATGGGTCACTTCGCGCTGTATCTGGTCGACCGACAGCAGGTTCAGCGAAAATGCCATGATCAGGCCCCAGCGTTGCATCACCAACTGGCGCGCCATCAGCTCGCATTCGACGTCGTCTTCGATTTCGCCCAGCAACTTGGCGGATTCGAGTTCCTTACGCGTCAATTCGATCGGCGACCCGACGAGGCTCGGAACCAGCATTTTCGCAGCGGGTGCACCAAATAGGGCACGCGAGATTGCTTCCGCATACGTCGGCGTGCGCAGGATCTCCTCGAGGATGGCGCGGTCGGACTTGAGGATAGAGTCGAGACCGGGGCGAGGCGCGAGATCGATTGTGCGCTGGCGAATGTCATCCCGAATGTCGACGACCGCGGAGAAAATCAGCTCGTCCTTGCCGCCGTAAATGTTGTAGAGCGTGCCCTTGGCGACGCCTGCCAGCTCGGCCACATCCCGGACCGTCGTTCCCTCATAGCCGCGCTTGCTGATCAGTTCGCGGGTCGCCGCTAGGATCGACGCACGTCGAGCGGCCTGGCGTGGCGAGTCGTAGATCTGCTTGTGTGTCGGCATGTTTTACCCGCGGGTATTTTCGTCAATTGGGAACTAATGTGCCCAGATTGTGGACGTATAGCGAATTTACTGGCGGTGCACCAAACCTGATTGACGCTTCAGGTTCATGGAGAGTAATACGCCGAGTCAATATTCGGTGTGCGGGATCAGGCGCTATCTGACGGCTCGGATGTGGCCGGTGCGCCGGAGCCGATACTTCAGCGATCCGATGCTTCGTCGCGAGCTGAAACTCAGCGTCGATCGCGGGGCGGTGCGTTCAGTCCCTGAAATTCGAAAGACCCATTTTTCGCTCTCCGAAATTCATTGTCCGGGATTCATACAAAATGACCGATCGACGAGAGGCTCGACGCGCGGACCTCGTGGATATTTCTCTGCGGTTGCGCCAAATTGAGACCAGGGTCCAATTTGGATCGTTCGAATCGCTCACTCCCAGGAGATCCCCATGGCTACGCGCATCATCATTTCCGGAACCATTGATCTGCCGCCCGAGAACACACTCAAGGCGATCGAGACGGCACGGCCTCTGATCGAGGGCGCCCTCACAGAGAAGGGCTGTCTCGACTATGACTGGTGTCCGAACCCGCTCGTGCCTGGCCGCATTCGGATTCTTGAGCGCTGGGAGTCCGAAGAGGCGCTTGCCGCCCATTTCAAGACGCAGTGGTATCTGAAAATGAGAGAGCACATCGGCGCATTTGGACTGATCGCCGCCGAAACCCTGAAGTACCGGGTCGACGCGCAGGAGCCCGTTTACGATGAAACGATGACTCCGCGAGCAGATTTTTTCAGCGAATCGGACTAGGGCTAGGATCGCCTTGAGTTGGCTCGCCTCGCGTAACGATTCGCCGGCCATCGATGGCTTCGAGAGCGTGCTCGGCCTGTGCCCTGAACTGCTGGAGCGTTACCGCGGGTTCTACGGGGCAATATGGGACGAGGGCGTCCTGCCCGCGCGGCTTCTCGAACTCTGCCGCCTCCGGATCGCGCGGCTCAACCGCTGCGAGGCGGAGAGCGCAATCGCACATTCGGAGTCCGGCCTGACGATCGCCGAGCGCTCGAGTCTCTCGCGCGGTGACATCCCGGATTCGATGACGGACCTCGAAAGACGCGTCCTTGCCGTCGCTTCGAAGGTGCCCTTCGAGATCCATGATGTAGGGGACGACGAAATCGAGGCGCTGTGCCTGGGGCTCGGTGATGATGGGCTGGTTGCGTTGATGCTCGCGCTGCCGCTTTTTGACGCGAGTTGTCGTCTACGACTCGTACTCGAAGTTGCACCCGAGGCCCGGAATGTCGACCCGCCGGCGTCGCGGACAGGCACGCTCTATTAATTCGTTCCCGCTTCGAGGTTGCTAACGATGTCGACGAAAATTCGAGTCTCCTCTGCTGTTCCCGGAAAGTCCGCTGACTTCGGAACCGTTCTCGCCCATCAGCCTGAGATGGCGTCTCGCTTTGCGGATCTCTACGCGCATTTCTGGCAGCAGGGCAGAGTCAGTCAACGTATCAAGGAAATCACGCGAATCCGAAACGCGCGCATCACGGATTGCGGGTTCTGAAGGAACGTGAGGTTCGCGGGTGCGCGAGCCGAGGGGTTGCACGAGTCCGAGATCGAGACGATCGCGGATGGATACGAGGAGTCGGCTCTTTGTGATGCGGAGGTCGCGGCACTCGAGCTGACGGACGTGCTGATCGGCCCGCCGCGCACGCTCACGGACCAGGAGAAGGCGACCCTGCGAGCTCATTTCGATGATGCGCAAATCGTCGAGCTCTCGATCGGCGTGGGATTGTTCTTGGCGCTTTCGAAGACCTTGATCGCGTTGGGCCTCGAGCCGGAGTCAATGCCGGTGTCGGTGCTACCGACTCCGGGACAGATGCCTTCCCCATGACACTGGGATTTCTCCACGAATCCGACTCGAGCTCGCAGAATCTAGAGCAATTCGAATGCGTCCATTTCGTCGAGTGCCGCGAGCGAATTTCCGAGCAATGTCCGCGCGAGGCGGGTTCCGCGTTCGTTCTGTAGGTCGAGCGTCCCCGCGATCGTCACCGCATAACATGACAGATACAGTGCCGAGGCTCGGAAGCGCTCTCGGCAGGTTTTCAGGTCGTATTCGACCCCGTGCCGAGTGAGTTCTGCGTGGTAGTCCGCTAGCAGGTCCTCGCGCGCGAGTACGTCTCGCGGAACGCTCTGGGTGAGGAAGTAGGCCACATCCTGCTCAGGGGCCGAAGTGCAGACGGACTGCCAGTCGACGATCGCGACCTCGATTTTTCCCTCCGGCGCCTCGCCGAAGAAGATATTGTCGAGCCGCATGTCGGCGTGCGAGAGGCAGATCGGATCCACGCACATTGTCTCGAGGAGCCTGGCCACGGCGCCCGGCATGAGTTCGCCTATTCCTTTCGCGCTCGCCGGAATCACGTCCCCGAAGCGATTCGACACGACCGGCCAGCCCGCCTCGAAGCCGGCGATCATCCCCTGGATCTGCTTTTCGTTGTTCTGCGAAGTCATCTCGGGGAGGTTCTTTCCCCGCCAGGTGCTGGCTTGCATGCCGGCCAGGGAGTGCAGGACCGCGCGCGCTTCTTCGGCTGTGCAGCCTGCGACCTGATCCCCGATCCGCATATGTCCGAGATCTTCGAGGAGCAGGACGAAATCTGCGGACGTCGGTTCGATCTCAGCGTAGAGGCATTTCGGGTTTCGGATCGAGACATGGGGCTCGATGTTGCGGTAGAAGTCGACCTCGCGCTGATACATTTCGAAGGACGACGCGACGGCGCGATTTTCGGGGGACGGCGATGGAAACTTGGCCATTACGCTCTGGGCACCATCGTCCGAACTAACGAGCTGGAGCCGCATCACCCAGGCCAGGAGGCCAGCGCCTTCGCCGAGGTATTCGACGGTGAAGTCGCTAATCGGGCGGCTGAGCGCTGAAGAGAGCCAGTCAGCGGAGAGGTGATCGGGATGCGTTGGGAAAGCGCTCATGCAGGCTCTGTCTCCGTTCTCGATGCGTTCATGGTCGTGAGCAAACTGCTCGTTCAATCGTCGCGTGACTTGCGATGTCGCTGTCCGCGGCTTCGAACCGCGTCACGATCTTTGAGAGAATCCCATTTTCGAGAATTATACGTCGGGAACACAGTTCGGACAGTGGACTGCTCGTGCGCCGCGCTCGCGGTCGCAGCGACCGGTCCTTTCGAGAGATCTTGCTCAAGTGCGTTTCCGGAAAGCCTTTTTGAGCAAAAGGCCGACCTTGATGAATGGATAGATGTAAGGCAGTGCCTTGAGTGGTTTCTCGATTTCCCAGTCGACCAATGCCGAATCCAGGCGGGCGTAGAACTGATGGAAGAGTGCCTTGGCACGATCCGAAGACTGGTCGATCGAGTCCATGGACATCGAGAACATCAACAGCACGACAATCAGATTGGTCTTGTAGTCGTTGATGAGCTTCCTGTAGCTGTAATGCTTGACGCCGTATTCGAGCAGCCTGTCGTGGTAGAGCTTGAGAAGCTCCTGTTCCGTATCCCGCCGGTCTTCGATCGAGATGCTCTGAACCAGCCACCGAGCGATGTCGTTGATGGGATCGCCGATGCCAGCCAGCTGCCAGTCGATGATGGCGAATCGACCTCCCGCAGGCGACGCTTGAATGATGTTGTCGGAACGCAGGTCTCCATGAGTCAATGTGAAAGGGAATGGCGGTGCCGGATCTAGCTTGAAGAGTGGTGGTAGGAATGGCATCAGTCGCTTCATCTCGGGATAAGCATCAAATTTTCCGGTCGCTTCCGCTTGTTTCATGCTTTCCTCGAACAACTCGAGGGCCGCTTCAATCGGCGTTTCCTTGATCACCCATTTCGTCCAGCCATAGTCCTCGAGTTTGTCGCTGTTCCACCATTTCGCGTGCAATATCGCGAACTGCTCGATGACTTCCCGAGATGTCTTTCGATCGGTGCCTGTGACCTGATCGCTTGGAATTCCCGGTGCCAGGTCTTCCAAGATCATCACGAAATAATTGGAGTCCTCCATGAACTCGCTGTAGTAGCAGGCCGGCACGGGTACGCCGGCGCTCTGGCCGATATCGCGATAGAAACCAATTTCGCGTCGATAGAGGTTCCGATCTCTCGCCATCTCGCGCGTGTCTTGCCGGGTCGAGGCAAATTTTGCGATCACGCTCTTCGGTGCATCATTCGAGTCGTCCGCATAGCCAAGGGTGACTCTTGCAAGCTGGCCCATGAAGCCTTCGCCCACTCCGATGATCTCAGCGGAGAATTCCTCGATCGTTTCGCCCGCCAGAACGTCGGCCATCGCGAACTGCAGCCAATCCGCGGTGAGCTCATCAGCTGTGAGGGGCAGGGCGTTATTCTCGGTCCCGACGGTCACGTGATCTAGGGTCAATTTTCAGATCCTCCGGCAGATGCTCGTGGAAGTTCAGCGTCGACAGCTCGGGCTTGTCTCCGCCCTCCGTGAAGGCGAGTTCCGTGACAGCGGAGTTGTGCATCAAGTACTGATATCCGAACGCCGGCTTCGTATCGAGCAGTCGCGCGATGAGATGAGCGATCGCGGCGCCGTGACTCACAAGGATGAGATTCTCGTCGGGGTGCCTGCTGCGGATCTCACTGACAGCACGGGCAACGCGATCACCGAGTTGGTTGGGCGATTCCCCACTGTGCCCACTGAAGTCGTCGTCCCTGATCGAGTGTTTTGCGAATCCAAAATCATCCAATTCTTGATAGGTGACGCCTTCCCAGTCGCCGAGGAATCCTTCAATCAGATCATGATGAGTATCGATGGGTAGTCCGAGGCTACTAGCGATATGTTGCCCAGTATGCTGTGCACGGCTGAGTGGGCTGGTGTACACGCGATGATAGTCGCGTTCCCAGTCCAGTAGCATCTTCGCTGTCATCTTCGCCTGGCGAACTCCGCGCTCATTCAGCGGGGATTCCGATTGTCCGTGGGCAATCTGCTCTAGATTGCCCACCGTTTCACCGTGTCTCACGAATAGAAGGTGTTGGATCCGGGGCATGGTTCATTGATCCGCGGATCTCATTGGGCGTTTGGCACCCAGCTTGCGTGAAAACCGAAGGGCACGCGATGCGGAATCTTGATCCGCGCGATCGGGTCCGCTTCAAAGTTCTGTGCATCGATCACGACGCATTCGCTCTGCTGGTTCGGTTCATCCCAGGTAAACAGGATCACATAGCCGTCGTCCTCGGACGTTCCACCCTTGCGGGGGGCAAAAATGGCTTCCCCGCCCTTGCGTCCCTCACCCAATGGGTGAACGGTCATGCTGCCGTCTGTGTGGTCGTACTTGATTTCCGACGTGAAAGGCGTGCCCGACAGCTCCGCGTCGATACCCGCGAGGTATGCGTAACGCGATGGACGTCCGGCCAGGTGGTCATTGATCCTCGGGAACTCACAATAGAGATTCGGATCGATGTTTCGTTCGATGACTTCACCGGTCGCGAGGTTCATTCGCCATTCCGTGAGCAGCGCCAGCTGGTCGCGCATGTCCAGGCTCTCATCGGCCGCATTGGTCGTGGCGTTGGCGACATCCGTCCGATTGGCACGACAGCCGAGCAGGACGACTTCGTCGCCGTCTTCCCAGGCATTGGCGACGTGGAACATCATGCAACTGTCGATCTCGAACCATTTGATATCCGCGTCTTCTCCCATGCGGGGCATGACGCCGAGGCGTGTGCCGTTCTCCGGCTCCCAGGCCAGCATGCTCTCGCCCTTCGCGACTCGCTCGAAGTCGAAAGTGATCGGCAGGTCGAGGAAAATGGTGAACCTTTCCGTGATCGCACAGTCATGCATCATCACCGCCTTGGGTATGTTGATCTGCGCCGTGTGGACGAGGCGACTGTTCTTGTCGATGACGCTGTAGGTCAAGAATGGGGGTACGGGCGAATAGCCGAAGGTCATCATCTCACCCGTCTTGATGTCCACCTTCGGGTGGGCCGTGAAGGGGTGATTCAGTTTTCCGTCGAAATCGTCTCGCCTGATGGTGTCGAGGTCAGGCAATCCCATCTCGTGCGGAGTGCCACCTTCCATGAGTCCGTAGAATTTGTTGGCGTGGACGATCATCGCCGTATTGACGAGGTCTTTGAATTGACCTCCTTCAGGCAAGGGATTCCCGGCCGCCATGTCGGCCATGGTCTGGTTCATCCCCTTCCAGATCCAGCCGCCCTTGTCTCGCTCCTTGAGAAGGCCCGCGGTCTCGACGAAGCGGTTACGGTAGGTCGCCTTCCCCTCTCTGAATTCGACCTGATGGATCATGCCGTCGCCGTCGAAAATGTGGTAGGCCGAGACGTCGGCTACGTAGGTCGGGTTGGGGCCGATCCTCATGAAATAGCCGTCCAGGTCGGCGGGAATTTCGCCAATGACTTCGAGGTCCCTGTCGACATGCTCCTCGTCCACGGGCGCCCAGTTGCCGCTTAGGAAGAAATTCTCCGGTTCGTCCAGTCGAGGTTGTGAAGACATGTCGCTCCTGATCGTTAGTTGTGGCTCAAGCGGAAGACTCTATGGCGTATGGCGGTGGCTTGCAATTCGCGCGCAGCGAGCTGAAGGCGTCCACCAGGACGGCTTTTCCGCAGCTGCTAGGCCGCTGGCACCCAGGTGCCGTGGAAGGTGATGCCCGCGTTCTCGCGCAGTCTCAACGTGCAGACGGGGCCGTCGGCGACGCGTCGCGCGTCGATGATCGCCACATCGGTCTCGCTCTTCAGGCCGTCGTGCACGAAGCCAATCAGCCAGCCGTCGTCCTCCTCACCCGTGCCTCCTGCCGAAGCGGGGCGCGGTACGAAGACTGATTCGTGTGCGGCCTTTGTCTCGCCATGGTCGAAGAGGTCCGTCGCGCCGGTCTCCATGTCGAGCTTCAATACGCCGCGAAACCAGCCGCCTTCGCCGGCACGCGTATTCGCAGCGAAATAGCCGTAGCGTGCGCCGACGCCCTCTCGCCTTGAATCGATGCGCGGAAACTCCGCCGGTAGCTCGCAGAGTTCTTCCTTCTTGACTGTTCCAGCGGCTGGATCAATGCGATAGCGGCAAACTCCACCGAGGCCGTAGCCTGCCCAGTCGGACGTACGGAAGTTGGCGGCAGGCTCACCCATACATTTCCATTCGGGCTGCCGACACAGGTCGACGATGAGTTCTCCGCCCACGTCGTGCGCGCCGATCACGTGTCCTGCAAGACAGGCTTCGTCTTCGAGATAGATGGGTTCACCACCACTCCTGCGCATCAGCACGATCTTGAGACCGCGCTCCGGCTCCCAATTGAGGGAGTTGAAGAAGGTCCCGGTACCGAAGAGAATCTTCGACATGCTCGGAATCATGGGGGGAATGAAGAATGCCATCCATTGCTTCGAGAGCGCGTAGTCGTGCACGAAGCCTGCGCCGCTGATGGGAATCTCGCCGATGTGATGGAGTCGAGCCGACGGGTCGACCCGGAAGAGCTTGAGCGCTTGTTTCGCTCCGAAGTGCATGCCGAAACCAAAGCAATCACCGGTATCGGGGTCGAAGTGTGGATGCGCGCTGAAGGCGGTGCGGGCATGGAGCTTCCCGCCGAAGTCGGTCATCTCCCCGGTCGTCATCGTCTCTGGGTCCATCTCGTAGGGATGTCCGCCTTCCTCGAGCGCCCAGATGCGGTCGGCCATGTGGATGACGCTGGTATTCGCCTCGTGAGCGGGCGGGCGAAACATGTTGGCCAGCATCCCGCCCGGCCGATTCGTGCCTGCGAGCCGATAGAGCTGTTTGTTCGCTGCGCGCTCCTTTCGGTACTTCTCTGTCTCGACGTACTTCGCCTGATAGCGAACGCTGCCGTCCTCGCCGATGCGAATCGCGCGGATCATTCCGTCGCCGTCGAAGAAGGATTCGGTCCAGTCGTGAGTGCCTGGACCGTTGCGATACAGCGTGCCCACCAGACCCTTGGGCAGTTGGCCCTCGATGTCGCTGACGACCTTGTCGCATTCATAGACGGTGTCGAACAGTCCCTTCCAACTCTCGGCGGTGCGGGCGGGGGGCGTGGCGAGAGGCGATTGCGCAGTGGCCATGGCGAGTCTTCCTTTTATTGCAGTGAGAGGCGATCGATAGTCCGAGCGAAGCATCCAGGAGATCGTCCCAAGACAACTTCGATGTTAGCCCTCCTTGACGATAACTGATTCGACGCTTCTGCCAGATTCAATCCGAGGCTGGAAGATGAGGCCGTCTGGGGGGCGGTTCAGTCGCGATCGGGATCGGTAAAGCCGTAGACTTCTGCAAGCTCGGAGACCGTATAGACGCCTCCCGAACGCTCCATGACGTTCGGGTCCATCGCCAGGGCGGCGACGCAACGACCTGAATAGCGTACGGATTGGGCCAGACTCGGATCCAACTCCATTTTGCCCTCCGCCACCATGTCCAAGATGAATTCGGTTTTCACTTTGGAGGGGGAGAGAGATA
Organism: Myxococcales bacterium; assembly: GCA_012959805.1. Classification (GTDB taxonomy): domain Bacteria; phylum Myxococcota_A; class UBA9160; order UBA9160; family UBA4427; genus UBA4427. The sequence continues at coordinate 70,368 of DUCN01000042.1, read as the reverse complement.
GGGCCGTGCAACCGTAGTCCTTCAGCTCGACCGCCATGTCCTTGGCCATCCGGTCTACGCCCGCCTTGCCGACACCATAGGAAGTGCTGAATACATACTCGCGACCGCCGCGCGACGAGATGTTGACGATCAGACCGCCGCGCCGCGAAATCATGAGGGGCGCGGCGCAGGTCGACGCGACGTAATAGCCACGCAGGCCGACTCCACATTGATCGTCCCACAGCGATATTGGATGTTCCCAGAAGCCTCCGCTGAGCGCTGGAGTCTCTGGAATTTGATAGACATTGTTGACGAGGATGTCGAGGCGCTGCTGTTCTACCTCGACGCGATCGAAAAGAGCCTTCACCTGTTCATCGACGTTGTGGTCTAGGGCGACCGCGATGCCATTTCCGCCAAATTCAGTCACGCTGTGCGCGGTCGCTTGAACGGTCAGCGGCGCAGGAGGATTCTCTTTGCTTTCGCTGCGCCCGGTCACATAGACGGTCGCGCCTGCCTCGCCCAGGCCCTCGGCGATTCCCTTGCCAATGCCTCGACTTGCGCCGGTGACAACAGCCACTTTTCCCTTGAGATCCTTCATCGGTCTCCAGACCGCCATGGTTTTTTGGTGATCGCCATGGCACGTGTTTGCTCTCTATGATCAACAAGACCAGAGCGAAAGGTTACTAAGGGATGCCCGCATGCTCGACGGGGTGCGTTGGGACCGGACGCTCCGATCCACTACTTGTCTTTCCTGAGAAGCTGATCCCTTTGAAACCTTAGTCTCTGGCCGACGACTCTTCATCGGGCCATTCGGCAAAGAAAACTGCGGGCAATCCACGAGGAGAGGTTCAGTACTCTCGAGTATGACACAATCAGTCGTTGTGATTTGGGGTGATCGTGCATTGGAATCATTGTGGCGTTGGCGAAAAATCCAAATGGGCGGATTCTTGTTGTGGAGATGGGGGCCTAGCATGCGCGGGCTCGGATTGAGCATCAGGATCATCGCGATGCTCGGGTTCACTCTTTTTGGCGTGATGCCGAGCATGGCCGCGGTCGAGACTTCGCTCGTTTCAGCGTCCCAGCCTGGCGCGCCCAGGTTTTCGATCGCACTTCGCGCTGAACTGTCCGCCGACCTCTCCGCGCGCGGCCCCGAATACGAAGCGCGTACCCGGCACGTGTCGAGTTCGGGTCGGCCCATCTTTACGAATCGCTTGCTCCTCGAGAAGAGTCCCTACCTCCAACAGCACGCCCACAATCCAGTGAACTGGTTTCCGTGGGGTCCGGAAGCCTTCGCGGAGGCGCGGCGACTTGGCCGACCAGTTCTGGTGAGCATCGGTTATTCGACCTGTCATTGGTGCCATGTCATGGAGGAGGAGTCCTTTGATGCCATCGAGACGGCTCGATTCTTGAACGCCCATTTCATTGCGATCAAGGTCGATCGAGAAGCGCGGCCAGACATCGATTCGATCTACATGAGCGCGATTCATGCCATGGGTGAGCGGGGCGGATGGCCCCTTAACATGTTCGTGACATCCGAGGGCAAGCCCTTTTTTGGCGGCACGTATTTCCCGCCCACCGATCGCGGAGGGCGTCCGAGTTTTCTTCGGGTTCTGCGACAGATCAGCCAGGCCTACGCAGATAGGAATGCAGAGATCGCGGAAAGCGCCGAGATTCTGGCTTCTCGCGTGAAGGCGCAGCTCGAAGGCCATGTCGGGCGCCAGAGTATGCAGCTCGGATCGAAGCAGCTTGAGCAAGCGCTCGACCATTGGGGACGGGCGGCGGATCGTGTCTGGGGGGGTGTCGGCCGCGGGACGAAATTCCCTTCTTCGCTGCCCATCGCCTTATTGCTTCGCGAAGCGCGTAGAACCCAGAGCGAAGACATCAAGAGTCTTGCCCTGCTCACCCTCGATCAGATGGCCGCCGGTGGGATTCATGACCATCTAGGCGGAGGTTTTCATCGTTATGCGACGGATGAGCGCTGGCTCGTTCCCCATTTCGAGAAGATGCTCTACGACAATGCGCTGATTGCGCGTTCGTACCTTGCCGCATTTCGCATGACCGGCGAAGACCGATACGAGCGAGTGCTTCGGGGCCTTCTCGATTATGTGATTCGCGAGATGAGGGACTCGAGTGGTGGATTCTATTCTGCGACCGATGCGGACAGTCTGACGCCAGAGGGTGAGTCTGAAGAGGGGTATTTCTTCACTTGGTCGAAATCGGAAATTAAATCGCTTCTCGGTGCCGAGGGCGCTCGCGTTCCGATCGCATGGTTCGGGGTCACGTTAGGCGGTCAGCTCGAAGGACGAAACGTTCTGCATACGTGGCGTGACGCTGATGTGGTTTCGAGCGAGCTCGGACTCTCGCGGTCCGAGTTCGACCGCCAGCTCATGGCCGCTCGACAAGCCATGCTCACCGAGCGTGCCGGACGCAGGGCGCCTCTTCGCGATGACAAGGTCCTCGTCTCGTGGAACGGCCTGATGATTTCGGCGTTGGCGGAAACGGGATTTGCGCTCGAGGAGCCCGGATACCTCGCCGCCGCCGAAGACTGTGCGGAGTATGTTCTCGCTTCGATGCTTCGAGAAGGACGACTCTCGCGGGTATCGCTTTCCGGAGAAATTGGCGGTCCCGCTTTCCTCGAGGACTACGCATTTTTGATTCGAGGACTGATCGATCTCTATGAAGCGACTGGGGAGCCACGCTGGATCGAAGCCGCATTGTCGCTTCAGCAGATTCAGGACACGCATTATCTCGACGCGGTGGGGGGCGGCTATTTCCGAAGTGCCGGGGATGCCGAAGTCTTGTTGGCGCGGGAAAAGCCGATCGTCGATGGCGCCGTGCCAAGCGGGAACTCGGTCGCGGCTTCGAACCTGTCGCGATTGGCTGCCCTGACGGGTCTGCATGTTTATACCGAGAGACTCGGGCTGCTCTACTCAGCATTTGCCGGGCAGTTGGGGCGCTCGCCATCGTCGTCGGCGGTATTGCTCGAGACCGTGTCCGATCGGGAGGTCGGTTTTCTCGAGATTATCCTGGTTGAACCGATGCTGAAGGCAGAGTCCGACATTCAAGCGGAGGCGGCGAATAGGACGCACGAGATGCTTGAGCCGCTGCGCGAGCACTTTGCGCCGAATCGAGTCGTGATTCGGACACGAGAAGGCGAGGCATTGGAGTCACTCGGGAAGACGTTGTCGATCGTGGAGGGTAAGTCTGCAATCGGGGGAAAGTTGACGGCCTATGTTTGTGAAGAACGCGTCTGCCAATTTCCGACCACGGATCCCGAGACCTTTGCCAAGCAGTTGGTGGCGGTGCGAAAGGTCGATGCCGAGGCGGCCAACAAAAAACCTTAGGCGTGCTGCTGCGAGCATTGCTGCGTTAGGATGGGGCCCTTAGCAGACCGGAACTGGGGATTAGGTGTCGTCGATGCCACTGGGAAATGCGCCTGAAACGGGGTCCTCTAGCGAACAATGGCGAGAGAGAGCCGTCTTGCTGCGAGGTCGCGGCGAGATCTTCGTGCGGGAGACCATGGGTCCGGAAGGTGCGCCGACCCTGGTGCTCTTGCATGGGTTGGGCGCGACGGGTCTGCTGAATTGGAGCACGCTCTTCGAGACCCTGGCCGAATCCTATCGCGTCGTCGTCGTCGACCATCGTGGACATGGTCGTGGCATGCGGATCCGATCCCATTTCCGTCTGGTGGATTGCGCGGACGATGTCGCGATGCTCGCCGAACAACTCGAGATCGAACGTTTCATTGCGGTGGGCTACTCGATGGGTGGTCCGATCGCTCAGCTACTCTGGCAGCGCCATCGCGCCCGAATTGCGGGTTTGGTCCTGTGCGCGACCGCATGCCAATTCATGTCGAAGGATCGCCGTCGCTTGAGTCGCGCCGTTTCGCCCATGCTGAACCTGGTTGGACGTATGGCTCCGCGTAGAACGATTCGGCGCGTCGCCCAGCAGTGGTTGTCGGATGCGATTACGGATCCGGGGACCCGTGAGCGGGTGCTTTCGGAAGTCGGGTCGAGTGATCCGGTGACCATCAGCCAGGCGGCGGCCGCGGTCATGCGTTTCGATTCATCGAGCTGGATCTCGGAAGTCGATGTGCCGACCTCCGTCGTCCTCACCGAGCGGGACGGGCTGGTTCCCGCTCTCAACCAGCGCGCCATGGCCGACCGGATTCGCGGAGCGGTCGTGCATCCGGTCCCCGGCGATCACAGCGTTTGCGTGACGCGTCCAGCGATATTCGTGCCAGCAGTCCGCGATGCGTGCGACTCGGTTGCCCGTCGGGTAGGCTTTTAGGGAGTTCGCCGGGAGCTGCGACCCGACGCCAATCCGGCACAAACCAGCGTTCTGCTCCTGGCCAACGCTTCGCTGTATAGATCTTTTGGTTTTCCCCCTTTTCAGGCAGTCGCTTGCGAGTTAAAAGACTACAAACAGCCCGAATCACCTGACGAAACCCCTTTGTGAGCAACCGGGCGGAGCGAAGACCGTGGACGTCGAATTATTCGGGATGTCATTCGCTCTGATCCTGGGCGCAACGCTCGCAATCTATATGGCGTGGGCCATCGGCGCGAACGACGTCGCCAACGCCATGGGCACCAGCGTTGGTTCAGGCGCCCTCACGATCACCGGCGCCGTCATCGTCGCCGGACTGCTCGAATTCCTCGGCGCCTTCCTGGCCGGCGGTCACGTGACCAACACGGTTCGCAAGGGAATGCTCGATGAGGCGCTTGTCGCCGCCAACCCTGAACTCGTTCTGTACGGGATGCTCGCGGCCCTGGCTTCGGCCGGGACGCTACTGATCGGCGCCACACGTTTCGGGCTTCCGGTGTCGACTACACACTCCATTGTCGGAGCGATCGTTGGCTTCGGGGCCGTCGGTCTTGGAATTGATGCGGTGGCCTGGGGCAAGATTGCACAGATCGTCGCGTCCTGGGTGACCTCGCCACTGCTGGGCGGGGTTCTCGCCTTTCTGATTTTCGGATTAATTCGCAATCAAGTGCTCGATCGCGACAAGCCGATCGAGGCGCTCACGCGAATCGGACCGTTCTTCTTTTTCTACGTCTTTTTCATCCTGGGCCTCGTCACGCTCTTCAAGGGCCTCAAGAATCTGAAGCTCGATTTGAATCTGCCCCAGGCTCTCGGCGCTTCGGTCGCTCTCGGCCTGGTCGGCGCGGTCATCGGATTCTTCCTGTTGCGTCGGGCCTCGAAGCGGGCCTTGGCTGCCGGCGATGAGAATTCCTTCAAGAGAGTCGAGCGGATCTTCGTCATCCTCCAGATCATGACAGCGTGTGCGGTCGCCTTCGCGCATGGCTCGAACGATGTCGCGAACTCGATCGGGCCTTTGGCAGCAGTACATAGTATTGTGACGACTGGGGCCGCGGGGAAGACGGCAGCCGTCGAGCCCTGGATGCTCGCGCTCGGTGGTTTCGGCATCATCGTCGGGCTGGCGACCTGGGGTTACCGCGTGATGGAAACCGTGGGGACCAAGATCACCGAACTCACGCCGAGTCGCGGGTTCGCCGCAGAACTTGCCGCTGCCACGACGATTGTTCTGGCCACTCGATTGGGAATCCCGGTTTCGACGACCCATATTCTGGTGGGCGCCGTGTTAGGGGTCGGACTGGCCCGTGGTATCGGCGCCCTCGATCTGCGCGTTGTCGGAACGATCGTGGTTTCCTGGGTCGCTACGCTTCCAATCGCGGCGATGCTCTCCATTTTCTTCTTTTACTTCTTCAAGGGAATGCTCGGGCCTTAGTGACGATGTAAGTCTGGTTGCGCGCGCAGTCTAAATTCCAGAGACCCGAAAACTATGGGCGCTTCACAGCTTGCCCAGCGAGGAAATGACTATGAGCGTAATTGGCAACCTATTTGGTCGATCTCCGATTCGGCCGATGCAGACACATATGAAGGCCGCCGCCGAATGTGCGCGCGCGATTCTGCCGGTCCTCGAAGCCATGGCAAACGAAGACATGGAGGCGCTCGACCGCGGACGCGAAAAGGTCGACGAACTCGAGCACCGAGCGGATGAACTCAAGCACGAAATCCGAAGTCATCTTCCCAAGCGGCTGCTCATGGCCATCGAACGCCGGGACATGCTGGAAATCCTCGACTATCAGGATTCGATTGCAGATGTAACCCAGGATGTGGCCGAACTCGCCGCTCTTCGACACATGAAAACGCCGGAGCCCCTCAAACAACCGCTCGCCGCACTCGCGGAAGCGGCGCTGGCCACCTGCGCCCAGAGCGAATCCGTCATCGACGAACTCGACGAACTCGTCGAGACGGGCTTTGGCCGACATGAAGTCGCACGCGTCGAAGTGATGATCGAGAAGCTGAATGATCTCGAGAGTCTGGCAGACGAGCGGGGCGAAGAAGCTCTGCGAACCCTCTTTTCGATCGAGGATGAGATCGGAGTCGGCGCCTACTATTGGTACGAGATCATCCAGTGGATTGGCGACATCGCCGACTACGCAGAACGAGCGGGGAACCGCATTAGACTCCTCATCGCTAGCTAATTCGTCTCGAAACCCTCGAGACGGATAAGCGGGGTTGGCCGGGGCGGGCGGTTGGGACCTGCGTTGGGTTTTGAGAGCGAGTTGTAGATGGACGGTCCTGTAAAATTTGGAGAGGCGAGGGCGGGGTTGGTCTACGTCGTTCGGCTGGCCGCTTATGTGGTGGTGATGGACGCGGATTCGCGGGTTGCCTGCGTTGAGGGGCGGAGTGGGATCTTCTTGCCTGGCGGTGGGATCGAGGCGGGGGAAGATGCGGTGGCCGCGGTCCATCGTGAGGTCCGAGAGGAATGTGCGTGTGAGGTCGAGCTCCTGGGGGAGTTGCCATCCGCCATTCAGTTTTTTTCAATGAGTGATGGTCGCGGGTTCGAACTTCGGGCGTCGTTCTTTAAGGGTCGCTTCGGCGCGCAGACGGCCACCGTTGCCGAATATGAAGTTCAGTGGCTTCCGACGAGCCCGGAAGTGCCACCACTCTTTCATGAATGCCAGGCGTGGGCGGTGACGGAGGCGCTGCGAATTTCTCGGCCTATAGGGTTCGCTCCGCCATGAGATGTCGATAGGGGAGGACAGATCCGCCTCGTGCCATCGCTTGTTCAATCGGAATTCGAATTCGTTCAAGTAGCGCTGTAGATGGTTCCTGTTTCTGAGTGTGTTCCGGTTGTGTTTAGGATACCGCTGCCGGCGAAATGTTCCTCGAATCAGAATCTCAATCCTTCAAATCGTCTGCGAGAAGATTGTCCAGAAATGCGTCGACCACGCGAACCTGAGCTTCGTTTCGGGTGGGCTCGAGGTCGGTGATGAGTTGGATTGAAACGCCAACTAGCAGTGAGAATAGTTGTTCCAAGGATTCTTCGGAAGACACATCGGCTCGGAGCCACCCTTCAGCCTGTGCTCTCTTGATGTGTTCGTTCGCGCCACCACGCCACTGATCCATTTCGGAGGCGCGCCGCGCGACATGCTCCTCGCTTGCTGTATCGGGTCGACTCCAAATCGCAAAACGTGCTTGCCATTCTTCGCGTCCGGCCTCCGAGAGAGGAAGCGCGCGATGGACGACCTCGTGAAGAACTTTTGGGCCCCAGCGCGACTCGAGGATTTCATCGACTTCGAGGGAGAGTCGGCGGTTGGCGGACCAATAGCGTCGTTCGGCATTGGCAACGTGGCTGGCCTTTGAATGAGGAAGGGTTTCGGGATGATCGCGTACGTACTCGATCAACTCGGACTGGGAATGGACTCCGAGCTTCCAGAAAATGCGCTGAAGATGGTTTCGCACCGTGGCCCGACTGATGGAGAGCCGGTTGGCGATGCTGGGCACGCGGCCTCCGGCGCGGAGTTCCGCGAGGACTTCTTGCTCGCGTGGACTGAGGGCATCCTGGGCGGACAATCGATCTTCCTTTATTTCAGCCGCAGTGGATTGTTGGTGCGGTTCGATTCTACCCGTCGATTGGTGCAAAGTGCATCAGTCGGGGAGTGTCTGAGACGTTGCATCATTGGCCGGGGAATTGCCCTATGGCGGGGTGGAGGGAGCGTGTCGGAATGAGAGAAAGCGACGGAAACGGCATGAGTGGGCCCTTGGCGGAAATCGCGGTCGGCTCGGATCCAGGGTTCGATTCGGACTCGCCGTCGGCCGACCAGAACTATCTCGACGCCTCCGCATGGGACGCTCGTTTCCACGAGCGAACCCGATGGCTGCGAGAGAACGAACCGATTCGATGGTCCGAGAAAAGCGATCTTTTCCTCATCTCGAAATACGACGACATTGTCGAAATTTCGAAGGATCCAACTCTTTTTTGTTCAGGGCAGGGGGTTCGGCCGGGTATCCCGGTTCGTCAAACCTTGATCGACGAAGACGACCCGAAACATTGCCAGCTTCGTCGAACCATCAATCGTGGGTTCACGCCGCGCATGGTGAAGCGTCTCGAGGAACAGTTTGAATCAATCACGTGTCGTGCGATCGATCGGATTGCCCCCGACGGACGATGTGATTTCGTTTCATCGATCGCCGTGCCCCTTCCCCTCCATTTGATTGCGGAGATGATTGGGATTCCGGAATCTGAACGCGAGAACTTCCACGTGTGGTCTGACGCGATGATGGCTGCAGATGGACATTATGATGATCCGGAAATCATGGGGCGGGCCGCCCGGGCGGCGCAAGCGTATTCGGTTCTAGTCAGTGAGATCATCGAAAAGAGACGCGACGATCCCCGGGACGATCTGATTAGTGCCTTGGTCGGCGCGAAGAGGCTCGGACTGATCGGGCACTTCGACCTCGAAACGCCCCCAGACACCGGCGCCTCTACAGATTCGGCCGAAGAGCTTCTCGATCTCGCGAACGACGAACTCGTGATGGTCTTGATTACGCTCATGGTGGCCGGAAATGAAACGACACGAAACGCGCTCTCGGGTTGTGTCGAGATCTTGATTCGGCATCCGGAGATTCGTGACCAGCTCATTCGGAAGCCGGAAGAGATTCCACACGCGGTCGAGGAATTCCTTCGAATCATCTCTCCCGTTCATAGTTTCGCCCGAACCGCGACTCGCGACACGACGCTTCGTGGCCAGCGAATTGAGGCCGGACAAGAGGTTTTGATGCTCTATCCGTCCGGTAATCGCGATCGAGACATTTTCGAATCGCCGGACGAGATTCGGATCGATCGCAACCCCAACCACGTCGCGTTCGGTGTTGGGCATCATTTTTGTCTTGGCGCGAACCTGGCCCGGATGGAATTGCGAGTTGCGTTGCGCGAACTCCTTCAGCGACTTCCCGACATGGCGTTCTCGGGTGACGGTCCGGTCATCGGACCCGTCATCGAAAGCCACGCACTGGTCAGGTCGTGTCGACGGATGGATATTCAATTCTCGCCCGAGCAGGGCGAGGGGTAAGAACAGGAGATTTAATGTGAGTGAACGCATTCAAGTGTCGATCGATTCGCATGTGGCGCACGTGCTGCTGAATCGTCCGGAAAAGAAGAACGCACTCGACGGCGATATGTTCGAGGGATTGCGACAGGCCGCTCTTGATCTGGCGAAGAACCCGTCGATTCGCGCAGTCGTCTTGTCCGGGGCCGGAGACTCGTTCTGTTCCGGCATTGATCTGTCCAACTTCGGAGCGATGGCCAGTGGGGAGCTGAGTGAGGACAGTGAATCGGTGAAAGCGGCGGTCGCGGACAAAAGCGCGGACGGTGCGAACCAAGCGCAGCAACTCGGCTGGCTCTGGCAGGAGCTTCCGGTTCCCGTCATCGCGGCCGTGACCGGGGTCGCCTATGGCGGCGGGCTGCATATCGCCCTGGGCGCAGACCTTCGGATCGTTGCGCCGGATGCGCGTCTGGCCTTCGTCGAAGTGACTTGGGGTCTTGTCCCGGATATGTCAGGGACCCAGGCAATGCGTCGGCTGATTCCGCTCGATCTCGCGAAGAAGATCGTTTTCACCGGTGAAACGATCAGCGGAGAGCAGGCGGTTGCCTATCATCTCGCCACGGAAACGAGCGATCATCCACTCGAGGCGGCCTTCGCACTCGCGAGTCAAATTGCAGAGCGGAATCCGGATGCTGTTCGTGCTGCGAAGAGATTGTTGAATCAATCTGGGTTGGTTCCGCTGGCGGATGGGCTCGCGAATGAAATGGCGGCCTCCGGAGGATTGATGGGAACTCGGAACCAGATCGAGGCCGTGATGTCGAAACTCGAAAAGCGCGCGGCGAATTTTGAAGACTCGGCAATCTAGAATAGAGAGGGAATGATCATGCTTTTCAAGAAGACCGGATTCTACTCACAAGCTGTTTTGCAGGTCGCCCTGGTGCTATTCGCGGCGCTTCCGTCCGAATCCGCAGAGATGCCACCGATCAATCCGTTTCTCGCCGATTCGGTCTATCCCCTCGGACATGGCGCCTCCGCCCAGCAGGGTGCATTGCCGGTTGCCGGCCCGACGGATCCGGGGCCCCGATTTGCCCCATCAGACGTTCATTATGCCGCGACCGGCCCTGCACAATTCGGTGCCTATACATCCGGTCCCTATCCCGACGGGCGCCGGGTCTATTGGAGCAATGGTCTCGATCGGATCGTGAAGGTTGATTTTGAGACCTTCGAAAATCTCGCGACGCATTGGGTACCCGGGGCCAAGCGTTGGACCGAAGCGGAGGCGGAGGAGTCGATCGCGGAATTCGATGACTCGAACCAGGGTTTCTTCTCACTTTTGCATGCGTTTCGAGATGCGAGCAAGCTACGCGATCTGTCGAGCGTCTATACGGTGCTCGACTCGGACAACACCTATTTCATCGGGGACAAATCCGGAAGGATCACAGCCTACGGTGATTCGGATCCCAACGATCCGGCTTCGGAGATAGTGGAGAAGGGCCGCTTCCAGATGCCCGAGTTCGTGACGGGGCTGAGCGTTGGAATGAACATGACCTTCGATGGCTGGCTGATCGTGCCGACTGAACATGGCTATGTGGTCGCGATTTCAAAGGACCTGAAACAACATCGTGTCATACGAATGCGACATAGCGAGGGCGCCGAGGACAAAGCCACGCGGCCAACCGGATATGGATGGGTTCGAAATGGGACCGCGATCGACAGTGACGGCGGTATCTATGTTGCTTCACAAGAGCATATGCACAAGTTGATCTGGACCGGGGATCAGTTGTCGATTGATTCTGCCGACGGAGCATGGACCGCACGCTATTTGAATGGCTGGGGAAATGGGACCGGGGCGACGCCGAGCTTGATGGGCTTCGCGGACGAAGATCGTTTCGTGGTCATCACGGATGGCGAAGACCTCATGAATGTCGTGCTCTTCTGGCGCGACGCGATTCCCGCCGACTGGAAGGGACTGCCGGGTTCACCGGACCGCCGCATCGCGGGAATGCTGCCCGCAGATATGGGCGATGAAGATCTCAAGGAGATTCAATCCGAGCAATCGGTCGTTGTCGCCGGGTACGGTGCGCTGGTTGTGAATAACGTGCCGCGAAACGTTCCCTGGTACCTGCCTTCTCGCGCTCGATCACTCTTGATCAGCTATCTTGGAAGTTCTCCTCGCTATCAACCCTATGGAGTGCAGAAATTCGAGTGGGATGCTTCGAAGCGTGAATTCCGCGTGGCTTGGGTCAATCGCGAAGTGAGTTCACCGAGCTGTGTGCCGATCGCGAGTTATCCGAGTGGTCGGGTCTACCTCATTGGCGCTCGCGAGAATCGCTGGACCCTCGAAGCGATCGATTGGAGCGACGGACAATCTGCATTTCACGCGGAAATTGGCGGGCAGCGATACAATCCGCTCTTCTCGGGTACGATCATCGACGAGCGAGGTCGCATCCACTACGGATCGCCATGGGGACGCGTTCGCCTGGCGCCGGGAGACTAACACTCTTAGTGCCCCGAGCTGGAGAAGAAGATGGGAACGAATTGGACAGATGGTCGTGAGCTCGTTGATCCGCACGCGTATGCGGAAAACGGAGCGCCACATGATTTGTGGACGCGACTTCGCCGCGAGTCGCCTGTACATCGATGTGAGCCCGAGGGTTACGAACCGTTCTGGGCCATTACGCGACATGCGGATATATGTGAAATCTCGAAACAGCCTGAGAATTATCTGAGCCAACCCGGCATCGTCGTGCTCGCCGATGAACAAATCAAGGTTCGCGAAACCGATGGTGGCCTTTCCGCGATGCGGACGATTATTGAGATGGATCCTCCCGAGCATCGGAAATTTAGAAAGGTGGCCAGTCCGAGTTTTACGCCGAGGGCGGTCAGGAAAATGGAGTCGGCGGTCGCGGAAAGCGCGCGAACTATCGTGGATCGATTGGCGGGCACGTCCGGGGAGGGCGAATGTGACTTCGCGACGGACGTCGCGGCCATGCATCCACTGCGCATTCTCTCGACGATTCTGGGTGTTCCGCGGGAGATGGAGCCCGATATTCTGCGCCTGACGAATCAGCTCTTCGGAGCCGATGATCCCGATCTTCAGCGAGGCGGAGAAGATCCAGAGAAGGTTGCGATGGAGCTGGGGCTTGAATTGTTTCAGCTCTTCTCGGGCATCATCGAAGATCGGCGTGCCCATCCCCGAGACGATCTCGCGACGATTCTGGCGACGGCGGAAGTCGATGGCGAAAGCATGGGGCCGATGGAGACCGTTGGATATTTCCTGATCACATTTACCGCGGGCCACGACACGACGAAAAATGCGCTCGTGGGTGGGATGCAGGCCTTCTTGGACTTCCCCGAGCAGATGAAGAAATTGCGGAACGAGCCGGAGCTTGTTCGGTCGGCGGTCGAGGAGATCGTTCGCTGGGCCACTCCTGTCAATTATATGAAGCGCACGGCCGCACGGGATCTGGAAATCGGCGGACAGAAGATTCGTGAAGGCGACTTTCTGGGGCTCTTCTACGCCTCGGCGAACCGGGACGAATCGGTATTCGAAAACCCGTTCGAGTTCAGGATCGATCGGAAGCCGAATCCGCATCTTGGTTTCGGGATCGGCGAACATTTCTGCATCGGCGCACATTTTGCTCGGCAGTCGCAACATGCGCTCTGGCGTGAATTTGCCAGCCGCCTTGAGTCCGTGGAGTATGCGGGGACGCCTCAGCATATTCATTCCAGCTTCGTGGTGGGGCTGAAGAGTCTGCCTTTGCGCTATCGGCTTCGGCCGAGCGCATGATAATTGAGAACAAATGCCTGTGAATTCGCGTCTGAGGAGCCTTGTATGACCGAGACGATCCGTCGCTTGGCGACACCCGATGCCCCCCGTCGAGATCTGACAGCGGAGGAGATCCGCAGTTATCGAGAGGGCGGGGTGGTCGTTGCGAAGGGTCTGTTCCCCGAGTCGTGGCTTTCACGAATGGAGCGAGCGATGGATCGACTCGTCGCTCACCCGACGTTTTTGGTCCGGCCGTCTCGAAGAAAGAGTCTGGGTTTTCGGGTGATCTCTTTCTCTGGAAAACGGATGATGATTTTCGGGATTGGGTTTTTGAGTCACCGGCGGCACGGATCGCGCAGCAGGTGTTAGGTGGCACGAAAATCCGCCATTTCTATGATCAGACCTTCGTTAAGCTTCCGGGTTGTCACCTTGCCACGCCCTGGCATCACGACATCACCTTTTGGCCCATCGACGTTGAGTCGAGATCACTTTGCTCGATCTGGATCACCTTTGATCCCGTCGATCGAAAATCGAGTGGTCTCGAATTTGTTCGCGGGTCGCAACGTTGGCCGAGGCGAAGTAGTGGCTGCGATGAGGTCGAGGCGACTGGGCTCTTCTTTTGGTGTTGTTAGTCTGGTCATTCTATCGGAATTACCCAAGGTCGGTCGATCTCAGGGCTCCTGAGGAGTTCTTCAATAACCGTAAAGGCATCCTTCTCGCTTGTCGCGAATAGATTGCAGGCGTAGCTAAGAATGAGCTCGCCACTCTCTGTGAATTGCGCATGAGCCTTTCCGTCATAACAGAATAGATTCTCGGGGATTCTTCTGGCTCTCGGCGCCAATGCGTTTCGAGTTCCCAGTCTCCGCTTCGTGTGCAGCTTGATTTGAATCCCGACGCGCTGCCCCAGGGCGCCGAACCCCTGGTTCAGCCGCGTTCCGATCCGAGCTCGTACGAGACGATTCTGCTCTATTTCAGTTTCGTTACGTCAACGACGTTGGGTTATGGCGCCTGTCGGAGAGATGGCTCCGATGTTTGCGGTGGCGGAGGCCCATGATCGGCCAGCTCTACCTAGCTGTATTCGTGGCGCGATTGGTTGCCCTCTATGTTGTGAGTCGCCAGCGTCGTGAGTAACCAGCGCGCGCCCGCTCTTGGCACGCTATATTGGCGGAATCGACCACAGCGCCAGAACGTTGAATGGTCGGGGCTTAGTTGATGGCAGACCGCTTTCTCGAAATAGATTCAGATGGGGTCTACGTCGGGGTTTCGCTTCGGGACTTCGGCGTTCGGGTGTCTGCGCCAAAACAAGACGAAAGGTCGGAGATGCCACGAGACCAACTCCGTGAATCGATTGCCCACTTGCAAGAGGAACTCTCGGCCGGTGTACCCCTCTCGCCGGAGGATCGGACGCAGCTCGAATCCGTCTTGGGCGAGGTCTCGGGAATCCTCGAGTCGGATGAAGCGCATGAGTCCGATTCCATCGGCAGCTTTGATGAATTGCCGTCGCTTGTCACACGTTTCGAAACGACTCATCCGAAGCTTGCGGCCGTTCTCGGGCGAATCGCAGATTCGCTCAGCCAGCTCGGAATCTAGCGACCCTGGATCGAGTCGCGGCGGCGAGCGAGTCGATCCAGCTACCTCGGCGGCGCTGTCGGACTGGACGGCACGCGGGTGTGATCAGCCTGCGATCGCATGGATGCAAGAGATCTTTCGCAAGCAGAGTTAGGCGCTTCGGTCTAGACATCTGCCCGAGCGAATGATGCTTCTACTCCAACTGTTTATCGGTTTCGGGCACCTGTCCGAGGGGCTCCGGCGTGGTCGGCCCCGGCATGAATTTCGCGAGGACGGGGAAGGCCACGATGAACCAGATCAGAAACGGGAATGTGTCGGAGACGAGGGCGGCGAGGATCGGGATCGAGGGGCCCGGTGTCATGAGGGCGGTGAGATTGATGGCGAAATGACTGACGGAAATGACAACGACTCCCACAATCAGTCCCAATGATCGACGCCGGAGAGCTAGGCCTGGTGTCACCAGGAGCAGAGCGACAAAGGGAACGAAGTTGATATAGCGCTGACGGAGGCCGGCGATCGGCGCGTGTCCGAGTCCCAGCGCCCCGTGCAGTTTCAGTGCGACGTTGGTGAATAGTTCTCCGTAGTGGATGCGGAGTGACTCATGCCAGATCCACGTGAGTCCAATCGAGATAACGATGAAGGAAGCGACGATCAAGATCGCCTTTGCCACGTTCACGCGGGGATTCATCGATGCACGAAGAGCTTGATCCATCCGTAGAGCACGGAGACGATCATGACGATGAGCGTGGCTTGCCAAAAGTAGATGTGGAAGAAATCGAAATACTCCTTCCAATGTCGACCGACGACGAGCAGTGTTGCGATCCGCAGAACGTTGAAGGAGAAGATGGCGAAGCAGCCAAGCGGAATGCCCCAGGCCTTGGCGCGAATTGGCGCCGGGAAGGCCAGGACACACGCCGAGTAGATCACCATCTCGAGTAGGCCGACGCATTCGATGATGATCGAGACCGCAAATCCGTCGAGGGTCACGAGCGCATGGCGCTGGGTCGTGAGCGGGGTGAACAGACTGATGAACTGATGGACGACGATGGCGGTCCATCGATCAATGGTCTCGATTGGACCGGGGTAGGCGGTAAGTGCAGCCGAGAAGAGCGATCCTCCGATCAGTAGATAGACAAGCATCAGGATCGGATATCGCAGCTGGGGGTTTGCCCAGATCCTGCGAAGTCGATTGGATGGATCGATTGGGTTTTGCGCGGCGGTCATGTCGGCCTGTTAGCCCTCGCCCTTCAAGGCGGATGCGGTTCCGAGAATGACCCGCGAGCCATCATCCTTCTCAACCCAGACGTCACAATGAACGCGGGTCTTCGCGCCTTCTTGTACTTCTTCTCGAATGCGTGCATTCGCAGTGATGCTTTCGTCGACCCAGAGCACGTTCGTGAGCTTGACCGACATCTTTCCGCCGACGAGCCAGCCCATTCCGAAATGGTCCTGCATGACCTGTGAAATGAAGCACGTCGACATCATGCCCTGCACGACGATGTTGGGAAATCCGAGTTTTTTGGCCTCTTCGCGATCCGTATGATAGTTCTTGGCCGGGCCAGAGAACATCCAGCAGCGTCGATCGTCGATGACCTTGTGGGTCGAGGCGAGGTCGGCGCCGGTGGCCGTCGGGAAGGCAGGGCGGGGCGCTTTCTTCTTGGCGGTCGAGGTGTCTACGACGAACCCGTCGCTAGTCGAATCGGAGTCCTTTGGTGGCAAGAAGGATTGATAAGTTCGGCCGCGAACGAGGAGCCGGCCGCCGTCTGCTTCTTCCGCACTGATCAGGTCGGTTTCGTTGACGACCCAATCACGGCCGCGTTTCTGGTAGCGATCGATGATGGTTGATCGCGTTCGAATCTTGGAGCCGACGGGAATGGCACCGAAGAGTTCCCAGTCCTGTTGACCGTGAAGATTTCCAAAGATGTTCTTCAAGTACCACTGTCCGACGGACTCGTAGCATTCCGAGTGATGTAACAGGGGGGGCGCATAGCGGTCGTGGAGAGGATGGTGATCGTCGAGGGCATCCTGGTAGAACTGGACGGCGGTTTTGTCGATTGTGTATTCGTTCGACCCGCAGTGTCGGCCGACGAAGGCGGGTTCACCCATTAGATTCACGTTGCCCTACTCCCTGTCCCACTATTTCTGCCTGCTTCTGCTTGCGGCCGTGGCTTCGCAATCGTAGCGTGGACTTCCCATGCATGAAATTCGCCGAATCCAGCGTTTGCGGTCAATTCTCTTCGCACCGGCTGTGCGCCCGGACTTCATCGCGAAGTTGCCCGAGCGTGGAGCGGATGCGGTCGTCATCGATTGCGAAGACGCGACGCCTTCGGGGGCCAAGAGCGAAGCGCGTTCCGTCGTTCAGTCGAGCGTCCCCGGGATTCTGGGGCCGCAGATGCAGGTGTTCGTCCGTGTGAATTCCGTTGCCTCGCCGTATTTCGAGGCGGACATCGCCGAAGGGCTCGTTGAGGGATTGGCCGGCATCGTCGTTCCAAAGCTCGAGTCCGTGGCTCAAATCGAGACAGTGGCGGAAGCGCTGTGCCAGGTGGGGTTCCCCGAACTCGGGGTGTTGGCGGGAATCGAGACAGCGCTGGGCGTTGCGGATGCGCGTCCATTGCTCGCCCATCCGAGGATCATTGCTGGCTATTTCGGCGCCGAAGATTTCATCGCCGATATGGGTGGCGTGCGGACGCGCGACGGCGAAGAAGTGGCTTTCGCAAGATCATCGGTTGCTCTGGCTGCGAGACTTTCGGGTGTTCCGATCGTTGATCAGATCGTTGCCGATTTTCGCGATGATGATCGCTTTCGAGAGGAAGCCGCGGCGGCGCGGGCGATGGGTTATCAGGGAAAGCTCTGTATACATCCGCGACAAGTGGAGATCGCGAACGATGCATTCATTCCTTCGCCCGAAGAAGTCGAACACGCCATCCGTCTTCTGGCCGCCTATGATGAAGCCTCGGCGTCGGGGATCGCCGCCATCGACTTTGAAGGACAGATGGTCGATGAGCCTCTGGCCGCGCAGGCTCGTCGTGTTCTGGGTTTGGCTCAGTCGATTTCCGAGCCGACGTCTCCCTGAGCGGGGCTGAAAGGATCGAAGCGGATCGTTCCGCCAGACACGCAAGAGAGGATGTTATTTGACTCCTGAAGCCGATACGGCGAAATCCAAGGCCGCCATTCCGCGGCCGCATACGGGCAAGTGGTTCGAAGAACTCGTGCCGGGATTGATCATTCAGCACGCGATCCGACGGACGCTGACCGAATCGGACAACGTCGCCTTCTCCACGATGACTATGAATCCGGCCTGGCTTCATCTTGACTTCGATTATGCCAAGAACGAAACGGAATTTGGCCAGCCCCTGGTCAATTCAATGTTGACGCTCGGCGTCGTGATCGGGATCAGCGTTCACGAAACCACGCTGGGAACGACGGTGGCAAATCTTGGTTTCCGCGAGATCACTTTTCCGGCTCCGCTCTTTCACGGCGATACGATTCGAGTGGAGACCGAAGTCCTGGAACGACGAAATTCAAAGTCTCGCCCGACCCAGGGCATCGTCACTTTCGAGCATCGCGCCTACAACCAGGAGAACGAGTGTGTCTGCCGTGCGATACGGGATGCCTTGATGCATCTCGATCCGTCGGGCGCATCGGATTCCGCCCCTTCGTCATGAGCGAAGTTCTCTGGATGCCAAGCGACGAACGCGTCGAGAAATCACAAATCACGGCATTTACGACGGCCGCTGCCTCGCGCACGGGGCGTGATCTTTCAAGCTACGAGTCTCTTCACGAATGGTCTGTCGAAGACTCCGTCGGCTTTTGGGAGTTGGCCTGGGATTTTTGTGAAGTTGTCGGAGATCGCGGCGAGCGTGGGTGGGTGGCCGGCACCGAATTTTCGCAGACTCGATTCTTTCCGGATGCGCGGCTCAACTACGCCGAGAATCTATTGCAGTGTCGCGAGAGTCGGCCGGCGATCATCTTCCATGGCGAACTCGGCGAGCGTCGCGAACTCTCCTTTGGCGCGCTGCATGATCGCGTCGCGCAGTTGGCGGATTGGCTGCGTCACACAGGCATCGGTGTCGGAGATCGTGTGGCTGGATGTCTGCCAAATCTTCCAGACGCGGTCGTTGCGATGTTGGCGACGACGTCGATCGGTGCGATCTGGTCGTCTTGTTCGCCGGACTTCGGAGTCGGCGGGATCGTGGATCGGTTTTCCCAGATCGAACCGAAAGTTCTATTCTGCGTCGACTACTACAACTACAATGGCAAACGCGCAGAGAGTCTAGGTCGCGTTCCTGAGATTCTCTGCGCACTGACCAGCGTTGAGGCTTGCGTCGTGGTCCCCTATGCGGGTGGCAGTTCCTCGGGTGGTGATGTCGATCGGCTCTCAGATGTGGATGCGATCGATCTCGTTGGGCTCTCGGAAGGGGCGGGGCGAACGGTCGAGATTTCGTCACTGGATGAGATCGTTGGTTCGGAGGACGTTCCGCCGATTCGTTTCGAACGTCTGCCGATGGATCATCCGCTCTTCATCCTCTATTCATCCGGGACGACGGGTAAGCCGAAATGCATCGTGCATGGCGCGGGCGGCACCCTGCTTCAGCATCTCAAAGAGCATCGCCTGCATGTCGATCTGCGACCTGAGGACCGATTCTTCTATTTTACGACTTGTGGATGGATGATGTGGAACTGGCTCGCGTCGGGACTCGCGACTGGGGCGACGCTGGTCTTATATGACGGTTCTCCGTTCTTTCCCGATGCTCGACGACTTTGGAAGCTTGCCGCAGACGAAGCCGTGCATGTTTTCGGAGTTTCGGCGAAGTTCATCGACAGCTCCCTCAAGGCAGGCGTTTCGCCCGGACAAGATTTCGACCTAACAGGTCTGCGATCGATTCTTTCGACGGGGTCGCCGCTCGGCGAGGACGGATTCGACTTCATCTACCGAGAAGTCGCCAGCGATGTGCATCTGGCTTCCATTTCCGGGGGCACGGATATCGTTTCTTGCTTCGTCCTGGGGAGCCCGACTCTGCCGGTGCGCCGCGGAGAGATTCAATGCCCGGGACTCGGCATGCAGGTCGAGGTTTTCAGCGATGACGGTCGCCGGATAGTCGGCACGCCCGGCGAACTCGTTTGCACTCGCCCCTTTCCTTCGATGCCCGTCCGATTCTGGAATGATCCGGATGGATCGCGCTACCGCGCCGCCTATTTCGAGCGCTTTCCGGATGTCTGGTGTCATGGGGATTGGTGTCTTGAAACCGAGGCGGGCGGCTACGTGATTCAAGGTCGATCGGACGCGGTCTTGAACCCGGGCGGCGTTCGGATCGGCACCGCCGAGATTTATTCCCAGGTCGAGTCCTTCACGGAAATCCTTGAGGCGATCGCGATCGGGCAGCCGTGGGAGGGTGATGTGCGTGTCGTGCTCTTCGTGAAGATGGCCGGAGGGGCCATCTTTGATGATGCTCTTGAGGCACGGCTGCGAAGCCGGATTCGGAAAAATGCTTCTCCCCGACACGTTCCGGCTCGAATCCTCGAAGTCGAGGATATTCCGCGAACACGTAGCGGAAAGATCACCGAGTTGGCGGTTCGAGATGTCGTCGTTGGACGCGAGGTCAAGAACGTCGAGGCTCTCGCCAATTCCGAGGCCCTCGAATATTTTCGCGATCGCGAAGAACTGCGTTCATGACGCCGACTAGCCGCTGACGTGTGGCAGAACCTTTTCTGTGAATAATTCGAAGGTCCGATCGCTGAGCGGAGACAGAAGCAGATAGTCCAGCGGGATCTCCTCTTCGAGCCGCTTGAGCGTTTCGACGACGCGTTCAGGGCTGCCGTGGATAATCACGTCATCCATGTAGTGTTCCTGGGGTTCGAGCATGCGGCCGTCGGATCGGAAGGCCGCGATGGCCTGCTTCGGGATATAGCGCGACGTGAAATACGCACCGCGCGATGCAACGACTGCGGCTTCTTCGTCGGTATCGGCGATTGCCATCAAGCGTGCGGTCGGAAGATCTCGTCCTTTGATGCTATGTCCGGCCTTCTCAAGTCCACTCTGAAAGAGACTTCGCTTCCGGGCGATCTCAGCATGTGCCGAATGGGGGTCCATCAAGATGGAGAGGCCACGGCCGGCCGCCCACTCGACAGCTCCTTCTGAGCTTGCGGCGACCCACGCCGGCGGATGCGGCTGTTGGCTCGGCTTCGGCAGGACTTCGACTTCTTCGTAGTTGTGAAATTTCCCCTTGAACGTGAGACGTTCGCTCGACCAAGCTTGGAGGACGATCTCTACCGCTTCCCGAAAACGTTCTGTGCTCTCTTCGGGTTGAACGCCAAAGACCGACATTTCGACGGGATCGAAACCGCGGCCGGCTCCCCAATTCACGCGTCCTCCCGAAAACATATCGAGTAGAGCAATCTCTTCAGCGATGCGAAGCGGGTGATAGAACGCGGCGAGCGTGACGGCCGTTCCGATGCGAAGATTTTTTGTGATTCCAGCCACATGCATGCCCATCATATGGACCGAGGGACAGACGCTGTAGCTGCTGAAATGATGTTCGGCGAGCCACACCGCGTCATAGCCGGTCTGGTCCATGATCTTGATGCGTTCGAGTGCACGGCGATAGACGTCTTCGAGGGGAATGCTTCGATCTCGCCAGCCGAAGAATTGAAGTACGCCTACTTTCATGTGATGGATCTCCGTGGACATTGATCTTGATGGTGGGGAGTTGATCAGCCCCAGGGTTCCGCTTTATAGAGCATGCGGCCATCGGTTTCGACGAGCCATGAGACGATGGGATTCAGATGATAAGGAATCGAGCCGACACCCCGCGCATCGATGAGCGCGCGGCGGGTTGGCTGGACATAGCCGGTTTCATCGGTCGCGCGACTGGAAAGCTCGGCCGTCCCTCCACCCCAACGCCAGGGCAGAGAAAATCGGGTGTGGGCTTTCGGTAGAACGGGTCCTAGGAGGCGCGCGTTCTCCCATCGGCGCCCGCCATCGACGCTGACTTCGACTTTGGCGATTCGGCCGCGGCCACTCCATGCGATCCCGCGAATATCATGCCAGCCCCGTTCGATATGTTCGGGGTAGGTCGGAGTCGTGATGACCGATCGCGCGTCCATCGTAAAGCTGAAGGATCGGATATGACCGCCCTTGATGGGCTCGGAGTATTTCGAGGTTTCTTCTCGCGTCATGAAGGGGCGATCTGAAACTTCGATTCGACGAAGCCATTTGACGTTGGTATTGCCTTCCCAGCCCGGGAGAAAGAGACGAAGCGGGTATCCTTGGCCAGGACGGAGCGCTTCGCCATTCTGCGCGTAGGCGATGATCGCGTCGTCCATCGCTTTTTCGATCGGGATCGAGCGTGAGAGCACCGCGGCATCGGAACCTTCTGCGAGCAGCCATTTTGCATTCGGTCGAAGGCCGACTTCGCGTAATAATGTCGATAGGGCGACCCCCGTCCACTCGCTTTGGCTTGTCAGACCACAGAGGAATTGTGGCGTGGTCTCAGGGCCGGCGTCGATTCGAAGATTCCCCGAACACTCCAGGAAAGCGATGCGAGAGACGGCTGGAAAACGCAGCAAGTCGGACATGCTGAGCTTGATGGGACGTTCGACGAGGCCATGGATCATGAACTCGTGCTTCGAAGGATCAATATTCGGAATGCCCGCATGATGCCGTTCGAAATGAAGGTCGGCTGGGGTCAGCGTTCCATGCAGTTGATGAAGAGGCGTTCCCGAGATCACACCATAAGCAGCGATGCGTTCCGTGGTTTCGAAAGGGGACCGTTCACCGCGCGCTGAGGGTCCGGTTCCCGGAGTCCTGGTGGGATCTGCCGGAGGCTCTTGCTTGTGGGCCGACGATGGCTCCGCCGCGTGTGCGGTCCCAGCCAATGCCGCACTCGCCGTTCCCGCGAGCACGGCCAGCATCTCGCGTCGGGTCCAGTCCGCGCCGCCACTCGGATCGGTCTTGTTGGTCGAATCGTTTTCGTCCGTCATCGAATCTCCGGTCCTCCGCGTCGATCGTCGCGAATGAATCGATCCCGCGAGGGCATGACAATCGTGGGGAGCGTCTCGCGATCGATCCTTGCCTCTTCGCCAACGAAGTCGTTCAGAAAGAGGAGATACGCCGTGAGCGCGTAGACTTCGTTGTCCTCAAGAGAGCCTGGCCGGTCCATCGGCATCGCGCGCCGCGTATAGTCGAAAATGGTCGTTGAGAAGGGCCAGTAATTTCCGATCGTGTGTTTGGCGAGGGGATCTTGGTCGAAGGGGAACGCGTCTTCTGGAAGTCGACCGGCCAGTCGGTCGAAGGGGCCGCCTCGACCTTCGAGACCATGGCAGTTCTTGCATTGTGCGAGATAGAGTTCGCGACCTTCGGCCACGGTCCCGGATCCAGTTGGAAGACCTTCACCATCGGGCATGATGTCGATATTCCATGCTGTGATTTCACGCGGCGTAGGAGTCCGGCCGATCGCGAAATGGCCGGCGGGTTGCGCGGTCGGGTCGGCATTGTTATTTGACTCGAGATTTTGATTCGTTGCCGGAGCGCAGCCGAGGACCATTCCAACGACACAGGACAGGACGCTGATCGTGAGGGATTGAAGTCTTTGGGGGGCTATTCCGCGGGTCATTCTATTGTTCCTCGAGTTCCAAGAGATGGAGTCGATGCATAGATGTCGTCTTAGTGGTCGCCCGTGTTAGTGGCTCCGTCCGCCATGTCGCCGAGCCGGAAGATCTGAAAGCTTTGCTTCTCGAGGAAGTCGTAAGAGTCAATGATCTCATATCCCGCCGCCTGGAGCTGGGTTCGAATCTCTCCGGGTGTGGTTGCATGTCCCCTTGGAAAGCTAGCCCCGCGAAACTCGACGACGACCAACCTGCCCCCCTTTCGCAGGGCCGATCCCGCGCCTCGGAAATAGTCGGTGGGGTCGGGCAGATGATGATAGACGTTCGATAGAAAAATCATGTCTACGGAGGCATCGGGGAGACCCAAGCCATCTTCTGGGGCATGAACCGTCACGATTTGAGGCAGGTTGCGCTCCTGGGCCTGACCCTCGATATACGCGAGTAGCGATTCGTCGACGTCGAGTGCGTAAACCTTGCCGGACTTTCCTACGGCTTCCGCGAAGCGATACGTGAAATAGCCTCCGCCAGAACCGAGATCGGCAATCTCGTCGCCCGGCGACAGAGCCAGGGTTGTGACGACACGTTCAGGTGCCTGCCATTCGTCGCGACCAAAGCCTTCATAGAGGAAACGCTTGAAGCTTCCGCAGCCGATGGGTCCAAGAAGGCCGAGTAGGATGACCAGTGAAAGGGCAAGGGGCGGAGCGGATCGTTTCATGGCTGTCTCCAATTAGTTCGCGACTCTTGCGATGCATTCGTTTTCGACAGCGGCGCCGAGTGGGAACTTGGCTCCACCGACGGTAATGCGCGTGGGTGGTTCAGCGCCAAAGAACTCCGCGTAGGCGTTGTTCATCTCTTTGAAAGTACTCATGTCGGCGAGCGCCGCCCTGGGCACAGGCGGCTGCGGCACTGCGGATGAGAATCGGACTCGGGATAAAGGCTAGCCGGAATGGCTCGTTCATTGCTACTCCCGGAGATCGGTGGCTGCCGGCAAGATCAGAGTTGATATGATCACGTGCTTCTCAGTAACCTCTAAAACGAATGGCTTGGAGGCCGTTATGCGCCTGTTGTTGAAGATTCTGGGCGGAGCACTACTTCTTGGTGTTTTGCTGTTGCTGGTTTTTCTCATTCCCGCTCATCTTCAGATTCGGAGTGTCGAGCCGGGCGTGCCGACTCGGCCAGAATTGCGGGAGCTGCTGGGCGCTTCGGATGGGCCGGTCCGACTGCGCTACGTCAATACATCGAGTCAGCGGCTTCCGACTGGCGAGCTCGGACATACGGTCTTTGTCGTCGAATGGGCCAATGGCGATCTCTTCATGATTGATGCGGGCATGGACGTGCCGACCGCCATCAAATTCGGTCGATTGGTGGAGACTACGCTCGGTGCCGGAGAAGCGACCTCGCACGGAACGATCAGTGATCTTCTGGGTGAAGCTGTTGCGCGGGTGGAAGGTGTCGCCTTCACGCATCTTCATATCGATCATACCCAGGGCATCGTTCCCTTCTGCGCGGCTCGTGGCAAAGGGGCAACGCTATTCCAGACGACCTGGCAGACCGACTTGCAGAACTTCAACACCACCGAAGCGGAGGAGATCATTGAGTCGTCGTGTCTGTCACGAAATGGGATTGGTTCCGAGGGCCTCATATCTGTGGATGGTTTTCCGGGGCTCGGCGTCGCCGCGCTAGGCGGACATTCGCCCGGGTCGACGCTCTTCGCGATTGCCGTCGGGGGGCATCTCTGGATTCTCTCGGGTGATATCGCCAATTCGAAGGCCGATTTGGTCAGCGATACCGGCAAGGGTTTCTTGTATAGCTATGTGATGGTTCCCGAGAACACGGGTCGGACCGAGATGTTGCGTGGATGGCTGACTGGACTCGACGCTGAATCTGATATGACCGTTCTCGTGGCTCATGATCTAACCGATATTCGCGAGAGCGGGCTCGCGGAATACCAGCGTTAGTTCTCGAGTTTGCCCCGGATCAGGGGCAATGATCAGAAGGAGAGCCGATGCTCTTCAAGACCCGGAGGTACTCGAAGGCCTCAGGGCTGGCGGCTTCGTGGTTCGGACGGAGTCTCTCTCAGCTGGTTTCTCGTGAAAGAGAGTCAGGCGAGGTTCATGCCTAGGCAGAGCCCGCTTTGGAATCGCAATGCGTCGAGTGATCACGCGCCGACCGATGGTCTCTGGTTGGTCGAGCCGCTCCATGTTCGGAAATGGGGTTAGGCGATCCCGTCACAGGTCTTTGCTGACTTGCGGCTGCGCGCCCCGAGGCTCAGTCCCAGGTTTTGAGAACCGGTAAAACTTCCTTGGCAAAGAGTCGCATGCTCTTCTCGGCGTTCTCGTAGGATATTCCGCCGAACCGAAAGGACGTTGACTCCTCGAAGCTTCCCAGGACCTTGTGACGCGTTTCGAGGGAAGTGAGAATTTGCTCCGGCGTGCCATATTACCGGTGGTGCTGAGAAAACGCAGCCTAAACTTCCTACACGCTCCGAACGGACTATTCGAGTCCGACCTCGTCTGCCTTGCCCAAGATCTCGGGGTCCTCTGCGGAGATGTCCGTCGCTTCCACGACATCGCCGAGCATAACGTCCCCGGGAATACGGAAAAACTCCTCCTGTGTCCGGATCGCGGAGTCCGAGTCGAAGTACCGTGTTTCGACGTCGAGGGGAATGAGTTGATCGACGATCGAGAGTGACGGGGCATCCACATCGAGTGAGGTCACGGGTCCTTCGAGTGACACATCGGTATCTGCATCTTCCCGCTCAATCCGGGTCGCGAGAACCTCGGCCGTACCCGTTTGCCGACCTCGAATCTTGAGCCAGTCGCCGGGTTGTATGTCGGCAAGCCGGAAATTGCGCTCTTCGTCTCGAGAGTCTTTGAGCTTAGTTTGACCATCCATGAAAACGGTGAGTCCCAGGATCGAGAGTGACGAGCCGTTGGTATCGATACTGGCAACGGCCGCTTCGATCCGGACGTTTTCGAGTTCGACCGTAGACTGGACCCGGTCTGCGACCAGGACGTCGTCGACGAGACGCCCTTGGACTTCGACAGGAGACCCGTCCATGGCGATGAATCCGAGGGGCTCAAAGACGGCGTTCGTCGCGTCGACCTCCGTACGGTCCACGCTGAAGCGCAAGTCGGAAACCAAGCCCGAGACGATGCCTTGAATGTTGGCGTGGTCTGCATTGCCGGTTCCGAGTCCCTCATCTTCAAGATCAATGAATGCGGCTTCCAGCTCGTCTCCCGTGGGTTGGAGCGTGCCTTCGGCTTCAATGAAATCGCCATTCATGAGGCCTGCAGCGGTTATGCCTTCGAATATGGTTGGGGCTGTGTACGAGACGAGAACTGATCCGAGATTGAAGGAGCCCGTTCCATCTGACCTTTTGATCAGATTTGAAACCACGTCATGCAGCGACACTTCGTTGTTTGTCGATAAATCCCCCAGCTTCTCGACGAGCGTTGCCTGAATCACGTCATTGTCGTCGGTGAATCCACTGATCTCCACCACGTCACCCGCGACTAGCGTCGTGAAACTCGCGCCGCCGGCATACTCTGTATCCACTTCGTGGATGACGATGGTCCTGCCCAAGATCTCAAAGCTCTTCTCGGGTCCGCCAGGAACGACGTCGACCGGGTCTGCTTCGAGCGGGCCTTCAAGGGAGTATTCGCAGTCAACCATGGTGGCGATCCCGGTTTGGTAATTGCCCCGCACGGTCACCACCATCCCGAGCCGAAGGTCCGTTGCGTCAGCGGGTTCATCGTCGATCACAATATTAATATTCGGGTCCGAGATGTTCCATTGGAATCCATTGACGTAGATGCTGCCGAAGGCGGTCACCTCACCTTTACTGATACCGGTTCCGCTCATTCCGCCGTTATCAGCGGTGTCCCCTACGCCGGGTGCACAGGCGAGGAGGAGGCTCAGGAGAATAACCCCGAACAGCAGGGTGAGTCGATTGTAAATCGAGTCTGTGCTGCCAGCTATCCGTGCCACGATTATGTCTGGTCGCATGTTAGTCGTATTAGTCAGTCTCATCAACCGACTCCTCATAGTAGTAGATGCCGATCATTGCGCGGTGCCGATTGGCTGAGTTCGATTGTTTCTGGACATCGCGGTCGTGGCGCGACATATCGGCATTGAGTTCCTCGAGTAGCTTTTGGCCTCTGCTGCTGAGCAACTCTTGAAGTTGTGGGAGGTATTCAGCCGGGAGATTGTCGTAGGCGACTTTGCGTTGATAGAAGGAAGTTTTGCTTTCGGGATTGAGGTTGTTGGCGATGGAGTTGATCAAATCGGCAACGTCCGTTCCCAGGAAGTGGAGTTTCTGGTTCTCGTCGGCTGTGGGAATGTAGGCCCGTTGTATCAATCGAAGTCGACCGTCCCGGAGGGCGTATACGGCGCCGACACGCACCAGCTCATCGAGTACAGCCCGCGGTGTGACATCACCGCTGTGATCCGACACTAACGAGGAGAAACTTGGACCTTCATCGGCTGTGAAAGGGAGGGAGGCCGGAGCGCCTCGTCCATTGTGATACTTATTGTCTCCAACCCATGAGGAGACGACTCGAGTGGCTCGGTTCACACGTCGTCGGAGCGCCCCTTGCTCCGGGGGCGAGCTGTCTGTCTTGACGAGACGGCTTGCCTCTTTGCGGGTGAGACCCGTGATCACCGCAATTCGAGATATGGTCGACTTTCCACCGGGGACTAAGAAGTCCTTCTGGGTGGTCTCCACGAATGCCTGCTTCACGAGTTCCGCAAATTGACCATGCGCGATGCCGCGCTTTAGCGCGATCCTAATCACCGGCCGGAGGAGGGTGACAATTGATTTTTCGAGTTGTGAGGTTTTGGGATCAGTCATAGTTCTGTTCGAGCTGTATTTCTTTCGGTCGCTCGTTGGTTTCAGCTAGGGGGGCGAAGAGCCGGCCGCAGTCGAAATGACAAGGATCCATATGGAAACGTGGCTTTATGGAATGTGGCCGAATAACTACAAATCGTTTGATTAGTATTACCCCATATGCAAAGAATATGGCCAAGAATCTTCTGTCGACTTAGATGAGGCCGCAATAAACGACCGGGGAGCGGAAAGTTGCCGGAAAAGTGCACGCATCTGATGGCTGACTCGGGCCATCTATCTTGATCCGCGTTCCCACTCTGGGTTCTGACGCCCCGCTTCTTTGATATGCAAGTCGAGTTTGGCGTACGGAATTTCAACGTCTTCCCGGGCGAACCGGCGGTCGATTTCCATATAGAATGGTGAGCAACTTGATCGCTAGGTCGAAGAGCGGGATGGTTCGTGTCTCGATGGGGGTGAACCGGTCACTCTTCTCGAGGCCAAGATAGAAAATCGTGTTGAAGATCGGTTTCAGGAGATCTTGTAGAACTGGGTCGTCGACACTGGAGCGACTCAGTCCGGCACAATCTGTGCCAGCTCGGGAACAGGGTGACCTGAACAGCAAACGCGCGATCACCCGGAAGGCGATCGCGACCGCAACGGGAGGGTATGCCTCCATTCGAAGCGCGATTGACGTATGACTACTTACCGGTGGTGCTGAAAACGCAGCTTAAACTTCCTACGCGTCGAGGTTCATGCCTAGGCAGAGCCCGCTTTGGAATCGCAATGCGTCGAGTGATCACGCGCCGACCGATGGTCTCTGG
>DUCN01000042.1:0-41278 GCA_012959805.1 Myxococcales bacterium | reverse complement strand
TTCCGCCGAACCGAAAGGACGTTGACTCCTCGAAGCTTCCCAGGACCTTGTGACGCGTTTCGAGGGAAGTGAGAATTTGGTCCGGCGTGCCATAAGCGTTCGCGGCCTTGAAGCCCTTCAAAAATCCGGATTCCCCAATGGCCCGCATCATCTCTGCGTTCTTTCCGTAGCCTTCATATCCGACGAGCTTGGAAAAATGCTCGCCCATGAGTTCGTAGTGGTCGAGCAAAGACCCGAGATAGGACGCCAGATATTGGTCGGCGAGTTCTTCGCCTCGTGCCGCGTTTTCGTCGCAGTAGATGAAGTCGCATGTCAGTAGCGGCGGTGCTTCTAGGCCATGATGTTCCTTGAACTGATCGCGATAACGTTGGATGCCGACCATTCGGGAATCCCAGGCGCGTTCGGCGAACATGATCATGCGTGCGCCGATCTCGGCGGCGATTTCGACGGAGTCGGCAGAGTTGGCCACGGCATAGGTTCGGCCCTTGAAGGTTCGGGTGGGTCGCGGTCGAAGTTCCGTTCGCGGCTGGGGGTAGAAGGAGCCCGAGCCTTCGATGAAACCCGTCTCGAGTGCTTCGAGAATCATTGGTGCAGCTTCATCGAAACGCCCGCGTGATTCATCCATCTCGATTCCGCGGAACGGTTCGTACTCACGCCGGGAAAGTCCGCGGCCCATTCCAAAGCGCACGCGTCCATCCGAGAGTTCGTCGAGCATCGCGATTTTCTCGGCGACGCGAAGCGGCTCGTTCCAGGGCAGGATGACTGCAGCCGTTCCGAGGTCGATGCTGCTGGTTCGACCCGCCAAGTAGCTGAGGAATTGGATGTTGTCCGGACAGAACGAGTAGTCGTTGAAATGATGTTCGACCGGCCAGACGACGTCATAGCCAAGATCCTCGGCCAACAGACAGAGTCTGATTTCTTCCGAGTAGACCTGTGAATCGGGCGCGTCAGTACCAAAAGATGAGAAGATGACTTGAATTCCAACGTCCATACTGACTCTCCAGTCGATTCAGCGCTGTGATCCGTGGCGCTAACATTTATCGAAGTCTATCAGCCTGCGCGAGTTCGTCTCGCCCCGGCGACTAGCGGCCCTTGAAGTCTGGCCGTCTTCGCTCACTCATGGCGCGAATTCCTTCGCGAAAGTCGTCGGTCTTCTGCAGTCGTTCCTGTTCGGCTTTTTCGCGATCGGTGGCCGCGCGGATTTCAGCCGCCAGGTCGCCGCGCAGGGATTCGCGAATGGATTGAATCGCCAGCGGAGCGGAGGTCGCGATCTCAACGGCCCAGTCATGGGCTGCCACTCGAAGGTCCTCGGCTTGGGTGATTCGATCGCAGAGTCCCAACGCGTGGGCTTCCTCGCCGCGTACACGTCGACCCGTATAGAGCAGGTCCATAGCGGCCTGGAGTCCGATGAGACGTGGGAGAGTGACGCTCAGACCGAAGCCCTGGTGAAATCCCAGGCGTGCGAAATTGGCGCTGAAGCGTGACTCCGGCGTGGCGACTCGAAAATCAGAGAAAAGGGCAAGTCCCAATCCGCCGCCGATGGCCGCACCCTGGATGGCGGCGACGACCGGCGTGTGCGTCGAGAAGAGCCGCACGGCTTCGTCATAGAGATGCAGTCCACTTCCATCATCGACCGCCGAACGGTCGCTCGCAAAATTTGCGCCCGCACAAAAATGTTTTCCCTCTGCACACAAGACCACGGCGCGACAGCGATCGTCCGCATCCAGGGCCTCGAAAATGTCTGCCAAGCCGCGGATCAACGCTTGATCAAAAAAGTTTTCTGGAGGGCGGCAGATTTCAACGGTGGTGACGTAGTCGCCGCCGATCTCGACGGACAGGTCGCCTTCCTGTGTTCGTGAGAGGATCGTAGTTGATGCAACGTCGGTCATCTGGGCTCTCCTATTGATCAAGTGGGGTCATCCGTTCGGGGTCACGAACTTCGCAGGTTGGTTAGCGGGGCAGGCCGACCAGGCTTCGCGCGATGATCATGCGCTGAATTTGTCCAGTGCCCTCGACGATATCCATGGCCTTGGCGTCTCGGTAGAGTTTCTCGATCAGATGATCGCCGCGGCCGCCTGCGATGCCGATCAACTCGAGTCCATGGGATGTCGCCTCTTGCGCGACCTCTGCGGCCAGTGCTTTGGACATCGAGGCTTCGACGATGTTGGGCCGCTGTTCGTCGGCTAGCTGGCCGGCCCGGAGGCACACCAGTCGGGCCATGCGGACCTTGCGAGAGATGGCTTCGATTCGATCCCGCACCCGGTTGTCGCCGAGCAGGTCGTGTTGCCTTGCGAATCGAATCATTTCATCGAGCGCCGCTCTGGCGATTCCGACCGCATTGGCCGCGATGACCGGGCGTCCGGCATTGAAGGTCGACATGGCGGTCTTGAAGCCGGCCTTCTTTTCGTATCGATCTTCTCCGCCGAGAAGATTCGCCGCCGGCACTCGAACATTCTCGAGACTGAATGAAGCAGACTCGTATGCCTTGAGGCCCATCTTCTTCTCGACCTTGAAGGGGCCGAGTCCCTCGACGCCCTGCTCGACGAAGAATGCGCGCTGGGCTGCGCGGCCCTTCGTGATGTCCACGGTGGCCTGGACGAGAATCCAGTCCGAGCGCGACGCCGATCCGATGAAACATTTCGCACCATTCAGGATCCAGCCGTCTCCGTCTTTCTGTGCTTTGGTGGCGATCGCCGCGGCATCCGAACCGGCTCCGGGTTCGGTCATCGCAAAGCAAGCCCACCGGGGGCGATCCGGGTTCACGAAGGGAAGCAGGAAGCGCTCCTTTTGTTCTTCTGTGCCGCCGCCGATGACGCTGAGTTCCGGCAGGCCGGGTCCGGGGTTGGCGATCATCACGGCACGATCCCAGTAGGCGAACTCTTCTGACAAGAGCAGTCGCGAAAGTGTCGAGCGTCGTTTGTCCGATTTCGCTCCGCCCTCGGGCCGCCAATGGGTTCGGCCATCTCCGCGTTCGAGACAAAGATCAAAATAGGGGTCGTCGACCGGGATCGGCCGCGCCTGGCGGTCCGCTTCGAGTCCGACGGGGCGAACGACGTCTCTTCCCCAGACCTTTAACGCCTCGAGCGAATCTCGAGTTTCTTGATCAAGCTGAAAATCCATTAGACCGCTCCCCCGATACCGATCTCAACTGGTGCATCACTCGCGCAAACCAGGCGACCGGCCTCCTCGACCGCTGCGTCGAAACCCCCGAATAACAACCCGAGCGCGCGTCCTTCACGCATGTGTTTTTCGACGGGGTAGTCCGCCATGAATCCGTGCCCGCCGAGAATCTGAACACCGCTCGGTCCGATCAAACGTGAGGCATCGATGCATTCAGCGTAGGCCGATGCGGCCGCGCTCTCGCAGGGAAGCCCCCGGTCGATTCGCCACGCGGCGTCGTGTACGAGGAGTCTCGCGCCGTCGAGCGCCATCTGCATATCGGTCATCAAGAAGGCGAGGGCCTGGTGGTGGCCAATGGGTTTGCCAAAGGCCTTGCGTTCTACCGCGTAGTCCCGGGAAAAGTCACAGGCGGCCCGCATTACGCCTAGCATCAAGGATGCGACATAGAGCCGCGCGCGGGCACGAACTCGGCCGGCACCAGTTTTATCGACAAGCAGGCTCTGGGCTTCTGCGTCCACGATGCGAAGTTCGCTGGCCCCGGCCGCGCGAAGACCAGCGCCTCGGATCGGATCGAAGCTGAATCCGCTGCGCAAGATTGCGGCCCGCTCTCCGGCCAAGACAACGATCGAATCCGCTTCATTGGCCGGGACCCAGGGGATGAGCCCACTCACGCGATCTTTTTCGAATTGAACATTTCCGTCCAAGTTCGTCACGAGGAGTGTGCGTGCATTCGCTCCTCCGTCGGCGGCGCGGGAAGAGTCGGGGCGCGTGAGCGAGTGAATGTCGCCCTCCATCTCGAGAATCGGATAAAGGGCGGGGCCGAACTCGTCCAGCGCGATCGCCGCGCCCGCGTCGGCTGCGCCGAGTTCTTCATTGACGAGTACGCGTGCGACGCAACCGAGGCCGGCGCCGTCAGCGTCCTCGGGCCATTCGAGGCTGCCCAGGCCGATCTCTTGAAAGGCGCTACGGGTCTCGTCATCGATGCATCGCTGTGCTTCGGCTTCGCGCATCTTGGGCGCCAGGATTTCTTGCCCGAACCGCTTCGCGGTGTCGGCAATCAGTTCGAGATCCTCATCAGGCTTCAAGTTCAATGGACTGTCTCCATGGGATTCGCGGATTAGAAGGACTCGGCAGGCTCGGTGGCCGATTCGATGTTATTCGACTCGGTCGAGGAACTTTTGAGCGGCACGATTGAAAAGTTCGGGCTGATGGAGATTGACGGCGTGGCCTGCATTGGGGATCGAAACCAATTCGGCGTTCGGGAGCTTTTCGACCATGTAATCTGAGGCCGCGACGTACTGGCGATCCTTTTTGCCGACGACGACGAGCGTGGGTATACGAATGTTGGGGAGGGAATCGATGATCTGGCTATTTCTTTGAACGAGCATGCCTCTTGCGGCTCGGGCTAATTCCAGAGCCGATTCGTGCTCATCGGGATCCATGCTGCGATCGAGTTTCTTTAATTCCTCGAGGCCGTACTTCTCGATACGCTGGCCCAGTCCTTTCGCCATCGTGTTCCACTCCGCGCGCGCTTCATCACTCCTGTATCCGGGACCGGTTGCGAGGAGGAGGAGCGAGCGAACTCGTTCGGGATATTTCTGATAGAAGGCCAGCGCCATGTAGCCACCGAGGGAATGGCCTCCGATGACTGCGCGTTCATGGCCGAGGTGATCGAGAATCGCGGCCATGTCATCGAGGGTCTCATCCACACTGAAGAGACATTCATCGCCGATGGAGCCTTCGCCACCGATGGAGCCTTCGCCACCGATGGAGCCTTCGCCACCGATGGAGTCGTCCCCGACGACGCGCGATCTGCCATGTCCCCGCATATCCCAGGCAATGATCGTATTTCGCGAGGCGAGGGCGACGCTCTGGCCCTGCCAGATCCGCGAAGTGCCCGCGAAGCCGTGGGTAAAGAGGACGGGCGGTCCGATGCCCGACACTTTGTAATGCAGTCGTGCGCCATTTCTTTGGAGTTCGCTCAACGGGAATCCTGTGTCGGTGATTTTGTCGGTTCCAGGATCTGAAACCCTGACGTCACGCGACGTATTCTACAGGATACTAACTAACTTCCGCCGAGCCGACTAAAGACATGTTCTGGAGTTTCCTCCGCGCTGTCGATCACGACCTGGGTCAGGCCGCGGGAAAGTTTCCGGCAGCCGGCTTCGGGTTCGGGAACGCCGCGCCTTTCGAGTTCGATGGGGAGGAGGCGTTCGAGCACGACCCGCAGCTGCTCGACCGTAACGCTCTTCGCATCGAGTCCAGCCCATTTGAGCGCTAGACGAATCGTGCCACGCGCTTCGCTTCGACTGAATGACGCCTCGTTCTCGAGTGCGAAGAATGCGCGACTGAACGCTGCGGATTCCGCCATTACGAATTCTCCTTAGAAGGCTTCTTCGTGGCGAAACGTGCTCGATACTATTTGGAGGGAAAGAACGTGAGCCAATAGGGCTGGCGGGTACGGATACGACCATGCCCTGGGAAGCGCTACATCTCGAAATGGCTAAGTTGGCCGAAGCGCTCGGCGGGCAGAAGACGCACTGGTAGCGACCACGACGACTAATGGTCGGCATCTCGGAAGGGGCATTCTGGGGCCCGTTGCTGGCATCGCGGCCGGACTCTTCAGTCATAACGACTAAGACGTAACGGGTCAGGCTCGAGGTCCGCCAGCGTTACTGCATTTTGCGATACATGGTCACGACCGCCGCGCCGCCAAGTCCGAGGTTGTGTTGGAGTGCGATCTTCGCGCCATCGACCTGTCTTGCGTCGGCTTCGCCTCGTAGCTGCCAGCACAGCTCCGCGCATTGTGCGAGACCAGTTGCCCCGAGTGGGTGCCCCTTCGAGATCAGTCCGCCGGATGGGTTGACCACAACTTGTCCGCCGTAGGTCTGCGCGCCGGCATCGACGAATGCGCCACCCTTGCCTTCCGCGCAGAGGTCCAATGCTTCGTAAGTGATCATTTCATTGCAGCTGAAGCAATCGTGGAGTTCGACGACGTCCACATTCTCGGGGCCGAAGCCCGCCTGTTCATACACCTTCTGCGCGGCGGCCTTCGTGACGTCCGATCCGACCATCTTGATCATCGACTTCTCGTCGAAGGTGCTCGCGAAGTCCGTCGACATATGTTGTCCGAGGATCTCGACGGCCTGATCTTCGAGGCCGTGGGAACGAACGAAATCTTCGCTTGCAATGATGGCCGCGCCGCCGCCATCGGAGGTCGGGCAGCATTGAAGCTTAGTGAGTGGGCCGTAAATGGTCGGCGCGTCGAGGATCTGCTCGAGCGTGTATTCGTCCCGGAATTGCGAATAGGGATTATTGACCGAGTGCTTGTGGTTCTTGTAGGCAATCTTTGCGAATTGCTCTGCGGTCGTTCCGTAGCGCTCCATGTGTTCGATGCCCGCGTTTCCGAACATCTGTGGCGCGGCAGGCGCCTTGGGTTCGAATCCTCGTTCCTCGACCATGACCTTGAAATGCTTGTCCATCGGCATCGTTCGATCCGTGTACTTCACACCGAGCGAGCCCTTCTCCATCTTTTCGAATCCCATCGCCATCGTGCATTCAGAGAGTCCGCCCTCGACGAATTGCTTGGCCATGAAAAGAGCGGTCGAGCCCGTCGAACAGTTATTGTTCACGTTGTAGATGGGTACGCCCGTGGTGCCGAGTTCATAGAAGGCGCGCTGTCCGCATGTCGAGTCCCCGGCGCAATATCCGACGGCGGCTTGCTCGATGTCATCGATTTTGAGTCCGGCGTCCGCGAGCGCTCGTTCGCCGGCTTCGCGACCCATGTCTGGATAGTCCCATTCCTTGGATCCGGGTTTTTCGAACTTGGTCATACCGACACCAATGACAAATGCTTTGCGACTCATGGGAGATCTCCTTCGATTCTGAAAACGGGTTCCGCGAAATTGCGCGAGTTGGCCGAGGGGCGTGAGAAGGAGGAGAATAGCGAGCCAGGCAGACCCCGCAGCCGGTCGGCTCTCGAGGCAATGGCAATGAGACCGGGGAGGACTACGTTTCAGCTGGCCCTGTCGAACGCGGACTGGGCAGCGGGCTTCAGGGCTCGATCAAGAGGCGAGAGAAACGAGGGAGACAGTTAGAATGCGATTGGGAATCAACGGGACGGGTTTGGTACAGAAGGCGTCGATCGACGCGATCGCGGAGGATGCGGCGCGCGCCGCCGCGGATGGATTTACCAGCTACTGGCTGGCCGAGCATCCGACGGGGGGCTTCGATGCGATCAGTGTTCTCGGATTCGTTGGCGAGCGGGTGCCGAAGATCGAGCTTGGAACCGCGATCGTTCCAACATTTCCCCGCCATCCGCTCGCGCTTGCCGGTCATGTCCTTACGGTTCGCTCGGTGATTGGAAATCGGCTGACCCTTGGCATTGGTCTCTCCCACGAATCGATGATGAAGGAACTGGGGATTGGTTTTGATAAACCAATTCGACATTTGCGCGAATACCTTTCGATTCTCATTCCGCTTCTTACTGACGGCAAGGTTTCGTTTGAAGGGGAGGTTCTTTCCTGCCATGCGCAGGTCTTCAAAGCGCCGGATACGCCGTGTCCTGTTCTCGTCGCCGCGTTAGGTCCGCAGGCACTTAGGGTCACCGGTGCACGGGCCCAGGGGACGACGCTGGCCTGGGTTGGGCCCAAGACGGTGCGCGAACACATTGCTCCGATTCTTCGTGAAGCGGCCAAGGAGGCGGGGCGACCCGATCCCCGGATTGTCGCGACTCTGCCCGTCTGCGTAACGGATGAGGTCGATGCGATGCGCGGACTTGTGACGAAACTACTCTCGCATTATGGAGACCTCCCGTCCTACCGCGCGATGTTCGATCGCGAGGGTGTGGATGGGCCCGGTGATGTGGCGTTGATTGGGGATGAGGCGTTCGTGCGGGGCAAGTTGTCCGAACTCGCGGATGCGGGTGTGACGGATTTTGCGGCGACGGAGTTCACGCCAGCGCCCGCCGACCGGACCCGGACCCGTGAGCTCTTGATGTCCTTCGCGGACAGCGGCGACTAAGCCATTTCGAGCCATGCCGTTTCGACCATTCCGGTCGAGGGGAAGACTCGACCGACCTCAGCGCGTAGAAATCGCGAGATTCGAGTATTGCTCGGCCATTTCCTCCAACTCTGGATCGTCAGGGAATGTCGTGAGGCGTGTACCAGGGGGAATAGATCTTCAAGAGTTTGGGCAGGAAGATCTTTCGAAGGTCAGGGCCCAAGGCCTTGCGACGAGCGCGCAGACCTTCTTTCCCACCGCAGCGTTCGACTGCGGAGGGATCGGCTTCAAGCATATAGCGGGTGACTCGAGAGATGAATCGTGACATATGCCACTGAAAGAGCGCGTTCACGGAAGGCAGCATTTCGTCATCAGATTGCCTTTCGAAGAAAAAGCGCGCCGATGCCGTCGTCAGCGCCTCAAAGCCCTGCAATCGAATCGAGTCATTCAGGAGCGTGTGTTGCCGGTCGTGCTGGCCTTCCTGGGCGCTGAACTTGTTCGAGGTCGGGTAGGAGGAGTGAGAGGCCAATTATCGCATACGATTGCGCGGGGTCTCCCTTGATCACGCCGGGATCGAAGTCGCTCGGGAAATCGAAATCCATCTGTCGTACGACAATCGGTTGATGACCTCTGTTCGGTGACGACTTTTTTTGAGCTGATGGCTCATCATGTTCTCCCCAATTTGTCCCAAACCATTTCCGGCTTGATGTCCGTGCCTAATAGGCTGAGAGGATGTGCCCGGTCTACATGCCCCATGACGTTTCGGTACATGGAGTAGCCGATCAATTCCTGTAAGCGTCGCGGATAACTGGCGACGATGTCGCGAGGGGTGCCGAGCATCAAATTCTGCTGTTGCCGGCACCAACCAGCGACATACTGAATCGAAAGTCCATAGCGATCGACTTGAGCCGTTGTATTGGCACCGCCTCCATGCCAGGTCGAGCCGTGCAGGATGAGCACACTTCCCGCTGGCATTTCTGCGAGCAGGATGTCGTCTTCATGGCCGGATCCCGGTGTGATCCCTTTGAGTTTGTGAGAACCGGGAATCAGGCGGGTTGCGCCGTTTTCGCTCGTGAAGGTTGAGAGCGCCCAGAGCGTCGTAACCATCGTGGCGGGATGCGGTCGCGGGAGCGTGATCATTCCATCGTCGGAGTGGAGCGGCTGAATCGTTTCTCCGGGTCCGATATGCATCGATGTCGTTCCGGACAAAAGGAAATCCTCGCCCAGCAGCCCTTCGATCGATTGGAGGATTGTCTGATTGATCACGAGATCGCGGAAACTCGGGCCCCGTGCGATCAGGTTAAAGATGCGTCGAGTCTCAAAGCCTTCGAAGCCATTCTGACCGAATGTGATGTCGAATGCCCGTTCGACGCGATCGATTTCCGCGATGAGCTGGTGGCAGGCGTCGTCGTCGATGACATTGTGAATGATCGCGTAGCCATCGGCTTCGACTAAAGACTCGACACGCGCGACGAGATCGGAGGCGTCGGCGGAAACCGTGTTCAGGGTCGGTCTGTCCATCCCGCGATTCTAGCGTACGCTGCGACGCGATTCTGTCGGCCTTCAGTGGTTTGAGGGAAGTAGATCGAGCGGATCGAATAGATCGATGACGGCCTTTGTGCCCGGGAGTTTGCCCGAGAGAATGTCTGAGAACGTGCCTGGCGAAGCGGCTGGATCCGAGGGCCGAATCATCATCGTTTCGGGAATGCCCCGGTCTGGGACGTCGATGATGATGCAGATGCTCGAGGCGGCGGGACTGGCAATTCATTCCGATGGACGGCGTGCCGCGGACATCGACAACCCGAACGGCTATTTAGAGCTCGAAGCCACGAAACGATTAAAGACGGATGCAGCATTTCTGGCGCAAGCCTGTGGCCGGGTCGTGAAGGTGGTCGCGCCTCTCTTGCCCCATCTGCCAGTGCGATACGAATATCGCGTGATCTTCATGGAGCGGGCGATCGAAGAAGTGCTGGCATCCCAGTCTGCCATGTTGGCAAGGCTCGGTCGGGGGAGTGAGAGTGACGGTGGGAGTGTGGCCGAATCTCTCAGCACGCAATTGGTCGAAGCCTTTCGACAAGTCAGCAAGAACGTCAAAGCCTGGCTCGATGGGTCGGGCAACGTAATGACTTGTTTCGTCGAGCATCGGTCCGTCCTCGCGTCGCCCCTCGAAGCGAGCCGCGAGACGCTCCGATTCCTTCACGAGTCCGAGGGGCGCGAGGGGGATTTCGGACTCGCAGGCGACAGCTCCATGGATCGTGAGGAAATGGCCTTGCGCATGGCCGCGGTCGTTGATCCAGCCCTGTACCGACAAAGGCTCTGATGGCGCGAGCGAACGACTTCGGCAAGAGCCTTCGATCGGCCATACCGGTTCGCTTTCGATCAGGCCGGGTTCGCGGTTAGGCAACTGAGCTGATCGCGACGAGCTTGATGGTGTATGCCAATAGAATCTGCGATCCGAAATAGGAGGG
This sequence comes from Myxococcales bacterium, assembly GCA_012959805.1. Classification (GTDB taxonomy): domain Bacteria; phylum Myxococcota_A; class UBA9160; order UBA9160; family UBA4427; genus UBA4427. The sequence goes on along the minus strand of DUCN01000042.1, from coordinate 30,689 downwards.
GAGGCCCAGGGCGGGGTTGATGAATCCGGATTGGACGAATCGCTCACGAGCGACGAAGACATCCGAAATAGCAAACCCGATCGCGCCGACAGCGAGCAGCATTGGAGCGCCCGCCACAAAAGCGCCGATCGACATTGCGACCATGAGTGAGATCACGCCCACATAACAGAATACAGGAATCCGAAAGTCCTCGGGGACGTGGGGGCGGAGCCATCGGAGAACAAAAACGCCGAGGCTCCCGACCACGAGAGCCGCCCCGAGGAGCGCGCCAGGATGGATGCCGAGCTGATGAAACGCGATGGCATAGGCGAGGTGACCGAGGAGGAAGGCTCCGATCCCGATTAGGAATGCGAGCGAGCGGCCCGACGAGAGTAGGCAGGCATCACCGATCCAACACAGCACAAGTCCGGTCAGGAGAAGCCGGCCATACGTCGATTCCAGGGCGCCGCAGGCAAAGGCCATCGCCAGGAACGACGAGGCCGCAGACATCTTGGCTGCGGCCTTCGCAGTCTTCGATTGGGCCCACTCGGCGATCACTAGACAGATGACCGCCGAGGCGCAGACGACGAGGGCGGCATTCATGATGGGACTCTCCTTGCAACGGGGTCGGCGATGCTAGCCTTCGTTGAACTCGATCGACACGAGTCTTATATGTTGACTGCGATCAGTGTCGATGCGTCGGAGGGAAGTTCATGATCAAGGGATACGCGGGTCGGGTGCTCGAAATCGACCTGGCTACTCAAACGTTTTCGTTCCAGCCCCTCGATGAGGAAATCGCGCGGCTCTACATCGGTGGGAAGGGTTATGGCACTCGTCTGCTCTATGACCGAACGGAAGCCGGGATCGATCCGCTGGGTCCCGAGAACCCGCTGATCTTTGCGACGGGACCTCTGAACGGATCGGTTGCACCACAGAGCAATCGATTCGCCGTCGTCTGCAAGAGCCCCTTGACCGGGGGCATCGGGAATGCGACGTGCGGTGGGAATTATGCGTACGGAATGAAGCGCGCGGGCATCGACATCATCGTCGTGAGTCATCAGTCCGAGCATCCGATTCGAATCGAGGTGAACGGTGACCGGGACGAGGTCGAGTTCATCGACGCGACGGATTTGTGGGGCAAGGGAACCTACGAAACCCAGGAGATTCTCGGCAAGAAGAAGGCACACGCAGTGATCGGTCCGGCGGGAGAGAATCGGGTTCTCTATGCGGGAATCGTTTCCAATGAGCGGATCGCCGGTCGAACGGGCGTCGGTGCGGTGATGGGTTCGAAGCGCCTGAAGGCGATCAGCGTCACGGGAACGCGCAAGCTCGAAATGGACGATCCGGAGGCCTTCAAGACCTACACGAAAGAGATTCGCGAGATGTTCAAGGAACATCCCGTGATGGGCAGTTCGCTCAAGCGCTTCGGGACGGCGGGAATCGTCAACACGACGAACGCTCGCGGAATGCTGCCGACGAAGAATTTTCAGAAGGGCCACTTCGATGACGCCATGACGATTTCTGGCGAGTACATGGAGGACCACGAACTCGTCGGAGTGAAGAGCAGTTGCCTGCATTGCCCAGTGACCTGTGGCCGCGATGTCGAGGTCGAAGGCAAGGGACGGGTGAAGGGGCCAGAGTATGAGACGGTGGCCCTGATGGGCAGCAACCTTCTCATCGGCGATCTCAAGAAGGTCTCGGAATGGAATTTTCTGGCGGATGATCTTGGAATGGACACGATCAGCCTTGGCGCGACTCTTAGTTTTGCGATGGAACTGCAAGAACGTGGAATGTTCGATGCGGGTGTTAAATTCGGAGAGTCCGAAGGTGTGAGTGAGCTGATTCGCGACATCGGTCATCGCAGAGGTGTTGGCGACGACTTGGCGAATGGCTCGAAGAAGATGAGCGAGAAGATCGGCGGCCACGATTTCGCGATGCATGTGAAAGGCCTGGAACTCTCCGCTTATGATCCGCGCGGGTCGTTTGCGCAAGGTGTCGAATACGCAACGACCAATCGCGGTGGCTGTCATGTCCAGGGCGCGAGCATGTACCTCGAGTCCGTGGGACCTCTGACAATCAATCCCCAGAATCTGAAATTGAAAGCGGATATTCCCGTCCTGATGCAGAACACTGCCTGCGCGATCAACTCCATGGTGCTCTGCATCTTTACGACCTACGCGATGTTTCCCGCAGCAATCCACGACATGGATCCGAAATCGCTCACGCATCGAATGATGTCCAAGGCCTTTGAGAACTCAGGCCCCGTCATGCGAATGGCGATGGGAATGAAGGGCAAGCCCATGCTCTGGTTCGAGAAGTGGTTGACCTACATCACGGGACAGACCTTCTCGAGCGGGCATCTTCAGGAAATCGGCGCTCGAATTTTCAATCTCGAGCGGATGTATAATCTACGCGAAGGGCTAACGAGCAAGGACGATACGCTCCCCCCGCGAATCCTGAACGAATCAATTTATGAGACGATGGACTCGGGCCATCCCCTTGGCGAGCTATTGCCGCGTTATTACAAACTGCGCGGCTGGAATGCGGACGGTGTTCCAACCGCGAAGACGCTCGATCGATTGCAGATTCGAATCTAATTTCCGATTCGAGTGGAAGGAAGGGCGCGATGAGTATCCAGGTGGAGTTGACCTACGACATGAGCAAGGCCCTCGGGCAGAGGAGCTTCGAGCTGGAGACGGCGGCGACGGTCCGTGAAGTCGTTGCACAGACGGCGGCGCGGTTCGCGGAGGGTGACGATTTCGATAAACTCGTGCGATGTACGGCGGTCGCCGTGAACGGGGTTCTTGTTAATTATCGCAAGGGGTTGAAGACGAAGCTCGTCGATGGTGACCTGGTCGGATTCGTGAAATCCTCTGCGGGTGGATGATCCGGCCACACCTTTTTTGTTGAATTCCCGACTCCACGTCATCATCGCGCGCGGTTTGCCTGGGAAATTTTGGAGAAACTGAAGAAGTGTCGAACTCGTTCGTTGTCGATCCGAGCACCACAGTAAGCCAGGCCGTCAATACTCGTCGATCCGTTCGCGGATATCTGGATACCCCTGTTTCGGAGTCTGTTATTCGGGAGATCCTGGGGACAGCGAGCCGCTCTGCCTCGGGCGGAAACCTTCAGCCCTGGAAGGTCAGCGTTCTGGCTGGGGATGCGCGGGATGAGTTCGTGAAGGTCGTCGCCGAGCGCATGAAGGAGACGCCCTTCGGCGAAGGCCCCGAATACGATATTTATCCTCGCGAGCTCGAAAATCCCTATCGACAAAGGCGGGGTAAGGTCGCCGGGGATATGTACGACCTGGTTGGGATCGAGCGCGATGACCAGGCCGCGCGCGCCAAGCAGATGAGCCTCAATTTCGAATTCTTCGGCGCTCCGGTCGGTCTATTCATCAGCATAGACCGATGCATGGGGCCGCCACAGTATTCGGATCTCGGAATTTTCTTGCAAAGCATCATGCTCCTGGCTCGAGAAAAGGGGCTGCACACCTGCCCGCAAGAAGCCTGGTCGCTCTGGGGAAAGTCCATTCGCGAGTTCACGAATATTCCCGAGACGGATCTCGTCTTCTGCGGGGTGGCACTCGGTTATGCGGATCCCGAGGCTGTGATTAATGACCTGTATACGGACCGCGCCTCGGTCGACGAGTTCGCGACTTTTCGAGGGTTCTGAGTCAGGAAGCCGGGAACAGCCAATGCGCGAGCGAGTCGAGCGAGGTGCCCAGTCGCTTGGCACCGGCGGTTTCGGGTTCTTCGTGTGAGCCGTATCCGTAGAGTACGCCAATCGATGAGATCTGGTTGTTATGTGCGCCAATGATGTCGTGCCGTCGATCACCGACCGTTGTCGCCTGTTTTGGATCGATCCCCGTCTACCCCGAGCTTCTCGAGGGCGTACTGGATCGAGCAGGTGATGCCGATCTTGGGGTCAGTCAGCGTCCCGTCGAGATCGAAGAACACATTCTGGCGGGTGAGTCGGTTTCGGTCACGCAGGGTTATTAGCGGGCCTTGCCGGAACCCTCACGCCCGTCGGCTCGTCGCCGAATCGCTGGCCGGACAACCCTGAATCGATGTCGTACGCTGGGTGCCTCGGAACGATGACGTGGAGGATGAAATCATGACGGTCTCTGAAAATGTTGAGGGTCTCGACATCCGAAGGCTTTCGGGTTCTTTGGGAGCAGAGGTTCGCGGACTATCGCTTCGGGACGCGGGTCCCACGGAGGCCAAGCGAATCGAGTCTCTACTCATGGATCATCAGGTCCTCTTGTTTCCCGATCAGCATCTCTCTCCGGATTCGCATATTGCCTTTGGTGAACTCTTCGGGAAGCTCGAGAGCCATCCGAATCTATCGCTCGGCGGGGAACGACCGGAATTTTTCGAACTCCGCGCCTTTGGAGGCAAGGGCGCAATCGCGGATGAGTGGCATAGCGACCTGACCTGTCAGGAAGAGCCCTCCGTGATCGCGATTCTACATATGGTGAAGTGCCCGTCCGTTGGTGGGGACACGATGTGGGCAAACATGTACAAGGCGTACGAAGAACTGACGCCGCCCATGCGCGCCTTTTGCGAAGGGCTGAGTGCGCTTCATGATGCCCATGCGCATGGGCACCCCGAGAACATGGCGATTCATCCAGTGATTCGTGTTCATCCCGTCACCGGACGCAAGTCGCTTTTCGTGAACGAGCATTTTACACGGCGAATCGTCGAGCTCGGTCATGAAGAAAGCGACGCCTTGCTGGGGTTTCTGACGAGCTGGGCATCGCGAAGCCAGTTCACCCTTCGCTATCACTGGAGCGAGGGCACGATCGCCATGTGGGACAATCGATGTACGCAGCATTGTGTACTTAATGACTTCGAAGGGGAACGCGTAATCCAGCGTGTGACGGTCATGGGCGATGTTCCGGAGCCGGCCGAGCCCCCGCGCTGGAGCCCCGGAATCAAGCCGGTCAGTGCCGCGAGTCGGCACGATCGGCAATTGAATACATTTCTGAAAAAACAGGTAAGCGGCGGATTCGAATGACGCCCGAGACGATCTTCTTGATCTGCAATAGTGGCGTGCTTCCCGCGTGGCTGCTCCTGGCTTTCGCGCCGAATTGGTCGTTTACGCAGCGGTTGGTTCATCAGATCTGGATTCCCATTCTGCTGGGGAGTGTCTATCTGGCGGTTTTAGTGATGAGCCCGACGATGTCGGAGGAGGGCGGATTCTCGACCCTTGATGGCGTGATGATGCTCTTTACGAGTCCGAGCTTCGCGCTGGTCGGATGGGTGCATTATCTAGTCTTCGATCTCTTCGTAGGCGCCTGGGAAGTTCGTGACGCGCGTCGCCGATCGATCTCCCATCTCTTCGTCGTGCCGTGTCTTGTGATGACTCTGATGTTAGGTCCAATCGGGCTACTGGCATACCTGCTGCTGCGATTCGCGTTGACGCGTGCCGTCACCCTTGATGAGGCCCAGTGAGAGATGGAAGTTTTTGACGAGATTCGCCCCAAGGAAGCCGCCTTCATCGACGAGCAGAAGATGTTCTTCGTTGCGACGGCGCCACTTTCCGCCGACGGTCATGTCAACGTTTCGCCGAAGGGGCTGTCGAGTTTTGCGCGGCTCGATTCGGTCCGGGTCGCCTATATCGATCTCGGAGGAAGCGGAATCGAAACCCACGCTCATCTGCGGGAAAATGGCCGAATCTGTTTGATGTTCTGCGCTTTCGAGGGCGATCCGCTGATTCTTCGGATCTACGGACAAGGAACGGCGCATCAATTCGGCACTCCAGGATTTGATGCGCTGCGTCCCGATTTTCCCGACATCGATGTTCCGGTGCGCGGCATCATTGAAGTCGCGATTGAAAGGGTTCAGCGGTCCTGCGGATGGGCCGTGCCGAACTACGACTTTGTGGGTGACCGCGACATTTTGGTCAAGCACAACGCCAAGCGAAGCCAGGAGGCGTTCATGGAGCGCCGGATCGAGGCGAATCACACGAGCCTCGATGGACTGCCTGGACTCGAGAAGGACCCGGTCGCCCAGGAATAGCGGGGTGATGCCCGCCACCGCGATCGACCGCTTCATACAGCTACCGACTCAGGCGAGTTGATCCAGGATTTCAGAGTCTTCGGGAAATCGTCCCGCATCGTGTTTCGAGAAGATCATTCGCCCGTCGACCTCGACGTCGAAGATTCCACCACGCCCGGCGATGAGTTCAGGCATGTCGCCCAGTTTCTCTTCGATTTTGGCAGCCAGACCGGCCGCTCGGGGTTTGTAGTTTCAACTCGCGCAGTATGTAATTCGAATCGACATGCGTTTTCCTTTCGAGGTGGAGCCTTCTACGCTCACTTCTCTTCTACACCCTTCGGTGCCTGCTGCTTCATGAAGCCGAATAGATAACCGGCGACGCGCCGCATCTGGATTTCTTCGGAGCCTTCCGTGATGCGATACCGGCGATGGTGTCGGTAGATATGTTCGAAGGGCTTGTGGCGAGAATATCCCAGCCCCCCATGGACCTGCATGGCTCGGTCGGCTGCTTCACAGCAGAGGCGATTCGACCAGTAGTTGCACATGGAGACTTTGTCTGAGACCGAGAACGCCCCTCGCTCATCCATGGTCCAGGCGGTTTTATGAATGAGCGCTCGTAGCATCTCGCATTGGGTTTGTAGTTCAACGAGCGGGAACTGGATCGCCTGGTTCGTCGAGAGGGGTTTGCCGAAGGGCTTTCGCTCACCCGCGTACTCGACCGCTTGATCGATGCAGTACTGGGCAGCTCCCAGACTCGAAGCGGCCTGCCGAATTCGATTCTCATTGAAGAAATGCTGAATCACGCCCAGGCCACGTCCTTCACCACCAAAGATCGCATCGTCTCCGACCACGACATCGGTGAAGGAAACCCGGCCATGATCCGTCGGCATGTTGAAGGTCCAGAGCATTTCCTCGATCTGGACGCCGGTCGCTTTCATTGGCACGAGAAACGCCGTGATGCCGCGCCCATCACCGGCCTTGCCGCTGGTTCGCGCCATCACCATGTCGAATTCCGCTTTGTGGATTCCCGTGTTCCATGTCTTCTCGCCGTTGATTCGCCAACCGACGCCGTCTCGAACGGCGGTCGTTTCCATGTGCGTGGCATCGGAACCGTGCTCGGGCTCCGTGATGCCAAACGCGAATCCGCGTTTGCCCGCGGCGAGACCGTCGACCCATTCGGCCTTTTGACTTTCGGTTCCGTATTCGAGCATGAGGAGCAGGCCGACATTGTTGCCGACGATTGAATGCTCATTCTGCAAGTCGTTGTGGAGTCCGAGACCACGATGCGCGAGATGCTCGCGGATGATCGCCATGCCCAGGTTGGTTCCGTCGCGTCCGCCGTACTTCTTGGGGAAGGGATAGCGAAAATGGCCGGCTGCATCAGCAAGGCGTCGCGCCTCGGCGAGTAAGGCTTCCCATTCTTCACTCGGCAATCCACCGCGGTCCCAATCCGTGCGAGCGTCTTCGCGTCGATGATCGAAGAAGCGGATATTGTCGTGTTGTTCTTCGAGGGGTTTGATCTCGCGCTCGATGAAATCGTCGAGTTCACCCAGGTAGGCCGCCAGTTTCTCGGGGATGTCGAAGTTCATTTCATTCTCCTGGTGGACTGTTGGCGTCATTCGGACTGCCTTCCGTCGACGGAGACCGTAACACGCTCGCGCCGCGACGATGAATCATCTCGGATTGACGATGAGCGGTCTGATCCGACGCGAAGGTGCATCGAAGTGCCCGTGGACTAGACTCCTTGTGCACCGAGCTGCTCGAACCGCAAACGCTTACCGCAGACCGGTCACACCGAGAGAAATGACATGTCGAATTCGCCGATTACGCATCGAAGCTTCATCTCCTATATCGATCGAACGCGCCGATTCTACAGAGCGCAGGGCTACGACAGGCCCTATCGATGGGCCCATCACGCGGATGTGCCCTTTACGGAGTTGGTCAAGCCACTTGGGGAATCTCGGGTCGCGATCGTGACAACAGCCAGTCCCTTCGACTCCGTCGAAGAGCGGGAGGGTGGAAGACATGAAAGTAAATCGGTTTGGTCAGGGGAAACGCAGACGACTCCGGATCGCCTCTACACCGATGATCTCGCCTGGGACAAGGAATCGACTCATACCAATGATGTCGAATCCTTCTTGCCGCTCAGCGCTCTGCGATCACTACAGAAGGAAGGGCGAATTAAATCGATCGCCCCGCGATTTCATGGCGTGCCCACCGACTACAGCCAGCGAAGAACGATCGAACAGGATGCGCCGGAGATCGTGGCGCGATGTATCGACGACGGTGCCGACATCGCCTTGTTGGTTCCTCTCTGACCGGTTTGTCACCAGACCGTGAGTCTGGTCGCGCGAGCGCTTGAGCAAAGCGGTATTCCAACGGTGATTGTCGGTTCGGCACGGGACATCGTCGAGGAATGCGGTGTTCCACGATTTATCTTCAGCGACTTTCCCCTTGGCAATCCCTGCGGAAAGCCGGAAGATTCCGAGATGCAGCTGTCGCTGGTTCGCCATGCCTTGGATCTGTTCGAGAGTGCGCGACTGCCTCGAACGACGGTACAGACCCCCTTCCGTTGGAGTGATGACGAAGATTGGAAGGATCGTTATGCGCGAGTCGACGCGGAAGCTGCGGAGCAGCTGCGTTTGGCCGGTGAAAAGCGACGGGCGCAGCAGCAAGAGTCCCGGGTGTCTGGTCGTACTCGCTCGAGTTGAGCGAAGACTCATCTTCATGAACAGAATTGACCAAGACAGAATTGACAAAGGACGAGTAAGTTTCATGGGCACGACGATGATGCGAATGGCTTTGACAGCGATGGGAACGGCGAGGAAGACCGGGGTGGCTCTGGGGGTCGGCCTCCTGCTCAGCCTGGGCTGTTCCGGAACGGCTCTTTCGCCGGGTACATCGTCTCGCTCAGTGGGGTCCCTTGTTTCGGAATCACTCCGGCATCCGCCCGCCGGTGACGTCGTTGGATCAGAGGGGCTCTACGGTGGATTCGCCTGGCGCGGTATTCCCTATGCACGATCACCGATCGGAGACCGGCGCTTTCGCGCGCCGGTCCCGGCTGCGGGCTGGGATCAACCATTCAAGGCCCTTCGTTTTGCCTCGCCCTGCCCTCAGTACGCCTCGACGACGAATACGGATGCTGCGTTCTCGAAGGGCGACACCATTGGTGAAGAGGATTGCCTGTTCCTGAATGTCTACGCGCCTAACGTGTCTGGGATGTCCGATGCATCGAAGTCTGCTGGCCTGCCGGTGATGTTCTGGATTCACGGTGGTGGAAATACTTCCGGAACGTCATCTTTTTACAATGGCAGCCGGCTGGCCGACGAACAGCAAGTCGTGGTCGTCACGATTAACTATCGGCTTGGATTTCTTGGATGGTTTAGGCATAGGGCTTTGCGCGCCGGTGCGGATGCCGCCGATGCATCTGGCAATTTCGGAACTCTCGACCAGATCCTCGCGCTCGAATGGGTTAAAGATAATATCGCTGCGTTCGGGGGGGATCCGGCAAACGTCACAATTTTTGGTGAGTCGGCGGGGGCCTGGAATGTCCTGGCATTGATGGCTTCTCCACTGGCGGAGGGGAAGTTTCATCGCGCGATCGCGGAGAGTGCTCTCACTTGGAGTTTCTCTTCCGCGGCGGCGGAAAATTTTGCCGACGCTGCCGAGCCCGGCCGCGCATCGAGTTCCAATGAAGTTCTGGTGAGACTCTTGGTGGCGCGAAAAATTGCCACCGATCGTGTCAGTGCGAAAGAAAAGATCGCGGCGATGGACGACGAGACACTCAGTCAGTTTCTTCGAGAGCAAACGGTCGCCGAATTTTTCGAGGGTTATCGAAGAGAAGGGACAGACGTCGAAGACGGTTACATCTGTCCCCGAATCTTTGAAGACGGTTTTGTTTTGCCGCCTTATCCTTTGGGCCACGCATTTCGCCCCGAAGCGTCCTTCAATCGTGTTCCCGTGATCCTTGGAACGAATCGGGACGAAGAGAAGCTTTTTCTGTTCTACAACCGCGAATACACTTCGCAGGTCTTCGGGATCATCCCCACTTTCCGCGACCGTGATCGCTACCTCCGCGACGCCGAGACGCTTACACGGATCTGGAGGATGATGGCGGTGGATGAGATCGCTCAGGATTTGTCTCGTTCGATGACCGGAAATGTCTTCTCCTATCGCTTCGATTGGGACGAACAGCCGTCGTTTCTCTGGAGCAACCTCGCCGAATTGATCGGTGCAGCCCATGGATTCGAAATTCCCTTCGTCTTTGGACATTGGGATCTGGGACCGAATTCCGATCGCCTCTTCGATGAGGAGAATCGTGCGGGCCGCGAGAGCTTGAGTCGAGCGATGGGGTCGTATTGGGCGGAATTTGCGTGGCACGGGAGTCCGGGAAAAGGCCGCGGGGGCGATTTGCCAGAGTGGTCGAATTGGGATCACAGCCAGCCACGCTTCGCCATTCTAGATACCCCCGCCGGTGGCGGCGTTCGGATGTCAAAGGGGCGCGATACGGCGACGAAGATCGCTGAGACAATTCTCGAGGACACGAGTTATGAGTCGCTCGAGCGTCGATGCCAGGCGTTGGCTTCGATCTACAATTGGGCGCCCTTGGCCTTTTCGGTGGATGATTTCGCAGAGGTCGGCGGCGGGCTCTGCTGGGATTTCTCGATCCATGATTTGGTCGAGCCCCTCTGAGGTTTCGTCAAACCGCCAGTTGGATCGGCGGGCTGTCGGAACGCGTCGCCGGTTCGCGACCTCGACCTCTCGTCAACTCACGTCAATCCGACTAACCTCATCGATCTCAGGTTCACGCAATGCGTTTCCAGTGGGAAGCGAAAACTGGCCTCGGCCGGACCAAAGCCGAACCCATCGCGAATTAAAAGCATCGCGAATCAAAGGAGTCATCATGCCCAGTCTGCACGATTTCGAAGTCGCTTCGATTCAGGGTGAGCCCGTCCGCTTGTCCCAGTTCGAAGGACAGCTCTGTCTCGTCGTCAACGTCGCAAGCCGTTGAGGTCTTACTGATCAGTACGCAGGTCTGCGTACCCTTCATGATGAGTCGGATGGCTTGAACGTCCTTGCGTTTCCGTGCAATCAGTTCGGCGCCCAGGAGCCCGGGACGGATGCCGAGATTCTCGAATTTGCGACGACGAAATATGGCACAACCTTCCCGATGTTTTCCAAGGTCGACGTCAATGGCGACGGTGCCAGCGAAATCTATCAATTTCTGAAAGCCGGTCATCCCGATGCAGACGAAAACCATGACATCGCCTGGAACTTCACCAAGTTCCTTGTTGGATCAGACGGGCAGGTCATCGAACGGTTCGCACCCCAGGTGACGCCGGAAGAAATCGCGGAGTCGGTCAAGGCTCTCGGCTAGTCCCTTGGATATGCCTCGAATCGGCCGATCAGGATCGTTCACGCCGGCTTCTGGCCCTCCGTGAGCCCAACGGGGAGGCCAAAGTCGTGGCTGACACGGTCGATGGCGTAGGCTTCGAGCACTTCCGAAGGCGCATCGCTGCTCAGCATGGCACGAAGCTGAGCGACTGCCGGCGCAGCCGTCCCGCCTCGCTTCGTCCAGTCCTCGAATTCGAGTCGCAGCAGCCAGTCATGCTGTACACGGACGACGATTCCCGCGTCCTCGAAAAAACTCTTCCACTGGGCGAGGCTGTAATTTCGGACATGCGAAGGGTCGCGCAGGATCTCGACGGCATTCATGAATGTATCGAGCTTTGCATTCGGCAGCGAAATCGAGTCCAGAATCAAGAGTCGCCCGCCCGGGCGTAAGACTCGCGCCGCTTCCCGAACAGCGAGAGCAACATCGGCGAAATGATGCGGGCATTGGCGGGCCACCACCAGATCGAAGCTCTCATTCTCAAAGGGAATCGCCTCGGCGTCGCCCAATTTCAGATCGAGATTGTCTATGCCGCGTTCCCTGGCCAAGCGGCCACCCGCGTCGAGCATCTCCTGGGTGAGGTCGAGTCCGACGACATCGGCGACCAGGGGGGCGAAAGCCAGGGCGGTATGCGCGGTTCCGGTTCCGAGATCGAGGACGCGTTCATTGCCCACCAGCTGGGCCGCCGCCGTCATACGACGCAAATCGTCCGGGTCTGAATGGACCCCGCTTTTGGCATAGAGGTCGGCAGATTCTCCGAATCGATTCTGGATCGCCTGATTGTTGTCCATTCCCCAATCTCCGGTCTTGTCTATTAGTTAACTAAGACTAATATATGACCATGGTAAATAAATCAACTCTCTCTTCGTCCGTCGGCACGGCCATCGAATCGTTGCAGCGACTGACGGAGGCCTTCGTGCTTCGCCGGGAGCAGCTTGCCCGATCCGTAGGGCTGACTGAGACCCAGTGGCGTGTCATCGAGGAGATCTCGACGGAGCATTTCATGCCTTCGATGTTTGCCCGACGGCGTGAGCGCAGTTCCGCCGCCGTCTCGAAGATCCTGCGCCAGCTTCTTGATCGGGATCTCATCCGGGCGACGATTGGCAAAGAAGACGCGCGGCAGCGAGAGTATTCACTGACGGCTTCGGGCAAACGTTTAGTGACGCGATTGCGTCGGGAACGGACTCGCGCCATCGAGGTCGTCTGGAATGATCTCCCGCGGGCAGACTTGAATCGCTTCGCGGCATTAAGCAGGGAACTTGCACTTCGATTGGAGGGGTACGCGGATAGCGAACGCTGATCTTGCGTGTGGATGTTGACGGTGAATGCTCGATTTTACGAGTGATCGTGGCAGCCGGAGCCCATGCGAGCGGTTACACTTTGGCGTCGAATCGTGCCCGATTCAGGAGACGTTGATGAGCGAGAGTAGTCCGGTGACAGATGGGTCCATCGATGCGGCGAGCGATCCTTGGGCAAGCGAACACACCTACGCGACACCGATGGAAGTGGCTTGGCAATTCGACTATTTCATTAGTCAGGAAAAGCTCGAAAATCTATACAAGAAGGCCAAGGTCACCCAGTGGAATGCGGACGAGCAGCTCGACTGGTCCATCGAGATTGACCCATCAAAGCCGCTCATGGATGAACGCATCAGCGGTTTGATGAGCCTTCCGCTGATCCAGAAATTTTCGAAGAGCGAACGCGACCGATTCAACGCGCACTTTTCCGCGCAGCTGCTTTCGCAATTTTTGCACGGTGAACAGGGGGCGCTGATGACAGCGGCTGCCGTGACTCATGCGGTGCCCGACTACGACGCGAAGCTCTACTCCGCGACCCAGACTATGGACGAGGCGCGACATGTCGAAGTCTATGATCGCTACATCAAGAAGTTGGCTCTTGCGTATCCGATTTCACCTTGGTTGAAGGAACTCATCGACGCGACCTTGTCATCGGGCCACTACGTCAAGATCATGATCGGAATGAATATGGTCGTCGAGGGGTTGGCGCTTTCTGCCTTCCATAACATGCGCCGGCAAACGACCTGCCCACTCTTGAAAAGTCTCACGGAGTACGTTCTGCTAGACGAGGCGCGGCATGTCGCCTTCGGCAACCTCTACTTGCAGAAATGCATCGGTGAGATGCACGAGGACGACCGCGAGGACGTCGCTCAGTTCGCTTTCGAAGCGGTGCGCGGCATGGCAGAGGCGCAGGGCGGTGCCGACGGCAAAGGTCAGCGGAAAGTCGACCCCGGCTTCATGAAGGTGCTCGAGAATTGTGAAATCGATCCCGAGGACTTCATCAAGGCCGTAATGAAGGAAGGTCGGGCGGGATTCAATGGCAAGCTGCCTCCCGGTCATATCCATTCCTTCAAGGATCTGATGATGCCCGCGCTGGTTCGCGTCGGCGCCGTCACCGACCGAACCCGGGCGCTCTATGCGGAAGCCAATATTCCAGTCTGGGACGATCTCAGTGTGCTCGAGTCCATGGAAGACGTCGAATCCGGCAACATCGTGATGCCCGACTGACTGATTCAGGATCCAGACCCCAAGAAGACTCAGTGGTCTTCCGCCGTCTTTCGAACATGTGAATCGTGTGCGTGTCGGTGGTGAAGATCGGGACTATGCGCGTGGCGATGGGTCTTGGCCCTATGCGCGTGTCGATGCTGATGCCATGCGCCCGATGCACGCCCGGTGCTTGATTGATCGTATTGGTGGTCATGGTCGTGATGGCCGTCATCGTGTCGATGCCAATGGGTATGTTCCTGCGCTTCATGATCATGTTCGTGTTCGTGGGATTCGAGGTAGAGAATCCATAACGCAGTAGCCATGATGCCGATGGCGACGAAATGCGAGACCCCGAGGTATTCGTCGAACACGCCCCATGCGACCGCCAATCCAAAGAGCGGCGCCGTCGAGAAATAGAGCTGGGAGCGTGTCGCGCCAAGCTGTTGGGCGCCCGCGACATAGAGCATGAGTGATGCGCCGTAACCGACGGCGCCGATGAGTAGGGCGGCCATGAGTTGGGTTCCCGTGGCCGCGCCTCCAACCAACAGACCGATCGGTACGCTGACGGCCCCGGCATAAAGACCCTTGAAACCGGTGATCTCGGCGGTCGAGTAGCCGTCGATCAGCGAAGTCAGATTATTGTCGAGCCCCCAAGCGATACACGCTAGGCCAACCAGTATCGCCGCTGCGAGGCCGCCGGACTCCGGGCCCGCAAGTCCGATGCTGGCGGCAACGACCAGTCCGGTCGCAAGCCAACCCAAGGCCCCGAGATGTTCGCGGAAAAAGAGCCGCGCGAGAACCGCGGTCGCAACAGTTTCGAGCGTCAACCAAAGCGAGACCGAGCCCGCGTTCGCAAGAGAAAGTCCCCAGAGCATCAAGATCGGCCCGACGAGGCCTCCGAAGACGACGGCTCCGAGAAGCAGGCCACGACCCTGTCGAGGCGTTTTTCGATCCTTGCGCCAATCCCGAATGGCGGCCGGGGATACGGCGAGTGCTGCGCCCCAGTAGAGCAGGCCCGAAAGCAGGATGGGGCCCATGTCATCAACCAGGCTCTTTGCAGCAGGTGTCGTCGCACCAAATAGCAGTGCCGCCATCAAGCACCATGTCACTGGACCAAACGATCGCGGCTGCTTACTCATGAGTTTCTGTTCCGGTCATCGAGATCGTCCTTAGGATTCTTCGCGATTCCGATCGAGTCCAACCTCTACTCGGCCTTGCCTAGCACGTTGAGTGGAATCTTCAGGTAGCCGGTGCCGTAGGCTTCAGCCTCAGGGAGGGCTCCGGCTCGAATGTTGACCTGAATGGATGGCAGAATCAATTCAGGGGCTTCTAATTCGGTATCCCGACCTTCGCGATCGAGATACGCCGCAATCTTTTCGTCCGAGGTCCAGGAAGTGCGTGCATTGTTCCGGTTGTAGTCGAGAACCGGATCGATCACGATTGCCGCCTGACCCTTATGTACGACGTAGCTGAGTGTCCAGGTGACCTCGTCGAAAAAGTGCTGAATGATCGCCCTTCATTTCATTTCGCTTTAGAATTCGTGTGCGGACATATGGCCTCATTGCGACGCAGAAAGGATGCCATTTGCAATCCGGCAGAGGCGGCCCATTCGAGCGTGCTTGGTCGAATCGGGTGGGATTGCCTCGTGCGGTGTGTTTCACCTGAAACGGAGTACGTTTTAGTGGAGATTGATGCGGACGAGTCGACGAGTCAAAGAAGGGTGGGATGGGATGAAGGGTGAGGACGGGACCGCGGGGACGATCGAAACTCGCTTCGAGAATCTGGAGAGTCGGATTCTCTATCAGGATCGCTTGGTCGATGACCTGAACGAAGTCGTGACGGAACAGCAAGGTCAGATCGACTCGCTGAAGCTCGAAGTGGAGCGGTTACGACAAGTCCTGGTCAGTATTCAAGAGGGCGGCGTGGATCGCACTGAAGAACCACCGCCTCCGCATTACTGATCTGGCGAACGGAGCGAACTACGACAGGGATGGCGCGGTGGTCACGCGACTGGCTCTTCTGAGAGTTGCAGAGAGTGCAGTTACGGCGAAGGCCCCGACGAGGACCAGGGCCATGCATAGGAGCGTCGTTGTCGAATAGCTTCCCGTGGTGTCGCGCAGCCAACCCGCCAACATGGGGAGACTGAATCCAAAAGGCAGAATCGCCAGATTGGCAAGTCCCATGGAGCGTCCGAGATTGGCGGTCCCAAATTGCTCAGCGAAAAGATGGCTTAGCACCGGAAGAAGTCCGCCGGTGGCGACTCCAGCAACCAGCAGCGCGGCGGATGCGGCGATGAGCCCGAAATCCGAGAAGAGAACGCCGAAGCAGGCGATCTGAACACCGAAAACGCCGAGTAGGATCCGCACGGGGCTGCGGCGATCGGCCATTGTGCCTAACACGAGTGTCCCGACCATCATCGCGCCTTGCATCATTCCGAGGATGCCTCCGGAAAAGCGCATCGAAGCACCGAGGTCATTCAGGTAGGGCGCGACGTGAGCGACCCAGCCGGTGGTCGTCCCCATTCCGATGCCGAGAATCAGTGCGATCAATCGGAATTCCCAAGAGGCGAGAAGTCGTATGGGTGTCCAATGATCCGCTGGGGCGACTTGCTTTGCCTCGGACCTCGAAGACTCATTCAGATCTGTCGGGATGCCGAAGGCGATGGCGGGGAAACCGAGAATGAAGATGACGCTGGCAAAGAGCTGAAGAGTTGTTCGCCAACCCGAGGCTTCGATCGCGAATCCCGCGGCAAAAGCGAAACCGATCCCGAAAACGGGAATTCCCAGATTGGCAATGCCCAGGGCGCGGCCACGCTGGGTGCTGGCGACCTTTCCGACGACGGCGGCGGTGGTGAGGGGGCCTAGCATGGGAATGGCGATTCCGGAGATAACGCAGAGCGCGGCCAGAGCACCAAGGCTTTGGGCAATGGACGCCAATAGGATGGTTGTCGTCATCAGCGTACAGCCGGTGAACATGACGTATTTGGGCGTTCCGCGATCCAGCCAGATGCCGATTGGGACCCCGCAAGTGGCCAGCGAAAGCATGATCAATGAAATGCCAATGCTGACTTCGAGCGTTGAGGCGCCGAAGGTTTCCGCAACCGGCCGTATGAAGAGGCTGAAAACTGCGAGCGTCGATCCAACCGCAAGGCCCTGTGCAATGAAGGCTGCAGCGATGACGCCGCGTGTTCGCCTATCCATGTTTATCCTCTCGAAGCATGTACGCGATGCAGGCAAGTCTCTCGTCTGGCATCATTCTACTAAATCTCAACGTGGAGGGCTGTAGCAGATGAAGACGGCAATTGGGATTGGTGGGGCCGCATCGGGCAAGAAAGATGATTTCGAGGAAACTGTTGGTTTTGCAGTCGAGGCCGAGAAGTTAGGCGTCAATCAGGCGTGGAGCGCCGAGGCATGGGGTTATGACGCTGTCTCGACCTTGGCGTATATCGGTGCGCGAACAAAGATGATGACGCTGGGTACGGGGATCATGCAGATCAGCGCTCGGACGCCGAGTATGACCGCGATGACGGCATTGACGATGTCGACGATTACGGGTGGTCGGTTCATCCTGGGCCTGGGCGCTTCGGGACCACAGGTCGTTGAAGGCTTGCAGGGGCAGAGCTTTGCGAAGCCGCTTGTGCGTATGCGCGAGACGATCGAAATCGTGCGGCAAGCCTTTCGCGGCGAGAAGCTCAACTACCAGGGCGAGCATCATATCTTGCCGCGGCCGGGCGGAGAAGGGAAGGCGTTGCGTCTCTCCCAGCCGCCGAACGCCAACCTCCCGATCTGGCTGGCGACGCTCTCCCCGAGAGCACTCGAACTCACCGGGGAGCTGGCGGATGGCTGGTTGGGAACATCCTTCACGCCCGACGCCGCGCAAGCGCATCTGCAGCATCTCCGACGGGGTGCTGAGAAAGCGGGACGGTCGCTCTCCGACATCACGCTCTGTGTGGGGGCCTCGGTGGCGTTTACGTCGGATCCCGGTCCTCTCATCGAGAAGGCCAAGCCCCGCATGGCTTTTCAGCTGGGAGCGATGGGGTCCGCCAAGACGAACTTCTATAACGACGCGTATAAGCGAAGTGGGTTCGAGGAGGCCGCGACGCTCGTTCAGAAGCTATGGGTCGAAGGCCGCCGCGAGGAAGCCACCGCCGAGGTCCCCGACGACATGATTGCCTCGACGAGCCTGTTCGGCGACGATGCCTTTATCCGCGATCGGGTCCGCCTCTACCAAAAGGTCGGTATCGATGTTCTTCGACTCGATCCCGTTGGCGCCACTGCGGCCGAGCGTCTCGAGACGCTCGGCCGCGCGGTGGAGATTGTGAGAGAAGAGGCGAACTCGGTGAGTTAGCGGCCCGAGTTCTCGATGCGACCACCTCAGGTGCAGCAGCCTGTCCGTGCGCTCTTGAGTTCGCTGAAGGCTCCACCGCTACCGAAAGTCTCAGAGTCTCCGACGATCCGGTAGTACTCCCATGGCAGGCCCTCGGGATCAATGGCCCAGACCTTGTTTTGCCGGGCATAACAGCAGGTCTGCTCGTCTTCTACGCAGGCAGCGAGATCCGCCGGCATGAGCCGATCCGTGGCCGCCTGGACATCCTAGTCATGAAAGACTCCGCCGCCGAGATGGTTCAGTCGCTCGTCGGCGTTCTCGGAGAGGACGAGCTTGAGTGGTGGCTCTTCGACAGAGAAATTCGCATATCCGGGTTTCCGCTTGTTGACCTCGACGTTGAGTGCCAGCTGAATTCTCATTTGGGACTCCTGGTGATCGCGTTGAAGGATGTGAAACGGGCGACTGACTAAGGTCTGAAGGAAAGGGTTGCACGGGTTTTTCCGAGTGCGTCATTCATTGATCGGATAGCACTATGTCCGCTGCATCAGTTGCGACGCCTTGCTTCGTTGGGATGCCCTTCACATTGATGAAGCCGCGACCGACCTGCAGGCTCCGCATCCATGCCGTATGCATTCCACAATTGTGGGAGCAAAAATCGGAAGGGGAAAGTCCTCTCGTGTCAGCTCGGTCATGGTCTTGCCAGTCGACTTGGCAATCTCGAGCCCGTTCTCGAGATCGAAGATCTGGTCGGGTGTGAGTCGCCGGATCTAATCGTGCTTCTCCCAGCCATGCGCTCTGCGCCTTCGCGGATCGCACGTACGTCCTGCGCCGAATGTGCGAGACTGCGGCGTGCTGAGAGATATTCCCATGATCGACGATCCCTGGTTCTACTTGTCCGCGACCCTCGCGGTCTTGATTCTTGGAATCGCGAAGGGTGGTCTGGCGGGTGGGATTGGTCTTGTTGCCGTTCCCCTTATGTCCCTGACTATCGAGCCGGTGCGTGCCGCGGCGATTCTCCTTCCGATTCTGATGCTGATGGATGTGGCGGCTCTTCGAACCTACTGGGGCCAGTGGGACCGCCGCAATCTCGTCACGATGATACCGGGAGCCGTGATTGGAACCGCGATCGGTTTCGCCACCTTCGAGATGCTTTCCGCAGATGATCTGAGGATCATGGTGGGGCTTATCGCGTTTGTGTTCTCATTGAGATGGTGGCTCGTCTCGTCCGAAGGTCCGGCACGCGAAGCGAGTATGGGAGGTGGAACGTTCTGGTCATCGCTTTCCGGCTTTACGAGTTTTAGCGTGCACGCCGGAGGCCCACCGATTCATATCTATCTATTGCCACAGCAGCTCGGCAAGACCACGTTTCAGGCGACGACGGTGGTGTTCTTTTTTGGCATCAACTGGCTCAAGATCGGACCTTACGCCTGGCTCGGTCAGCTCGATGCTTCGAATCTCGCGACTTCGCTGGTGTTGGCACCGCTTGCCCCGATTGGCATTCTGATTGGCGCGAGGCTGCATCATCGGATCAATGAGGCGCTGTTCTTCAGGGTCGTCTACGCGTCGCTTCTCGTTCTGGGCATCAAGCTGATGCATGATGGAATTTTCGGTGTCTGAGGAGGGTTCTCGATGCGCTTCGCATGACGGCATCGGGAAAGGTTTAGAAATTTGCTCTTGTTGAGCGCTATGTTACGCAGAGCGAGGCGGAGCGGACTTGAGCAGCGGCGATGACAAGAATGGAGTGAGTATCGAAAAGAGTCGATGGCTCGAACCAACCTGGTTTCTCGACTGGGATGAGCCTCGGATTCTGGCATTTTCGCGCAGCAAGACCGAAGGGGTCCATTTCGAATCGCGAGAGGGCCATTCGACTCTTCTACGCGGTCCGCGATGGACTTCGATATGACCCTTACGCTGTGAGCCATGCAGCCGAAGACTATCGGGCGAGCGCAATCGTGAGAACAACGTGTGCGTTTACGGACCCAAGGCCATCCTCTTGACCGCGGCTGCTCGCGCCGCTGGCGTTCCGGCTCGTGTCGGCTTCGCAGATGTGCGAAATCATCTGGCGACACCGAAGCTACTCGACCGGATGGGCACGGATCTCTTCGTGTTTCATGGCTATTGCGAAATGTATATCGACGGAACGGAAAACGCCTTGCTTCAGCCCTTCGACACCGATGGGCGTCGTCACATGGAGTACGTGAATGATCGGGGAACATTCGATGATGTTCCCTTCGAAGAGATGATGCGTGTCTTTGACGAAATCTAAGGTCGCGATTTCGGTGCGACCTCGGATGGAATCGATCCGATTTTTTCCGAGTAGGCGTTGGCCAGACAACTGGGATGAAAATTGCGAGGGGAGTCTTGAATGAAGAGTAGGTTTGAAGGTCGGGTTGTCTGACGTCAACGTATTGAAGCGATCAACGGTCTTGTTATTCGGCACGGTCGGTCTTCCCCTCGCTGTCATCGGTTATCCGATCGCGATCTGGCTCCCGCCTTTCTATGCCGGCGAGCTTGGGATCAGTCTGGCGACCGTTGGTCTGATGCTGATGCTGGCTCGCTTCTCCGATGTCATCACCGATCCAGCAATCGGCTTCATGAGCGACAAATGGAAGACGCGTTGGGGACGGCGAAAACCCTGGATTTTCGCCGGAACGCCGCTCATGGTCTACGGCGCATTTAAACTCTTCGTCCCCCACGAAGGCGTCGGGCCCTTCTATCTCCTCTTCTGGATCAGCTTCATGTTCCTGGGCTCGACCATGGTCAGCCTGACCTATCAGGCGATGGGCGCCGAATTGTCCCCGGACTATCACCAGCGCTCTCGAGTCACCGCAGCCCGTGAAGGCTTTGTCCTTTTGGGACTGATCGTCGCTGCCTTTGTGCCGGCGATCGTTGAATATAGGGGGGAGCTCGACGCGGGACCGGTCATGGAGGCAATGGCCTGGACCGTGGGGATCTCGATGCCGGTCGCCGTGCTCTTGCTGCTAGTTTTCGTGAGGGAGCCGCAGCTCGAGAATTTCAAGCACGTGCCGTTCCGCGAGGGCTTGCTTCATGTCGCTCGCAACGGGCCGATGAAGCGGGTTCTCTTGATCGTTCTCCTGGTCACCTTCGCGGAATCCTTCAGGAATGCTCTGAGTGTATTCTTCATGCGCGACGTTATTGCCGTGCCGACTATTGGAATTCTCTACTCGTACTATTTTGTCGCCGGGCTCTCCGCGATTCCCGCTTGGCTGATGCTGGGCAATAAGATCGGTAAACACAAAGCCTTCGCCGTTTGTATGGTCACGGTTTCCTGCATCAGCGTCGCCACCTTCTTTCTTCATAACGGGCAGGTCACGGAATTCACAGCGCTTTTCATCGCCAAGGGCGCATGCTTCGGAGGGCTGCAATTCCTGCCGCTCTCCATGTTGGCCGATGTGGTCGATGTGGATTCTGCACGTTCCGGCGGTCGTCGCGCGGGCGTGATCTTTGCCATTTCGGGAATGACGGTCAAATTCGCAGTCGCATTGGGAACCGGGGTGTCGCTTCAGATTCTGGGTATTGTCGGCTATATCGCTGCCCGTGAAGAAGCCATCCATAATGGGCCCTTCCAGCTCACCTCCCTGGCCGTCTTCTACGCGATTATTCCTGCGCTCTTCTTCTGCGCAGCGCTCAAGCTGACCTGGGGCTACCCGCTGACCGCCGAACGACATGCTCGTCTGCGTGCTCTGATGGAACGGCGCAGCGCGCGGCTGGCAGCCAAGAACGCCTAGCTCCGGCGCTGTCGAGCCCCGGTCGAACGAACAGCCCGTGAACGGTGCCAGCCGTTATTCGATGTGCGGCGATCGGCTTGGGATCGTCGCTTGTTCGACAAGGGTGAGGGAGTCTCGTTCATGGCTCGACGCTGGCGGGAAGTTTACAAACCGTCCAGGCGGACTGGATTGGAATTGCGAATTTCCTATGGTTTATCTTTGAATCTGGACAGTGATCGCGTTGGATACTTCTCGCCATGTCATTCGGAGGAAGAGGCAAAGCGAAAATGCCCGGCCATGATGGGCCTTTGTATTCTAGCTGTGTTGGGCTGTGGGTCGGATCCGCTCAATCATGTTCCCGGAATGAATCCGTGGCTTGATGGCAATCCGACTGAGCTGGCTCACTTCGCAATAAATGCCGAGGAAGGTCCCGTCGTTATGATCAATCTCTTGAAATCCCGAACCGAGGCGAGTGACGGATCGGGAAGCGGCGCGTAGGCTTAGGCAAGGTATGGCGGACGATGCTGATCGCGATGGAGCAAGATTGAATGTTTCGGACGATGATTTTGAGGAGTAAGACGATGCAGTCGAATACGCGGACCTTTGAGCGATCAGTTGGATCGCCATGGAGGTGCCGGTTTCTGGTTCTTTGGGCGGCATTTACTTTTTTGCCGACTCTTTCAGCCTTCGGACATTCGGAGGCGGACACACGAAACCGGGTTTCGTTCCAAGTCGAAGTGATGCGCGAGGTCGCAAACGATTGGGTAACGGCGCGACTGGCCGTCGTTTCGGAGGGCAAGGATCCGGCCGTCGTGGCGGCTGCTGTCAACCGCCAGATGGCATCGGCCCTGGGCATCGCGAACAAGAGCAAGGGGGTGGAAGTTGGCAGCGGCGCGTATACGACGCAGCCCGTGTATGACGCCGGCCGCATCATTCGCTGGCGCGCGCGGCAAGAAATTCGAATCGAATCAGAAAATGTTGATCGACTGTCGAAGCTGATTGGAAAGCTCCAAGAGAGTTTGGTCGTCTTGTCGAGCATCACTTTTTCTGTTCAGCGCAAGACACGGACGGATCTCGAGGAAGCACTCATCGAAGAAGCGCTGGAGGCTTTTCGGGCTCGAGCGGTCTTGATTGCGAAGGGCATGGATCGTCAAGACTGGTCCCTGGTTTCGATTTCGGTGGGGCAATCCGGAAGTCAACCAAGAATGGTGCATTCGCGCATGGACACCGAGCAGATGTTCGCGTCAAAGGCTTCTCCGCCGGCGTTCGAGGCGGGGACGAGTGAGATCCGTTTTCACGTGAAAGGAAGCATCGAACTCGACTAAACCGTCAGGCCCGTCTAGACCGACGAGGCAGGGCCGATCAGCATATATTTTGTCAGCGGCAGGGAGTCTCTATCCTTTGCTCTCATCGTAGTGCCGAGGAATCGTCGATATG
This sequence comes from Myxococcales bacterium, assembly GCA_012959805.1. Classification (GTDB taxonomy): domain Bacteria; phylum Myxococcota_A; class UBA9160; order UBA9160; family UBA4427; genus UBA4427. Next base: position 7,321 of record DUCN01000042.1, on the reverse strand, counting down.
GCAATCCAATCCCAGAGTCGCATCGCCCTCCACGAGTTAATCGACCTATTGAAGGAGGTCGATGAGCGGTGGTGCAGCGAAGAGAGAAATCTCGGGACAGCGGAGGACGTTGCCGGTTCTCATCGTGGCCTCATGCATATTCTCGAAGCGGGTCTTGTTGGCTATTTCGAACAAGACACGCGTACCCCAGGATTTCGTCGCATCGTCACGCCGAGCCGAAAGCTTACCGGCGACAATCCCGACGCCATCTATTTTGATGCACCGATCGATTCGCGTTATGCGTATGTGGTGCGGGGAAATATGAACGATGCTGTGTATTTTTCCATGTCGATCGAGAAAGGCGCGGAAGACGGACATCTTCCGAAGGCGACCGATGGTGTCATCAACGACACTGAGATCGATGTGGACCGAGATGGACTTTTCTCTGTCTACCTCGGAGGTGCGCCCCGCGAGAGGAATTGGCTGGCGCTGGGGAAAAATGCTTCGCGGGTGACGACGCGACACTATTTCGAACTCGAGAGTCCGGCAGCGCTCGATCCCGGGTGCGAGCCGCGGATGAAAATCGAATGCTTGAGCGATTTCGCTACACCGGAACCTCTTCGTGACGAAGAGGTGAGCGCGGGCATTCGTCGTGTCTGCAATGCGGTGCGAACGCGGACTCTCGAGATGCCGCAGTTGGCGGGCGACGAGATGCCGCCCTTTATGTCGGTCGTGCCGAATGTCTTTCCAGTCCCCGTAACGCCTGGAAACTTCGGGCTGGCCGCGGCGGACGCACACTACTCCATGGCGCCCTTTTTGATCGGGCCCGACGAGGCGCTCGTCATGACTGGCCGCTGGCCTGATTGCCGATTTGCCAATGTCTGTCTCTGGAACCGCTTTCAACAGACTTTTGACTACATCAACCGCGGTGTCTCGCTCAATCGAAAACAAACGAAGCTCGACGACGATGGTTGCTTCCGGATGGTTCTCGCCCATCAAGATCCGGGTTTGCCAAATTGGCTCGATACCGAGGGCAACGCGTTCGGGTTGGTCTTTTGGCGGTTCTTTCTGGCGGAGGGTTCGGTGGAAACGCCGGTCGCAGAGGTCGTGCAGTGGGCGGACCTGCAGAATCAAGGCTATTCCGAGATCCCATCGAAACCCGGCGCCTAACAGTCGGCTAGATCGATTCTCGATATCGGGGCCAGCCCTTCTGGGCCGCGCGCATCATGGCGGGATAGACGATGTAGTGACGAAATGGGCTGATCAGGCTTATGTAGAAACGTCCCAGACGGCCTCGCGTCTTGACGTAGACGCCCAGCTAGGGCGACCAATGTGAATTTGAGATCGATCCATCGCAATTGCGATTGCGATGGGATAGCGCCAGACATCGAGCAGGTCGAAGTCTGGCGCGAGGGTCGTGACGAGCCAATCGTGGCTCAGGTGGTCTGCAATCGGTAGGCGTACGAAACTCTGCCTCTCAATCTATGCTGTGATGCCGCACTACTCACCGCACTACTCACCGCATTACTCACGCAGTGCGAAGACGTTTACGCCCCGCACGCCGAACTTTTTCGCGACGCCGTCCTTCGATGTGCCTGAGAAACAATCGAAACGTTCGACGACACTCGTATTCAAAAATCCAACCTGGCCTAGAAGCGTAACGAGCTCTGCCTCCGGCAGAGCACCGCCAATTCAACCCGTCCAGAGATCGATGTCGTTTCGGATGTCGAGGGAGAGCTCCTCGGCGACGGCGATATCACCTAGCAGTAGCCGGCCACCTGGCTTCAACACCCGAGCGATTTCGGAGAATGCCTTTTCCTTGTCGGTCGTCAGGTTGAGAACACCGTTGGAGATGACCACGTCGATAGACTCTTCATCCAGAGGGAGGTCTTCGGCATCGCCGAATTTGAGGTGGACGTTTGGCAAGCCCAGATCTTCGGCGGATTGACGAGTGCTCTCGAGCATCTCTGGCGTCATGTCGACACCGATCGCTTGTCCCGTTGGTCCAACGCGCAAGGCCGCGAGCAGGAGATCCATCCCCGCTCCGCAGCCGATGTCGAGTATCCGCTCTCCGGCTCGGATATCGTCGATGGCGAGTGGATTCGAGACACCGGCAAACGAGGATGTGCTTCTTTCGGGAAGGCCTGCCAGTTGTTCCCGGTCGTAGCCGAGCAGGCGCGCCGCGTAGTCCGGGCCGCGATGAAAGTGGAACTCGGCATCGGGTTCCGTTGCGACGCGACTATAGATCTTGCTGACCTCTACTCGAAGGGCTCGAGCGTCGAAATCGATCGGGCAGGAAACGGCCATGTCTTGCTTCCCCTCACTTTCCCGCGATGAACACGGCGGGTGTCTACCAACGTTGCGAACGGTCGAGGTGTTCGGTCTGTTTTCGGAGATCAGGGCGCCGCGATCGCGTGTGCAATCATGGTGCGGCCTTCGAATACGGCCTTGTCCATCACGTTTACGGCATCAACGAAGACGAAGTCAAAGACCTGGTTCTCATTGACATCACGATGGAGCATGACGATATACATGTCACCGGGTGCGGGTTCGTGGTCCAACATGATGTCGACCGTGCGGTTGTCACCGTCCTCGACGTAGGTCGCGCCCACGTAGATGTCGCCATTGGGTTTTCCATCTTCGAAGGGATGCATGACAAGCCAACCGTTTCCGTCGATGTGGACTTCGGAAAAGGTAAAGTTCGCTCCGTCGCGAGTCGCGTCGTCCACGATGATCCAATTCTTCTCGCCATCATCGAGTTTGATGACCATTCCGGCGATTGTCGAACATCCGGTCAGGGCAAATAGCAATCCTACGACGAGGCTGAGCCTTGCGATTTTCATAGTTCCTCCTCCTCGACCGACTATAGAGCAGGCGATCCGCCTGTGGTTTTAGAAAGATCAAGGATCCGTAGATCAGATTCGTCATGATGGGCGCTGTTCTCGGACGCGCTGACTCAGGTCGTCTCGAGATGGAAAAGTTGATCGCGCGAATTTCCGGTGCATCTGGGCCGCGGAGCGCGAGTAGCCAGACGCTGCCCCCACGAAGGATTTGAATTCAGATTTCTGCCGGGATGTGATCAAAGCCGTCCTCCGAAGCGTTGTCTGCTCGTCGTTGCCGAGCGAGCCAGCCTCTTGATTGCCTTTCAATGACGCCAGAGTGGGCAGGCCCGTATTGCGCTCGACGCCTCGCGCGATCACTTTGGACGTCCATTTCCGTTCGTAGCCGTCGCGACCGCAAGTTTTACGAAACCACTCTCGGTGAGAATGTCCACGCGCTTTTTCTGATCGACGACGACCAAACACCCAATCTTGCGGTCAATCATGAGGGTTGCGGCCTCGATCAAAGCTGTCGATGGGGGAATGATGAGGACGTTAGTCGTCATGACTTATTTTACTCGCATGATTCCGAGTCGCTTCTTCTGCGCGAATTCACCGTATCCGAGTGCCCGGGCGAGTGCTCCTTGAAATAGAACGCGCTTGCTGATCAGACCGATTACAGGACCATCTTCGTCGATCACGGGCATATGCCGAATGCGCGCCAGGCCGATGGCATCGTCGGCGACACCGAGAGCCCGGTTCCCGCCGAACTTCCTACGCCAGCGGTAGAACGTCTGCTCCGTAATGTTGTTCTCGCGGCAAGCTTGCCGAATGTTCCCGACTGCTTCTGCAGCCTTCAAGATCCCGATGATCTGTTCCTCTGAGAAGCGTGCTCGCTTCATCCGCGCCTCCTGTCGCGTTCGAAAAGGCTCACTCAGAGTGGTACCAGTGCGGGGGGCTGACCAGACCGTCCCGCGCGTTCGAACATGCCATTCGGGACTGGTGGGGGAGATTTATTCAAAAATATATACTCAAGTCAACATTTGACCGCTATCGTGTTTTCTGAATTGAAATCAAGACGGATTTGGAAGGGGCTCGCATGCAGGACTTTGAGAACCGCGTCGCCGTGGTCACCGGCGGCGCCAGCGGAATCGGAAAGGCCCTGGCTAAAGCGCTGCTTGGCGAAGGGATGAAGGTCGTGATTGCCGATGTGGAGAAGCCCGCCCTCGAAGCGACGGTCGGGGAGATCGGCGGAAGCGCCGCCAACGTGATCGGGGTGGTGACCGATGTCTCGAATCCGGCTTCGGTTGAGGCGCTCGCCGACCGCGTCTTCGAGACGCATGGCGCCTGTCATCTGCTCTGCAACAACGCAGGGGTGGCCGCGCCGAATCTCGATCTCTGGAATACGGAGTCGGCGGACTTTCGCTGGGTCCATGGCGTGAATGTCATGGGCGTTGCGCACGGCGTGCAGGCCTTCGTGCCCCGGATGATTGCGTCGGGCGAAGAGGGATTCGTCATGAATACGTCCTCCGGCGACGGGGGCATCTCGCCGCTGGCGCAACAAGTCGTCTACGCATCGAGCAAAGCAGCGGTCTCGATCATGACCGAGTGCCTGGCGGCACAACTCATCGGGCGTGATACACGACTTCGCGCTGGAATTTTCTATCCGTCGGGCGGGATGCTCAATACCGGGATTTGGACGACGAAGCGCAATCGTCCGAAAGACCTGAATCGAAAGCAAGCCGTTGATGCGGAGCAGGAGACGACCTTCGATGCCTTCATGGAAGGTGCACAAAAGGCGGGCTTCGACCTTCCTGTGCAGGATCTTGACGAACTGGCACAGTTCGCCCTCACGGGAATACGCAATGAAGACTTCGTGATCATGATCGGTCGCGAATCGATGCAGGCAACGCTCACCGAGCGCGCTGAGAAATTGGCGCGCGGTGAATGTCCGATCGAATTGCAGCATATGGGACTGACATAGGTGCGCGTCTATCGTTGGGGAAAGGGCTGATCCATGTCCAGGGTTCTTGTCATTAGTTCGGATTGTCATGCAGGCGCGCTGCCCGCGACCTACGAAGAACTCATGCCGAAAAAATACCGCGAAGCCTCCGCCGATTGGTGGCTCTCTTACGCGCGGGAAATGGTTTCGCGCGCAGGTACTTTCTTTGATCAGGAATCCGTCGACACGTTCTCGTCCGAGGCGGGGCAGGGTGGTGGACGACTCAAGGCCATCTCAGATCCGAGTACGCAGCTCGGCGACGATGAGATTCTCGCCATGCTCAGCGATGAGACCAGTCCCTTCGCGCCGCGCAGAGGCGAATTCGACGCGACGACCCGGGTCCGGGAACTCGATGACGACGGGATCGTGGCGGAGGTCGTCTTTCCCCAGATGGCGCCTTTTGGTGCGGGACTTCTGCAGTATCGGCATCCTGTTTCTCCCGAGCATAACCTCGAAGGGATCCGCGCCTATAACCGCTGGTTGGCGGATTTCTGCTCCCGAAATCCGGGGCGACATGCCGGCGTTGCTCTCATCAACGTCGACGACATCGCGATCGCGATCGAGACCGTGCGTGATGCGAAAGAGGCGGGTCTATGGGGCGGTGTTCTTCTTCCGACGAGCACGGGAGATCATCCCTACTACCACGACTCACGTTATGCGCCGCTCTGGGCGGTCTGCGAAGAACTCGAGATGCCGCTCCAATCCCATTCTGGCTGGTCGCCCGATTACGGTGACGGCACCGCAGCGGTGGCCATGTACATCAGCGAAGTGGATATGTGGGCTCATCGTCCCTTTACCGCGCTGCTCTGGTCCGGGGCCTTCGAACGGCATCCCAATCTCAAATATATTCTGACGGAAACGGGCTGTTCATGGATTCTCGAAACACTGAGGGTGTTGGAGTTCAAGGCCGATCTTCAGATTTTCAAACACTTCACGAAGGACCTTTCGCTTCGGCCGTCCGAATATTTCCAGAGGCAATGTTATTTGGGCGCATCCTTCCTGCCAGATCATGAAGGCAAAGATCGCTACGAGATCGGCGTCGACAAGCTCATGTGGGGATCGGATTATCCGCATATTGAAGGAACATGGCCGAATACGATGGAAGCTCTTCGCAAGACCTTCGGAGACTATCCCGAAGAAGAAATACGCTCGATTCTTGGCGGTAACGCAACCGAGGTTTACGGCTTCGATTCCGAACAGCTCACGAAGACGGCGGAGAGAATCGGTCCAACGCTTGCCAGCATTCGTGGGGAGGCTTGACGCGCCATGCCCGAGCCGAGTCGTCGTGAACGCCGCCGTCTGGAGATTAGACAGCGAATCGTCGAGACCGCGCTGCTGCTCTTTGAGACAGACGGCTACGAGGCGACGACGGTCACCACCATCGCAGAGCGCGCGGACATCGCCTATGGAACGTTCTTCAATCATTTTCCGACCAAGCTCGATGTGTTGCGTGAGGTCGCGGAGGCGGCACTCCACGATCTCTTTCGCGACGTCGAGGAACTCAGTAAGGGTCCGGGATCGTTTAGAGATCATTTGATCACGCTCTTCGAACAGACGGCCGAGCAGACCGAGGCCCTCGGTCCCCAGGCTCGAGAGTTACTGGACGCAATGATGGCGCTCAGCTTCTCGGAAACCGCTGTGAGCAATGATCAGCGAATCCGTTCGGCCTTTCGGCGATTTATTGAGGAGGGGCGCAGCACGGGTGACTTCCGAAAAGACGTCGATCTGGACACCCTGCTCGAGGTCGTCGTGGGAACCTGGTATTCGATGTTTCTCAGCTGGGTTCATTTCGACGACTACCCCTTGCGAGCCCGCGCAGCGGCGGCAGGTCGGTTCTTGGCTGAGACCTTCACTGCGAATCGAACGCAATGAAGAATCTATTCGTTAGGCGGGGAGGAGTGCTAGGTTGGGAGAGATGAGAGCGGAGCGTTACATGGTGATTTCGTCCGACGGGCATGCCGGGCCCCGCCCCGAGGTCTATCGCGAATATCTCGATCCGCAGTTTCGCGACGAATTCGATGTTCAACACGCCACACGAATGCGGGCACTCGCTGAGGCGGGCAAGCGACTCGAAATGGCGGCCGAAAGCCTAAAATGGGCGGAAGACAAGGCCTGGGGCTTGGCTGGAGCATGGGACTCCGATCGACGCCTGGAGGTTCTGGACGCCGATGGCGTGGCCGCGGAGATCCTCTTCGTTGATGGACTCACGGAACAAAATTCTCCTCCCTTCGGTGGTGATCTGGGACTGATGCCGGCGGGTGCCGTTCCGGAACTGCAATGGGCGGGAGCGCGTGCGCACAATCGGTGGCTGTCCGAGTTCGTGGCGATGGCTCCGGAGCGACGTCTTGGCCTCGCCCTGGTTCCCCCTTTCTGGGGGATCGATGACGCGGTCCAGGAGATTGAATGGGCTCGGAAAAATGGGCTCGGCGGAATCATGCTGCCCCATCTCTGGATGAACCAAGATCCCTATCACCATCCGAAATACGAGCCACTCTGGGCCGCATGCGAAGACAACGAAATG
>DUCN01000041.1 GCA_012959805.1 Myxococcales bacterium | reverse complement strand
CCGTAGATCTTCTCGAAGAGAAGTAGGGGCGAGGAAGGAACGTACTCCGTTGTTGGGGAATATCTATCTACACTACGTACTTGATCTCTGGTTCGAGCAGGAAGTGAAGCCGAGGTTGCGGGGCAGGGCAAACCTGGTCCGTTATGCCGACGACTTCATCATGGAAGCGCTGTCGATTCCGATAGCCGCAGGCCACGATCTTCGAGGGGCGCCCCGTTCCTGTGGAGTGATGACGACCCTCAGTCTCGCGGAGCGAAATACCAGTTCGCCCGATCGTAGGGTAGGTAGGCCTCCAGGAGAACGTAGCCGTGCTCGCCAAAGTAGCTGCGAATCCCCTCTTCGTTTGCCCCCCCATTCGTGTGCGCCTCGATGCAGACGAGTTTTGGTCTAAAACGGTCGATATCGAATCCGGACAAGGCGGCTAGCTCGGCACCTTCGATATCGATCGAAAGGAAATCGAGCGGCGCGTCAGCGTGATCTTCGAGCGCCTTCGTGAGCGTGATGGTTTCCACCTTCAGAGCGACCGACTCTGGGCCACCCCATTTCTCTGCTTGTTCCTCGTTCACGGACGAGAGACTTGGTTCACCTGCGACATGGAACGTAATCGTCTCGCCGTCCTGGTCGCCCACCGCGTAGTTGAGAAAATTCGATCGCTTTCGCTCCTTCGTCCACGCCTTGCGGTAGTAGTCAAATGCGTCGATCGCGATGCCCGACCAGTCCAGATGCTTTTCCAGAAAGTAGGTCGTGCTCAGACGGATTGGGTAGGCACAGCCCACGTCGAGAAAGACGCCGTCCCGCCGATCTTTGAAGAAATGTCGGACGATCAATTCCTCATTGAATTGTGAGTAGAGCTTTTCGTTTGACTTCAGGAAGTCGCCAAATTCGGCAGGGATCGCAGGCTCGACCGTCGATACCGAATCGATCACCGCGCCAGTTCGGTCGGATTGATGGGTCGCCGCTGTTGGCTCCGATTCATCGGAATGACACGCCACGATACTCGAAGCAAAGAACCAGCCCCCGAGCAGCAGTGCTCGGAACGACGGCCTGGCGAACGGAGAGAATGGCCGATGTCCCATGCGAGGATCCTCGAGCTTGCGGGTTGGCTGATCGACCGCGCGATGCGATGGCCGATTGGAGATCTAGAATACCAACTGGCTCTGACTGAAGTCGATTTTTTGTCGTCGTGGATCATATGGGTGTGTATTCCTCCCTCCGTTCTACCGTTCTTCGCGATCGATACGGGTTAGAGTGGTTCGTCATGTCGTCCGAAATCGATCCGACCGTCGGTGCGCCAGCGATGGGGGCCCGCCCCGAGTGTCAAGCGGCCCTGGTGGCTACTGCACCGTCTCGGACCGATTCCGGACGTCGAGCAGAAACACGTGTCGTTGCTCGGTGCGGTCGCGCTGGCGCTGCTGCTCGAAGAGTACGACCTGGCGATGTTGACCGCCGCGCTCCGGGCAAGGCCGACAAGTGCATTTCCGACGACACGCCCCCGTCCTAGCGAATCAGCCCTTTCCGGGGCGCGCGCAGCACCACGGTTCCCAGCGCCAGCGCCACGAGCCCGAGCGCGATCATCCCCCCCGCGCCCAGCGCCGGAGCCGGACTGACGCCGAACGAAGACACGAAGCTATAGCCGAAGGGTGGGTCGATGCCGGGGGGGAGCGCGTAATCGTAATCGAGCTGGATCAGAAAGAAATTGTCTTCCGGCAGCAGGATGGTCGCGGCTGGCGATCCGGGACTCAGCGTCGCGAGAACCTCGCCCACCCCGCCCGGGTCCCGGATCACGTTGATCTCGAGAACGGTCTCGAAGGGCTCCAACGCACGCATCGCCGGAACGTTGAAGAAGGTGTCGCAATCCGTCCCGGCCACGACGTCGATGAAGAACTCGGCCCGCGCCTCACCCGTGACCTCGGCACCGGCGAGATTGCCCGCAGAGTTCAGCGCATTGGCCGTGCTCGCCATTCCGCTGGCCTCGAGTCGGAGGGCGTCCAGCACCGTCGAACCGAGCGGCGTACCGAACTCGAAGTAGGAGATCATCGCGCCGTTGACCCGATCCTTCGGATCACCGCCGCCGGGGGGGAGGAGGAGCGCCGCCGAGTTGGCCGTGTCGGCGAAGGGACCCACCCCTGGCGAGACCAGCTTGCTGTCCAAGTCCGATAGCTGGTCGGCCGCGCCCGCCCCCACGCCGTTGTACCTGACGGTCACGTCTGCGGAGACGGTGACTCCGTTCGGGGCGCAGACGCCGAGGTCCGTCGCCGCCCGAGCGAGGCTCGGCGAGAGCGCGAGAAAGAAAGCCACTATGGAGAAGAGAGTCCGATAACACACGATTCCACCTCCGATTGAGCCCACTCTATCATGAGCAGCAACGCCGCAGACAGGAATTTCCGTCAGTGGCCCTTCCGGGGCCACGTAGCCCAGGCGGGGGCCTAGTTGTCGTGATGCCCTGTATCGGTGGTGCAGAAAACGCAGCTTGAAATGACTATCCGCCGCACCAGCTTCGAGATGTTGCACGTTGACCTCTGGGGTCTGCGCAGGACTGCCTTGCACCGCTGGATCCTCAGTCAAAGCCCGACTTTGCGTGTTCAGTTCTCGGCGCGATTTTCCGATGCAGTTCGACATCGACTGTCTCGTTTCGCAGTCGCACCTCGAGGCTCCCATGACCATCCGCTTCAACCCCTTCGTAGACCTCAAAGCCGCAGACACAAGCAAGCGCTACCGCGAGTTGCGAGATCATGCGCCGGTTCATTGGTCCGACGAAGGGCAAATTTACACAATTTCGCGTCACGAGGACGTTCGAACCGCACTGAAAGATCCAGACACCTTCTCTTCCGAAGCGATGAAGACCGTTCTGAACAGCGCACTGACCGTACCGATCAATCCGCGCTACGCCCTCAAACTGCTGAGCTTTCTCTTTCATACTCGAATCAACCCTCTCCGCATACTCAAGGTGGGAAACCTGATCTCCCTCGACGGGGAACGTCACAACGTCCTGCGCAAGATTGTCGGCAAGGGCTTCAGCCCGCGCCGAATCGGAGATTGGCAGGCGCGCACGCATGCAATCGTCGAAGAACACGTGGCCAGGATGCGCAAGCGAGATGAAATCGACGTCGTCGCGGATCTCGCCGTCCCACTCCCGACAATCATCATTTCCGAAATTTTGGGCGTTGAACCCGAACGGCGTGAAGACTTCAAAAGATGGAGTTCGAAGATCATTGATCTTGCGTCGGGCGCTGCGAAAGAGAACTTCCTCGACAGCGGCGTTCTCGACGATGTCGCCGATATGTTTCTCTATCTACAAGACGCGATAAAGAAGCGACGTAGTGAGCCCCAGGAGGACTTGATCAGTCAGCTCGTAGACCCGAAGCAAGACGGCGTTCTCGACGAACTCGACGCCATCAACTTCGTGATTCTTCTTCTCGTCGCAGGCAACGAAACCACCACAAACCTGATCGGCAACGCAGCTAACGCATTAATCGATCACCCGGAACAACTCGCTCAGGTTGCAGCCGACCCCAGCCTGATTGACAACGTGGTCGAAGAAACCCTGCGTTACGAACCACCCCTGACCGTCGCATTTCGCAACACTACGCGAGAAACAACGTTGGGTGGCATCTCAATCCCGAAGGGCAAGTTCGTCGCCCTGCTCCTGGGCTCGGCCAATCGCGATGAGCAGCTGTTCGAAAAACCGGATGCGTTCAACATCCATCGCGACTCGTCTAACCATTTGAGTTTCGGATTCGGCGTTCACTTCTGCCTGGGTTCTTCCCTTGCTCGCCTTCAGGCGCGCACCGCATTGGTGGCCCTGGTGCCCGAACTAGTCGAATTTCGCAGACGCGGCGCTCCGAGTCCGCTCATCGATTCATTTTTAGTACGCGGTCGGCAAAGTTTGCTCCTTCAGAGACGCTAATCAATAGAATCACCTCCCCTGGCAACCAAAACTCCCACCTCTGATGGAGTGCGAAAGTTCGGGGGGGATTCGTATTGTGCGGAGGTACGTCAATCTAGACGCCCCGGCGTCCATAGAAAACTTCTTCACGATGACGAAACACCGCCCGCACCACATCGCTTGTGCGACCGCCTTGAGCGTGTGTTTTGGCTGGCTCCTTGGAACTGGACTGCTCGCTTGCAGCTCCCCCCCCGCCGGGGCCTCGCGAGCCGCCGCGAGCCAATCCACCCGATCCGATACTGTCGCGTCGAGAGAATCCCGGGCTTATTCTTCCTCTCCGCTCGCGGTAACCGCACCCGGCGCTGTCTAATTTGGGGGCCGACCCCAAGTGCTAGGCGTCGCTTTCATTGAAGGCTTTCCGAAAGGTCAGCGATGAAGTCTGGGTTGGCTCGGGATCGCTCAACGGTTTTTTCCGCCACGACACCCAGGGCAACTACCTCGGCCACATCAACTTCGCACCCCTAGGTGCTTCCCGAACCGTGAGCGCAATTGCCTTCATCCCCGAACCCATATGCTACATCCGAAGCGTAGTTGTCAGAACACTACTTACCGGTGGTGCAGAAAACGCAGCTTGAAATGACTATCCGCCGTACTTCCGGATCATCAACTGGGGCTGGTACTACCTGTCGACCGTACTCGATGACTTCTCGCGCTACATCATCGCCTGGAAGCTGAGTCCAACGATGGGGGCAACCGATGTGACTGAGACACTCGATGAAGCAATTGCTATCACAGGCGTCGATCAGGTCCGGGTGAAGCATCGGCCGCGACTGTTAAGCGATAACGGCCCGGCCTATCT
>DUCN01000040.1 GCA_012959805.1 Myxococcales bacterium | reverse complement strand
TTCCGTCATGCAGATCCCCTCGGTCAGTGTCTGCCATCATCATGACAGGACTGTCCGGCTGGATCTGTAATTTCACATTCCAGCGTTGTCGACCGACCTTTGCGATGCGATTGACTGACCGATTCCTTGCCTGCGGAGAATGCTTGTTAACCCGAGCGTTCCTGACAGGGGGCACGACCACACATGCCCCGCGGTTTTCGGCGGCGTCGTAGATCTCTCTGGAATCGTAAGCAGCATCGCCGATGACAGCCTTCACTCTGTGTCGTGCGTTATTGATCATCCTGACTCCGGTTTTGGCGTCATCGACGTTGGGGCCGGTGAGCGTTTCGGCGACGATGATCCCATTGGCGTCGACTCCGAGATGCAGCTTCTTCCAACCTTGGAAGCCTCTCTTGCCCTGTTTAGCGGCTGCCCACTGGCCTTCACCGCAGACAGAGAGGCCGGTGCTGTCGATGATTAGGTCGATTGGACCGAGTTGAAGCTTGGCCTTCAACTTGATCTTCAGAGTTTTGCTCCGGCGGGAGAGAGTGGTGTGGTCAGGGACATCGAGATTGAGGCCAGTGCAGCATGCGCACCGCTCCTGCGCCGACGTCCTCCTGACCAGTCTAAGAGGAAATCCCGGAGTGTCCGCTAGGAGTCGTGAGTAGGTAACGCAGTTTACCATGCGTCTGCGGCCCCTCAGGAGAGCTGTGCCGGGGGTAGGGAAACAAGACCCGTGTGAGTAACCGCCGGGACTAGACGTTCTGAGAACGAAGCCCCGACGGGCTCACTCGCCTCTTACACGGCACTCAGTCAAGCTGAGATCCGGTGTGATTGCGGACGAATCCGATGAGCACAGCGGTGACGAGTCCCGTGGCCGCCATAGCGAAGAACGCGCCTTCGAACCCCCGGACTGCCTCGACGCCGAGAATGATCTGGCCGCAGAAGGCGCCTCCGAGATGTCCGAAGCCATCGCTCAAGGACACGCCCGTTGCGCGCACCGAAGTCGGGAAACTTTCCCCCGTGATGGTGTAGAGGAGAGGGATGACGTAGCCGATGGTGAAGGATGCGAGAAAGCCTAGGACCGGAATTGTGGCTACCGATGCGTAGACGCCCATTCCTGCGAGCGTGATGGCCCAGACCAATGTCAGGAGAGCCGCGCTTCGACGCCGATCTATGCGGTCGCTGGTGTAGACGGCGGCAAGGGCCCCCGCTACGAAGCCGAGGCCCGTCACCGAGAGCGAGGCGATGCTTTGGGTGAGGCTGAATCCGTGCTTGGCGAAAAGCTCGGGGGCTAAGGTGAGCCAGCCATAGTTCCCCACGTAGTAGACAAACCAGATGCTTGCAAGAAGAACCAGGCGCCCCAGGAGCGGCGGTTTAAAAAAAGCACCAAGGCCAGGGGGGGCGCTCGCCTTGCTGTGGGCTTCATTGGGAGCCGGCGGAGGAAGGGCGCAGCCCAAGGTGTTCTCGGCGTGCTCCTCCGCTGCGCGAACCGCGGTCTCGGCTTCCTCAAGGCGTCCTTGCGCTATGAGCCAGTGAATCGAGTCGGGCAACCCCCGGCGCATAAAGCCGATAAGCAGGCCGCCCAAACCTCCAACAACAAACAGGAACCGCCATCCCCAGCTATACGCGGGCACAAGGTGCAGTGCGAGGAGCGGGACAATGGCAAAACCCGCAAAGGCGCAGACGATGGTCCACCCCGTGTAGCGGCCACGCAGGGGTGCCGGCGAAACCTCCGCCATATAGGTGGTGACGAGGGCAATCTCGGCGCCGATTCCCATTCCTGAGATGAACCGCCAGAAGATCAGCCAATTCAGGCTTGGACTCGTGGCGGAAAGCAGGGATCCAATTGAGAACGCTGCGACCGAAAGAAAGAGGCTGACACGTCTCCCGTAACGATCGCTGATCCGGCTGTCGAGAATCGATCCCAGGATGTAGCCGATCAATCCGCTGGTGATCGACCACGACGCCATCTCGGCGGTAACCTTGAACTGTTTGGAGATGACCGGCAACGCAAAGCCGATGGTCACGATGTCGAAATAGGCGAAAAAGAAGCCCGCCCCCACGATGGCGAGAACCGAGCGCGGATAGGGCCAGACGGGGATTCGGTCCAGGCGCGCTATGAACGTGTCGCCTGATCGAGATACGTGATTCACCCGAATGTCCTCCTGCAATGTGCCGGTCGTGAAAATGCCTGCACAGCCATAGATCCCCTCAAGAAGCGAACATGCTGGCGCCCCATCGAGCATACCTGAGTCGGCCTCGCCTAATCAATCTCTATGATGCAATCGGTCTATCGTGAACCAACGGAGTCGAGGGCGGGTCGAGGCTCGAGCGGCAACAGAGGAATGTCTCGCGCTCCAACTCCGCGGCGTGGATCTACATCCGATGCGTGTAGGAAGTTCAAGCTGCGTTTGCAGCACCGACGGCAAGTAGTCAAGAGAATGCGCCTAACTTCGATTTCGAGATCGAACTCGCAGTGTCCATGAGGCACCTGCAGTCAGAGACAGGGCGATGAGTGCCACGGCGTTCGGTACCATGCTCGGAACTGAATTCGAAACGAGCTCGTCGATGTGTGAACCCAGCGCTGCCAGGTGAAGTCGGCGTTGCCCCAGGGCAGGTTGTTGATGTTGAGGTTCAGCGTGTGGGGGAGCCCTGCCACGAGCGGGCAGTTCGTCAGAGTCGTTTCGTAGTAGCTCACCCGCACATTGATCTTGGCGTCGTCGGCGGACTTGCCGGCCATCGCGAGGAAGTCTGTATCGAGTGAATTCGAATGGCCGCCACTCGACGCGATCTTCAGCGGCGTTTCACCGTAGAGATGGTGGCCATAGGCCTCGAGAGCAACGCCGGCCGATCGATTGTCGTCATTCGAATCGGGCGCTGCGAACGCCGCTTCCCAGTTTCCGGCGAGGTTGCCATGGACGGCATCTCTGAAGTTGTAGGGCATGGGCCTGTAGCTGTGGAGTGCCACTTAGTCGATCGGTACATCGTTGTTGAACACATACTGTCCAAAGCCACCCTCGATGTAGGAAAGGCTGACGCTTGCACCGAGTTAAAGTTCCGGGAACTCAGTTTCGAGTTCGTCGTGAATCGTCTCGTAGAGCATTGCGGCCATCATGACGGTAGGTGCATCGTCCGCTACGTCCCAGTTGTAGTTGACAGGTTCTGTCGGGATCTCGTTGATGTAGTTCGGCCATGGGCGCCAGATCTGGCTCATGTCGAAGGCCCCCGCTCCGTGGGCCCGGGCCGGGCTGGGCCGGATATGGGCCGGGTAGATTTGGAAGGCTCGACCAGCCGCAGGAAGCTCATAGCGGACCGTGTCGCCAGCCAGGTCAACTCAAGCGCACGGCGTGCGGATTCCGCGGCCGTCGAACCGTTCTCCATCAAATGCTCGGCGAGCAAGGTCTTGACCACGCCGCCGTCGGGGTCGAGCACCCGCGATACGGGCCCCGCATCGGCCCAGATTCATATCCGATTTGGCCAATGGGGGGGGAAAAGTCTCGCTGATGTGCACGAACCCATTTAGACTCCTTTCACCATGAGAATCTGGATCGATACCGACATAGGAACGGATGTAGACGACGCTTTGACGTTGGCCTACACGCTGCGGCATCCAGGCTTTGATGTCGTGGGAATCTCAACTGTGTTTGGCGATGTGGACCTGCGAAGCCAGATCGCCGTCGAGTTGCTCCACATCTCGGGTGTGCCTGGACACCGCGACGTACCCGTTGTCCCGGGTCTCGGCATTCCAATCTCGCCGCATCGCCACGGTCTGATGTTTGGTCATGAAGGCAAGGGGCTGATCGTCGATGCCGAGCCGAAGCGCAAGATCGAAGAAGAGCCGGACGCCAGTGCCAAGGTAGATAGGCTGGCGGCCGCACTCGAGATGGCGCGACCCGACGTCATCCTGGCCATCGGTCCGCTCACGAATCTGGCCGCGTTGTTGAATGCGGGTGCATCGCTGCCTCACCTCGCCATCATGGGTGGGAAGCTGCAAGACGTGATGCTGCCCGGCATGGTTCCCAACATTCCGGAATGGAATTGGTTCTGCGATCCGGTGTCGGTGCAAGTGGTGCTCGACGCGAAGCACGCGACGCTGCCGCGAATCATTCCGGCGGAAGTCACTTTCGCGACACAGCTCGACGACGGCGACGTCTCGCTTCTGTCCGAAGGCGATGCGCTTGCACAAATGTTGTCGAAGCTCTCCACCGTCTGGCTCGATGTTCTTCGAACACGCATGGGCGCAGAGTCGCCACGGATCGCCCTGCACGACCCTCTTACCGCGGCCACTCTGGTTGAGCCGGGTCTCTGTCACTTCGAAGAGCGTCGTATCGAAGTCGATGGCGTTGGAGCATCACGGCCAGCAAGGGGTCCAGACAACATCGAAGCAGCCATCGACGTTGACAACGCCGCGTTGCGTGATCATTTGATGAAAACTTGGCTTCCATGATTCGGCAGATCTGAGATGATGCGTCGTATCGCTTGGTGCGTGCTCGGGTTGTTCGTGCTCGCTGGAGCCACCTTCTACCTTTTGGGACAGGGGTTCTTTGGCCGTCATGAAGGAGCCGGCGTTGTCACCAACATCGAGCGGGACCCCGCACTTCGCACCGAGCGCGACACTGCAAGCGCCGTCGCAGCGCAGGCCCTCGGCGAGGGTCCACGACGAATTCTATTTGGCGATCTGCACGTTCACACGACCTTCTCGTCGGACGCGTACGTGATGAGCTTGCCCCTGGTGTCGGGTGAGGGCGCGCATCCACCGGCCGACGCCTGCGACTTCGCGCGCCATTGTTCCGCATTGG
>DUCN01000039.1 GCA_012959805.1 Myxococcales bacterium | reverse complement strand
GATGATTTCATGGGGCGTCTCGCCGTTGTGCCTATGGTGCTTGAGGCGCGCGGGCTTGATGTGACGCCCAATATGATTCAGGTGTTCAAAAGCGCCAAGGCCACGCAGGCCGTCGACGCGCTTGAGGTGATTTACGCCGAAGAGGTCGCGCATGTGGCCTATGGGTCAAAGTGGTTCCACTTCTTGTGCGGGCGCCACGAGCTTGACCCGAAAGAGGCATTCCACGACTTGGTGCGCACCTATTTCCACGGTGTTCTCAAGCCCCCGTTCAACGAAGAGAAGCGCGCGGAGGCCGAGCGGGATGTGGGGGTGTGCTCGCTGGCTCGCGACGGGCAAGGGCATCCACTGAGAGTTCAGCCCGAGCATGTCGATCTCAGCAAAGATGGCGCACGTTTCGGTTGGTTGGAATACTCTGGAAGCAACGGCCGCAGGGGGCGGACCCCCCGATTGTCTCTCTAACGGCAACTACAGCGAATACGGCGGATAGAGTGACCCATTTCGAATTTATCACCGTGGCCATCTCGATCATCTACGCGTTGTCCATCGCGCGGTGCCTGGATGCGCTCCCCGCATCATTCGAATCCGGTCGGCGATACTGGGTTCATTCCACCTGGCTCTGCGTGAAACTCGTGAACCCGGCGATCCTTTGGTGGAGCCTTTGGGGTCTCGAAGGGCAGGAGAGCTTTTCTTTCGCAGCCTTCCTGGGGTTATTGGTGATTGCCGGCACGCTCTACCTACAAATCATCGCCCTGGTGACTACGGATCCGCGGGCGGTACCCGACTGGCGAAGTCACTACTACGCGAAGCGCAAACTCTTTTTCGGAGCAAATATCGCGCTTTTGCTCCAGCTGATCTTGGCAGGGCAACTTCTATTCCAGCCCCCATCACCCATCGCAACTACTCTCGTTCAGCTTGTTACGGTCGCCCTCTCTGGGTTCGCCATGATCTCCGAGAACCCAAAGCTCCATGCTTGGATCGCAGCGCTCGGAGCTATCAACATGTTCGGTGCCGCATTCGGCCTGGCGATGCTCGCAGTTCAGTAGAGTTATGCGAATGTCGTCAAGGGCAAACCCCGGGAAGCGTTGTCGCATCGAGCACCTGCTCCTCGGGGCGCTCTGGGTCGCGATGCTGGTGGCTTGCGGCCAAGAAGCGCCCGACGAGCTCAAGCAAGACCTGCTCACGACAGGGCAGAAGCTCTATTCGCAGAACGACGAGGAATTGATCATCCGCGACTTTTTCGACGACCAGCGAAACGGTTTTTTCCTCGATATCGGCTGCTACGACTACAAAAACCACAGCACCACTTACTACCTCGAAAAGCACCTCGGCTGGTCGGGCATCGGGGTCGACGCCAATGACGTCTTTCGTGCGGGCTACGAGGCACACCGACCCCAAACGAAATTCGAGAATTACGTGGTCACGGATCGTTCCGGGGGCCACCTGACCTTCTTCGTCAACGTCGGCGGAGAGGGGATCTCTTCCGTATCGCGGCGCTGGATCGAGGACTTTGTCCTCGGCTTTTTCGGTCCGGATGTCCAACCAACGATCCGCGAAGTGAAGGTGCCCGCCATCACATTCAACGATCTACTCGAACAGAACGCCGTGGAGAAGATCGACTTTCTTTCAATGGATATCGAAGGGCACGAACCCGCGGCACTCGCTGGCTTCGACATCGAGCGCTTTGCGCCCGAACTCGTTTGCATCGAGGCTTCCGGCAAGCTGGAAACCATTCTCGGTTACTTCACGCAACACGGCTACGAACGAATCGATCGCTAATTGGAATTCGACGTCATGAACTGGTACTTCCAGCCTCGACCCGAACGCTGAATTCCCCCAAGAACTCGAATACCTGGGGAACCCCCATGCTTCGAACCTGGGGGTTGGGGGCCAGCTCCGCTGGCCTTTCTTCGCAGCCGAAGGCTCCTCGCGAATCTCGCCCGGCGTGCCATTTTCCCCGTGATGCCTCGCGGTGTTGTAAGCGAGGCGCGGTTCGCCATTCGTGCCTGCATGGCCTTGGTGCCGCGGGGGTGCCGTCTGGTGCCGACGTACAGCTCCTCGGCACCCGTCGGGCGCCCTGGCTCGCTAGCTCGTCTTCGACCAGACCTTTACGCCAGCTCGCATGGGCGCGTTGGTCGCCTTGACGAAGAGCGCATCGCGCTGGGGGTTGCCAAACTCGAGCCAGTTGAGGACCGCCTCGACGAGATACCCGATGACGGCGTGAGCCGCCCACTGCCGGGCTTGCTTGGGGACCCGGTCGTCCATGGAACTGCGGGCGACGGCGACGCCTGCCCGACACCAACGATGGTGACTGGGACCGGATCGCAATCGCCGTCTATCCGTCGCCGGCCGCGATGCTGACAATGCTCGGCGATCCGGCTTACAAGGCTGCCCACGTACATCGCGCTGCGGGACTTGCGCGAACGCGTCTCCTCGCAACGCAGCCGCTGGCAGGCGTGTAGCGACTAGAAGCCCACGTGCTCGCCACCGGAGCGGTTGGCGCAGCTTTAGGGTCTTAGACCTCTAGAGGGAAGCCAGATGAGCAGCCCTTCCGGTCGGGCCGTGGTAGGGCTAATGGCCAATCTCGGCAACGATCGAGAATTTCATGACATCGCCGCCGCTGCGTTCAGACGACATCGACAGGGTGTAATGCTGCTCGCCAAGGAGTGTATGCCGGACGTCGCAGCGCACCACCGCTCGGCGGAGATCATCGGCCTGGTGTTGGACGCGCTCACGGGCCTGGTACTGCCCTGGTCCGTACTCAATATTCGTACGCAGCGAAATCATTGCGCAATCGCCTGCCGGGTCAGTATTAGATGAGGGAGTACTTGGCCGGGAAAGCGACCTAGACTGAAACTGAAAACTGTCTCTTAGCGAAAGCCGTTCGCTATCTAGATTGATTCGCCGACTGCTGGAGACGCCCTGTGATTCTTGGTTGACGGCCTGCGGTGGCCTGGCCCTTGGCGCTAGAATGCTCCTAGGAGGAAGCCATGCGACAACGAATCATCGCCACACTCGGATTCTGTATTCTCGCGTCCGCCATCACCGGCTGTATGACGGCGTTCGCCGCATTCCAGCCCGAGAATATCGGCGGGTCGACGATCGTGATCACGACCGTCGATGCGGAAGGAAACTCGCACGAACGGGTGCTTTCCCCAATCGAAGATGACGGCACACTATTCGTCGCGGCCAACCACTGGCCGCGCGCGTGGTATCGCCGCGCACTCGCGAACCCGGATGTAAGCGTGACGCGCGCCGGCGAGACTAGGAAGTATCAGGCCGTCCCCGTGAGCAAGCAGGAGCGCGAGCGTCTGCTCGATGATTCAGGATTCCCGAAATTCGCTTACCTCTTCACTGGCTTCGCGCCGAGGCAGTTCCTTCGGTTGGATCCGCGCTAGCCATCGCGACGACACGACTCACCCAGCCCGCGACAGGGCTCCCCTAGGGATTTAACATAACGCCCAGGCTCGGACGTTGTGCCAGAAGACAGCTTGTATGTCCTATCCCCGTTTGCCGTGTGGTCTCCGGTCCCAGAACCGAGTACCGCACTCCTTTTACCCCTGGGTCTAACCGGCCTGGTCAACACGGCGCAATGCGAATGGATTCCGCGTTCCGATCCTGTCCGTTCGTAGTTATTAGTTTCCGAAGTCCCAGGAACCGCCTGCATGGTGCTGCTTCATCACGTTTTTGGCGATCAGGATCTTGTGGACTTCGTCCGGCCCATCGGCGAGGCGCAGCGTGCGTGCACCCTGGTACATCCCGACCAGTGGAAGGTCGCCGGTGACTCCGGCAGCGCCCCAAACCTGGATTGCACGGTCGACAACCCGCGAATAGGCCTCCGGTACATAGATCTTGAGTGCCGAAATTTCGGTCCGCGCATCGGCGCCGCTTTCCATCTGTTCAGCGCAATGAATTGTCATCAAGCGAGACGTCTGAATATCGATATAGGAATCCGAGATGAAACCCTGAATGAACTGTTTGTCCTGCAGGAGTCCGCCATGGACTTCACGTGTGGCAGCGCGCTCGACCATCAAGTCGAAGGCGCGCCACATTTGTCCGACTGAATTCATGCAGTGATAGACACGCCCGGCGCCGAGTCGATCTTGTGCCGCCTGGTGACCGGACCCTGTCTGACCCAGCTGATTCCCGACCGGAACGCGTACGTCTTCATAGATGATCTCGGCGTGATCACTCGCATTGCCCCAAACTTCGATTCCGCGAACGATATTTACACCCGGAGTATCGGTCGGAACAATGATCTGCGTCATTTTTCCGTTCCGATCGGCGGGCCCGGTCGGATCATCTGTTCGACACATGACGATGAGGAAATCTGAGCCGATTCCGTTCGATGTGAACCACTTGTGTCCATTGATCACCCACTCGTCACCTTCGCGCCGCGCCGTCGTCTTGATCGATCTCGGATCGGAGCCCGCGTTGTCAGGTTCGGTCATCGAAAACCCTGACTGCATCTTCCCTTCAGTCAACGGCACCAACCATTTCTTGCGTTGCTCCTCGGTTCCGTATTTGAGCAGGATCTTCTGGTTTCCCGAATTCGGGGCTACCACTCCAAAGAGCGATGCAGCGCCGACGGCGTAGGCGAGCACTTCGTTCATGTACGCATGCTCGAGAAAACTGAGGCCACACCCTCCGTATTCCTCAGGCAGATGGGGAGCCCAAAGCCCAGCCTGTTTCACCTTGAGTTTTATGTCTTCGCGCAGCGTACGCGCGCTCGCCCGTTCCTCATCACTGACATCGCCGTCGCGCCGCCATCGCCATAGCCTGTTCTCGTTCGGAAGTATTTCATCGTTGATGATCTTGGCTGTGAGTAATCGGATTTGGTTGATCTTGTCGGGCAGACTTGCAATGGATTGAACGTTCATACTCATCTTGGGCGCCTCCTCACGCCTGACTTATTCGAAGGAAACGTCGATGCCGCGCGCTTGTTCAAGAAAGACCTGAAGGAAAGGGAGCACTTCATTCGCCATCTTGACGCCGGCGGCGTCCACCGAGCGGAGCTCAAAGTCGCCACTGTCAACCAGCGATGCAATTCCGATCGCAGCGTCATCGCGATCGACAGCCTCGATCATCTTCTGCCACGCAGCGGATGATCCAGCCACGACGAAGTCGAGGTCGAGCTCGTTGCCGCCGGCGACGACTGAGCTGCATTCGTTGCCGGCGAACTCAAGGACGAGGAGATGATGACCTATCATTAAGCCACAGTAGGCGTCTTTCGAGTCCAGACCCTCGGTAGGCGCTGAGTCTCGATTCAACCTCTCCTGCAGAGATCTGAAGAACTCAGCGCTGCGAAAAATCATGCTCATGCGGCTCTCCCGGAGTGTTTGAGGAACACGGGGAATGAAAAATGCAATTCACATGCCGCCAGTCGACGCGCGAAAGTCGCACAGGGCGCGCGAGATCTCTACGATCTCAGCCCACTGTCCAAAAGCGGGGCGTAGTGCTCACTCGAGTGACAACATGTCACTCGGACCGAATCCGATGCGGCGACGGCGCACCCTCCCCCCCCAAAAAAATGGGACTGCTAAAGGACTGCTCATGCTCACATTGCGAACTGCTTGATCAGCAACGAATCTCATACCGCCTCAAATGGTTTTCGGCCGCAGAAGCGACCGATCCGCTTCTTCCCGGGTCGAAAATTTGCCATGGTTCGTGCTCATGTTGGCACTGGGCGCACTCGTTGCGTGGCTGAACTCTTCTCGAGCCGAAGCGGTGAGTTTTGACGTCTATCTCCCTACCCTCTTTTTGGGGCGCCGTGGATTCCACAGGCGCTACCTACGGCGTACCCGACGACTGGGATGCAGCACTTAAACGCCCACCCGAGTGGCGCTGCCGCGAGCGATGAAGCCCGACGATGCCGAAGCTCATGATGTTTTTTGCAAACAAGCAGGTCACCGAGAAGTGCAGGGACTCCGGCTTTCCCAAAAGGATCACCGCGACCACGACCGCAATGGAAAACTCCACACGCCGAACTCAATGACAAAGGTGACTTGATCGGCCAAGGGCGGCCTGGCGAGCCGTCCGCTGACGAAACCACCTGCCATCGCGATCAAGGTGAACAGGGCATCGCCCCCAGGGCTGCTCCCGATGAGAAGTGGCGACGAGATCCCTCTACAGCCGCAGACCGCCCGCAAGGACGATGGCGAGCAGCACGATGGACAGGCGCTGGAAGCGCGCCTCGGCACTCACAAACTCCTCGGCATAGCGGTACCGAAGCCGATGGGCATGGTGAGAACGCTGAGCACTGCGGATTCGGCCGTAAGCCTCGCCGATCGCGCGTGTTTCCAGGGCATAGGACATAGAAGCTGGTTTCTGGCACAACGCCCGGGTGCAAAAACGGGCCGTTGGGGACGCCTTCAGCTCGAATCCTAATTGTAGATCGTCGGAACGTCCGTGGCCCCGTTGAAGAATTGCTGGATGCTTCGGTTGTAGCGATAGAAGGCATCGGTCTGGAGCTGATCGGGTCCGTTCACCCGCATGGGGTCGTTGGGAAAAGTCAGGAAGTTCAAGGTGTGCTTGAGATCCGGCCCGCAGTGTTCGCGGATGTTTTCGATCATTTCTTGCCACGTTTGCAACGATGCCTCGATGATAAAATGTTCCGGTGGAACGTCGCCGGGGTCGTTGATCTCTCGAACGGAGTCCACGGAAAACGCTCGGAAGACGATTTCGAAGTTTCGATCCCCATTCTCGGGGCTCGAAACTCGGACAACCATCGTGCAGTCCATCGGGCCTAGCCTTCGGTATTCGTCTTCCTGCGCCAGCATGCAGATCGCGAGTTTCTGGAACCAATCACTCGATGGGAACAGTATTCGTTGCTCCAATTTTCTGCCCTCCTCAGGCTGCTATTTCCGCGTAGGGGATCTCGGTCGGAATCGAGAGGCGGTTCGTCCGGTCGATGCCCGCAACCTTCAGCCGTTGCAGGTATTCGTGTACCTGCTTCTGGTAGATGAATGCCATTCTCATCATGCCGAGTTCGATGTTCGCCAGTCCGCCTCCCGCGAGAATCGCACGCGGCTCCGATGTTTGTGGTTCGAGGGTCAGCGAGAAGATGGCCTGTTCGCCCTTCTCGAGAATCGCATGGATCTCCTCCTCGCGTTCCGGCTGACGCTCGAGCAGGAACTTGAGGTGCTTGACCCCGTAGGCGACATGCCGCGCTTCGTCCTGCATGCAGAGTCCGAAGATTGTCTTCTCGACCTCGGTGGGCGCCAGGTACTCGCCCTGCCGGAAAAGGGTGAGCACAAATCCCTCGCCGAAGATATGCATCAGGGCACTTGCCGTCGCGTAGTCCGGAGCGTTGAGGATTGCGGCGAGCAATTCCTCCTGGCCGGGCGATGCCATCAGCAGACCTCCCCCATTCGCGAGGGCACGCTTCCGGAATACGTCCAGGTGCCGTGCCTCGTCCATGATCTGGGTGGCGAGAAACAGCTTGACTTCGTGGAAGTCGTGGTTGATCCGGCAGAGCCACTTGGCCGGCATGTCGCCGGCCACGAACTCGACCTCGGCGAGGCCCGTGCACATCTGGCAGACCGCCTTCTCCATGTCGTCGGGCAACGTTTTCAGTTTCTCCCACGGCACGTCGGTGACGGAATTCCATTGGCGCACGACGGCTTCGTCGTAGAGCGATGCCGCATTATCGGCCCAGATTTCCGTCATCTCGTTGATCGTATACTGATCCAGGGAAATCGTTCCTTCGGGTACGTAGCAGCCACGCGGTGCCATGGTGCCGTGACTCGAACCCTGTGCCGGGACCTGTCCGTAGAAGCCGTGATCGACATCTGTGAGTTTGAGACCCGCCTGGCTGCGCTGGACCTTGTGGCCCCAACCCTCCGGGTTGGAGTCCATCCAGGAGAGGTCAAAATTTCCCCGGGCCATATCGCGCATTCGGTCCAAGCCGACTTCAACGGTGGGTGTGTACTTCGCCATCGGTTTTTCTCCTTTTTCATTTTCGACCATACTTCCACTGGAACAGACGAGATCGCGCTTCCTGCATCACCTGCCAGCAATGAAGTGCCGGCTTCTGATCCGATGAAATAGCAAGCGATGTGCCAACTTCTCCTGCAACTCAGGCAGTCACCCGCAGGGCTTTCCCATCTGGCGCGACGATTCGCCGCACCCTCGCCTCGGGTTGCGACAGGAAAGCGCAGGCAGCGGCCGGGGATCTCGACGGTTCGCGTCGCGGCGACTGTGCTCGGGCGGTTGTGATCGAGAAAGCCTCCGGCCGACGAAATCCACGACACCCGCGTGAAAGGTCTTCAGGGGCCGTGACAGTAGGCTCGGCGCCTGGGGTGCTTCGGCGCAGCCCGACCGACCGTGGTCTCGCGCGTACCCTCGGGCTTCCATCGGCTTGACCAGCGCGAGTTCGCACGGTTCTTGCAAGTTACTGGCGTGGTGCCCTGAAGTTATTCCCTCCAGCGAAATGTTGAATTGAGGTCAAAGCAATGAATCATCGCTCGACTGCCTTGAATGGACTCGACAAGGGCTTTCTTCTCTTCGAAACACCCGAAACGCCCATGCATGTCGCGGCCCTCTTGAGATTCCCCGCCGAACAGTTGCGGACAAAGGAAGGAGGTCTCGACATCCAGCGCATTCGCGATCTCGTTGAAACGCGTCTCGATGACATGCCGCGCTACCGGCAGCACATCATCCATCGCCCCCTGTCGGCCGAGCCGGTTTGGATGGATTCGGAGGGATTCGATATCACCTACCACGTTCGGCATACCGCCCTCCCTCAGCCCGGCGGTCGAGCCGCTCTCAACGAGTTGGCGGGCCGTCTCATCGAGCAGCCCCTGGATCGGAAACGTCCGCTCTGGGAGTTGTGGGGGATCGAAGGACTCGCGGAGGACGAGTTCGCCTTGCTTTTCAAAATTCACCACTGCATGGTCGATGGAGCGTCGGGCATGCAACTGCTCTTCGCTTTGCTCGACCTATCCGCCGACAAGCAAGTCGAGTTCGGTTCTGATTGGTCGGCCCGGCCCCGGCGTAGCGGTCTGACGTTGGTGGCAGAGGAGTTGGAGGCGCGGATTTCGCGGTCGGTAGAATTCGCTTCCCTGGTCGCCGAAGTGGTCAGACACCCCAGGCGGGCCCTGCGGCGTACGGGGGCGTCGATCCACGACATTGGCCAGGCGGTGGGCGGAGCGTTGATGCCCCATACGAGTTCACCTCTCAACGCCCGCCTGGGGCGGCATCGCCGCATCGAACGCGTGAGCTTTGAGCTGAACTCCATCAAGGAGATCAGCAGGGCCACGGAATCCACCGTCAACGATGTGCTGCTTGCAGTGGTGGCCGGAGGACTTCGAGGCTTCTTCGAAAGAAACAGCGGTTCTGGCCTGGGGCTGGCGTTGAGGGTGTGCCTGCCCGTCGATTGCCGGCCACCGGACGATGATTTCAAGCGTGCCAATTGTGTTTCTGCGCTCTTCGCGGACCTTCCAGTTGACGAGCCCGATCCCTTGGCTTGCCTCTTGTCGATTCGGGATCAGACCGAGATGCTCAAGAAATCGGGCGCGGCTCACGGCACCGAACTGCTGGTCGAAATGAACGACCTGCTCGGCACCGATTGGCTCACTCGGTTCGGGAAACGGTTCGCAAGCAGACTGAGCCCCTTCAACCTGATCGTGACCAACATACGGGGGCCGTCCGTGCCCCTCTACCTGCTGGGGGCACAGCTGCGGAGTATCGTGCCTTTCGTACCCCTGGTCCCGAACCAGGGCCTGGGCGTAGCCATCGCGACCTATCGCGACCGCGTCGACCTGGGCCTTTCGGCGGATCGGGAACAGATTCCGAACCTCGGCGATCTCGCTGGCTCGATGCTCGATGCCCAGCTCGAATTGCAGGCCGCTGTCTGGCCACCTCAACTCGAAGTCACTCCGGCCAGCGCATGACGTGCTCGCCTGCACAGCCAGTGGCGCCTGTTTCCGCATCGGTGAGCGTCGACACCCGGGCCGAACCCGACCGCGCCGCCCTGGAAGCCCTGCTGCCCCGCTATGACACAGCGGGCCCGCGTTATACCAGCTATCCCACCGCTCCGACCTGGCGGGAGGAGCCCGACGCCCAGACCTACCGGGCCAGCCTCGCCGCTCTACCCGGCTCTGGCCCCTACGCGATCTACGTGCATGTTCCCTTCTGCCGCAGCCTGTGTCATTTCTGTGCCTGCAATCGCGTGATCACTCGGAAAGCTGAACCGCCCGCCCATTACCTGAAACATCTTGCCCGGGAAATCAAAGAGGTTCGTAGGGCGTTGCCCGACAGGGCACGTGCGGGTCAGATCCATCTGGGGGGCGGGACCCCGACGCATCTCACCCCCCCCCAGCTCGAAGCGCTCATGGGGGAGCTGACGCGCTCGTTTCCGGCGACCGAAGATGCCGAGATCTCCATCGAGATCGACCCGCGCGTCACGACCGCTGCTCACATGGATGTTCTCCTGGCCTGGGGGTTCAATCGCCTCTCCCTGGGAATTCAGGACTTCGACCCTCTGGTGCAGGCAGCCATCCACCGCAGGCAATCCGTCGATCAGGTTGCGCGCCTGGTGGAGCGCGTCAGGGCTGGCGAGCCCTGCGGCATCAATTTTGATCTCATCTACGGGCTGCCTCATCAGAACGAAGAGTCCTTCAGCCGAACTCTGGAGCACGTGATCTCTTTGCGTCCGGACCGCATTGCTCTCTACGGATACGCCCACGTGACGTGGGTCGCTCGGCACCAACGTGGCTTCGAACGACTGGATCTACCGTCCGCAAAGGCACGACTCGGGCTCCAACTTCTGGCCATCGAGCGCCTGACGGAGAGTGGATACGTAGCCATCGGCATGGATCACTTCGCCCTGCCGGATGACGAACTCGCGCGCGCTGCGAAGGAAAGGCGCCTACACCGGAACTTCATGGGCTATACGATCAGAACCTGCAGCGAATCGCTGGCTTTCGGGCCGAGCGGGATCAGCGAATTCTCCAGCGGATTCGTACAGTCTCAGCGCGACTTGCACGACTGGGAAACGGGAATCAAGGCTGCGGGATTGGCACCATTCCGGGCGCATCGATCGAGCGAAGATGACAAACGACGCGCCTGGGTGATCTCGCAGATCATGTGCCACGGAGCGGTTTCCGGCGAAGCCTATCGATCACTCTACGGCGAGAGTTTCCGGGACCGTTTTGCCTCGGAGTTGACACGACTCAAGCGCCTGGAGGACGACGGCCTGCTCGCACTCGAACCCGATGGAAGCTTCGAGATGAGCGCATCCGGACGACTCTTCCTCCGCAACGCAGCCATGGCCTTCGACGCGTACCTGCCTGGACAGAAGGATCGAGATTGCGGGATGTTCAGCCGAACGGTCTGATACACCGCCGACGAGACTCAAAAGAAAACCGAAAGGGAACCCTGCATGAAGATGACAAACGGAGAAGGCGGAGAAAAACTTCGGTTCGCGATTATCGGCGCGGGCATGTCTGGCATTCTTAGCGCGATCAAGCTCAGGGAAGCCGGGTTCGATGATTTTGCGATCTACGAGAAAGCGAGCAGGCTGGGAGGCACATGGCGTGAGAACACCTACCCCGGAATCGCCTGCGACGTTCCCTCTCATCTTTATAGTTACTCCTTCGCCCCAAACCCCGAATGGAGTCACCATTTTTCTCCAGGCGCCGAAATCCAGGCCTACTTCGAGAAGATGGCCCGGGATTATGATGTGGAGGACTTCATTCGATTCGGCTCGGAAATCACCCGCTGCCAATTTCGCGAAGGGCGCTGGCATCTGGCCACCGACGAGGGGCCCTGCGACGAAGTCGACTTCGTCATCGCGGCAACCGGCGTGCTCCACCACCCCAGCTACCCCGACATCGAAGGCCTGGATCGTTTCGAGCGTTCGCTCTTCCACAGCGCACGCTGGGATCATGACGTGGCCCTGGAGAACCAGAGGGTCGGGATCATCGGCACCGGTTCGACGGCGGTCCAAGTCACCGCGGAACTAATCGACAGAGTGAAGAGCCTCTCTCTTTTCCAGCGCACCGCACAGTGGATCATGCCGCAAGAGAACCCCGCCTATACAGAGTCGGAAAAGCGCGATTTCCGCGAAAAACCGGAACAGATCTACCGTCTGCGCGACGACATCTCGGTTCTCTTCGCCCAGAATTTCGCGAATGCAGTGGTCGACGCCGACTCACCCCAGATGAAGCTGATCGAGGAAACCTGCCGCCAGAACCTCGAGTTGAACGTCAAGGATCCCGTCCTACGCGAGCAGCTGCGTCCCAATTACAGGGCCGCCTGCAAGCGCCTGGTAATCTCACCTGATTTCTACCAAGCAATCCAGAAGAGCAACGCTGAGCTCGTCACGTCGGAGATCGCGAATGTCGAGCCCAAGGGCGTTCGCACCCAGGATGGGAGGCTCCACGAACTCGATGTCCTGGTCCTCGCAACCGGCTTCCGAGTCGACCGGTTCATGCGCCCCATTCAATTGTTCGGGATCGGCAACAAGAGCCTCGAAGATGCCTGGGCGGAGCGCCCAGCCGCCTATCTGTCGATCTCGATCCCGGATTTCCCGAACTTCTTCATGCTGAACGGCCCCAACGGGCCCGTCGGGAATTTCTCGCTCATCGAGGTTGCCGAACTCCAGATGGCCTACATAATCCAACTCGTGAACCAGCGTCGAGAGGGCCGATGCCGATACCTCTGCGCCAGCCAGGAAGCGCTCGAGAACTTCGATGCCGCGCGAACGAAAGCCGCCAAAAGCACCGTCTGGACCACCGGTTGTCGGAGTTGGTATCTCGATGATCGGGGTATCCCGGCAGCGTGGCCCTGGACTTTTGATCATTTCCGTGAAGCGATGGAACGTCCGGATCTCGCAGCCTTCGACCTCATTGCCTGAACGAATTCAAGGATGGCATCGCCCAGAACGAATTCAGTGAGACGCTGGACTGGGACTTACAGATAGAGCATTGCGCGAGAAGCACGCGATGCAGCCGACGAAGACGCGTTGGCGCCCGACAGGCCGCTCTGGCTCTACTCCCGCCCGCATCTCTGGCAACG
Organism: Myxococcales bacterium; assembly: GCA_012959805.1. GTDB lineage: Bacteria > Myxococcota_A > UBA9160 > UBA9160 > UBA4427 > UBA4427. The sequence continues at coordinate 15,721 of DUCN01000039.1, read as the reverse complement.
CCCATCCCGACCGGGCCGTGCCAAGGCGAACCCTGGCGACGGATCGGCGATCGCGTGGAGCCACACAAAAGTGTTGACGAAGCCGCAGATCCAAGAGTCCTGCTCTGGGTAAAAATGTCACGATTTCTCTCATGACTGTGCCCTATTGACCCGGAATGCTCCGATCTCGCAGTGAAAAAACACTTCCCCCGTATCGCAGTCGAACCCGGCCCGGCTCCTCCTTTCTCCGAATGCCGCGGAGGCTCGCTGAGGCAAAGCACAGGTCCCGCGGGCGTTTTTCGACTCGGGCAAACAGCCGCCATGCTGCCGCACTTCGTTGCTCTTCGCGTTGATGGCACGCACGGGCATAGGGTTTGCATGCTCCCGGGGTGGATTTTGAGACTGCCGGGTCGACTGCCCGCGCCAAAACCCAAAGACTCGCCCGAAAGATTTTGGACCCGTGACCTCGATTTTCCCGGAATTCTTCAGACTACAAAGAGGCAAATGCCATGAGTGAAGAGAAAAACCCGAACGAAACTTCGAGCGCGATTCGACCCTCCAGGCGGGCGTTCGTCAAGGGCAGTGTGGCCCTGGGCGCCGGCGTCGTCGGGGCCAGCGGCCTGCTGCAACGCGAAAACGGAAATTCTGCGATTGACCAACTCCTGGGCGTTTCAACTGCCCGCGCGGCCTCGAAGCGCCGGGGGCTGAAATACGAAGTCCCTCCCGGAAAACTCGATTCCTATTACGGGTTCTGGAGCGGTGGCCAATCGGGCGAAATTCGCATCGTGGGCGTGCCCTCCATGCGCGAGATCAAGCGAATTCCGGTTTTCAATCGCGATTCCGCGAGCGGCTGGGGCCGAGATGACTACTCGGAGCAACTCCTGGGTGGGCGCAGTTCGGGCGATACCCACCACGTCCACCTCTCCTATGACAACGGCACGTACGACGGCCGCTACGTCTACGTTAACGACAAGGCGGGGGGTCGCCTTGCACGTGTCAATTGCACGACGATGGAATGCGACGCCATCACGGAGATCCCCAACTCCCAGGGAACACACGGCATCTTCCCGCAGCGCCACAAAACAGGGTTGGTTCTCTGCAACGCGGAATTCCGCACCCCGCAGCCCAATAATGGCGATGATCTGGACGATCCCAAGAAATACGGAGCCATGCATACCGCCGTGGACGGAGAGAGCATGGAGGTCCAGTGGCAGGTCCTGATCGAGGGCAATCTCGATCTCTGTGCCACGGATTACGAGGGCAAGTACTCTTTCGCCACTTGCTACAACTCGGAAGAGGCCGTCACACTGGAAGGCATGATGGCCGCTGACCGGGATTGGCTCTATGTCTTCAATCTTCCGGCGATCGAGAAGGCTGTGAAGCAGGGAAGGACCATCGTGGTCGGTGATGGCTCGGTTCCGGTGGTCGATGCCCGCGGCGACAACGGCCCCTATGTCCAGCGTATTCCTGTGCCGAAGAGTCCCCACGGTGTCAATGTCGACCCCACTGGAAAGTACGCGGTCTGCTCTGGAAAACTCTCTCCCACGGTCAGCGTCGTAGATATCGGGAAGCTCGATGACGTGTTCGCCGGAAAGATCAAGCCCCGCGATGCCGTGGTCGCCGAGCCCGAAGTCGGCCTTGGCCCCCTGCATACAGCGTTCGACAATCGGGGGAATGGTTACACGTCGATCTTTATCGATTCTGTAATCACCAAGTGGAATATCGCGAAGGCCATTGAGGCCTTCAACGATGAGTCCGTCGATCCAATCGTCCAAAAAATCGACGTCCACTACCAGGTGGGACATACCAACGCATCGATGAGTGAGACCAGGGAGGCCGACGGCAATTGGCTCGTCGCACTCTGCAAATTCTCGAAGGACCGTTTCCTGAATGTCGGCCCGCTTCACGCCGAGAACGATCAACTGATCGATATCTCGGGTGAGAATATGAAACTGGTGCACGATGGACCCGCGTATTCCGAGCCCCACGACTGCGTACTGGTACGGCGCGATATCATCCATCCGGAAAAAATCACTCCCAGGGTGGGTCCGCGCTTCGAATATTACGAGAAGCTCGCCAAGGAGGATGGCATCAACCTGCTGACCGACAGCAAGGTGATCAGGAAGGGCAAGAACAAAGTGCGCGTTTATCTGACCAGCGTTGCCCCGATCTTCGCCCTCCGTGAATTTCGGGTCAAATCGGGCGATGAGGTGCAGGTAATCCAAACCAACCTCGACAGCGTGGAGGATCTCTCGCACGGCTTCTGCATGAGCAAGCACGATGTCAACTTTGTTGTGAATCCACGAGATACGCGGAGCATGACATTCACCGCCGGAGAGCCCGGCGTGTACTGGTATTACTGCCCCTGGTTCTGCCATGCGCTTCATCTCGAGATGCGCGGACGGATGATCGTCGAAGCATGATTGTCGGGACCGACGCAAGAACGATTCAATACGTCGCCTGGGGGGTATCCTGGAAGGACCCCGTCCGTCGGAGAAAAGGTGTTGGGGCGGGATTCACGATTGACCCCTAGCCGACTCCTCGCGGCCATGGTTCTGCTGATTTTCGCACCAAGTCTGTCTTCCCCAGCGGCAGCCGAGAAAACAGCAGAGTCCGAACGACGGACCCTGGACTGCAGTGCCGATCCATGCGCCGCGCTGCTCCCCGGGGCGAGCGCATTTCGCCCCTCGGAGCGCGGAGACCATTGGGAAGGCCTGGACGCCCGTGGTGAAATCGTCGGCTGGCTGGCCCTCTCCACGGATTTTGTCGACGTAAAGGCTTACTCGGGCAAGCCCATGCTGACCCTCGTCGGGCTCGACACCGAGGGCCTGATTACCGGCGCCAGGGTCCTCGAACACAGTGAGCCGATTCTCCTGGTCGGAATTCCGGAGAAGGCGCTCACCGATTTTGTCGAATTCTACACGGCCAAACCCGCCCTCAGCCGTTTCGTGGTTGGGCGGACCTTAGAGGACAACGCCTTCTCGGTTGACGCGATCTCGGGCGCCACTGTGACCGCGCTCTCCCAGAACATCACCATCGTCGAAACCGCACGAACCCTGGGAGCAGAGGTTGGTGTCTTCAGCGTCGCGGAGGTTCGCCCGGGGCATTTTATCCACGAAGAAACCCCCTGGACCTTCGCCCAGATGCTCGAAGGCGAACTGCTACAGCGCCTCACCGTGAGCGAAAAAGCCATGGGTATCAGCGAATCGCAAGAAGCCTACGTGGACCTCTACTTCGGAATCGCGGATCCGAGTCATATCGGGCGTGCTGTCCTCGGAGAACGCAACTACGACCACCACATAGGAAAACTCGCTGAAGGTGAATACCTGCTCGTCGTTTTCAACACGGCGCCCGGCTCTTTCAAGGGCTCGGCTTTCGTCCGCGGTGGGATCTTCGACCGCATACGGGTTCTTCAAGGGCTGCGCGAAATCACCTTCAGGGATACCGATTACGACAACCTTCCCGATATCGCGGCCGACGATGCCCCCGAGATCAATGAAGGTGCTCTCTTCGTCCTTCGCGGCGGCCGATTCGACCCGGGGGAGCCCTACGATCTTGTCTTCCTCGGGAGCCGCTATGACAAGCGGGGGGCTTTCAGCCGCGAATTTCGCCAATTTTCTGCGACCCAACAGTTGCCCGACTCGGTCTACCACGTCGAAGCAAATTCAGACGAGGAACCCTGGCGCCAGGCGTGGAAGAGCCGCACAGCGGACATCCTGCTCTTGACGACCTTCCTGGGCCTGGTTGTGCTCGTCTTCGTCTTCCGCCGTCACAGTATGTCGAATCCAGACAGTGCCAAGCGCTTACACGTCGCGAGTCTTTTCGTGGCGTTTGGCCTCGTGGGTCTCTACTTGCGGGCCCCGGTCTCGGTCACCCAAATCTTTACCCTGCAGGAATCGGCTCTTGGCGAATGGCGATGGTCGCTTTTTCTCAGCGACCCGCTGATTTTCATCCTCTGGCTCTTCATCACAGGAGTCTCCCTGGTCTGGGGTCGCGGAGTCTTCTGCGGCTGGGTCTGCCCCTACGGCTCCTTCAACCGGCTCTGCTATTCCGTCGGGCGAAGGCTCGGCCTGCCCGTCTTCCGTGTCCCCCCCCGAATCCACAGGCAGCTGACACGACTTCGCTACGTGATCCTATTCACGCTCTGCATACTCTTTTTTTGGAACAGCATCCTGGCCGAACGCATGGCGGAGATCGAGCCCTTCAAGTCCACCTTCCTGGTCTCGGCCTGGACGAGGAGCCCAGCCTTCATCGCCTGGTGGCTCGTGCTCTTCGCGGCCTCCTTCTTGGTATACAGGCCCTTCTGCCGCTATATCTGTCCGCTGGGCGGCGGGCTGACCATTTTGGGGAGCCACCGCATATCGCCGCCGCGAAGACGCGCCTTCTGCGAATCCTGCAAAGTGTGCAGCCGGGATTGTTTGCCTGGCGCTATCCGGCCCGATGGCACGATCGATACCCTCGAGTGCCTTTCGTGCATGAACTGTGAAGCGACCTACCGAAGCCGCGATCTTTGCCCTCCCCTGATCGGACTCGACCAGCTTGCTGAAAAGAGCAGCCTGACAGCCGCCGAAGAAGCCAAGCGGGATCGACTGCTCATCGAGGCACGCGATATCTGATGCTCTTTCGGATCGACATATTGGCCTTCCTGCTCCCTTGCCTCCTGCTGGCCTCAGCGACGGGTGCGGGCACGCTATCGGTGAATCCGGGTGCCGACGACGGCGCAACAAATCTCGCGCGGGCCTTGAAAGCGGCCGCCGATGGCGACGTCCTGATCCTCGGGGAGGGCGTCTACCCGGGGCCCCTGCACATTGTCCGCTCAGTCATCCTTCGCGGCGAAGGCGCAGTCATCGACGGGGGCGGGCGGGGAACACCCGTTACCATCGCCGCCCCGGGAGTGCGTATCGAAGGCATCATGATCCGGAATAGCGGCGATGATATCTCGGGACCGGACGCCTGCGTCTACATCGAGCCCAGCGCCACAGGCTCAGTCTTGAAGGGCAACCGGCTCGAGGAGTGTGCCTTCGGCATCTGGGTGCACGAAGCCCGGGATGTTCACCTGATCGATAATCGAATTTTCGGACGAAAGAATATTCGGCCGACAGATCGAGGCAATGGCATCCACCTCTTCAATGCCGAGAACCTGGTCGTACGCGGGAACACGGTTATCGATGCCCGGGACGGAATTTACGTTTCCGCCACGGAAAAAAGCCTGATCGATTCGAATATCACCGATGGAGTGCGCTTCGGCATCCACTACATGTATTCCTATCACAACACGATTCGAGGCAATCAAGCGAATAGAAACAAGGTCGGGATCGCCTTGATGGAGAGCCGCAACCTCCTCGTGGATGCAAATCGTGCGATCGGAAACCGCCGCAATGGTATTCTTTTTCGCGACGTTCAATTCTCGGATATCCGCAATAATCACCTCGAGGACAACGGCAATGGCATGTTCTTCTTCTCAAGCACGGATAATGTGATCGTCGACAACGCCATCGTGAACAATGAAATTGGCTTGAAGGTGTGGGCCGGGACCCGACGCAACCGAATCGAGGGCAACCTCATCCGGGGCAACCGCGAACAGGTCTTTTTCGTCGGCGCGGAGGATCAAGCCTGGGGCACCGGCGGCAGGGGCAATCGTTGGGGCGACTACCTGGGCTGGGATCAGGATGACGATGGGATCGGCGATCGTCCGCACCGGGTGGACAGCTTCACCGCGGCCCTGCTCTATCGATTTCCGAGTTCTGCCTTGCTCCTTCGGAGCCCGGCCCTCGAAATGCTCTCCCATCTCGCAGAGCGGCTCCCCATGCTGCGAAAGCCCACCGTGGTCGATCACGCACCCATCGTCGCGAAGGGACCCGGATGAAGACCCTGCAAGCCCGTGGCATCTCCGTTCGTTTCCGCGACCAGCAAGTGCTGGATACAGTCAGCGTCGAGCTCGAGTCAGGCAGCACCAGCATGCTGGTCGGGCCCAACGGAGCCGGAAAATCAACCCTTCTCAAGGTTCTCCTCGGCCTCGTTCGGCCCGATTCGGGCTTCCTCGAAGTCGACGGCGAGCGCACCTCCATCAACAATGACTGGAAGCAGCGGATCGGCTACCTGCCCGAGGCGGTCGCCTTTTCGGAAAATCTTACAGGCCAGCAGGTCATGCGATTTTTCGCTCGGGCCCGCGGCGTGCGAAAACAGCGCGTCGATACCGTTCTGGAGCGTGTCGGGCTCACTGCAGCGAGTCGGCGCACCGTGCGCGGCTACTCGCGAGGTATGCGGCAGCGATTGGGGCTGGGAATTTCGATCCTCTCCAAGCCCGACCTGCTGATTCTCGACGAACCCACGGCGGGTCTCGACCAAGAGGGCCTGGGCGTGCTGTGGTCGATCATCGAGGAATGGCAAGCCAGCGGTCGCATGACGTTCGCGTCGACTCACGACCTCGTTCTCATGGAGCGGCATGTGAACACGATCTGCGTCTTGCGAGAGGGCCGGGTGCTCGCCCAGGGCAGCGCCGAGGATCTGCGGAATGAGGCGGCCCTCCCCCACCGGATCTGGCTCTCGACCCATCCCCAGGCCGGGCCCAAGGTGGATCTCCTCTGCAACGCCATGCGCAAATGGGGCCGAGGACGCATCGAGGCGATGGAGGGCAGAGTTCTCGCCGAGGTCCCCTCGGACGCGATCCTCGAGATCGTCGATATCCAGGGTGGCTTTCCCGGGGTGGTTTCCGGTATCCGAGTGGAAGAGCCAACCCTGGACCGGGTCTACGATCGACTTCTGGGGGCCGACTGATGGGACGCGTGGGAAGAGCTCTGATCTGGCATGAATTCGTCGAGCGCACCCGGGATCGTTGGGTCCTCGTGGTCAGCATGCTTTTCGCCCTCCTGGCCCTCGGGGTCGGCCTCTACGGAAGCGGCGCCGAAACCGACGCCGCGAGACTGACCGGGCCGAGCCTCGTCACATTGGCGAGCATGCTGGTTCCCCTCGTCGCATTGGTGCTTTCCCACGACGCCATCGTGGGCGAGCGCGAGCGCAACACCCTCGGCCTGCTCCTATCCCTACCGGTAGGTCGTCATGAGGTTGTCTTTGCCAAGTTCATCGGCCGTAGCCTTGCACTGACCCTCGCCATTGGCCTGGGGCTCGGCACCGCCATCGCGGTGAGCGAAAGCGGAAGCAGTCGCGCCCTCATAGCCCTAGTGGGGCCAACCCTTCTCCTCGGGCTAGCCTTTCTTTCCATCGGCTTGCTGATCTCGACCTGCACCCGCCAACGCTCCACCGCAACCAGTGCGGTGGTGGTGGTCTGGTTCCTGCTGGTTTTCTTCTACGACCTCGGAATCCTGGGCCTCTTGATCGCCACGGACGGAGGGCTCTCCCAATCCCTGGTTGGGGGATTAGTGGTAGCCAACCCCGCCGGTCTCTACCGGGTCCAGATGATGGAGGCTTTTGCGGGGCCTGACTTCCTCGAGGAAATGGGGATACGCGCGGGGTTGCCCGGAGGTGGCGCCGTCGCTTTCTTGTGGGGTGCTTGGCTGATACTCCCGGCGACCTTGAGCGGCCTGCTCCTCCGCTACCGGAAGATCGCATGAATCGGATCGTCCCGATTCTCTTTCTGGCGATGCTCGCCCAATGGGGCCTGGCCTGCGATTCGACCGAAGCTCCTCTATCCCGGGCCGAAATCGGCCCCGAGGCGATTGCGAATCAGGAGGACGCGGTCTGCGGGATGCTCGTCCGCGAACAGTCTGCTCCCCGGGCCCAGGTGATTCATCGCGACGGAACTCGAGCGTTTTTTTGCTCCGTCGCTGACCTCCTCGCCTACCTCGAGGCCCCCTCGCCCCACGGCACCGTTCTCCGAACCTACCTTGAGGTGATGGAACCCGACGAGAGCCCCACCCGATCGCACACCCGGGCGCATCCCTGGAGCGAAGCCGGGCAAGCCAGCTTCGTAGTCGGCCTGAAACGGCCATCAATCATGGGCCCGCCCGTGATGGTCTACCGAGACCCGGACGCAGCGGCCCTCGCCCAAGGCGGAAACCCGAATACACGCATTCTCGACTTCGACGGCCTACGCGACTGGTGGCGACACCGCCAAGGCAACACCGAAGCGCCTGCCCGCGAAGGACCCCGCGTAGGGATTTAACACAACGCCCATACCCAGGCGCTATGCCGGATCTCGCGAGCGGGCAAGCCCGCGCGATCACTGGGTCCAGGAACGTGGCACCCGAAACTCCCGAGGCAGGCCTGCGATCATCCCAGGCCGGTTCGGGGCGATCCACTGGCGTCTTGCAGAGCGTCGCGATCGATGAGACGGACCTTGCCACGGCGCCCCTCAATGACGCCTTGCCTGATCCACTCGGAGAGCACCCGGGTGCAGGTCTCCCCCGTGGTGCCGACCATCTTCGCGATCTCCTCCCGGGTAAAGGGGATGATGCCGCCGTCGAATTGCTTGTCCAGCCTGAGCAGGACTGAGGCAAGGCGCTTGTCCACAGCTTCAACGCTCATCGCGCAGTCGCAGTGGCTCTCGCACAACCGGGGTGCCATTTCAGCGAGAAGCCGCCTGGCAAAGTCCGGCAACTCGTCGAATAGGGATTTGAAGCGCGAAGCCGGGACCTCTATGACCGTTGAGTCGACGGTCGCGACCGCTCTGCAGGGAAAGGGTCGACCGAGGAGAATAGCCGCCACGCAGAAGGTTTCCCCCGGCATGTGGAAGGCACTCAGCACCTCGCGTCCACTTGCCGTGGTCTGAATCATTTGAATACGGCCTTCGACCATGTACCAGAGGCTGTTCGGGTTGTCATCCTTGCGCTCGAGCACGCCGATCACCTGTACATCGGAAGCGTGGCAATGGACGCCGTGGGAAGGCTCTCGCTCGCAGAGTGAGCCTACGCGGGCCCACGCCAAATTCAGGCGGACTGGGGATAGGACATACAAGCTGTCGTCCAGCACAACGTCCGAGCCTGGGCGTTATGTTAAATCCCTAGGGGAGCCCCGTGACGGGAGCCCTGTCGCGGGGAAAGCTAGGCGCCGGGCATCAACCGCGCGCGAAGTCGCGGATCACGTGGCCCGGTCGCTTCCCGGTATGCTTGCCGTTCTCGATGATCGGCTGGCCGCCGACGATCGTCGCCACGTAGCCCTGGCTCTCGACGATATAACGACCGCCGCCGTGCGGGAAATCGTTCACGAAGTAGGGATAGCCCGTTTCGAGCGCTTCGTAGTCGATCACGTTCAAGTCGGCGATCCAGCCCTCCTTCACAGAGCCGCGCTCCACCAGGCCGAGCACGTCCGCCGAAGCCTGCGTGATACGGTGGATCGCTTCGGGCAGCGTGTAGACGCCCTGCCGTTTCGTCAGCTCCGAGAGCAGGAAGGTAGGCGAATCGGTGTCGGTGAAGATGCCCACGTGTGCGCCGGCGTCGGCCAGCATCGGCACGCAGTGCTCCATCCGCATGTACTCCCACTGATTCTCGAGCGCACCGCCGAAGGCCCAGTAGTTCCAGATCTCTTTGCCCTCGGTCTCGACGAGCCGGTCCACGTAGTAGTCGATCGGATCAGCGCCAGCCGCTTCGGCCAACTGGGTGAGGCTATTCTTGCGAGCCAGGTCGTAGTCCGGCACCTCGCCGAGCCCCATAGGATGCATCAGTGTCGGATCCGCGCTGAAGCCGGTCTCCTTCGAACGCTTGATCAAGCGGTCGCGGGTGGCGGGATCCTTCAGCGCAGCCACGCGTTCTTCGACGCTCGGCAGCTGCATCAGCTCCTTCCACGGTGTATTGCGGAAGGGGATGGCCTTGATGAGGCCAAACATCGCGCCGCTCGGGCGCGTGTGGCAGATGCTCGTCATCTTGCGGCCGTTCTCGTTATTGCGCTGCAGGAACTCGGCTGTGCGCGACACGCCGCCGTCGCCCTGCGGCCCGGCGCCACCCGAATACATCACGTGGCAGCCGATCTCTGCGCCCTGATCGAACATCTCGATCTCGGTGCGCATGCGGCTCTGCATGTCGGGCGCGACCTGGAAGAGCGCGCCGCGCCCGCCGCCTTCGACGACGGCCTGTTGAATCGCCTGGGTCTCGCGCAGGTCGGCCCAGGTGCCGGGGGTCAAGCGGCCATCGGGGACGAAGTGACCGAGAAAGCGCGAACTCGAGAAACCGACGGCGCCCTGCTCGACCGACTCGCGCACGAGGCGACAGATGTGATCGAGTTCTTCATCGGTGGCCTGCACGCCTTCGTCCATTGATTTGTCGCCCATCGCCTCGAAGCGGATCGGCGAGTGGCCGGCCAGTCCGACGACGTTGAGCGCGGGCTGCAACTTATCGACCGCGTCGAGATAACCGCCGTAGCTCGTCCAGTCCCAAGGGAGGCCGTCCATGATGGCGTCGGCCGCGATGTCTTCGACGGCCTCCATCAACTCGGCGAGCATCCGGTGGTTCTGCTTGCCGACGGGTGCGAAGGTGACGCCGCAATTTCCGATCAGCGCCGTCGTCACGCCGTGGTACGAACTCGACTTCATCTCCGGATCCCAACCGACCTGCGCATCGAGATGCGTATGCAGATCGACGAAGCCGGGGGTCACGACCTTGCCCGTGGCATCGATCGTGCGGGCGGCTTCGGCTCCCGTGAGATCGCCGATGCGCGTGATGCGATCTCCGTCTACGGCGACATCGGCCTTCTTCGCTTCTGTACCGGAGCCGTCGATAACGGAACCACCGGAGATGATGAGATCGTGAGACATGGCGGGGGCGCTCCTCTTCCTCTTCGGACTTCTATTCGTCGAAATTCTGTTGCGGCCTACTCTACCGGATTTGAGTCGCGGCGGTGCCACTGGCGCACGGTCAGCACCTCTATGTCGACCGTCGGCGCGCGCTTCTACCGGGCATGGCCCAGGGTGTAAAATGGCCCTTTGAAATTCCTATCCGCTCCATTAGCTCTTTCTTTCTTATGGCTCATTCACTGCCCGAATTTTCCTTGTAGCGTTCGCCGCGTTCAGCGGCCAGCTCAAAGCCCGCATCCGTTTCTGCCTTGAGCTGTTCCTGAAACGGCGTCAGCTTCTTGAACTCGTCCTTCCACCAGCGTTTTGAACATTGCGGGAAAACGGTCATTCGTTCGGTAGCAAGCTTCGTCGCCCATCCATCCCCAGCTTTGTAACCTGTCGCGCTTATAGCAGGGGCCTCAGATTCGCCAAATGGCACTAGATCTCCTTCCACGTCAGCTACCAGGAAGTAGGGCATCGAAATGCGCGTCTCGGGGATAGGACATTCAAGCTGCATTCTGGCATAACGTCCGAGCCTGGGCGTTATGTTAAATCCCTAGGGGATCCCGTGACGGGTACCCGCTGGATCGACTGAGATTTCGAATGCTGGGAGTTCGATGACCGCCTTTCCGCAGCTCTTTTCCCCGATCAGGATCGGCTCGCTCGAGCTGCGCAACCGTCTGGTGATGTCTGCGATGGAGACCAGCTACGGCGACAAGAGCGGTACGCCCTCTGCTCAGACCATCGCCTACTTCGAGGCACGCGCGAAGGGCGGTGTCGGATTGATCACGCTCGGGGCCTGCACGATCGACGCCCGACACCGCGAGGTGCCGCGCACTCTAGACTTCGCGCGGGATGAAGCCATCGCCGCGCATCGCGAACTCACCGATCGAATTCACGCGCATGGCGCACATGTGCAGCCCCAGCTCGTGCATCCCGGGCCCGACGGGCTCGCGCCGTACCTGTCGGGCGTTTCGAACGTGGGCCCCTCGATCATTCCTTCCTATCTCACTGGCGTTCCTTGTCGCGAACTCGAGCTCAACGAAATTCCCGCGATCATCGACCAGTATCGCGACGCTGCCGTGCGCGTCCGGGAAGCCGGGTACGACGGCATCGAATTGCATGCCGCCCATGGCTACATGCTATTGGGTTCGTTTCTGACGCCCATGCGCAATCGTCGCAGCGACGCCTACTCGGGTGACACACAATCCGGTCGGATCCTGTTGATCTCGCAGGTGATCGAAGCCATCAAGAATGCGGTCGGACACGACTTCCCGCTGACACTGCGCATCTCGGGAGACGAAGGCGAAGCGAAGGGCCGTGACCTGAACGACAGCCTGGCCATCGCACCGAAGCTCGTTTCCGCCGGCGTCGACGCCTTCCACGTGAGCGGCGGCGTCATCGATCCGCTCACTTCACAGATGGTTGCGGGCTCGCGGGTAGCTGCCGGGCACAATGTCGCAGCTGCCGCCGCACTCAAGAAAGTCGTCGACGTGCCGGTCATGGCGGTTGGACGAATCCACGACCCCGCGCTGGCTGAAGAAATCCTGCGCGAGCAGCGAGCCGATCTCGTCGTGATGGGCCGTCCGCTGCTCGCCGACGCCGACTTTGCGAACAAAGCAAAGGCTGGACGACTCGGGGATCTGCGGCGCTGCATTTCCTGCCAAAGCTGCGTCGATTCGCTGGAGAAGGGACGCTTGAGCTGCGCGATCAACCCCTCGACCGGTCGCGAAGAGTCCTTTGGAGTAGCCGCAAGTGGCGCGCGAAATTCTCGACGGATCGTGATCATCGGCGGCGGGCCTGCCGGAATGGAGGCGGCCCGGCTCGCAGCGCAGCGCGGGCACCGGGTCTCGCTCTACGAACGGGAAAGCACACTCGGCGGCGCGTTGCGTACAGCGTCTACCGTCCACACCGACAACCGCAGCTTTCTCGACTATCTGCGCAGACAGGTCGCGCAACTCCCGATCGAGCTTCATCTCGGCTGCGAAGCGCTTCCGGAGCAGATGGTCGAGTTGAAACCCGACGTCTTGATCGTGGCAACCGGGGGGCAGATCGTCACCCCGGTCCTTCCCGGAAGCGAACTCCCACACGTGCTCACCGGACCACTTCTGCGCGAACTCGTTGCCGGGCGGATTCCAGCGAGTGCCGCTTCCAAGCTGTCGCGCTGGCAGCGGGCGGGCTTGCGATCGTTGGGCGCGTGGCCGGGGTTTTCCGAACCTGGGTTGCTCAGCATGCTGTCACGACTGTGGATGCCGATTGGCAAGTCGGTCGTGATCGTAGGCACGGATCTGGCTGCGGTGGAACTCGCCGAGTTTCTGGCAGAGCGCGGGAGGCGGGTGAGCCTGGTAGGTGGCAGCGACCTGCTCGCGCCCGAAGTCGGGCCGAAACGACGAGCCGAACATGCCACGCGCCTCGATCAGCTCGGCATAAAGCTCGACACCGCATCTTCTGCTGCGGAGATCACGAGCACCGGCGTCGTCCTTCAGGATGGCAAACTGATTGCAGGAAGTACGGTAATCGTCGCTGGTGAAGTTCGCCCAGACACCCGGTTGTTCGACGCACTGAAGAGCCGAGTTCCCGAAGCGCACGCCATCGGCGACTGCACCGGCCTGGGACTGATCCGGAAGGCCACCGAAGAAGCCGCGCGGGTGGCAACTTCGCTCTAACGCGACCAAGCGCGAACCGGCAGCCAACAGGCAACTTCACCGGCAACCCGCGCCGAAACTTCCATGCCTTAGGAAGCTTCTCGGGAGTGCCGATGGAAACACCGTGTGCCCAAGGGCGCACGATGGGCCTCCGTTCGCCCATTGGAGGGAGTCTTGCAGCTGCTCGCCTGGATAGGCTTTGGCCTCTTCTGTCTTTCGAGTCTTGTGGTCGGTTCGAAGCTTCTGCGTTTGTGGTGGCGAACTCGAGAGCTGCCCGAACTCCTGGGCGGCGTCAGTCTGCTCTCCATGGGGCCCCTCGGTTTCGTGCCAACTATGCTCTCATCCCACTTGGGAACCGCGGTCGGCGACGTAGTCTGGGCTTGCGCATTCGCCTCGCTCAACCTCGGTTGCGTGGCCATCTTCATCTTCACGGTTCGCGTGTTCTACCCGGGCAATCGAGCCCTTTTGGGAATGGTGGGGATAGGACATTCAAGCTGCATTCTGGCATAACGCCCGAGCCTGGGCGTTATGTTAAATCCCTAGGGGATCCCGTGACGGGCGTATCCCAAGTGGAATGATCATCTCGACTGGACCGCCAACGCAGATCGTCGAAGAGTCCAGCGCGGCGACGAGGAGCGCAGGCACCCCAATGCGCGTCAGCGGTGTGGGTGCTGCGCGAAAGAGCGCGAGAGCGGCGACGAGCGCCAGCGTCAGTGAGAATGGAAGCATCGGCGCCGCGTAGCGCACCGAAGTGAGTTCGAGTGTCGCGGTGCCCCGGACAGCATTGCGTTCGTAGTGAATGGGGATTTTGCGGCTATCCGGGGATACGGCGTAGAAGGCCTGAAAAACCGCAAGCGGGCCAAGGCCCGAGAGGTCCAGGTCGCCGGCCTGCACCAGAAGGTCGCCGATGCGGAGTCCGTCGCGTTCCGACTCAGAGGTCAGCCGAAAGCCAGCAATTGCACAATACTCCTCAGGATCATTGGGGCACTCCAGAAAGACCGAGGTGATTCCGGCATCTCGGATCACATCGTGCGTAGAGAGGGCGAAGGTCAGCGCCCACGCGACGAGCAGCGTAGTGCCGAGGATCCTGTCAGCCATCGGGAATCGTCCCATCTCGCAAGGCTAGGTTTATTTAGCGGGAGGGCAACCGTGGGGATAGGCCATTCAAGCTGGCTTTTGGCACAACGTCCGGGTATGGGCGTTATGTTGAATCCCTAGGGGAGCCCGTGACGGGTTCTGGCACAACGTCCGGGCAGAACCGCGGTGGACATGGCTGGATAGCGTTCGCTGAGCCCGGGCTGGTCGAGAGAGATCAAGGCCCCCAAAAAGAACGCTCGCCTAAGGAAACTCTGGAACAGCACCGTACGCATTTGGGCGAGGCTCGGAAGCCCGCGTCAACCAGGGCACCAGGACGAACCAACCCAGAAGCGGGACGGGCAGGACCCAGAGCAGACCCCACCATCCGCTTTTCCCGATGTCGTGGAGTCGCCGCACGGTGACCGCCGCGGAAGGCAGAAAGAACACGGGCCGGTAGAGCAGGACGAGAAGTCCCGCATCGTCCAGGGCGCGGGCAAGGGGCAGCCAGTCGCCAAAGGGCAGGCTCGACAAGCGCACGACGGGGGCGTCGATCCATTGGTCGACCCCGATGATCACCACGTACCCGAGGCAGAAGAACAGGAGGAAATACCAGAATTCGCTTCGGTCCGCGCGACCGCGGAAGACGGCGTAGCGTCGAAAGCAGCGTCCGGCGGCTCGGATCAGAGGCGAGAAAATCACGACTCACCGAGACTAGCCGGACTGACCAGCCGGAACCAAGGTGGGGGGGATCTTCCTTCGCGGGGAGCGCCGGGAGTGCCACCGGCATGAACTCGAAGAGCGGCCTTCGATCGTCGGAGCTCGTCGAACCCCGGGTCCCCCAGGCCTCGTCCTCCTGCGGGGGATAGGACATTCAAGCTGCCTTCCCGCACAACGTCCGGGTATGGGGGTTATGTTGAATCGCTAAGGGGAGCGGCGTCGCGGGAGTCCCGTCACGGGCAGGTCGGTCCGGGGCTACCCCCTGGGCACGTCGTGTTCTCGGCCCCGCTGCGGACCCAGGTGCCGTCACCCGGACACCGGGCTGTTCCTGGCTCGCGGGGTCAACCTACTCCGCGTACTCTGAAAAACGCAGCTTGAAGTGCCTACCCACGGATTGGGCAGGCTCGCTACTCTCTAGCCTAGCGAATCCGGGGCTTATTCTTCCTATCCACTCCACTCAGGTGCACGCGAAGCGCGGGCCCAACCCACCCGATCCGGAGCGAGTAGGTTAGGAGCACATATGCGCCACCTCCGCCGTCCCCGATCGTACGTCCTCGGATTTGCCATCTTTTGGCCTTTG
>DUCN01000038.1 GCA_012959805.1 Myxococcales bacterium | reverse complement strand
GGCGCATATAATGCCTTCAAGGGCGGATAAGAGGAACATAATATGAGCTATGGTAAACGATCTATGGACGTGGCTGAAGCCATGAATGATACTGGTAAGGGTTCGGGCTCAGTAGGGGCTGGCTTATGGAGTATAGGAAATACAAAGGAACTACACGACCAAGTTGCCCTGCTTACGGACGAGGAGTTGATAGAGGCAGCGACCAACGGAACTGGTCCGATACAACTAGCCGCGATAGCCCAGATAAAAAAGAATACTGAACTACGAGCAGCAGCAAACCCCCAACCCGGCACCCAACCCGGCGCCCCAACTAGTGTAAAAGATGACGTTTTAGCCGAAGCCAAAGCTATGGGTGGCGTTGCAAGCCAACAAGCAGCGGGGCAGATAATACCCCCCGGCGGAATAACTGAAGCAGTCCCACCTCAACAAGTAGCCGCAGTAGAACCTCAACAGCAACAGCAACCTCAGATGCTGAAGACTGGTGGAGTGGTTAATTTAAAGGATGGGTTCGCCGCCAGAACTTACGAGGAAAGTGATGTAACTAAACAGCTACTAGCGAAGGCAGCTTTAGCCGAAGAACTTAGTGACAAAAAGAAGCGCACTCCAGAGCAACTAGCGCTTCAACAGGGAATGCTGGCAGCTGACTATGTACGTACACCCAATAAAGCGGCGGCTATGAAGGCTGATCCGATTACGTCGATAGTTGGAGTCCCATATGAAAAACTGGGCGGTCCTGAGATTCTTGAAGGAATCCATAGCACTAGAGAAGGAATGAAGGATTTAGCTAAACAGGGAAGTCAGGTGGCGAAGGAAGCCCTAACAGAGGGGCCTAAACGCCAACACTGGGCGAATCCAGATATATACAAGGGTTTAGTAGCGGGATCACTAGACACCGCCGGAAACTGGATTGATAGTGCGACTAATCTAGATAATTATAAGGGTGTAGCTGGAAAAGGAGCACGAGCGATAGGGGAGCTTACGGGTATAGAGGCCCTACAAAACTTTAGGTTTGACCCAGCTGAAGCTAAAAAACCTCCAGCTACAACTGAAGCTGATAAAACTAAAAAACCTCCAGTCACACCTGATAAAGCTGATAAAGCTGATAAAGCTAAAAAAGCCGTCGATGAGAAGGGCCTACAGCGGTTATTAGCCCAAGCAACTAAGGAAAACAAGGGTAAAAGTGGAATGTCAGAGGGCACTGGCTTAGCCTTGATGGCCGCCGGCGCGAAGATGATGGCATCTAAACGTCCTGACTTTCTCGGAGCTGCCGGTGAGGGTTTAGGCGGGTTTACTACTCAAAAGAACCTAGAAAACAAGTTGGCGACAGACAGAATGATAGCCAAAGGGAGATTAGCTACCGCGGGAAGTACGGGTGCAAACGCTATGAGGACACAACAGACTGCGCTATTGAAAGACCTGTTCGCAGCTAAACAGAAGCACGCTGAGGCCCTAAACGCCGGAGGTGGAGTAGCTGCGGAGAGACTCGGGGCGATAATGAACAGTTACGCACGCGCGGTAGTTAAGCTGTCGGCAGTAACTGGGGTTTTTGGACAGGAGGAAGTAGACGCAATGGTCGCCGGGACAGGTGTTTGGGGTTCGGCCGGTAGAAGACCTGTAATTGAAGATGATGAGGGAATCTTCGGTAGCGCTATATCGGGTTTCAAAGAGCTATTCTAATAATAAATATTTTTACTGGAGCTCCGTTGCATGTCTAAATATATCGTATCACTAGAAAATGGCCGTAAGTTTGAGTTTAACGCCCAAGCTGGGCTGTCCCAGAACGAAGCCGTCGCTCTACTGGGAAATCACCTACAGCAAACTGAAGCAGCTAAAGAAGCTAATACTGGGTTTATAGCTAATCTAGGAAATACTTTAACCCAGACTGATGAGCGGGTAGCCGGTGGTATTAGCGCTTTAATGAAAGGAGCGGGTGGAGCTAACGCAGCTACTCAGTGGCTGGACGAATACGTTGCTGACGAAGAGGCGGAGGCGTATATACGCCCAGAACATCGCCCTGCCGGGTTTGATGAGATGGTTGAGGCTTGGAAGAACCCTAATGTAGGAGTGATGGACGCTATAGGTACATCTTATGATGCTATCTCCTCAGGTACTGGTCGTATGGTTGGTGGTTTTGCCCCAGCTGTAGCCGCGGGTGCACTTGCCCCGGCTGGACTTCCTACTTTAGCGGCTAGTGGCCTTACATTAGCAGCCACCCAGCATTTGCCTGAAGCCGCAGCGGCTCAAACCGCTAAACACCAAGAAGACATAGCTGCCGGACTAGCTCCGGAAGGTTCTACGCCTGATTATAATCCTGCGGCCCTCTTAGGAGCTTCAGCGGCGAATACCGCTCTAGATATGGTGGCGATTGGCAAAGCCGTGCCATTTTTAGGCAAACTATTAGGAATGGGTGGTAGGAAACTCCAATCTGAAGCCGCGCAGTTCGCAGCTGAGAAAAGTATCACCGGAGCCGCACTTAAAGGGCTGTTAAAGGCTGAAGCCATTGAGATTCCTCAGGAAGTATTTCAGGGTGTAATAAATAGAGCGGCGGCAGGACAAGACTTATCCTCTCCTGAAGCCATTGCTGAGATGATAGAAACAGCTAAAGATGTAGCGATTTCTACTCCAGTGCTAGGTATCGCCGGCGGTGTAAGTAGCCGGTCATCAGCTCAAAGTGAACACGCCGCGAACCAAGCGCTTATAGCTAAACAAGAGCGCGAGCTAAGGGACCTTGATAGTGATAAGCTGGTGAAGGCCGAGAACAAACGGGTGAAAGCTGAACAGGAAGGCATGACCGACGCTGAGATTGTGGAGTGGGAAAAAGCGTACGTCACTGCAAACAGTCAAAACCCAGAGGACAAATGGAAAGTGGATTTGTCTGGGAAGAGAGTTGGGAGTAGGCAGAGGCAAGCCAAGGCCGCGGAGAATAAGTGGCAGGAAGAATTTAAAACCGCGGAGTTCGCCGATCAGGTAGCGGCGATAAACGCTAAAGTAGATGCCGGAGCCACAGAATCTGAGCTGAAAAAGTGGAAGAAATGGATAAAAAAAGCTGATGTAGACGCAGAATCAACTGTGGCGCTACGGCCCCTCCATAAGAAGGTTACTGAGCAGTTAGCTGTACTAGCAGCGGAGAAAGCTGAGGCGGAGCCTACTTCCACAGCTCACGTTACACTGGACGCCATAGATGCTGACCCTTACGGAACCAAACTAGTAAAACAAAAGAAAGCGTATGAAAAGCTAATTGCTGAAGATCGCACTGACGAGAACATAATAGCGCTTGATGAGCATTTAAGCGACTATGCCAGTAAAAACGACGCTGTCTTGAGGCAGTATCCTAACGTAGCTGCCATCCATGAAAAAGCGGACGCGATACGAGACGCGCAAGGTAAGAGCACTACCGAAGACACCGTGCAAGGTGTAGGAAATACGGCTACGGGTGAAGGCGATAATGCAGCTGACTATACTAGCGCGTTTGATGGAGATCCTGCGGCATCAAAGACACCAACAACAGACGAAACGAAAGTTAAAGAACAAGAACAAGAACAAGAACAAGAACAAGAACAAGAACAAGAACAAGAGCAAGAACAAGAGCAAGAACAAGAACAAGAACAAGAACAAGAACAAGAACAAGAGCAAGAACAAGAACAAGAACAAGAACAAGAACAAGAGCAAGAGCAAGACACGACAGCCGAACCAGCAGTCGAAAAGAAAGTCGAAGAAAAACCCGGTCCGTTGTTCGAGGCGTATGGAGCTGAGTTAACCGACGCAGAGCTGAAGGTACAAGACGAAGAAACAGATCAAGCTATTATCGACGCAAGAAAGAGGAGTTTGCAAGCGGCTGAAAAGCTCGAAAAGAACCCGGAATATCAGAAGCAAGTGGCTTTAAAGTGGGGGAAACAAGAAAATAACACAATAAAGAGTAAGAACGGCGATATTACGATAACTAAGCAGGACGATGGTAAGTGGGTTCGTAGCGATATGCCGGATGCCCGGTTTAAAGATGCTAAAGTCGCTAAAGTCGGAGGAGAATCCAACTTCAACGCGCGTACTGCACTAGAGCGCAAGGCCAAGGACAAAGCTGCGGCGGTGACTGAAGCGAAGGCGGTTAAGGCTGATCCGAATTATAAGATGGGGGGTACTCCGTCAGCGACGTTTCTTGATGGTGAGAAACCGGTACCGGGTCGAGCTCACGTTATATTCGAGCGAGATATGCGGGCTGTCAATATGGCGGCCTCTAAGCTAATAGAATCGGCGAATATAGATCAATCGGGTGATAGTTATGTCGATGCTATTACAAATATGGACCGGCTAGTAAAAGCTATTAAAGCGCATTGGACGTCTCCGCTCTCCAAGCACGAACTCAAGGTTCTAACCAAAGCCCTCACCCAAGTGAGGAAAATAACTAATGGCGCGACCCGCCTTGATTATTATCAGTATAAGAAATCCGGTGGAGTAGATTTCAACAAAACCCGCGCCCTAGACAGTTTAACCGAGAATCAAAAGCTCGCGTTGGGGCAGGAGCTCGCCCGGGTAGAACTAAACTGGGACCCTGATACAACTAGCCAGCGCACTATCGGCGCTAAAACTCACGCCAAGCCGGAGGCTGTCGTTGTCAAGCCGCGCACGGAGGAACAAGCACGACAGGACGAGAAGCTCGTGGCCGAAATAGAGGGTCAAGAACCTACTACCTCCGAGTTTTCGCAGGAAGAACCCCCCGAACTTTCGGATGCAGAGGTCGCCGATCTCGAGGATAGAATACCCGCTTGGGCCCGCCACTTATTGAGGAGGGTCACAGGCGACAAAGTAGGTCCCGGATTCACAGT
>DUCN01000037.1 GCA_012959805.1 Myxococcales bacterium | reverse complement strand
CCCTGCGGCCTGCAGGGCCGGCTTCTCTTGATTAGTCAACAATGAAAGTGGAAGACTCCTGACAGCCGCGTTCGGATCGAATCCAGACGAGGGTGTCGGTGCCAGGCTCCTGACCAGCGTCCACCGCTGAGTCGCGGGGCGTACGCGAGTCCCAGGCCCCGAGTGCATCGACTCGTGTTGAACCGAGCTGCCTCGAGGTGAGAGTGTCGAATGCGATCGATCCAACGTAGACAGGAGAGTTTGATTCCGGGTGGCGATTCACTGCCCCAATTCCTTTTTCTTTCGCGCGTCCGCTCGCATTAAGATCATTTAATGTGACCAGCTTACGCTGGGTGGTATTACACCCGCATGACAGATCCCAGGGCCACTGGTATGACAAGTTGAGGAGCCGCACCGCTCGAGAAGCCCGGGAGGGGATCCGGCATCGCTGCGCGCGCGCACCGCGCGTCAGGGAGCAGATCAAGCACAGCCTCGTTACGCTCAAGGCCATGGAATCTCGGCTCCATTTCGCGAACCAACTCACGCTGCCCACCATCACCCGTCATCTGCAGCTCGAGAATCACTCGGGCGCCAAAGCCCGAGTGAGCGCATGCTCAAGCTGAAGCGAGCATTGGAAAGCGGGGAATGGCAGGATTTCACCTAGCGCCTAGGTGAGCGTGATTCTCCTGGCCGAGGACTATGTCACCCTCGGGGAAGATCCTGCGGAGTTCCTCGTCTTCGAGATCGCCGCCACAGGAATGCGGAGGCGCCCATCGCAGGCGCGGACCCGGTCCGACCTGCCCATCACGGCCTTCGGCTTGCCGAGAGTCAGTGGCCTGGCCCTGGCGGACCCTCGCCGTCGCCGTCTCCGCGACGTGCAAGTCATCGGCGCATCCACTCCGGCGAAAGTCGCGAAGCTCACCCCGCGGCCGGCGGTCCGTTATCCCGCGAAACCCTCTTCGCTGGCGATGTGGCGAGGCATCGTCGCGGAACTGCTAGGAGCCGCGCCAATGCCGACCCCTATGACTCGGTGCCCGGCTGAGCCTCTCCACTTGTGAGCACGACCGGGGCCGCGCTCAGGACCTCGCGGATCTTGCGCTCGAGCTGCTCCGCCGAGAACGGCTTCCGCAGAAGATTGACCTGTCCGTCAACAAAGCCGTGGTCCAGTATGACCGTATCGGTGTAGCCGGAGATGTAGAGCACGGGTACTGTGTCCCCCAGCGATCTGATCGCGTCCACCAGCGCTGTGCCGCTCATGCCCGGCATCACGACGTCAGTGATCACGAGGTCGATTCCCTCCCGGTTGCTCTTGTGGACGCGCAGCGCGTCTTTCCCATCGCGCGCGATCAGCACCTGATAGCCGAATTCGATGAGCAACTCCCCTGCGGACTCCCGGAAGTCTTCATTGTCCTCGACGAGCAGGATGCATTCGTTGCCGCTCTCGCGCAGCGGCGGCGGCGGGATCTGCGTTTCCTTGACTGTGTCCGCCAGAACTCGCGGCAGGCAGACCTTGAACGTCGCCCCTTTGCCCGGCTGGCTGTCGACCCAGACACCGCCGTGATTCTGCCTCGCGATGCCGTACACCGTCGCGAGCCCGAGTCCGCTGTTGGTCGATTTGTCCTTGGTGGTAAAGAACGGCTCGAAGATCTCGTCGCGAATCTTCGCGGGGATACCGGAGCCGGTGTCGGTTACCGCCAGCATCACGAAATCGCCGGCGACGATGGTGGCGTGGCCCGCCGCGAAGCTCTCGTCGAGGACGACGTTGGTGGTCTCGATGGTGATCCTGCCGCTGCCGCTGGTAGGCAGGGCCTGTCTGGCGTTGACCAACAGGTTCACGAGCACCTGTTCGAGCTGCGAGGGGTCGATCTTCGTGTTCCACAGCCCCCCGTCCAGCACGATCTCGAGCATGGTGTCCTCGCCTGCGAGCCGCCTCATCATCACCTCCAAACCGGTGATCACCTCGTTGGGGCTCACCACTTTGGCCTGCACGGGCTGCTGTCGGCTGAAGGCGAGCAGTCGATCGATCAGCGACGATGCCTTGCCCACGACTGCGAGAATGGTGTCCATCTTGAGCCGCACCTCGGCCTCCGCCGTGCCCTGCATCCGTACCAGCTCGCAGTTCGCCGTTATGGCCGCCAGGTAGTTGTTGATGTCATGGGTGATTCCATTCGCAAGCCGTCCGACGGCGTCCATCTTCTGTGCCTGGATCAGCTCCGCCTCGCTCTTTGCCAGCGCCTGCACCGCCCGTCGCCGGCGTCTTTCGCGAGTCCACAGACCGGTCACCGCGATCAAGATGATGGCCAACCAGGAAACCAGTATGGTCCGGTACAGAATCTGCGCGAGGCGGCGGTTCTCGCCGAGCCGGGCGCGGATGCTTGCCTCCAGCGCGCGGGTTTCGGTACGCAGCACGCTGAAAACATGGTCGTAGGCGATGTCCAGGGGCGAGCCGATCCCGACATCAAGTCCGTCATCGAATCCTTGCTCGCGGGTGAGGGAGACCTGCGCGAATAATTTGAGGTCTGCGGCGATTTTCCCCGCGTGGGACTCCAGCTTCGGGTCGTCGAGAGGCGGCACCGCGACGCCGTTGATCTCGCCGCCCTCGGTCACGGACGCGAGAAGGTGCGCCGCGCGATCGAGATCCTCCTCGGTACTAACGCCACCATACGGGTCGCCGCTGACGTATTCCTCGAGCCACAGATGCACGGTTGTTGCGGTGAGCTGGAATTCGACCAGCGCATCCAGGCGCACCATGTCAGTGATCACGAGCCGCTCGCGAATCCAGTTGGTGCCGAGCAGCATTGTGAATGAGAGGCCGCCGAAGACCAGAATCAGCGCCGGAGCCCAGGATCGTCCTATCAGATTCTCCTTAATCGCGTGCTCCTCTGAGGACATAACCAATACCCTTGATGGTCTGCAGGAGCTTTCCCTTGCCCCCGCCGTCGATCTTCGACCGAAGACGGTGAATCGTGACGTCCACCACGTTGCTCATCGAATCAAAGGAATCGTCCCACACGTGCTCGATCAGCTTGGTGCGTGTCACGACCTGATCCAGACGGGTGAGGAAATACTCTAGCGTCGCGAACTCCTTGGGTGTCAGCTCGATTTCGACACCGCCGATCGTGACGCGATGGAGAGCCCGGTTCATTTCCAGATCGCCGGCAACGAGGGCCTGATTGAGCACCTTGTCACGACGGCGCAGCAGGCTGCGCACGCGCGCCATGAACTCGATCAATGAGAAGGGCTTGGTCAGGTAGTCGTCCGCGCCGGTGTCGAGCCCGCTGACCCGATCCTCGACACCGTCGCGACCGGTCAGCATCAGCACCGGCATCTCGTTTCCCCCGGAACGCCATCGACCGAGCAACTCGATGCCGGTCGGGGCTGGTATCGTCCAGTCGAGAACGACGAGGTCGTAGTCGTTGATGAACACGAACTCTTCGGCGCTGCTGCCGTCGACCGCGAGATCGACGGCATAGGCCTCGTGCTCGAGCGCTTTGGCGAGTGCGCTCGCTAGGTCCTCTTCATCTTCGACGAGCAGTATCCGCATCGAGCATGCTCCCCGTCATCGTCCCAATGAGTGCCGCGTGCGCGCGCCGCTTCTTTCCTGGCTTAGCTTTCCGAAATAGACGCCGCGCATTGCGAAATTCGCCGTTTCTGCTCGGCATGCGGGGTCGGTCACTCAACTCTGATACTTGTCTGACCATCAGCTCTCAATATTGTCTCACGATACACTGATCAATCAGAGCAATAGTTATGACCAAAAGATTGCGAATAATGGCCACCTGATGC
Organism: Myxococcales bacterium; assembly: GCA_012959805.1. Taxonomy (GTDB): domain Bacteria; phylum Myxococcota_A; class UBA9160; order UBA9160; family UBA4427; genus UBA4427. The sequence continues at coordinate 1,098 of DUCN01000037.1, read as the reverse complement.
TGTATACCTGTAGACCTTTTGATATGCGTCAAATTGGCCGGTTGGAGGATAGCGCAAACAGCCGCCATTTTAGTCCAGAGTGGGTCTATCCGCGGCGCTCAATCCAAGTGGCGGGTGGGAGCTGGGCCCGCGTTGGACCCTTCGCCCGTGATTCCGAGCGATTTGTCATTCGGCTACTTATCGGCGGAATTAAAAAGTCCCGTTAAAATCCCGATCCCCCGAACGCAGGATGTAGCACGCCAAACGTTCCAACCGTTTTCTGTCTCGAGTGGGTAGCGACACGTTCGCATGCAGCGTCATTCCCCCTTCCCGAACACAGCGTTCAGGGGTTTGGGCTTTTGCATCTACTCGGCCCTCCTCGGGCTCCACCGGTTCGACTCGATCGCCCAGTCTGTGCCACGGCTGGCCTGTTTCCGGACCTGTGGCAATGCGGGAGCGAACGGAAGCGGCCATCAGGGTGGCAAGCAAGGGATCGTCGGCGGCTAGGGGGTCGTCTTCGTTCTCGAGACCACGCTTTTCGAGAAGCCGTATCACCCGTCGCGCTGTTCCAGCCATGACGCGAGCCACGTCCCGGGTTCGGGGCTGATGGTTCAACGATGCGGGTTCTTCGTGGCACCGATACGCGAACATCTTCAGAAAATGGGCCTTATAATTCCTACTCTCACTCGATCGAACCGTTCCACGAACAACTCGCAGTCACCTTTGCGCGCGACAACACCGAGATCGACTCCTTTCCCGGCCACGCAGCCTCCCCCAGACTCACACGTCCAACCTACTCCGCATGTTCTCGAAAACGCAGCTTGAAGTTCCTATCCTCATCCTCATCCTCCACCCACCAATAAGTACTCGCTTGCATCGTCAGAGCTCAGGAGATCTTGGGAGAATAAGATGGACAGCAACAATGTAGGGTCTGGGAAGTGCAGCGGAGGGGTCCGTACTCTGATCAGACGGAGCGATGCGACCTCCGCTTGCCGCGTTCCGTATGGCTTGCGTCTGCTTGCCGCGGTCCTGCTCAGCTCGGTCTGGACCCTTCAGCCGCTCGCGGCGGCGTCCGCGGCGAGCTTGGCTGCTGTTGCGGTTCACGGACACCGGGTCGAC
>DUCN01000036.1 GCA_012959805.1 Myxococcales bacterium | reverse complement strand
CGAGTCGGCGCCAGCAGGGAAAGCTTGCCTCGGATACCGATCTACAACTGATCAATGCCCGCTTGATCCAGGGCAGAGCCAGTCTGATGCGCTTTGAGGGAGAGCTTGGCATTGCTCAAACGGAGCTGGCGGAACTCACTCTAATCGACGTGGCAAGCGATCTTCCGATTCCTCGTTCTCAGCTACTGGTCCTTGATGGGGCAACACCATTGATCGAGTCGCTTACTCAGCAGATTCTCAGTGAGAATGCCGAGATTCGGTATCGTCAGGCATTGATCGCTTTGGCCAGGCAGGAAAAGGCACTACAGAAGGTGAGTGCGACACCAACGATTTCGCTAGGCGCGTCCCATAGCGTCCTGGGTGCTGCGAATTCTGGCAAAGACGACACCCGCGTAACGCTTGAGATCAGCGGTGCACTGGAAGGCCTCGGTTTCGCCGCGTATGCCAATACGAAGGCGGCGGGTGCGGATCTCATGGCTGCGCAGAGGTCGCTAGAGCAGGGCCGAAATGCCATTCGTCGCGATGTTGCGACGCTTTATCAAAATCGGCGTGTACAGGAACAGCTGAGCCAATCTCAGGCGCAATCGGTGGCGGCGATGGAGCAGATCTCATCGTCTTACGTTCGCCTTTACGAAGCGGGCAGAAAGTCGTGGCTAGATGTGCTCAACTTGACCCGCGAACTGAATGCGCAGGAGCTTCTGCGAGTTGAGGCAGAAAATGGTGCGCTGACTTTCACCTTGCAACTCATGGCACTTGGGAGGGAGCTGGATGTCATCGCGGCCACCGCAACCGATGAGTGAAGGAGAAAGCACGCCGGGTCTTGAGGATCAGCCCCCAGTGCTAGACACGGCTCAAGACATGGGGAGCGCCGGGCCGCAGACGGCCGTGGATATGGCGGAGGTCCCGATTTCGGCGGCCGTGCTGTTGCCGCTGCTGCGGCGACTGAAGATCGAAGTAGAGCACGGCGCACTCGACCGCGCCTGCGATCAGGTTCAGCGGCAAATGACTCAAGCGGTGCCCGTCGAACGCGTCCATCACATTCTCAACGAGGCCAAGATCAGGACCGTACAGCCCGCCCAATTGCAATGGCGTCGCTTCGATCAGCGCAAACTGCCGGTCTTGCTCTTCCATGAACAGAAGTGGCAATTGGCAGAGCGTGGCGAGCCGGGGCAGGTCCTTCTGACCGATTCGCAAAATCAGCAGAGCCGTCACGAGGATGAACCGTTACAGGACGCGGTGGTTTTGTGGCTGCGCACTCCGTCTCGTGAATACGAGGACGCATTTGCGCTCAAAGGGAACATCGCCGGTCGACTGATCTGGCGCGCGATGTTCAAGGAGCGCGAGTGGGTGGTCAGTGTTCTGCTGGCGACACTGATGATCAATAGTCTCTCGATTGCCACTTCGCTTTTTGCGATGCAGGTGTATGACCGAGTGGTCCCGACCCTTGCCTACGCGACGCTCTGGACATTGGTCATGGGCATGGGAATCGTCTTTGCGCTCGACTGGTTGTTGAAAATGATACGGGCTCGGATTCTCGACAGCGCGTCCAGCGCCGTTGATAAGCAGGTTTCGCAAGAAGTCTATGACCACATCATGCATCTGCGGATCGATCAATATCCTCGCAGCCTCGGTACACTCGCCGCCCAAGTCGGGGGACTCGACGCGGTCCGGCAGTTCCTGTCGTCCGGAATCATCTTTGCTCTCATCGACATGCCCTTCGCTCTCTTGTTCATCGCCGCGATCGCTTTGATTGGCGGTCCGATCAGTTGGGTCTACTTGCTGCTTCTGCCGGTTGCGCTGTTGTTAGGGCTGGTCACCCAGTTCCGACTGCGTAGCCTGCAGAACGAGCAAATGATTCGTTCGAATGAGCGGCAGGGCTTACTCGTCGATTCTGTTCGGGGCGTCGAGTCGATCCGCTCAAACAACGCCACTTGGCGGTTTAGCGAAGAGTGGCAGCTTGCGACTGCTTCTATTGCCGGCTACAGCGTTCGCCAGAAAGCGGTTCACAGTTTCGCGACGTCTTCTAATGGCGTAATCGCCAACATGGCCTATGTCAGCGCCATCGTCGTTGGGGTTGGCCTGATCGAGACGGGGAGTCTCACGGTCGGCGGACTGATCGCCTGCACGATTCTGGGCGGTCGCGTGATCGGGCCCATCTCTCAGGGGGTTCAGCATCTCGCGAGGTGGCAAGCTGTTTCTCAAGCGCTGAAAATGGTCAATCAGGTGCTGCTGCTCGAAACAGAACGCGGGTCGGGTCAAACTCGAAAAGGTTTCGTTCTCCTACCCGGACTCTCCGATCCGTCAGCTCAATGTCCCAGCGTTGAAATTGAAGAGCGGGGATCGGGTCATGCTGCTGGGCGCGGTTGGCTGTGGCAAGTCGACGCTGCTCAAGGTGTTGGCGGGGCTCTACAAGCCCGGGTCGGGCCGCGTTCGGCTCGGTGATGCTGACCTTTGGGAGATTGATCCGCAAGTCGTGTCCACCCATCTGAGTTACCTCCCTCAAACGGTTCATCTCTTCAAAGGAACCCTGAGTAGTAATCTTGCGCTGTCCGGCGCAGTGAGTGATTCGAGAATGATTCACGTCGCGAAGGTTCTCAGAATCGATGCCATTGCCGCAGACAGCCCGCAGGGAATGGAGCGGGAGATCAGTGAGGGGGGAGAAGGGCTCTCGGTTGGCCAGCGACAGTTGGTGGGTTTAGGCCGGGTGTTTGTTGCAAAGCCGCGCATCTGGCTCCTAGACGAACCAACGGCCGCTTTGGATCGAGAGTCTGAGCAAGCGGTTCTTCAAGCCCTCGAGGCAGAGCTTGAACCCGAGGACATCTTGGTCTTTTCCACACACCGGCCAAACCTGGTGTCGAACCTCGCAACACGCATCGTTTTCATGCAGCGCGGAGAGATTCTGCTTGATGGTCGCCCCGAGGAGGTGATTTCGCGATTGACTGCGAACCCGAAGAGCCAAGCAAGTCCGGATCCCGAGGCCGCGCAAGACTCGGAGCCCCCGCAGACATCACGCCCCAAAGTCGGTCCTGGTACTGATGATTTCTTCTAATCAGAACGGTGGGCGTGAAGGTGACCCTGGCGGTGACGAGGTGCTGCATCTCGAGAGCTACCATCGGCGACACTATTCGCTTGTGCTCTGGATCCTGTTGTCAGGGCTACTGGCGGCTGGATTCTGGGCTTCTTATTTCCGAATAGACGAAGTCGCCCGAGCCACCGGCGAAGTGATCGCCAGTAGTCGTGTGCAGGTGATTCAGGCGGTTGACGGCGGTGTACTCGCCACGCTCAATGTCCGTGAAGGGGACAGGGTGGAGCCGGGTCAGCTGCTGGCTCAATTGGATCAGACCCGAATTGGCGCAGCCGTCCGGGAGATCGAGGCGCGGCTGTTCGCGCTCAAGGCCAAAGCGATTCGCTTGCGTGCGGAGGTGACCGGCACGAAGGAAGTCGAGTTCCCGACTGAAGTACGTTCCTATCCAGAATTGGTCGAGGTGGAGAGTGCACTATTCCACCAGCGCCGAACCGGGCTGGCAGAAGAGCTGCGTACCCTAGGCGTTGCGATGGCCCTGGCCGAGGAGGAGGCGAACCTCATCAGCCAATTGGCCAACTCTGGCGACGCCAATCGTGCTGAGATCATTCGTGCCAAACGTGCCACAAATGAGGCCGAGGCAAAGATGATCAACCGCAAGAACGAGTTTCTCGAGGAGGCTCGTGTCGACCTCGCACGGATCGAGGACCAGATTGCCCAGAACGTGCAAATCCTCGCCCAGCGAGCGCAACAGCTCGAAGACAGTACGTTTGTCGCGCTGGTTCCCGGCATTGTCAAGAATGTCCGCGTGACGACGATCGGCGGGGTGCTCGGTCGTGGCGAGGAGCTGATGCAGATCATCCCGGTGGATGACGAGCTTGTCCTGGAGGCAAGAATCCGGCCTGCCGATATCGCTCGCGTGATCCCTGGCTTGGAAGCGACGATCCGTTTTGATCCCTTCGACTATACGATTTATGGCGGGGTCAAGGGGAAGGTGGTTTATGTCAGCGCCGACACGCTGAAGGAGGCTCACCCCCAAGGAGACGAAATTTACTACCGCGTACAGTTAAAGATTGGGACGCCGACAATCACGACAACCGGCCGGGAGTTGGAAATTTTGCCGGGCATGACGGCAAACGTCGATATCCGAACGGGTGATCGAACGCTGATGGACTTCTTGTTAAAGCCGTTGCGGAAGACGATTTCGGAATCATTTGGGGAGCGGTGAGGTTTGCGGCGTACATCGTGCGGAATTGCAAACCCCTCCGAGCGCGACGTGGCACAGCCATCAGTCTGAATTCTTACTGGGCGCAACGGAAGCCGATACTCACATACCGAGCTTGAGGTTCAAAGCTGTTGTGGTTGGATATGCGCGCAAACTGGGCTTTAAGGTCCCATGCTCCGCCGCGCAACTCGCGACGTGTTTGACTCTCGTCGGACCAGTCGGAGGTCCATTCCCATACGTTGCCGATCATGTCGAGCGCGCCATACGGAGACGCGCCGCTTGGGTACGTGCCGACCGGCGCGGTCGCGTAGTATCCGTCGTCGTACCCCACCGCCGCCCACGACCAGGCCGGTTGCTCCTTCCTGGCGGTTTCGTCAGCGATATTGGCTACATCTTTGGCGGAGCCGTAGCGCCGGTTGCCCCATGGATACTTCCTCGCGTCGGTGCCTCGTGCGGCCTTTTCCCATTCGAATGCGCTCGGAAGTCGACCCCCTTTCCATTCGCAGAATGCTTCCGCTTGATGCCAATTCACGCAGTTGATTGGGTGGTCCGCGCGATTCGATTTATCCCAGTTGCAGTTCTTGGCGAACGTAACTTGTGGCTTGCCGCTGAAGAACGGAATTTCCAGTCCAGCGTCTGAGCACGCAGCGGCATCTACGCAGCGACCG
>DUCN01000035.1 GCA_012959805.1 Myxococcales bacterium | reverse complement strand
AATAGGGGCCGTATAAGGCCGTGGGGCCGTGCTCAGGACCACTGTGTGTTGCACAATGTGGTTCCCTGCGGCCGTGAAACTCGCGAAGTCATCAGCAATACAATCGATGAGATTGAGAGCAGCCTTCGCATCATCAGCGCTTCCGTGAGTCAGCGCCTGGGCGACGATCACGCCCGTTCGATCAACACCGAGATGGAGCTTCTTCCAGCCACGCCTGCCGCGCCCTCCATACTTTGCAGCGGCCCATTCCCCTTCGCCAACGATTGACAGTCCTGTGCTGTCGACGATCAGATGGATGGGCCTCTTACTAGGAACAAGTTCCAAGGCCACATCGAGGCTCTGACTACGCCGAGAGATCGTGGTGTGATCGGGGGCTTCAAGGTCGATGCTCATCAGAGACAGGACCGAACGCAGAAAGCCCTCTGCCTGTCGCAGTGGTAGATTGAAGACGAGGCGCAGCGTCAAAGCCACTTCGATCGCGTGATCCGAGAACTTTCTCTGCCCACCTCGCCTGCCGGATGGTGCAGGCTTCCAGGCGCTGATCGCGCTGTCAGAGATCCAGAGAGTGACATCGCCACGCTGGACCAGGGCCCGGTCGTATTCAGCCCAATTGTTCACGCGATACTTCGCTTTGTACTTGGGATGGACTCGTGAACTCATGCCCGCAGCGTGGCCCAATGCCCTCGTGGTCGCCAACTGGCCCAGCTTAGGCCTGCGATTGGTGCACCAACGCCCATCCACGGAACGAGACCTCGTGAATAAAAACAGCCGAAAAGAGTGAGGATGCCAGTCCGGGCGAGCTGATTCGTTAGGAACCCACACAACGGATCAGAAGCCACTCACCCGCTCGATCAGCCAGAAGGCAGCCACAGCCCCGATCCCATAAGCCGGAATCTGCCGGCCCCATACTGGCCAGTTCACGCGCACTCTTTTCAGAACGAAGACTAGCGCGAGGACCACAACGACGAACAACACCTGACCCAACTCGACGCCGACATTGAACATCAACAGGGCGAGCGGAATCTCGTGCGGCGGCAATCCGACTTGGGCCAGCGCGCCGGCGAATCCGAGCCCGTGTAGCAAGCCAAAGCTGAACGCCACGAGCCAGGGATAACTGGCGGTCAGACTCGGATCGCCGCGATTGACCTTCACGAGCTCGCTCGCCAGAAACAGAATGGAGAGCGCGATGGTGGCTTCGACCGGGGGGCCGGGCACCCACAGCAAGCCGAGCGTGGCCGCTGCCAGCGTAATGCTATGTGCCAGGGTGAACGCGGTGATTGTCATCAGCAGGCGCCGCGTGCCTCTCACGATGAGGAGCAAGGCCAACACGAAGAGCAGGTGATCGAAACCGGCGAGGATATGTTCGAAGCCGAGCACGGTGTAATCCCAGGTCACCTGCCAGGCCGTACGCGGACCTTCGACGACCAGCCATGGCTGATCCGGCTGGACGAGTGTCGTCGACGTCGCGCCATTGGCGAACTCGACGCGCACCAGGACATCGATATTCGTCAACGTCAGTCCGACGATCTCGATGCGCTTCCCCAGCAAGCCGGCGGCGTCTGTCTCGATCAATCGTCGCTCGACGACTGAATCCGGCAATTCGTGCTCGACCGGTTCAGTGAGATTGCGCGCCGCGTTGGGAAACGCGACGGAAATCGGCGACCGCCTGCCCGCGACATTCGGCGCCCGCCAGAGGATCTTGTAACGATCCGGTGTCGTTTCCGTGATCTCCAGATAGGCGGGTTGCGAGTCGTCCGCGAACGCAGCTCCACCGCCAAGGACAGCAAAGACGAGCCACAGGATTCCGAGCGCCGAAACGCAAAAGCGAATCATCATTGCGCCGCTTTGGGCGGGGTGGCCGCAAGCTGCTCATTCGAGCGCGGAGAACGCGCCGGCTGATCGATCACGACGTCGTAGTCCTCGAGGAGTTTGCGGAAAGTGCTCTCCTTCAGTTCCTTCCCGCGCTCGAGCAGCCAATCGCGCTTCACCTCTTCCCGTATCTCGGCCAGCTCCGGCAGGCGGCCGTCTTCGCGCTCGGAGATCAGCACCAGATGCGCACCCAGACCCGAGAGCAGCGGGCCCGACCAGACACCGGTCGGTAGCTCGGAAACCTCCCGGGCAAACGCTTCGCCGAAATGCCTTTCGATCTCGCTTCGAGAAGCCAGCTCGAACGCCTCGGCGACCATGATCTGATCGCCCAGATCATCCGGGTTCTCTCCCGCTCGCAACCGGATCAACAGCTCGGCTGCATCCGCTCGCACGTCAGGACGCTCGTCCTGACTGAGATAGACCTGCCGAAAAGAGACTTGCGGTTGAACACGGAACGGCTGCACATTCGCCCGCAGAAAGGCCGCGAGTTCCTCTTCACTCGGATCGAGCAGCGCCGACACATCCTCGAGGATGAACTCCAGCTTCTGACGCATGCGTCGTCGGACGAGCGCGTCACCCTTGTCCAGACCCAGTGCGATCGCCTCGCGGTAGTACACTTCGTCGCGAAGATAGGCGTCGATCAGGTCGTCTATTTCCCGAGAATTGGGTGGCCGCATCCAGGTTCGGGTAAAGCCGGCCACCATCCTCTCGACCTGGCCGTTTGTCACGACGATCCGGTTCGGCGGACCTTCGGCCGGGCCGTTGATCAAGCCGAACAGGACGAACAATCCGGCCCCCATGCCCAGGAACTGCAGCAAAGGCTCCCGCAGTGCCTTCTTCAAGGGATTCAGCGGAGTCGGCATGCCTATCCCGTCACTTTCCCGCTGAGTACCAGATCGGCGAAGTCCAGGCGCGCTCCTGGATCGTGGCCGGAACCATATCCGAAGGCGGCAACCCCAGCGCGACGGCATCGAAGGTCGACCATCGGGGCGTCGGGATTTCCAGAACGCGCACGTAGTACACCGCGTTCTGTGCCGGATCGAAATTCGGATCCGTCCACACCGTCTTCAATGCGGCATCACCGATGTCATTGGTGTAATGGGCGGTCTTCAGGTCGACCGTATTCCCGACTGCCCGAGCCTTACCCGTCTTTCGATCGACCTTCCGACCATCCGAGAGCGCGACGTCGTAGATCTTCTCGTAGTCGATCACGCCATCGGTCCACAGCTTGATGATCTGGATTCGGTCGAGATTGGCGCTATGCGGCGACTTCAAGGCGGACACGACGAATTGGGGTGAGGCCTTGCCTTTGTTGGGCGGCAGGTCACCACCCATGGGCACACCACCGGCGTATGCCTTCGCGACCCAGTCCTTATTCTTCAACAGGTTGCTCGGATAATCATACCCCGCAAAGAAGCGAACCTTGATGCGCGTGCCCGAGGTCGCATAGGTTTCCTTGCGTGACATGGCGTCGAAGATCGCGCCACGGGTATTCGACTCGGCCCATGCGCCGGTCAGGGTGCCGGGATTGAGGAACATATTGCCGCCCTTGACTCCGAGGTTCTGTCCAGGCATCCCGTTTCGGCGTTTTTCGGCGGTGTTGTCCATCGCGGCATGGTTTCCCTGGTTGTTGAACTCCTCGAAGGTGTTGATCGTACTATGGGAATCCGAGCCACCTTCGACCCCCATTTTGAAGGGGTTCACGCCGACGATCTTCTCCAGGCTCAGTCCCATCTTCCAGCCCTCGCGCACATAGTTGGCGCGCATGGCCGGCACCGGGGCGCCGCTAGGCAGGTGGTAGTTCCACAGCTCAAAGTTGGCCCACTCGTCATTCGGTGAAAATTGTGGGTGGGCCATGGATACGCCCTTGACCTGCCCCGCTTCGTGCAACGGTTCATTCGCAAGGCGACGTTTGGCGTACTCTGCGGTCATGAAGTTGCCGTCGGAGTCCAGAGGGGAGAACATCTTGCCGATGCTTGCGTTTCCGTTGTGGGAGATGGCCAGCACGGTACTCCCATGCTTCTTGCGCCAGCCTTCCATCGCCGTCCACAGGTCTTCTGCTCGATCCGAGTCCATGGCCGTGAACGGCAGCTCGGGCACCTTGGTGTCGCGGAAGATCACGTTGCGATGCATGTTCGCCGCGCCGGGGAGCGAGGTCCATTCATAGGCTACGAAGGTGGTGAACTGACCAGGGGCATTGTACTTCTCGGCATTGGCCACCACTTTTTGCCAGACTGGCTTGGCGACGTTCGGGTCGTCAAAGCCGGGGAGCGGCGTTCCGCTGATGATGGCTCCTGCAATAGCGGTGAAGGCCTCTGTCCCCTTGCCCTGCTGGATCATCTTCGCGACCGGTGTGTCATAGAGGGCGCTGCCCTTCTTGGTGAGCAGTAGCGCCGTGCCCATCATCTCCGAGTGGTCAGTCATCATGAAGAAGTCCAGCGGCTGCTTGAGCTGCACCTTCGCCCCGCCCATATGACTCACCGCTTCGCCACGGGCAAAGCGATAGCCGTCCTCGGGGCCCGCCTCCTGGTTTCCCAGGCCGTAGACATCGATCGACCAGTTCGAATGGCCGTGGGTGGTGCCGAAGTAGACGTCCTTGTCCGGATTCGACTCAGCGGCGTGGAGCGGACCTACACTGAGTGCCACGATCGCCGAAAGTATGAAGCTGTCACGCACGATTCTCATCATCTCTCATCTCCCGATTGAGACCCTGGACGCCTTTCGGCTTCGGTAACCGAGAGGCGTGAGGCGTGAGAGTCAGAACAGTCGCGTAAAGCGGTTCCATCTGCCCGTACGGCGAGCGGACGCCCTCGAACTTCTGCGCTCGATGGACATGACTGGTCGGAGTATAGGAAAAAGGAGCCCCATTTTCCGACCATGTCCGTGCATCAGTGTCACGAAGAACCCGCATCGTTGAACCATCAGCCACGACCCGGGATAACACACATGATGTAAAGTAACTCACAATTGCTGACAAAATGTTCCGTTGCGGGAACCCCGACACAAGGCGTTGGTGCATAGATCGGAATGAGGGAGCCCGAATACGGACCCGTAGGCCCCTCCAGAGGAATTTGACATACTGCTCGTTATCGGACGTTCTTCGAAAAGCGGGCTTGGAATTCCGGTGCTTCAGGCTTTCGTGTGGGTTGATTGGAGAGCGTCCGGATAGAGATCCAGATCAGCGAGGTGGAAGTAGATGGCATTATGGAAGCGCTGTCGATTCCGAT
>DUCN01000034.1 GCA_012959805.1 Myxococcales bacterium | reverse complement strand
CGTGGCCCAGCCGACGATTCGTCGCGAGTACAGATCCATCACCACAGCCAGGTAAAGCCAACCCTCGGCCGTCCAGACGTACGTGATGTCCGTCGTCCATTTCTCGTTAGGCCGAGATGCTTCGAAGTTTCGAGCCAGTACATTCTCTGCGATCGGATGCTTGTGATCGGAGTCTGTCGTCACTCGGAACTTGCGTGGAGAGACGCCCTGGAGCCCTAACTCGCACATCAGTCGAGCGATGCGCCTCCTGCCAAGATGAAGTCCACCTCGCGATTTTGTGAGCGCCAGCAGGTCACCTCAGCGCCTCATAGATAGGTCGAGTAACAGATGCGCCCCAACGCACATCAACCGCCTAACGGGCCAGCGCGAGGAGCACGCCCGCAGCAACCGCTGAACCCAGCACGCCCGCCACGTTCGGACCCATCGCGTGCATCAGCAAGAAGTTCTGTGGGTTATTCTCGAGTCCGACCTTGTTCACGACACGGGCCGCCATCGGGACCGCACTCACACCCGCGGCGCCGATCAACGGATTAATCGGGTCTTTACTCATCATGTTCATCAGTTTCGCGAGCAGAACTCCGGACGCGGTTCCAATCGCAAAGGCGATCAGTCCCAGAAGAAGAATGCCCAGCGTCTCGGCAGTCAGGAATTTGTCGGCCGCGAGCTTACTCCCAACCGCCAACCCCAGAAGTATCGTGACGATGTTGATTAGTTCGTTTTGCGCGGCACTCGCCAACCGCTCGACCACTCCACATTCCTTCAAGAGATTGCCAAACATGACGGCGCCGACGAGAGGCGTCGCGTCGGGCACGAGAATGATGCAGGCAGTCAAGACGACCAGCGGAAAGACGATGAGCTCGATCTTCTTGACCGGCCGAAGTTGAACCATCTTGATCTCACGCTCGGCCTGGGTCGTCAGTAGCCTCATGATCGGGGGCTGAATGATCGGGACCAGGGCCATATACGAGTATGCGGCGATCGCAATCGCACCGAGTAGATCGGGGGCAAGCTTGCCAGCAAGGAAGATTGCCGTGGGGCCGTCGGCCCCGCCGATGATCCCGATGGCCGCCGCATCGCCAAGATCAAAGTTGATGAAGTCGAGGGAATCACTCAAGGCCAGCGCGCCAATCAGGGTCGTAAAAATCCCGAATTGGGCAGCCGCGCCTAACAAGGCTGTCTTGGGATGTGCCAGCAGCGGCGCAAAATCGGTCATGGCGCCAACGCCAAGAAAGATCAAGAGCGGAAAGAGGCCATTCGCGATGCCCATGTGGTAGATGATGCCGAGAAAGCCGTCGGGCCCGGCGATGTCAGCAACCGGAATGTTGGCGAGCAAGCCACCGAAGCCGATTGGAATCAGTAGCAGCGGTTCGAACCCACGCCTGATACCCAGATAAAGGAGCAGCAGGCAGATGGGCATCATGGTGGCCTGGCCAGCGGTGAAATTCGCGAGCCCAGTCGAATTCCATAGATCGATCCCGATCGTCGCAAAATTCAAGAGGCGATCTCCACGAGGGCGTCCCCTGTATTCACCGATTGATCACTCGCAACCAGAATCGCGCTGACCGTGCCTGCGCAGGGCGCCTTGATTTCGATTTCCATCTTGAGCGCTTCGAGAACCAGGAGCACATCACCCTCTGCGACCTGGTCCCCCTCGTTTGCAACCACGCGAAGAATCTGACCCGCCAATTCGGCGCTGACAATCTCGCCATCGCCGGTGGCGGTCGAGGGCGCGCTCGAAGCGCTCCCCGTCCCCTCACTAATCGAATAGTTGTAGGCCTTGCCATTAACCTTCGTCGAACCACCCTCAAAAGCCACTTCGTATCGACGGCTGTTAATTTCGACCGTATAGGAGGAAGAGCCGGAACCCGCGGCCGTTCCGCCGCCAGCGGCATTCGGATCGACTTTGCGTACGCCGTCGGTTCGATCGCCCTTCAGGAAGGCGATGCCCTTGTCCTTGAGAGCCGACGCGATGAAGATGGATTCGTCGGACTCCTCGATACCGTGTTCGGCCAACAAGGCCTTGGCAGCCGGGATGCCCTTCTTCGGATCCTCATCGTTCATCTCGCGAGGATTTCGCGTCGTCGGTTCCAGTTCGAGCTGCTCACCGGCCAGCCGCACGATCTCCGCGTCTGGGGCGACCGGAGTCTTCCCAAAATAGCCTAACACCATCTTCCCGTATCCATCAGCGATTCGCTTCCAGGGTCCGAGCACGACATTGTTATAGGCCTGCTGAAAGTAGAACTGACTCACCGGGGTGACCGACGTGCCGAAGCCGCCCTTTCGAACGACATCACTCATCGCCGCAATCACCGCCGGAAATTGATCCAGCGTGCCTGCATCCCGCATCATCTGCGTATTCGCCGTGAGCGCGCCGCCCGGCATCGGGGAATAGGGGATCAGCGGCTCGACGGCGGTGGCCTCGGGCGGAACGAAATAGTCCTTCATGCAATCTTTGAAGACCGCTTCGGCCTCGACGACCTTGTCGACGTCGATACCAAGGTCGTAGTCCTTCCCACGAAGGGCATGCCACATGACGATGAAGTCCGGCTGACTCGTGCCACCGGAAACCGGCGCCATGGCGAGATCGATCCCGTCGACGCCCGCTTCGAGCGCCGCGAGATATGCGCTGACACTGACGCCCGCGGTTTCATGGGTGTGCAACCGGATATGCATGTCGTCGCCGAGGCGTTTACGTGCAAGCTTGATCGTGTCGTAGACCTTCGATGGCACCGCGGTGCCGGAGGCGTCCTTGAAACAGATCGAGTCAAAGGGAACGCCGTCATCGAGAATTCCCTCGAGTACACCCATGTAGAACTCGGCGGTGTGTGCGCCGGAACAACCCGGGGGCAATTCCATCAGCGTGATTGTCACCTCGTGCTTCAGTCCGGCTTCGGAAATACAGCGCCCCGAATACGAGAGGTTTCGAACGTCATTGAGCGCATCGAAATTCCGAATCGTCGTGATGCCGTGCTTCTTGAAGAGCTTGGCATGTAAATCGATGATGTCGGAGCTCTGGGAATCCAGGCCAACGACATTGACGCCGCGAGCCAGAGTCTGCAGATTCGAATCCGGTCCGGCCGTGGACCGAAACGCGTCCATCATGTCGAAGGCATCTTCCTGGCAATAGAGGTAGAGCGACTGATACCGCGCCCCGCCGCCCGCCTCGAAATGCGTGAAGCCGGCCTGGGCACTGGCTTCGACGGCCGGCAGGAAATCCGCGGTATTCACGCGCGCTCCGTAGACAGACTGGAAGCCGTCGCGGAAAGACGTGTTCATGACTGAGATCTGCTTCTTACCCATTCTGGTTCGCCATCCTAAACTTTTTGTCCTTCTCGAGTGCTCTGGGCCAGGACCAGGGCCAGTGCAATTTCGTCATCATGACCGGCCTGTGATGCGCGCTTGGAAGCGGGATCGGCCTGGGTCTCATCTGCAAAGCGGTCGGCGAACTTCTCAAAGAAGATCGCGGACGCATTCATCAGACCCACCAAGAGGGTCAAGAACGCGAAGACCGTGAACATCCCAACGGCCATCAGCCGAAAGCCTTCCGTCATCATGGGTGACTCCCAAATTCGTGTTCAATCACAGCCATCGGTGGCCAGCCATGCCCGATCGGCCAACCGGACTCCGCCGATGCCGTACATGACATGAGCGTGAGTGACGCGAACGCGCCCCGAACCAGTCCACATCCGCGTTCGCAGCGGCTTGATACAATACGGAATCTTTCGGGCTTCGGGGCGGCCACTGTAAACCAATACGTTTTCCAGGCGCAACGAAATGAATTAGATTGGTGCAGCGCGTCAAAGTGGGATTAGGGCAAACGCAATCGATCCAATCAAGCGCCTTTCGCTTACGCATTGCCCGTGTAGAATCTACAATCGGAGTGCGCTAGAAATGGAACAACAATGAATCCCGACTCTCCTAGCTCTGGCAGTCCAGCAAGCTCCGACGGTCCAGTCAGTCCCGACGGCCTCGAGAATCCCATTCCCACCGGCATCCAGTTGATGGCGCTCGACCCGGCTTTTCGCGAAGACCCCTATCCGATCCTCGCGGACTTGCGGCGGCGCGACCCGGTGCATCACGACGTACAGCTCGGCCGCTATGTGCTGACGCGGCACGATGACGTCGAACGGGTGCTCCGAAATCCCAACCATTGGAGCGATCCTCGAAAGGCGCTGCCCGGCAGCTTCTCGCATGAGTTTCTGGGACGCGATGATCAAGAGCCGTCGATGCTCTTGATGGATGACCCCGGACATAAAAGGCTGCGCAACCTGGTCCGCCATCCCTTCAAGCCTCGGGCGGTTGCGAAATGGCGCGAACGCGCGCGGGAAGTCGCCACCCGGGTGATCAGCGAGCTCGAAGAGGGCGAGTTCGATCTGATCGCCAACGTGGCGAATCCGATCCCCACGGTGGTCATCGCCGAACTGCTCGGAGTGGATGCCGAGCTGCACGAGCAATTCAAGATCTGGTCCGACGCCTCGAGCAAAGGCGCTTTCGGACCGGCCAACGATCCCGCGGACGTTGTCGCTGCCGAAGAGGCGAGCGAATGCCTGAATGGATTCTTTCGAGACGAGATCGAGAAAAGGCGAAGCTGTCCCGGCCAGGATCTGATGAGTTCGATGCTCAATACGGAGCAGACTGATGATCGACTCACAGACGAAGAGATCGTCTCCCAATGCACGCTGCTCTTGCTGGCCGGAAACCTCACGACCAGCGACTTGATCGGCAATTCCGTGTCGGCGCTTCTTCGTCATCCTGGCCAACTCGAAAAACTACGCGGCAATCCCGGACTCATGCAGAACACAGTCGAAGAAGTTCTGCGTTATGACACGCCTGTGACCAACTCCGGTCGAATTGCTCACGAAGACATGGAAATCGAAGGGGTCAAAATCGGCCAGGGCGAGACGCTTTCTGTCTCACTCGCCGCCGCCAATCACGACCCCGCGGTCTATCCCGACCCCGACACCTTCGACATCGAAAGGAAGGACACGCATCACCAGGCTTTCGGTGGCGGAACGCATTTCTGTCTGGGCTCCCATCTCGCGCGCCTTGAAGCCGCCGAGACCCTGTCTGTTTTGATGGACCGATTTCCAAAGCTTTCGCTCGGCGACGCCGGCCATCGATATGCGGGCAATCCGAGCTTTCGAGGCTTTGAAACTTTCTCGGTACTCGGCGAGCACTAGCCCCCTGTTCGCCCGGTAGCCCAGCACGCCCCGCAAATGGGCTTGGCGCAGTCACCGAAGGATGACCTAGAGTCAGGGGGTATCGGGCAGCGGCCGAAGGTCATCGCCCAAACCAATCATTCACCCCATGTCACCCGCTGTCGCCGCGACGACGAACGAATTCGCACGAAGTCGCGACTAGGTCATGCGAAGACAGCGACCGACCCATGCCCAATCGGAGTTCACACCTTGTCTGACAATTCCCGCCCCATCACTTCGCTCGTCCAGATCCCCGACTCGGGCGATCCATTCCTCCAAGGCCTGAAATGCAAGAGCTGCGGCGCCATCTCGCTCAAATCACGAGCCGCCTGCGGAAAATGCGGCGGCCGCGATACGAACGAGCCGCTTCGGCTCGCCAACAAGGGAAAGCTTCATGCCTTCTCGATCGTCTACCGCGCTTTCCCTGGAATCACGGTTCCCTTCGTCTCCGCGGTTGCTGATCTCGAAGGCGGTGGAACGATCAAGACCAATCTAATCGGCGTCGATCCCGACCCCGAGAAGATCCAGCTCGGCATGGACATCGACGTCGTCTTCCAGGTTGTCGATCGCAAGGACTCCGAGGGCAACGAATATCTCGGCTATTTCATTCAGCCAGCGGCCTAGGCGGGACCAAGAAGAGCGCAGCGATTTTTCCCCAACTCGAACGCACGGCCCCGCGAATCGTCGGCGGCCAATAAACTCAGGAGCCACAACATGGGCAGTGAAGACATCTACATCGCGGGAATCGACATGATCAAGTTCGGAAAATTTCCGGACATCTCGATCGCCACGTTAGGCGCGGAGGCGGCGCATCTTGCCCTCGATGATGCAGGCATCACAATCAACGACGTCCAGGCGCTCTACAGCGGTAACCTGATGATGGCATCGGCCATGGTCGGTCAACAGATCCAAAAGGAGATTGGACAGACCGGAATTCCTGTCGTCAACTGCGCGAACGCTTGCGCGACCGGGGCAACGGCGCTCCGCGAAGGTTGGACGGCCATCAAAGCCGGACTTTATGACATCGTCCTAGCCGTAGGCGTCGAGAAGCTTGCGGGGGCCGGCATGCTAGGCGGTGGCGGCGGAAACAAGACGGGGATCTCCCCGGAAGGGTTGCTCGGATCGGGCGCGATGCCTTGCGTCTTTGCGGAAGCCGGGATGGCCCACTCGAAAGAATACGGAACGAGCTTCGAGCAGTTCGCCCAGATCGCGGTCAAGAACCATCATCATTCGACCATGAACCCCAAGGCCCGCTATCAGATCGAGACACCGCTCGAAGAAGTCATGAATGCGGAAATGATCTCCTACCCGAACACGAAGCTGATGTGTTCGGCAAACGTCGATGGCGCAGCGGCCGCCGTGCTCATGTCCGAAAAGAAGGTGAAGGAACTCGGATTGATGGGACAGGCCGTCAAGATTCGAGCGTCGGTCCTCACGACGGATCCCTGGACCGACCGGGACGAAGTGATGCCCGATATCAACACCTGCACGCGCAACGCGGCGGCTCAGGCCTACGAAATGGCGGGTGTCGGACCGAACGATCTCGATCTGGTCGAACTGCACGACTGTTTTGCAACAGCTGAAGTCCTTCACTACGAGAACCTCGGCCTGTGCGCGGACGGCGAAGCAGGCAAGCTGATCGACGAGAAATCCACTTGGCTCGGCGGGCGCATCCCCGTCAACCTTTCCGGTGGCCTTCTGTCGAAGGGACATCCGATCGGGGCAACCGGCATTGCGAATGTCTACGAAGTCTCGACCCATCTTCGCGGTGGCGCTGGCAAGCGTCAGGCGGAAGGCGCGCGCATCGGACTGGCGCACGTCATCGGGCTTGGAACCTGCTGCGGAATTCATATCCTCGAAGGCCCAAGCAACTAGTCATCCCAGGGCTACGACCCGCAGACTCGAGTATGTTGGATGTCCGACGATGATGTTGATAACGACGCTGGCGATGGTGTTGAAGGCGCCGCCCGCGGTGGTGCAATCGACTCCTCCGACCAACATCGCTTTGATGAAGCACGCGAGCGCCTGCTCTCTTTCGGTAGCCCCTTCGCACTCATAGAGGAATCTGTCCTCGGCGAGACCATGAGTGTCTACAAGACGCGCGCATGCGAGACATGATCATCCGGGAGGGGGCGAGAACATATTCCCAGCGGAAATCGAGAATCACATCGAAAGCCATCCCGACGTCGCCTAAGTGGCCGTGTATGCCGTCGAAGATGTCGAGCTGGGCGAACGGGTGAAGGCCGTCATCGTCCCGCGAACAGGCGCATCACTGACCGAGAATTCGATCCGCGACTTCGCGAAGATGCCGACAACGCATTCGTTCTCGACTAAAGCAAGGACGCAAAGAGGAGAATTCCATGCTTGAATCCAAGAGCGAGAACACCGGAGTCGGCGCAGACCAGAGTGGCCGGCCCAAGGGCGGAACAGCCGAGCGTCTCGATCGATCCCATCGCCAGCGCGAGATTCAGCGTCGCATGCTTCGGATGCTGCCGACGATTCTCCGCCTCGATGCGGCCCGTCGTGAGTTCTTGCGAAGGATCAGGGGCAAAAGCCATGTCATCGACTACTTCCATCAAGTCGATGACGCCTACAGCCACCTCGCACTCGAAGCCATCGTTCCTCTTCTCGAGAGATACGACATCGAAATCCACTTTCACCTGACAAGTCAGACAGATCGAGCTCACGCTCCCGAGCCGGAACTCCTCACCGACTATGCGAGACGGGATTGCGCGTCGGTCGCGCCCCATTACGGACTCGACTTTCCGAGTCATTCCACACTCCCAGCCAGCGAACGCGTCGCGCAAGTCGAGGCCATGCTCGCCAACTTGACCTCGGATCCGCGCTTCCTCGAAATCGCACTTCGCGCCGGACGCGCCCTGTGGTCCTCCGACACGGCCGAACTGGATCGGATGGCCGAGCGAGTCCCCCTCGCCTCCGAGGACGAAACGAGTTCGTCGCTCAAAGCGGGTAATGAACTGCGGACCAAACGTCGGCATTATTCGGGCGCCATGTTCTGGTACGCGGGTGAGTGGTATTGGGGCGTCGACCGGCTATACCATCTGGAAAATCGCCTGATTCGACTCGGCGCTTCGAAATCCTCGGGGAAGGAAATTCGATTCGGACGGCCCGTGCTCGACGCTGGAAACTTCCAGAACGAAGGCCGCCTAACACTTGAAATATTCCCGTCTCTGCGCTCGCCCTATACAGCGATGATCTTCGAACGAAGCATGGCGCTCGCGAAGTCGGTCGATATTCCTGTGACCCTACGCCCGGTCATGCCCATGGTGATGAGAGGGGTCCCCGCCCCCACGGCAAAGGGTCTCTACATCATGATGGATACGCTCCGGGAGGCCCGATACATCGGCGCTCCATTCGGGAACATGTACGACCCGATCGGCGAAGCCGTCGAGCGCGGATTCGCAATCTGGCCTTATGCGCGGGAAAAAGGACGCGGGCCCGAATTCATTGCCTCTTTTCTTCGAGCGGCATTCGTCCTGGGACAGCCCACAGGAAATGAAGAAGGTCTGGCCCAGGTCGTCGAAGGCGCAGGCCTGTCCTACGCCGAAGCGCGTGCGTATCTCGATCAGTCTGCATGGCGAGACGAACTCGAGCGCAATCGCAAGACGATGTACGAAGAACTGGGACTCTGGGGCGTCCCCAGCTATCGACTTCGTGAAGCCGGCCAACCGGATCTCAGCGTCTGGGGACAAGATCGACTCTGGCTGATTGCCGCGGAGATTCGACGACGCCTCGCGGCCTAGCGTGTCCGCTCGCGAATCAGAATTTCCTGGGCAACGGTCGCCATGTAGACGCCCCAGAGCCCCAGGACTTCGGATCCTGTGTGAGCTTGGCATGAAGCGGATGAGATTGGCTCGCGGCCTCGGTCGGGATTTCATCGGGCGCCGTCAAATACGCAGCGCGCAGCGCCTGTGCGGCGACCTGTCCCCCGTATGCGCGGCCCCAGGGATAGAGACCAGACCGACTCCCACATAGACGTCGGGTCCGTGGGATTCGAGCGCCATGAGTGTCTTGCAATCGTTTACTTCGAAGGCCATGGGCGCCGGCTATAGCGGCCAATCCGTGATCCCCGTCACATTCTCACTTCTCCGGACCTGCCGACAAGTCACCGTGGCTGCAATCACAGCAGGCTGATCTAGGGGAATATCATGCATGACGGTCGGACTCGAAACGTAGAAGCGCTGAAGCCGGATCGGGGCGGGCCCTTCCTCGAAACGCACCACGCGAGCATCACGGTTCTTCGCGGACCAGCCGCGGGGATGGAGTACCCGCTTGAAGGGAAGCGAACGACTCTCGGCCGTTCCGCCCAGGTCGAAATCCTAATCGACGACCCGTCGATCTCCTCAGAACACGTCGCCTTCGAATTGGGCTCGGACGGCTTCGGAATACGCGATCTAGCGAGCACGAATGGCGTCCGCGTAAACGGCTCCGACATCCTTGCAACGCCGCTCAAACACGGCGACCTCATCTCGCTAGGCGGCTGTGAACTTCAATACATCATCGAAGACCGAGCCCGGAATACAAAGACCTGGGTGCTCGATTCTGAAGACGCGACGGAAGAGGAGCCTTGAGCACTTCAACGCTCGTTGGACGGCGGCTCGGTGGATTCACGGTTGAGCGTGAGCTTGGGCGCGGTGGCATGGGCATCGTCGTCCTCGCACGTCAACAAAGCCTCGATCGCCCTGCGGTGCTGAAGCGGATTCATGCCGAACTTGCAATCCATCCCGAACTCGAAGCGCGTTTCGAACGCGAAGCCGTCGCCGCAGCGAAATTGCATCACCCTAATGTCGTCAGTGTCTATGACCGCTTCCAACATCGAGGCGCACAATATCTCGCAACTGAATTCGTCGATGGCGTCGACCTCTCGAAGGTTCTCGAACACGAAGGCCGCCTACCCTGGCGAATCGCCGCAACGATCGCCCTTGAGATCGCTCGCGGCCTCGAAGCCATCCACAATGAGGGCACACTCCATCGCGACCTCAAACCCCAAAACCTTCTGATTGGCCGCCGAGGCGAGGTCAAGATTGCCGATTTCGGCCTTGCCCTCGATTCGAGTGGAACGGCGCTCACGCAACCGGGAATCGCTGTCGGGACGCCCCCCTATATGTCTCCGGAACAACTGCGCGGCGAACGCGTCGACCCCCGCACCGATCTCTTTGCCTTCGGCTGCGTACTCTACGAAATGCTGAAGGGCCAAACCCCATACTCGATGCCGAACATTCCGGATGCGGAAAGCGAAGAGAGAAAACCCGGAAAATCACTGCTCGCCAAGATTGAATCGGGACGTTATGCGCGGGTGCGAACGAGTCAGAGAGAGATCCCACGCTCACTTGCGCGCCTGGTTCGCCGCTGCCTCGTCCCGCGCCTCACGAGACGCATCTCGACCGCTGCCGAAGTCCGCAGACAACTCGAGGCGATTCTCGACCGACCGCCCCGCGAAGAATGCCAGAGCCTGTTAGCCGCATTTCTCTGGGAACGACAGATCTTCGAGGCTCGAGAAACCGAAACGGTCGTGATGGTGGCATGCCCCAACCGCACGACGAGCCGGCGCGCGCTGCGGCTTACATGGGCGGCAGCGGCACTCGCCTTCTCGATGCTCTCGTTAAGCTTCTCGCTTCAGTACCCGGAGCAAGTCACCGGATGGACACTGGCCCTGACCTCCGAATTCGCTCCGATCGCCGCTCAGTTTTCATCGAAGTTGAATCGCTAGCCCCATCCGAATGGCCCGAACATTCCACGTGAGCCCACACCCCTCCCGGGGTTACGCAATCCCGAGCAGCGTCCATATTCGTGCAAGTTTGACCCGCGCTACCTGACGCTCCCACTCGGGCAATCAAGGAACTCCCGCAACAACAGCCTCGGCCAACTTGATGAGATGGGCGGGATCTCGAACCTCGCTCTGCCGGAATTCCTGATCGAGTGGGGTGTGGGTTGCCGGAGCAATCACGGGCGCTTCGAGACAATGGGAAGCCGTTGTCAGTCTCAACAGCGAGCGCTGCGCGCGATTCGCAAGGGCCACCAGATCCGCGTGACCGAGTTCTTCGAGGGTGAGGACGGCATGCGCATGAGTTACGAGATGAATCTTCTCGCCCGCCAGGAAATAGTGGCGGCCATCGATCGGCCCATCCGGCGGGAGAGGGTCCATCGCATTGAATGCGCCACGCAGACCGGCGAGTGATTCGCTCGCCCTATCACTCACCCATGCGGGTTCATTCTCGATCTCCACAAAATAGTCGTCGTAACCGTAGTGGCGTGCCGCATCGTCCAGGCGAGCGACGTCATGTAGCGGGATCAATGCCTCGACGACTCGATCGGTCGACAGCTCCCCGTGATGTGCCAGAACCCAGAGGGCCGCAGACATGTATATTGTCGGGTGACCAGACCTGCGGAGTGTGCCGGCGGCCTTTCGCAAGACACTCAAGCTCGGTTCGACGCCGACAAGGGCCTCGCCCGGATCATCGAGCGGCGAGAACCAATCACGATTGGCCCTTCGCATCTCGTCGAGCTTCTTGTACCGGGCATGTCCAGCAATGCCGTTTAGATCCGGCTTTCATCGTCGCGCCGGAGAGTGCCCCGCGAACCATTTCTTGGACTCGCCGGCGTGAACCAGGGCCGTGATGCCAGCTTCCTCGAAGACGTCGAGCGTCATTGTCGTCACCATACTTTCCTCCCGCGCCTCCGATTCGCTGTCCAACCATCTGGACACGGGGAGACCATGAACTCAGAATCGGTCACTTGGCTCGCCCTTGCGGCGTTTTGTCCAGAACAATGACCATCCGCAATTTAACCGAAATGAATGATCGCAAATCGACCAACCTTTCCGAGCCTGGGCACCCAATGCACACCACTGAGAAGAAGAGAACGTCCGTGTTAGTCAGCACGCTTCGAGCGAACTTCTTCTGCCCAATCCGTATGGTGGGCGACGCCTGGATTCTCGACCCGCTCATAGGTATGGCTTCCAAAATAGTCCCGCTGCGCCTGGATCAAGTTGGTGCTGCCGCGAGCGGTGGTCAGCGTATCGAACCAAGCCAGTGAAGCGGCTAGGCCGGGAATGGAAATGCCCGCGTGAAATGCCGCCGCGACGACGCGACGCCAGCTTGGAATTCGCTCGGCCAGTTCGGCCTGAAAGCTTGGCGCGAGTGCAAGCAGATCCGTGTCGTCACTGCGGAATGCCTCGCTCACTCGATCGAGAAATCCTGCACGAATGATGCATCCGGCCTTCCAGATTCGCGCCACCTCGGCGAGGTTGGTTCCGTAGTCACGCTCTTGACTGGCTTGTGCTAGCAGGTCAAAGCCTTGGCTATAGCTGGCGATCTTCGCGGCATAGAGCGCGGACCGAATATCATCGGCATCCACGCCTTCGAGGCGACGATCCTGGTCGTTGCCGAAGGCGGCCTGTGCCGCGACGCGGCGATCCCGGTTAGAACTCAGGGACCGTGCATCCACGGCTGCGGAGATCGTGGGAATCGCTACGCCGAGAGCGAGGGCGGCCTCGGCCGTCCAGCGACCGGTCCCCTTTTGGCCCGCGCGATCGAGAATCCCATCGAGCAAAAGGCTTCCCGGCGCTTCCGGATCATCGGTGCGAAAAATGTCGGCTGTAATTTCAATCAGATAGCTCTCGAGTTCGGTGCGATTCCAATCGGAGAAGAGATCCGCGACACGCCCCGCCTCTAGATTCAAACCCATTCGCAAGAGAACTGCAGACTCCGCGATGAGCTGCATGTCGCCGTATTCGATTCCGTTATGCACCATCTTGACGAAGTGCCCGGCGCTGCCGCGGCCGCAGTAGGCGACGCATGGACCCGAGTCGGCTTGCGCGGAAATCGATTCGAGGATCGGACGCAGATGATCCCAGGCTTCGGGGTCGCCACCCGGCATGATGGACGGTCCGAGCAGCGCGCCCTCGCTTCCCCCCGACACACCCATTCCGACGAATCGCCATGGCGCGTTCTCGGCGCGCGCGCTTCGCCGATCCGTATCCGTGTAGAGACTGTTACCGGCATCGATCACGATGTCGTCTTTCTCGATCAATGCATCGAGAGCGTCGAGGCAAGCATCGACGGGGGGCCCCGCCGGCACCATCAGTACGAGTCTCCGAGGCTTCCGGACCGCACGCACGAGGCTTTCGAGAGACTCACAGGCAACGAATCCCGCCTCCGCATAATGGCTCGCCAACTCTCGCGTGGCCTCGGGGCTACGATTGAAGATCGCGACGCGATGACCCCGACTCGCGAAGTTCCGCGCGAGGTTCGCCCCCATCACGCCCAGCCCGATGACCGCGACATCGCATTCGTTCTCAACCGATTCTTGCGTCAACTCCAACCTCCTTTGGGCCTTTGGCACTGTCGTTGCCTTGATAGCGAACCGATTCGAGATTCTGCTTCGGTCCGCGCCGCAGAATCAGCATGTGAGATCCAGATCCGTGACGATGACCAATCCTGGAAGACCCCACGCAGGCAAGCTTTCGTCTCCGCCGACGAGTTGCGTCAGCGCTCTCCGCTTTGATTCGCCGACGACGACGAGAAGCGAAAAGCACGCCGTCTCCAGGGCGCGACGCGTGAGCGTGATGCGATCCGACGGTGGCTTCGGGCTATCCGACACATGGACGACCATCGCCTGCGTCGAGCGCCAACGTCCAGGAAAGAGCGAAGCGACATGTCCATCACCCCCCATTCCCAACAGCGACACGTCGATGCCATTGCCGAAGCCATCCCGCAATTCGCCAGCCGATCGGAGGGCCGCCTCCTCCGGCTTCTCTCCATCCGCGTAGAGTCCGAGCACGCTTTCGGGATCACAGCCCAAAGGCATCGCAATCGTTTCGATCGTCTTCTGCGACCCGACTAGGCCCAAGCGAGCGGCGGCGCCTCGATTCGAGTCTCGATCATCTTCCGGCACGCATCGTTCGTCGACCCAGGTCAGTGCGATGCGCGACCAACGTTCTCCCAGTGCGGCTCGCGATCGCGCAGCAACATCGAGTGCCGACCCACCGGGAATCGCGAGTCGAATGATTTCTTTTTCAAGAGCGAGATTAGACAATGCCTCCGTCAGAATCTCTGCCGCTCGACTGACTGGGTCCGAAGAAACGATGAGTTCAAAGGCCGAGTCGCTCGGGAGACTCTCAGCCACGAGACCAACTGCCATGGCAATCGCCAAAGAGCGATTCCGATTCGGGGGGTCCCCAACTACCCGCCGGATACGTCAGGATCGGTAGACCACCGGAGCTCAGCCAGTCCGTACGAACGGCGTCCGCGTAGTCCCAGGACGCCTCGATTTCGTCGCCGCGCAAGAACAGGGTCTGATCACCCAACAGCGCGTCTGCCAAAAGCCGCTCGTACGCGTCCGGCGAGGTGCCGCCAAAATGATCCCGGTAGTCGAAATTCAGAGTCGCCGGGGTCATGTCCATCGAGTTCCCCGGCTGCTTGACACCAAAGGAGAGCTCGATGGACTCTTCTGGCTGAATGCGGAGGGTGAGAACGTTCGGCCTGGCATGCGAGTTTTCTCGCGCCATCGCAGCGGCGGCTTCCGTTCCCAACGCGGCCTGACCCAATTGATTGAAGAGCTGGATCGGCGGCTTATGAAATTGGACTTTGACCTCCGTATAACGCTCGGGCATTCGCTTTCCATGACGAAGAAGAAAGGGAACGCCGCTCCATCGCCAGTTCTCGACATGAGCGCGAAGTGCGACATACGTCTCGGTCTCGGAGTCATCGGCAACGCCTTCTTCATCGAGATACCCACAGGCCATCGCTTGCGAGACGTCCTTCCCCCCCGAAACACGATCAATCCGGCCATACCGGGCGCGAACGAGAGAAGGCGATCCATCTACGCGGAAGGGATGCCGGAGCGCGCGCAGAACCTCGACCTTCTGACTTCGAACGGCATCCGCTGCCATTGTTGCCGGCGGCTCCATCGCAACGAGCGCCAGAATCTGCAGCATATGGTTCTGCACCATGTCGCGCAGCGCGCCGGTTCCGTCGTAGTAGCCGCCTCGCCCGTTCTCGATGCCCAGTGTTTCGGAGACCGTAATCTGGACACACTCGACATGATGACGATTCCAGAGCGGCTCGAAGATGGCGTTATGAAACCGGAAGCCAAGAAGATTCTGAACAGTCTCTTTGCCGAGATAGTGATCGATTCGATAGATCTGTTCTTCCTGAAGCGTGCGATGAAGCTCGCGGTTGAGTGAGCGTGCGGATGTCAGGTCATGCCCAAATGGCTTTTCAACCACGACTCGCCGAAATCCCTCCCCCGTTTCCCATGCGTCCAGCAGGCCAGATGCACCGAGTCCATCGACAACCAAAGGGAAAAGTTCGGGTTTCAACGAGAGGTAGAAAAGTCGGCCGGACGCCTTTGCGCCGGGCAGAACATCGAGCCGCTCGGCGAGCCCATCAATATCATCGCGCTTCGCCGTGTCTGCGGCGTGGTAGAAAATTCTCGGTGCAAGCCGATCGAATGCCGGACGGAGATCCGCGGGAATTCCTTCTGATAGGTGCGCACGAAATGCATCGTCACTCATTGGCGTTCTAGAGACACCGAGAACCGAAAAGCCCGTCGGCGGTCTGGGGTCCGCGTCGAGTTTCGTAAGCGCGGGGACGAGCTTACGACGAGCCAGGTCACCGCTGGCTCCAAAGATGATGACCTGTTCCGGCGCGTCGATGGTCGTACTCATGCCTGCAAAGATAGTCGGGATCGCACAATTGTCGCACAAAGCCTAGGCAGCTCCAGGAGAAGAAGCGTGAGTCCCCATACCCATGAGGCGCGACGAGCCGCCGCCTTCGACAGCCTGCTAGCTTCTCTCCATGCCCTACATCGAAAATCGACTCGTCCACGACGCGGATGCCCACATCATGGAGACCCCGAATTGGCTCCGTGACCATGCCGACCCGGCCATCCGCGAGCGGATCATTCCCCCCGGCTATGTGAACGAACTTCGTCAGACCGGCGACAATGAAAGCCAGCTTCAAGACATCGATGAAGCGTTCGCACGCATCACCAAGCGTCATGCCTCGGCTTCGTATCGCGCCGAGGAAGAAGCCGAAATCATGAACCGCAAGAATTTCGCGGCAACCGGCGCCTTCACCCCTGAAGATCGCGCTCGAAGCCTGGATCATATTGGCGTGGCCAGTCAGCTCGTCTTCAATACTTTCCACAATCGACGCCTACACGACTGGGAACATGCGGGTGACCTCGATTTCGCGTACGGCGTGGCACGGGCGCACAATCGAGGCATGACGGAGTTCTGTTCCGTTGACGGGCGACTGCTGCCAACTTGTTATGTGCCGCTGGCGGATTTCGAACGGACCAGAGCCATGGCGATTGAATCCCTCGAAATGGGGGCCGCTGCACTGCTCATCCCATCCGGCTGTCCAAAGGGTCACTCACCAAGCCATGTCGGCCTCGATCCGCTCTGGGCAATCGCCCAGGAAGCCAGCATCCCAATCGTCTTCCATGTCGGCGGCACCGGCGACCTCATCGACCCCCACTATTTCGAAAACGGACTTCCCATCCCGCCGGATTTCCACGGCGGAGAGGAGAATTTTCGCTCAATCGACTACATGGGTATTCCCGGACCGCCCATGCAAACGCTGGCCACCATGATCTTCGACGGCGTACTCGAACGCTTCCCAGCACTACGCATCGGCGTCATCGAACAAGGCGCGATCTGGCTTCCCAGCTGGATGCGACAGATGGAATCTGCCTTCGATGCCTTTCGTCGACATGAAGAGAGATTGCAAAAGCTCTCGCTTCGCCCAAGCGAATATGTCGTGCGGCAAATTCGCGCGACCCCCTACCCCACTGAAGACATCGGATGGATTACGGAGCAGGTCGGCCCGAACGTGTGTCTCTTCTCCACAGATTTCCCCCATGTCGAAGGCGGCCGAAGACCGGTCGAACGTTTCGAACGAAGCCTCGGCGAAGCAAGCGAGTCAATCCGAAATCGATTCTACGCCGAAAACTTTGTGGACCTGATGGGACAAGGATTGCCGACATTCTCATGACGCGGCCGCCAGGCCACCGACCTTCCTCGAACTAACGACGCGCCGTGAGAAGTATTCGCTCTCGCTCCGCGCGCGTTTCGCAAGCGGCGCGATAGACCTGCCACTGCCCCCGAGCGCGAGCCAAATTATGGTCGCCCCGGCTAGCGAATCGACTCTTGTCCCAGCCCCAATAGACCTCGTCGAGCGCATCCGCCGCATAACGCATGCAGAGCTCGAGGGTAATGCGCTCCGGCGCCGTCACCAGAGATCCCCGTTCGGCATCGGAGAGATCTCGTCCGAGCCCCTCCAGAAATCCCCGAAGCGAAGCCTCGAAGATCGGAACTGAAAAGCGAACGGTCTCCGCGTCCTCTTCATTGCGGTTACACCAGGAGCGCCATGCATCTCCCCATTCGATCCAAAGCGGCGCTCGCATGAGGGTGTCCATATCGACCAACGCGAAGGCCAGATCTCGACCCGGCGGATCCGCGCTTTCGAAGAGCAGGTTCTGAAGCTTTAGGTCTCCGTGGATGACGCACTCCGGCGTTTCCACGTTCGGGCCCAGTTCGTCGAATGCTTCGAGAATCTGATCTCCGAGCGGCGAGACTTCTTCCCATAGCCGATGGTCTCGATGAGAAAGCAGGGACGTACGAAGCGCGGACAGATACACCGATGTATTGCGGTAGGGAATTCCCATGGGCGCGAGGGGCTCATCGAAATTGCTGAGTGCGGCATGAAATCGCCCGACCAACACGCCGGCAGAATGCGCCTGCCCATTCGATTGAATCTGCTTGAAGCTGACTCCGCCCAGATGAGGCATCAGCCGCCAGCGACCCTGCTCACCAATCAAAATGGAATCGGCTCCATCGACCGTCGCGAGAAGCGTCACCGAACGAACGCCGCACATGGCCAATTGGCGAGTCACGCGACCGATGTTGTCTTGAATTTCAGGTGCGAAGACTTCGTTCACGCGCTGCAGCACATAATCCGAATCGCCGGTTCGGACGTGGAAACTCTGATGAAGGAGCCCATCACCCAGAGGCCGAATCTCAATGGCTCCCGAAAGTTCGGCGTAGGCCAATCGCAGTTCGGTTGGCAGCACCTCGGGATCCGCCCCATCGAGCCAGTCTTGCAACACTTCAGCGTTCATCTCATCTCGCGCTTGAACTCTACGTGCTTATCCCACGACATGAAAAGATGTCGACTCGATGCGCCGTCAAACCCTTCCTTGCGATCTCGCCCGCCGCCTCTGTTCATCGGAGATCATTCGGCCCAGACCGCAGGCCGACGATCTGCCCAGGGCACGGCTTGCTCGAGTTGCGCGGACAATCGAAAGAGCGTGGCTTCGTCGGCATAACGCCCGGCGAACTGCATACCGATCGGCAGCCCCGCCTCGCTCAAGGCCAGCGGAAGAGAGATCGCTGGCTGGCCCGTGAAATTACACGGTGGTGTAAATGGAAAGATTCGCGCTTGGCGCTTTCCAACTTCCCGTGGATCGAGGCCGACCGTATCGATGTGACCCACCTTCGGTGGGTCCGTTCCAAGGACCGGTGTCAGGAAGACGTCGAAATTTTCGTAGGCGGCAACCAGTTCTCGGCATAGCACGCGGAATGTGCCCCAGGCGCGCATCACATCTTCGCCGCTTTGTTTTTGGCCGTGCCGAATCCCCGCCCAGGTCAGCCGCTCGAGTTCATCTTCATTCGGCTCTCGGCCGATCCGCTCGGCCATACGGGCTAGATTGGCCGCTGCATTCGCGGAACTGATCGTCCCCTGCGCTGCGTAGAGCTTTCGATAGTCGATATCGATGTTGGCTTCGAAAACATCGTGGCCGAGCGCCTCGAGCTGTTTGGCCGTTGCATGCAGGGCCGATTCGATCTCCGGATCGATGGGGCGACCACTCGGGGTTGCCGTGGAAAATGCAATTCGCAATCGGCCCGGCTCGCGGCGAATCTCCTCTAGATAGGGTCGCTCCTTTGCGGGCACGGCGTACGGGCAGCCGGGCTCGGGCTGTCCCGTCCAATCAAGCATCGCGGCGCTGTCTCGGACGGTTCGAGAGACGACGTGGTCGACACCGAAACCAAGGATGCGATCGGGGTCGTTCATCCCCGATGGATTGCGATCGCGCGTGGTCTTCAATCCAACGAGTCCGCAGCAAGCGGCGGGAATTCGAATCGATCCGAGTCCGTCGCTTGCATGCGCAAGCGGAACCATGCCGGAGGCGGTTGCCGCAGCGGAACCCCCGCTGGAACCACCTGAAATGTATTCGGGATTCCAGGGATTTCGACATGGACCCAGATGCGCCGACTCCGTCGTTCCCGTAATGCCGAATTCCGGCGTGTTGGTCTTACCCAGAATGATCATGCCGGCATGGCGATACCGGCGTGTCAGAATGCCGTCCTCTGCCGGCACCTCATCCCGCATGAATCGACTGCCACTCGAGCGAGGCATCCCGCCGACCGGGCAGCCGAGATCCTTGATCAAAAAGGGAACGCCTTTGAAGGGTCCGTCGGGCAATTCGCGTTTCGCTTCGTCGCGCGCACAATCGAAGGCTCGGTGAACGACGGCGTTCAGCGCTGGATCGAGTTTCTCGATTCGCATGATGGCCGCCTCGACCAGGTCGCCCGGGCTGACTTCGCCGCGCTTCACCAATTCGGCCAATCCAAGTCCATCGTAATTGTCGTAGTCGTCGAATCCCATCGCTATCCTCCTGTCGCCTCTCTTATTCTAACCCGCAATACGCCGCGCCCAACCACGCATCGCATCGGATCCTGCACAAAAAAACCGCCGGTCGCGCCTCATCGAGCGGCAGACCCTCGCCACAGGCCCTACGCTCTCCGGCGTTTTCAACCGATCGTGAAATGAGTGCAGCTTGCAAGTGGCTTCTCGTCCCGCGCCCATTGATGTGATAACGCGACCCATCTGGTTCGCCCCTTTTCTGCTCGCATGCGCCACTGCGCTTTCCTATTTCTACGCAGATCGAACGATGCCAGTTCCGGACGAAGGCGCACTCCTGGTCGCTGCCGGAAAGATCCTGCATGGCGGCGTCTTCTATCGCGACATCGACGCCTACGCCTTTCCCGGCGTGTCCTATTTGCTAGCCGGCTTCATGTCGATCTTCGGCGAACATCTTTCGGTCGCGCGGGGAGTCGCGGGGGCCATCTACTGCGTAACGCTTCTCGGTGTCTATGCGAGTGCCGTCACTCTCATGAATCCTCGGCGAGCCGCCCTCTGCGGGCTTTCCCTGCTCAGCCTCAAATTCTTTGCGTTCCCGATCTACACGATGTTCTTCTACGCAGACGCTTCGGTCGCTGCCGCAATTCTCGCCCTCGCCCTCTTCTTGCGACATCGCTTTGACGGCGGCACATCCGCCCGACTCTTTGGGGTGGGCGTGCTGGCCGGCCTCTCCATCGCCACGAAGCAATCCACCGGAATCCTCGTCGCCTTCGTCTTTGCGTTAGTCCTCGTCTTCCCGGCCTTCGCACACGGACCAAGACGACGCGACGGTCGTCTTCTTGAAGTCGCCGGTTACGGCGCCGGACTCTTCCTGGTGATCGCAGGCATGTCCATCTACTTTGCATCGCACGGCGTCTTCAATGACATGATTCGGGGCGGCCTGCTGCGGCCATTTACTGGCTATCTCCCAACCAGTGGCGTCTCTTTCGCACCCCCGATTTCCTGGTGGAATTTCGGCGCGCTCAAATCCCAGGCACTCGTCTACTACCCACAGGCCTATCTGGAACTCGCCCTGAACGCCACCCGTCCCGGAGACGGCGCTCGGCTTTTCTATCTACAATTCGGCGAAGTGATCGTGCGTGTCTTGTACAGCGTGATTCCGATTCTCTTTCTCGCGTGCGCCGGGTTGTGGATCCGAGCATGGCGCCGGAATCCGGTCGGCAACATCGATGCGGGAAAATCCGATGCCGAAATTTCGGGCCCGGACGAAGAATCTGCATTCTCTCGCGCGCGCTTTTTCTCGACCGCCGGCATCACGCTGGCCATTGTTGTCTCGGCCTTTCCACGCGCGGACTTCATCCACATCATCACGACCTATCCCGCAGTCGCACTGATTGGCTTTGCCCTTTGCCGACCATCGATGCTAGGCCGATCCGGCACAGGCGGGGATGCGCCCACGTCGACAATTCAAACGCGACGTCTGCATATCGAAGCGGCCCTGGTCATTCTCCTCCTGGCGTCCACCAGCTTCTTCGCGATTCGCTACGACGCCACACTCTCCCACCGCCTCTCCATCGAACGCGCGGAAGTCTGGGTGCGACCGCGTGATGCGTGGCTCGCACCGATGGTCCGTTATGTCCAGGACAAGATCCCCAAAGGCGAAAGCTTCTTCGTCTACGGCCACGAGGCCCATTGGTACTACCTGACCGATCGCTACACCGAGCGAACGTTCTCGCAGCTCTATCCCGGAATGACGGGAGACGAAGATGGCGCGCAACTGGCCAAGATGATTCGTGAAACGCGTCCGCGCGTGATCGCGCAGGGTGTCCTTCGCTGGCCGGGCACGCCGTCGCTCCCCCGGTACACGGGGAAGCTGCGACGCACCTTGAAGGAGCTCTACGAGTTGGATCCTGATGCGATCAAAGATCCGCCAATCCCAAGAATCATGAGCCTCTGGAGATTGCGCGAAGGGTGATTCGCGCCCGTACGTTCCGGACTCACCCTCTAGGCCATTTGAGCGCAAGGATCGACAAACCCCGACGGACGCCGAGAGATGCCGGCGGAGAAGCCGTGACGAGTCACCGACCCAAGCGCGCGATCCATGCAGGGCACAAGGATTGGCACTACTATCGTCGTTTGGCCATCCCAATCGGGCCAGCATGTCGTGCGCATGCAGTCGGCAAGACAAGAGGACCCTTCCCTGGCGCCGCCCACTTCAATTTCGGCGAATGAAACCGTGATCCCAACCCGGCTCGAATACAACGCGGGCCTGGATGGACTGCGCGGAATCGGACTGCTCGCGATCCTCTTCTATCACTCCGGTGTGAATTGGATTCCCGGCGGATTTCTCTCCGTGTCGACCTTCTTCACACTGTCGGGCTTTCTCATCACGTCGCTGCTCCTCTACGAATGGGACCAGACCGGTGGCATCAACCTGGCTGCATTTTGGCGCCATCGATTCCGACGACTGATGCCCGGTGCGCTGCTGGCCTTGGCCGTGATCGCGGTCCTCGGGGCCACGATCGGTGACGACACCCAAATCGCACGTCTGCGAGGTGATGGCCTGGCCGCCCTCTTCTATGTCTCGAATTGGCGATTCGTGTATTTGGGAAGCGACTACGCGGACATCTTTGCGTCGCCGTCGCTCGTCCAACATTTCTGGAGCTTGTCGATCGAGGAGCAGTTCTATCTGACCTTCCCGATCGTCGCGATGGGACTTCTCCGTTTTGGACATCGTCGACTCTTTGGGTTCATCGTCGTCACAGCCGCCATCGCTTCGACGATCTGGATGGCCATATTATTCGACCCAGAGGCCCCGACGTCGCGCCTCTATTTCGGGACGGACACGCGGGCCGCCGAAATCCTGCTCGGTACATTGCTCGCCTTATGGCATGCTGGTCGTCCGCGGCTGACGGGAAATGGCCGGCAACTCGCGATCGCGATCGGCGTGCTCGGCCTGGCGGGAAACCTGTACTACTGGTTCGGCGTATCCATGGAAACGGCCTGGCTATGGCGCGGCGGCTACCTGATCTACGCAATCTCAACCGCCGCAATCATCCTCGGTACACTTCAGTCCGCCGGCCCAACCCATGCCCTGCTCAGCTGGGGACCGCTTCCATGGCTCGGCAAGCTTTCCTATGGCGTCTACATCTACCATTTCTCGTTCTACGTCACGCTCACTCCCGAATTGACGGGACTGGACCCGTGGCCTTTGTTCGCCACCCGGGTCGCCGTGACATTCGCGCTGGCAGTGCCCTCCTATTACTTCTTCGAACAACCCATCCGGCGCGGAAAATTGCTCACTGGTCGGAAATTCTGGTTCGCATTACCCATGGGCATGACCGCGGTCGTCGCGTTGATCATTCTCGCGACACTCCATCCACCAAAAACGGCGATCAATCTACGCGAACTCACGGATACGGAACGACTCGTCATAAACGATGGAACGCCGCGGGTGTTAGTCGTTGGCGGCTCCATCTCCTACGGCATCGGAAACGGTCTACTGCGCTGGGCGTCCGAAACCGGGCGAGCCAGCGTCCTAAATGCGGCCATCGAGGGTTGTGGCATCGCTCGCGGTGGCCGACTGGTCAACTCCCTGAAGCGTGATGCCGATCGTTGCGACCACTGGCCAGATGTCTGGACATCCAGGCTCGACGCCTTCGACCCCGATGTCGTCGTTGTGCTCGTCAGTGGCTGGGATACGACCGACCGCATATTTCCACGATGGGGCCCGAAGGCCCGCCAGATCGGCGACCCCCTCTATGACCGTTGGCTGATCTCCGAGTATGAGGTCGCCCTCGATCTACTCACGTCGCGTGGCGCGCGTGTCAGCTGGCTCACGGCGCCTTGCCTCGCAACGCGAAATGGCGGCAAGGGCGTCTGGGATCCTCAGCGCCCAGCGCTGCTCAATCAGGTGCTCGCCCGCCTCGTCGAGAACCAGACCGACCGTCTCGAACTGCTCGACTTCAACGCCAAAGTCTGCCCGGACGAAGCGTTTACGAACCAACTTGCGGGCATGACGGGAATTCGGCCGGACGGCGCTCACCTTTCCGATGAAGCCGCTGACTGGACCGCACAATGGTTAGGCGACCTCGTCGTGTCGAGCGAACGACCCAGCCAGTGACTCCTCCTCCGGCAGAGCCGGCGGACTCCCACTGGACTAGAAGAACTGCGTTGATTCTTGGAAGAGCTTACCCGGGAGGGATAGAAAAGATGGCGAATGACAAAGCGGCTTCGACGGCTGACACGGACATCCCCAATTCACTGCAGCAAGGTGGCGGCCCGGCGCGATTCGTCGAAATAGACGCCTTGAAGGTGGCCGGAATCC
This sequence comes from Myxococcales bacterium, assembly GCA_012959805.1. Lineage (GTDB taxonomy): Bacteria > Myxococcota_A > UBA9160 > UBA9160 > UBA4427 > UBA4427. The sequence continues at coordinate 7,516 of DUCN01000034.1, read as the reverse complement.
TCACGGTCATCCTGATTCATTCCCTGCGTGCGCCCTGGGATCCCAGAATCTCCTCGACGGAGCTCTGGCTAGGCATCGTGACACGCTTCGCTGTCCCTGGATTTCTTTTCTGCTCGGGATTCCTCTACGCGACGACGAAAGCGATCAGCATGCAAACCGTAATGCGTCGTATGCGGCGCGTATTGATCCCCTATCTGATCTGCTCGATCGGCGCGCAGATCTGGTGGTTTACGACAGGCCAAGGACACGCATTCGATGCGATCGTCCAGGAAATTCTACTCGGCTCGTCTTTCGGCCCGTTCTACTACGTCTTCGTCCATTTCTTCCTGGTGTTATTCGTCCCGCTCTTCGCGCTTCTGCCGAGTGCTGCCCTGGCGGGACTCACCGCGCTGGCGATCGTGTGTCAGGGGTGGCTCGAGAGTAGTACGACCTTGTTTCTTCCCATTTTCTGGCATATTCGCAATCCGATACTCTGGTGGGGCTACTTTCTTCTCGGCTGGATGATTCGGTTACACCACGAACCTATTCGCCACTGGATCGGCGCTCGGCGTAGCATCCTCATCGCGCTCCTGACTGTCGCGATCGCGGTTTGCACAGGACTCGCAAGCTCGGCCGAGCGAGATGAATGGGTGCGAGCCGCAATGTGGCTCGACATTCACGCCATCCTTGCATTTATCTTCGTAACGACCTGCGGCCGCCGTAGCCTCCCGCGCTCGGTTGCCATGCTTTCCGATGCCACGTTCGCGATCTACTTGCTACACCTGTTCTTCGTGTACGGAGCCGAGCGCATCTTCCAGCCCGCGATCAACAAGTTCGACCCTCTTGTCGTCACTGGCTACTGGAGCGCCGGCCTGTTTGGCTCGCTCGCCGTCATCGCCCTGGTGCGAGCGATCTTCGGCTCGCGGTCGAGGGACATCATCGGGGCCTAATTCGACCGATCGGGATCATAGACGCCACGCAGCGCCTTCAGCCAAATCACGAGGACATCGAACACCGTTCCCAGCGTGTCCTGAATGACTCGCACGCGGCTGTCGCTGTCGAAATGCCAATGCACTGGGATTTGCTCGATCCGGTAGCCAAACCGGTTGGCGATGACGAGGGATTCCACGTCGAAGCTGAAGCCGGTCCGGGTGACCCGACCAAATATTTCATTGGCGACCTCGGCTCTGAAACACTTGAAGCCGCATTGGGTATCTTGAACTTCAGGGACGAGCGCGACGCGCACGAGGGTATTGAAGACCCGACCCATCAGATGCCGTATTCCGGGCTCCTCGTAGCGCACGGCCCCCTCCGCTTCGCGAGATCCGATCGCAATGTCAACGTGTTCAAGGACGGGCGGTAGGAAATTCTGCACTTCTTCGATGGGCATCGACAGATCGGCATCACACAGAAATCGATATTCCCCCTTCGCCGCCAACATTCCCCGGCGAACAGCCGCACCTTTTCCGCGAATGGGTTCGCGCAAGACCCGAATTCTCGGATCACGCTCGGCCGCCGCGTTCGCAACGTCCCAAGTCGTGTCGGTGCTGCCGTTCTCGACCACCAGAATTTCGGCGCGATAGGACTGGCCGTCGAGAAAACGAAGGATTTGTTCGAAGCTCGCCGGGAGGCGGCGCTCTTCGTTGTACGCTGGAATGACCACGGAGAGAAACACGCCGGAGCCTCCGGCAGTGGCCCCAGGCGGCTGCCCCGAATGCTCTTTCGTCATAGGCCCAGATCCTCGTGGCGACGATCGGTGGATGGAAATTTTCATCCTCCCTGCTGACTTTTTCTTCTCGGCCACTGCTCGCCTGAATCTTAGGCAAAGCACTATATTGCCGCCCTACCCTGAGCTTCGAGAAATCTCGATATGCGTCTACAAATTCGGCACTATTGGTATTGGCAAATCAGTCCTTGGAAGTCGTCGGAGATCAACCGATGGGATACTCTGAATGACCATGAATGACCAGCCGTCGCCGGACCTTCCCCGTAGACCGCAGGGCTTCTGGTGGGCTTCATCGGCGGGGCTTGCGGCTCTCGCCGTGACTCTTCAGATGCGGTTCTTCGACCGCACCGCGATCCCGATGGATGAGGGGCAGTTGGCCGCGGCGGCCGTCCGAATCCTCAACGGCGAAGTCCTCTACCGCGACATTCACACCGGGATCGGCCCGGGAATCTACCACGTCACCGCTGCGCTGTTTGCGTTCTTCGGCCGCGACCTGCTGGTAACTCGCTGGGCACAGGTCGGCGTAAATGCGGCGATCGCGATCTGCCTATGGTTGTTGGCCGCTCGGGTCGTTCGATTGCATTGGGCCGCGCTCGCGCCGCTTGGCTTCTTGTTGCTCATCGTCGTCAGCTTCCCCGTGCTGACGATGTTGAACTATTCATCGCTCGCCCTCGCCACGGCGATCGGGGCACTGCTCGTACTCCAGCGTTATCTGGAATCGGGGCGCAGATCAGAGGGCATCTTGCTAGGCGTTCTGTTGGCAGTCACTGCGCTCACGAAGCAGAACTACGGAGCCCTCACGATCGTCGCGATCGGCGCCGCGATCGCCTGGAATCGGCCGAACTCGGCGCTGGCGGGCCGAAGCCTGTTGGCCGGGCTGTTGCCGATCGTGGGCTCGGGTGCAGCGCTGGCGCTCATCATGGCGGCCTACTTCGGGGCGCAGGGGGCGCTCGGGGATCTAATCGACGCCACGCTGATCCATCTAGGCGGTGCCCAGTTGCAGGCCTTCAATAATCCAATTCCGGCGATCTTCGGAACCTTGCCTAGCAGCGAGCCGCTATTCATCTTCCTCTATACGCCGCCCACGCTCTTCAACCATCTGATGCACGGGGGAACGCTATTCGATCAACCCATCACTTTGTTCATGCGCGAAATGGCGACTCGGATCTCGTACGGGATCCCGCTCTTCACGTTGGCTATCACCCCAGCCATCCTCTGGATCACCCGTCGCCAACGTGCGCCGCGGCCTCGCCGCGAGGCCCAGAACATCGCACTCTTCTCGCTGTTTTTTTTCCTTGGCATCTTTCCGTCGGCGATTTGGTCTCATCTCGCGTTCGTGGTCGCTCCGACGCTGCTCGGTCTGGCGATCCTTCTCGACTCTCTTGAAAGCGTCGCGCGACGCCGTTACGAGAACACCCGCTGGGTCGCGCTCGTCGGCGGTAGCGTGATCCTCGCAGGCTGCTTGATCGCCTCGATCCGCATCGGCGATACGATCCAAGGCTGGTACCCGCGGCCGCTCGAATTGCCGAGAGCGACGCTCTTCGTTACGAAGCATCACGCAGCCCTGTACCGCGGGGCAATCGATTTCATCGAAGAGTGCGCGGGACCGGACGAATCGATCTTCGTTGCACCCGATATTCCGATCGTCTACTTCCTGACGGGACGTCTCAATCCGACGCCTTACGAGCTGACGATCCCCGGGAACGTCGACGAGCATGTCATCATCGAGCGACTCGATCGCGCTCAGACGCGATGCATCGTGTACAACCCGAGAATGTATCCGGAATTTCCTCCATTCGAGGAGTTGTTTCCCGCCTTGTCTCGCTATCTCAATGACACCTATCGGCAGTCGGAAATCATCGCGGGTGTCGGCGGCAACTGGCACGGACTGGTTCGCCGAGAGCCAGCCGCCCCCTGATAGATCTAACGAGAGCATCTCTCGCGCAACTTGGTGGTCGCGTGCATCCGTATCGTGTAGTTTCGCTGCATGAATGAACGGCTGTCGCGCGCGCTGGATTTCGCGCGTTCGAGAGGATGGAGTTTCTTCGCGAGCGCGCTCGTCATCGCTTTCGCCTACTCACTCTGCCGCCGTGCAATCAATCTCACGGACGAGGGATACCTGCTCAGCCAGGTCGTCGACATGTTGGAGGGAAAGGTTCTCTACCGCGACATGGACGCGTTCGTGACGCCGGGAATCTGGTTCTTCCTGGCTGGCTTGTTCAAGCTCGTAGAGCCGAGCGTGCTGGCATCGCGGATCCTTTCCTTCGCAGGCTATCTGGGAACGCTCTGGGTCTGCTACCGCATCGTCGCGAGACTCGCCGGGCGGGCCTGGGGCTGGTCCACGATCGCACTGTTGATGGTCTTCACGATCTGGGCATTTCCCGCCTGGACCATGCTTTTCTATTCGCCCATCGCCATCCTCTTCGCCCTCGCCGCGCTCGAAAGACTACTGTCGTGGCGGGAAGACCAGCGTGGACGAGACCTCCTCCTCTGCGGCTTTTTCCTGGGTATTTCGATCCTGTGCAAGCAGAATTACGGCGTCTTTGCCGCTGTCGGAACCTTGGGCGCCCTCGCAGGGTTCCGCCTTGAGGACGGTGAACCGATCGGCGACGCGCTGCGCGGCATTTTCGCGAACTCGGTCCGAATCGCCCTGGGTGCATGTGCTGTAGCGCTGCCGACCCTCGCCTACTTCGGATTTCACGGTGCCCTCGGAGCCGCCTTTGATAGCCTCGTGATTCACCCATTCGTCTTCATGAGTCGCCAGGACATCGCCTATCCCTCTCTGTCGATGTTGTGGGCCGCCACGCCACTGGCCAATGTGGACGCACTAACATATGGCGCTTATTCGTTCAGCCAGGCGCCGAATCCGTTCTACTCTCCGAATCCCAACCTGAGCTGGCTGCACGAAGTCCGCTTCCTTGAACGCCTACACGTTCTGCTCTTCTGGTTGCCACCGATCGGCCTGGCGGTGGGCGCCTTTCTTGCGCTACGCCCGAAGGGCTCGCAACGATCGATCGACGGCAGCTTGCTTGCGGTGTTGGCCGTCGCGGGCTTCGTCTACCTGGGCGTCTTTCCGCGGGCCGACTTCAACCATCTGATCAATGTCTATCAACCGGCGATCGTCGCCTTCGTCCTCGTGGTGCATCGCCTCGCCCGCGCCTTTCCGCGACCCCGAAAGCTCGTCATGCGGGCCGGATTTGCCCTAGGACTCGCGCTCCTCATCGTCTACGCCGGCATCGCGGGCTTCTGGTACCTCCACACGCTGAGTGCTCTGAACTCTCCAGTCGGCACGCCCCGCGGTGGGGTACTCGTGAATTCGGTCGAACAACAGATGATCGACTTCCAGGTTCGCATGATTCGCGAGAAGACTCGAGACGGGGAATTCGTGCTGACCGTTCCGGCACTCACGATGTTCAACTTCCTGGCGGACCGACGAATGCCCGGCCGTTACTACAATCTCTATGAACACCACATCGCCCACGACGACGGAGCTGGCGTCGTAGAGGCCTCCGAAGCCCACAACGTGGACTTCGTTGTTTCCGACTACAACAATTTCTTTTCTGATCGTGTTGGCCTCAGGGCGTACGCGCCCAAACTCGCCACCTATCTCCGCACCCACTTCGAACCCGACATCGATATCGCCGGCGATCGCTTTCGATATCTGAAGAGACGCGAACCGCCAGTCGCGGCGCGAAGTGGCTTCGATCTGATCGACAACTGTGACTTTAGTCCCGACAGCTCGACCTACAGCCGCAACCATCTGCTCTTCGCGAGCCTTTATCAGGCTCGAAATCTAAAGAAGCCGAACGAACCAGTCATTACCGAGTGCACCTTCACGGTCCCCCACCGCGGACAGCTCGCAGTTTCGATCGGCTACCGAAGGCCGGTCGCCGTGAAGCGCAATACGACGTTGACGGCAGAAATCTGGCTCGCGGACGGCGATAAAAGCGAGCCGTTGCTCTCGAAAGTCATTCCGGTCAGACCCCAGGAAGGCTGGAGCTCGCCACCGGCGCCCGAGTATCGCGTGGATCTCGGAAAATTCGCGGGCCGAGAAATAACATTGTTATTCCGAACGATCTTCAATGGACGCGCAAGAATGGGCGCCCTCGACCTAGGTGGCTTCGCGCTTGTATGGCAAGACCTCCGGATCGAGGCCCGACAGGATCGAGTGCTCCTGGTGGGCATCGACGGTGCGACATTCCGCGTGATCAGACCCCTGATGGCTGCCGGAAAGCTTCCCAATCTCCAGTCACTTGCGCGCGAAGGCATACAGGGTCCTCTGCGTTCCGCTCTACCACTCGTCTCCCCTCGAATCTGGACAACGATGGCGACGGGAAAGGTCCCGCTCAAACACGGAATCCACCACTGGATCCGCCAAAGCGAGGACGGCGGCACGCAGCTCAATCTGAGCACCGACCGACTGGTTCCTGCTCTCTGGAACATCACCACGTCTCACGGCCTGACGAGCGGCGTGGTGAACTGGCTGAACACCTACCCGCCTGAGAAGGTGCAGGGCGTGTTGATCTCCGATTTCGCGATCGCTGGCCAGCGCGAAGATCGCGAACGCTTGTTCGCGGGCAATCTCGAGGCGAAGGGGCATGTCGACGAAGCCGTCACCTACCCGGCTGACTGGTCCGACATTCTCGATGAGCTGACGACGGACGGTCAACCGCTGCTCGACCATGAAAATCCGTTCGGAAACAACGCCCGATTGCCCAGTTGGCTCAAACAGGACATCCCGGCCGATTCATTTCGCGACGACGATCTGGTCACCCGGATCGCTCTCGAGATCGAAGAGCGCGTCCATCCCGACGTGCTGCTGGTCTATCTATCAGGGATCGACAAAGTCTCCCACAATGCTTGGGGCGCCCTCGAACCACCGGAAAGCTACCCGCCTCACATCCGCTTTAGCGACGCCGAGCGAGCAGCAACGATCGCGGCGCTCGAGAGCTACTACGTCTACACCGACAAGCTGATCGGGAAGCTGCTCGAGCGTTATGGACCGAATGATCTGGTCATGGTCGTCTCCGACCACGGATTCGAGGCGCAACTTCTTGTGCAATGGCTCACAGGCGGTCATGAAGGACCGAAAGCGATCAACGGCGTGATCTTCGCTCGCGGTTCGCGTATCCCCCACAAACAGATGGCCCACAGACCAGGGATCGCGGATATCACGCCCACGATCCTCGCCTGGCTCGGTCTTCCGGTCGGCGTCGACATGGACGGTCAGATCGCGAAATTTCTGGATCTGGACGCGGTGGCAACAGTTCCCAGTTACAATGACATCCCCATCGAAAGGGTCGCCGACGACCGCGGAGACATCGAAGACTCGATCATGGATCAGCTTCGGGGCCTTGGCTACGTGGAATGACAGGCGGACTCGGCTCGATCTGAAACCAAACTCCTCGCACGCGCCTCTTCGAGTTCGTGCTTGTCTAGCGCACGAGATCATAGGCAACGAAGTTTTCGCCCTCAAGCAATAATGGAAGTTGCCCCGCAGCTCTCGCATTGATGCTGCGCCCTAACTGGTAGGCGAAGAGAACTGCTTTCTTGTTAATCAGGAGCGTGGTAAATCCGAGATCACGGAGGCCATCGACTGCACTGGGCTCCGGCAGGGCCTCGACCAACTCTCCGAGTACCTTGCGCGCTGGCGCGCGGAATGATCCGAAACAAGTAGAGATTCGGCGGTGGTGATACGCAGTCAGCAGTATCCTGCTGGGTGCCATCAAACTACGAGCTATGCCCGTCATGAGCGGAACCTCGAGGATCGGACCGCGATTGCCCATTGCTTCGAGCTGTTGGAAAAAGTGA
>DUCN01000033.1 GCA_012959805.1 Myxococcales bacterium | reverse complement strand
AGGTTGATCTTCCCCTTGACCCCGGAGCCGTATCGAAGCGGCGCAATCGAAAGCCTGCGTTTCGAAAACTGCTCATCGACATTTTCGATGAACCCCTCAACGATGACACGCTCACACGCTTCATCGCGAATTTCGTCAGGAGGATTCAACCCGATGATGTGGAAGCGAAGATCTGGGATCCAGTTGTGAATCGTCGGCAACACGTCTGCAATGAACCAACGAACCGCATCGACGTTCGGCGTATGCTGGAACCCCCCGATGAACATGATCCCGCTGCGCTCCGCGAAGGGGGTCTTGGCTGGGTGCACCTCGTGGATGTTGCTGATGACGTGCACGGACGCATCTGGCACCCGCTCTAGCAGCATTTTGCGATCGAACGCGCTCACCGTCACTGCACTGTCGGCGCGCCCCACTGCCCACAATTCTTGGGTCCGGATGGAGTCCGTCGCGGAAGCCACGCCGGTGAGGCGAAGCTCACGCTCGCGGCGAAGAAAATGCAGATCGACCGTGTCGTAGAGAATGAGCGCGTTGGGGCAGAGAAGCCGAACCGAATCAAGACATCGTTCGGCAGTGTCCGGACGACTGACGATGCAGAGTTCGAACTCCGTCCCCACCTCCTCCAGGAACCGGTCCGAGGAAACGACATGCGGAGACGTGGCCACCTGAAAGCCCATTCGCTGCAAGCGCTCGACATAACCTTCGTTCTGCACGAGGTCACTCGGCATGAAGGTCACCGCGAAGCCAAGACCTTGGAGCACGCGCATCAAGTTGAGCATCCGCAGCGAACCCGAGTCCTGGTCCGGGGTCAGCATCGTGGCATCGATGACCAGCGCACGCGGGCCATTCAATCTCGATGCCGCTTGCCGCGGCTTGGAACGCGGCATCGGGTGCCGTTCCAGCTTTGTCTTCCAGCGGCGAAGAAATTTTTTCTCGTTGAGAACCTGGTAGCTCTTGAGAGGGGCATCGGTGGAGCGGCCGTGCGTCGCCCCTCCGAAATGGATCACAGTCGACGCGGGCTGGTACACGACATCCATGCCCGCCTCGCGAATCCGAAACGCGAGATCGGTGTCTTCGTAAAACGCAGGTGCGAATCGTTCGTCAAATCCGTCCAGTTCCTGAAAGGTCTTTGCGCTGATGAGCACCGATGCGGCCGAGACGTAGTCCACCTTGCGTGCGAACGCATAAAGGGGGTTCGCAGGGTCTTCCCCATAGCCGTAATTGAGCGCACTTCCGTCCCGAAAGACGACACTACCGGCTTCCTGGAGTCGACCGTCCGGAAAAACGAGCTTGCTTCCGATCAGCCCCGCGTTTGGGAACGCCTCCCGGGTTTCGATGAGCCGGTCGATCCATTTGTCGGTGACCAGCGTGTCGTTGTTCAGAAAAATCAGATCCTTGGCTCGCGCTTCCCGGGCTCCTCGATTGCTGGTATGCAGGAATCCCAGTTGTTCGGGGTTTCGAAAGACCCGAAGGTTTTCGATCTGCGAGAAAACCTTGAACTGGTCGGCTGGGGAGTGATCGTCTACCAGGATCACTTCATACTGCGCGCGGTTCTCCGCCCGTGAGATCGAGCGAAGGCAGGCAAGCGTATAGACGACCTGCCCGAATACTGGAATGATGATCGAGACGTCCGGGCGATAGGTCGCAGGAAGATCGATCGCGATTTCCGATTCGGGAGACGTCATCGAAGAATAATCCTCCGCCAGATACCCGGCGGCAGGATTGGCGGACCTGGCGCGCCGCGCCTTGCACCTGTCCCGAAAGAACTGGAGACAAAAGGAATAAACCGGGGATGGCCTGGGCCCTGCTTCCATGCCGACCCGACAAAAATGAGCCAGCGCCGTCTCGCCCTGACGCAGCCGAACCTCGGGATGCTTTTCGTAGAAGACGGGATCGAACAGCGGGTTGGGCGCGAGCCCCAACGCGTGACCCTGTTGGAGGTAGTGAAAGATCGCGGGCGAATCATCATCGAACCGGTCGGCGTAAAAGTCCCGATACCACGAGGAATTGAAGAGAGGATGCGGATCAAAACCCTTTGCGGCCCCAATCTCGACGAAGTGCGACAGCGGATCCAAGGCAGACGCTTCCACTTCGGGGTATTGCGCGGCGAACCAACTCGGAGAAAACAACGGATGAGGGCCCTTCTCAAGCGCTCCGCCCATTCGCAAATAATAATCGAGGGGGCCCATTCGCTTGCGCGCGCGGGAGGGCATCTGCGCTGTGACCCAGGCGGCATCGAAGAGAGCAGACGGACAAACTCCGGCCTTGCCACCCCAGGTTGCATAGTGCTCGAGGGGAACGGATCCGGCCGTGTCCGCGCGCGTTCTATAGTGGGTGGGATCGAAGAGCGGATTGGGCTTTAGACTCTGGCTTGCGCCACCTTCGAGGTAGTGGATGAGCAGGTTCTTCCCAGGAGCAGGCACCGAGGTCAACTGGGAGGTGTAATAGGCGGGCTGAAAGAGCGGGTGAGGAGACATCTCTACGCCATGCCCGAATTGAAGGTAGTGACCCAGGAGACTGCCTCCGGAACCTTCGAGATCTGGACCTTGTTCGCTGTAATACTCGGGATCGAAAAGGGGATGCGGAAGAAGGCCCTCGCGTTCTCCGCCATCCAAGTAATGAAGAAGAACATCCCGCTTCGTCACTGCAGGGTCACGAACCTGCGCAAAGTAGAAATCCGGCGAGAAGCACGCGTTGGGACTTCGACCCTCGTGGGATCCAAACGCGGCGTAGTGGGCGAGCAGAGAATCAATCCCTTTGAGATCGGGGTTCGCATCCAGATAGAAGACAGGATCAAACAGAGGGTTCGGAAAGCACCCCTGTGCTTCCCCACGCTTCAGATAGTGGACCAGGGGCGGGTCACCGCTGCCCGCGAAGTGATCGCACCGCTCGACATAGAAGTGGGCTCGAAATAGCGGGTGTGGGTCCGAGCGGCTTTCCTCACCGGCTGCCAGATAATGCGCCAGCCGCGCACCGCCTTTTTCTGGAAGACCGGGGTGCTGCGCTCCGTAATGGGTGGGATCGAATAGGGGGTGCGGAGCAAGGCCCGCACCGTCCCCGTACCCCAGGTAATCGAGCAGGGGATGGCTCAGAGCTTCATCGCTATGCGCGCGCTGGTCGCAATACTGGCTTGGATCGAATAGCGGATTGGGTGCCCGCAATTCGGCGGCGCCGAACCTGTGAAAGTGATCCAAGAGTGTGCCGGGATAACCCTCGAGATTCGGGTTCTGTTCCCGGTAGAAGCGTGGATCGAAAAATCGGCTCGGCCACGAGCCGCTCTTTTCTCCAACATCGACATAGTGGCGCAGCCTGGCCCCGCCTTCCCGGGCGAGATCTGGATGCTGTTCGGAATAGAAATCCGCATCGAAGAGCGGATGCGGAAAATGGCCGGCTGCATCCCCCACGTCTAGATAATAGGAGAGGGGATCGTGCTCGGACGCTGCCGCATCAGGATAGCGAGCGAGGTACCAAGCCTCATCGAAGAGCAGGCTAGGCGTGCGCGGTCGAACCAGATCGGTAGACGAAGTATCAGGCGAGTTCATGGAGGCTTCGTGGGGATTCTTTCGCTCAGAGCGTGACGCGTCGGCCCGGACTAGAGGGGCTTCGCGATCCAAACGCTACCACCCCGTCGTGCCCGCCGAAAACGGATCCGATCGAGCCGGCCCACAACAGGCTCGCACAGCGGCTACCAAAGATCAACCAAAGCCCGTTTGCGTGCATGAGCGACGCCTTGAGGAAACTCGGCCCGCTCCACGACCTCCCCTCTCGCAGCACCCGGGCCCTCGGATACGCGGCGGCAACGAATATATCGTGGACGTCCATAGCAGTACGCCCTTGGCGAACACATCGATGAAACAAGCGCCGTTTCGCTGACGATGCTGATACGAGTGCTTGTTAATCCTACGCGGGAAGTTCTAGTTGCGAACCCACGCCCCAACGGCGACCCCGACGAAATCGAGGCGACCAAGCGCTCGCGATCGAACCGTCTGCCGAGTAAAGAAGGTCGGGCGTCGCCAGTGCAAGAAGGAGTCGGGCTACCACCAGCAGGCCCGTGTGGAGAACACCTTCTTCCGGTACAAGTCGATCATTGGCGGTCGCGGGCCAGCATCGCTGGCCTAGCGCTTGCGACTGCGTTGGCCGCGGCTCCGGGCTCGTCGTCCCGAATCGCAGGAAGCTGAAGCGCTGATCGCGTGCAACATCTTGAATCGGATGTTCGAACTAGGCAGACCAAATTCGTTCGCCGTGAAGTAGCCGATTGGTGCGGCAGAGCTGACTTTCGCGCCGCTATCGGATTCATGCACCAACGCCCCTACGATCCGTCTGCGGACAGCGGGCCCTCCGAATCTCCTACCACTGGAAGCTGACACCCGCCTTGCCACCGACTTCCTTGAAGGAGCTATCGCTGCCAGCGCCGATGTAGAGGCCGATGTCGTCGGTAAGGCGACCGGAGCCGGTCACACCCAAGGCGGTCTGGTCCTTGTAATAACCCATGCCAAGGTTCAGGCGGAAATTCTTGCCGGGATCCGGCAGGAAGACCTCCATCGCGTTGGAAATCGCGATGCCGCGGTAGGCATCGTGCTCGATGGCTTCGATCTGGTTCTCGTTGGCAGCGAGCTGGTCCTTGATGACAGCGAGCTGGCCCATGTTGGCCGCATCGGTCTCTGCTGCGCCGGCGGCGACTCCATGGAGCTGCACGGGCGCGCCCGTGCTCCCGCCGGCATGGCTGCTTGCCGTGCTCGCGCCCTTTTGGCTGCTTTCCGGACTCGCCTCGAAATGCTCGAAGGTGACTCCGTCGGCATCCATGCGGATCGTGGTGGCTTCATCGCCGCCGCTCGTCAATGTGGTGCTGTCCGCGCTGACCACCAGGCCGTGCTCGTTACCCGCGTTGTTTCGGAAGACCACGCGCGCGCTGGACTTATCGACAACGACCATGTTCTCGCCGTCCGTGGTCGTTGCACTCAGCATCGCCCAGTTGGCTCCCACCGAAACATGGGCTTCGTCGGCCTTTGTGCCGACTGCGCGAAGAGACGTCACGCCAGAAGATGATGCGACCGACACGGCCGACGTCATGATGCCGAGGGCTGCCTCGTTATCCTGGATCGAAAGTGCGTTGACCGCGATGTCGGCAGAGTTGCTTACCACCCCGGCGGCATTGTTGGCAATGTCGATGGTGTGGGTGGCGTCGGTGGCGACCCTCGCGGTGGCTTCGTCGCCGATGGCGTCGGCGTTGACGCTCTCGGCGTCGCCTGCACGCTCAGTCTCGGCGGCGATGGCGTTGCCAGCTCGCACAGTCTCGGCGGCAATGGCGTTGGCGTTGACGCTCTCGGCGTTGCCTGCACGCAGGGTCTCCGCGGCGATGGCGTTGCCAGCCCGCACAGTCTCGGCGGCGATGGCGTCGGCGTTGTCGCGCTCGGCCTGACC
>DUCN01000032.1:3255-5507 GCA_012959805.1 Myxococcales bacterium | reverse complement strand
TCGTGTGGTACTTGGAGCGCTACCACGACATCAAGATTTCCGATGCGACGGTCTACCGGGTCTGCAGGCGACACGGGATGCGCAGACTCCCGAACCGAGTCGGACGACGTGCTGTTCACACGCACCGCTACGAGAAGCAGGTCCCTGGTCATCACGTGCAGGTGGACGTCAAGTTCCTGACTTTGAAGCGAAAACGAGGCGGTCCGGTTCGGCGCTACCCGTACACGGCGATCGATGACGCCACACGCGTTAGGGCTCTCAAGATCTATAAGCGCCACACCCAAGCCAACGCCATCGACTTCATCGATTACGTGGTCGAGAAGTTCCCATTCCGGATCAAGACGATCCGCACCGATCGCGGCCACGAGTTCCAGGCATTGTTCCACTGGCATGTCGCAGACAGCGGCATGGAGCACGTCTACATCAAACCAAGAACGCCTCAACTGAACGGAAAGGTCGAGCGGTCCCATCGAACCGACAAGGACGAGTTCTATCAGCTCCTCACCGACAAGGACGATGTCGATCTCGAAAAGAAGCTGGCGGTATGGGAGCGTTTTTACAACAACGACCGACCGCACGGCGCGCACAAAGGAAAGACACCGTACGAGGTGCTGAGAGAAAAGCTAATCAAAATTGTCCGGCTTGATTCCTAATATCACACGAGGAGATCATCGAGTTTCTCAAAGACCCGAAGATGTTTCAGCGTCGCGGTGGGCGCATCCCCAAGGGCTCCACAAAGGACTTGTTATTTGAATATCATAGATAGTAAGATGAATCATGGACAGGAATCGACAGGCATTTCTTGGCTCCCTATGCGCCGTCGGGCTAGGCCTGGGCTCGTGCCTAATGGCTCTCGAAGCGGTCGCCAACCACCCGTCGCCGCTGCCGGACCTCGTATCCTCGGGGTCGTGGGATGTGAGTTTTAGCGACGCTAATCCCTATTCCTGTATGGCACCGATGGCGGGTTCGGATCTTAATTTTCTTCCGACCACTCAGGCGTTTACGATATTGAGGGCGATAACCGGGTCTGCTGTGGGAGTTCCAAGTTTCGATCCGGGGGGAAATCTCGAGGGCCTCGCTGACCAGGGCTTTGCGCCGCCGGATTTTGACGGCGCCGAGATCGAGGTAAACGTCTATGACTGTGTGAAGGGTGGCATCCACGATGATGCTCATTGCGATAACGGGCAGGCGCCGGCAGACAAGATCAAGCTCCCGGCTACGGTCTATTGCGGTTCGGCGGCGGATAATATTCTTCGCGTGATGGGCCACGAACTCTTTCATCACGTGCAATTTCGCTATATCGATTTCGACAACTGGACCGGATGGGGCAGAGTCGCCGTCGAGGGCGGCGCGCGTATGATGGAGGACCAAGTCTTCAACATTCTGGACGACGGTGTCGGCGTTCAGGGTTTCCTGAATCAAGCCAATTCCTATCTCAATAGCCCGGGCCAATATTTCTGGCAGTCCAGTTATGATGCGGCCCTTGGCTGGAAATATGCGGCAGAGCAATACGGTCTGGCGACGACCGAACCCGGGCGCGGCAGCGACTTTGTGCGCCGCTTCTGGGAGAGGGCCGGCACGAGGGCTGATGATCCCGACACTCCGAGTGTTCTACAGGACACGATCCGGGAATTCGCTCCGAATGAATCGCTCGAGTCCTGGTTCCGTGATTTTTCGATCGCCAATCTAGTGAAGCAATTCGATTCCACGAGCCTTCCCGACACCAGCAAATACAGCTATTTCGACGAGAGCGACGGCAACGGCACGAACTTCAATGACGTCTCGCTCGACGCCGTCGGGATTATTCCGGCGGGCGCGACCTTCGGTTCAATCGATATGAACCCCTGGGCGTCCTCCTATTACCGCATGATTGTCGGCGACTGCTCGATCGGTGACATCGTTGGATTCAGGGCCATCAATCGGGGTCCCTGGAAATTCCTCCCTTCCGGGGGCCACCTGACGAATTATGCGGTGATGAGCCTCGATACCAGCGCGGGAGTTGAGCGCGTCGAGCGACTCGTGCGCGGCGCCGGCGATGATTTCGGCGTGGCCTTCGTAGTCGGCGGGACGCTCGCCGTGGATCAACTAGCGGCGGTCGTGACTTCGACATCGAGCTTCGACACGATCGATTGGAGCTTCGATTGCGGCCCCGGCAGCCTCGATATCATCCTGCCCACGGCGAGTTATAAGGCCTATGTCGGGCCGGTCGGGCCGGAGCGACAGATCCTGTTGCTGAGCGTTCGGGTAACGGG
>DUCN01000032.1:0-3245 GCA_012959805.1 Myxococcales bacterium | reverse complement strand
CCCCGCCAGTCTGTCGCAGCCGAGCGTCAAAGGTCTTCACAGAGATGATTTCAGCGTCTACGTTGGATCCAATAACACTCCGTCGGACGCGGGCGTGGTATTGGCGATCGCGGAGATCGGCGATGCCTACTTCGTGACGGTCTGGCCCCCGGATAAAGCCGGCGTCGGAGTCTTCGATCTTCATGTGAATCTCGGTCCGACTCTTACGGCGATCGAAACGCAATCTGTCAGCTATGAGGAACTCCGTGTCGACGAGATCCTCGTCATCGACAGGTCGGGCAGTATGGATTCTGTCACTTCTGCCGAGGGCCGCACGAAACTCGAATCCGCGAAGAGCGCCGCAAAGATGTTAGTCGACCGGGCCAATGCGGCGGGCAAGCTCGGTGCGGTGGAATTCTCGGATAATGCCGCGCTTGTCGAGAGTCTCGGCGATGCCCTTCCCAATCAGCGTACGGCCATCAAGGACGCGATCGATCTGATCACGGCCGCCGGCTTTACCTCGATCGGCGACGGTCTCGATCTCGCAAGCGACCAATTCGCCGCCCTCGGCCATTCGGATCAGGCCGACTGGGTTCTGTTGTTGAGCGACGGTCAGGAAAATATGCCGCTTTTCTGGGCGGACGTGGAAGCACAGATCAAGGCGGCGGGTATTCACGTCGCCGCTTTCGCACTCGGCGAGGACGCAGATTTCAGGCTGATGGAAGAGATCGCCACGAAGACCCTCGGCGTCTTCGTGCCCCTCGACGATGATCCGATGCCATCGGATGGGGCTGCCAAGCCGGCTAGTGCCGTCAAGCCCGATGGAGCCTTCCAGCCTAATGGCGCCGTGTTCGCCAAGGCGCCGGGCTCAGTGCCGACCGCGCAGTCGAATGCCTTGGCCGATGCCTATCTCATTGCCAATGAAGTCGCCGAGGGAAATGAGCGTCTCTGGGACGTGGGCGGCGACCTGGCTGCCGGCGTCCCCGCCCTAGAGCAATTCGTGGTGGACGAGGGCGGGATTCGCGACGCGACCTTCGCCTTCCATTGGAGCAATCCGGCGGTCAGTGTCGCCGTCGTGGTGACCCGTCCGGACGCCACGGTCTTGTCGAATGCCCTGGCCGGAGTGGAGGTATACAGTGGCTCGAGCCACGTGGTCTTCCACCTGGACGCGCTGGCGCCAGGGACATGGAATGTTTCGCTGGTCGCCACGGGAGGCAGCGCGGAATATATAGGAGTGCTCTCGGGGCGCGATCTTCAGGCCGCGACGCTGCGCGTTCATCTCGGTAGCTACCATGATGATGCGACGGCCCAATCCCAAGGCATTCGAAATCTCTGGGGCCTGCCGCTGCCGATTCTGGCGGTTCTCAGCGACAAGAACGGCAGTATCGCGGGCGCGACGATCCGTGCCCTGATCCGTCATCCCGACGGCACGACCCTCGATCTTCCGCTCTACGATGATGGTCGCGTCGGTGACGGCGGGCCCGGTGATGGGGTCTACGGGAACCTCTATACGCGCACCACTTCGACCGGACTGACACCGAACTATGGGCCCGAGAGCGCGTACGCCGTTAGCGTCGTTGCGACGGGTACGAATAGCGCCGATCTGCCATTCACGCGGATTCGCAAGACCGCCTTCGTCGTCGGTGAAGTCGGCGATCCGATTCCGGACTCGGATTTCGATGGGATGCCCGACCGCTATGAGGCTCTGCATTTGTGTCTGGATCCCTTTCTGATTGGCGATGCCATCGAAGATGCCGACCTCGACGGGCTGAATAGCTTTGATGAGTGGGAAATCGGAACGAATCCATGTGATCCGGATAGCGATCACGGGGGCGAAACGGATGGCTCGGAGTGGGCGCGCGGCGCCAATTCCTTTGATCGTGGCGACGATGCGCTGCCCCAGCCCGTGGATCCGGAGGTGATCGATTGGGTGCTGGAGCATATTCCCTTCCCGGCCGGCGTCTCCCTGCAGCCGGGCGCGAATCTGATTCGCTACCCCGATCATCCCGCCTATCATCGAATCCGGCTCTGGCGGACTTCGAATCCCGCTGGTGGATTTGCAATTGTCGCCGACTTCGAATCCTCGCTCTTTAACGGCCTATATCCTGATAGCGGCCTGGTCAACGGAACGACCTATCATTACATGGTGCAGCCCGTCGATCTGATCGGGCGTGTCGGGGCGCCGAGTCTGATCTTCTCGGGAACACCAAAGACCGATCCCATTCCGCCCATCGGCGGTGTCCTGATTCAGAATGGTCAGGCCCAGGTGGACGTCGTGGCGGTGACGCTTAGCCTGACGGCTTCGAGCGATGTAGTTGACATGATGATCACTGATTCCCCCAGCTACGATGCCGCCGCCTGGCAGCCCTTCGCGCCGACCCTGGCCTGGAATCTACAACCCGATGCCTCGGGCAAGGCGCTGGTCCATGCCCGCTTCCGCGACGCTGCCGGAAATGAATCACCCAGCGTCTACAATGACGATATCGAGATCGCGCCCGCCGGCAGTATCGGGAGCATTTCAGGCGTCGTCTTGGCGGCCGGGCTCGGCGATATGTCGGGTGTGATGATTCGCATCGAAGATCGAATCGATCTGCCCCCGGCATTCAGCGCGGCCGATGGTAGTTGGACCTTTGCGGGGCTCGAGCCCGGCAGCTACTCCCTGGTCTTGACCTTCGGAGGCTATGAGCCGGCAACGATCTCCGCAGTACAGGTTGTGGCTGGCGTCGACGCGCCCGTTGGCAATATCGTACTCTCGGCGACGCCCGGGGTGCCCGTTCAGGATTGGGCCCTGGTGCTACTCGCGGTGATGCTGCTCGCGCTTGGCATCCATCGATTGCGCCGCGCGTCGCCCGAGTACTTTGCCTATCCACCCGAGCTCCGATAGGTAGAGTTTGAACATCGAAGTCTCTGCGCCGGGTCCGATTCCTGCGAGAGCCTGATCGCGGCTGCGCTCGATCGTCGCGCTATAGCAGAGTCGATCCATATACAGCTGTGAGAGTTCGTCCCGGAGCGCTCCATCCCCCAACGGACCCTCCGGCACCCCGAGAGATTCGCGCGAAGACACGCGCCAAAAAGTTCGCTGAGCGGCGTCGGCCGTATCTAGCTCGCGAAGTTCCGAGGACGTTCCGAATTCGATCAACCGAATACGAATGATCTGCAAATGGCCATGTAAGCCATTGAAAACACTAGATTTTACGGTGAGCCCGCGGGGACTCGAACCCCGGACCGTAGGATTAAAAGTCCTCTGCTCTACCAACTGAGCTACG
>DUCN01000031.1:15229-32775 GCA_012959805.1 Myxococcales bacterium | reverse complement strand
GGAGGTTCTGGACGCCGATGGCGTGGCCGCGGAGATCCTCTTCGTTGATGGACTGACTGAACAGAACTCTCCGCCCTTTGGTGGCGATCTGGGCCTGATGCCGGTGGGTGTGGTTCCCGAATTGCAATGGGCGGGTGCGCGCGCGCATAATCGTTGGCTGTCCGAGTTCGTGGCGATGGCCCCGGAGCGACGTCTCGGCCTCGCCCTGGTTCCCCCTTTCTGGGGGATCGACGGCGCGGTCCAAGAAATCGAGTGGGCGCGTCAAAACGGCCTCGGCGGAATCATGCTGCCCCATCTCTGGATGAATCAGGATCCCTATCACCATCCGAAATACGAGCCACTCTGGGCCGCATGCGAAGACAACGAAATGGTCATCCACTTCCATTCGGGTGCTGCGCCCATGCAGGAATATTTTGGTTCCGCGCTCTTCGGTCCTCAGGCGAGCGATGACCCGGCTCCGGAGATGCCGGGTGCCCTAGGCATCTATGTGACGGAAGTGGCGTGGTGGCTCACGCGCCCTCTCGTCTTCATGATCTGGGCCGGAGTCTTCGAGCGCCATCCAAGGCTCAAAACGGTCGTCACCGAAGGCAGCACGATCTGGGTTCCCGAGCTTCTCCAGTTGATGGATCATCGATACGCCGAGCATCATTTTACGGCCAAGCTTGGAACCGGCTACCGAAAGCATCTGAAGATGAAGCCGAGCGAGTATTTCAGGCGGAATATTCGTGTTGGCAGTTCAGCCATGTCACGGAGGGAAGCCGAGCTTCGGCACGAGATCGGGCTCGAGACGATCATGTGGGGCACCGACTACCCCCATCCAGAAGGAACCTGGCCGATCACCCGGAAAATCATGGTCGACACGTTTCGAGGACTCCCCGAGCAGGATATCGCTGCGATGTTAGGCGGGAATGCGGCGAAGTTCTACGGTTTCGATGTGGAGAAACTCGCGCCATTGGTCGAGCGAATCGGACCCAAGCGATGTTGGTTTCAGGAAGACCCCACTTGAAAGACCTAGACGCGATGGACTGCGGTCCGCGATGGGTCAAACAGGAGAACTCCCCATGACTTTCGACACGAACGTTTTGAAGATCAATGCAGGCGACATCGCTGGCTGGCCGATTCTGAAGATCGATTATCCAACCCGCCCCGCTTCGATCGCTGCCTTGCTTCCCCCCGGTATCAGTCCTTCCGCCGAGGCGAATGTCCATCTATCGATTTACTGCTATCCGGTTCCGGACGAGCCGGAGTTTGGCATAGTGGTCACGGTCGATGCCGATTACGCAGGAGAGAAAGGCCTTTACACACTTGGCTACGGCATCGATCAGGAGTCGGCGATCTTCATCAGTCGCGACATGAACGGGCAGCCAAAATTTCCATGTGAAGTCGAGTACTACCGATTGGGCGGGCGGGTGCGCGCGCGCTGTATCCACCAGGGGTACACGTTTCTCGAATTCGATGGAAATCAGGCCGGTGCCGCTCCCCTGCCGGAATCGCAAGTCGAAACGGAATGGTGGATCAAGGTTTCGAGGGCGGTCGGTGGTGTGGAGAAGGCATACGACTTTCCGCCTCATGTAGTAAGAGTGCATTCCGCCTATCAACCCGTCTATCGCGAGACGCTCGATGGCGAACTTCGATTGCTCGACAGTCCTTGGGATCCCATTGCGAAGCTTCTGCCTATGGAAGGGGAGGCCTCGGCCTATCTCTCAACGGCTCAGCCCACTGCCCGGGACATCACGCTCGAAGGGCCCCTCAACCCCGATGGGTTCTGGCCCTTCGTGGACACCATTGGTGGATCGCGCTGGCCGGGCACCCAGGGCGGACCCCAGCGCTAGGCGCCCATCTCGGCTGGCATCGCCCCGGCCCCGCCCCGAATCCTGCCCAATCATGAAGTCGCTGCGCCCGCGTGGACTCCCGCCGGGGGCTTCGTCGTGCATGGACCAAATTGACTGACACTAATCCTCAGTGGCGACGACTCTCATGCAAAGGGTGATTGGTGCTCAGGTTCCGATATGTGGAAAGCGCGTGTGTCCCAAGCCCTCCCTCCGGAATTCTGTTCCGTAAGTGTCTGAATCTGAAGGGAATTAATGAAGTTTGTCTTGGTCTGATGTTTTTTGACAGAGGGCCAGCGGAGACATCGAACGCAGAGAACGGACTGGAATACAGCGTGCTTGAGCATCCAGCCAAAACGCATGCGGTGGAGTTGACCTTGTTGAGATTATCGATGAACACACGGGAATTCGAACGACAGGCGCGCGCGATTGGAATCGCGATCATCGGCCTGCTCGTGCTTGCGTCTGGCGCCGCGTCCGCGACGCAGATGACGCTGACTTTTGACGACGGAGCCTACTACCCGACGCTTGCCCCCGGCGGCCAAGCTTTTGCACCCAAGGACTGGGTCGAAAATAATGGGATTCGCTCCGCTGGGTTTTGGGCACGGGATGTCGGAACGCCCGGCGCGGTCTCCATTCAGGGCCATACTCACATACAGCCGAATTTCAGTGGCCGGCTTGACGGTCGCGTCGAAAGGATGCACGCATGGACTTCGGACTTGCAGGGACTCTTCATTTCCCTCGAAAGTGGGTCGAGCTTCGATGTCCTTTCGATCGACTACTCGATTCGGGAACGAGAGTCGACGGTTGCTCAGTTGCAGCGCGCCAACTGGGCGACTGGTTCCGAGGATGCCCAACTTTTGCTGAGTACGTCCTTTGATCCGACAGTGAGTGATCTCGAGAGCCAATGGACTCAGTTCGGGATCGACGACTTCGACCTTCCGTACGCAACGTATTTCACACGAGCGATCACGGGTTTCGACAACATTACGGGTTTCTATCTCTCACAGACGATCGCCAGTTTGCTCATCGATACGATCGTGCTCAACGTGAATGGTTCGGGTGCTGCGGTTCCCGAGCCGACGACCGCTCTTCTGTTGGGACTTGGGCTTGCCGGGATCGCGACACAGAAGCGCCGGGGGTAGACGTCAGAATTCCTTCTGGGCGTTGAGTCGATTTCGTATAACGTCCTCGTGGTCGGTTTCCGCACTTCCGTAGTCGGAAAAGTGTGCATCGCGCGGCAGGAAGATCTTGAGTCGCTGCGTGTGCTTGATGGGGCACCAATAGGCCTTCCGTGCGCGAATCCGTCTTCTTCAAAGCGAGCAGAAGCCGAGTTCGCGGTCGACTTCATCGACGTGATCACTGGGAATCAAGCCGACTTGAGAATCGACGGACGCGATCCGATTCACGTCACTTTCAAGCGCAGTGAAATCAGGTGTCTACTCGATATCAACGACGCGTTCATTGAATCTCTCGAACGCGAATCCATCATTTGTGTCGACACGTCGCGGATTCCGCCGATTGACGATGTCTGGATCCGAATAGGTGATCCTTCTATTCTCTGGTCATGAAATTTAAAAGTCTCGAGATTGATCAGCAGGGCCCGATCATGCACGTCTGGCTGAATAGGCCCCATCGGCTCAATGCGATTTCGCCTGTGATGTTGATGGAGATTGGCGATCTCTTTTCTTCTCTCGAGAGGGACTTCGATACGCGCGTGGTGATCCTCGGTGGTCGGGGTCGCAGTTTTTGTGCCGGGATGGATCGCAAGCCGCCGGAGCCCGAACAGCAGGTCGGTACTCCCAGCAGCGACCGCGAGCGGCGCTGGCTAGGCCAGTTGGGACGACGCGCGTGTCAGGCGATTGAGGATTGCGATGTCGTGACGATTGCACGGATTCATGGTCATGCGGTCGGTGGAGGATGTTGTTTCTCGCTGGCTTGCGACTTTCGGGTTGCGACGGAATCGTCACTTTTGCGTGTGCCCGAAGTCGATCTGGGGATTCCGCTTACGTGGGGGGCCGCTCCACGCTTGATTCATGAGATTGGGGCGGCGCGTGCGCGGGAAGTTCTGCTGCTCTGCGAAGATATTCCGGCGGCGAAGGCCGAGTCCTGGGGAATGGTTAATCGCGTGGTGCCCGAGGAAGAACTTGATGCCGCGGTCAGTGCGCTTGCGGAGAAGATCGTGGCGAAGCCGGAGCTTGCCGTTTACATGACCAAGACTCAGCTGCGGGGCTACGCGCGTCGTGATGCTCTGGGTGATGCCAGTGAAACTGATGGTGACATCCTCGAGTTGTCGCTGCGAAGCAATGATGCGGCGGGCAAGATGGCACTGCCCAGTTCACGGAAGTAGGTATCGAGGTCGCGATTCAAAATAATCCAGGTCGGCTGCCACTCGAGAATCAGATCGAAGGGACTGGCTACGGGAACAGTTTGAATCGCGAGCTGGAGCCGACCTTCGACGCTCGCCAGCCGCCCATAGCGACCGACGGGTCGCGGCATCAAACTGGCGGGAAGGGCGAAGAGTCCGAGCATGCTGGCTCCGCTCCGGCTATTCGGAGCGCGATGTCGCCGACCGCGGTGGCCTTTATGCGTAGCCAATCACGTGTTTCGAGTTCGAAGCCCTCAGCTCGCTGTGCGAAATTGGTTTCGAGGTCCTCCCACCAGAGACCATCCGGCATCGTGTGAGCGATTCAAGAGACGACGCTGCTGCGAGATGACATGCGAAGAGCTTACGCCTCAATTGTATTGCCGCTCGAATGGATGTCCTCGGAACGCTGCATGACACGATTTCTCAGTGTGGCGAGATCCTCCAGCACCAGATATCCGACGGGAACCAGAAAGAGCGTCATGATTGATGCGTAAAGGACACCGAAGCCAAGGGAGATCGCCATCGGCACCATCGGCATCGCTGCCACAGCCTTTTCGGCCATCAGCGGTAGGAGTCCGAAGAAAGTCGTTGCCGTCGTCAAGACGATTGGCCGAAATCGATTGATGGCGGCTGTCCGCACGGCCTCTTGGAGCGAGAGTCCTTCGTCCCGACAGCCATTGATACTATGCACCATGACGAGCGATGCATTCACGACGACACCAGCCAGCGCCAGGATACCGAGAACCGAGAAGAAGACGAGATCCCAACCCAATACCATGTGCCCGAAGATCGCCCCGACTGTGCCGAAGGGGATCACGCTCATGATGATGAAGGGTTGGGTATAGGATCGAAGCGGAATGGCGAGCAGGACGTAGATGATCATGAGTGCCATTCCGAAATACTTGATGATCCCGCCGGCCGCCTCGGCCTGCTCTTTCTGCTCGCCACCCATGCGATTCGAAACCTTCGGGAAGGCGACTTCGAAATTGGGATACCACTGCCTGAACGCTGTCATGATCCGATCGGGCGTCGTGACGGTCCGATCCACATTTGCGGTTACGGTGACGACTCGCGTGCGATCGGTTCGTCGAATGCTCGCGAAGCCACGGGTGATCTCGGCATCCGCAATCGCGGAGAAGGGGACTTCGACGCCGTCGCGGGTTCGAATTCGCATGTCCTCGAGTGAGCCAAGCGAACGCCGTTCAGACTGGGGATAGCGAACCATGACGCGAACGTCGTCGCGTCCTCTCTGAACCCTCTGAGCCTCTTCGCCGTAGAAGGCCTGTCTGACTTGGCGCGCTAGATCGATCTGCGTGATCCCGAGTGGCAGGGCACTATCGCGAACCGAGAGCTGAACCTCCTGCTTTCCGGCGCGAAATGAATCGGTCACGTCTGAAACACCAACAAGTGTTGAAAGGAACTGCTTGACCATCGCCGAAGCTTGGGTCAGCTCTTCGACATCGCCGGTCCCGTAGAGTTCGATTTCAATGGGGTCACCGGCGGAGAATGCATCCGACCCGAAGACCAGCTCGACCGCATCCGGAACCGGTCCAGTCAGTTCGCGCCAGCGAACCAACACTTCCTCCATCGTGACTTTGCGCTGTTCGCTGGGAACCAATTCGAGGCCCACCTCGGCAATGTGTGAACCACCCAGTTTTTCTCCTCCACCGGGCCCGTCTCGACCGAGCTGCTCACCGATCGAGCCGAACGTATGCACGACGACTGACTGACCGGGGCTTTCTTCGTCGAGCTCTGCTTGCAGTTGATCCGCGGCGGCCTGGATCTGTGAAACAGCCAGCTCCGTTCGCACGAGCGGCACGCCGCTCTGCATCGTGAGTGTCGCGAATGCGACGTTGCCTTCGACCTGAGGGAAAAACTGATAGCGGAGGCGACCGCTCTGCATCATGGCGCCCGAGAGGACGAGCACTCCGACGGCGCCAACGATCACCGCATAGCGCCACTCAATCGCGAACTCGAGCAGTCTCCGGTAGTGAACGCTCCCGAGTCTATCCAGCCAGTCGATCATGATTTTCTGGAATGCCTTCCAACGTATGGAAAAAGGGCTTGGTGTTTTTCTCTTCGATGTCGTGTTGCGATGTGCGAGGTGTGCGGGAAGGATCAATTGAGACTCGATGAGGGAAAAAACGAGGCAGATGATCGCTGTAACTCCGATGACACCAAAGAATCCGCCCATTCGCCCGGGGACGAGAATGATTGGTAGAAAGGCGGCCATGCTCGTCATGACACCGAAGAAAACCGGGATGTAGACCGCTTGCGTTCCAAGCTTTGCGGCCTGAATCTGGTCGCCCAACTTCTCTTCGAAGCTGTGCACGCTCTCGCCGATCACGATCGCATCGTCGACCAGAATTCCAAGAACGAGAATCAGAGCCATGACCGTCATCGTGCTGATCGTGAGTCCGAAGACCGGGAATAACATCATCGCACCAAGGAACGAAATCGGTACGCCGGCGGCGACCCACATCGCGAGTCGAAAGCGCAGGAAAAGTGTCAAGATGATCAGCACGAGTGTCAGGCCGCCAATTCCGTTGCGGCGAAGAACGCTGAGGCGAGTCAAGAGATCCATCGACTCGTCGTTGAAGATTGTGACCGAGACGCCTTCGGGCAAGCTGGCTCGGAAGCCTGGCACCCATGCCTTGATGGCCCTCGCGGCGTCGAGCACGTCTTCCTCGCCGATCAACTGAACCTTGATGACGACACTCGGGTCGCCATTGAAGCGGCCGCGTAGTTCGGTGTCTTCGAAGCCGTCGATGACGTGTCCGATGTCGCCGAGTCGAACAAGCGTTCCGTCATTTCGAGTCAGTACGACGATGCGCTCGAATTCGATTCCACTGTAGGCCTGACCCTTTGTGCGCAAGAGGATCTCGCCGCCGCCGGTCTTGACGGATCCGCCGGGTAGGTCGAGCGAAGCGTTTCTCACCGCCGTCGCCACCGTTCCGAGGTCGATACCGTGCCGCCGAAGCGTTTCCTCGGAGACTTCGATCGAGACTTCGTAAGGTCGGTCGTATTGCAGAATGGCCTGGGAAACTTCGGTGAGAGCGGCGATTTCATCCCGCGCACGCTGTCCCAGAGTCTTGAGGTCGCGTTCGTCGAGTTGACCGGAGATGGCGAGCTTCAGCACACCTCGTCGGAAATCCATCTTCGAAACCGAGGGTTTCTCCGCTTCAACGGGAAACGAGTCGATCGAATCGATTCGGTTTTCGATTTCACTGGTCGCCGCCGAGACGTCCGAGCCGATGACCAGCTCCGCCGTTACGACACACGCGCCTTCGACCGCGATGGTGTTGATTCGGTCGAGATCAGGTGTCCCCTCGATGGCTTCTTCGATCCGCAGGCAGATCGATTGTTCCACTTCTTCAGGCGACGCGCCGCGATACTCGACGCTGACCTGGACGACCTCGAGCTCGATCGCTGGAAATTCCTCTTGCTGAAGCCCGGTCATGATGAGAACGCCGCCGACCACCATGACCAGCATCATCAAGTTCGCGGCAACGGGATTGTCAACGAACCATGCAATCGCGCGATTCATGAATCGTTGGCTCGATCTGGGAGGTTTGCGACTTCTTCGACGGTCTGGACGAGCATCCCCTCGACAACAACTTGAAGCGGTGAAACGCAGATCTTTTCACCCGGAGCGAGTGGCCCCTTGACCAGTACGTCGTCGCGTTCGATTCGAAGCACGCTGAGTTTCCTCGCTCGGAGACGACTTTCTGCGTCGACGATCAATACGCTCGAATTGTCGCGCATCGCATAACGTGGGATGACGATGACGTCATTTACTTCCGGGCCGATGATTTCAGCTTCGACGAAGAGGCCCACGGCGAGTGGTGGGCGATTCTCGACATCGCTCTCTGCGTAGGGCTTCTCTACGCGCGCGACGACGTTGATCATCCGACTTCGGGAGTCGATCTCGCCCTCGGTGCGCACGATACGCCCCGTCCATTCATGTCGTTTCCCAGCGAAGATCGAACTCAGTCGAACGACGGGGCTTTTCATTGTCATGTCGACGCCGGACCGGCGTGGATCGGGCAGATCAAGAAAGGCCAGTTGTTTGTCAGGAATCGGAAGTCGGATTTCGACGTAATCCGTCGCGTAGACCTTCGCGAAGGCGTAGCCCCGGGCGACGTACTGACCGGTATCGACCTGTTTGTCCCGAACCCGTCCATCGAAGGGTGCGCGCAATTCAGTGCGATTGAGATCTCGGCTGGCTTGTTCGAGTGCTGCCCGCGCGTCTGTTTCGTTGGCCTCCGCGACGCCCGCTGCACGACGTGCATTGCTGAGCTGGGATGCACTGGCAACACCGGCATCGGCAAGGCCTTGCTGACGTGCGAGTTCCGAGGCGGCAAATTCGAGTTCACTCGTCGCTCGCTTCAGGCTTGCGCGCTGTCGCTTCACCGAAAGCTCGAAGTCTCGCCTTTCGAGACGAAGTAGAGGATCGCCCGCCTTGAAGAAACCGCCCGGGACCAATGACGGCGCGATCCAGACAACCCGACCCGAGAGCTCGGATACGAGATCGGCTT
Source organism: Myxococcales bacterium (assembly GCA_012959805.1). Classification (GTDB taxonomy): domain Bacteria; phylum Myxococcota_A; class UBA9160; order UBA9160; family UBA4427; genus UBA4427. The sequence goes on along the minus strand of DUCN01000031.1, from coordinate 24,040 downwards.
CGTTTCGCGGCGATACGGTTCCCTGTGAACGGACGCGATAGCGAAGCGTCTCGGTTTGAGCGGGAATCGTTCTCACCGTCGGGATGGTGCGCTCCGGCTCGTTGTATTCAACACTCGGCGCAGTCGTGACGATGACGAAGGCGCCCAGGCTCGAGATTCCCGCGATCAGCAGTGGAACCCATAGTTTCTGTGACATGTTCATGACTGAACCTCTCCCTGAGCCGAACGAGCCCCGGGTTCACTGTCGAGCCTTGGCTCGGTTTGTCTTTCGCTCGTCTGCTCTCTCACACTTCGGCGAAACAGACAAGAGAGCAGGTAGACGGCCTCTGATGCGGTCGCGCCATCAACATTCTCGATCGCATGGGATAGCCGCCAGAGCAGGGGTTCAACTTCCGCATTGTTCGGCTCTGCACCTCGCATGAACTTCGCCTCGGCCTCGAGATCCCCATGCGGCTGCAAGCCGTTTCGCATGAGCTTGAGGATGATGTTGCCACTCGCTTCGACCAAACAATTTCCGAGCTCGGAGATGAGTTTGGCATCGGCGTTATCGCCGCGTTCGGCGGTGCGCATCATCGTTTCGAGAATCTCGAGCATGTGCGCGCGCTGTTCGATCGTTGCGCGTTCCGTCCCGAGTCGTGCAGCCATCGCGCGGAAGCCGCTCATGGCTTCGAGTGCCTGGTCGAGGATTTCGGGGTCCGGCGAACCGTCCAGGGCCAACAGATGTTCTACGACGTCGAGGCTCGCCTCTTCGATGGGCGCCACCCGCGCGCCACCCGGATGAATCGTCGCGACGCCGAGCTGGGCCAGACGCTTGAAGGCTTCTCGAACAGTGCTGCGATGCACGCCAAAGCGCTGGGCGAGATCCCGTTCGGAGGGCAGTCGTTCGCCACAGCGGTAGTGGCCGCGTAGGATGTCATCGCGCAGATTAGACGCGATAGACGCTTCCTGAGACGGAAAGGACATGGGTTGGGGCTCCGGCTGGGGCGCGCTGGAGATTTGGTCGGACCAATATGGCACGGCCAATCGGGATCGTCCAGCACCTGAGCCCAATTTGAGGGGATCCTGGTCGCCCTGCACCACAATGAGCCGAGAATCGGCAGAAACGTGAGGTCTCACGCAGGCGATTGTATTGGTTGTCGCTGATTGGTGTGAGACCGAGAGGCGTCGATCGCGGGATCAGTCTTCCGCGCGCTTCCTTGCAGGACCTCGAAGACCTCCGGCGGGAACCCCAGCTCCAGATGAGTCGTATTGACATCGATGTGATCGGTATGGCTGTTGTCTTTGTCGATGCTGGCTTGCCACGACGACGCCATCGCATTTCGTATCGATGGAGGTGAGTGGAACCTTGATCGGCGTCCTCCCAAATGCCTCGAACCCAGTCTCTGACCCTGGGCACCGAGTTGCGAAAGTCGCGATGGTTTCGGCCCAACGCCCAGCCGTAGGTCATATGTCCCGGTTGCTTGAGGTCCCCGCCCAAGAGATCAGTGGAGGCATCGCCTGCACTCCATCCCGGGTAGGACGACGACGGGCTGACTGTTACGTCCCTCTAAAGAATCCAGCTTCCTGTATCAGCGCGGGTGATGACAACAGTTTATCTGGCGACTTTCTCGGCATGGAACCTGTCTTCTGGGCGGGCGGCGATCGTCCCCTGAGTCATCTGTCGATGCATCTCTCGAGGATCGACTTCATTTGAGTTTGGGTAGTTCGTACGCCAGTTGTGGATGGCAGCATCAATTTCTTCATGAGACGCCTGTTCCTGGAGCAGAATGATTGCGTAGTTGTACATCGCCATCTCGATCGATCGATTCCCAGTTGCGAGTGACCGCTCGACCAGTTCGCGAATTTCGTGAGATTTGACAGGGGCTCTGTTTCGGCACTCGGGCGGCGACGCGGTTCCACGAACGCATAATGCCGCCTGCAACGCGCGATAGTAGAAGCTGTAGGCCCGATCCGGGTAGAGCCTAGAGCTCACGTCGGCGAGATTGATCTCAGGCTGCAGGAGCGATTTAGAATTGGTGAGGTAGTCGTGCTGAAACTGTGGGAGATACAATTCGAGGACGGCAAGTGTGAGGCCGCCGATGTAGATAGCGAGGAGTACTTTGTGAGCGCGGAACCATCGCACTTACAAACCCTCCTGGATCTGAGGATCGCGAATCTTCCAGATATAGGAGTCGAGGTAGTAGTGACACGCAGCGGCTGCACTGATCGCGGTTGCCGCGTAGAAGCCGGTCGCCTTCTCGAGGCTGAATTGGAGGACGGGGTCGGTTTGAAGCGAGTCGAGCATGCCGAAGGTCAGGAGCGACAGGCTACCCCCGGTTACGAGGTGGAAGACGAGCGCATAGGCGCCGCCGAGCAATAGGAACCGTGGCCAGGTCAAGTGGGATAGGAACAGAGGCGTATGGTCCGTTCGGTCTGCCTTTCTCTCTACGTACCAGTAGACCATTAAGATGTACTGCACGCCATGCATGATTCGATGTGCGACCAGGTAGAGAAGGAAAGAATCTTGCCAGCTCACAAAATACCAAAGCCCGTAGCTCGAGAGCAGGAATAGGTATTTCATCGGATTGATTCGAGCGCCGCGAAGTCCGCTGGCGATCAGATGAGCGACATAGATGACCCCGTAGGCGCCAAGAATCGCCCAGCTGGTGGATTGGATTCGTTGGATCGTTTCAACGTGAGGCGCCAGGTCCCAGCGGTATAGCTCCGCGATCCAGAGTTCTGACCAAAGTGGTGTCGTGACTAGCATGTTCCCGTAAAGAATGATGCTCAACCAGTAGTCGAAACGTCCTGTTGACGGTGCGCCGGTGTCCGCCTTGAAATCGTAGATCCTTGCGAAGCCATATTGTTGCATCAAGCTGTGTTGATGATCCCAGAGCAGGAAGACAATGCCTAGGGTGATCGGAACGAATGCCGTTCCGAGTACGATTGAAGGGACTAGTATGATCGGCCCCAGGATCAGACGACTCTTCCAGCGGGACCAATCCTCATCGAGGCCATAGCCTCGCACCCAGCCAGCGTAGTGATGCGGTGCCGTGACCCAAACGGCGATCGAGGCTTGGGCTATATAAGGAAGCGCGTTGTGGAAAACGAATGCGATCGCAATCGCGAGCGGCGGCAGCGCGAGAAACCAGACCATGTCTGCGAGCGGGCTTCGAATGTAGCCGAGGGATAACAGGCCCGACGTAGCTGTCGGCACGCCCGCATTGAATTCTTGCGTGGGCACACCCAAGTATATCATGAATCGAGAAAGTTCATCGTCAATTCGCCGCGCCTGGCTCGGTCGACACTGATGTGGACTCGTGAAGTTGCTTGTTTGGTGCACGAGTCGGCGCCGTCTACTCTAGCTGGCGTCTAGCCGTACATCTTGTGAGTGTGCGTTATGCGGATTTCGGTTTCAAGCGGAAAGGCAATCCGCCGAGGATGCCCCGTCCTCGGCATTGACATAGGCTGTGTGATCCGTTGAATCTTTGCAGCGGGCGGCCATCCGGCGTCTCCGTTCGTAACGACTACGTTCAGCGCTGGGTGTAGCGCGAACACGTCGCCTAACGTCATTCCTCAGGGAACCCAGCCGGGCTGAGTCGTCAGAATGATCGGCGTAGGTGGTGGCTAAAACGCGGCTTGTATTTCCCGGGCGCTCTTCTGGCTGTGATGCCGGAGGGGGAATCTGGCACCCGGCCGAAGATGTCATCGCAAGCTCGATCCGGGGCCGGACGGGCTCTGAATCGCCTGCTCATCCTGGCCGAGGCATCTTCCTGTCATGAATGACCCTGCTGGCAGCTTTGGCTGGAAGGGGTAATGTCGCATTCGAATATTACCTTTGCATTCGCGGCCCCGTCCGTCGGCGCGATTCCTTCCAGAGGAAGACACCATGCTCGCAGACCCACTCAATTCTCCCGAGCATGAACTTTTTCGCGAGACTGCTCGAAAGTTCACAGAACAGGAACTGCGGCCGCGTGCTCGCGAGTTCGATGAGATGGGGCGCTTCGACAAATCGCTCTTCAAGGACATGGGCGATCTTGGGATGTTAGGCCTTCGCTACGACCCCCAGTACGGGGGCGCCGGATTGGATTGGTCCTATACGTCGGTTCTGTATGAAGAGATCGGTCGATCGGACAACGCTGGCGTCACGATGGGTATCAGCGTCCATACGGATATGGCAACTCCGTCACTTGCAGAATTCGGAAGCGAAGACTTGAAGCAAGAATTCCTCGTGCCAGCAATTGCCGGTGAGATGGTCTCTGCAATCGCGGTCACGGAGCCGGATGCCGGTTCTGATGTTTCGGGAATCCGCACACGCGCGATCCGCGATGGCGACGACTGGGTGATCAACGGATCGAAGATCTACATCACGAACGCTGCCACCGCCGATTGGCTCTGCCTTCTGGCCGTCACCGACCCGGAGGCGGGATACGGCGGGGTTTCCCAGATCCTCGTTCCCACGGATGTCCCTGGCTTTCGATATGACCTGCTCGACAAGATCGGCAATTGGGGTTCGGATACGGGGCAGCTCTACTTCGAGGACGTTCGCGTCCCGGTCGCGCATACAATTGGCGACATTGGCCGCGGGTTCCAACAGCAGATGGTGCAGTTTCAGGACGAGCGGCTCGTCGCCTGCGTGAGCTCGATCGCTGGTTCCTTGTTTCTCTGGGAAGAGACGCGACGATGGGCAGAAGAACGAGTGCTCTTCGGAAAGCCACTGTCCAAGATGCAGAACACACAATTCAAGATGGTCGAGCTATTCACCCAGCTCGCCGCCGCAAAAGAGCTGACGCAAGCATGCGTACGAAAGCGCGTTTCCGGCGAGGACGCGACGGATCTCATCACGATGGCGAAGTTGTTCTGCGGGCGAGTTTGCCGACAGGTCGCGGACGAATGCATCCAATTCCATGGCGGGTACGGATACATGAAGGAGAGCATGGCGGGTCGTGCCTTCGTCGACTCGCGCCTGATCAGCATCGGCGGCGGATCGGATGAGACGATGCTGCATTACATGGCGAAGCAGCTGGGCTTCTAGTCACGGTCTCTCGCGTACACAACGTCCCATCTTATAGGTTAGGCGTCACATATCCCGATAGGTACGCCTCGAGCATCCGATACAGCTCTCGCATCAGTCGCTTTCGGTGTCCGCCGGAGTGGCGCGCCGGACGAGCGGGAAAAGGCCTTGTGCGGCGGCAGGTGGCGTGGTGGGAGAGCAGCATCCACGCGGCGGAACACAACGGAAAAGTCGTTCTCGCCCAGCCCCTCTGCCTCGAGTTGGGGCTCCACCCGGATTGGCGGAACGGATAGAAGGAAGGGGGAATGCCCGCCTTGAGTCCGCGTTGCGGGCCATGGTATTCTAGGCTCGGATCCAACTTGGATCGGTGAGAGTCAGTCCGAAGGGGGACCGGCGGGGCCATGCCCGAAATCAATCAGCGGCGAAGAGAAAATCGAGGTCTCGCGCACCGACGAGGCCTAACCCTCACGGGACTCCGGCTCGCCCGCCGGCGCCGGCGGATAAACCGATCAGACCCCGCATCCGTTCTCCGGAAACGGGGACCGCAATTCATCCGGATCCTGGCGGCCAGCTTGCTCATGGCGTACGGGGCCGAGAGCCGCTCGTCCGATTCCGCCCAACAGCCCCAAGCGCCCGAGACTCCGACGGCGGTGTCTGTGTCGGTGCCGGTACCCACCGCGGCTGCGACCCCGGCTGCGGAGGCGACCCGCAGTCAAGACGCGTAGTCAAGTCGCTTTGGTGGCCACCTCACTTGCCCGCTGCCGAGTCGGCCGAAGCGTGAGCTGGAGCCGTCTCCGGCAGGACGCCAAGCCGATGCGGTGACTAGCTTCGACGCCTGTGCGCTGCGAGGCCCGCGAGACCCATCCCCAGCAGAACCAGTGTGCCGGGCTCCGGTATGGCGGTCACTGTGGCGCTGACGTTGATGAAATGGCCGTCGTCGGCCGCCACCCGGGAGGGAGACAGGTTGCCGTATTCGCCCGCGACGACACCGCTTACGGGGCTACCCGCCTCATCCAGGCCGAGCAACACCGCGGCCTCGTCGTCTCCAGTGTTGTCGGCGCTCGAGGTCCAGTCCACGACGAAGTTCAAGGTGGTGGTGCCCGACAGGCCCGTGAGGCTACTCGAGCCGGCCTCGGAAAAAGACTGCGAGGCGTCGTAGAAGCCCAGGGCCAACAACTGCGCGCTCGTCGAGTGAGGAACACTCACAATCCCGTCGATGGACACCGTGACTGCGCTGACGCTGGCCTCCGAGTCACCGAAGAAATCGTCGTCATCCCGCACCAGGACCCCCTGGAAGAGACTATCGATGGCGATGTCGTAGAAGGGTCCCCGCGTCGGCGCTAACGCTCAGCGAAAGGGTATACGAGTTGGTCGTGACGGCATTGACGCGACTGAAGCTGGCATCCGCCCACAGGTTCGACGCATAGCGAGTCTCCGCGCTCACGCTGGCAGCGACCGCATCCACGACGGTACCGCCCGAGGTGATAATAGAGGTCGCGCTCGTGTTGTTGGAACTGCCGCCGCCGTTCACCTCATCGTCGAGGGTATTGGTAGCGCCCGGAGCGATCGTTATGCCCGAAATGGTGAGCGCCTGGGCGCTGGACCCTACCATCAGACCGAAAGCTAAGAACAAGAACCCAAACCGCTTCGTTAAGGTTAATACGCGTTCCATCGAATCTCCTTCCCAAGAGAGTGGTGACTACGATCTCCCTCTAGTTGTTTTCAACACTCCGCTGGCGCGCATCACCTGAGCAGTCAAGAGCTCAACATTGGGTATCTCGTGCGGCCGTATACAAAGGCCCCGTCGTTCGAATTCCTCATGAAAATCCTCATAAGTAAAGTTAAATCTGGCATGAAGTGAGCATTTCACCCTAGGTATGTTGGGGCTAAATGGGCAGGCATGATGGATAACCCCCCTGATTCTGATACGATTTGTCATCCGTAGTCACGCAAGGGGTCAACGATTAGTCATATTCGTTCCACTGATCGCGACCTTTGCATTTGGCGCAAAAGCCCCCCAAGAGACTGCAATTGACCAGCGGGCCCGTCGTCACGCCGCCGTTGAAATGATGGAGGACGTCCGCGCATGGCGGTGGCGTACGAATCCCGCGTGAAGCAATCTGATGCGATGATGGACACCGAATTTTTCTTCCAATCCCTCAAGTCCGGTGCTACTGCCACACGGGCCACAGCGCGTGACGCCGTGCCCGACCCGAGGGTCGCGGTGCACCTCAACCACCTTAACAAGCTCCTCGTACAACTCAGTGCCGTGTACGCCACCGCCCGCTAGTCACATTCACTCGAAGCTCATTGTTTAGAGCCCGTATCGAGGAGCGACCTTTTCTCGTGATTCAGAAAACTTGGCTGATTTCCATCGTGCTGGCTGCCGGGACGATCTTGGGTTGCAGCCAACTGTCTGGCCCGCCTGTACGCCAGCCCCCGAGCGCACCGACATCTGCGGATAAAATCGCGCAGACTGCTCATGCGGTGGGTCTCCTGCGTGAAATGGCCGATTTTCTCGCACGGCAAGAACGCATGAGTGCGACCGCCGAGATCGGCTTTAGTGTCGTGCAAGAAGACGGGCAGAAAGTCGAATTTGGTGGAAGTCGCCAGCTCTTGATTCGTCGACCTGATCGCGGCCGCGTCGAAATCCGCGCTCGGGATGGCGTGACCCGGTTGGTCTACTTCGACCGAGGAACGCTGAGAGCGGTTATTCCCAATCAAAACATCTACGCGGCCGCCGATGTCCCAACGAACATCGACGAAGCCATCGACTACATCGTTCACCAACTCGAAATCCCGATGCCGCTAGCCGAACTCGTTCATCTCGGTTTCATGTCTCAGGCGGTTGATCGTGTTGTTTCCGGTTTCGTCGTGGGCGAAGAAGTGATCGGCGGCGTGCGCAGTGAGCACGTGGCTTTCCGTAGCGAGAACGTCGACGTTCAAATCTGGATTGCGCACGGAGCGGCCCCGCTGCCTCGGAGAATGGTGATCAGCTATCGCGAAGAACCGGGCGTTCCAGAATTCTGGGCACACTTCGAACGCTGGGATCTTGCACCCAACGTCCCAGATGAGATCTTCATTTTCACCCCGCCACCGAACGCGTCACAGGTCAGCTTCGATGAATTATTGGATCGCGTGCCGCTCCCGCCAGGAGGAGAGGATGACTGAATCGCAACGTCTGCTCCGGACCTTCTTCATTTGCTTCGGGTCACTGATCGTAATTTTGACCCTCGCCCAGGAAGTCGAAGCCCGCGGAGGCGGTGGCCAAGGCCGACGTGGCGGCGGTGTATCGCGCGGCGGTGCGGCGCAGTGGGGTTCGATGCGAGGTGGGGAAAGAAGCAATCGAGGCGGAAGCTACCGGGGCGGCTCCTATGAACGCGGAAGTCGCGCCGGCAGCTACGAGGACAGCCGATCGCGAACCCGCAGTCCATCACGACAATCGAGCGTTAACGATGCATGGCAGCAAAGCCGATCAAAGCAAGAGCGCAACCGAAAGAGCCAATCGGATATGGGCTCGTATTCAAGGGAAACTCGCGCCGGTGGATCTATTGAGGCATCGAGGAACGTTGACGGGAACACGACCAACCGCGATGCAACGCTGAATGGGTCGGGTGGCAAGAGCATCGACTACTCAGGGTCCACGACGCGTACCGACGAAGGCTTTTCACGGTCAGGTTCATTCGAGACGAGTCGCGGGGCGTCGGGCAGCGGCGAGGCCAATGTCGAGATCGGAAATCAAGGCGTCGAGAACATCGAGCGCAAGCGCAGCGTAGAGACTGCGAGCGGCAAAACGATGGATCGCGAAATCTCTTCGG
>DUCN01000031.1:0-15185 GCA_012959805.1 Myxococcales bacterium | reverse complement strand
ACAATCGAAACGAGTACTGGGGTGGATGCCAAGACGGCTTCGGTGTTCAAGAAAACAGACGACGGTTTCATCGCCCGCGGCGCATTCGAAGGAGGCAACTACGCGGGTGCCGGAACGATCGTGCGCGACGGCAAAAACTCCTATCGACGTGGTGCCATCACGAACGGCGACAGGACCGTATACGGGCGAAGCCATTGTAACGGCGGCAGTTGCTACGGCGTACGCGGAACCGTCAACATCAATTCCTACTACTACTATCCCTACTACTACTACCCGTACTACTACGCCTATTACGCGTGCCCGCCGAACTCATCCACTTTCGTCGTCGGCTACTACGGCACGCCGGTGTATAGCTGTGCGAATGTGTTCGTTGTCAGCACAACAGTGACTGTGTCCTCGTTCTCCTCGGCGTCGCCTGGAACGAGTCGGCCGATCGAAGTCCAGGCCACGTCTGCTCCCGTCGTGATGTACGACCTCGAAGCCGGGGTCGCGGTGTATTCAACGAGTTACGAGCCGGTCAACGTTTATTCGATGAAGCATGATGGTCGCCATTACTGGGTCCCGGGCATCCATATGCAATCGGAGCAGGCCGATGAGTGGATCGCCCTCGCACTCAAATCAGGAAAGCCGAGCGCCAACGCGACGGTGGTCACCTACAAGATCGGCGATCACCTCGTCTACTTGACGAACGAACCCCCGGCTAAGGGCATCCACTCACAGGAGGCGGACAAACTCCACGCGTGGATCGCGGGCACAAGTGAGCCCACGGACGAAGAAAGGGATGCCATCGCGACTGCCCTCACCGCACACCGCAGCGGAGGATCGGCGTCACTCGAACGCGAGGTCCGCAAGCTGCAAGAATCGAGGGAGCCCCCTGACCTGCCCATCAATACTGGTGCCAGTCTCTGAGTTAGCCTTTTCGAAGGCGGCGGAAGCGATGGGGAACATTCGCGAGGCCTGCAAGGAACACAACGTCACGGAGCAGACCTTCTACCGCTGGCGTAGGAAGTTCTTTGGGCTTGGCCGGCACCTTGCGGTGCGTCCGGCGGACGACAGCGGATTTGAGGCTGATTTTTTTCGCCCGCACCCTCTCTATCGGATGTAGAATTGCGAGATGATTGACACTAGCCTCCTCGCCAGTTCCCCAGAAAGCGTCGGCATCGATCCTTCCGCCTTGGAGGCGCTTTTTGAGCGCGCCGAAAAGGAAGTTCGCGAAGGAACTCTGCCTTCGGTCCAAATCGCCATCGCACGCGAAGGCAAGATCGCGGGCATGCGAACTTTCGGACGCGCCAGCTTCGGAGGCGTGGAAGCCGATGCCGATGACGATTCGCTCTATTGCATCTTCTCTTGTACGAAGGCGATCACGTCAGCGGCCGCCTGGCTCCTGATCCAGGAAGGGAAACTTTCGGTCGACGAGCAGGTCTCCGCGATCATTCCAGAGTTCGGGACCCACAACAAAGACTCGATCAGCGTCGAGCAGCTCTTTACGCATACGGCCGGCTTTCCGACTGCACCCTTCGATCCGAGGGCATTTCGCGACCGCGAACGAAGGCTCGAGTACTTCGCGCGCTGGCGGTTGAACTTCGAGCCGGGCAGCCGCTTCATCTATCACCCTTCGTCGAGCATGTACGTGATCGCCGACATCATCGAACAGCGCTCGGGCATCCCGTACCACGACTTCGTGAGGCAACGAATTGCCGAGCCTCTCGGCTTGCCCGATCTCTTCGTGGGATTGCCGGATGATGAACACGCGCGTGCCGCAGACATCGAACATCGCGGCCAAGAGCTGACCGAGGCCGACTACGCGGAGCTGGGCTTCGCGAAGCCGCCCGTCACAGAGGTCACCGAGGAGGCGGTTCAGACCTTCAATGAAGCCGACGTGCGGCGCGCGGGAATTCCCGGCGGCGGCGCCTTCACGAATGCTCATTCCCTGGCACTTTTCTATCAGGGCCTCCTCTCGGGAGGACAGGCACCGGATGGCTCCCCGATCTGGAAACCCGAAACGCTCGCGATGGCGCGTGGAATTCGGAATCCCGAGCTGACGGACATGATCTTCCACAAACGCGTAAACCGCGGATTGGGCTTGGTGATCGCCGGGGACGAGGACCGGACCTATCGAGGCTTCGGTCATACCAACTCTGACCTTTCCTTTGGTCACGGAGGGGCCGGCGGCCAGATCGGTTGGGCCGACCCGGCAACAGGGATCTCAATCGGCTACTGCACTAACGGCTTCGATCGCCACGCCATTCGCCAGGCGCGACGCGGCGTCGGGATCTCGAGCCGCGCGGCCAGCTGCGCCCTCGCGTGAAGCCAGTCGCGCTGGGCAAGGGGGCCGTCGCAACAGGACTATTCGTGGCTGATCGATTCGGCGAAGCGACAAAGGGAAGAGAGCGTTTCGTCGTAGACGTCGGGTGTAATATCTGGAAAGCCGAGATCCCCGGCGTGCTGTGTGCCGTGGACGGTCCGCGCCATCGCTGTGACTCCGGCAGCCATTAGTTTTCGGTAATAGACGAGTCCTTCGTCCCTCAATGGGTCCAGCTCGTTGACGGAAATAACGTGGGGTGGCAGCCCTGACAGCTCCTCGACACTGGCGGAATAGGGCCAGGCCAGGGGGTTGGCTAGATCATCTCGATTAGGCGTATAGACTCCCGGCATGACGGACAACATCGAACGACTCATCCCGTATCCGTCGTTCTCGTCTAGGGATTTCAGTTCCGCAGGCGGTTTCGCATAACGACCCGAGATGTAGGGACACATGGCGTACACGCCCGCGATTTTATCGAGCCAGCCTTCTTTGCTGGCCTTGAGCGTCGTCGCCAGGGATAGATTGCCACCGCCGGATTCGCCGGAAATCACGATCGAGTCGACGCCGAGATCAGCTCGGTTCTCGTGGACCCATTGGACGGCTGTCGCGCAGTCGTTCAGTCCGGCCGGAAACGGATGATCGCCGAGTTCACCCGCTCCATTTCGATACTCCACGCCAATAACCGGGATCCCCCTTTGCGCAATCGCGTTCCGCCACCTTCTGAAATTCGGATCCTTCGCCATCATCATGACCATCCCGCCACCATGAATGTGGACGATGCAAGGTCCAGACGTCGCCTTTTCCTTTGGCAAATGGATGTAGAGCGGGATTTCATTTCCGTCCGAGCCGGTTACGGTTTCAACGGATTGCACTGTGTCGAACTTGGGCATCAACGCTTCCATTACTGGATGCGCTACCGCGAAGGCCCTCTCCAAGGCTGAAATGTAGTCGACGATATCTTGATAGGTTGCACTGGGTTCAGGGAAGTCGACCAAGTCCCCGGGCAGAGTCACGCCTTCCAATGCGGCTCGAATTCGATGATCCAGGCGAGGGTCATCGAGAAATTTCAGGTCTGGATTCCCGAGGCGACCGGGCAGGGATGGATCAGGCATCTGGCTAACCTCACGCTGGCACAACGCTGGCACAACGCTGGCACAATGTTGTCGCTCTGGAGAGAGTACGCGGGAACCAACGCCGGCGCGAGAGCGTTCGTTGTTCGGCGGATGACACCAGACGAAGCGAGAGACGACACGCCGTAGGCTTCACTTCTTTGAATCGCATCCGCTTGATCTCGTCTCCGTTCGCCTTTCAAAAAGGCTAACTCAGAGACTGGTACCAGTATGGAGGGGCCGGCCACACTGATCCGTACTGACGGACCGAGTCTGCTAGTTGTCGCCCATGATGATCTGAATCAGGTCTGACTGATAGATCGTCTTCGAAGGAACCGGATGGCCGCCTCGACGTAAATCCTCCTTCTGCAATTTGAACAGCTCATCGATGATGAACGCGTGCGCTCGGGCCAATCTCTCCATCTGCGAGAAATCGACCCCGCCTAGATCAACGTCGGCTGTCGAATGGTAAAATTTTCCTATCGAAATCCAACCCATCGAGATTGCGTCGAGGTCGTTATAGGGAGGATGGAACGCCGCTTCGTCCGCTGCCGGATCGGCGTAGACGAGGTCGCCCATTGGGATTCCGTAGCTTTCCGATGCTCGCTTGAAGAGATCGATCAAGGCAGGGCTGCGATTGGTGACCATGAGCATGAGAGGTTCGGCGACGTTGGATTGCGATACATAGAGCGCCTCATCGAGTCGTCTCAACATGCCAAGATGTTCCGGTCGCAACACCACGAGGAGATGGTCCTTCATTAGCTTTCGGTGCTTGTCGATGAAGGGCAGGGTGCCTCCGACACCAGGAACTTCGTGGTCTCCCTGGAAGAGGAAAATAATCCCGTGTTCTCGCTGCCTCGGTGGGATCTTTGCGTAGTGCTCGGCTAAAGACAGATTCAAGGCGACCGACGAGCCATTATCATGAATGCCATAGAAGTAACCGTCGACGTGCGTAGGAATGACGATGTAGTCCCCGGAACGACCTGGCAACATCGCGTAGACATTCCCGCTCATTCGATCCTTACCCGACTCCATTCTTCCTTGGATCTCGATTTCGGCGACGACAGGTTTTTCTTCCGTGGCGCGATCGAGCAATTTACGAAGATAGAGCCCGTCTTCGTTTCCGATCGTTGTCCAGGGGAGGGCTTCGCCAATCGAATCTCCGCCTCCGGGAGCACCCACGCGTCCCGCGACTTGGCGGGTGCCCGGAACATCCCACCAGACGACCACGGCTGCAGGCATTCCATACTTTCCCGCGGCTAGTCGCGAGTACGCGGTGCGAGCGCTGCTGATCAGGGCGCCCGCCAGAGTGCGTCCTCTTAGCAATACGATCTGGCCGTCGAGTTTGCGGCCTTGCAGCTCCGCATCGGTCCCGTCACCGACGTAGATGACGGGCGCTCGAAGCCCGCCCTTTGGTGTGCTGGCCGAAACGAATGCGGTAATCGCGTCCCGGAAGTCGAACCGCTCCTGCGGCCCAAACCCCGGCGCTGAAACGACACTCAGTCTGTTGACGGTTGGGCGCCACTGCGGGAACCCGGATGGGAAGGAGTCGTAGTGGACGTCTTCGAGGCCCCGCGACTGCAACTCTTCGAAGATCCAGCGAAGCGCTTTGCGCTCGTACTTCGTCCCCTGGATTCGTCCCCACAGAAGTTCGCCGTCCCGTTTCGATTCGCGCCCGATCTCGGCCAATACCTCGGCGTCGGCCGCGATCTTCCCCGCCGTAATGTCTCTACGGGGGTCCGTCGCCGGATCCAAATTTTGGGAAATCTGTACGCGCCCCATCGGGTAGAAGTGAGCACTTCGCTCTGATCGTAATTTCTCTGCGTAGTCTTTGGGTTTGAGGAAAGACTTTTCGGCGAGCATCTCGACGAGTGCCTCGGGAGTCGTGGCCAACGCCTGTTTGTTTTCCGACTCCGTCTCAGCATTTCCGGGGCCCGCGACGAGCAGAACTGCGACGAAGACGATCAAACCAATATGCGACCTCAACTTCTCTCTCCCTTGACTATCGGACTCGCCGACGATCCCGAAATCGTACCCTGAGGTCAGTCGGATACAATGTTCAGTCAACAACATCGAACCCCACGGTCGAGGTTTCGCGACAGCAGGCATCCTGCTCGTCGGAGTTGATCGTGCCTCAACAGGGCTTGTGGAGATGGGAATGATCAGTACGAGCGCGTGTAAGCAACGTTTCGGGTATGCAGCATTGAACTCACGCGTGCTGGGTGTGTTTCTCGGCCTTGCCCTATCGGTCGCGTGCACCGCGTCCAATGACCACGCCGCGGTGCGGAACACGGCGGACGTGATCTTCTTCGGCGGGACAATCCTGACCATGGACGAGGCGCAGCCGACGGCTGAGGCTGTGGCGATCCAAGAGGGTCGCATCGTTTCAGTGGGTCGCCGGGTCGATGTGATGAAGACTCATGGCCGGGAGACAGAACTCGTTGATCTTAACGGCGGAGCCCTCCTGCCCGGGTTTCACAACGCCCATGTGCACCCGGCGTTGGCTGCGGTGGCCGAGGGTTGGGAGGAGATCAGCGGGTTCAAGAATCCCACGGCCGAAGCCACTTGGGCCGCGTTGGCCAAGGCGGTCCAGAAGCACCCGCCGGGAGAATGGGTTTTCGCCTATGGCTGGGATCCGATCCTGGTGAAAGGTCTGGGCACACCGACGCTCGAGCAGCTGGACGAAATCGCCCCGGTCAATCCACTTTTTGTTACACCGCAGGGTGGCCATCAGGCGTTCCTGAACAGTCGCGCGCTGGCGGAGGCAGGAATAACAGGGGATACGCCCGATCCCGGACATGGCGCCTACTACGAGCGGGATGCCGGCGGTGCGCTCACTGGCAGGCTCGTGGAGCAACCGGCGTTTTTTCCGGTCCAGCAGAAGTACGGAATGCCGCAATCATCGAGAGGTTGGCGAGAATCGATGCAGCGAGTTTTTCGCCGGCATGCGGAGATGGGAGTCACCTCGGTCACCACCATGGGAATCATGATTCCAACGAAGGAAGTCTTCGACATTTATCGTGACTTGACCGAAGCGGAGCCGCTGATTAGGCATAACGTTTTCCTCACATGGTACGCCCGAGATCAGCTTGAGAACCTCAAGGTTGATGAAGGGCATTCCCTTTTTCGCGTCAAGGGCATGAAGATTTGGTATGACGGGTCACCCTACAGCGCGACCATGTTGTTAGAAGATCCGTACGTGGACAATGAATTCACGCGCGCGGCACTCGGCATCAATGCGGGCGCACGCGGCCACGCCAACTGGAAGGGGGATGAACTCTTTGTGGCGATGCAAGAGGCCCATCGAGACGGTTGGCAGATCGCCGTTCATACCCAGGGCGACCGTGCACTTCGTGAAACGCTTCAGGTGATGGAGAGAGTCGCTAGCCAATCCTCGCTTGTAGATCGCCGACATCGTTTCGAACATCTGATGTTGGCCGAGCCGGCTCTCTTCGAGCGGCTCGCTCAGGCCGGGATCAGTGCCAGCTTCCACATTCAGCACATTCACTACTACGGGCAGGTCCTGAGAGACAGTATCCTAGGGGCTGAACGCGCAGAACGAATGCTGCCACTCCGCTCCGCCATGTTGGCCGGCACGAGACCGAGCCTACATTCGGATCATCCTATGTTCTCGTCGACGCCGATGGAGCTTGTTCAAACGGCGGTGACTCGCAGCACCCGGGAGGGTGATCAGCTTGGCGCCAATGAGACCGTTTCCATCGCAGAGGCATTGCGCGCCATGACGCTCAATCCCGCTTGGCAGGTGCACGAGGAAGATCGTACGGGCAGCATAGCCGTCGGGAAATTGGCCGATTTGGTGCTGTTGTCCACAAACCCGCTCGAGGCGAGACCGGACGAGTTAGGTCAAATTAACGTGGACCAGACCTGGGTCGGCGGCATCTTGGTCTGGGACCGCAAGTGTGATTCTAATTGTGACCGCACCGCAGGGGCCACGTACTGACTGCACGAACACGAATTAGATTGAAGGCAAGATGTTCATCGGGCGCTCTCGATATCTCAGCACAAATGAGACGTCTTGGATCTGACGGCGTGACCGAAAACGGATTGTCCTGCCACCCGGACCACGGCCGGCCAGTCCCGCGTAGCATCGCCGCAGCGCGTACTCTCTCCAACCGTGAACCCCCTCGAACTCCGCCGCCTGCGGCATCTCGATGGCCGCAAGATGGCGCTGTGGCAGATCCAAAGGCGTATGCCGAAGGCGAAGTTTGTGGATCGCTTTGATATCGCGGCGTACTACACGTCGATGCGTCACGACGTGATCGAAGCCCATGTGGCGACGACTGATCTCGACGCGCATCAGCGCAAGCTCGTCGCCGACGACCTGGCGCTGCCCGATACCCAAGGCGACCTGGGCGCTTCAAGCCGGCAAGAGCGAGAAGTGGGTGGCCTACGCTCACGCTTCGCGTCTAATGGTTAGAATGGGCTCTTGAACTTCTGTCCGTGCAGTTCAGCTTCGCAATTTGTCCAACGGAGACATCATGTCCGAACTCAACAAGCGCACACTCTTGACCCTCAATAAGGTTGTCTGGAACACGGGTGACGTGTCCAGAATCGGAGAGTTTATCCACGATGACTTCATCGCAGACTATCGACCCCTTGGCTCGCTACGCCAGGGTCTCGAAGACGCCAAGAAGATGGTGCTCGGCGCCCACGAGACCTTCGAGGACTTCCACGAAGAAATGCATGACGTCATCGCTGAAGGGGACAGAGTCGTCGCGCACTTCACGATCACCGGAAGGCATGTGGGAAACTGGGGCACGGTACCGCCGACAGGCAAACTGCTCCGCTATGAAGAGATAGCCGTCTTTCACTTTAAGGAAGAGAAGATCTTCTACCAGCGGGGGGTGGTGGACAATCTTAGGGCGCTTTACCAGGCCGGCAGCGATGCCCCGGAAGAAAACTCTCCGTCGCCTCGGACCAATCCTGAAGTAACAAAGCTGCAGCAGAGCTTGTAGTCGGAAGCTCCGGGCCTCTTTCGGCGCGGCAGCATCAGATTCGCGAGAGCGGTAAAGGCGCGGTAGCCGGATAGCGGACACGGGATAGGCAGAAAACTTCCTACCCGCCCGGATCTAGACTTCTTTCCCTCTCAGGCGTGCTGCGCCGAAGCCGAGTATGGCCATCAGGAGCAAGCTGCGCGGCACTAGGCCCAAACTCGGCACCGAAGGCACCAAAGGGGCCAAAGCGGCGCAGCCTAGGATTTCCGAATGGAAGCAGCCACTGATACCGTCACAGCCGTCCGCGGTGCACTCGTCCCCATCGTCGCAGTTGACAGCGGACTCTGCTTGGCAGCTCCCGGCTCCGTCGCAGGTGTCGGAATTGGTGCAGATATTTGCGTCGCTGCAGAAGCTTCCAGCAGGCTCGTTGGCGATAGTGCAGCCCGTGGCGGTGTTGCAGCTGTTGGTGGTGCAGTCGTTGCCGTCGTTGCAATTGATCTGAGTACCCTGGGCGCAGATTCCGGCGCCGTCGCAGGCATCGCCGCTTGTGCAGGCATTGTTGTCGTTACAGCTCATGCCCGAGCCCTCAAACTGGCAGTTCGCTGAACAGCAGTCGCCACTCGCTGTGTTCCCGTCATCACAGGCTTCTCCTGTGTCGACGTTTCCGTCGCCGCAGGAGAAGCCTAGGACGACGCTGGCATCGATCGATCCGCTAACGCCAGCAAAATTGCGCGGCGAATTGGTACCCGGCGTGCCGTTCCGATCGATCGAGGTCGAGCCATCGGTCGGCAGCAAGCCGTATCCGACGACGTCGGTGTCCGCGCCATAGTTGATCGTGTCATTCTGGAAGGACAGGAAGCTATCTGGGAGTATGTAGTCGGGCGTCGGGGCTCCTGGGAGATCGGCAAAAGCCGTGGTGGCCACGAGGACGCTCCGTCCATCCGTATTAGAGGCAGGCAGATGCCCGATGAAGGTGTAGGACGATGAATTGCTCGTCAGAAGGTGTCCACCGAGGAGTTCCTGGTCATCTTTGGTCCCGATCAACTCGACGAACTGCACCGTGCCATCCGCATTAGAGAAGATCTCGAGGATCTCGAATTTGTGAAAGTCGGCCTGTGCGGGGCCGGCGAGCGCGAAGAGCAGCAAGCTCGAAAGCGCGTAGCGGAGTGTTGTCGAGATCGTACGAGAAAGAATATTTCTAATAAACATGATTTGTAAGTGCCACGAATGTGGGTTTGGCGGTGCGAAAGAACACTACATTTGACAGTTCCCATATGATTTTCTGCCGGTGAGCGTCTTATTTTCTGCAGAGCTGCTCAAGGGTTGCCCTAAAAGCGATCGAGTAACCCCGGGAATAGGGAAAACCCTGCGTGGCGCGCCAATAAAGCGGTTGACGCGGTGAAGACGGAGGCCGAACGCCGCGTTAGTCGTCAAACCCGGTCGGTCATGCTTCACGCAGCGCCCCGCCCCTCGGGTCGGGGTGTTTTGCGTTCGCTTCGGCCTGGGGGCATCACCTCGACAAGCTGGACGAACACCAGTGCGAAGCCGGCAAGCGCGATCAGCCCCTCTCCCCCTCGGTGTCTGATGCCGCTCGATCACAACGTTTCTGCTCACTGTCCTGCCGATTTCCAGCCATTTAGACGCCGTCTTTCCTGCAGTGCTGTGAGAGAGTGGGGTTTCATCTGCGCACCCAAGGGAAGGGGTTTGTTATGCGGAAGTACATTTTCGTAGCGGTATTGGTTTTGATGGCGAGTGGAACACAGGCGGCGACTCTCAACGTAGACGGAGGAACAGGCCAGTTGCTCGGTGCCTCGGGCGTGGATGTCGGCGGGACTCTTTACAATGTCGAGTTCCTCGACGGGACGTGCATCGATTTGTACAACGGTTTTGCGGCCGCAGGCTTGGCATCTCAGGCTCTGCTCGATCAGGTCTTTTCAGATAGCCCTTCAGGGAACTTCGACGCCGTCCCCGGCCTCACGACTGGTTGCGATGGGTTAGTTGAATGCATCGCGCTGACACCCTTTGAACGCCCGAGCCTCGTCATTCTTGATGTGCTCGTCTCGGAAATGCTTAATAGTGTTCAAGAGACTGGTGATTTCTTGCTTTCATTGGAATCTTGGAATGTTGGTCAGGACACCACTTTTGACGAATCCGTCGTGTTCGTTGTCTGGTCCCCGTCCCCGTCCCCGAACCCTCCACCGCGCCTCCTTCTGAGCCTCGGTTTAACCGGCCTTTCGTGGAAGGGACATAAGTCGATACCCGCTGAGTCCCGGTCGCTGACGTGGTGCCGCCAGACCAACGATTACGGAAAATTTGAACAACGAATCTAAGCTGTGGTCGTCATTAGGTCGTCAAGTCGACATGGGGGTACACACTGAAGCGTACACCTGTTTCATCTGACCGATTGAAACTGTGGAGTTTTGGAGTGGTGCGCCGGGCAGGAGTCGAACCTGCGACCCTCAGGTTCGAAGCCTCAAAACGGGGTCAGATGTGCCTCGCCCGAGGGCTACTTGTCAGAACGCCTAGTCCTCGGGCGGATCCGGGCGCGAAGAATTCCGCGGCCTGAGCGTTGAATCCCCCCCCGAACATTGATTTGACCGGGGGGGTGGGGGGAGGTATGAACTTCAGCAGGAATATCGTCGGCCCGCCTTGCGACGGGGCGGTCTCCAAAGTATTCGCGCGCCCCCCATCAAGGAGCACAGCAGTGATGGTTTCGAAGAAGATCGTTGGGGCACTTACGTGCCTGGTGTTCGCGGCCTCGGGCTGCGCGACGGGAGCGGGCCCGAACGGGCGCAGCACGACATGTCTCGTGATTGGCGGGCTGCTCGGTGCGGGCGCTGGCGTTGCCGCGGGCAACGCGAATCACGGCAGCGATGAGCCGCGCGAGGGTGTAGGCGCGATACTCGGCGTGGTGGCGGGCCTGGGTCTCGCCTTGTTTCTATGCGCGCCGGAAGCCGCAGCCGTGGCGCCGACGGCCCGCGCGTCTGCGACGCCTTCGTCCGGAGCGCCGCCGCTCACGGTCGAGCTCCGGGCCGTGGGCAACGATACCGACGGCAGCGTCGTCAAGTACATGTGGGACTTCGGTGACGGCACCACCGGCGAGGGTCGGCAGGTGACCCATACCTATGCAACCGCCGGTCGCTATGCGCCGCGTGTGACGGTCACCGACAAATCCGGCCTCACGGGCTCGGATAGCACCGCAGTCAGGGTCGCGGCACAGAAGGCCGCACCGCCTCCGCCGACCAGCCGCAAGATCGTGCTGCGCGGCGTGAACTTCGACTTCGACAAGGCGGACATCCGCCCCGACGCGCAAGTCATCCTGGACGCCGCGGTCGAGGTGCTCAACGAGAACTCCGGAGTCCGCGTGCAGGTCGTAGGTTACACCGATGCTACCGGCCCTGACGCCTACAGCCAGAGCCTGTCCGAGCGCCGCGCTCGCGCCGTGCGCGACTACCTGGTCCGGGGCGGAGTTTCCGGTGGTCGGCTGACGACCCAGGGCCTTGGCAAGTCACAGCCCGTCGCGGACAACAGTACCCGCGATGGCCGCGCACAGAACCGGCGCGTGGAGCTGAACGCGAGGGAATAGGAAGTTCAAGCTGCGTTTTCAGCACCACCTATACTAGTCATTCTGACAAGTAGGCCCGAAGGAGCCCGTTTCGGACATTCTCCTGCCCCGACTGCTCGAGGGTATGGCCACCCGAACCGGGGCAACTCCTCACCCATACGGCCGCCTTCGCCAATGACCCCGGCCTCCCTCCCCTTCCGCTCAGCGGGTCCCTCAGCTTTGCCGATGTCGATGGCGACGGGAGGGGGCCGACGCCCCTGCACACAACGGCAGTTCAATCTCATGCCATTTGCATAGACAGGCGAGCGGCGAGTACAGCTGCCGCTTGATCGGCTCCGCGACCCAGACCACAGCGGGGTTCGGCCCGACGTGGCTGAATACACCAGATCACTGGCAGACCATTCAATACCCTGACGTCGACGATGACGGCAGGGCGGACGTCTGCGGCCGCGGCAACGATGGAATCTACTGCGCCATGGGAGCCAGTAGCTTCTCGGATACAAGCCTCCGGTTGGCCGACTTCAACAATGCGGGCGGCTGGGATTCGGACTCCGCCTATTGGTCGACGATTCAATTCCCCGATGTCAACGGGGACGGACGAAGCGACATCTGTGCGCAGAGCCTTGTTGCTTACCTCAAGCCACCTTCGAACCGGGCGCCGGATCTACCGGATCTAGGACCTTGTTTGCTTCTGGAAACGCCGCGACGCCGCCGCGAGTCCGATCAATCCGAGTCCCATGAGGAGGCTCGTCGAGGGTTCGGGAATGACGGTCGAAACGGACCCAGCGACGGATCCCGCAACCAGATTGCCAGCCTGGATTTGCTGGGCGAGATTCTGGCCCGCGGCTGAGAGGGTGACGTTAAAGTCAATCGCCTCATCGGTCGCGAAGAGTGCATCGAGCACGTCGGAGACGCCCGGTTGTACAAGCGTGATATTCGAGATCGCATCGACTATTGAAGCCGAAATGAGGCCCGAAGCACCAACGAGTAGGAAGTCTCCGGGATCGAAGGTTGCGGAGAAAATGAGCATTCCGCCACTTGAGGGGGCCTCGTAGATTTCCATGAGGTACGGGTTGCCCGTTTCGATGCCAACCTGCGTGAGGCCACCAGAAAGGCTCGAGAACGTTCCATCGAGGATGATGTCATCGAGAAGAACGACGGGGTCTAGAAGCAGAAGCGCCGTGTCTTGGACGCCATCGAGAGACGCTGCGGAAATTGTGAGACTGTTCCCGAAGGAAAGTTCACCATTTACGATGGTGAATTGGCCGCCACTCGAGACGAAGTTCAAGGTCGATGCAGACCAAGCCGGTGAGCTCGCTACGAGGACGGCAGACAGCAGCACGAAGGCAAGGCTGCGAGAAGCATGAGCGAGTTGCATCTTTAGCGATTCCCAATTGAGATCAACCCGGCAATCACGCCGTTTACATCGGGCGAAGTTCTACTCGAGTGATCGGTTTTGGGATATGTGGCTGGGAGAGTCCAAGAATTGCAAAGGAATCTGAAGAGGAGTGCATTTTTTCGATGGGAAACGCTCAATGGGTGCAATGGAATCGGTTTTACGGGAGGTCAGGGGGAAGGTCAGTCCATTTTGGACCTGGCTCCGTGGCGAGCCCACCGGGACGGCTGGGGGGCGGGCCTACTCGAGTGCGAGCTTCTCGCGGAATGCCAGCGCCGGAATTGCGGCTGAGAAATAGAGGCCCTGCATCTCGCGATAGCCTGGGGCTGCCAGAAATTCCGCCTGATCCCCATGAGAGACGCCTTCGGCCATGCGGATCACGTTGGCGAGCAGATGACTGCCTTCGCCATCTGGCGCGACCGTCTCGAGCAAGCGACGATCGAGTTTGAGGACATCAATGGGTTGGCGGATCCGAACCGCGACGGCGGAATGGCCCTTGCCGAAGTCGTCGGGGACGATCCGCACGCCCATGCGGCGAAGCTCTTCAAGGGACACCCGCGCGATCTCGGGATCGTCGCGCAGGAGGAGCGTCTCGGTGTTTTCTAGGTCCAAGTAGGTCCGGCGGGAACCCCGCGTGCTTGAGGGCGTCCACGACTGCGGTGAATACGCCGTCCTGCTCGAACTGCATCGGAGTGATTTTCACCGATGGCCACGCCGTCAGCGGCGGACGGTGGATCCAAAGCAGCTCGCGACCTGCGACCAATCCGCGCAGCGATGAGCGAGTCACGCGTCTCGCTCGAAACCCGCACGTCCATTGCGTCTTCACGAAGGTGCAAGTCGCGAAATGCCACGCGCAGACACTGACTCCAAGAGTGCGTATTCACGTGGAGAAGCCATCTGCGCAGCGAATTTCCGAGACGATTCCACGAGAAAATAAACCAGGAATTTTCCGACACCGTGATGATGAAGACGCAACTCACCAAAGTGTCGCAAAAATCTTTTGGATGGTCGCGATTCCTGAAATCACACATTCCGGTATCTCGCAGACACACCCCGAGTTCCCCGGTAAAGAGCCTGTACTCCCTTGGAGGATTTAAAATGAGCGCGTCTTCACCCGACAAGATCACGAGACTCATCGTGATGTGCTGCCTGATGAGCGTTTCCGTCGCCAACGCGGAGACCTTTTCCAGCGTCACGGCCGACACCGTGAATACGGACATCCTCAACGCCACGACGGGAAACGTCACGACGCTCAACGCGACCCACCTGAGCGTAGACGGAGGCGGGGCCTCCCTCGACGTTGGGGACTCCGCGGCCAGCCTGTTGGTGGAAGACCAACTGGGACTCGGGAACAACGGAATCACCGTATCGCCGACCCAGGTGCTGATCACCGGCGGAAGCGGCGACGCCTCTGCGCTGCCGGATGATGACGATGACGATGACGACATAGACGCGGACAGCACCACTCTGACGATTGATGGGGACGGCGTCGATTTCGACAGCAGCAAGGATGACGCCACGCTCGACATGGGCCGCCACACCATCAGCCGGCTTGGCGATGGCACTGAGCTGGACGATGCGGTGAACCTCGACCAGCTGCAGCAATCAACGTCCGATGAGGCCGCCGCGCGGACTGCCGCCGACGCCGCTCTCGCCAGCGACAACGCCGACAACGCCGACGCCATTGCCGCTGAGACGCTGCGAGCTGGCAACGCCGAGACCGTCAATGCTGATGCCATCACTGCCGAGACGCTGCGTGCTGGCAATGCCGAGAGCGTCAACGCCGACGCGATCGCACTCGAGACCGTGCGAGCTGGCAACGCCGAGACTGTCAATGCTGATGCCATCACTGCCG
>DUCN01000030.1 GCA_012959805.1 Myxococcales bacterium | reverse complement strand
GTTGCGCGACGCTCTCGAAGCCACACGGAACGGGCTCTGAACCTTTCGCAATCTTCGGGAACGAAAGCGACACAGGCCCGCCCGCTGCTTTGCATCGAGAGTTGGGACTTGGACACTTCGGGCAACAAGCGACGCGTCTGGATCCATCGCCACCGACACGACGACCACTTGCTCTTCATCCAGACGGAGTATCACTTCCGTCACTTGCCATGGATCTTCGATTCCCAGGAGTCGCGTATAGTGAATTCGATCTTGCATGCATCGAGACACTGTACCGCCCGCACGGAAGCTCGGTCCAAGCCGGAAACCTCTTCGCTTCCCACCCTCATCGAACCCACAAAAAACCCGGAAGAGCCGCTTTGCCTATCCCCCATCGTGAGCGGCAACGAGTGGGGGCCCAGCCAGGCCCAGATTCGGCGGGGCCCCTCCGCCGTTTAGTGGACACTATCTTGATGCAAAATGACGTCATCGAGCTCTGCCTGGTATGCGCCGTCGGGCAGACCACGTCAACAACTGGCCAGCCAGACGTCGCTCATGGCCGGAACACGTATTGAGTCTAAATCCAACTGACCAGAACCAGTGCGGATCTCTATGGGCTGATCGAGCCGGGGAGATGTCTCGCTCATCTCTTCGCGGTGCTACCGACTACAGTGACGGAGTCCGAGCAGTTCGAAGTGCTGCTGCCGCAGAGCGTTGATCCCGCAGCTCTCGGAGACTCTAGGCCTTATTGTAGGCCTTAGGCGTAGTTCGTGATCGCTTACGATCGACCGTGCTCTCCCAGGGCGACGCCTCTTGATGGCCTTTCTGCGGGACTCTTAGGCCCTCTCCCTTGACGCGGACTGCTACCTGCCCCTTAAAGCGGCGATCGATCTCTCGACTGGGGTCGTGCCGGCGCGAAGGCCACCATCAGTACCAGCCCAAATCCGGTGAGCAGGGCCGTTCCGGGTTCGGGGACCACCGTCAACGCCGACGTCACCGAAATAGTGGCCAGCACTGTCAGGTCCTCTAATTCCCCGAACGCTAGACCGTTCAAGGAAGTCAAGGCGACGCCAGTCATCGTGATTAGCGGGAAGGAATTGATCACGGCGTTCACGGCGTTCACCGAATAAGCGATTGCAGTGCTCGGGGCATTTGGAAGCACTCCAGAAGAATCAATCGCCGACCAAAAACCGTTCACGGTCAGAGGGCCTGCAGCGGCGATGTAGCTCGCCTGGTTCACGATGGTCGTGCCCAGGGGCACGAAGCCAGGATCAGCGGTCAGCGCAGCCGATTCGATCGTGATCTCATCATAGCCACCGTAGGATGACGTCAGGTCGAGGCTGATATTGGGAAGAAGACTCAGATTAATGTCATTAAGCGTTTTTGCCACGTGATCCAGAGTGAACGAGCCGGTCAGCCCGGGGCTTGTTGCCTGGCCAATTACGTTTCCGCCCACAATCACGGTGAGCTGAACACTGCCCCCATTCACCGTATAATAGGTAGGAGTGGCCGAGGCGCCCAAGGGCAAGCCCAGAAGGAGCAGAACGGCCAAAGAGCCGAGCCAAGCCCGGGAACCCCTAGCCAAACCACTAAAACCGCTATTTCCTGAAACGTACCGAGCTCTCTTCGACTCAGAGGCTAAGCAGGGGTGATCAACCCTCGCCCGAGCAAGTGGCTTACAAACCGAACCAAATTCCATCCTGTTATTCCAGCCTTCCCAGACTCTAGAATTGCGCGTACAACGGCCGCGCTCGATAGTGATAACTCTTATAACAGGATCCCGATCTAAATCATAGAAGTTTTACCCATCATCGGAATGAAATTGACATCATCTCGATTGGATGTGTCTAAAAGATCTCACTTTAACCGAGAGAAGGAAGGTCCCTTTTCGCCACCGGTCAGCATCGATATGACAATCAGATTCCGATCGAGGCATAATCGACCCGTTTCGGGAATCCTTGGCGTATGATTCGGCTGCCCTTGAGGTTGCGCAGCTCGCCATTGCGAATGCATTTGACCAGGCGCTTCATCCGCTTGAAGCAGCCCTTCTATGTTCCCTTGGGGAATGTTGAGGATTTGTCACTTCAACGCGAATGCGTCTCGCGATTCCGCGATCTCGCCGAGCGGCCTCCTTCATGGCTCGCAAATCAATTCGATCATACATCGCATATGCCGAAGAGCACAAGAAAGTCATCGAGCAGTTAGACCGCTTCGCCCGCCGTATTCCTCAAGAAGTGCTCGAAGCGAATTGCTGCGCGCGATGTCGATCATCGCTTCGCCAACGGGTGCGAGATTCGGATTGGGAGCGGCGCCGCGCTCGAGTAATAGCGAGACGAGGTTTGCGTTATCGCGCGTGGCAACATCGTCCAGTCGCCAACCGCTGCCCAATCGAAGTCACCGTATATGCGAGCAATGAGAATCGAATAGGGAGTCCGAGACGTGACGCCCCCCAACAATGTGCTGCAGCTGACATGCCACAGCGAGTTCGCCAATCGCGGCCTGTGCCAAGCAGCTGAGCGCCCGATCCGTTAGGCGGCGATCTTCTGGATCCACACAGCTCGAGGCGAGCGCCACCAACAGGGCCGCGAGTCCAACCTGGAAAATCCGAACCTTCAGTCATTCGTGCCTCGCAGGAGTTCGAGCGCCTCGTCGGCGTGCGTATTCATGTCGAATTCGCTTGTGATCTCACCGAGTAGCCGGCGATCGGTGTCAATCACAAAAGTCGCGCGTCTACTCGGTAGCAGTCCGAAGCGTCGGACACCGAATTGCTTTGCAATCTTGCGATCCGGATCGGACAGCAAAGGGAAGCCGAGTCCGTTCTTCTTGTCGAATGCTTTCTGCCGACCCACCGGATCGGCGCTGATCCCTACGCGTTGGGCGCCAAGTTCTGTGAACTCGCTCTCCAGATCGCGGAAGTAACAGCTTTCCTTCGTTCAACCAGGGGTCATGGCCTTTGGGTAGAAGAAGAGGACGAGGGGCCCGCCCTCAAGGATGTTCGTCAGACGAACCTTTTTTCCATTCTGGTCGGTCGCGACGAAGTCATCCACGATTTCGTTCTCGATCATACTCTGGACTCCTGTCTGTAGATTTCCCGGTGGCTCGCGAACAGGATACACCAGGCTCGACAAAGCGAATCGGAGAGGTTGGGCCTCACGGGTGGGTCGTGGTTTCCACCGTCGATTCTAGTCCGCGTCTTCGCGTGAGCCGCTCGCTTGCGCGAACCAGACCAGAGTGGACCACGGGCACGACGATCAGCGTGAAGACCGTCGAGAAGAGCAGGCCGCCCACAACGGCGATTCCAATCGCTTGCCGGCTCTCGGCACCGGCACCGGAGGCGATGACGAGGGGTAAGCCGCCAAGAATCGAAGTGCTGCTCGTCATCAGAATAGGCCGAAAGCGGGTGTGGCCGGCCGCGCGCAGCGCATCAAAGAGCTCGACGCCCTTGGCGTATTCCCGATTCGCGAAATCGACTAACAAGATGGCATTCTTCGTCACCAGGCCGATCAACAAAACCATCCCGATCTGACTGTAGAGATTGAGTGATTGGGGTGGGCCGATTTCGTTGACCGTCCATAGGGCGCCGACGGCGCCGAGGGTTGCGAGGGGAACGCTAAAAAGGACGGTCAATGGATGCACGAAACTTTCGAACTGCGCGGCCAGGACCAGGTAGATGATGACGATCGCGAGGGCAAAGGTGATGAAAATTTGCTGGGAGGACTCCCTGAATTCACGGGCTGTCCCGCGTAGCTCGCGGGTAAAGCCGGCCGGGAGCTCGTCGCTGAAGATCTGTTCGAGGCTCGACAAGGCGGCTTCGAGGTTGGCGCCGGGGGCGAGATTCGCGCTTAGGGTTGCGGATCGCCTAAGTCCGTAGTGGTTGAGGGTGCTCGGGCCAATCTCAGCGCGCGGAGCGATGAGCGCGGAGAGCGGAATCATGGCGTCGTCCCGCGCACGTACGTGAATCTCGCCGAGTTGTTCAGGGATGCTTCGCATCGGAGATTCGACGGCCATCACGACATCATATTGTTGGTTTCGCAGAACGAACTCATCGGCCGCGCCCTGCGAGACCAGGAGCCGGAGGCTTTCGGCGATTGAACGGACGGGCACGCCGAGGTCAGCCGCTCGTTCGCGATCGAAATCGATCTCGAGCTGCGGGTTCGCGAGCCGTAAGTCGCTGTCGACGTTCACTAGGAAGCCATTCGATCGCGCGCGCCCTGTGATGCGCGACATGAGCTCGCCGAATTCCTCGAGTGTTGCGGAGGAACTGGTCAGGACGATCTCGACATCCGCATCGCTCGATTGCCCGAGCGAGGGGCGGTTAATGATGAAGACGAGGGCTTCTCGAATGCCGCCAAGGAAGCGCGGGAAGAGCTCGGCGACGACGTCCTGTTGCTTGCGTGTGCGATCGTCCCAATGTTTGAAGCGAATGAAGACGATGCCGAGCCCTGTGTCGTCGCCACGACCGAAGCCCATCCCGATCGCTTGGAAGAACCCCTCAATTTCGGGTGTCGCGAGCAGCGCTTCCTGGACCTGATCGAGCGCCCGGGCGGTGTAGGCCGCGGTCGAGCCCTCGGGCGCGCGAATCACGACCATCGCTTCGCCCCGATCTTCGAGCGGTAGGAAGGTCGTCGGGAGTGCGTTGTAGATCAAGGCGGCGGCGGCGATGAATATCCCGATCATCAGCATTACTAAGAGTCTCGAGCGGAGTGCTAAATCGAGTGTCGCGTCGTAGAAGGCGAGCAGCCCGCTGACTCCCCGATTGATGATTCGGGAGACCGTGCTGCTTCGATCCTTCACGACGAGAAACTGCGAACAAAGCATCGGGACGAGGCTCAGCGCCACGAAGGTAGAGATCGCAACGGCCGCCGCGGCCGTGACCGCGAACTCACGAAAGAGCCTTCCCGTGTCACCCGTCATCATGGACAGCGGAACGAGGACCGCGATGACGGCTGCGCTGGTGGCGAGTACCGGAAAGACGACTTCTCGCGCACCGACTCGCGCGGCTTCGAGTCGTCCTTCGCCTCGCTCTTGGTGTCGGTACACGTTCTCGAGGACGACGATCGCATCGTCGACGAGCAGTCCGATGCAGAGGACAAGGGCGAGAAGCGTCAGGATATTAATCGAAAAGCCGAGGGTGCTCATCGCGGCGAAGGTGCCGACGACGGAGACGGGAATCACGATTGATACGATCATAGTCGTCGTGCGGGATTGGAGGAAGAATAGATTGACGAGGACGACCACGCAGAAAGCAATCGCGAGGGTCTTCCAGACTTCCTTCATGGCTTCGCGCACGAAGATCGTCGAGTCCGTGGCGATTCCGAGCTCGACGCCCGGCGGAAGGCTCGGCGCGATCGCGGCCATCTCCGCACGGACGGCATCCGCGATCTCCAACTCGTTGGCGCGGGACTGGCGGACGATCCCGACGCCAACGACCGGACGTCCGCTATAGCGCGTGATCGTATGGTAGTTCTCCGATCCGAGTTCGACCCATCCGAGGTCGCGCAAACGAATCGGCATATCGTCCGTCTCGCGGATGACGATCGCCCCGAAATCCTTCGCCCCTTCGAGCTGAGCATTGGCGTTGATCGTGAACTTACGCGTCGTCGCTTCGATCTCGCCGGCAGGCAGCTGGAGGTTGCTCGCGCGAAGGGCGTCGCGGATATCGAGTGCATCGATCGAATGTGCGGCCATGCGCGCGGGGTCGAGCCAGATCCGCATGGCATAACGTCGCTCTCCTCCGATGATCGCTTGTGTCACACCTTGTAGGAGTTGCATTCGAGATTGGACGAGCCGGTCGGCGATGTCCGTAAGGTCGGCGGGGCCATAGTCGTCGCCATATACGTTGATCCAGATGATTGGATCCGATGTCGCGCCGGATTTGCGAGTGACTGGACGCTGCGCTTCTTCAGGAAGATCGCCTACGGCGCGCTGGACCGCGCTTGAGACGTCGGTTGCTGCAAGGTCGAGGTCGCGCCCGGCCTCGAACTCGACGTTGATGATGCTTCGGCCGTAATAACTCGTCGATGTGATGGTCTCAATTCCTTCGAGACCATTCATCTCTGCTTCGATGGGTTCGGTGATCGTGGCCTCGACGGTCTCGGGGCTGGCGCCCATATAGATCGTTGAGATCGAAATGACCGGCTTGTCAACATCGGGCAACTCTCGAACGGGCAGGGTCCGAAATGCGCTGATCCCGGTAACAACGATCAGCAGGCTCATGACCGTCGACAGCACCGGGCGTTCGATCGACAGGTCCGAGAGTGTCATCGTGTCTCGCACCCGATCGGGCCGTAGCGACCGACCTGAGTGACGGGGTTCGCCTCTCGGGCGTGCGGATCCGGGCTTGGCATCACCTTGGACCCAGGTCTGAGCTTTTGCTGGCCGGCGATCACGATCTGC
This sequence comes from Myxococcales bacterium, assembly GCA_012959805.1. Classification (GTDB taxonomy): domain Bacteria; phylum Myxococcota_A; class UBA9160; order UBA9160; family UBA4427; genus UBA4427. Next base: position 26,713 of record DUCN01000030.1, on the reverse strand, counting down.
TCACCTGGTTCGAGACCGCTTACGACATGAGCGCCGTCCATGTAGTAGTCGCCGATCTCGACATTTCGCGGCTCCGCAACGTTATCGTCGCTGACGATATAGAGGACATGCTTAGTCCCTTGCCGCACGATGGCTTCTTGTGGAATCAGAGTCGCGCGCTCGTGTATTCCAACAAGGACCCGCATACGCACCGCCATGCCCGGATGGAGTTCGCCGCCCGTATTCTCAATCGCTGCACGCACACCGACCATTCGCGTTCGCGGGTCAACCCGTGGATCGATGGCGATCACCGGCCCCTCGAAGCGCGGGCCGCATCGGCCCACCAATCCGGAGACCATCTGGCCGATCGCGATCTCCGAGATGTGACGCTGGGGCAAGGCGAATCGGAGTTCGAGCGCGCCCGTTGTCGAAATCTCGACGATCGGATCGCCGGGCTCGACGTAGTCGCCGAGGTCGACCTGGTTCATGCCCAGGGTTCCGGCATAGGGCGCGCGCAAAACATGTTTAGCGAAGCGTGTGCGCGAGGCGCGATGCGCGCCATCGACTTCGTCGAAATTAGAGGAGGCATCGTCGAGCTGCTGCTGTGACGCGACTCCGTTGTCGAAGAGATGTTGGAGACGCGCGAGGCGGTCGCGTGCGTTCCGCAGGCGAGCATCCGTGATCTTCAGTGTTGCACGTGCCTCTCGATCATCGAGCCGCAAGACGACGTGTCCGACGGCGACACTTTGACCTTCGTTTGCCTCAATCTCAACGATCGTGCCCGCGATTTCGCTGGCCATCGTCGTCATCTCGGGACTCTCGAGACTGCCGACCGAGCTGATCATGCGCGGGAGATCGGAAGCCTCGACGACGACGGTGTAGACGGGGAGCGGCGGGATCTCCGGCGGGCCCGACGAGGCGGATCCATCCTCTCCGCAAGCGAGCGTGATGAGCGACGACGCAAACATCGACCAAGCGATCACAGTTGTTCGGACCGGGGGGCGTGTACTTCGGGACCGGACACATGCTTGGCAGGCTGATATCGATACTCGAGCGGAGAGTTCAGCTGCATTAGTCACGTGCATAAGCTAGCGCGAGATGGCGTGCTTGAGGTGGATTTCTCCGCCGTCGCTAGCGAGCATCCTCCGCCTACTGAACAAAATGCTTGGTATCAGTGGCGCAGAAAACGCGGCCTATTGTGCCTATTGTGCCTACCTGCCCAGCAAGCACGTCGCGGGGTGGTGCGTAGATGTGCGAGACGAACCCTTAGGTCAAGTTTAGGTCAAGTCGAATGTCTAGAGCCGAAGCGACTCGACGGATCGATGCAGCGGATTGGCATTTGAGCTGCGTTTTCCACGCCGCCGATACTCAACATCTGACTACTAAGCCCCCGACGGTGCGACTTGGCCCCTTGCGGCATGGGACGATGTCAATGAAGGCTGTCATCTGCCCTATGGACTTCTGGAGTGGACCGTGCACCGATTGTCGTTTCAGGTCGACGCCTCCCTGGCTTCCCCAATTCGGCAACTGTCCTGGCCCCGACGGACGCAATAGAATGAAGGCTTCGCAGACCTCCGATCGGAGCCCCATGAAAATCGACACGTCCCTATTGGTCCCCCTCGGTGAATCCGGCTCTACGGCTGCGCGACTTGAAGGCTTGAACTACGACGGTGCCTACACGTTCGAAGGGCCACACGATCCCTTCTTTCCGCTCGTTGCTGCCGCGGAGCAAACCGAACGGATGGAACTCTGTACGGCGGTTGCGATTGCATTCGCGCGCAACCCGATGCTCCTGGCCAATATTGGTTGGGACCTTCAAGCCCTTTCCAAAGGCCGTTTCATCCTTGGGCTGGGGTCACAGGTTCGACCCCATATCACCCGTCGCTTCAGCATGCCTTGGTCGAAGCCCGCCGCGCGCATGCGCGAAATGGTGCTGGCAATCAAAGACATCTGGAAGAGTTGGACAGAGGGAGGAAGGCTCGATTTTCAAGGCGAGTTCTATCAACACACCCTGATGACCCCCATGTTCAATCCAGGCCCCAATCCTTACGGCGATCCAAAAATCTATCTTGCGGGCGTCGGGCCCAAGATGACTGAGGTCGCCGCCGAGGTCGCCGACGGATTCTTTACGCATCCGTTTCACACCCAGAAATCCTGGCAAGAAGGTACGCTGCCGGCGCTCGAAGCAGGACTCGCGAAAGCCGGGCGTACCCGAGAGAATTTCGACATCAGTTTTCAGTTGATGGTCGTTAGCGGCCACAACGACGAAGAGACAAGCAAGGCCGCAGCGATCGTCCGACGGCAAATCGCCTTCTACGGATCCACGCCCGCCTACCGCGTCGCCCTCGAAGTCCACGGCTGGGGCGAATTACAGTCCGAACTCAACCTGCGAAGTAAACAGGGCGATTGGGAAGGAATGGGCAAACTCATCACCGACGAAATCATGAACGAGTTCGCGGTGGTCGGACCGATGAACGAGATCGCCTCCCGGATTCGAGCGCGCATCGGGGAATACGCGGACCGCGTGAGCTTCGGGGTCCCCTATGTCGGCGACGCCGACTACTGGGCCGACGTTGTCGCAGATCTACGTGCGACCGATGCTCACGGATCGCGTAGCGAGTAGCGAACCCGTGTCGCCATGGTCTGGGTCTGATTGCGGAGAGCGCGCAGAAGCCAGTGCTTGCTTATCCGCCGTTCGTGGCACTCCAACCGTACGCCGAAGCGGGTCCGATCTTCCCGCACCCAAATTCGAGCGACCCCATGGGTCGCTCAGCGGGCGTTCGATCGAAATGTTCTTTGAACAATGGGAACAACAGCAAAGGGAAGCAGCTTGAGGGTCAAGCGAAATCCCTAACTAAACGGCTGGTACCGTTTTCTTGGGCTTGCCAAGGGTCTTCAATCAATCCGATCCGCTCGTCGATCCAGAAGCGAGCTTCCCGAGGACATTCACTCGCCTTCAAATTCGACCGAGACTCCGAGGAGTTCGTGGCGGCGTGGTTCGCCAACAGTCCGGCTTCGGCGAGCATGAGGGCGCCACTGCAAATGCCAGGACTGGTCCGCTCGTTCAGGCCGCCCGCATTCTCGCTCGAAAGTGTTTGTTCTTGACGGCGTAATCGGCCACGTGCGAAGCGCACCAGGCGTTGGGCTTCACGAGTACGGGAAACCCCGAACCGGCCACCATTCCCGCCAGCTGCTTGACGTAATCACTCGAGTCGTATCGCTCGTCTGGATTTGCATCCACGTGCACCCAGATCTGCTGGCGGTCGGCGGTCAGCCCAAAGGCTTCGTGCATGCGAATCGCAAGGTCAAGCGAGAGCCAGGTTTCGGTCGAGAGCTTTTCAAAGAGAGAAATTTCCTTGCGTTCGAAGCGCCGGGTATAGAAGACGCGTCCGCCCTTACCGGGATTCAGTACGCAGGCCACTGTCACGAATTCCATTCGCTTCGACGACTTCTGAGCATCGGTGCCGATGTGAACGATCTGGCCCTTTCGGATGAGCGCCTGTACGGAACTCATCACATCGAGGACCTCGGTCCCGCCAAGCGTCCACCATGCATTACCCTCAGCCGTTCGCGTTCGCATCCATGCTCCTCTTTGTTAGTCACCTTCGATTTCTACGTTGCCTTCATCTCGCTCTTTATGACAGGTCGCCCAAACGACGAAACCCCCACGCGGCTGCGAAGGGGTTCGTTAGGTTTCGGTTGTTGCCCGGTTATTGGCCTCTCGTCTGAGGCTCTCCCGGTCTTAAACTCGGCCGGTTCAAGGCGCATCGGATCGCGAAGAGGCGAAGGGGGCAAAAGGAGCGAGAGGGGCCTCCGGTGAACGACTCGCGTGGCGTAGTTGCCGGCGTAGTCGTCGGCGTAGTCGCACCTCCGGACCCGCGCGACGCGCACGCGTCGATCTCTCAGCTCGAACCTTCTGCTCATTCTGCTCATTCGATGTCCTCTGAAACTCCTTGCGAAGCTCCATTCCCCATTTCGGTCAAACCGGAACTCTGATCAAGTGACATGATCAAGGGACCTCGGATTGATATCGCCTCGCTGGGTCGAGTCAACCCCACCTCATGGCACATCATCGCCCATTTTGACCCAATCCGATCACAGACAAGCGAAACCCCCGTGAATCCAGGCCTCACGGGGGCAAATCAATCCTTCTCAATCCCGCTCCGCCTTCGACCTCCCAATTGGAACACAATCGAGGGGGGTCGGAAATTTCACGAGGGAGCCGCCAGTAGCGCTTAGGCGAAATTGAAATTCCCTTGATCGATCACGACTTCGCCATTCTGGTTCTTGGTCTGGAAGAGCGCTTCCTTTCCGTCGACCCACATGGAGACGGTCAGCGTATCCCCGGGCATGACCGGCTTCGAGAAGCGTCCGTCCATTCCCTTGAAATTGCCTGGGTCACCGTCACACAGCGCGTGAAGCAGCGCCCGCCCCGTGAATCCGTAGGTGCAGAGCCCATGCAAAATCGGTCGGTCGAAGCCACCCATCGCAGCAAAAGAGGGATCTGAGTGCAGGGGATTCCGATCGCCCGAAAGTCGATAGGTCAGGGCCTGATCTTCACGCGTCGTATACGCGACCTCATGATCGGCCTTGCGGTCCGGCACTTCGAAGGTCGGCGATGGCCCGCGTTCTCCACCGAAGTCGCCAGCGCCACGACAGTAAATGGACATCTTCACCTTGAAGAGCGGCTTGCCCGTCGCGATCAAAGTCGAAGTCGACTCGAACTCAAGAACTCCGGCCTTGCCCTTGTCCCAGACGCCCGTGATTTCGCCCACGCTCTCGATTTCGCCGTCCGCGGGAATTTCGCTGTAGAGCTCAATGCCCTCGGTCCCGTGCACCATCAATGCGGGATTGAAGGAACCGGCCTTGTCCATGGGAATGCCGCCACCACCGAGAATCACAGCCATCGTGGGCAAGACGCGCTGCGGGGTGTCCTTGGTATTTTCAGTGGTGAAGGGAAGCTCGGACGTCCCCGCCCCAACGCCCACGGCGTAGAGCAAAGAATCCTTCGAAGTCCATGATCGCTTACTCGGTTCGCCTTTGAGGCCAACACTGCTGGGGTCGAGGGTCATATCGTATCTCCTATCGGTTAAGTCGATTGATTCGTCTGAGTCGTGCAGTGGGTGGTGTCTGTCTATGGATGACGCATTGAGTCCAGGGTGACCCTGATATGACTCCGATGCGCAAACAACCTGGAAGAGGACATTAGAGTTACAATAGGCCTCTCTCATTGTCGATCAGCGCGCCAGGGGTCGTTATCGTCTGGCTACGTGCTTTTCCACCCTCAGGAATGAAATGACCCCGATCTCGCGCGCCGCCTTCCTTCTATTTACCACGCTCCTCGCCGTCACCTGGTACACGGAGTCCGCTCAGGCGGACTGTAATCCCGCCTCACCCGTCGATGACGACAATGTCGTCTGCGACGACGTCACCGATTCGACCGGCTTCGACGGAAGTACGGCGACCGGCCTCACCATTACGACGAGCGGCACGGCGGTACTCGACGAAAGCGGCGCTCTCGACAGCGCGATCCTCGCTAGCGACGACAATGACATCACGATCGGCGTCGACGCGACAATCACCGTGACGGAAGCCAACGGCTTCGGCATCAACGCCGGCGACAACAACATGATCACCAATCAAGGCACGATCAATCTCAACATGATTGATGGCGCAACGGCGATCAACGTCGGAGACGGCAATACCGTCGTCAACGAGGGCACGATCACGATTGCCGGCGACAACGGTACGGGCATTCGCGGCAACGACGCCAACGGCATGGGCAGCTTGACCAGTCCGATCCTCAACAACGAGGGGATAATCATGATCACGGGCGCAGATGGCGTAGGCATTCGTGGAAACAACGACAACTTTGTCAACGTCGAAGCCAGCGGGACGATCGTGCTCGACGGGGCGAGGGGCCGCGGAATTCAGATCGGCGACAACACGACGGGTGTACTGCCAGCCGGAGCGGTGAACAGAGGCACGATTACCGTCAACACCGACAACAGCTTTGCCATCGAAAGTGGCGACAACGCGGGCGTCGCGACACTGGGAACGATTGACCTGATCGGAGACTTCACGCGCGGGATCTCAGCGGGCAGCCGGACCGACCCTCTGCTCGCCGCAGACATATCGAATAGTGGCACTCTCAATGTCGGCGGCGCGGACTCCATTGGAATCAGCGTCGGGGATGATTGGATTCGCGGAGGGATCGTCGGAGAAGCGGGCCCCAATGCACGCGGAGTCGCCAATTTTGCGATGGGGCAAATCGATGTCACAGGGGACAGATCCGTAGGCATATTCGCAGGTGACCTGTCCAACGCAGCCAATACCAACAACAGCTTCGTTCTCAACGAGGGGATCATCAATGTGGGGATCGATGGAATGGGCACATCCGTCGGAGTCGATGCAATCGGCATATCCGTCGGAGGAAACGACCTCTTCACGTCATTTGATTTTCTGACTGCGGAATTTCCCGACGGGGCCAACGTTCTCAATCGGGGCATGATCATCGGCGGAAGAGACGCGATGCCTCTCATCGTGATCCGGGAATTCGTGGCCGGCAGTGAAAATCGAGTTTTCAATGCTGCGGACGCGGCGATCCGCGCCGATCTGACCGATCGCGTTTTCGCAGATCGTGGCGTCGCGATTCGCGGAACGACCGGCGTCGAGCTCATCGACAACTCCGGCGATATCCGGGGCGATATCGAATTGCTGGCCGGTGACGATCGGTATGTCCACAGGCAGGGTGCAACCTTGACCAACCCGGATGACGGCCCTTCCGTATTTGGCGGCCCCGGCAATGATGTTGCCGTGCTTTTTGACAACTCGGTCGCGGCAGAGATTTTCGACCTGCGTCACCTCGACGGCTTCGAAACCGTCGAAGTCGGCGGTGGCAGTTTCGGATGGGACCTCGTCAACGGCGCGGGCTTCGCCGGCGCCGTTGAGATCGTAGACAACGGGCGGCTCCGGCTCGTCACTCCGCTCACGCTCGGAGGCGATTTCAGTGCCAACCCAACCGGCACGGTCGAACTGACTCTAGCCGCAACACCGACTTTGACCGTGATGGGAGCATCCGTGTTCGACGGGACGCTCAGCATAACCGTCGATCCCAGTCTGCCCGGCGGGGCCCCGCCCTTGCTCGCAATATCAGCCCTTGGCGGCTTCACCGGCCAATTCGACTTCGTACCGCCGGTCCAGGGCCTCCGGGTGCTGGAGGCCACCTATGCTCCAGCGGGTCTATTCATTCAGCTCGTGAGCGACGACGCGGTCGGCGTCGCCTCCGGCTCGATTCCGCGCGCCATTGCCAAACATCTCGACGACATCAAAGCCGTCGGCAGCCCAAGTCCGGATCTTCAGAACCTGCTCGATGACTTTGACACAGCGTCGGGCAATCTCAATAACGTCTTCCGCGCGCTCAGCCCCGAGATCTACGACGCGCAGACCCAGGCGATCGTCGACGGAGGTCGGCGAGTCACGAATCTGCTCTTCAATCGGCCGCGCGAATGCGCGATAGGCGAACGTGTCTCATGGCAAAAGGCCGACGCACAACTCCCCTGTCACGCCCACACCTGGTCGGCTTGGCTTGCCGGTGTCGGTGGAATCCGCTCGCGTGAGAAGTTCGGCGATCACGCCAAATACAACGCACAGTTGGGTGGCCTCGTCTTTGGCGTCGATCTCCGGCCGATGGACGATCTCGATCTCACCATCGCTATCTCGAGCCAACGCGGCACGGTGAGCGGGGATAATCGTGGCTCCAGTACGATCACCCTCACTGATCTGATGGGCCAATTCGCTTGGAACCGCGGCCCCCTCCGCGTCCAGGGCGCGCTTGGATGGGGGCATGGCTTTCATCAAGATCGACGACGGATCCGATTTTCCGAAGAGGGCCTAACAGACACCAATGTCCGCGGACTCGACGATCACGACAGTGACCGCATCTCACTCGGCGCAGAGGTTGGATACATCTTCGACGCTGGCGACTTCAAAGTCGAGCCGATCGGCGGCCTTGATTGGGCCTGGGTCTACCAAAGACCGATCCATGAAGTCGAAACCTCTGGATTCGGCATTCGCATCGACAGCCGCGACGACGCCGTGGGCTCCCTCAATGCCGGTGTCCGCGCGAGTACGAGCTACTTGCATTCTCGCTATCTCGGACAGTGGTTCCTTTGGATGGACGGCGTATGGCAACCCTCGATCGACGTTCGCTGGCGACAGGTGGTCACCGGCTGGGATCGCAAAATTGATGCGCGGCTTCAGGGGGCGCCAAGCGGTGTGTCCGATTTCACGATCAAGGGGCGCGAAGACCGGGGTGGCGCCGAGATCGCCGCGGCCGTCAGTTTCACGCCCAAGGACGCCAACCGACTCCAATTCGACTTGCGCTACGAATCCTTCGTCTCCTCCCACACCGTTTCCCAGGACCTGACAGCATCGGTGCAGATCAGCTTCTAGCTCGCCCCTTATGTTCGAAATTCACACCGCGGATGCCTAACATCATTTCGCTAGTGAACCTGCGAGTTCCCCGCAGCCAGGTAGCGAATCCGCTCTTCCGCCTCCTGGTGACCGCCTTCGGCAGGCCGCGTCCGAACGATGACTTCGTCAAAGCCAAGCTCCTCCCATTCCTCGAGTCGCTCCCTGTCCTGCCCAAGCAGCCCAAACTCGACCGCAATGCCCACAGTCCCGGTCGAGACGAGAGTCTCTGGATCAGTGTTGCTTCGGGCTTCGATATAGGCTTCGCGATGCAGAAGAAGCGTTTCGTTGTCACCGCCTGACAAGTCGAGAAAGGCCATCCCTGCCCTCCCCGCGGACATGGCATGCGCCACATTCCAACCTGCGAGCGAAAGCGGCGGATGGGGTCGCTGAAGCGGCTTGGGGAGGATGTCGACAGGCATCACAGTGAACCGATTGGACGTCCACGAGAAGGCGGGCTGATCCCACATGTCCACCAACATGCGAATCCCCTCATCCCAGGGTTCATCCGGCGCATCGACGAGCTCTGTTTCGGGCAAGCACGAAAGGTCGAGCCGTCCCTTCGATGCGATGTCGAGGGCCGCGGCCTGCTCGGCGATTCGAATGGGTGGGCTAGCCGGTGCCAACATGTCAGCCAATCCCCAACCAAGCCGAATCTTCTCGGTCTGGCTCGCCAGGGCGGAGAGCCAGATCAGCGGCGCGCTCTCGCGGAAGTCCCCGGAAGCGCCCGCCGTCGGAAAACACCAGACCGAATCCAGTCCAAGCTTTTCCGCAAGCTGCACTTCCTCGCGGAATTCCTCGAAGGCCAGCTCGTCGCTAGACCCGATCTGGACGAGAATCGATCGCTTCAATTCGGTTTGGTCTCCGTTACTCTCACGATGGATGGTAGATTCTCGAGCGACGATGGGGAAGCCGGTGAACGAATATGTCTGACGATCGATCGGGCCCATTGACCGGTCTTCAAATTCTCGACCTGACGTCTGATATCGCGGGTCCCTATGCGACGAAGCTCTTCGTCGACGCGGGGGCCAGCGTCATCAAGATCGAGTTGCCGAAGGGCGACCCGCTCCGTCATTGGACGGCTTCCCAACAAAGGCTCGAGGAAGACGAGTCGAGCCCACTCTTTCAATATTTGAACGCTGGAAAACGCAGCATCGTTCTCAACCCCCGCGACGCCCAGGACCGAGCGCGATTCAACGCCTTCGCGGCGCGGGCGCAGATCGTCTTCGAAGACTGGGGCGCGGGCGGCCTCGAAAGCCGCGGCTTAACGCCGGAAACCTGGCTCGAAGAAAATCCACGCCTCTGCATCGTACGAATTTCGCCCTGGGGCCAATCGGGACCCTGGGCCGACCATGCGGCAAACGATTTTACGCTTCAAGCCGCGACAGGCTCCGTCGAATACCGAGGTCTGCCGGACCGCGAACCGATTGCCGCCGGCGGACGGCTCGGCGATTGGATTGCGGGAACCTTTGCCTGCGTTTCCGGCCTCGCAGCCTGGCGCTCGGCGCGGCAGACGGGCGAAGGACAGATCGCCGACCTCTCGCAATTCGAAGCAATGATCCAATGTCTTACGGTCTTCGGTGATCTCGGTAGCCAGTTCTTCGACCAGCTGATCCCACGTTCAGTCGAGATTCCTTCCATCGAGCCAACACTCGACGGTCACGTCGGCGTCTGCACTCAGACCGGACAACAATGGACCGACTTCTGCGCAATGATGGGCCAACAAGAACTCGCGGAAGATCCGCGATTCCTCGAAGGCTATGAACGAATGGAGCAGATCGACTTCATTCAGGGAATCATCCGGGATTGGACGCGCAAACATACCACCGCGGAAATCGTCGAACTCTGCGCGATCCTTCGCATTCCGGTCGCGCCGATCGGGAACGGAAAGGATCTACCCGGCTTCGATCATATGATCGAACGCCAGCTATTCAGTCGAACGCCGGGCGGATTTCTTCAGCCGCGCACACCGTGGCGCCTCGAATCGACTGAGCCCATGCCGATCGGACGCACCCCGAAAGTCGACGAGCACAGAGAGGAACTTCTCCTCTCTCTCGAAAAAACACCGACGGTCGCTGCCACCACCGCACCGAACCAGGGCCTCGGACATGCCGACCTGCCCTTCGCTGGACTTCGCGTCGTCGACCTGACGGCTTTCTGGGCGGGCCCTTACACAACTTCGATGCTCTCGGATTTTGGTGCCGACGTGATCAAGGTGGAGTCCATCCAGCGGCCCGATGGAATGCGCTTTGCCGGATCTGTGCGCAACGAAACAATTTGGGAGTGGTCCCATGTTTTTCATGGTGCCAATCCAGGTAAGCGCGGCATTACGCTGCGACTCGACAAGAACGAAGGACTCGAACTCTTGAAGCGGCTAATCGCGGATGCCGATCTTGTAATCGAGAACTTCTCGGCGCGCGTCATGCCGGCGTTTGGCCTGGATGCGGACACGATCAAATCGCTGAATCCCCGAGCGATTTTCGTTCGGATGCCAGCGTTTGGACTCGATGGGGCCTGGCGCGACCGAGCGGGATTCGCGATGACTGTCGAGCAGGTGAGCGGGCTGGCCTGGGTCACCGGTTACGAAGACATGCCGCTAGTCATTCGCGGGGCTTGCGATCCAATTGGCAGTGCTCATGCGATCTTCGCGATTGGACTCGCCCTCGAAGAACGCGACCGGACCGGGCTTGGCCAGGTCGTGGAAGTCGCACTCGTCGAACCCGCTCTCGCCGTCGCCGCCGAACAGGTCATCGAATATTCGGCGTTTGGAGTTGTGCTCGGGCGATCGGGAAACAGCATGCCCCACGCTGCTCCGCAGGGGATCTTCGAAACGCAATCGGAATCCGAGCGCGTGGCCATCTCGGTGTCTACGGATGAACAGTGGCAAAGCCTATGTCGCGTTCTCGAAATGGATTCATGGCGGCAATCCGAAGAATTGGCCAGCCATGCGGGGCGACTCAAGGCGCATGACAGTCTGCTTGCGGGCGTGTCCGCGTGGGCTCGAACTCGTTCGCGGGACGAAATCCTCGAAGCGATGCTGGGGGCCTGTGTTCCCGCGAGTGCCTCGATCAACGCTCATCGACTGATGCCGAATCCCCAGCTCGAAGCGCGCCAGTTCTTTCAAACCATGAAGCATCCGCTGACCGGGCCGACTCGCTACCCGTCCTTTCCAACCTCCTTCTCGGGCTTCGAACGAGATCTACATCGCGTGCCACCACCGACTCTCGGCCAACACAATCGAGAGGTCTTGCAGAGCGAACTCGGTGTCGATGATGCCGAGTATGAACGTCTCGAAGCCGATCAGATCATCGGCTCGCGCCCGAGCTTCATGTAGACGTCTCATCCGGGCACGACCGCGTTCAAGTCGATCTCGAATTATTCCATCGAAAGTCGTAAAGCATCGCGCGGAGTTCTATGTCGATTCCAGACTCTCCATCTATTGCGCTCCGCGAATGCATCACGGACCCTACGGCCACCCCCTGAAAGCCATACGGCATGGAGGCCAAATTGGAACGATCTTCGAGCGCTTCAGTACGCGAGATTCGCGCGAGCCCATCTGGCCCGGTGTCACGCGGAGCATCGCGCCTGCGCATCGCCAGAGGCACGCTCCGACTCCTTCTCGCTGGATGGTTTTCGATATACATCGCCGCGAGCGCGACCGCACAAGACTGGGGTTCCGAAGACGACGGCTGGTCTCAACCAACGACCCAAAGCGACTCGCCACAACCCGGCGTAGGATGGGCCAATAAAGCGGGGATCGGCTTCACGCGAGACCCAAACACGCTCCTACTGTACTTCGAAGTACCGTACTCCTTCGACCAATGGGTTTCGCTCGGACCCGCCATTCAAATCGGCATCGATGACAAGAATACGTTCGTCGCGCCGACGGCCAATCTCACAGTCAGTGTTCCAATCTTCAAGCGGGCGAGACCCTTCATCTCTACGGGCATCGGGTTCGCGTACATCGCCGAAGACAACCGTCCAGGCGACGATGGCGAAGCCGGCTTTCTGATCAACTCTGCGATCGGGATCGAATTTCAGCTCAGCCAACGGCTCGCGGTCGGGTCGCAGATGATATTCAACATCTTTCCGAACAAGACGCTTGGAGAGTCTTTCGTCTATTCATGGCAAATTGGCGGCGTTCGCATCTCGTTCTAGTGCGCGGTTTCAGATTCGTTCCATCCCCGGATTGCGCACCCACGCTCCCTCCACTTTGCATCCCACCTACCCGACAATGCCTCGCTCGCGCAGCGCTGCAATCGATTCATCATTGCGACCCAGCTCACGGAGAATCTCTTCTGAGTGTTCCCCGTGCTCCGGCGCCATTGATCTCGGCGCCCAGGGCGTTCCGTCGAAATCGACCGGTGTGGCTGGAAGCATGGTCGTCCCCACGCCATCCGGAACCTCGACAAATCCTCCAGCGGCGCTCACCTGGGGATCGGCGACGACTTCCTCGATGGACTGAACCGGTGCCCACCAGAGATCCACTTCAGCATCAAATATCTTGCCCCATTCATCGCGGGTCTTCGTCGCAAAGACCCGATCGAGTTCTTTAATCAGCCCTTCTGCATTCTGCGCGCGATTACGCGGGTCTTCATAGCGAGGGTCGGTGAGCCATTCAGCGTGACCAGCCGCACGTGCAAGCGCCGGCCAATGCCGCTCCCCTTCCAGACCCACGATCCAGAAGAATTTCCCCTCAGAATCCGCATAACAATTGATCGCCGGATTCCCCATCGTCTTTCGGTCACCGATCATGACCGGCACACCGAAACGAAGAGCGACGGAGAGATCAAAGGAGAGCGTATAGATGCCTTCGCGCAAAAGAGAAGTCGATACGACCTGCCCCTCCCCCGAAAGTTCGCGGCGATAGAGTGCCGCGCAGATCCCGGCGGCCGCGGCCAGTCCCGCGTTGTGGTCTCCCATCCCACCGCGCTGATGAGGTGGTGTCCCGCCGGCCTGCGTGAGGGAATGAGCGATACCGGACCGTGCCCAGAACGCAGCAATGTCATAGGCCGCGCGATTCGCATCGACTCCCTCGCGCCCATACCCGGTGATGAGCGCGTAGATCAATCGCGGAAACTGCTTGCATAAAGTCTCGGGATCCAGACCGAGCCGACCAAGCGCCGCGGAACGCATATTCGAGATGAAGACGTCTGCCGCCCCGATCATTTCGAGTGCCAGGGCCAGCCCCTCCTCGGTTCGCAGGTCGAGTACAATGCTTCGCTTACTTCGATTGTCATTTTCAAAAATGGGATTGAAGGGCAGATCACTGCCTAACATCGTCATAAAAAGACGCGACGGATCACCCACTCCGGGCGGCTCGACCTTGATGACGTCGGCACCCCAATCCGCCATAATCACACCGGCCGCGGGCCCTGCGACCCAGACCCCCAATTCGACAACCTTGATCCCTTCGAGCGGTCCGGCCATTCTTCTTCTCCACACGATTAACGTTGCGTCGGTGCTCCGCACAACACGTTCCGCGTTCTCGAGTCATTCTCGCTCAGTCAACTCGCACCTGACAACCGGCTATCCGAGACGGACTTCGTCGACCAATCCCCAGGCCAGCGCCCTTTCGGCATCGATCCGCTGACCCGACAAGCCGAGCCAGGCGGTTCGCTGCCGACCGATCCTTCGCGGCAGGCTCACCGTTCCACCAGCGCCCGGAATCAGACCCATCGCAACTTCCGGCAACTGAAAATACGCGTCCTCTCTCGCGATCACGCGATCCATGAATGCCGGCAGCTCGACGCCTGCACCGAGGCACGCCCCATGGACCTCGGCTCCGATCCGCCCAGCAAGCTGTGCCACGCACTGTGCGGGGCTTCGCGTCGTCCGAACCACGTGAGCGTGTGCCGGATTGTCGGCGGTCCCGAACTCGTCGAGATCGCCGCCACTACAAAACGATGGACCCTCGCCCCGCACGAGCACTTCCTCGATCGAGGAATCGCTCATCGCGAGCCGTAGCCCTTCGACCAGCGAATCCCTCATCGCCCGCGAGAACGCATTATGCTTTTCGGGCCGGGCGAGGGTGATCGTGAGTCGACCTTCGTCGCGCTCGAAACGACACGCGACGCCTGCGGATCGGAGCGATTCGACATCCGAGGCCTTTTCTCGCCTCCAGAATCGTCGACCACCACCACCAGCCGCAGCGCCACCATTGCGAGCCCGCGCCGCCAGCCATTCCTTGAACTCCGCTCCGGATTGCAGCGTCGAGTACACGAAAGACTCGGCCAAGAGTCCGGCATGAATGGAATCCGCCGGCGAACTCCGCAGCAGCTGCACAAAGGCAAGCGCGGCGATGGGCGTCTCTTTGAATCCGCCAAGTAATGCGTCGAGGTCATCGTCGTCCGTCAAGGCGACGTCACACGCGAGCGCCAAAGCGTGCCTCGAAGCGCTCGCGTGCATCTCGCGATTCGACATCTCCGCTTCAATCGCGATCGTGATACAAGGCAGGCGTTTCAGTTGATCCAGCAGACCTGCCTGCCAAAGAGAGGCATCGGACTCGCTGGTCTTGGCGAGATCAAGGAGAACAACACCAGGCCCATCCAGCGGAGAGAGTTCTTCGGAGGCGTAGGGAGCGGCCAGCAATCGCCCCAGCTCGGTTGCGCAATAGCGCGGCGGCTCCTCCGCGATCAACCGGACTCTCTAATCGCCTCGCGAACCTTGCGACGGAGCAGCTTTCCGGTCTCGTTATAAGGAAGCTCATCCCAGAAGTCGATTCGCTCGGGTGTTCGCGACGAGCGCAATCGATCCTTTACCCATTGCTGGAGCTCGCCTGCGGAAATTGTCGTCTCCGGCGCGAGAACGACGACTGCGGCAACCCCCTCTCCCCACTGTTCGTCGGGCACACCGACGACAGCAACATCGGAGACCGCTTCATGGGTGAGAAGCACGTCTTCGACCTCGCCCGGCGACATATTCTCTCCGCCGCGGACGATGACATCATCCATACGGCCCTCGAGATAGAGGTAGCCAGCTTCATCGAGCGAACCGCCATCACGGGTATTGAACCAGCCGTCCTCATCGAGATGACTGCCCTGCCCGCGATATTCTCCAGAAACCTGCTCCCCCCGAACGAAGATCAGCCCAGCCTCCCCCGCCGGAAGCTCCCGGCCGTCGTCCATATCGCGGATGCTGATTTCGATCGTTGGCAAGGGCTGACCGACCGAGACGATTCGTCGCCGAATGACTTCGTCTTCGCTGGCCATCGCATCCCGATGATCCTGAGGGCCTAACAAAGAGATGGTCGAACTCGTTTCCGTAAGACCATAGGCATTGGTGAAATCGCAATCGGGAAAGAGCTGCATCGCCCTCTCGACGACCGCCCGTGGCATCTTCCCACCGCCGTAAGAGAGCGCGCGAAGGCTCGGAAGATCAGCGCCTGCTTTTCCATCCAAGGCCTCGATGATCCGTGCAAGCATCGTTGGCACAACGAACGCATGAGTCACCCGCTGCTTACGCGCCGTTTCTAGCCAGCTGTCTGCGGAAAAGTTTGGCATCTGAATGACGCGCCGCCCCGAATAGACGGCACTCGCAATCGCCGCCACTCCGGCAATATGATATGGGGGAACACAATTGAGTGACGCGTCTTCTTCCGCCGCACTCATGAACTCAACTGTCCCCAGCACATACGAGACGAGATGTTTCTGGCGAAGAACCGCCGCCTTCGGTGTTCCCGTCGTGCCACTCGTAAAGAGCAATATCGCGATTTCTTCGGGCTCCATCGACCAGGTCGGATCACGCTGCGACGCGTTCTCTTCGCGAAGCGCCGACAAGAGCGGCGGCAGAGAATCCACCGAGACAAAATGGTCCCCATCGGCCGAGGTAATTTTTTTGCCGAGACGCGCGGCTCTTGCCGGATCCGTCAACAATCGACCCGGCTGAAGCTGGGCGATCAGTGAATCGAGCTCCGGATCAGTCAGTCGATAGTTGAGTGGAGCGAAGGGAATTCCCGCCCAGGACGCGGCAAAGACTGCAATCGGCAAGGCCAGCGAGGTTTCGTCGAGCATCGCAAGATGCTCCGTCCGATCATCATCAAGCGACTTGGCCAATACACCGGCCGCATCGAATAGTTGTTGGTAGCTGAGCGTGTCTTCGCCGTTTTGAAACGCGACCCGATCGCCGTAGGCGCCCGCCGCCATTTCGAGAAGCATCATTAAATTCACGTTATTCCAGAGACCTCATTCTGTTTCGATCGTTCAACACTCGATCACCGACACCCGATCGATTCGACGATGTCGAAGCGAGCATGAATGGCAAGCGCGGATCTAATCAGAAGATGGAAGCGGCTTCGCGCCCTTGACCGCGAGCTTCGCGCCGTCGACGGCCAGGCCACCTTCACCGGGTTTCGTACATAGAACTTCGAGATCGCCGGCTTCGTTCGTATACCGCTTGCCCATGAACGTTCCCTGTTGCTGTTCTGAGTCGATGCTGACACCCGCTGGCGGATCCTCAGCCAACTCGATGACGGGAGCACCTCCACACGTCAGCGTCACGTCGTGACCGGGTGCAAGGATCAACATCAATTCCGAACTACAGACCGCGCTACGCAACCGCATACCCGCCTTGAAAATGGCCATCGTTTTCCCTCTTCCCGATCTCATTCTTTTGGGCTCCCCAGAATACGGGTTCCCGAGACCGGATGCTAATGTGGTGTTAGAATCAATCCATGGCCTGATCTGTGATCCTCGCAAGGATTGTCGATCTCGATGAGTCTGCCGGTGGCCGTCCGAGTGAATGAATTGACCGAAGACTTCGACCCAGCCACTGCCCACTGCGAGCGATTATTTCGCGATCTTGATCTCGCAGGCCTGCAGAAGACCCCGACTCCGCCCCGCAGCGCAGCTGTCGATTGGGCCCTCTCAGGCGCCATGTGGCTGACGGGTTCATCGAACGGGCCTCCACAATTCGCTGATGGCGCGCTGGCCAGTGCCGCACACGGTGCGGCGTTGGCGCTCGGCGCGCTGGCTCCGGATTCTGGCCTCGACAAGCTCGATGGGCCAGCGCTATTCGGTGAACGTGCCGCTCTGGCCGGACTCTCCCGCCAAGGATGCATCTCAGCAGGAGGTAGCGCTCGGCTTCTTCCGACTCGCGGTGGAATTATCGCCCTCAACTTGCCCCGCGACGACGACTGGCGACTTCTTCCGGCGCTCCTCGAAACGGATTCGATCGATCCAATTGTTTTGGGCGATTGGACCTTTGTCGCGGAACACGTCGCCCATATGGATCGATCATCACTGGTTCAGCGTGGACGCCTATTGGGTTTGGCGATCGCACCCGCCGATCGGAAAACGCCTAACAGTTGTCCCTACTTCAAGTTTCAACACGAGAGCGAAGTCGCGCCAACTCGCTGGCGCGAGAAGAAGATACGACTGCTCGATTTGACGAGCCTCTGGGCTGGACCGCTCGCCACATCCTTGTTGGCGATAGCGGGGATCGAAGTGCTCAAGATCGAAAGCCCGGAACGCCCCGATGGTGCGCGGTATGGACCAAAGCCCTTCTTCGATCTCTTGAATGGAAACAAACATGGCTGCACCCTGAATCTACATTGCGAGCGGGATCGCGATTTCTTCGAGCAGCTGCTCACTTCCGCCGACATCGTCCTCGAGAGTTCGCGGCCCCGCGGTCTCGGCCAGTTGGGCTTTGACGCGGGAAGCTGGGTCCAAGGACGCGCAGGACGAATCTGGGCGTCGATCACGGGCTACGGCCGAGACAGCGATGCCATCGCCTTCGGTGACGACGCTGCCATCGCAGCCGGTCTCGGCTGGCCCCTCGATACTTCGCGAAAGGAAGCTCGCTTTTGTGGCGACGCGATCGCGGACCCCTTGACCGGATTGCACGCTGCATTTTGCATCCTGGCGGCGCTCACCCGCGGACGCGGCGGACTTCTCGACGTGTCGCTCCTGAACGTCACCGCACATGCGGCGAACATCCAACACGATGGCCTTGCCTTGCCAACGGACGTTGATTCTACCGGCGATACCAATCAATGGTGTGTTCTTGAAAAGAATCGGCGCATTTCGATTCAACAGCCGAGATCGAGAAATCTGACATGGACCGCGCCGCCGCTGGCGCCCATGACCGAAGATCGTTTGGCGGATTGGAACGGACCTTGTTGATCCACAACGCCGAAATCAGCAGTCGACGAACTTCGCTTCGATGCAAGAATGGCCTGATCGTCCAGATCGCGGATCAAATCGCGATTGATGGGGGAGAGGAAGTCATCGACGCAAAGGGCGGCGTCCTACTCCCGGGACTTCACGACCATCATCTGCATCTGTTTTCACTCGCGGCGCAGCTCGCCTCGCTAAACTGCGGCCCGCCAAACATCACATCCCATGACGCCTTGACCCGAGTACTGCGCGAGGCGGAACCATCCGGGGGCTGGCTGCGCGGCACGGGTTATTTCGAATCGGTGGCCGGACCGCTGAACCGAAACCGCCTAGATGCGATTCGCGCAGACGTACCGATTCGAATTCAGCATCGCAGCGGGTCGATGTGGTTTCTCAATTCTCGCGCGATCGAAGCTCTGCAGCTCGAAACGCGGGTTGGCGAGGCCATGCCGCATCTTGTGGACGGTCGTCCGGGTCGAAAGAGCGGCACAGCGCGCGAGGACAATGCGATCGAGAACATCGAACGCGACGCTTTGGGCCGGGCGTCCGGAAGACTCTTTCGAGCAGACGACTTGCTCCGGCAAAGGATTCCGGCTTCGGCGGCACCCGACCTCGCCATCGTCGGTTCTCGACTCGCTCGCTACGGTGTCACGCGCGTCACCGATGCGACTCCTACCACGAGCCCCGTCGAGGCGGAACTCTTCCTCGCCGCCCAGCGGAGCGGCGCGCTCCCGCAGCGACTGCGCCTGATGGGTCGCCTCGCGCTTTCCGGCTTTCAGGAGACCGACCGGCTCGAGATCGGCGAGGTGAAGATCATGCTCGACGAGCCCGCGCTCCCCGAACTCGATCATCTCACGCGCTCGATCGAAAGCGCCCACGCCGTGGGGCGGCGAGTCGCCATTCATACGGTCACGCGAACCGAAATCCATTTTGCCCTCGCCGCCTTCGGTGCCGCCGGGCCGCTTCCCGGCGATCGGCTTGAGCATGCATCCATCGCGCCAGACGAAGCGCTCGAACGTACAAAGCAGCTCGAAATCTCGATCGTGACCCAACCCAACTTCGTCGGCGAACGCGGAGACGACTATCGAGAAACCGTGGGCGCAGAAGATCTGCCTTGGCTCTACCGTCTCGAGAGTTGGCGGAAATCGGGTATTCCCCTCGCTGCTGGGACCGACGCCCCCTTTGGCGATCCAGACCCTTGGCGCGCCATGAACGCAGCCGTCACGCGCCAAACCGCCTCGGGTGCATGTCTCGGACCGAACGAAAAAGTCTCGCCCGAGGTCGCGCTGGGTTTATTTCGCGACCAGATCTTCGACACCGGCCAAACGAAGAACTCTCCGTTTGGATCTCTCGCCGTCGGACAGAAAGCGGATCTGTGCCTGCTGAACTCTTCCTGGCGTGAAGCGCGGGAAGAGCTCTCGAGCGAGCGCGTCGTCGCCACCCTGTGTGCGGGAAACGTCATCTGGCCAGCCGAAATCTGAGAGCCCGAACCAACTTCACAAAACTTTACATTCGCGACATTCACCCGTGAAATGCGGCGCCTAGCGTGTGGATAGGTCCGAATGATCCGCACGCATGCAGGCGGAGTCGCGATGCCCACGAAATCGACGACGTCAAATCCCACGTCGACCATTTCCTGGATCGAGCCCTCGATCGCCTCGATGCGACCCCCACTCGCTTCGTTCTGGATATTCCAGCCGCCCAAAGCTGAATCGAATCTCAGCGATTCGATCTCTGCCTTCGCTATGCTCGGCGAATGCCTGGACAAATTCGCGTCGAAATCAAGGGCCCGCTTGCCGAGGTTATTTTCGATCATTCTGAACGTCGCAACGCCATTACCGCTGACATGTGGCGGGCAATCCCCAGGATTACGCAGGAACTCGACGCAAATGAAAAGATCCGCATCGTCGTCCTGCGAGGCGAAGGAGAAATCGCCTTCATTTCGGGCGCGGATATTTCACAATTCGAGAAACAGCGGTCCGGCGATGATGCCGCGCAATACGACCTCAAGAATCAACAGGCCTATGATGCTTTTTCCTCGATTGGCAAACCCGTTATCGCAGCGATCCACGGCTTTTGCCTGGGTGGCGGCTGCGCCATTGCGCTGACCGCTGATCTCCGATTCTGCTCCGACGATGCCGTCTTTGCGATCCCCGCCGCGCGCCTGGGGCTGGGATACGAACAACCCGGCATCGAGACCCTGATTCGCATCGTCGGGGAACCCCGTGCCAAGGAAATATTCATGACCGCACGCAGCTTCGACGCGAAAGAGGCGGAAGCGATGGGTCTCGTGAACCGGGTTCTGCCCAAGGCTGACTTGAATGCGTTCATCGCCGAAACCGTCGAGATGATCTCGGCGAATGCGCCGCTCACTCTCCGCGCCGCCAAATCTGCGTTTTCGGATCTCGCGCGAAGCGAGTCCACCCGTGACCCCGATGGCGTCAAGGATGCAATCCGCCGCTGCTTCGATAGCGAAGACTACGCGGAAGGCGTTCGAGCCTTTCTCGAAAAGCGCCGCCCCGAATTTCGCGGACGTTAGGCCAGGTGTCTCCCCCAGCGAGCCGCGCACGAGCTTCAGAAACCCCTGTGCGCTGCCGTTGGTGCGGCGATGACGACCAATACCAGACCTACCACGATGTAGAATGGGGCTTCCCTGTCGATGACGATCAAAAGCTCTTCGAGAAACTGTCGCTCGAGGGATTTCAATCCGGACTCTCGTGGCTGACGATTCTGCGCAAGCGAGAGAATTTTCGTCAGGCATTCGTCGATTTCGACTTCGACCGGATCGCCGGTTGGAACGAACGCAGCGTCCTTCGACTACTGAAGGATGCTGGAATCGTTCGTCATCGCGGAAAGATCGAGGCCGTGCTGAGCAATGCACGACTCGCCCGCGACTTGCGGACGGACTTCGGTTCGCTTGGCGCATTCTTCTGGAGCTTCGAACCCGATGACGCCGATCGACCGACAAAATTCGACGAGAAGAGTCTGGTCGCGCAAAGTCAAACGTCCGAATCGAAGGCCATGTCCAAGGCCCTCAAGAAGCGCGGCTTTCGCTTCATCGGCCCCACCACGGCGTATGCGTTCATGCAATCGATGGGAATCGTGAATGATCACGCAGAGCATTGCGATACACGTGCCGTCGTCGATCGGTCCCGACGACGTTTTTCGAGACCGAAGCCCCGCTAGAGCCGCATTGGCCGTCGCGCTCGTCCAGACTTAGACTTGGCTGCGCGTGTGGCGGACAGATTTCCGGATATCGCACACCGCACATCCAATATCGACGGAAGGGAGATCTCATGGCCACTCAACGGAGCAACAGCATTCACTACGGACCTCGGCGGCATATTGCAATCCAGCGCGAACGACTTGACGCGCTCCACTTCGAGCATTTCGAAACGACTCTACTGAGTCCTTGCCTCGGTGCCGAAATTCGTGGCGTGAACCTCTCCCAAACCCTGTCGCCGTCGCTGCTACAAGAACTCCGAACCGCACTCGTCGAGTTCAAGGTGATCTTTTTTCGCGATCAGGCGATCAGCGGCGAAGAGCACGCGGCCTTGGCAAGGAATTTCGGAGAACTCGAAGAGCATCCCTTCCTCCCTTCCGGCGATACACCCAACGTCATTCGCTTCGCCAAGGACGAGACGGTAGTCGGCGTCGAAAACAATTGGCATAGCGACGTCAGCTGGCGGCAGGAACCATCGCTGGGCTCCGTGCTTCGAGCGCGCGAGGTCCCCGCTGTGGGCGGCGATACCCTTTGGGCGGATGTCGAAGCGGTCTACGAAGGGCTCTCGGATAAACGAAAGGCCCAGATCGAGGACCTCAATGCGGTGCATGATTTCGTCAGCACATTCGGGCTCGGACTCAGCGATGAGGAACGCGAGCAGAAGCGAAAAGAATTCCCGCCTGCGATCCATCCGATCGTCAGGACGAATCCGGAAACCAAGCGCCGCTGCCTCTATGTCAATCGAATTTTCACTTCCCATATCGAAGGAATGGATTCGACCGAAAGCGCCGAGCTTCTCGAGTCTTTGTACAGAGAAGTCGAGGTCGCGGAGTATCAGGTTCGCTTCAAATGGGAAGCTGACAGCCTTGCCTTCTGGGACAATCGATCCACACAACATCTGGCTATCAGCGACTATTGGCCCCAGAAGCGCGTCATGGAGCGCTTGACGATCATCGGTGACCGCCCCTAAGTCCTGCCCCTAGGCCTCTTCTTCCGAGTCTTCCTCCTCGTCCTCGTGAACCATGCCGTAGCCCGCGAGATCATCGTCGGTCGCCTCGCCGGAATGGGGCTCCTTTTCCGTTGGATAGTCCTTCTCAGCGGCTCGGACCTCGCGCTTGCGCTGAGCCTTCTCGGCTTTCTCGCTCTCGCGCTTGCGCTTGAGAACGCTCATTCGACTTGCTCGTGCCATCTCTTACTCCCTAACGTCGCACGGCCGAGGCTCCCCCACCGCCCTGCTTGTCTATGTCTGGCCGCATCCCGCTTCGCATGCCGCGCCGACGTGGCTCAGGCCGGGTTCAAGGACCGGACCACATTGCCCAAAATTCGCCCGAAGATCGACCGGAGTCCGACATTCACTCTGCCATGTTAAAAGGAATACTGCCAACGTTCGGGCGAAGAAATCATTCCCTGACCCGGAAGCCATTGGAGCATTCAATGCGGGACCCGATTGACCTGTTCGGCGCAGAATCTAGCACCATGACGCGAAGCGCACACGGGTCTGACCCGTCGCTTGGCCGCTGGCGCACACAGAATCCGATCGAGAAACGGCCTCCCCTAAACCCCCTACATCGACTGGAAAACTACGTGGCGACCGATGCCCGCGACGCAACCCGTGCATACCAGGCCTGCAATCGTTCACATTTCGCATCGAGAGGCTGACCAATATTGGCCCCGAATTCGAGGAATGCGAAGAGCAGGATATCAGCGAGCGTGAAGCGGTCGCCGCAAATGAATTCCTTGCCGTCCATGAGTCCGTCGAGCCAGACGAGCTTTTCTTGGGTAATCGCTTTGAAATCGTCGGCTGCCTGCGGGATGCAGTGAATCCGATCCTTGAAAAGTGCCAATCCCTCAGCGAAACGAAATCCAGAGCCGAGGTTTTCGCAAATATTCAGATCGATTCGTCGAACCCACATCCGAGTCTCCGCGCGTTCTTCCGCTGTCGAACCGATCAGCGATCCAGAAGACTTTTCGTCGAGGTATTCAACAATGGCCGTTATCTCAGCGAGATAGGAACCATCATCGAGTTGCAGGGTCGGAAGTTGACCGGAGGGATTGCGAGCGAGGTGATCGCCCTGCCGATTCTCCCCGGTCATGAGATCAACCGCTTCGAGTTCGACATCGGCTCCGAGTTCGGCGATCGCGATCACGACGACTCGTGGATTGGGACCCATTCCAGTGTAAAGCTTCATTTCTTGGACTCCTCATTTTCAGTCTAGGGGCTGCGCGAAGAAAAGACGCTACCTCAGAAATACCGACCGAGTTGAGGAAAGAGCTGGGGCCAGTCTAGGGTCCGTTGAATGTTTCCAGGTCGAGCTTGCCCTCGCTCCGGGCAACGATGCAGGAGACCGCGGCGTCGCCCGTGATATTCACGGCGGTTCGGGTCATGTCGAGCAGCCGATCAACACCCAGAATCAGCCCGATTCCTTCGACCGGCAGGTCCATCTGTCGCAGCACCATGGCCAGCATGATCGTGCCGACCCCGGGAACACCCGCCGTCCCCACCGATGCAAGCGTGGCGGTCAGAACAATCGTCAGATAGCCGGCCGGTCCGATATCGATTCCATAGGCCTGGGCGATGAAGACGGTGGCGACACCCTGCATGATCGCGGTGCCATCCATGTTGATCGTCGCACCTAGTGGGACGGTGAAGGAGGCAATCGACGGATCGACGCCCAACCGTTGTTCGGTCGTGCGGAGCGTGACCGGCAAAGTCGCCCCACTGCTCGCCGTCCCAAAAGCCACGCTCATGGGCGCTCGCAGCTTTTTAAAGAAGCCGATTGGCCTGAGACGACCAAAGAGCATGAGCAGGACGGGATAGGTCACGAAGGCGTGAACCATGAGCACGGCTAGGACCAGAATGAAATATTTAAAGAGGTTCTCGAAGGCGTCGACCCCTTCGTTCGCAAAGACCTTTGCGATGAGGCAGAAAATGCCAATGGGCGCGATCTGCATCAGCATGAAAACCAATTTCATGATGACTGCATTCGCGCTTTCAAAAAGGTTCAGCAAGCCTCGGCCGGACTCGCCAGAAAGGGTCATGGCGACGCCCAACAAGACAGAGAACACGATCACCTGAAGCATGCGTCCTTCGCTCATGGCTTCGAACGGGTTGTCTGGGAAGATCTCGATCAAGATCTGAGCGAATCCAGGCGTCCCTTTGGCCGCATAACCGATTGCCTCAGTCGGAAGATCAAAGCCCACGCCAGGTCCAACGATCACGGCGGCCAGAATCGCCAGGCTGATGGCGATCGCGGTCGTGAGCATATAAAGGGCGAGGGTTTTACCTCCGATGCGACCGAGTTTCGTCACATCCTCGAGAGCCGCCGTTCCACAAGCCAATGAGACCAGCACCAGGGGCACGACGAGAAGCTTCAGGCTTCGTAGGAATATCTCGCCAACGACATAAAAGAGATCATCGACAAGGAACTGCGCGATAGCGAGATCCCGTCCGGCCTGATTGATGGCAACACCCAGCAACATTCCAGCTGCCAATCCAATCAGGATTCGCCGCGTGAGCAATTGAGTATCACCGAATGCGTTTTCAGGCTCGACTGCGCTCATTCGTTCCCTCTCCCGATTCCCCAAACTTCATTGCACGATACAAGATTCCCCAAAGACTCCCGCTTTCTCATCAAATGGTCACGCGCGGACGGCTCGACGCGAAAAACACAGCCACCACGACAAGCGCCGCCAACAGCGACATCGGCCCATTCCACGCCCCTCCCAATTGGAGCGGCTCGAAGCCACCGCCAATCGCCATCGCAATCGCGACACCGACGAGCGCCTCTCCGGCGACCACGCCCGACGCAAAGAGAACGCCACGCTGGGCTTCCGAGCGCGGAGCCGACCCGGCCTTTCTTCGCCCGACCCACTCGATAAGCCCGCCGACGACAATTGGGACGGCGAGACCAAATGGAAGATAAAGACCCACTGCGATTGGCATGAGATGCAGGCGCCAACCGAGACCGCGCCGCTCGACGGCCGCATCGAGGAATAGAACGGCGATGCCGATGACGGCGCCGAGTACGACGAGCCCCCACGGAAGATATTCCCCGCCGAAAAATCCCCGTGCCAGGCTCGCAAAGAGACTCGCTTGAGGCGCCGCGAGCTCCCGCGACCCGATTCCATAGGCGTTATGCAAGAGCTGCAGAACCGGCGCCATGACGAACGCTGCGATCACAACTCCGGCCAATTGCATCTTCTGTTGTTGTTTGGGGGAAGCACCGACGATCGACCCGGTCTTGAGATCGTTGCAGACATCACCAGCCGTACAGGCCGCACAACAGACGATCGCGGCCACGCCTAATGTCGCGACCATCCCCTGCAGTCCCGTATACCCAAAGAGCCAAAGAAGTCCCCCGGTCATGAGCACGGCGGTAATGGTCATTCCCGACACCGGACTATTGCTGTTCCCAACGAGGCCAACGATATAGCTGGCGACGCCGACGAAAAAGAAGGACGCCACCACCATGATGACCGTCGCAAGCGCGGTCACGCCAATATTGCCCGTAAAGCCCCAATAGAGTGCAACGACGATTACGACTGCCGCGACTGTAAAGAGCAGAATCGTTGTAGACGAGAGGTCGTCATTTGATCGCGAACCTCCGGCTCGCGTCGTCCAGCCCTGTTGGAGCTCGGCGAGCGCACGTCGAAGGCCCACTCGCACACGAAAGAGTGCAGTCAGCCCACCGACCGCCATGGCCCCGACTCCGACATACCGAATCCCACTCGACCATATCGCCCAAGCACGCTCCGCCGCATCCCCGTCAAACGAAACTGAAGAAGCGGCCACGAGCGCGGCGGATTCCGGAGCGAAAAACGAAACCATCTCTGGCGCCATGGGTAGAAGAATCAGCCACCCCAACACGCCACCCAGAAAGATCTGCAGCGCCACCTCCAATCGAACGATGTAGCCGACGGCCAG